>CAZFRM010000010.1:126733-169147 GCA_964521255.1 uncultured Roseivirgaceae bacterium
ACTACTCTCCCCAACCAACAACTGCTTCTCCGCTTCCTCCGCACTATGCACCGGTAACTTACAAGTCTTGTTGAAACAAACATACACGGTAGTTTTATTTCCCAATGTAGTTTTTCCCTCTAGCAAAGGAAGAGAGCTTTGTGACGTAGATCCCATCGCGATTGAGAAGGGATGATAGTGCGCGTGAAATTCCTTACGAATCATATTGGCATCATCTCCGATGAAAACTACTTCCGCCATAGGTTGTTTTGATTCAAGCAATGCCATCGCCCAGTTCGACATGTAGTTAGGTTCACTCAGAATAATAGTGGAAAGCGATTGGCTCATATCTGATGATAATTTTTTCCAATCATTTTTATCCAGGATTGTACCTAAATAGAAAAGGTTTCTTGCCATTACGGAATTGGATGCCGGAATAACATTATCAAAAATTTCTTTTTTTCTGGCAATCAATTTTTCATTTCCCTCATGTGTATAAAAAAAGAATTCTTCCTTTTTGTCAAAGAAATTGTCCAATGAGAATTCCATTAACTCCTTTGCCTTTTCAAGATAATCTTCTTCAAATGAAACCTGGTATAGATTGACATACGCCTGAATGACAAAAGCGTAATCATCCAGGAAGCCTTGCGTGCGGGATGGTTTGCCTTTAAAAGAACGGAGTATTTTATCACCTTGAATCAATTCATCGTCAAGGAAGCGCATATTTTTTTTAGCGGCTTCAAGATAAGATTCGTTTCCGGTAGCGCGATATGCGTCAGTCAGTCCGGTAGTCATCATAGCATTCCATGATGTGATGATCTTGTCATCCAGCCCGGGACGAATGCGTTGCTCACGAACTTTTAACAATTTCGCTTTGGCAGCATCCAAAATTTTCTTCCATTCTTCTGTGCTGATATTTTTCTCTTTCAGAAAAACAATATCCGTTTTATCACGCATTAGAATGTTGTTGCCGTGTTCCCAGTTCCCTGTGTCGCTCACTGTAAAGTATTCTGACAAGAGATTGCTGTCGCTTCCAAGTATTGCGTCCAGTTCGCTTTTTTTCCATACGTAAAACTTTCCTTCCACTCCTTCGCTATCGGCATCCAAAGCTGAGTAAAATCCTCCTTCATCACTCGTCATTTCTCTTTGAAGCCATTCGTAAATACCCTGGACTATCGTTTTGAATTCCTCATCTTTTGTGAGCGAATAAGCTTCAGCATACAAACTCATCAACTGCGCATTATCATATAACATTTTTTCAAAATGTGGAGCGAACCAGTGTCCATCAACAGAGTAGCGTGCAAACCCTCCACCCACCTGATCGTGAATTCCACCCATAGCAATTCTTTTCAACGTAAGGGTTATTTGATCTAAAGCAGCTTTATTTTTTGTAAGGTAGTAGTGTCTAAGTAGCATAAGCCATGTGGAAGGCATCACAAATTTCGGTGCTTTATCCATTCCACCCCAGGTAGTATCAAATTTCGGTGAGAGCGTTGAAAAAATTTCTTTCAGATCATGCTCAAGTTCAGTTTTTGTTGCGTTTTGTTTAAAGCGTTCCAGGTCGCTCCTTGAAAGAATAGTCTTTAACTCTTCCGCTCCATCTTCAATCTCTTTTCTGTTTGAAGTGTAAGCTTTGTTAATGTTCGTGAGCACCTGCGCCCATTGCCGGGGCGGGTAATATGTACCTCCGTAAAAAGGTTTTTGATCTGGCGTGAGAAACACATTCAACGGCCAGCCACCATTAATGCCCATAGCCTGAACAGCTTCCATATATATCTGATCAACATCAGGACGTTCTTCTCTGTCTACTTTAATGCAAACGAAAAATTCATTCATGATCTGCGCGATGTCTGTACTTTCAAACGACTCCCGTTCCATTACATGACACCAGTGACATGATGAATAACCAATGCTTACGAGGATGGGTTTATTTTCTTCCTTTGCTTTTGTGAATGCTTCTTCACTCCATTCGTACCAGTCAACCGGGTTATGCGCATGTTGTAAAAGGTAAGGACTGGTTGAATGAATCAGGCGATTGGTATGTAGTTGATTTGTTTGCATGGGTATAGAGTCCTGTAGATTAATGATAGCGGATAAGATTATGACCAGCGCTGCCATAGCTTTGTTCATACTTCGATGAATATTTTGGCCTTACTAATCATAACAACTGTGATTTTATGAGTATCTCTTCCTTGTCAACATTTACAAGTTTTTTAAGTTCATTTAATGAGTTAAGCGTTTCTTTCAAAAAAGACTGGTGAGCTGTTGATGCGGGATGGAACGCGCGGTGATTTAATGCTGCTATAATTTTTTTCCATTGGCTGAAAAAATCCTTTGCCTTTTCATCAAAATACCGATCCACAAATATTTCCCAAATATATTCTTCCGCTTCTTCGGTGGGATGAATCATATCAGATTTATAAAAACGATAATCACGCAAGTCATCCATCATTATCTCATACGCCGGGAAGTACGCTACATCACTATAAGTTTCTGCTAAGGAATGGCACGCAAGCCGTAGTACAGATTTGCTCACGGTATTCAATTCGAGTGTATCCTTAATGTGTCTCACCGGACTTACCGTGAGAATAATATTCAACGATTGATTAAAGGTTTTAAGCGCTTTATACAATTCGTCAAACGATTCAATAATCTTCTTTTGACTTAGCAGCGATTTGGTAAAATGTTCAGCAGGGATCTTATGGCAGTTCGCTACAATTTCTCCGGTATCATTTCTTTCATATACCCATGCCGTTCCATAAGTTATAATGATCGTTGATGCATCTTTGAGAAAGTAATGATTTGCTCCAATGACTTCCAGAAGATTTTTAGTAAGCTCCTTTTTTTCAGGAGAAGAGAAGCATGAATGAAAATCATAATTTAAATGAAGTCCGTTGTATTCAACGAAAGAGTGATCGGGAAGAGCTTCATTATATAGTGTAGTCTTTATAACCTTATGAATGGAGTGGGGGTTGTATATAACACCGAATGGGTTTACGGCCGTGTGTATTTTGTGTGTAACGAGTTGTTTGCCGATCGCTTCAGCAAAGCAAGACCCTATCGTCAGGAATTTGGAATTTAATACGCTTGTGTGTTTTGACACACTTGCTTTTAATTGGGTTCTAAACGTTTTCATAAAAAATGTTACCGATAACACAGCTTAATTTTGCACATTTTAAATAACTTTGAAACTCCATCTTCAACATCGTATAACCAATCAAAAATATGAACAATGATTTGACATCCTTCGAAAAAATCCCGGTTAAAATCTTTTCAAATTCTGAAGAAGGCTCTCTTTTCGTAGCGCATGAAGTTGCTTCTGTTATCAAAATAAGACAATTGGAAGGAAAACCTTGTGTGTTGGGGTTAGCTACCGGTTCAACACCCACACGCGTTTATGCAGAACTTGTGAAGATGCATAAAAAAGATGGTTTGAGTTTTAAGAATGTACATACGTTCAACCTTGATGAGTATTACCCGATGCAGCCCGATGCACTGCAGAGTTATGTGCGGTTCATGAACGAGCATCTCTTCAACCACATTGATATTCCGAAGGAGAACATTAACATACCGGATGGTACTTTGCCAAAAGAAAAAGTATCTGAATTTTGCACCGGATATGAAAAAAAGATAGAACAGTTAGGGGGAATTGATTTACAGGTATTAGGAATTGGACGCACAGGTCACATTGGGTTTAATGAACCCGGGTCTTCTGAAAAATCACTAACACGCCTGATTACTTTGGATCAGGTAACCAGGATTGATGCATCCAGTGATTTCTTTGGAGATGAAAATGTTCCGAGAAAGGCAATCACGATGGGGGTAGGCAGTATTCTGAAGGCCAAACGTGTTATCATGATGGCCTGGGGTGAAGGAAAGGCGGCTGTGATCAAGAAAGCAGTAGAAAATGAAATAACCGACCAGATACCTTCATCCTTCCTGCAAAAACATACGAATTGCTTTGTAGTGCTTGATGATGCAGCATCATCTGAATTGACACGCGTGAAAACGCCCTGGCTGTTGGATAGTGTTGACTGGAATGATCGTTTAATAAGAAAGGCTGTAGTGTGGTTATGTCAGCGAATAGGTAAGCCTGTGTTGAAACTTACGAACAATGACTACATGGAGCATGGAATGGGAGACATTGTAACGGAATATGGATCAGCCTACCAGGCAAACATAAAAGTGTTTAACTACTTGCAGCATACCATCACCGGTTGGCCGGGAGGAAAACCCAACGCCGATGATTCTCATCGCCCTGAACGCGCAACGCCATTTCCAAAACGTGTGGTATTGTTTTCGCCGCATCCGGATGACGATGTGATTTCAATGGGGGGTACTTTCATTCGGTTGGTAGATCAGGGACATGAAGTGCATGTTGCCTATCAGACTTCCGGTAACATTGCTGTTTTTGACGATGATGCTATTCGCTTTGCTGACTTTGTACGTGATTTCAATGATCAATTCGGCCTGAGTAAAGAAGATGGTGAAAAGTTCTATAACAAAACAGTTCAGTCGCTTAAGCAAAAAGGCCCGGGCCAGATTGATTCAAAAGAAATTCTTGCCATCAAAGGAATGATAAGAAGAGGGGAGGCGAAAGCAGGTTGCCGTTACGTTGGTATTCCAGATTCACAAATCCATTTTCTCGATATGCCATTTTATGAAACAGGATTGGTGAAGAAGAAACCTATAAGTGAAGAGGATGTAAAACTAATCGTTGATCTGCTGGAGAAAGTAAAACCTCATCAAATTTATGCCGCCGGAGATTTATCCGATCCACATGGAACGCATCGTGTTTGTCTCGCAGCAATTTTTGAAGCATTGAACCGGCTGAAAAAGAAAGAGTGGTTGAAAGATTGTTGGGTATGGTTGTATCGTGGAGCATGGCAGGAATGGGATATTGATCAGATAGAGATGGCCGTTCCGCTTAGTCCGGAAGAACTACTTCGTAAACGCCGCGCGGTATTTAAACATCAATCACAAAAAGACAGCGCAATGTTTCCAGGTAGCGATAAACGTGAATTCTGGATGCGCGCCGAAGACCGGAATCACGCCACAGCTATTGTATACAATCAATTAGGACTTGCTGAGTATGAAGCGATGGAGGCTTTTGTGCGGCATAAGTTTTAGAAAGATCAAAAGTTTATAAGTGGATTGTTAGAGAAAAAAAATAAGAACAATCCTCCAAGGATTTTAAACCCCTGGAGGGTTTGTTTGCATTATAATGCTCCAAACTGCTTAAGATATTTTTCTGAGTTTGCTTTCACATTTTCTGTTGGATTCAGCGCTAAAGCCTTTTTGAAATTCTTAATGGCATTTTCTTTGTCGCCTTTAAGCGCATAGCCCTCACCAAGACTGTCCCAGCTATTCGCGCTCTTGGGATAACGTTGCGTATTCAAGGTGAAAATTTCGATGGCCTTCGCATAGTCCTGCTGATTCACAAGCTGGTAACCATAGTTATTCAACTCTACTTCATTGGCAATGGCGAGCGCTTCTTTTGTTATGTTATCAGCCTCGGTTGTTTTGCCCATCGCTTTTAATATACCCGCTTTTGTGTTTAGCGTATTGAAATTCTTATTCTGGGCTATGGCCTGGTCAATCCACGTTAATCCATCTTCGAGGTGTGTTTTGTTTTGCATAGCATAAAACGCTGCACTGTTATACCCTTGCCACGTAAACCCTACTTGTCCCTTCAACTGTTCTCTTGCATTGGCCATGACAAGATCATCTACTGCGAAAGTAATTTTAATGGGGAATTGTTTTTTCTCCCAGTTCAAAACCAGTTCTCCTGAATTCTTATCAAGGTTAATAAATTCATAGGTCAGCATTTCAACGTGAGCATTCTCCCGTAGTTTAATTGGCGCTCGCAACTGGTCATGCGTTGACTCGTACCAAAAGTTGCCCCACGAACGATGATCTTTTGAAATGATCACTTCGCCGGTGTTATTCTGATTAACAACAAAGAACAATCCATAGATACCAGCAGGAACAGATTTTCCTTCAACAGTGGCATCGTGGGAGAATTCAATAACAGTGCTTTCATTTGCTCCGGCTCGCCACGGAGCCTCGTTTCCATTTCCGAATCCTTCTTTGTTCCAGCCATACGGAACGAGTTTTCCCCAAACTTCACGACTTTTCACCGACGGCCTTGAATAGGTCACCGTCACGGTAGAGATACCAATGGTTTGCTGAACTTTTGCTCCCGGACTTGGCGTGCGGGGAGTAGTTATCACGCCTTGAGCGGTAGCATGAATTATTCCGATCACAAAAAGAAGAGATGAGAATAGGCACGGTAGTATTTTTTTAAGCATGTGTATGTGTTTAGGTTAATTGAAATTTACTTGACGAAAAATATTGTTCTTTAAAGAATTCGTCAATCCCCCAGGTAGCGTGACAATTTTTGACCTGAAATACTTTGATTCAGAAAGTCAAAAATGAAGCAGGCGAATGAATTTTTTCTGGTAATTGGTTTAGATCAGGAATTAAAACGAAGAATCTTGGCATTTACCAACATCAATTTCAGTGTACATAGAGAAATTTACACTAAATTTTAAAGCCACAGCACATGAAATCTATTGATAAAAGTAAGCTTTTAGATTCCCTGCAAAATCAAGTTGAACTTCAACTCCAGGAGGTAGTCAAAACTTTTCAAAACCTGGATGACAATACATTACTGGAACCCGGGGCTGGTGGTGGTTGGAGTATTGCTCAATGCCTGGAACATTTAAACCGGTATGGAAGATATTATTTGCCTCAGATTAAAAAGGGATTAGACTCATACAATGGAACTTCTTGTGATACATTTAAAAGTACATGGTTTGGAAATTACTTTACCAAAATGATGGATCCGCAAACCGGTAAGAGAAAGCTTAAGGCATTTAAAAATTACATTCCATCCCGTAACATTAACGCACATGCTGTTGTGGCTGAGTTTATTGATCAGCAGGAATTATTATTGAGTTATATCCAACAGGCAAGGCAAGCGGACCTCAACACCATTCGAATACCGGTTTCTATTCTGAAATTTGTACGCATGAAATTGGGGGATGTCTTTCAATTTGTTATTGCGCACAATCAGCGGCATGTGTTGCAGGCAAGAAGAGTGATTGAACTGGTGGAGAATTAGGAGATAAACTTTTCTTGCAATGGTTATACGATATGCAGCGGCATTGAAATAATAAATTCACTTCCCTCTCCAGGTTTACTTTTTACATGGATGTCGCCGTTATTTTCTTTCATAAGTTCCTTGCAGAGTGTTAAACCAATGCCAACACCCTTTTCATTATTGGTTCCCAACTGATTAGTATTTCCATTCAGGGTAAACAAATTCTCCTGCACATCCAATGGTATACCTATGCCTTCGTCCCTGACGGAGATGTGAACTGCATTTTCAGTTTGGCATACAGAAATTGTGACTGATTTATTTTCATGACTGAATTTGATACTATTGGATAACAGGTTCCTTACCACCGTATCAATTGCCTGGTAGTCGGCGTAACCATATACTTCACTTTGAGGTTGATGGATCAAGTTGACACTCTTACTTTCTGCGATACTTTCATAGAGTGAAATATTTTTACGTATAAGTTCCAGGGTATTGACTTTTTCGAATGTCCATTTTCTTTTTTTTGAAGATGCCATTGACCACTCCAGAATATTGTTTATTAGCTCGGTGAGATTATCAAGGGAAGTATCAATTTTATTTCGAATCATAATTGACTCCTCAGGTGTAAGGGCATCGCCATGATTTGTTATCAAATGCGAAAGACCTTTTAACGCACTTAAAGGTGCACGCAGGTCATGTGATAAAATGGAAAAGAACCTGTCTTTTTCTTTATTCAATTTATCCAGATCATTTTTTTGTTGTTCGATCTCCTTGTTTTTAATGGCGAGGCTATTCCTTTTGCTCTCCACGGTATGGTATGCGTAATAGATCAGACCTGATATCAGTACCATGAATAAAATTCCACCCAGCAAGGAATAGGTAATAATGTTTTTTCTTTCTATTAATGCTGCGTGTAATTCTCTGTCTTTTTTCAATAACGTTATTTCTCTTTCTTTTTCTTCAACATTAAATTTTGCTTTAAGCTCTTCGAGTTTGGCGTGGTGCGTTTCGTTATTCAGACTATCCGCTAACTTGTTGTACAACTTTTGATAGGCCAGTGAGGCTTTGTAATTATTTCTTTTCTCTTCTAAATCAGCTAACAGTTTGCTTACGCTTAGCATCGTTGAAAGTGATTTTGCTTCTTTTCCTTTTTCAAATGCCATAGCGGCATACTTTCTCGCCTCACCAGGTTTGCCTTGTTTATCCTTCACTCGGGCTATTGCTGCATAATTGACTGCTTGTGCCTGCACGTCATTTGTTTCTGCATATATGCTGTCAGCTTTTAAATAATACTTCAGAGCATCCGTCCATTGCTCATTATTTTCAGCAATAGAGCCCAGGTTAGTGTAGCCACGGGAAATGCCATACAGATCCTTGTTCTTCAGTTTTATCTCAAGTGATTGTATGAAATAATCCCTGGCCTTTTCATCATCACCTTTATCCTGGTAAATAATCCCGATGTTATTAAGTGCATATGATTCACCTTTTTCATCTCCTGTCTCTTTAAAAATTTCAAGGGCCTGCTTAAAGTAATTAAGAGAATTTTCATAATCACCTGAATTAGCATAGATGATGCTAATGTCATTTAAGGCATGTGCTATCTGCACCTGATCGTTGATTTCGCGGTAAAGCTTCAGCGCAACAAACATTTCATTCAACGCTTCGACAGTATTGTCCTGATCCCGCTTTAATCGACCGATTTGGAGCAGTGCATCAGCCTGTCCTTTTGTATAACGAAGAGCAATGGATTTTTTCAGACTGCTTAATGCATACGTCATTGAGGAATCCATTTGAAGGCTCTGGTATGTCATCGAGATTGTAAGTAAAAGCTCTACCTGCGATGTATCTGTTTTTGTGTTTGAAAGGACAGCTTTAAGACTGTCAATCTTTTCAGCCTTTTGTGCAATGACTGAGGAGGAGAGAAGAAATAAAAAGAAGAGGAGAAAAAGAGAGTCTGAACGATTCATTAATTTTTAAGAATAACACAAACATATGCTGATAACCTTGCGACAAATATAAGTTTATTTTCCGATCGCTTAACGGGCCATTTCCAAAACTTCGATCATCTCATCCCGATCAAGGTTGATGGGGTTATTTTTATTATCCGTAACCTCTATTATTCTTTCAAAATCAGATTTTTTTACACCGCCTTGTGACAAGGTGGGAATTTTCATTTCTCTTGTCCAGGTCTCAATGGTGTTTAGCAGAAAGTCAATGTAATACTCTTCAGTCTTGTTTTCCTCTCCGGAAAACATTTTCCCAATGCATGAATATTTTGTTAAAGCTTCAGCATTCATTTTCTTCATACGCAACTTTTTAACGGTCACCTTATTAGTTGCTGACATTAGTGAACTACAAATCACGCCGTGCGGAATTTCAAAATACCCTCCAATGGAAGAAGCAAAGCCATGTACTAAACCAAGTCCTGCGTTGGCTAATGTGATGCCTGATAAATAAGCCGCCAGGGCTATGCCTGTCCGGGCCTCAAGGTTGTCACCATTCATAAAAGTTTTTATCAATGACTTGGAGATACGTTGTAATCCTTCATAGGCCAGAGCATCCGTTATTGGATTGGCAGTTGTTGACAGATACGATTCCAATAGCTGGGTAAACGCGTCCATGCCACTGGATGCTGTAATAGAAGATGAACAACTTAGCGTTAGCTCCGGATCAATGATGGCAGCATTAGGAACAAAATTATTATGACGCAATGATTTTTTATAACCCCTTTCACCTGTTTCAGACAGCACTGCATTTTTTGTGGCCTCACTTCCTGTACCTGATGTAGTGGGTACAGCGATGAATGGAATTTTTATACCCGGATGCGTTTTTGTTCCAACTCCTTCAAGATAATCTTTTACAGGCAGGTTTAATGGTAACATAGCGGCTATTGCTTTCCCCGCGTCCAACACGCTACCTCCGCCAATGGCAACGACAATATCAGGCCTGGAAGAGTAAAACTCTCTTATGCATAAATCAATCATCGATGGCGTTGGTTCTTTATCAATGGTGTATCGATTGAGGCTGATGTCATTTGATTCCAGTTGATGAAGAAACTTTGGTCCGAATGAAGAATCAAACGATCTTACTCCTGTGATGAGAAGAATTTTTTTACCGAATGATTTTATCAGTGAAGGAAGAATAGAAATTTTTCCCGCACCAAAATGCAATTGGGGCGTTGCTGCAAAACTGAATGAATTCATAATGAAAATCCTTTTTCAGAAGGAAATAATAAGGTATGTTTTACACCTTCCCGCGGTTTAGCCATCCAGGGTGAAACGGTGTCGCGCCACTTTATATAGTGAGGAGTTTCTTTATGTGCGGCAACGGCCTGTTCATTTGCATAGGCTTCATAAAGTACAAACTTCGCTTTATCATGAGCATCCTGTAAAATGTCGAAGCGAAGGTTGCCCGTTTCTTTTATTGAGTTTTCATGATTCTCACGTGTGACCTCGATAAACGCTTCGATAAACTCGGGCTTCACGTAAACATGGACGAGAGTTACAGTCATAGTTCCTTGGATTAAGGGGCAATTAAGGGTAATTTCTCTTTTTCTAAAAGTAAGAACATTGTTCTGAATTGTATTAATTCAAAGCTCATCTTCGAAAGAACGAAGTTGGTTGGTTGGTGTTTTATTTTCTGTTGGAAAGGTTCTTAACACATTTCTCACCAAACAAATTAACAACTATGAAAACATTAATGGTCGCAATGATTTTAGTTACGAACAACTTGGTGCAAGCTCAAGAGTGGGCTAATCTTTCAAAGGAAGAAAAAATTTCAAAAGGACAAGAATTCAGAGCGGATAACCAGAATTATCTTAGAAATACCCTGGGTATGACTGAGGAGCAACTCACCGATATTGATAATGTAAACCTTTGCTACCTCTCAACACTGGATCGGATCAACAGGTATGCGAAAACGGATGATGCCAAAGAGAAATATGCGAAATCTATTACCGAAGGAAGGAGCGTTCAGTTGGACGCTATTATGGGACCGGATAAACGAAAGAAGTATATTGAGTATGTAAAGGAAAAGCTGAAAAAGGTTCAATAGATCTTAGTATTGCCAATCAATGTCGTTGAATTAAAGAAATCCATTGCACAGAGAATCACGGAGAAGACCTGAGGTACACAAAGGAAATGCCTTAGTGTGCCTCTGAGCTTCTTTGGGAGCTTTGTGTAATAACTTCTTTCGATTAATTCAACGACATTGTATTGCCAATTACGAGTTGGCTTATGCATAATGGAACGGCTGGATGTACGAGCCAACTCCAATTGCAGGTTGCCTTGCGTTTAGCACTTTTAAACAGATCCTCTTTTTATCTTGATAAATCCATTTGCATACAAGCTCAGACAAACTGCGACAAGAAACAAAGTTACAGTAAGAATGTCTACTACCCTTTCAGAAATCGAAATGGGGAATAGTGTGGTGATCAGGAAATGGATATAGGAGTGAGACGTAATAGCATAACCAAGTTCCTCACGAACCTGCCAATGCCAGTCGGTTAGAAAGCAATAACCAAATCCATAAAAAAATCCCAGTCCAACCCATGAAAATGTCGTTAAGCCTAAAGTCAGAAGATTCCATTTTCGAAGTGGTTTAAAAATCCAGCCAAAAAGATTAAACAAAATCAAAGCAACATGGAAGACGAAGAAAAATAGATTAGCTATTTTATATAGAGCTTCCATTTATTGTTCAATTTCAACTCGTGTTTAACAAGATTGAAAAAAAATTTGTGACTTTGTAGTACGTCAGATTAAATGACTTAAGTTTCACAGCTTCGAAATAAAATCAGTAAGAGATGCGGGTTTTATTGATGCTCTTTATTACACTGATCCTGGCTTGTAAAACAGCCACCGCTCAGATATCAGACAGCACTTTGCGATTTGCAAGCTTACAGGGATATTATGGATATATCATTCCTCATTCAACGGACATTGCCGGTATCTCGAATTCAAATCCGTTTGGTGTGCAGTTGGAACTCTCTCGCCTTAAATACTCACAAAATGCATGGAGCACCTGCAATTGTTATAGTCAAATCGGAATTGCCTTGACTTATTTTAATTTTAATAATTCCAAAGAGTTAGGAAGCAGTATGAATGTCATCTTATTTGCCGAACCTAAGCTTAGCTATGGAAGAATAGAAACAAGTTTAAGAGCAGGAATGGGACTTTCTTACCTTACAAAAGTCTATGATGCAGACACCAATCCGCAAAACCTTTTCTTCAGCAAGCCATTAAGTGGAATTCTGCTTGCCGGACTGAACATCAAAACACATGTGACCCCGAGATGGACCGCCATCCTTTCTGTCAACTATAATCACATTTCCAATGGAGGAACCAGGCAGCCCAATAAAGGGATGAACTTTCCTACTATTGGCCTCGGCACAGAATATACGATGGATTCATACTTGTACCCGTTGCATCCAGGAGCAAAAACCAGGATGAGCAACCATTCGCTTCGATATTACATTGGTGGATTTACGGCTTCCCGATCTGTGAATGAGTCTGTGATAAGTCAGCAGCGCAAACTGCTAATCGGGTTGCAAGCTGGATTTTATAAGCCGGTGTCATATATGAGTTCATTGGGTCTGGCGTTGGAGGGCTCAAGAGATGGTTCACTGGAAGAGCACTCTTCTCAACAAGCATCCAGCCCATGGGTTTTATCCGGCCTCTTTCGACATCATTTCCTTTTTGGCCGTTTTGATTTTAGTCAGGCTTTGGGTGTTTATATCTACAAAAACTACCCGAATGAAAATGCAGTATTTCAGCGATATGCCATTGAATATAATATCCTGCCATCCTTGAAGGTCGGCTTTTCTTTGAAAGCTCACCTTCAGGTAGCCGAACAAATGGATATTCGTACAACCTTGGTATTTTGAACCCAAAAGAAATTGTTAAAGGCTAACTGGTTACAACGACACGCCTCGCTTCCAGGGAATAAAATCGTCCTGATTAAGTTCAGTTGCTTTTGTTTTGATTCTTCCGCTTGCAACTTCAATTATAAAATCAAGTATCTCTTCACCCTTTTGTTCAATTGTTTTTTCACCCGAGATAACATCGCCGGTGTTGACATCAATGATGTCCGGCATTCGCTGTGCAAGTTTTGTATTGGAGGAAACTTTTACAACAGGAGCAATGGGATTGCCCGTTGGCGTTCCTAATCCCGTCGTAAAGAGCATAATGGTTACTCCTGAACCGGCTAAAGCTGTTGTGCTTTCAACATCATTGCCGGGGGTGCATAACAAATTAAGTCCTGGCTTTTTTATATACTCACCATAATCAATCACGTCAGTAACAGGAGAGGTACCACCTTTCTTGGCGGCGCCTGCAGATTTCATTGCGTCTGTAATCAGTCCGTCTTTAATGTTTCCCGGTGAGGGATTCATGTCAAAACCGGAACCAACTCTTTCCGCCGAGGCTGCATAAGCCCGCATGATTTTCACAAAACGTTCTGCTGATTCATTATTGACACAGCGATTGATCAACTCTTGTTCTACTCCGCACAATTCCGGGAACTCTGAAAGAACAGTAACACCGCCGAGTGCTACGACAAGATCTGAGGTATGACCTATTGCAGGATTAGCAGAAATCCCTGAGAAACCATCGGAACCACCACACTCCAGTCCAACACTAAGTTTACTTAGCGGCGCAGGCTTGCGTTGCTGTTTGTCTACGTCGATTAAGGCAAGGAAGGTTTGACGAATAGCCTGTTCCATAAGTTCCTGTTCTGTTCCTTCT
This sequence comes from uncultured Roseivirgaceae bacterium, assembly GCA_964521255.1. Taxonomy (GTDB): domain Bacteria; phylum Bacteroidota; class Bacteroidia; order Cytophagales; family Cyclobacteriaceae; genus ZC4RG29. Next base: position 140,558 of record CAZFRM010000010.1, read on the forward strand.
TTCTGCTGCTCAAGAATGATTAGTGGCTTTGTAAAATCAGGATTTATTGCAGAAAGTTTCGATTTCAGAATATCCACCTGGGCATTTTGGCAACCTAAGCTCAGCACAGTAGCTCCAGCAACATTTGGATTGTTAATATATCCAGCCAATAGCATACACAATGCTTCTGCATCCTGACGGGTTCCGCCGCATCCTCCTTCATGGGTTAAAAACTTAATCCCATCAATGTTTTTAAACAAGCGTTGGGATTGCTCATTTGCTTTTCCATTCGTCAGAGGCAGAGTTTTTATCATTTCCATCTGACCATCCTTGTAAAGTTTTACAAGTTCATGAACGTACTCTTTATAAAGGTCTGTCTTTCCAAAACCCAGTTCTTTTTCAAAAGCCTCACGAATCACATCGACGTTTCTGTTTTCACAAAATACCAACGGAATAACAATCCAGTAGTTGGCAATTCCTACCTGTCCGTCAGGTCGGTGGTAGCCATCAAAAGTTTTATTCTTCCACTTTGACACATCCGGGGGAGCCCATGAAAATGATTCAGTTTTTCCACCAAAGTCGGCGGCTTTATGTTTAACATTTTGAGTGGTGATAACTCCTCCTGATGGAATAGTTGTTAAAGCTTTACCAACGGGCACACCATACATTCGAATCTCTTCTTCTGGTGGCATGGTTTGCGTCACAAACTTATGCTTAGCCGGTACGTCATTATGTAGGGTTATTACGGAACCATTATAAGATATTTGTTCGCCGGCCTTAAGGTCAGACAAGGCTACCAGGACATTGTCTTTAGGATGAATCTTTAAAAATTTCTTGGACATAGAAGTAAAACTATTATCTTGCGCAATCGATTGCGCAAGATAAGGACATTTTTTGTTTATTTGTAACGAGTTGATCGATATTTTAATAACCATTAATGCAAAGGTATTAGATGAGCAAATTCAAATTGATTAAGTTCAGCACTAAATTTCAATTCACTATAAATCTATGACTAAAGTAGTAACCTTCGGAGAAATCATGCTCAGACTGGCGACGCCAGAATTTTTACGTTTTTCACAGGCTGACAAATTGGAAGCAACCTATGGCGGAGGAGAAGCCAACGTGGCAGTATCGCTTGCTAACTATGGAATGGATGCTTACTTCGCTTCCAGCCTTCCTAAAAATGATATTGGCGAGGCAGCCATCGCTACATTAAGAAAGCATAATGTCAAAACAGATTTTATTCACCGCGGAGGCGACCGGGTAGGTATTTATTTTCTTGAAAGCGGAGCAGTGAGCCGCGCCAGCAAAGTTATCTATGACCGCGCCGGAAGTTCTTTTGCCAAATTAAAGAAAGGCGCTATCGACTGGGACAAAGCTTTTGAAGGCGCCGATTGGTTTCACTGGACAGGCATTACACCATCCGTTTCAGAAGGCGCTGCCGAAGTTTGTATGGAAGCTTGTGAAGCTGCTGCAAAGAAAGGTATCACCATCTCAACCGACCTTAATTATAGAGCAAAACTTTGGAAGTGGGGCAAGACTGCCGGCGAAGTGATGGAAAGCCTTGTAAAGCATTGTGATGTAATTCTCGGAAATGAAGAGGATGCCGACATGGTATTTGGTATCAAGCCTGAAGGAGTAGATGTAACGAAGGGCCACGTGGAAGGAGAAGCGTTTGAATCTGTAGGGAAGCAATTGATGAAGAAATTCCCGAAAGCAAAAAAAGTTATCATCACGTTGAGGGGATCTATCAGCGCCAGTCATAACACATGGTCTGGTGTGTTGTGGAATGGTAAAAACTTATTCGAAGCGCCAACGTATCAGATCACACACATTGTGGATCGTGTAGGTGGTGGCGATTCATTTATGGGTGGATTGATCTATGGCTTAATTACATATCCTCAAGATGATCAAAAGGCACTCAACTTCGCTGTAGCTGCTTCTTGTCTCAAGCATACTATCAAAGGTGATTTCAACCTGGTTACTGTTGAGGAGGTTGAAAAGCTTATGAAAGGCGATGCATCTGGTCGAGTATCACGTTAATTATTTTTTTCTTGTGTCTTTGTGCCTTCGTGGCGTTAAAAAATAAATCATGGCAAAATTTTCCAAACAACAAGTACTGAGTACTATGAAATCCACCGGCATGATTCCGGTATTTTATCATGCAGATGTAGAGGTGGCCAAAGGAGTGATCGATGCTTCCTATAAAGGAGGCGTCAGGGTTTTTGAATTTACCAACAGAGGTGGAAATGCCTTTGATGTTTTTACGCAGCTTCTGAAACATATTGAACAATATCCCGATCTGCTTCTCGGCATAGGTACCATCATGGATAATGCGACCGCAAAGAAATTTATTGATGCAGGCGCACACTTCATCGTTTCACCGATTCTTAAACCAGCGATGGCGGAGGTTTGTAAACAGCATGATATTTTGTGGATTCCCGGCTGTGCCACACTTACTGAAATTGTTACTGGAAAAGAAGCCGGAGCAGAGGTGATTAAAATATTCCCTGGCGCTGTATTGGGCCCGGGCTTCGTATCGGCTGTGATGCCAGTAGTCCCTGGTTTACAACTGATGCCCACGGGTGGTGTTGAACCAAATGAAAAAAATCTTTCCGGCTGGTTCAAAGCAGGCGTGGTGTGTGTTGGAATGGGTTCACAACTATTCACAAAAGAAATCATGGCCGAAAAGAACTGGCCGTTGCTGGAAAAGAATGTAGCCGAAACGTTGGAAGTAATTAAAAAGATAAGAGGATAATAAATGTCAGGTCATTGGTCATTAGTAGAAAGTATTTTCCCCAATGACTATTGACTTTGTTTTAAACCAATCATAAACCTAAACCCATAGACCGTGGAGACATTGACTGCCCAAAAAATGACTAACTATCGCTGGACGATTTGTGCGTTGTTATTTTTTGCCACTACTATCAACTATATCGACCGGCAAATTCTCTCTTTAATAAAGCCAATTTTAGATGAAGAACTAGGTTGGACAAATGAAGAATTTGGAATCGTTAACTCGGCGTTTCAGGGGGCTTATGGTATCGGGTTACTTTTGTTTGGGTGGTTTGTTGACAAATTTGGAACAAAGGTCGGCTATGCGGTTTCCATTGCTGCATGGAGTGTTGCGGCAATAGCTCACGCGCTTGTAGGCAGTGTGCGTGGATTTACACTTGCACGTATCGCACTTGGCTTGGGAGAGGGTGGTAATTTCCCTTCTGCCATTAAGTCAACAGCACTTTGGTTTCCGAAAAAGGAACGTGCGTTCGCTACAAGCATTTTCAATTCAGGAACTAATGTAGGTGCCATTATTGCTCCTGCTCTTGTTCCACCAATTGCACTTTATCTTGGATGGAAGTGGGCTTTTATTTTCGCGGGTATTGCTGGTTTTATCTGGTTGCTATTTTGGTATCCGCTGTATAATGTCCCCGAAAAAATCAAGAAATTAAATGAAGCTGAAAGAGAACACATCAACAGCGATGTTGAGGATAAATCAAGTAATGAACAGAAGAAAGCTTCCTGGTTAAAATTGCTCACTTATCGCCAGACATGGTCGTTCATTGTTGCCAAGTTCATGACCGATCCTGTATGGTGGTTTTTTCTGATCTGGCTCCCTGATTATTTTAAAAAGACACGCGGGTTAGATATTAAGGACAGTTGGGTTCATCTCGTTACAATTTATTCAATCATCACTGTCCTAAGTATTTTCGGAGGGTGGATCACTGGCTATCTCGCAAAGCAAGGATGGTCAATTACAAAAGCTCGAAAGACAGGTATGTTCATCTTTGCATTATGCGTCCTTCCCATCTTTGCAGTTACTTCTGTGGGAGATTGGTCGGCTGTGCTGTTGATATCACTTGCAGGATCTGCTCATCAGGCGTGGTCAGCTAACTTGTTTACAACGGTTTCAGATATGTTTCCAAAATATGCGGTTGCGTCTGTGGTAGGACTCGGAGGATTAGCCGGTGCACTGGGAGGAATGTATTTTCCTATTTACTGCGGACAAATGCTTGACAAGTTCACGGCACAAGGAAATGTAACGGCGGGTTACGCAATTCTTTTTTCAATTTGCGCGTTCGCTTACCTAATAACGTTTGTGATTCATCACTTTATAGTTCCAAAGTTTGACCAGGTAAGGCTTGATTGATCTTCGGAACTCAGAAGTTTTGTTTTGTCAGTTTGCCCGCAATTGTTATAACAATACCGGCCACAATTAATATGCTACCCGTAGCGGGGACCCAATAAATTGGTGCTCGTTCCTTACTTATTGTTACCGAATTGAAAGATGAAGCTTTCTTAAGCTTAGCAATTTGAAATCCGGCCAAAATGGTAACGGAAAGACCAAATAGTAAAAGAAATATGCCTAATGCTTTCATAAGAAACGTGGTTTGTTATATCCACTAAAACCCAAATTCTTTGCCATCATTTTTGTATATGAAATTCAGGTATTTGAGAAATCATTTGGGTATTTTTCTGCACATAAATTCCCCAAATAGTTGAATGATTTCTTAACTATTAAGATATATGGTGTTTCGAAGGAAGAACAGACAAAATGAAATTGAAATTCAACCTGAAGATGTTGAGTTGATCATGGGCAAGAATTATCCATCGTTACAATCTATTTTGAAGTCAGTGTTTTGTGCCCAATGTTCTGATCAAACTGCGATTGAGAATTATAAAATTTACCTCGATGATACAAATGATATAATATTCGATGGCCATTGTTCCAGGTGCAAGGGTTCCGTATCACGCTATGTTGAAACAGGAGAATCATCATCATCATCTGAAGTTGCCATGCACATTCGCGCGATAAAGAAAATAAACTTAAAATGAGATATCTCCTTCTTCCTTTCATCGTATTATTATCAAATGTTTGCTTTGCGCAAAGTTATGTTGGCGATGGTTGGGCGAAGACCTCAGTTAATGCTGTTGTCTTTCGAAAGAATTCAGTTGTTACACATAACAACATCCAATATGTTTCCTATTACGATTCGTCAGGTCATGTCGTACTGGCTAAGCGCAATCTTCCGGATGGCGCATGGACGGTTCAGCAAACCGGGTACAAGGGTAATGTATTGGATGCCCACAACTCAATAAGCATGATGGTGGATGGTGATGGATATCTTCACCTGGCGTGGGATCATCATAACAACCCGCTTAACTATTGCAAAAGTGTTAAGCCTGGTTCCCTGGAATTGACTTCAAAACTCACGATGGTTGGTAATGAAGAAAATGAAATCACGTATCCCGAATTCCATAAGTTGCCTTCCGGCGATTTGATTTTTTTATATCGCAGTGGTGAATCGGGGAGAGGAAATTTAATGATGAACCGGTATGACGTTAAATTAAAAAAGTGGTTCAGAGTTCAGGAGAATCTTATCGATGGAGAAGGTGAACGTAATGCCTACTGGCAATTTTGTACGGACAAGCAAGGCACCCTTCATCTTTCATGGGTGTGGCGCGAGACACCCGATGTATCAACAAATCATGATCTGTGTTATGCCCGTTCAAAGGATAATGGTAAAACATGGGAGAACTCAAAGGGAGAGAAATACAGGTTGCCCATAACTTCCAAGAGCGCCGAATATGCATTCTATATTCCACAGTCATGTGATCTGATCAACCAGACATCGATATATGCTGATGAAATAGGCAATCCTTTTATTGCCACTTATTGGAGAGAACAAAGTTCATCCATTCCGCAGTATCAACTGGTATATCATGATGGAACGAAATGGCAACACGAACAGGTTGGCGAAAGGAAAACCTCGTTCTCTTTGGCTGGAAGCGGAACAAAAAAGATTCCTATCTCACGGCCACAAGTTGTTATTGACGGAACCACAATAGTCGTTGTCTTTCGTGATGCGGAAAGAGGGAGCAAGGTTTCAATGGCCGTTAAGAAATTAACCCAGGCTGGATGGCGATATGAAGATATTACCGATTATTCGGTTGAGGACTGGGAACCGTCGTATGATACAGAACTTTGGAAGGAGAAGAAGCAATTGCACTTATTTGTTCAATCTGTTGGCCAGGGAGATGGCGAAACAACAGAAGAAAAAAAGCCCCAGCCAGTTTATATTCTGCCTGTTGATATTTTAAGGTAATCCAGAAGTAGTCCTTAAAAGAAGAAAGCAGCCTTGAATCAAACTCTTTTAATGTTGCGTAAATTTATAAATGTAATTACTACACATATTGTAAAAAGTTTTTAAATTGCTCCCTGAAAACGATTGAATAGAAATTTATGGCTTCATTCGTAATTGGGGTAGACTACGGAACAGATTCCGTTCGCTCTGTAATTGTCCAGACCGATAATGGTCAGGAACTAGCATCCTCTGTATTTTATTATCCACGATGGAGGGATGGCCTTTACTGCAACCCGGAAAAAAATCAATTCAGACAACATCCGCTCGACTATGTTGAGGGTATTGAAGCAACAATCAAAGATTGCGTAAAACAAGCAGGGTCTTCGATAGTATCTTCCATTAAAGGCATTGCCATTGATACTACCGGTTCTTCTCCTGTCGGTGTTGATAAAACGGGAACTCCCCTGGCGCTTACCAAAGGATTTGAAGAGAATCCTAATGCCATGTTTGTATTATGGAAGGATCATACATCCACCAGGGAAGCAGGAGAGATCAATGCGCATGCTGAGAAATTCGATATTAACTACCTACAATTCGTAGGCGGCATTTATTCTTCGGAGTGGTTCTGGGCAAAGCTACTTCATATTTTGCGGGAAGATAAGCAAGTGAGAAATGCGTGTTACTCATGGGTTGAGCATTGCGATTGGATTCCATTTTTATTGACAGGAGGGAAGGATGTTCATCAAATGAAACGAGGTGTTTGTTCAGCTGGGCACAAAGCATTGTGGGCAGAAGAATTTGGTGGATTACCTCCTAACAATTTCTTTGCTTCTCTTGACCCCCTGTTGGATGGATTTACTTCACGATTATTCAAAAATACATTTACATCAGATAAGCCTGCCGGTACATTAAGTGCTGAATGGTCACAACGTCTCGGCCTCTCAACACAAGTGGTGGTTGGTGTTGGAGCCTTTGATGCGCATATGGGGGCAGTTGGCGGCCAGATAGAGCCCTATCATCTAAGTAAGGTAATGGGAACTTCTACATGCGATATGCTCGTGGCACCCGTACAAGATATAGAAGGTAAATTGGTGAAAGGAATTTGCGGGCAAGTAAATGGTTCTATTATTCCTGGAATGATAGGATTGGAAGCCGGACAATCTGCATTCGGCGACACCTATGCTTGGTTTAAGAACGTGCTGGCGTGGCCGATACAAAATTTATTATTGTCGTCGTCCGCTATTGATCAGGCAACAAAAGAAAAATTGAAAGGAGAATTGCTTGATAAGATGATTCCGGAATTGACACGACAGGCGATGGCTCTGCCAATCGATGAAAAAAGTGAATTGGCAATTGATTGGTTAAACGGTCGAAGAACTCCGGATGCAAACCAGTTATTAAAAGGCGCATTGACCGGACTAAACCTCGGAAGCAATGCACCTCACCTTTTCAAAGCCTGGGTGGAAGCGACTTGCTTTGGAGCGAAAGCAATTGTTGATCGCTTTAATAAAGAAGGTGTTCCGGTTAAAGGACTAATTGGACTTGGAGGTGTGGCGAAGAAATCGCCTTACATTATGCAGGTCATGGCAGATGTCATGAACATGCCCATTCGAATTCATAAATCAGAACAAACTTGTGCTGCCGGTGCAGCGATGTTTGCAGCTACAGCCGCCGGCGTTTATTCGCGCGTGGAAGATGCTATGAATGCTATGGGCCAGGGATTTGACGCTGTTTATCAGCCGAACAAATCATTGGTAAATGTCTATGCGCAACGCTATAAGAAGTATCAATCGCTTTGTTCTTTTTTTGAAAAACAAGCAGCGACAGCCATTTCTGAATACGCAGTATAAAAGATTAATTCATTTGAAAATTTTTCATGAGCCAATTCGATCATATTAAACAGTCGGCATATGCTGCGAACATGCAACTTCCGAAACTGGGATTGGTACTTTTTACATTTGGTAATGTAAGTGCTGTTGATCGTCAGGCCGGTGTTTTTGCTATTAAGCCCAGCGGTGTTCCTTATGATGATCTTACACCGGATAAAATCGTCATTGTAGATTTTGAGGGGAAGATTGTTGAAGGAAAACTTCGCCCTTCATCGGATACAAAGACGCATGCAGTTTTGTATAAGCATTGGGAGAAGATCGGTGGCATCGTCCATACACACTCTACCTATGCAACAGCATGGGCGCAATCACAACGTGATATTCCAATTTACGGAACCACGCACGCCGATCATAACACCGTTGATATTCCATGTGCAGCTCCCATGAGTGATGATATGATCCAGGGAGATTATGAATATGAAACTGGTTTTCAAATTCTGAATTGTCTGAATGAACGCAACATGAGCTACGAAGAAGTAGAAATGATCCTTGTGGGAAATCATGCACCTTTTACCTGGGGGAAAACACCAGAGAAAGCTGTTTACAATAGCGCAGTTCTTGAATCCATCGCGGAGATGGCTTACTTGACGGAAAAAATAAATCCCCATGCACCCCGGCTCAAAGATTCACTGATCAAAAAACACTTTGAACGAAAACACGGTCCCGACTCATACTACGGACAGAACGATTAACTGATAACAATTAACTGATAACTGATAACGATTAACTAATGATAAACTTAAAGAACTTAGAGGCTTGGTTTGTAACGGGCAGTCAATTTTTGTACGGGGAAGAAACTTTAAAGCAGGTGGCGGATCATTCTCAAAGAATTGCCTCATCATTAGCTGGTTCAGATTCAATTCCTGTAAAAATAGTTTTCAAACCTGTTTTAAAGTCACCCGAAGAAATCTATAGTCTTTGCCAGGAAGCGAACACTACAAAAAATTGTATCGGTATCATCGCCTGGATGCATACCTTTTCTCCGGCTAAAATGTGGATTGGAGGATTAAAGATCCTGCAAAAGCCGTTGTTACATTTTCATACACAATTCAATCGCGATATTCCCTGGAAAGACATTGACATGGATTTTATGAATCTTAACCAAAGCGCTCATGGTGATCGTGAATTTGGTTTTATCATGTCGCGCATGCGGTTAAATAGAAAAGTTGTTGTGGGGCATTGGGAAGATGAAAATGTTCATGCCAAACTAAATGAGTGGCTACGTGCTGCAAGCGGCTGGCATGACTGGCAGGGAGCAAGGTTTTGCCGCTTTGGTGACAACATGCGCCAGGTAGCCGTAACAGAAGGGGATAAGGTAGAAGCAGAAATTAAATTCGGCTACTCCGTTAATGGATATGGCATGGGAGACTTAGTAAAAGTAATCAACCAAGCCTCTGATGCAGAAATAACAAAACTCGTTTCAGAGTATGAGGAAAAATATAGCGTAGCTTCTTCTTTAAGAAAAGGAGGAGAGAAACATGCCGCTTTAAGAGAAGCTGCGAAAATTGAAATTGGACTTCGTGCTTTTTTGGAACTGGGAAATTTCAAAGGCTTCACTGATACTTTTGAGGATCTTCATGGTCTTGTTCAACTTCCCGGAATCGCCGCTCAACGTTTGATGGCAGATGGTTATGGATTTGGGGCTGAAGGTGATTGGAAAACCGCAGCGCTTGTAAGAGCTATGAAAGTAATGGGTGCAGGGCTGAAAGGTGGAAATTCTTTTATGGAAGATTATACCTACCACTTTGATCCTTTAAATTCTATGGTGCTTGGCGCTCACATGCTTGAGATCTGTGAGTCAATAGCGGATGACAAACCTTCCTGTGAAATTCACCCGCTGGGCATTGGAGGGAAGTCAGATCCGGTTCGTCTCGTATTCAATAGTGCCGCAGGTCCGGCATTGAATGCCTCAATCGTTGATATGGGTAACAGGTTTAGATTATTAGTCAATGAAGTAGAGGCAGTAGCTCCCATTCATGATCTCCCTAAACTTCCTGTAGCCCGCGTTGTTTGGAAGCCTCTTCCTGATATGCACACGGGATGCGCCGCATGGATTTTAGCAGGCGGCGCTCACCATACCTGTTACAGTCAGAATCTAAAGTCGGGTCAGTTAGAAGATTTTGCCGAAATGGCGGGTATTGAATATGTGCTGATTGATAAGCATACCCAAATCCATCATCTTAAAAATGAATTAAGGTGGAATGAGATGGCCTATAAGTAAGAGGGTTTAAAGAAGCTTAGTCAATTTGGTTTCTATTTAAATATGGCTTTTAAATAACGTGCAATCGTTTTAAAAATTATTAAGTGTATAGTGTACATTTTATAAATTTAAGTTAACTTAATGTATAATTTAAGATTTATGCCAGGATCTGAACCTCCGGTGAATGTTGCCATTACAAAGACGCTGAATGCTTCGCAAGCATCAGCTTCAAATGAATGCACAGCATGGTCATTATTAAGATCGGGTGATGAAAAGGCACTGCTGACCATTTATGATTGGTGTTTTGATACGTTGTACGCCTACGGGTATAGACTATCGAAAGACAGTTCCGTTACCGAAGATTGCATTCAGGATATTTTCCTGGAATTGTGGGAGAAACAGAGCAGGCTACCGGAAGTTAAGTTTGTCAAAGCCTACCTTTTAAAGATACTGAAGAGAAAACTCATTAAAGTTACATCGCGACTACAGGCCTTCGAATGGCAAATTGATGAGGCAAATGCCGGCCTTACTGATGAATCAAGAGAAGACTTAATTATTGCTGATGAAAACAACAGCTCAACAAATTCAAAGTTACAATGTGCCATTAGTAAGCTCACTAAACGACAGCGCGAAATTATCAATCTTAAATTTTTTAACGAGCTTTCTTATGATGAGATTGCGGCGTTCACAGGATTAAGTCAACAGCGCATTTATAATCTTGTACATGATGCTGTTCGCGAACTGCGAACTAATCTCTTCTCCATTCCGCGTCACGTTGCCATCTTTTTTTTGGCAGTGTATATTTTTTAAGAGGGAGAAGCTTTTCTCGAAACCATTTCCTTTTTCAGATCATCCCACCTTTAGGCGAATAAATTTCCTTTAGTAAGTGGACTTACGCACCCTAACGAATCATTTGAATTTCTTTCGTGACAATTTTGTGCTTTTGAGGTTTTGTGGCTGAATTTTCGATACTTCCGTATGCCATGAAATCTCAAAGACACAAAAATTCACAAAGGTGCGTAAGTCCAGTTAGTAAAAAAGGATTCATCCGTATCACTGTAACATTTATATCTTTTTATCGACATATTTCGTACTCATTTAGGTATGCCGGGAAAAAGCAGTGTATTTGATATGATTGGACCTGTAATGATCGGGCCGTCCAGCTCACATACTGCGGGTGTGGTGAGGATTGGCCGGGTTGGTCATCGGTTATTGGGAGGAGATCCCCAAATAGCTACCATAACATTTTATAATTCTTTTGCGCGAACCTACGAGGGGCATGGCAGCGACCGGGCCATTATTGCAGGCCTAATGGATTTTAGAACCGATGATGTTCGCATTAAACAATCGTTGGAGATCGCAAAAGAAAAAGCAATCACCATTCAATTTAAAGCCGTGGCTAACGCGTCTACTTTTCATCCGAATACGGTGAAGCTTAATCTTCATAGTGCGGACAAACAGGTCGAACTTATAGGGGAAAGTCTGGGAGGAGGTATAATTAATATTGCTGAAGTTAATGGCTTTAAAGCAGATTTCAGAGCGAACCTGCACACGCTGATCATTACCTCGGAAGATGTAAAAGGAAGCATCGCCTTTGTAGCCAATGTTTTGTCAAATGATGATTGTAACATTGCTACGATGTCGGTATCCCGTAAAGGTAAACATGATCTGGCCTGCATGGTTATTGAAATGGATTCAGGAGTAAAGTCAATTACATTAGAATACCTCCGAAGTCTTGCATGGGTGAAAGAAATTATTTACATACCTGATATTGATCTTTGATTGAATTTTTTAATGATGAGAAAAATACTGTTAGTTTCAATTTTGCTGCTTACATCTGTTTTTATAGCACCAGCGCAGCAACCTGATCCTGTTCCCACTCAAAATCATTGGACATTAAAGCAATGTATTGACTATGCATGGTCCAATAACCTCAATGTTCAGCGAAGTATGTATAACGTGGAGTCATCGGAGGTTGACCTCAGGCAAGCTAAACTCTCCCGCTTGCCGAGTGTAAATGCAAATGGCCAGTATGGGTATAGTTGGGGTCGCGGCCTTGATCCGGTAAGTAACCTGTTCGTTACACAGGAGATAACCTCAGGCGGAGTTGGCGCTAATGGCGTACTTCCGCTTTTCAATGGTTTACGAATTAATAATTCCGTCAAACAATATAAATCCGCATATGAGGCAGCAGAGTATGATTTACAGAAAGCCAGAAATGATATTGCATTAACTGTTGCTAATTTTTTTATCACGGTTGTCTTTAATAAAGAATTAGTTGAGAATGCCAAATACCAACTTACCTCCACCCAACAGCAACTGGACCGCACTACAAAACAGGTAAACGCAGGGGCGTTGCCCATGTCGGAGCAACTGAACCTTGAAGCCCAGGTTGCCACCAATGAACTCAATCTCATTCAACAAGAGAATGCATTGTCCCTTTCCATGCTTCAGCTAAAACAGGCTTTACAAATACCGGACGCACAACCGTTCGATGTTGTTATTCCGCAGTTGGATCCGCAAGACCTTATCTTAGATAACTCAAGAGATCAGATATTTGAAATTGCCCGGCAATCGATGCCTGAGATTAAAAGCTCTAAGCTTAAAGTGGAAAGTTCAGACTTTGGTGTGAAAGCGTCACGTGGAAATTTGTATCCTCGTTTAAGCCTTGTAGGTGCCCTGAACACTAACTATTCAAGTGTTGCCAAATCCCAGTTTTATCCTGATGGTACAACGAATTTTTCACAGAATCCGACCGGGTATGTCAACCAGGATTTTAGTTCACCAGTATATGCGGTAATTCCCAACGGAGCTTTCCGCGACACGTATGAATTCAACCAACAATTCAAGGACAACATTTACCGGACGTTAAGCTTTCAAATAAATATTCCAGTATTTAATGGGTTCTCTTCACGTGCCGATTTGCAGCGATCGCTTATTCAAAGTGAAAGGGCAAAAATTGATGAGAAAGAAGTTTCCAATACCTTGCGCCAAAATGTTGAAACTTCGTATAATGAAGCTTTAGCAGCATCGAAATCATATGGTGCTACATTGCGTCTGGTGCAGGCCCGTGAAGAAGCTTTTCGTATGACACGACAGCGTTATGAAATAGGTGCATTAAACTTTGTAGATTACCAGGTTTCAGAAAATGATTTGTTCAGCGCCAAGTCTGACCTGCTTCGTGCAAAATATGATTTCATATTCAAAAAGAAAGTACTCGACTTTTATCAAAATAAACCAATTGAATTTTAACTCCTGATCATCCATGGCAAAACAGAAACGCAGCTCCAACCGATTGCTCTATTGGCTTATTGGAGGAGCCATACTCGTTATCATTCTTCTTTTTGTTGCTCGTTCCATGGGTATCGTTGGCAAGCCCAAAGAAATGGAAGTGGAATTTGCTAATGCGAGGTACACAACCATTACAGAAAAGGTAAGCGCTTCAGGTACTGTTCAGCCGGTTACAGAAGTTAGGCTTGCCCCGGAAGTTTCAGGTGAAATACGTGAACTGTTAATTGAAGAGGGCGATTCGGTGACGAGGGGACAACTGCTGGTTAAAATTCGACCTGATACCTGGGTTTCACAATTGGAGCGCGCGGAAGCGTCACTTAATCAACAAGAAGCCAATCGTGTTTCTGCAGAAGCTGCTCTCGCGAGAGCCGAAGCCACCTTCATCCGGGCGAAGCAAGAATATGACCGGCAGGAAAAACTTTGGAAGGAGAAAGTTATCTCTGAGGCGGACTGGCAGCTCGCTCAGCAGAATTATAAAATTGCCGATAATGATTTAAAGTCAGCTAAGCAATCTTTGGAGGCTTCCCGATACGTCGTAAGAAGCAGTGAAGCATCAGTTCGCGAAGCCAGAGAGAATGTTCGTCTTACAAATGTGACGGCACCGATGGATGGAATCGTTTCAAAACTTAGCGTAAAAAAGGGTGAACGGGTAGTAGGAACACAAACCATGGCGGGAACTGAAATGATGCGCATTGCTGATCTTCATATCATGGAAGTAAGGGTAGATGTTAATGAAAATGATATTGTTCGTGTGCACCTGGGAGATACAGCCCTTATCGATGTAGATGCTTATTCAAGTCAAAGTAAGATATTTAAAGGTGTAGTTACATTAATTGCTAATACAGCAAAAGAAAAAACCACAACAGATGCTATCACTGAATTTGAAGTGAGAATTTTAGTGCTGCAAAAATCTTATTTGGATCTTATTGAGAAAGGCACGAAATATCCTTTCCGTCCCGGAATGACAGCCAGTGTTGAGATTATGACAAATCAGAAGACTGACGTTTTATCGGTACCACTGGCTGCTGTAACTACGCGCAACCCTGAAATGAATGAGCAAGGTTCTCAGGGCAATAAAAAAGAAGTAAGTAACGATTCAAAACCTGTTACTGAGAAAAAGAAGGAGGAGAAAGTTGTTGTATTCATCAATGAAAACGGAACCGCCAAAATGGTTGAAGTTAAAACCGGCATAAGTGATTATGATAATATTGAAATAACGGAGGGCTTAAAGGATACAGTTCAAATTGTTACTGGTCCGTTCCTCGTAGTTTCTAAGAGACTTAAGGATGGCGATAAAATCAGGAAAGCAGAAGAGAAGAAGAGTAATTAATTAGCCAATTGATCAATTAGCAAATTAGCGAATGAGATTTCATTGGCTAATCGGCTATCTCCGAAGGAGTCCGGAGTCCATTCGGACAATACATCGGCTAATTAATTGTAGATAGCTATATACATTTTTACTAATATTGCGTTCAAAAAAACGCAATGGTACAGCATCCGTGGCATGAAGTTTCAACTGGAAGCAATCCTCCTGAAAGCGTAAACGCTATTATTGAAATTCCGAGGGGATCAAAAGCAAAATATGAGATTGATAAAGAGAGCGGACTTATTAAACTGGATCGTGTTATCTATGCATCCATGTATTACCCGTTAAATTATGGCTTCATTCCTCAAACATTGGGCGAAGATCATGACCCGCTTGATATTGTTGTGTTAACCCAGGTTGAAGTTGTTCCCCTATGCCTTATTTCATCTAAAGTGGTAGGTGTTATGCGAATGATTGATCGGGGTGAAGCGGATGATAAAATTATTGCCGTGGCCGAGCAAGATGCAAGTGTAAGTCACATACGGGATGTGAGCGAGTTACCGGGATACCTTAAAGCAGAACTAAAGCATTTCTTTGAGAACTATAAGACGCTGGAAAATAAGAAAGTTGTTGTGGATGAATTTTTCAATAAGGAAGCGGCAATGAAAATCATCAACACAAGCATTGATTTTTATAAAAAGGAATTTTCTAAGAAGTAAATTTCAACTTTAACATTTTTATTAATTAAAATGTTAGTGCTCATGCTAAATCGTAAGTGTATGATTTCGCTCTTACATAAGGTCATACAGCTTTATGTATAAGGTAAAAATAACAGCCGGTTCCGGAATCCAGAATCTGGAGATACTACGCCAAATGCCGGGAAGAAAAAATGTTTCAAGGTGTGGCAAATATCAATTCTTCATAAACGAGGATGTTGAGGAGCCCGATTTTTGGATTGTAAGAAACAAATATCAAAAAAGACCTGAGACGCACAACATATCGCCACTGAATACCATACTAATGGTTTCCGAGCCAAGATCAGTAGTAAGCTTTCCGAAAAAATACCGGGATCAATTTGGTATGTTGTGCACGTGCCAGGAAGGCGTAAAGCATAGAAATGTAATATATTGCCCTCCCGTTTTACCATGGTGGGTTGGTGCTTCCAGCAAAAACGGTGTGGATAAAATCACACTTGATTATGATGACTTGAAGAAAAATCCTGTTCCACAAAAGACGAAATTATTATCGGTCATTACGAGTGATAAGGCATTTACACAAGGCCATCAGGATAGAATTGAATTTGTGGAGAAACTCAAAGAGCACTACGGCGATGAGCTTGATGTTTTCGGAAGAGGCTTTAATGAATTCGAAGATAAGTGGGATGTATTGGCACCTTACAAATACCACATAGCCTTAGAAAACTCTTCGTTCAAATACTATTGGACTGAAAAACTAGCGGATTGCTACCTTGCCTCAACATTTCCGATTTACTATGGTTGTACAAATATTGCAGATTATTTTCCGGATAACGCTTATAAGACAATCGATATCCATAATTTTCAAGAGGCAGTTGTAACCATAGACCAAATAATAGCGAAAAATGAATTTGAAAAAAACCAGGACGCCTTGAAAAAAGCTAAGGAACTTGTTTTGGATGACTATAATGTATTGAACTTTATTACGGATTGTCTGGATACTTTAGATCCATCGCTTCCAAAACAATCTTTTACCATCAAACCAGCTATTACTATTTTTGATTGGCATAATGTCTATCTGTATTTCATAGAACGAAACATATTTGCATTAAAGAAACTATTCCGAAGAAAGTCCAAATTGAGAGAATTGTAATGTGGGTGATATTATCTATAATTTGTGGGCCAAAAGCTTCTCATAATTTTTTGACTAACTTAGTTTTTATAAGATGAACTTCCTGAGAAGATCAATTAACGATTAAAAATGAAGGTATCGGTCATCATGAGTACATACAACTCTCCTGACTGGCTTGAAAAAGTCTTGTGGGGCTATGCTGTGCAAACGTACAAGGATTTTGAGATTCTCATTGCGGATGACGGTTCAGGAGAAGAAACATTAAAGCGTATAGATCATATGCGAAATATAACGAACCTTGATATTCGGCATGTATGGCATGAACATCAAGGCTATCGGCGCCAGACTATATTAAACAAAGCCATTGTCGAGGCTTCAACTGACTATATAATTTTTACAGATGGTGATTGTATTCCAAGAAAAGATTTTGTTTCTGTGCATGTAGCGCATATCGAGAAAGGCAGATTTCTGTCGGGTGGTTACTGCAAGTTGCCAATGGATGTGAGTAAAATGATCAGCCAAAATGATATTCTCAGGCAGCAATGTTTTGATTTTAAGTGGCTTTATAAAAATGGACTTCGCGGCGCTTCCCAAAAGAGAAAGCTTATGGCTACAAGGCGATGGGGAAGGTTTTTGGATTTCATAACACCAGCGACAGCCACTTTTAATAACTGCAATTCTTCAGCGTGGAAAGAAGATCTTATTGCAGTAAATGGATACGATGAACGAATGAGGTATGGAGGCCCGGATCGTGAAATTGGAGAGCGGTTAGAAAATTTTGGAGTAAAAGGAAAGCAGATCCGTCATCAGGCTATTGTAGTACATCTTGATCATGCCCGTGGTTATAAAACACAAGACTCAATAGAAAAGAATTTAGCTATAAGGAGAGAAGTGCGAAAGAAAAAAATTACCTGGACACCCTATGGAATTGCAGAAGGTAATCCGTCTGAATGATCGGTCTGGTTATTTGCATTCAAAATTAAAGCTACAGGTTTGAGAAAATTATTACCTTAGTGGCCTACCTAAGAAGAGCCTGATGAGTTCCAAATACAACGAAAAGTTCTATTCCTCACGCCATAATCTTACAAGTTATTCGGCCAAGGTTATTACATCCATTGTACGAGAGTACACCCATCCTTCAAGCGCCGTTGACCTGGGCTGTGGTGTTGGTACGTGGTTAAAAGTGTTAGAGGATGACGGTGTGAAAGATATTTTTGGAATTGAAGGAGAGTGGATAAAAGAAGAAACTTTAATCATTCCGCAGGATAAATTCCTTAAGACCAATTTAGGTAAACCACTAAAACTTGACAGACAGTTTGATCTTGCCATTTCTCTTGAAGTTGCCGAACATATACACGAAGCTTATGCAGATCAGTTTATCGATAACCTTACATCGCTGGCTCCTGTGATATTGTTCTCAGCCGCAATCCCTTTGCAAGGAGGAACCCATCACGTAAATGAACAATGGCCGGAATATTGGAGGGATAAATTTTTAAAACGAAATTTTGTCTTGCTGGATTGTATTCGCTCTAAGGTGTGGAATGATGCGCGCATCAGAATGTGGTATGCACAAAACTCTTTTCTATTCGTCCGCAGGGATAAACTTGATTCATTTCCCGCGCTGAACTCATATAGAGCAGATAACCCTATGCTGTCAATTGTTCATCCCCGATTTTATGAATATCAGTTGGAGACCTGGCCTATTATGAAATCGATACGTAACAAATTTAAAAGGATGGCTAATCCCAAGCAGTACGTTTAGATCATGGAAGGTTTTACCATTCTCTTAAACGTTGATAAACTTTGTTCACGGGCAATCCCATAACATTGAAATAGGAACCTGATATTTTTTCTATGGCTACCAGGCCAATCCAATCCTGTGCTCCATACGCACCAGCTTTGTCGTAAGGTTTGTAATTATCAACGTAAAACTCAATCTCTTCCTGTGAAAGATTCTTAAAAGTAACTTCCGTTGTGTCATCAAATGCATTTTCTTTTTCCTTGGAGATTATGCATACCCCTGTCATTACTAAATGAATATTATTAGAGAGGGAACTTAGCATTTCGATTGCTTCGACCCGATTGCCGGGCTTGTTTAGAATTTTATTATTTAGAATTACTACTGTATCTGCTGTTACAATGATTTGATCTTTTATCGTCAGGCGGTAGTACTCGGCTTTTTTAACGGCGAGGTATCTCGCTACTTGTGTAACCGGAAGGGAATCAGGAAAGCTCTCGTCTACATCGGGCTTGTCAACGGTAAATGTAAAACCTGCCTCGCGCATAAGATACTGTCTTCGGGGAGAGCTGGATGCCAGCACAAGCGGACGTTTTATTGGATTCATTTGATGAATAGAATCAGAATTTCAACCGATTTTTTTTCCACTTACCTTTTACTGACTCCAGAGATAGGGAGTTCGTTTTGTGGTTATCTTCGGAAGCGCCTGGCTTTATCGTAGCAGCCAGAACAGCAGCAAGCACATCGTCTTCACTTTTAAGATTTAAATCTGCCGGATTAAAATGTTCCTCAATAAATTTAGTATCAAAATTTCCAGATCGAAAAGCTTCATGATTCATCACTAACCTGCAAAACCCAAGTGTAGTTTCCAAACCAATAATTTCATATTCGTCAATAGCGCGAATCATTTTATTTATCGCTGCTTCACGATCTTCTGCATGACAAATAAGTTTGGCGATCATGGGATCATAATAAAAAGGAATTTCCATCCCTTGTTCAAACCCATCGTCCACACGAATGCCATGTCCCTGCGGCCGCCTGTATACATGCAATGTACCAATATCAGGAAGAAAATTGTTTGACGGATCTTCTGCATACACACGAACTTCTATCGCGTGGCCATACCGTTTTATTTGCTCCTGTGTGAAAGGTAATTTCTCTCCTTCAGCAATTTTGATTTGCAGTTTCACCAAATCCAAACCTGTTATCGCTTCTGTTACCGGATGCTCTACCTGTAGCCTGGTGTTCATTTCCAGAAAATAGAAATTCAACTGATCATCCAGAATGAATTCAACGGTACCAGCGCCATAATATCCACAGGCCTTTGCTACGTTGATGGCTGCTTCTCCCATTGCTTCGCGCTTTTCGGGCGACAAAACAGAGGAAGGCGCCTCTTCAACAACTTTTTGATGTCTGCGCTGGATAGAGCACTCTCTTTCAAAAAGGTGAATTACATTACCATGCTTATCACCAAAAACCTGGAATTCAATATGTCTGGGCTTTGTAACGTACTTTTCAATGAAGACAGAACCATCGCCAAATGAAGATGTGGCTTCGCTAATTGCACGCTCCATTTGTTCTTCAAGGTGACTCTCATTATCAACTATTCGCATGCCTTTCCCTCCACCACCTGCACTGGCTTTTATTAAAATTGGGTATCCGATTTCTTTAGAAATTTGTTTGGCTTCAGAGGGATTCATAATTGGCTTAGCAGTTCCTGGGACGAGAGGAACACCAAATTTAAGCACTGCTGCTTTAGCGGCGAGCTTATCACCCATTGTAGCAATGGAGGCAGGAGAGGGGCCAATAAAAATCAATCCTTCATCCTCAACTTTTTGTGCAAAAGTCTCATTTTCAGATAGGAAACCGTACCCGGGATGTATGGCCTGTGCTCCCGATGTTTTCGCAACCTCAATGATCGTATCCATTTTCAGATAAGACTCAGTTGATGGTGGTGCTCCAATGCAATACGCTTCATCGGCAAACTGAACGTGGGGATATTTTCGATCAGCCTCGCTGTATACTGCAACGGTTTTAATTCCCATTTCCCGGGCTGTGCGCATGATTCGCAAGGCAATTTCTCCACGATTCGCTACCAGGATCTTTGATATTTTGCTCATCTCAAGGGGTTGTTACAATGCTACTGATAAAATTCCAATGTCTCAACAAATGAGGATTATCTAACATTGCGAACAGGTAAATTACTTTTTTCATTATTTTTGCAGGATTTTTAACAACAAAACAAGCATGGTAGATTTATTTGATAAGCTTCGTATGGAAGCAGGCCCATTGGCCAAATACTCCCACCTCCCTGATGATTACTTTTTTTTCCCAAAACTAGAAGGTGACATAGGTCCCCGGATGAAATTCATGGGGCGGGAAGTTCTCAATTGGAGCTTGAATAATTATTTGGGTCTTGCCAATCATCCGGAAGTCAGGAAGGCAGATGCTGATGCGGCAGCGCAGTATGGAATGGCACTACCAATGGGTGCCCGTATGATGTCAGGTAATTCAGTTCACCACATCGAGTTTGAAAGACAGCTTGCAGAATTTGTGAAGAAGGAAGATGCTATGTTGCTTAACTACGGCTACCAGGGTGTCGTTTCCATAATCGATGCGCTTGTTGATCGCAAGGATGTAATTGTATACGATGCTGAATCTCATGCCTGTATCATTGATGGCGTTCGCCTCCATATGGGTAAGCGTTTTGTTTATACCCATAACAACATGGAAAACCTTGAGAAGCAATTACAGCGAGCTACCAAACTGGCAGATGAAACGGGCGGTGGAATCCTTGTAATTACGGAAGGTGTTTTTGGAATGTCAGGCAAGCAAGGCAACCTTAAAGGTGTTGCCGAGCTAAAGAAGAAATATAAATTCCGTCTGTTCGTAGATGATGCCCACGGGTTTGGTACCATGGGAAAAACAGGAGCAGGTGTTGGTGAAGAACAAGGTGTACAGGATCAGGTTGATCTTTATTTCTCAACCTTCGCCAAATCAATGGCAGGTATTGGTGCCTTCGTAGCGGGGGATAAGAATATTATCAAGTACCTCCGTTATAGTGTTCGCTCGCAAATTTATGCGAAGAGTTTACCAATGACTTTAGTGATTGGAGGATTGAAGCGACTGGAGCTTTTGAAGACGCGCCCTGAGCTAAAAGCGAATCTATGGAAGATTGTTAACGCTATGCAGGATGGTCTTCGTCAAAGAGGTTTTCACCTTGGCGACACTTCGTCACCGGTTACACCCGTACTCTTTAAAGGCGGTGTTGGTGAAGCGGCAAACATGGCAATGGATCTGCGCGAGAACTTCAATATTTTCTGCTCAGTAGTGATTTATCCTGTTGTGCCTAAGGACGTTATTATGTTCAGGATTATCCCAACAGCAGCGCATACGCTGGCCGATGTAGAGGAGACATTGACAGCATTCTCGGCCCTGAAAGTGAAGCTTGACGACGGGTTCTACCGTAAAGAAGAACTTGTATCAGTAACTAAGAACGCTTAAAAAAAGTGGCTAAATCGGTTGAATTTTAAGGTTTTTCTTTAAATTGGCAGAGAAACTAAATTTTTAATCTTAATTCTTAATACAATGCAAAAATTCCAGGAACTCAAAAATTTGATAGCTTCGCTAGAAGGTGATTTTGATAAATTCTATAACAAGGGTAACAGCGCTGCCGGAACCCGTGTTAGAAAAGGCATGCAGGAACTCAAGAATGTTGCTCAAGCCATTCGTTCTGAAGTTCAGGACCTGAAAAACAAAGCAAGCTAAGTAACAAATCTATTTTTGAGTTTTGAATTTTCGAAGGGGATAGCTATCGAATAGCTATCCCTTTCTTATTTCTGTTAAAGTCAGCCTTTAATTGTTTTGTATAAAGTTGTAATCTTTTTTTGAAGATTTATTGAGGCTGAAGCCATAGGTAAACGCGTATGTCTTTCACAGATTCCCATCTCCGATAACAACTGCTTTACACCAACCGGATTTCCTTCTTCATACATTAGTCCGTTGATCTCAAGAATTTTAAACTGTTCAGCGCTTGCTTTCTCAAATTTATTAGCGAAAGCGTGCTCCTTCATTTTCCTGAAATACGTTGGAAAGGCATTTGCCAAAACTGAAATAACGCCTTTTGAGCCGATGCTGTAAAGAGGAACCGTCAACATGTCATCACCTGAGATCAAAAGAAATTCTTTGGGTTTGCGTTTCATTATATTCATACACTGCTCAATACTTCCGGAGGCCTCCTTCGTTCCAATAATATTTTTCAACGCTGCAAGACGAAGCGTTGTATCGGCGGTGATGTTTGAACCCGTTCTGCCCGGAACATTGTACATGATGACTGGAACCGGTGACGCTTCTGCTATCAATTTGAAATGTTGATAGATGCCTTCCTGGGATGGTTTGTTGTAATACGGACTTACAGAAAGTAGTCCATCAACGCCATTGAAATTTGTCTTTTTGATCAGCTCAATAACATGCGATGTGTTGTTACCGCCAATACCAAAGACGATGGGAAGTTTTTTGGGATTGTTTTTCTTCACGAAGTCAAGCACTTCATTTTTCTCATCATCACTAATGGTCACAGATTCTCCCGTGGTTCCCATAACCACAAAATAATCCACTCCCTTGGCAGTATGATTCAAAAGCCTTTTCAAAGCCTTGTAATCAATTTCAAGGTGTTCATTAAAAGGTGTTACCAGCGCAACGCCGGTTCCGTAAAACTTCTTCATATCAGATTAGTGCAAAATACTTGTATAGCGATAAAATCCATCGATCAGTCCTTTCGTGTCACCACTGGTTTCCAGCATGAACTCGAAGAAGGGCTTACCTTCTTCCCAGAACTTACCGATCCGGCATTTCGCTTTACTTCGGGCGAGCAAATTAAGAATTAAAGGATTAGGTTCAGTATCTACGTAAAAAAGATAGTCAAAGGGTGTGTCAGAAAAGCTTATCGCTTTTTCAGAAGTAAGCCTTCCCCAAAACGAAAAATCTTTATCAGAGAAAAAATCAAAAAGGAATTCATAGTTCTGTTTGTCGTTGGGCAGGTAACACATCACGATTGCCTTCTTGCCATCCTGTTCCAACTTTTTAATAAGTTCCTTAATGAGCATATGCTTCTGCTTATCTTCAACGGTAAACACAATTCCTATGCTGTTGGCTTGTTTATATGGCAAACAATTTCTTGAAGTTTTGTTGCTTCTAAGGTTTGATTGTGTATTGATTTTCAGAAGTTTACTCATCTTTATCTAAACTGAATTTTCATTCAGAAGTTTTTCAAATTCTTCTTCTGAAATAATTTTTACTCCGCTCTTTTCTGCCTTTTCGCGTTTCGCAGGGCCCATATTATCACCTGCGAGCAAATAATCCAACTTTCCCGACACTGAAGATAAAACCTTTCCTCCATTTTGAAGAATAATGTCCTTGAGTTGGTCGCGTTCATATTTCTGGAAAACCCCGGAGATAACGAATGATTTGTTGGCCAATACTTCGCTGACTTTGACAATTTCTTTTTCTTCAACATAGAAATTCAATCCTGATATTTTCAATCGCTCAATTTCATTTTTGTTTTCTGGTTGACGAAAAAACTCAACAACACTTTGTGCGATTTTTTCTCCTACCTCAGGAGCACCCAGTAATTCATCAAAACTCGCTTTGATGAGTTGGTCGATATTTTTGAAATGCCTTGCCAGTTTTATTGCTACGGTTTGTCCAACATACCGAATGCCGATGGCAAATAAAACTTTTTCGAATGGGGCGGACTTTGATTTTTCAATTCCATTCAGAAGATTTTTGATAGAAAGATCTTTAAATCCATCTAATCGCATTACATCCTCGCGCTTCAGATCGTAAAGGTCTGCCGGACTTTTTACTAAATCTAATTTGTATAGTTGATCGATAGTACGTTCACCAAGCGAATCGATATCCATTGCTTTGCGCTGAATGAAGTGTTCAATCCTTCCCTTAATCTGCGGAGCGCAGCCGTTAGGATTGGGACAATAATATGCCGCTTCTCCTTCTTGTCGTATGAGTTTTGTTCCACACTCAGGGCAATGATCGACGTATTTAATTGGAGCAGCAGTATTGCTTCGCTTAGTAAAATCAACACCCGTTACCTTAGGAATAATTTCACCACCTTTTTCAACAAACACATAATCACCCAGGTGAAGATCCAACCGTGCGATTTCATTAGCATTGTGAAGTGAAGCTCGTTTAACCGTTGTACCTGCTAGAAACACAGGCTCAAGTTCAGCTACAGGTGTTACAGCTCCCGTTCTTCCTACCTGGTAGGTAACGCCATTCAGTCGGGTGCTGATGCTTGCAGGCTTGTACTTATAGGCAATAGCCCATCGTGGACTTTTCGCTGTGAAGCCCAGGCGTTCTTGTTGCTCAAGGCTATTTACTTTGATAACTACACCATCCGTTTCAAGAGGTAATTGTTGGCGGTGGTTTTCCCATTCAGCAATGTATTCCAGAACTTCCCTGATGGTTTTGCATTTCCGGTAGGTTGGGGAGACTTTGAACTTCCATTTTTCCAGTTGC
Organism: uncultured Roseivirgaceae bacterium; assembly: GCA_964521255.1. Lineage (GTDB taxonomy): Bacteria > Bacteroidota > Bacteroidia > Cytophagales > Cyclobacteriaceae > ZC4RG29. Next base: position 165,405 of record CAZFRM010000010.1, read on the forward strand.
TTGATTCCTTCTTCGTGTGTGGTGATATCGACATCGTCACCTAATAAATAGTAAACGAAGCAATCGAGTTTTCGGCGGGCTACTTCACCAGAGTCTTGCATTTTCATCGTTCCCGATGCCGTGTTACGTGCATTGGCATAACGTTCTTCTCCAATGTCTTCACGCTCTTTGTTTAGTTGAATAAAGACTTCTTTAGGAAGAAAAACTTCACCGCGAACTTCAAAAGAGTGGGGGATATTTTCCTTTATTTTTAATGGAATGCTACGAATGGTTTTTACATTCACCAATACATCATCCCCGCGAACGCCATCGCCCCGGGTTACCCCGCGTGCTAACATTCCGTTTTCGTATGTAAGACTAATGGATACGCCATCGAATTTCAGTTCACAAAAATATTCATAAGGTTCTCCACCCAACCCTTTCGCTACTCTCGCATCAAATTCTTCCAATTCGGTTTGGCTATACGTATTTCCCAGCGACAACATGGGATAGCGATGGAGTACGGTAGCAAACTCTTTGGTAATCGTTCCACCTACACGCTGTGAAGGTGAATCAGGACTTTTAAATTGGGGGAATTCACTTTCAAGTTTGATGAGTTTTTCAAGAAGCTGATCGAACTCAAAATCACTTATCTCGGTGGTACTTTTTTGATAATAAAGATCGTTATGATAATCTATCTGATTCTTAAGGTTCTGAATTTCTTTTTCGGCTTGTTTGCTATCCATAGTATGTGAATGGTAGCGCTAAGATAGTTCAAAATAGTTTTTAGTCAGTGTAGTCATAGGTCGAGAATTCTACTTTACAAACCATTTCTACATTTCACCTGAGCCTTGCTTTGTTAAAAAAAGTAATTAACTTTCATCGCCAAAAACGTTGACTGAAATAAGCTAAACGAAATCTATAATATGTCATTCTATAAATCAGGCGACGGCAATAAGATAAGGCTTTCAAATAGAGTAACTTTTTTTTATAAGTTTATTGTTCCTACCTTATCCTACATAGCTGGAATAATTATTAATTACATTCTATTCTCAACAGATAATTATCCATTATTTGGCCTTCTGTTTGTTGCTTTAAGTACTGCCTATGGATTTTTGTTCTACATCCATACATTCTATAGAATCAAGGTTGTTTCATTGGATATCAAATATCTCTACGTTAGTAATTTTAGAAAGGAGATAAAAATACCTTTAAAAAATATTAAGGACGTCGAATTCTCCAGACCGTTTGCAAGAATTAATTTTAAAGTGCCAACTGAATTTGGTTCGTATATTACTTATGCGATAAAGTATAAAGAGCTGTATGATTATTTTTTAATGGGCAGTGGTTCTGTTGAAAGTTTAGATTTATTAAGAAGGAGAGTAGAGGAGTCAGAATAGGATTGCCGGTTCTTTCTTCATGGTTGGTGATGCGTTAAAAAGATTGAAGTACTGACACTGGAATGTGGCTATTGACATAATATCTAGTCAAGCGCGGAGTCCCCGAAGCGGGAGACTCTGCGGGACGAAGCGATTTCTCGAGAGAGAGAGACAAATTTTAAATGTAAATCTCCTTTATACTAATAACCCGCTAAACGCAAAGGCCAGGAATACTACCTATGCATTAGGAAATACACGTGTGCAATTGATGAGTTTTGATAAAAGGACAATTAGAGTTCTAAATGATACTTATGATTGGGATTTTCATAGTGGAAGATCACCAAAGGAAGAAGAGTTTGGCGAAAGAATGGCGATTCTAGTGCAACACTTATTCGTAATAGATACACTTCGTTAAAGTACAACTTATGAACTTAAGAACGCTTCGTATATCACTACTTCTTATAATTCTTTTTGCATGCAATGCCAATAAAGAAAATGCTGTAAAAACTTTTTATAAGGGTGGAAATATTAAAGAAATTTTAGTAGTAACAAATGATTCGGTGCGTAACGGAACGTATAAAGGATATTATGAACGTGGCAATATCCAAGAAGTTTCTGATTACGTAGATGGCAAGCTAAACGGAATAAGAAAATTTTTTTATGAGGACGGAAAAGTAAAGGGGATTGAAAATTACCAGAATGATAAAATGAATGGTGAGTTTAAATATTTCTTTGCCAATGGAAATATTGAAACGTTGGGCTTTGCTAAAAATGGAATGGTATATGGTAAAGCGTTTAATTTTTTCGAACAGGACAGTGGAAAGGTCAATGTAGTGGCTGAATTTTTAATTGTAAAAGGAAAAAGTGTAAGAACAAGCTATATTCAATATGCTCCTAACGGTGAAATAATAAAAACATCTCCGTCAATAGAGATTGAATTGAAAGACTCAATATTAATAAATGCACATACAATGGCTAAAATAAAACTACTTAATCCAAGTGAGAAGTTTACTCACTTTGTGATCGGGGACTTTGATCAAGATATCAAGGATATAAGAATTGACTTTAGTTCTCAAGTAGCTAGAGCACACCAAATAGAATACCTTATTGACACATCGAATAAAGGAGTATACTACCTTAGAGGAATTGCTATACATCATTCCATCACTGAAAAAGACAATGAACTCCTTTTTAGTGAGGGAGAGTTTGATATATATTTTGAAAAAAAGTATTGTATTTATTAGCCAAATCATACTTATTGAATTAATAAATGTTCTTTTCTTGCCTTTGCAAGTATTCTTCACCTGCAAAGATGAATGCACGAATAGTTAAAGAAGTAAGTATAAAGAGCTGTATGATTATTTTCTAATGGGCAGTGACTCTGTTGAAAGTTTAGATTTATTAAGAAGGAGAGTAGAGGGGTCAGAATAGGATTGCTGGTAGTTGGTGATGTATTAGAAAGATTTGAAGTGGGTTGCACAGGAATGTGGCTATTGAATAGGGGTATTCAAACGCAGAGAATCCCGAAGCAGGAGACTCTGCGGGAACGAAAGTATTTATTATGGATCCCAATTGTATTTCTGGGGAGTGCCTACTTACGTTTCAGCAAGAGATGCTGGAAATGTTTTAGCTGGAGCAATGGCTAGATATCATGGAATAGCTTTTAGAACAGCTTTTACTGGCTTCGGTGCTTTGGAGAAGAGTAAGATTAATGGTGCTGGTAACCGTTTTCTGGCAGGTCTTCTTTTCGCTTTAGATAAGATTGTGCCTTCATTGACTTTATCTCCTACATATGGAGAAAATGAACACAGTTTTAACGGAATTAGACATGGCTACGAAATCATAGGAGTTTCATTAAATGAAAAAGAAACACATTTTCTATTTCTTATTCAGCTGTGCAGTAGTTATTTCATTTCTGCCATTCAATAGAATTTACTATATAAGAGACAGTTCAAGGCACGTAAAGCTTTCTAGAATTGAAAGGAGATCTTTATTGTTTTCCTACGGCACCTTTTTTACTCCCGGTGTTTACAGTAGTTTTATTTTTAAACCATCTTCCTATGTTAACCCAAAGTATGTCTCAGCTCATCCATTTGATAGTGGTTGTTTTGAGATAATAGCGGAATTTGCAGGAGATACTACCATAATCTATATGGGGACACCATGTGTAAGCAAAAATTTAAATGAGAAATTTCAACTAATTGATTTACCTAATGCCTTTGGTGAGAAGAACTGGATTTCAATAAAAGATGATCGATCAGGCAAGTATCTAAATTTAGATTGTAACTTAAGTGAAATGTAATTTGAATTTCTCGCCCTTTGTAAGTGTTCTGTAAGCACCCGACCAAATACATCTTTACATAAAGGTATTGAATCTGTTGCTTT
>CAZFRM010000011.1:0-156364 GCA_964521255.1 uncultured Roseivirgaceae bacterium
AAAGCTAAAAAAACAAATGGTGGGTAGAAAAGATATGGGTATAGACAAGCTCCTTCGGAGAGAGGTAGGAGTGAGCCTGCCTGCCGGCAAAGGCAGGGCCAGATAAAGAAACATCAAGAAAATCAAGGGATCATGTAGGTGTTCTTTTTTTAGTCGGACATTAGTGATATAAATAATAAAAGCACAAAGAGTATTAAGAACTCCGTTGAATCAAGAGGCGGACAAAAACTTTACCGCCCGTTCTTCTGACCAATATAAACCATTTTTGGAGAATTGTGAGAATCCAACATGACCACCTCTAACAGGGGATTCAAATATGACGAAGGAATGACCGCTTAAGTCAGGATAACATTCTTCACTTAGAAATGGATCATTTTTGGCGCTAATGATAAGTGTAGGTGTGGTGATGTTATTCACAAAAAATAGAGAGCTGCAACTTTCATAATAATGAAGTGCGTTAAGAAATCCATGCAGTGGTGCGGTATAGTAGTTATCAAATTCATAGAGCGTTTTAATCTTCTCAATTCCTTTGATGTCAATGCCGCTCATGAGTTTTGATTTGCTCATTACCTTTAGCTTTAAACTTTTCAGGAAGCGTCGTGAATAAATAAAATTGGAGGGCTCTGAAATTTTCTCGCAACTGTTCTTAAGATCCATCGGTACGGAGAATGCAACAGCTCTCTTAATTTGTGATTTCTCCCTTTGTTCACCGAGATACTTCAAAATAATATTTCCGCCTAAACTGAAGCCAACAAGGTATATTTCCTCATAACCTTTTGATTTCGCATGCTGCACAACTACATCAAGGTCGTCGGTCGCGCCACTGTGATAGAAACGCAGGCACCGGTTCATTTCAGTTCCGCAGCCGCGATAGTTCCAGGTGAGTGTGTCGAATCCATTTATAAATAATGCCCTTGCCATTCCGGTGACATATTGGCGCTGGGCATTTCCTTCCAGGCCATGAGAGATTATCACTACTTTTTTTGATGACTGATTCATCCAGAAGAGATCGAGGAAATCTTCATCTGGTGTAGCGATACGCTCCGCAGTATGTGGTGCGTAATCAACCCTTCTCAGTAACGAAGGGTAAATAGTTTCAAGATGAGCATTGAATAAAAAAAATGGAGGCTTATAATTCAGCACATTGTCTTACTTTTTATTGGCAACGATGCGTATGTGGCCTAAGTGATGTTCGCCATGCCATGCATAAGTAGCCACTTGCCGTGCAAGGCTCACGTGTTTCTTTGTTTCAGGATGAAGGAAGCTTTTTGAAAAATCTTCAGTCTTTAGTTTCCTTAATATAGTAACCCATTTTACATGCAGAACCTTCAACAGTTCAATGGAAAAGCCAGGGTCAAGTTTAGTCTCTGGTGTTTCAGCCCAGGCCTTTTCATCGTATGCTTTAATAGTTGGAGTATCTTCTGTCAGTGTCCACTTCAGTCTTATGTAAGCATTCATATGACTGTCGGGAATATGATGCAATACCTGCCGAACGGTCCACCCGCCAGGGCGATAGGGTGTATCAAGTTGGGCTAGTGTTAAGGATTTTATTTCTGTTTCAATTTTATGCGGCGCCGCTTCGATCTGGTCGATGAAGCGATTTAATTCCTGTGTTGAATACGTTTCTTTAGAATTAAATCTTCCAATTGGATAACGGAGGTGCTCATCATTATTCATGGGATTCTTGTTTAACTTTCTTTTTCCTTTTTCTTACCCGGATGTTGATCATTTCAATTACGAGAGAAAAAGCGACGGCGAAGTAAATATAACCTTTCGGTATATCGTAATGCAATCCTTCCAGGAATAGCATAAAGCCAATGAGAATAAGAAAACCTAAAGCCAGTACCTCCATGGAAGGATGTTTGTGAATAAAATTGCTGATCCTTCCTGAGAAAACAATCATGATTATAATAGATAAGACTACGGCCACAATCATAATTATTACATGGTTTGTCAACCCGACGGCTGTCAATATAGAGTCGAAAGAGAAAATAATATCCAGCAAGATTATCTGAACAATTATTCCGCTAACATTTACTTCCTTTTTTGTGTCTGGCTTACCTTCATCTTCTTCACCATCCATTTCTGAGTTTATCTCACGTGTACTCTTTGCAATCAGGAAGAGGCCACCAAGTCCCAGAATCAAATCGCGCCCGCTGATAGTTTTTCCAAGCATGGTGAACAGGGGCTCTTTAAAACCAATTACCCAGGTGATACCGAGTAGTAAAACAATGCGCACGACCATGGCCAGTACCAGGCCCATGTTTCTTGTCTTTGCCCGTATTTCTTCAGGGAGCCGGTTTGAAACTATCGAAATGAAAATAATATTGTCAATGCCAAGCACAACCTCAAAGAATGTAAGCGTAAGGAGTGCAAGCCAGGTCTCCGGCTGAAGAAAAATTTCCATTTTAAAGTGTTAATCCAGGCCTTTTAAAAAACTTGTCTGCTTAACAAACGGGCGGAAATTAACGAGAATTCCCATCCGCCACAAGAAGGCGTAATGAACAAATGAAAACCGCGCAATTAGAAGCATTGATCTTTCTGTATTTACCCTCTTTTTGATGAACTGCCTGTTAGTGCCACAAAGGAGTCAGGACTTCAACACCTTTATTAACTCTCCATGACCGCAGTTTTCATCTTCTTTTTAAAATCTTTTCACGAAGAACGCGCGAAGGCCTTACCCTGCTTACTTTATAATGCTTGATAACATATTCTTGTACGTACCGGTTTGCTTCTTCAATGTCATCGGTAAATAAAACAAGGTTCAGGTCTTTTTCGGATATCGTTCCGCTATCAAGCATCTCTTTTAATAAGGTGTTCAAAGGTTCAAAGTATTTTTTTCCCATTAGTACTACGGGGAAGTCTTTTATTATCCCGGTTTGAATTAATGTTAGTGTTTCAAAAAACTCATCCATGGTACCCATGCCACCGGGCAAGACTACAAATGCGAATGAATATTTTACGAGCAAAACTTTTCTTACAAAGAAATACTTGATAGTGACCCAGCGGTGCATATATGGATTTGGATCCTGCTCAAACGGCAATTCAATATTACACCCTACGGAGACTCCGCCATTTTCAAATGCCCCTCGATTAGCGGCTTCCATTATTCCGGGGCCTCCTCCTGTCATAACGGTCACCCCGGCCTCTGCCAGCTTCTTTCCTACCGCATACGCCATTTTGTAATAGGTATGATCTTCTTTAAAACGGGCTGAACCGAACACGGTTATACAGGGTCCTACAAAATGAAGGGCGCGAAATCCTTTGATGAATTCCCACAACACGCGAATTACAAAGAAAAATTCAAACGCCCTGCTACGCGGACCTTCCAGGAATTTTTCTTCATCCTTGGGTTGAAGAGAAAGTGGTTTATAATCCTCGCGTATGGTTTTCATTTAAAAATATTGAAAGGATTGAATAATTGAACCTGTCTGCCGTCAGGCAAGGTAGTTGAATAGGGAAGAAATACTTGTCTCAATATCCAATTTCCGCCAATGCTTTTTCAAGTACTTCTTTAAGATCAGGTTGTTGAGAAAGTGTACTCTTCAATCCATCAATAATAAAATTGGGTACTTTTTCTCCGCGTTGTATACGACTCTTGATGTCAGCAGTCATTTCCAGGGCAGTGGCTTTGCCTTCAAAGTCTGCATGTTGGTTTATACTTTCAGTTAATGTATCCCAGGAAGTGGATTTTGTACCTTTTTCTTTTTCTGTGCTTATCTTTTTCTCCACATCAGTAGTCTTGGCTGCAATACAGTTGTTATACTCATCAACAATTGTTTCCAGGTCTTTTTTGCTGTAAACATCCTGATCAAGTTTCACTTTCAGAGCATCACAATCGCCGAGGAATTTTGACATTTGTTTCTTGAAACCAAGGTTCGGAACCTCCATGCCATCACCATCAGCTTTCAATAGAAAACGTCCATCATATGAGGTGGATTTGTCTACCTGAAAAGTAAGGAGGCTTAAATAGCCGGGTTTAAGAAGTTTCATGAACGCATAACCGTACGGGCCTTTTACCGGTTTATAAATTTCGTTTCCATAGGTAAAAGACTTTGTATTAAGAATAGAGTACACATTTTTGCCGTCTTCATTCTTAACCTGAACTTTTTTCTCTGCTGCATAAAACATTAGCTTAAGTTCACCCTTAACGGTATCGCCCCGTGTGGTAACTAAAAAATCATTTTGTGCCCGCGAGCATTGATACGCCAGCATAAAAAGTATGAGGAACAGGATATGAATGATGATGTAATTTTTCATAAGAATTGCTTTTAACATAACAACAAGCTTAACGGTACTTTAAATTTTTTGGAAAGTAAAGTATAAAATCGATTCCATTCAAATTATTTTGATTTGAGACGGCCTGCTTCTTTAAGAGCTTTTGTAATAATCCATTCCAATTGCCCGTTTGTGCTTCTGAATTCATCGGCTGCCCATTTCTCAAGTGCTTTTAAGACTTCAGGGTCCAGGCGAAGGACAAATGGTTTTTTTTGTGCCATTAATCGTTAGGTTGTCGATCAAAAAGTTTTTTCATTGCCCTGGATATTTCTTCCGGCTGTTGTGTACCTATATAAAGCGTCTTACCGGATGAGAGTTTCAGAGCGATCTTTTTATTGCCTTGTACATTGAGTGTTTTGGAATTGATCCCATACCGCACTCCAAATTGCATGGTAAACCGTGAGACAATTTTCCAGTTGTTAATTTGTTCCCGGTAAATCGTATGCCATTTACGGATCAGTGGAAAATAGCGGTACGAAATTCCAAACCTGTCAATGCGCGTCTGAAGATGAAAACTTTTATGAAGAATGATCAACCCGATACTGAAAAGTATGGAAAAAAAGGAAAAAATAACGATGCCGGTATCCGACATAGGCTTATTTCCGAACGGCCGCTTTTGTACAAGTTGTATGTATACGCCGGCAAAGGCTATTCCAACCATGAGCAGCAGTACGGAAATAATCAGGAGCCAAAGCCATATTTGTGTGAACCTTTGACTTTCTTCAAAATAAGTTTTCTCCATGCACAGTGCTTTACGTATCTGTTAATATAATGTACCTGCATTCACTACAGGGCTGGCGTCTTTATCGCCACACAATACTACCATTAGATTACTTACCATGGCAGCTTTTCTTTCTTCATCAAGATCTACAATTTTTTCGCGACTCAAATGTTCCAATGCCATTTGTACCATGCTTACAGCGCCTTCTACAATTTTAAAGCGGGCGGCAACTACAGCGGTAGCTTGTTGTCTTCTCAGCATCGCTCCTGCAATTTCAGATGCGTAGGCGAGGTATCCAATGCGGGCTTCGATAACATGAATGCCGGCAATGTCGAGACGGTTGCGTAAATTTTCTTCGAGGGCGCTATTTACTTCTTCATTTCCTGAACGCAACGTAACCTCCGAATCATTGTCAAAATTATCATAAGCATATAGCCCTGCCAGTCTTCTCACAGCCGAATCACTTTGAATGCGAACAAAGTTTTCATAATTATCAACCTCGAAAGCTGCTTTGTAAGTGTCACGCACCTGCCAAACCAGGATGACACCGATTTGAATCGGGTTCCCGACTTTGTCGTTGACCTTGATTTTCTCACTGTCAAAATTTCGCGCCCGCAAAGAGATTGAAGTTTTTGTGTAAAAAGGATTTACCCAGTAAAAGCCATTCTTCTTAACCGTTCCTTTATAATCGCCAAAGAGTACAAGTACACGCGATCCATTAGGATTCACATAGAAAAATCCTGGTAGCATGCCCAGAGCAAAAACAATTGAAAGAATGAATATGGGATTGCGCAGCAGAATTAATCCACCAATGCTTGCCAATAAAATGATAAGTACAGAGACAATCATCAGATACCCTGATAATGGCAAATGCTCTTTTTCGTTATCCATAGTAGTTTGTTGTTAGATGGTTTTGACTTTTAACGGTGATATTGAAATGATATCATAAATATATCATTATGAATTTTAATACGCAAGTCCCGCCGTAAGGTTTCAGTTTGTAAATGATTTTCGGATAGCGTTATTTTGGCGCTGCTAAAAATTATATGGTTAATTATAATCCGAAAACCTGGGGAGCGCTTCTGTTCCATGCTTATAGTCGTCATGTAATCCGCCGGTTATGGCCCTCCATCTTTTTCATGGCTGCGTTTACCGCGGGAATTTGCTATTATATTATAGGATACCTCGGTATGGATTATCACAAGTTTGAAGGCACCACCACTGTACACTCTTTATTGGGTATTGTGCTGGGTCTTTTCCTGGTCTTCCGGGTAAACTCAGCCTACGATCGTTGGTATGAAGGGAGGCGCATGTGGGGAGGCCTGGTAAACAGCACCCGGAACCTTGCCATCAAGCTTAATGCGTATATCCCTTCAGATGATTATGAGGCACGGGAGTGGTTTGCCATTATGATTGCCAATATTCCTTATGCTGCGAAGGAACACTTGCGTTTGGGCGCTCAACCCGCACAGCTTCAGGCTGCAGGAGAAGATTTTATGGAGTCTGTCGCCAATTGTACACACCTGCCCAACAGAATTTGCAGTTTGATCTATACCCGGATCAATACGTTATACAAGAAAAATAAGATCAGTGGCGATCAGTTAATCAACCTCGACAAGGAGATGAAAGATTTTATTGACATTATTGGTGGCTGTGAGCGGATCAAGAACACACCCATTCCGTATTCGTACACCATGTACATAAAGAAATTTATATTCACCTACATTATCACATTACCTTTCGGCTTCATCTCTACGTTTGGCTATTTCACCGTTGCTACCGTTGTATTTATGACGTATATATTATTGAGTGTGGAACTTATTGCCGAAGAAATAGAAGATCCTTTTGGAACGGATTTGAATGATCTTCCTACCAATGAGCTTTCAAAAAAGATTAAAAAAGATGTAAAAGAGATTTTACAAGTTAACTGAACAGTGTTGAAAAAAGGAAATATAAGATGATCAGCAGGATAAGAACGCCGTACATGATCAGATCAACCCGTACATAGGGCTTATATTGTTTATACATTTCTTTGATTCTTTTGAACATTTTAAATGTTATAATTTTATAAGTAGCAAAAGTAACTATTTATTTTTTTATCCGTCTTACGTAATTGATTGAAGTAATTTTTAATCAATATTCTCCTGAAAAGTTTATCATCCAACGCTGGCCCTAACGGAAGCCATATTGAAAAAAACTCAAAGTGTTGTATGGGGGTGATGATGAAGTTGATTGTCTTCCATCAAAAGACAGTAAAAATGAATAATATGTTTAGACCTTTGATTGCGATTCTGATTTTAATGACATCTCTCCGGGTTACTGCGCAGGAAAAGGTAACATTAAACGGCTATGTGAAAGACGCCGGAAATGGTGAAGAATTAATTGGTGTAACAGTTTATATTCCTCACCTTCAATCGGGTACAGCAACTAATTCTTACGGGTTTTACTCTATAACCGTTCCGAAAGGAACCTATGAGATTCAATATAGTTTTATCGGATTTCGTAGCAATGTGATCACACTTGAAATGAATGGAAATGTATCGCGAAACATTGAACTGATAAGTGAAGCAACTGTAATCAACGAGGTGGTAGTTGAAGGTACGCCAATAGATGCAAACGTTATAGACGTCCAGATGAGCCGCAATACCATTGACATTAATCGCGCGAGAAAGCTTCCTGCTTTGTTTGGAGAAGTTGATATCATAAAAAACATACAAATGTTACCGGGTGTGATCTCAGCAGGAGAGGGAACCTCCAGTTTTTATGTTCGTGGAGGAAGCGCCGATCAGAATTTGATTTTGATTGACGAGGCTCCTGTCTATGATCCATCACACTTGTTTGGATTGTTCTCTGTTTTTAACGCAGATGTTATCAAGGACTCTGAACTTTATAAAGGAGGTATTCCTTCCAGGTTTGGAGGAAGACTTTCTTCTATTCTTGAAGTTCGCACGAAGGATGGTAACAATAAAGAATTCCACGGCACAGGAGGTATTGGTTCAATGGCCAGCCGGTTTATGATTGAAGGCCCTATTAAAAAAGATAAAAGTTCATTTATACTTTCGGGACGCCGTTCATATGTTGATCTTTTTTTGCGTGCTGCAAATGAAAGCAGTTTGGTTTACTTCTATGATGTAAATGCCAAAGTGAATTGGAAGCACAACAACAATAACCGTTTCTTTGCTGCGGTTTATACCGGCCGTGATGATTTTTCTTTTGATGATGATTTCGGTTTCAGTTGGGGAAATGCCACCGCCACTTTTCGCTGGAATCATTTATTTAATGACAGGTTATTCTCCAATACTACATTGATCGCCAGTAATTTTGATTATGCACTTGAGATTATTGACCCTGTTGAAGGGTTGGAGTGGACCTCAAACTTACAGGAGCTCAGTCTGAAGAATGATCTAACTTATTTTCTCAATCTCAATAATGAATTAAGTTTTGGATATCATGTTACCGGCAGAAGATTTTCACCGGGTAAAATTGAGCCGCAGGGCGAGCGTTCTATTTTTGATCGCGTTGAGTTGGAAAAACTTTACGCCCTTGATCATGCGCTTTACATCAGCAACAAGCAAAATGTTAATGAAAAACTAACGCTTGATTATGGTGTCAGGTTGTCTATTTTTCAAAACATGGGTCCCGGAGATTTGTATAAATACGCAGACCCAAAAGATAACCTTGACCCTACACGAACCGATACAATACATTATGATTCGTGGGAAAATATTAAGACGTATGTAAATCTTGAACCAAGATTTGGTTTGCGTTACCTGGTAAGGCCCGGGCAGTCAGTTAAATTGTCATATAACCGCATGGTTCAAAACACGCATCTTATCGCTGCAGGTACGGTCCCTCTGCCCTTTAATACCTGGAGTCCGAGTGGCTACTATTTAAAACCACAGATTGCCGATCAGGTAGCAGCAGGCTATTTCAGAAACTTTCATGATAACATGTTTGAGTTTTCAGTTGAGGCATATTACAAAGACATGCGTGACGTTACCGATTTTGCTGACAATGCGCAGTTATTTTTTAACGAGGACCTTTCAACAGAATTTCGTCAGGGAAATTCGTGGTCATACGGTGCAGAAGTTATGGTTGACAAAAAAGAAGGAAAGCTTACGGGTATGATCAGCTATACATGGTCGAAGACGGAACGTGAGATTGAAGGTGTTAATCTTGGTAATAAGTTTTTTGCAAATTATGATCGCAGGCATGTATTAAACATAAATACAGCGTATGACTTAAATGAAAAATGGTCGTTCGGAGCCAACTTTAATTTCAGTTCAGGAAGACCCATCACTTTACCGACAGGAAAGTATGAATACGGTATCTACAATCCTGATGTTATATCCGAACGGAATGGGTACAGGTTGCCGGCGTACAATCGCCTCGATCTCTCTGCAACGTACACACCAAATCACAGGAAGAATAACAAGTGGAAAGGACAATGGGTTTTCTCTGTTTACAATGTATATAATCAGCAAAATCCATTTACCGTATACACACGTACAAAGCAAGACAGTGAGGGAAATATTATTGGAGACGGCACCGAAAAAGAGGCGAGGCTTGTTTACCTGTTTCCGATTTTACCATCAATCACCTACAACTTTAGATTTTAATTGCAACTATGAAATTTTCGATTATGCGTTCAATATTCATTTTACTACTTCTGATGGGTATACTGACTTCATGTGAAAAAAATTATGTTTTGGATACAGATCAATCAGAGCCGAAAATTGTAATTGAAGGAATGGTTACTAATCAGCAGGGTTATCATTTTGTAAAGGTGAGTCGAAGCACTGACTTTTATTCTTCCGGAAAAACACCCCGTGTAACAGATGCCGTTGTATCGGTAAGCGATGATGAGGGAAATGCTATTGAATTCATGCACAATCCGAATAATAATCCTGATTCATCCGGCTATTACAAACCTATTATTAATTTTGCCGGTGCAATAGGGAGAACATACACGCTATCTGTATTTGCGGATGGCATTGAGTATAGGGCGGAAGACAAAATGTACCGTGTTACATCCATCGATTCTCTTACTTATAGTCTCAACCAGGAGGAAATGGAAGATCCCGAAGAAGTAAATAAATATTATGAAGTGTTGATCTATGCGAAAGAGCCACAAGAAACTAAGGATTACTACCTCTTTCAATTTTACCGTAATGACTCATTGAAAACTGCTGAACCCGATGAGATTTACTTTGCTGATGATATTGCCTTAGGTGAAGAAATAAATGGTATTCAAGCACCCATTTATTATGCAATAGGAGATGTGGCTCGCGTGCAGGCATTTAGTCTTACCCGGGCCGGCTATATTTTCTATAGCGACCTTCAGAATTTACTATGGAACGATGGTGGTATGTACGGTCCGCCCCCCGCTAATTGCCGTACTAACTTAACCAATGGGGCGTTGGGTTTCTTCCAGGTGAGTGCAGTAGACATGATGGAAATTGCTATCGAATAGAAGTTTTTACATTAACAGTTGCTTTTCAGCAAAGGGAGTTGAATATTTCAAGTCAATAGTTAATAGCCATTGGTCAGTAGTCATTAGTCATTAGTAAGTGCATCCCCCAATGACCTTTGACCATTGACTAATATCAATGACTTTTATTGATGAATAAACTCTACTCTCTTTTTCTTTTTATAGCGTTGACTTCTGAGATTTCCGCTCAAACTGTATTACGCAATAATCCGCCTTCTGTATCCTGGTACCAGGTAAACACACCTCACTTCAAAGTTTTATTTCCCGAAGGTTTTGAAGAACAGGCAAAGCGAATGGCCAACCGCCTTGAGCATATTTATTTGCCGGAAACGAAGACGCTTACTTCTCCTCCGAAAAAAATTTCAGTGGTAATGCAAAATCGTTCTTCAGAATCCAACGCATTTGTATCGATAACACCCAGGCGTTCGGAGTTTTATACGATGCCATCCCAGAATTATAATTTTATCGGCAATAATGATTGGCTCGACCTGACGGGTGTTCACGAATTCAGACACATTGTACAATATGAACATGCAAAGCAGGGGTTCAATCGTTTCATTTATTATGTAGCGGGAAATTATGGATTGTCATCACTTGCCAGTCTCGCTGTTCCCCAATGGTTTTGGGAGGGTGATGCTGTTACGGAAGAGACCGCATTTACCAGAACAGGTCGTGGACGCATTCCAAACTTCGGACTTGTATTCAGAACCAACTTTCAGGAAGGGCGAACATTCAATTATCACAAGCAATTGCTTGGCTCTTACAAACACAACATTCCTAATGAATATGTATTAGGATATCACATGGTAAGCTATCTGCGTAAGCGAACGGGTGATCCCCAAATTTGGAGTAAGATCACCGGGCGAGCGTGGCGGTCTTCAATTGTTCCCTTTACTTTTTCCAATGCAATAAAAAAGGAGACAGGTCTGTTTGTAACGAAATTATTTGATGAGATGGCTGCAGATATGAAGAAGGATTGGCAGCAAGAAGCAGATACCATGACCTTGAGTTCTTTCACAAGTATTAATGTTCGTAAATCAGAAGCTTATACTGATTATTTATACCCACAGGTGAGTGATAAAGGAATTGTGGTTGTGAAAAGCGGCATCGGTGATATAGATCAGTTGGTTTTGCTTGAGGGTGGCGATGATAAAAAAGTTTTTGTGCAAGGAATCGTGAACGAGTCAGGAATGATTTCTGCAGCGGGTTCAAAAATAGTCTGGAATGAATACCGTTTCGATCCACGTTGGCGGGTTCAAAACTACTCAACTGTTGTTGCTTATGATTTGCAAACAAAAAAGAAATGGACAGTTTCTCCAATCCATTCCCGTTATGCAGGCGCAGCATTGTCACCGGATGGTAAACAGGTTGTGACCGTTCAGTCTGATCGTGATTATCATCATACTCTTGTTATTCTTAATGTTGAGAATGGTTCTGTTATTAAACAGTTTGAAAACCCGGAGAATTATTTTTTCTCCATGCCACGATGGTCAGATGATGGGTCGCGGATTGTTGCTCTCAAAACAACCGCGGATGGCAAATCAATAACGTTAATTAATGTCAATGATGGAAAGGTGAATGACATTCTCTTTTCCGCCGACGAAAATTTTGGTTACCCGGTTTTGCATGGATCATATCTTCTTTATAATTCACCGGTAAGCGGAATTGATAACATTTACGCTTTTGATCTTGAAAGCAAAAAGAAATATCAGATCACAAATAGTAAATACGGTGCTTATAATCCTGTTATTTCCAAAAGTGGTAATTCAATTTTTTATAATGAACAAACGAATAATGGAATGGATGTTGCGCGCATTCCTTTTGAGCTTCAAACCTGGAAAGAATTAAAGACGCCGCTTGAGACAAGCAGTAAACAATTATCCGACTACATAACCGAGCAGGAAGGAGCCGATCATCTTCTTGAAAATATTCCTGAGAATGATTTTACGGTAACGAAATACTCCAAACTCAAAGGATTAGTTAATCCGTATACATGGGGTCCCTTCTTTGATAACAGTCTTACTTTTGCTGAAATCGGAATTGCTTCACAGGATGTTTTGAGTACTGCCTCAATTAGCGCAGGCTACCAATATGATATTTATGAAGGAACCGGCGCATGGCATGCAGGCATAAGTTACCAGGGCTGGTATCCCATTATAAATTTTGATGTATCATACGGAACCCGAAAAGAAAATGAAAGCCTTTCGTCGACACGCGATGTTGAATTTGAATGGAAGGAAAATAACTTTTCTGCGGGAGTTCTTATTCCATTAATACTTACCAAATCAAAGTACCTGACATCGTTAAGTGTTTCCAATGATGTAGGCTTTACATTGACTTCTTCTTTCTCAAGCACGGTATTCAATCCTGTGAATGGTGCCGTGATAAGTGAAGGCAGCGACCGGCTTGTTTCTATTAATGATGGCGATACACTTTTCTACCAGTTCAAAGACATAACGGATTATGGGCAACTTATCTATAATCACTTTTCGGCCAGGTATACTCATTTTTTAAAGC
This sequence comes from uncultured Roseivirgaceae bacterium, assembly GCA_964521255.1. GTDB lineage: Bacteria > Bacteroidota > Bacteroidia > Cytophagales > Cyclobacteriaceae > ZC4RG29. Next base: position 13,008 of record CAZFRM010000011.1, read on the forward strand.
AAAGCAGAAGAGACTTCAACCCGAAGTTTGGTCAGTACTTAGCCTTCGATTATTTCGATACTCCATTCGGTGGTGATTACCAGGGATGGCAATGGACGGCAAGAGGATTTTTTTATTTCCCCGGATTATTTAAACACCACTCAATAGTTTTAAGGGGAGGTTACCAGGAGTCATTGGAAACTTATGAGCTTGATGTTTATAAATTTCGTAACCAGTTATTCAAACCGCGCGGATATAGTTATCCAGTGAGTTCGAAGTTTATGACCTTGTCAGCAAATTATGCCCTTCCGTTATGGTATCCTGATATAAGTCTTGGTCCCTTGCTTAATATTCAACGTGTAAAAGCCAATGTTTTCTATGATTACGGAAAAGGTGAGGGATTTAATTACTTCTACAGCTCAGACAGAATCTATGTGGTGGCAACGGATGATACCTACAATTCATTTGGCGCAGAAATTACCGTGGACGTGAACCTGTTCCGTTTATTGCCTCAATTCGAGTTTGGTGTACGGGCAACTCAAATTGGTGTGAATAAATCCTACAACGCCGGTTGGGTATATGAATTTTTAATAGGAAATATCGCTTTCTGATACCTTTGCGGGCTTGAATATGGACCTATTTCAACTTATTTTTGGCCGGTTAATGCAAAAAGTGAAATTCTAAAATCTATAAATAAAATGGCGGAAATAGTCAGGATGCCTAAAATGAGCGACACGATGACAGAAGGCGTGATTGCTAAATGGCACAAAAAAGTTGGCGATGCAGTAAAGTCGGGCGAATTGATGGCTGAAATTGAAACCGACAAAGCGACAATGGATTATGAGTCTTTTAATGAAGGCACTGTATTATACCTCGGCGCAAACGAAGGTGATGCGGTTAAAGTAAATGATGTTCTGGCTATCGTAGGAAAAAAAGGAGAAGATTATAAAGCATTGCTCGAAGGCGCTGGTCAGGCCGCGGAGACCGGAGGAAAGGCTGAACCTAAAGGCGAAGCGCCTAAAGCTGCATCCTCAGAAAAGGCTCCGGCTGAAAAAAAGATTGATACATCGGGCATAAAAGCTGAAATCGTACTCATGCCTAAGATGAGTGATACGATGACTGAAGGTGTAATTGCAGCATGGCACAAAAAAGTTGGTGACAGTGTGAAGTCGGGTGAGTTGCTGGCGGAAGTAGAGACCGACAAGGCCACGATGGAATATGAATCGTACAACACGGGAACACTATTGTACATCGGCGCTGATGCAGGTAAATCTGTTCCTGTAAATGGCGTGTTGGCAATTATCGGAGAGAAAGGTGCGGATTGGGAAACTTTGCTCAAGGCTCATAAAGCTGGAAGCAGCGGTGAAGAGAAAAAAGAAGAAAAGGCTGAGACAAAATCTTCTGCCCCTGAAAAAACTTCAGCATCATCTTCAACGGTTCAGGCAGAATCCGGAAATGGAAGAATTAAGGCTTCTCCTTTGGCGAAGAAACTTGCAAAAGATAAGGGATATGATATAAGCAAAATTGAAGGAACAGGTGATTACGGTCGCGTAACTAAACAAGATGTTGAGAACTACAAACCCGGTGCTGCAACTTCTGCTCCTGCAAAATCAGGTCAGGCGCCGGTTGTGCTACCAAGGGTTGTTGGTGAAGAGAGCTTTGAAGACATAGCCATTTCGCAAATGCGTAAAACCATTGCGCGAAGATTGGCTGAAAGTAAATTCAATGCGCCGCACTTCTATCTCACGATGGAAATTAATATGGACAAAGCCATCGAAGCGAGAAAAAGTATCAACGAAATCAGTCCTGTAAAAATTTCATTTAATGATATTGCCGTGAAAGCAGTAGCCGCAGCGTTACGCCAGCATCCGGACGTGAATGTTTCATGGCTTGGTGATAAAATGCGCAAGAATAATCACATCCACATTGGTATTGCGGTCGCGGTGAAAGATGGTCTTGTTGTACCTGTAGTTCGTTTTGCCGACAATAAATCCTTATCTCACATTGCTGCTGAAATAAAAGATCTTGCCCAAAAAGCACATGATAAAAAATTACAGCCCAGCGATTGGGAGGGAAGTACATTCACCATCTCTAATTTAGGAATGTTTGGCATTGAAGATTTCACAGCCATTATCAATCCGCCAGATGCTTGTATACTTGCTGTAGGAGGAATCAAAGAGACACCAATCGTTAAGAACGGACAAATTGTTCCTGGAAATGTAATGAAGGTAACCATGTCATGCGATCATCGTGCTGTGGATGGCGCTGTTGGGTCTGCATTTCTCAAAACATTGAAGGGCTTGCTTGAAGACCCCGTAAGAATTTTAGTTTAATACTTAAAAATAAATAGGCGAACCCAGATGTGTTTTTTTTGAAAGCATCTGGGTTTGCTTTTCCTTAGCTATGGCAACTGAAAAAATTCATGCTACAACCATACTTGCTGTTTTACATAATGGTGAAGTGGCTATTGGTGGAGACGGACAGGCAACGATGGGAAATTATGTAGCCAAAAGCAATGTGAAAAAAATCCGGAAACTTCAAAATGGAAAAATACTGGCCGGTTTTGCCGGATCAACTGCAGATGCCTTTACCTTGCTTGAACGCTTTGAAGAGAAGTTGAATAGCTACGGAGGCAACATGAAGCGCGCCGCCATTGAACTGGCAAAGGATTGGCGCATGGATCGTTTTCTTCGCCGCCTGGAAGCGATGTTGATTACTGCTACAAATGAAGAATTACTTGTGCTATCAGGCACCGGCGATGTTCTGGAGCCTGATAATCAAGTAGCGGCTATTGGCTCCGGGGCAATGTACGCGCAGTCTGCAGCGTTGGCATTAAAGAAGCATGCTCCCCATCTTTCAGCGGAAGAGATAGTGCGCGAAAGTCTTACCATAGCTGCTGATATTTGCATCTATACTAATCACAACCTGGTGATTGAGAAGTTGTCTTAAGAGTATAAATTTTATTAGGAACTGAAGCCGGGTAACGCGACAAGTCCAAACAGAATTAACTCCATTAAAGTTATGAATTCATGGCCCTGATGATTACTTCACAACTGAATTTTATTTCATCCGCTGTGATGGTAAGGGGTGGAGCTATACGGAAACTATTTGGATGGGAGAGAAACCAGAAGCATATCACACCATGAGCTAAGCAGTAGGAAACAATTTTTGAAACTTCTTCCTCAGTTTCAAAATCTACGGCAAACATGAGTCCTATCCTTCTCATTTCTTTTATGCGGGGATGGGAAAGAAGCTGTTCAAATAGTTTTCCTTTTGTCTCAATTCCTTCCAGTATATTTTCTTCATCGATGATTTCCAATGCAGCCAGTGCAGCGGCACAGCATACGGGATTACCGCCAAAAGTTGTGATGTGTCCCAGCATAGGATCGTGCGTAAGGCATTGCATAATTGACTTACTGGAAATAAATGCACCAATGGGCAGGCCACCGCCAAAAGCTTTCGCAATGGTTAGAATATCCGGCACGATATTGAATTGTTCGAACGCAAACAAAGTTCCTGTACGCCCCATGCCACATTGAATTTCATCGAGAATCAGCAACGCACCTGTCTCATCACAACGTTTACGCAGCGCTTGCATATAGGAACGAGAAGGAATACGAACGCCTGCATCACCTTGAATAGTTTCCATGATAACACACGCGGTACGTTCGGCTATAAAGGAAAGCTCATCTGTATTGTTAAAATTTAAGAAGCGTACATCAGGCAATAGAGGACGGAAAGCATTTTTTTTATTTTCATTTCCCGAAACACTCAACGAGCCATGTGTGCTACCGTGATATGATTTATGAAATGAAATTATTTCTGTTCTGCCCGTATAACGTTTTGCCAATTTCAAGGCTCCTTCATTGGCCTCTGTTCCTGAATTTGTAAAGTAATAACAGTCAAGTTTTTTTGGAAGAAGGGAAACAAGTTTTTCAGCCAGTAGGTTAGGGGTTGATTGAATGAATTCACCATAAACCATAACATGAAGGTGCTTATCAACCTGGTCTTTTATGGCTTTGATAATTTTTGGATGTCCATGGCCGAGGTTACTCACACCAACACCTGAGATGAGATCGATGTATCGTTTACCGTCCGGTGTGTAAAGAAAAGATCCTTCGGCGCGTTCGATTGATAAAAGAAAAGGGAAAGGTGAAGTCTGTGCGAGATTATTAAGAAAGATTTCGCGGTTAAAATTCATAAACACTAAACTAGGAAGAGAAGCCAGAAAAAAAAACGGCTCCCGAAGGAGCCGCAAAAAATGAAACTAAATTAAACCCGAATCAGCAAGCTAAAAAAATGATGTTTTTAAGTTGTTCAGCGGATCATTATGAATACAAAGTATCGGGGTTGGTTTTATTATCCCTGTGTTAACATTGATAAAAGTATTCCTAATGATATACTGACGACCAGCGCCATCACTCGCTTGATTCTGGCCGAGATAATACAATCTGTTAAAATTTTTGTCTGTGAATCACTCATAACTCATTATGATTGATGGGTACTAAAGTCAGTATTTAAGATTGTCTGCTTCTTTCAAACCCACACCAGAACCTACATTTGTATTTTCTCTGGAGAGTATATCCGATTGGGGACAGATCCCTTGTTTTCTATCAAAATTCAATGAATAATCAGGATTTTACCTATTGAGAAGTTGTTAAAAACCCCAATATTTCCAAATAGAACCCCCTAAAAATGACATCTGGTCCAGGACTCAGGCACCTGGCTCATGGAGACTAAGGAAGTCAATTACCTCTTTACGAATGTATTCGGGTCTGATGTGATCGACATCTGCGGTAGCAATTGAGGCAAATAGTTCGTTGACAATTCCTGCCTTAAAGCCCATTTTTTCTGCATAAATAATAGCAATTTCTAACTCAACATCTTCAACCGTCTTGTCAAGGTAGATCATATATACTAAGTGATATATGGCTTCTAATTTTTCAACCTTGCCAGGAGGTGTGAATGAAATAGTGCTGATATCATGAGCAGGTTTATTAAGGTCGTTGGAGTTGATGTTTAATTGAAGCCCCCACTTCAGCAAGCATCGGATATAACGGCTTTCAATTTTTTCACTTTCCAGGAATAAAGCAAGAATGTTAAAATAGCTTTGCCTGACTGATGTTAGCTGTTCGTAAGTAAGTTCATTCGTCATGCTATCTTTTTTTAAGAATGATTGAAACGAGACACGAAGATATCATTTTTTGCTTTGCTTTACTGACAGTATTTGGCTTGTTCATTTTTTACATCTAAACCCAATTCGGAAGCTTTATTGAGGTCCTCACATGCCCCTGATCGCAGATTCATTGCTATTTTAGACAATGCTCTGAGTTTATATGACTCAGCTTCTTTTTTTCGAAGCGAAATTGCCCAATTGCAGTCGGTAATTGCTTCTCTATAATTATGTAGGGTGAGGTTGGTACGGGCACGTGCTATAAAAATAGCATAGTAAACATCGGGTACATCTTCAGGGTCCATTACAACTTCAAAAGCTGATCCATAAACTTCTGTCAGATTCTTTTTAAAAAGTTTTTTACCAAGCGTAAGATAGTGCAACGCTTGTTTCTGGTCGCCGACTTTTTCAATGTTGATAATAGCGATGCGATAAATCAACTCCAGGTTCCACGGCTGCTGGTTGAGCAATTGTTTGAGCGCCTGAAGCGATTGTTCATATTGACCAAGATAGTATTGACAATGTGCTATCATATTAAGGGTTTCCAGGCGCACGGGGTTCTCTTCTTTACTAAGAATGGTGTAATAGTAAACTGCCTGTTTAAAGTTATGTTCCTTATACGAAGCATTTGCCTGGAGACGAAGTTCAGCTATGAGGCTATCGTGGGCAAAGTTGAACCGGAAATCCAGTGGTTCATTTTTTCTAAGTCCGTTGATCATACTAAAGGCCTGATCAAATTTTTGATCATCAAAGAGCGAATAAACTTTTTTAAGCCGAAGACTATTTTCCCGCCACTGTTGTGCTTGCTTTTGGTCAATATAGTAGTTGACAGAGTGAATCATCGCGAAGCAAATTCCCGATAAAACAATAAACACCAGGAACGCCAGGGCTTGTACCTTAAAATATTCTTTATCAATCCGGTAAGTAAATTGCTGTGCCCTTCTGAATTCATAATATTTCATCTTCTTTACTTCCCTCCAGTAAGCTTCTGTCAAAACCTGTTCGTGATCTGGATTTTGTCCGTTGTCATAACGAAATTTTTTCAGGGGATCTGATAAAGTATGATAAGCCTCATTTATCAGTTTGAATTTTTCTTCTGCTTCTTTGTCACCTGCATTGCGATCAGGATGATAAAGCATAGCCTGCCGCTTATAAGCTGCTCTGATCTTAATGCCGTTTGCATTACGGTCTATTCCTAATATTTCGTAATAGTCAGTCACAGAAGAATGCTATTCCTTATAACGTAAGATAAGATAAGATAAGAACTTTTCACGAACGTGCAGTTCTTTTTGATGAAATTAAAATCAATGGCAGTTTTCCTTTGGGGAAAGTAAATGATTTACAGAATAAATTTGGATATACTGCTTGTAAATGCAGTGAAGGCTACTCGCTATTTTTTAACGAGGAATTTCTGGCGCCATTGATCTTTTCGCCCCTTCAGTTCAATAAAATACATTCCGCCTGGCAGGTCTCCAATATAGATGTTCATCGTATGGCCTTGCGGGACCTGTTTACTGTTTTGAATGAGCAGGCCATTTATTGAGTGAATGGCAAAGACTACCTCGGGACTATTCTCTACAAGTGGTAATTCAACGTTAAGGTATTTTTCAGCGGGGTTGGGGTAAATCGTTAATGCGCCGTGACTTTTTTTTTCAACATCGCTGATCACTTCCACGTCGAGGAAACGAAACCAGTTGATGTTAAATTCAGGCTGAATGATTTTGACGCGCAAAAGGGAATTACCTTCCTTAAGTTGAATTTTTGTTTTTACAGTTTGCCAATTTTGCCAGCCTCCGGTAACCGGCACATCAACAGTAACGCTGTTTAGCAATGCACCTTCTGATGATCGTTGTTCCATCAGGAGTTTTCCGGCCTGGCTGTTACAGGCAATGCGCACTTCAAGCGGATAGCTGCCGTCGCCCGGAACACGAATAAGATAATCAAGGTAATCTCCTGCATTAGTATACCCTACGTTATAGCCACCGCCTGTATCGGTTGTCGTTTCCAACTGAAGACCCTGGTTGAAAGTAAAATCTTCTGCTTCAAGCCTTCCGGGAATGGAGAAGTGTACAGGAAGGTTGTTGGATACAACCAGGTTTGTAAAATCTTCCAGGAAGGTATCAGCGGTAGCTTTTACTTCATCACCCTCATAGCCGATGGTAATAATATCATTATCATAAATTTCGCGATCTATGCTAATTATGATTGTTGTTGGATGGGAAGCATCGGGTTGTGCGGAGCTAACCGGCACTTCGTTTCCATTAATTTTTACGTTGAATCCGTTAGTACCATTCAATGTAGATGCATTAATTTTTTTATTTAATACGATATGGATAGCATCTCCGGTAGGTGAGGTTTTAGCGCCAATTACTTTGAAAGGAACTTCATTTATCTTTTTATTCAAGGCGAACGTTAAGAAACCAAGATTTGCCCCGCCCTTTTCAATTTCTAAACGTAATCGCTGTGTGCCTTTGTACAACACTACATTATCAATGATCCTGTTATTCCAAACCTGGTTTCCGCCGGTAGAAGAAAGCTCAAGGGATTCGGTAATATCGGCGCCATTGAGATTTAATTTAACCTTAGCGCCTGTTCCCGAAGAAGCATATCGCAACGTTACCTGGTATGATGCTGATGAGTCCACTGTTAATGTGTATTGCATCCATTCACCATCTTGTGTCCAGCCCACATTGAATCCATTTGAATTTGCATCTCCATCACTTGATGCTTCAATGTCAACACCATCGTTGCGATAGCTCCATCCGCTATTCCAGGCGGTGTACGTGCTTGTGTTTACATGGTATGTAGCGCTATCGTTATCCGCGTAAGCTTTTCCATAACGTCCCAGGTCATAATCTGACAGGTGTATTACGCCGGGAACATTATTTTCTGCAAAAGGAATGGTTGATGCATCATTGACCTGGCGGAACATAGCATCAATTACATCTTTGCGATAAATGTTATTTTCAATTTTTAAATTTTCTGCAAGTTGAATCAAGGCTTGCTGAGCAAAGTCAACCGTAGGTTTCGTGCCGCCATTTTTCCAATAGTTTAACAATGTATTGTAGCCATCATTTCTTTCAATAGTAAGCGGATTTACAACGGAGCCTACTTTTTTCATTGGCCACCAGGCCCATCCGATGGAATTATTTTCCATTAAGCGAATGGCATTGGCAAACCAAACATTGGAATTTTCTCCCGATTCGCCCAGCCATACCGGTAGGTTTTGCTGATTGCGCATATCAATGGCAAACTGAATGGATCCCTGGTCATTATAGTTCCAGTACTTGTGAAAGCTTGCCACCATGTTGTTATCCCACTTGGGAAAAATGTTGGTGTAGTTATTTCCCCAGCAATTGCCCTCGATATAGATAATGTGGTTTTGATCGACTTCACGAATAGCGTTTGTGATATCAACATAAAGTTGCCGGATCGGAGCGTTGTTTGTTTCGCCGCAACCGTTTTGATTAGCTCCTGTAGTAAAATTCCAATTCGGTTCATTGATGAGATCATAGCCGCCAATCCACTCTTCATTGGCATATCGTTCAGCAAGTTTTTTCCAAAGCGCAATGGTCTTTTGCTTATTAGCGTCGCTTTCCCATAGAGAAGGTTTTGATGAATCATAATCTGAAATAGCTGCATCACGACCTTGTCCGCCAGGCGCTGCGTGTAAATCCAGGATGAGATAGATTTGATTTGCTTCACACCACTCCAGCAATTTGTCTGTCATGGCAAATCCTTTTTCAAGCCATGTATTTTGTCCGGCTACAGGTTCCTGTTCAATGGGCAAGGTGAAAAGATTGTAATGCATGGGCAGTCGCACAGAATTAAATCCCCACGATGCCAGCGAATCGATGTCTGTCTTTGTACAATGATTAGCATACCACGCATCGTAAAAGGCTACTGTATTTTCTTCACCCACCAGATCTTTGATCTTTGCGCGAATCTCGTGCTGAGCATTGGCGAAACTGTTGGTCTCTAACATGTATCCCTCCTGCAACATCCAGCCGCCGAGTCCCATGCCCCGCAGAATAATTTCATTTCCGGTTTTATCTATAATTTTTTTACCCTCTACATGAAGGTATTGGGCAGAGAGGCTTACACATGAGAAAATCACTCCGAAAGTGGTCAGAAAAAATAAACGTTTGTATAGCGGGTGCATGCAGATCAGTATTTAAAGATCAATATTTAAAATAGTTTGCAATCGTTTAAGTACTCAATTAAGTCAGATGAATTGGAATATTGTTATAACTAAATACATCTCGTCCACTTCAAGCGCTTTTTCAGGACACGTCATCATTACTTCAATACTTATTTTCAAACTGACTATCAGCTATTTAAATTTTATTTTGGTCACTTACCTGTTTAGGGATGAGTTCAAAAAGTGTAACTTTCGATTTCCCTTTTCCAACTCTATTTTGGGCATTTTAAATTGAACGATGGTCGTTGGCATTATTTACCGAAAGATAAGTGTAAGTCGTATTTTTTTGGCTTTCATCATAGTATTGAATGTGATTCCCGGGCTTTTGTGTGCACAAAAAAACACACCGTTTCATATTCAGGGCGTACCCCGGATAATTCATTTCACTAAAAAGGAATTCAACTCCGATGCTCAATTCTGGGCAATGTGCCAGGATAAAAAAGGTATATTATATTTTGGAAACAACGAGGGGGTATTGGTTTTTGATGGAGGACATTGGCAAAAAGTAGTGCTGCCGAACCGATCGTCAGTTCGTTCTTTAAGACTTAGCCAGGATGGACAAATTTATGCCGGTGGTTTTAATGAGTTGGGCATTGTAAAATGTGATTCCTATGGGAAGTATTATTATGAATCTAAAGTTGAACTGCTTCGCCAGGAAGATCGTAACATTGAAAATGTCTGGCAGATACATGAAGCAGAAGGTTATGTGATTTTCAGAACAGCGAAAAAGCTAATTGCTCTCAAATCTTCAAAAGCAATTACACTGCCCACCACGGGTAATTACTGGTACTCCGCTGTCATCGATGATCAGTATTATGTGCTGGATAACGAAGGCTTTAAAAAACTTAACCTCACCTCACTTGTATTTGAAGACCTGGTGGGTAATGCGGCTTTTCAAAATCAGGAAGTGTTGGCACTCCTGCCGGGATTTAATAATGCAGGATTGATACTCCTTACAAAGAAGGGACGCATTTATAACATTAATGAAAAAGAGAAGTCAGCAACTTTCGTAAGGCAATTAATTCCGGAGAACTCAAACAATCTTTCCATCTGTGCTACACGTTCTACCGCGGGCCAGTATTATATTGGCACGCTGAGTGAAAAAATTATTGTTCTGGATGCTTCCGGAAATAATATTACGCTCAGCGATGCCTTTCAGAATTTACAGGACAACACAGTGCTTAATCTTTTTGAAAGTAATGATGGTAACATTTGGGCATTGCTAAACAATGGAATTGACTGCATTGATGTTTCTTCACCCATGTCAATGTTAGTTGACAATGCTTCCGTTTTTGATGTGTTGTTTGTTAACAATACCATGCATGTCGCTACCAACCAGGGTGTGTTGGTGTCGGACTATTATCCCGGAAAATATTTTTCGCCCTATGCATTTTCCAAAGTGCCCGGGCTTGAAGGACAAGCCTGGTCGCTACAGTATTTTAATAGTCGTATTCTGTGTAGCCACGATCGCGGATTATTTGAGCTGTCGAAGAATGGGGTAAGGCGCATTCCAGGTATCACAGGTGTGTGGAAAGTCATTCCCGTTAAAGGCAGAGAAGGGTATTTTCTTGGATGTACGTATGAAACAATTTACCTGATCAGGTATGAGGAGCCCGGAGGTTTTGTTGTTGTGAACAAGATTGAAGGATTCAATGAATCAAGCCGCGATATTTTACAAAGTGATGAGCCCGGTGTTTTCTGGGTGTGTCATGGTTATAAAGGTGTATTTCGCATCAAGATCAATGAAGATTTCAGTCGCGTTGTAGGGCTCGAACATTTTAAAGGAGACCATGGATTGCCTTCGCCTTTTAATATCAATGTATTTCGATGGAGAAATGATATTGTATTCACCACTAACGAGGGCATTTACACCTTCGATGAGCAATCTGGCCACTTCAACATACATGCTGAACTGACACGATTGTTTGGAGTGGACCACAATGTGAGAAAGCTTTTGGAACGCGGAGACCGTACCTGGTTTGTTGACGATGATGAAGCCGGCTACTTCATGACCGGCGATTCGGCTTATGTTTTAGAGAAGGGATTATTCCTCAGTTTAAAGGGAACATTCAACCAGGGCATGGAGTGTATTATTCCTGTTGACGATAACCAGGTCTTAATGGGAACGATCAGCGGATTATATGCTTTTAACGTTTCCTTCAGACCCTCCGTGAAAAAGACAGTTCCGTTATTTACCAGTGTTCAGATTCAATTGCCGTCTGGTATGGAGCAGGCATTACTCAATCCATCCCATGCGCCGAAACTTGAAGTAGACAATAAAAGCAGCAGTATCCGGTTTGATTTTGCTGTTCCTGATTTCCAGGACCGGATGAATATTCAATACAGTTATCGTCTGGATGATGTAGACAGGCGATGGTCTGCGTGGCAGGAAACTTCATACAAAGAATTAAGTTACCTGCGTCCGGGGAAATATGTTTTTCGGGTGAAAGCAAGAAGTTTATTGGGAGAAATTTCGGAAGAAGTTGCTTATCCCTTTCAGGTTATGCCGTCCTGGTATCAAACCTGGTGGGCGTATACGTTATATTCCATATTGATTGTAATTGCGATTGTGTCGGGATCTAAAATGCTGAAGCGGAAAATTCAGTTTGAAAAAGAAAAAACCAAGGAAGAAGAAGCCAAGAAAAGAAAAGTACTTGAGCTGGAAATTCAACAGGTCCGGTTAACACGTGAGAAGGAGCAAATCATTAAAGATAAAGAACAACTTGAAGAGGATGTAATTTACAAGAGCAAGGAGCTGGCGAATTATACGATGCTGATGGTGAAGAAGCGTGAACTCCTTACCGAAATGTATGATGAATTAAAAAAACTGAAAGATCATTTGAGAAATGATGCATCGCGGCTTATTGTTCGCGACCTGACAAAAAAAATTAATGCTAACCTGGAAGATGAAGAACATCTTAAGATATTCGAAGCGAACTTTGAACGCGTTCACCATGAATTTTTTACACACCTGAAAACATCGTTTGTCGACCTTACGCAAAAGGAACTTCAATTGTGCGCGTTTGTGCGAATGAATCTGACCAATAAGGAAATTGCTTCTATTCTGAATATTTCTGTAAGAGGTGTAGAGACTGCGCGTTACCGCTTGCGCAAACGGCTTGGCATGAGCCACGAACAAGATATGTCTGCATTCCTGGAAAAACTGTATTCTTCTACGACTGCTCCCCAGGAAGGATAAATCAGTTTAGCAGTATTTTTTGTATGCCGGTTTCTCCGGATGATGTTTGAAACTTCAGAAAGTAAATCCCTTGTGGCAGGAAGCTGATATCAAGAGAAGAACTGCTGGCAAGATCCGTGAAGCTGAAAAGAGTTCTTCCTGTCAGATCTATTATTTCTGCTTCTTTAATTTTTACTGCATTATTTATGGAAAGTATTCCTTTGGTTGGATTCGGGAAAAATGTTCTCGTGTTATTTTCCATACCATCTAATCCAAGAACAACTTCTTTAGTAAACTTCAGCCAGTTGAGATTAAATCCTCCTGACACTGATCGTAATCGTATCAGATGATTTCCTTCGGGAAGATCGAGAGGTACAATCGTTGTTTGCCAGCTTTGCCAGCCTCCGGTATTAGCAAGTTGAATAGTCTGCGTCAATTTTCCATCGATAAAAAACTCAAATGATGTATTGTAATTCGCAGAAGCACGTACGCTGAGAAAATAATTTGTTGACTCAGGAACGGTAATGCCATATTCAAGCCAGTCACCAGCATCAATATAGCCAACGTTGGCAAAGCCAGATTCATCTTGTGTCAGCTCAAGCAAAACTCCACTCATTTTATTATAATGTTCAGCTTCAATTGTTGCAGGTATTGGGTAATAGATATCCGGGTTATGAAGCGGCATGTTTACATAAATTTCTCCAAGTTCTGTAAGCTTGCCAGGTTGCCCGTTTCCCAGTAGCCCGATGTAGGGTGCTCCTGTATGCCGTCCTGTAAACCACGCATATCGATATATAGCCGGATCATTCTCCAGGTAATCTACAGCGCCAACCAGGAAGTTTTTCTGATCGTGAAGCGTCGGATTATTTTCCCAGTTCGCAAACTCGGTCAGCCAAATAGGCCTATCGTATTTTGCAAACAACCCGACATACCATTGTAATGCACTGACGTTTCCCATATAGCTGTGGATGGCAATATGATCAACGCGACAGTTAGTGCAGGCGGCAAAAAAATCATCCAGGTATTTTACCGGGTCTGTGTAAGTAATGCCGTCTTCAACTACGCATTGATCGCAATAATTCATAGCAGGGCCTACAATTTCAAGATCGAACTCATCAGCAATTTCTTCAAGTTCAGGCCACATTGCGGCAGCTTGTGAAGGCGTCATGTTAGCCTGCGTTGTGAAGTTGGGTTCATTCCAGCCCAGAATATATTTCACCTGCGGATGAGTGGATAGAAATGATCGCATAGCTTCCTTGTCAAAGGCCCCATTCCAGGCCATCGGAACATAATCAAATCCGTAATTCTGATAGATATTAATGACGGTGCTTTCCGGTTGATGGTACCAGTTATACCACCACGTCACGCCTTTCGAAAGCGCTTGCAGATCGGCAATAGTGTTGTTTCCATACGCTACACCCCGCTTTTCGCTTTTAGATTGTGCAGTGCACATGATTGATATCAAAAAACATACAGCCAACAGCGATCTGCTCAACATAGTCTTTATTTAGAAACTTAAAGTTCACGGTTCGAGACAACGTCTCCAAAAAAAATGCTACGGTAAAAGTACGGTGAAAGCCATCGATGAGAAATAAAACCTTTGTTTCTGTTACTTAAATAAAGAATTTAACGTGAATGAAACTTTACTTGCCCGTTGCGGAGTGCTGACAATTGGAAAATTTATGCTCGATTTTTTTCTTTGTATATATTATACGCTGCGGAATGGGTGAGGTTTTACGTTGTATGTGTGCAATTCACAGGGTGATGCGTCGTGGCGTGAGCGTGTTATTCTTCACCTTATGCTCCGTGGTGCTTAATGCCCAACCTGCTGAATTTGTCTTTGATCACCTGGGCACAGATGCAGGTCTTTCCAATCTTGTTGTTACCAGCATTTATCAGGACCATCGCGGATTTATGTGGTTCGGCACATTCTATGGGTTGAACCGGTATGATGGATATGAGATCAAAACGTATTTCAACGACCCAAAAGATTCGCTGTCATTAAGCGACAATCGCATCACCTGTATTTTTGAAGATAGCTTTAAAAATCTTTGGGTGGGAACGAACCTGGGTGGACTTAACCTGTACGTTCGTGATAAAGACCACTTTATTCAATTTCGTCCAGACGCTAAGGGCAGGCACCGGATCAGCAGTCAGCGGGTGGAATCAATATTTCAGGATCACAATGGGAATCTTTGGGTGGCAACCAACAATGGCCTGAATTTATTTAACTACAAATCCTTCCAGTTCGAATCATTTTACAAAAACGAGTCAGATCCCTCATCCATTAACAACAATTACATTTACGCTATTCTTGAGTATGATCAACGCGAAATATGGATTCTCACCAACGGCAACCAACTGAATAAATACAACGGACAGCCTAAAGGTTTTCACAGTTTCACGCTGGACGAACGCGCTCCCGAAGCGTTGAATTCAGCACGATTATTTTTTAAGGATCATACTAACAATGTATGGATCGGAACTTTTTATGATGGCTTGCTAAAATATAATGGTGAAGGATTGAGGCAGTACAAAAATGATCCGCAAAATGTGCGGAGCATTAGCCATAACCTGGTCAAAGCAGTTTTGCAAGATAGAAATGGTACGATGTGGATCGGCACGGATGGGGGAGGGTTGAATATTTATAATAAACGCTCCGATGATTTTCTTCGCATCCAGGCAGATGAAGAAAATCCGGAAAGCCTGAACAGCAATGCAATTTATGCTTTATACGAAGATCGTTCGGGCATCATCTGGATTGGAACATTTGGTGGTGGCGTCAATATATATGATCCTAACAAGGCAAGGTTTCTCAATTACTTGCCTGAAGCAAATGATCCCGGCAGCCTGAGTCATAAATCTGTACTTGCTTTTCTTGAAGATTCAGACAACAATATATGGATCGGCACTGATGGCGGAGGATTGAATTTGTTTAACCGGAAGACAAATAGTTTCGAGCATTTTTTGAATGACCCCAAAGATCCGAACAGTCTTTCATCGAACGTTGTCAAAAGTATTTATCAGGACAGGCGGGGCGTTATCTGGGTAGGAACTTACCTGGGAGGATTGAACCGGTTTGATCCCATAAAAAGAAAATTCAAGCGCATTGTATCAGATTCAAATGACCCTTCTTCACCGGGCACCTCAATCATCTGGCGTATTTATGAAGACAGCCGCGGTAACTTATGGTTAAGCACTCTCGGAAATGGTATTCATATTTATAATCGAACCACGGAAACATTCCGGCATCTTCAACCTTATTCGCATAATAATGCATTGAATGATTATAACGTCATTTCATTTCTTGAAGACAGCCAGGGAGAATTTTGGGTGTTGACGGAAGATCAGGGTATTAATATTTTTAACTATGATACAGGTTTATTCTCATACCTGCGTCACAACCCGGATGACAGTACATCGCTCAGCAGTGATCATGCATGGGTTATTTTTGAAACCCGGAAAAAGGAGATCTGGATTGGAACATCGGGAGGGGGACTAAACCGGTTCAATCGCAAGACAAGAACCTTTGATCACTTCACCGTCAAAGATGGTTTGCCCAGCAATGTTATTACCAACATCATAGAAGATAAATTGGGAAACTTGTGGATTACTACACCCAAAGGTCTGACCCGGATTGACATTAACACGATGACCTGCAAGAACTTTAATTCGAAAGATGGATTGCAGTCCAATGATTTCAATCTTAATGCTGCGATGGTGTCTGATGCCGGCGAACTTTACTTTGGAGGCTTGCAAGGTTTCAATGTATTCGATCCTAATGAAATAAGGAATAATCCTTTCATGCCGGATGTAGTGATTACCGGTTTTCAGATTTTCAACAAGCCTGTTCAGCCGGGTGATGCAAATGGGATTTTACAAACGCAAATTACGGAGGCTTCCAGGATTGTTATTTCACATAGGGAGTCAGTTATTTCGTTTCGATTCGCTGCGCTTAATTTCACCTCGCCGGAAAAAAATCAATTTGCCTATAGGCTGGAAGGATTTGAGCAAGATTGGAATGAAGCGGGTGAAAGGAGGGAAGTGACGTACACAAACCTGGATCCCGGTAAATATACATTTCGGGTGAAGGCTTCCAATAACGATGGATTATGGAATAATGACGGAGCATCACTTCAATTGATTGTTACTCCGCCGTGGTGGCAAAAACCCTGGTTCAAAGTATTGCTGAGTACTTTTATTATTTTCTCAATAGCCGGCGTTATGCGATTGAGAACCCGCACCATCAGAGAAAAACTCCAGCACGAGAAAGAACATGCCCTGACCTTGAAGGAAAGCCAGATGAGAGAAGAGCGTCTGCAGCATGAAAAAGCAATGATAGAATTAAGCAAAAGCAAACTGGAGAACGAGGTGTCGTTCAAAAATTCAGAGCTGGCCTCTACCGTGATGAGTGTTGTCAGGCAAAATGAAACGCTGCTTAAGATCCGGGAAGATATCGACCATGCTATTCGTGGAGAAGACAAAGATGCGCTGGTTCGTCATCTGAAAAAGATTGTAAAGACCATTGGTAATGAAGTGAAACCTGACCAGAACTGGAACCAGTTTGAATTGTTGTTTAACCAGATCCACGAAAATTTTCTTCAGCGTCTTAAAGAGCGGTTTCCTGACCTTACCAGTCGCGACCTGAAATTGTGTGCCTACCTGCGAATGAACCTCAACAGCAAAGAGATCGCGCCGCTCCTCAGCCTGTCCATACGTGGTGTGGAAGACTTGCGGTACAGGGTTCGCAAAAAAATGGGTCTTGACACTACGGTGAATCTTACGGAATTCATCTTAACCCTTGCATAACAAGCCAGGAACCGAGATCGTTTCCGGTCAATCAAATTTCTGATTATCAGTACCAACCGGACTTCTGACGTAGTTCTGACGAGATTCTTTTTTGAGTTGCAGTAATTGAACCGTAGTCCATTTTTTCTTCTCACTGGCTGTTCCACCTAGTTTTGATCTAACCGTAAACGATTGTTCGATCGAATGTATCGAAACCCTTTGCGGGAGAACTAAATAACTAAAAACCTAAAGTTTAACCTTATGGATGAATCTCTACTGAAAGGAGCAATGCATCTCAGGTACGCGCTGGTACTATTCCTCGCTTTAACCTGTAGCCTGACATATGCTCAGAAATCTCAGATTACCGGAACAGTCCAGGATGAACAGTCCGGGGATGTTTTACCGGGTGTCAATGTACTTATCAAGGGAACCGCACAAGGGACAGTAACCGACAGCGATGGTAAGTATACCATTGCTGCTGACGAAAACGAGACATTGGTCTTTTCTTTTGTTGGTTATGCGAACAAAGAAATAATCGTTGCTGGTCAAACAGTAATTAATGTTTCTCTTCTCCTCGACATAACCTCGCTTGAAGAAATTGTCGTGATCGGTTATGGCGAACAGAAGAAGAGCCTTACTACCGGAGCCATTTCTTCTATAAAGTCTGACGAATTGAAAACGGTATCATTCAGTCGTGTCGATCAGGCTTTGCAGGGAAGAACTGCCGGTGTGAACATTACACCCAACTCCGGTTCACCCGGTGCAGGAACAAAGATTCGCATTCGCGGAACCTCCTCTAACGGTAACTCTGATCCGCTGTATATCATCGATGGTGTGCGTACCGGAGCAGGAGGCATGGACTATCTTAGCCCGAACGAAATTGCCTCGATCGAAGTGTTGAAAGACGCTGCCTCTGCCGCTATCTACGGAGCAGAAGGTGCGAATGGGGTAATCATCATTACCACTAAAAAGGGTAAGGCGGATGTGTCTGAAATATCTTATAGCGCTCAATTCGGACAGCAATCGGTAAGTCCCGATCTGATGAAGATGATGAGCGCTTCGCAGTATCAGCAATACTTGCAGGAAGCCGGAACCCCCGGAGCGCCAACCGCTGCTGATGTTACCGATCCAAACGGAACGAATTGGTTTGATGAGTTATTTGCATCGGCGCCCATGCAGAATCACGCGTTGACGCTGAGCGGTGGCACGGATAGGCTATCTTATTTTCTTGGAGGAACATACTACACACAGGAAGGTGTTGCCGGTGGCGATAAGTCCAGGTTCAAGCGCTACACGCTTCGTTTGAATACCAGCTACAAAATACGTGAATGGTTAACGGTAGGTGAAAATTTCTCTTATACCAACCTGAATCGCCGGGGTATCTCGGAAGATACAGAGTTCGGTTCATTGGTGGGAAGCGCACTTGCATTGGATCCTTTAACACCGGTTATTTATACAAATAATAATTATCCTCCTCATTTTATCACGGCCTTCAATGGCACTACTCCCGGTGGAACGCCAATAGGTCCACTGTTAGCTACGGATAAGGATGGCAACTACTACGGGATTTCAAACTGGGTGAAAGGCGAATTCGGAAACCCGCTGGCCAGGGTTGACCTGGAAAGAGGCGAAACCATTCAGAACAAAGTGCTCGGGAATGTATATGCTGAAATTACACCCGCTTCCGGTTTGAAATTCACTACACGTTTTGGATTGGATGCGGCGTTTCAACGCTTGCACGACTGGTCACCAACCTTCTGGTTTTCCAGCGAAAGCCTTAATACAATTGCTACCGGTAATGATACCTGGGAACAATGGTTTACCTGGCAGTGGGAAAATTTTGCTACTTACGACAAGTTCATCGGCGATCACCATTTCACTTTACTCGCGGGTGGATCAATGCAGAAGTACACGTATAACAATTTGAACGGGCGCTATTCTGGTTTGTTCCGTGAAGAAGACAAGTGGTCGTATGCTGATTATGTTCCGGATACAGAAGATCGCATTGGAGGCCGGCCGGAATATCGTTCGCTCGCTTCTTTCTTCGGAAGGTTATCGTATGATTACAAAGGTAAATACCTTTTCAACGCAACCGTACGCCGCGATGGTTCTTCTATGTTGGCTGAAGGTAATCAATGGGGAGTATTCCCTTCTGTATCTGCCGGCTGGATAATTACCGGTGAAGATTTCTTCCCGGAGAATGTAACGAAAGTGGTTAGTCATTTGAAGCTGCGTGCAAGCTGGGGACAAAACGGAAGTCTTGGCGCATTGTCTCCCGGGCAATGGCAGGCAGCCATTTCAACAGATGTGGGCGGTGTTATAAGATATCCCGGTTCTGATGGTACTTACCTGGAAGGTGCGGCGCCAACTAACCTGCCTAACCCTGATCTGACCTGGGAAACCAGTGAACAGTTTGATATCGGTGCAGACTTCAGATTCTTCAATGATAGGCTTACGCTGACAGTTGATTATTTCAACAAGAAGACCAAGGATCTTATTACTCCCGGTTCTCCTCCGTTGTTTGCCGGAAATTCTCTTCCTTTCTTTAACGGTGGCAACGTTGAGAACAAAGGTTTTGAATTTGAAATTGGTTACAACAGTAATTCAAGCAAAGCATTTCAATATGGTATCTCCGCTAACCTGACAACCATCGACAATGTGGTTACTTACCTTGATCCTAATGTTCCCAACATTAACGGTGTGAACGTTGGTACAAGCTGGTCAGGTGCAACGCAGTTCAAAAAAGGCTACCCGATCTGGTATTTTAACGGATACAAAACTGACGGTATCTTCCAGAACCAGGCACAGATCGATGCCTATCTTGCCGATGGTTTAACCGGATATTCACCACAACCCGGTGACCCGATCATTGTGAATACGAACGGTGATAACCAGATTTCACCTGCCGATCAAACGTATATCGGAAGCCCTTTCCCTGATTTCTATTTTGGCACACGCCTCAACATGAGCTACAAAGGATTCGACTTCCTGGTGTTCGTTCAGGGACAGATTGGAAATGATATTCTTATGGGCTTCAACCGTACCGATAGGGCTACCGCTAATAAGCCTGCTTTCTTTTATGAAGATCGCTGGACAGGCGAAGGTTCAACAAATTCATGGTTCAGACCTAACACCAGCGGTACGTTTGTCTACAGCAGCGACTTCATGATCTTTGATGGTTCGTATGCCCGTGTTCGTCAGATGCAGTTGGGTTACACACTGCCTAATTCACTGGGAGAAAAACTTAAGGTAAGAAATGCGCGCTTCTATGTGTCGCTGGATAATTTCTTTACGTTCACGAATTACCCGGGTATGGATCCTGAAGCCGGAAGTGGTAACGACAGAAGCCAGGGTATAGATCGTGGAGTTTATCCTGTTCCGAGAACAGTTTTAGGTGGTTTCTCACTCACTTTCTAATTGTCAAAACATGAAAAGAATATTTTTAAAAAGTATAATAGCCTTAACGAGCCTGGTGGCCGTTACTGCTTGTGATGATTTTCTGCAACAGGAAGTACCTGGCAAATATTCCGAAGAAGATTTCTACAAAACGGATGATGATGCCAACCTTGCTGTGACTGCCATTTACGACATCCTTTCAGCGCACTACAATACCAACTGGGCAAGTATGTACGTTGTAAAGACCATGCTCTCTGATGAAAGCAATGCCGGTGGAAGCAACGATGGTGATCAGGTTGGATACCAAAACCTGGATGACTTCACCACAGATTCACAAAATGATAAAGTGAGAGATGTATGGTCGCAATCCTATGTCGCCATTTATCGTGCGAATAAAGTTGTGAATAAAATGGAGGGCGGAAGTGATTTCCAGAACCGGTTGCTTGCAGAAGCAAAAACACTTCGTGCCCTGGCATACTTCGACCTGGTAACGCTCTGGGGCGGTGTGCCTCTTATCCTGGAAGATGTTCCACCCAGTAACTACACCAGTACGGTACGCGCAAGTGTTGATGATATCTACGCGCAAATTGAAAAAGATCTCACGGAAGCTATACTGGTGTTACCGGTAAAGAGTGCATATTCAACGTCCGACAAATTCAGGGTTTCCAAAGGTACGGCACAGGCATTGCTTGGTAAAGCTCACCTGTACCAGGAAGAATGGTCTGACGCTATTACACAATTTAATGCCGTCATTTCATCAAATGAGTATGACCTGGCGTCTTCTGTCGAGTCGGTCTTTTCAAAAGAAGGAGAGTTTGGAATTGAATCCATCTTCGAGATTTCTTTTACTCCCAGTGAAGGCTATGACTGGGGTAATTTCCCCTGGGGAGGCAAACCTGAAAGCAATATCCATATTCAATTGATGGGACCGAGAGCTGACTTTTATACACCCGCGCCCGGTGACTCT
Source organism: uncultured Roseivirgaceae bacterium (assembly GCA_964521255.1). GTDB lineage: Bacteria > Bacteroidota > Bacteroidia > Cytophagales > Cyclobacteriaceae > ZC4RG29. Next base: position 34,690 of record CAZFRM010000011.1, read on the forward strand.
CTCATTGGTGGTTGGGGCTTTAATGTGCCAACGCAAAAAATGAACGATGCTTTCGTTAACGCCGGAGATGTTAACCGGAGGAGAGTATCAATGATGTCTGAAGTTGAACTGGAAGCAGCCGGAGGAAACTGGAGCACAGATGATGCCTGGGATTTCGAAGGATACTTTCAGCGCAAATATGGATCATTCGCCCCAAACACCGGAGGGCCTATAGGCGAACTTAACTATGGAACGAACTTCAGGCTTATTCGCTATGCCGATGTTCTCCTGATGGCAGCTGAAGCGTATTACCGCAATGGTGATGAAGCTACTTCACGCGAATATCTTAATGCGGTTAGACAGCGTGAGGGAACGGCTCTCCCGGTGATAAGTCCGGCCGGTAACGCTTTGTTTGAAGCTATCGTTCTGGAACGCCAGCTTGAGCTTGCCTTTGAAGGCCACAGATTCCTGGATCTTGTTCGCTGGGGCAGAGCTTCTGCGGAATTAGCACCCCTGGGATTTGTTGCCGGAAAGAATGAGCTGTTGCCTGTTCCTATTAACGATGTACGAACCGCCGGATTAGAACAAAATCCATTGTACTAATAGCGAGTGTATTGTTGTTTTGTAAATAAATGCAGCAGTTTACAGCAATGTGAATTGCTGCTTTATTTTAGTAACACATGAAATAGTTAAATTCAAAATATCACTAATGCCTGACTAAAAATAAAGAAACATCAAGAAAATCAAGGGATTGAAACGAATGCTACATTTTAGTCCGGACAACAATATCAAAATGTACTACCTTTAAATTTGAATAATGAAAATGCTAACGAATTTTTTCCTTGTCTTCTCCAGCTTTCTTTGTTGCTGTGGATCCGATAATGATGAGCGGGCTGATCCTAAACCGGTACCTGTTAAACCTGCACCGGTTGATAAGAGCTGGACGTTTGAAACAACTCCAGTGTGGTTCGATGAATTTGACTATGAAGGTAAACCCGATCCGTCTAAATGGGGATATGATATTGGCGGGCACGGTTGGGGAAATAATGAATTGCAATATTACACTAACGATATAAAAAATGCTTCAGTAGCAGACGACAAGCTAACCATTACTGCCATACGCGAAACAACAGGGGGGAAGGAGTATTCTTCCGCACGGCTTATATCAAAGAATAAGGGTGATTTTTTGTACGGCAGATTTGAAATAAAAGCTAAACTTCCCACCGGCAAAGGTACCTGGCCGGCTATTTGGATGTTGCCCACCGATTGGGTTTATGGCGATTGGCCAAAGTCAGGTGAAATAGATATCATGGAACATGTAGGGTATGATCAGAACCGGGTTCACATCACCGTTCATACGGAAGCTTACAATCATGGCATTGGTACACAAGTGGGAAAGAACAAGGTTATCGCTACTGCCAGCACTGAATTTCATCTCTACCGTGTAGACTGGACGCCTTACGCCATACGCGGATATATTGATGATGTAAAAATATTTGAATTCATTAACCAGGGAAAAGGATATACCGCCTGGCCATTTGACAAACGATTTCATTTTCTGATGAATATTGCTGTTGGTGGTAACTGGGGAGGAGCGCAAGGTGTAGATACCGATATCTGGCCGCAATCTATGGAAGTTGACTATGTTCGGGTGTATAAAATGATTGATCAACCATAGGTTCACCGTTCAATGTCATTAAGTTAAGCGCCACCACACGCCCTCTAACTCCCTAAAGCCTGCCTGCCGGCAAAAGGCAGGGGAGAACCACAGCGCGCTGGCCCTTTAGGGATAGGGCGTGCGAGGGCTGTATTCCTCTTAACTAAATAGCATTGAGTCACCGTTAACGGGATGATTGTCAACAGAGGGTTTGCCTGATTCGCAGACCTTTACGATATACTTACGATTTACAGATTAACAAGAAAGGAAATTACGCAGAGCGTCTGTGGTCAAAGCGCTCTTCATCTTTCTCAAGCTTAAAGAGAATGCTGGCACAAAGATCGTCAAGGGGTCTTCTTAAATCGTCTCTTTGGCGGATTGTAACTCCTTCAACAAGCAGTTCAACTTCTTCTAGTTTCTGGATGTACCAATACAGATCCACATCCACAGGAATGCGCAACTCACCCTGACGGATGTCCAGGTGAATGATCAATTTCTCCATACGTTTGATCAGTACGTTGTACTGATTCCTTTCCTCTTTAGACACAGCCGACTTTTATTATTCGATTTAATCAATGTGGGGTTGGTTCTAATCGAATAACAGGACCAGGCAACTGCTTCACAACTCCAGCTAATAAGATCTACCTTATTGCAAATACCTTAACAAATATAAGCTACAGGGTAAGCAGAAGTGAATGGTTGTAAGAAAACGGGCATGATTGTAAAATTTTCAATGGAAGCATTGTACATTCTTTCCCAACAGTTGTTCGGACAAAGATCCGGTAGATATTTATATCTATTAAAATCCAGGAATTTGAATTCAGCGTATCAGACCTTTTCAGGGTTTTATAGCAGTACTCAGTGTTTATACGGTGGGGAATGGGATGTTATATATGCTACGTTATTTTCAATCCTTCAAATTAGATAACTTGCTTCATTGAAATTTCACTATGAAAAAGTTGGTTGTACTTACAGGCGCGGGTGTCAGTGCAGAGAGCGGTATTCCGACATTTCGTGATTCCGATGGTTTATGGGAAGGTTATGATGTAATGGAAGTGGCAACACCAGAAGGATGGCAGAAGAACCCTGCCCTTGTTTTAGATTTCTATAATCAACGTCGTAAGCGCGCCCTTGAGGTAAAACCCAACCGCGGTCATGAGATTCTTAAAGAACTGGAGGATCATTTTGAAGTTACCATCATTACACAAAATGTTGACAACCTGCACGAGCGATCAGGCTCAAAGAATGTGATTCACCTGCACGGAAGTTTATTTGAATCGCGAAGCACAATAGATGAAAACCTGGTGTATCCCATAAAAGGATGGGAACTGAAAATGGGTGACCTGTGTGAAAGGGGATCTCAACTTCGTCCAAACATTGTGTGGTTTGGTGAGATGGTACCGATGATTGAGGTGGCGGCTACCTTTGCTTCACAAGCTGATATTTTTCTTGTCGTTGGCACTTCGATGTTGGTTTATCCGGCAGCGGGGTTGATCAATTATGTGGGGTATGATGTTCCTAAGTTTGTTGTCGATCCCAAGCTTCCCGATATTGGTCATATTCCTTTACTTACCATGTATGCTGAGAAAGCCAGTAGCGGGATGGAAAAAGTGAGAAAGGAATTAATAGAAATGATATGAACTACCGGGACTTGCTTTCACGCAAAGTGCGCTAAGATTTTTCGCAAAGGCCGCAAAAGTCATTCTGCTCTTAAATTCTTTGTGTTTTCCTTTGTGTGTTAACTTCTCGGGCTTTGCGTGAACGTACCTCTTGCTTTATCCAGTAAATCACTTAGTCCCAGCGCCTCTTCTTCATTAAGATTCAAAACATGATCGAGCGTTTTTTGCTCTTTGTTCACCATATCCAGGAGTTTTATCCCTTCTTCGGAAATAAAAATATCGGTGGCACGTTTATCGGATTCACAACCTTTTTTTGTAATGAGATTTTTCTTTTCCAGGCGATTAAGCAACCTTGACACATCTGAGTTTCTGTCCAGCATTCTCTGTTTTATTTCCGTCGCTGAAATGCTTTGTGGATGCTGACCTTTTAAAATCCTGAGGATGTTAAATTGCTGGCCGGTTATTCCGTAGTCGGTGAGGAATTTTTGATGCTGACCTTCCAGCCAATGGGCGGTGTAGATGAGATTCACTACCGCCTTGTGATATGGAGTTTGAAATTTATTCTGCTTGATCTCTTCTTCTATCTTCATGAATGATCTTAAACAGAGTGAAAAACCTAACAACATTCCGAATAGAAAATCATCGGTAAATCTAAATATGTATTTACCGATGATTTTAAGAAAAGAATCAAGCCTTATTTAACTCGATCTTTGCAATAAGCTCAACATCATTAGCTACCACAAGTTCTCCACCGCCCAAAGCTGCGCTGAATTTCAAACCGTAGTCCTGGCGGTTAATTTTGCCGCTTACTTTGAAACCTGCTTTCACACCTCTGCCAGTATCAATAGAACCGTTGTATGCTACATCAAAAGTTACGGGTTTCGTTACATCACGAATAGTAAGATCGCCTTTGAGTTTATAACCGTTTCCTTCTTTTACTATTTTACCTTTGAACTTTAATTCAGGAAATTTTTCTGCGTTGAAGAAATCATCAGACATAAGGTGACCATCTCTTTTTTCATTGTCTGTGTCGACAGAGGCGGTCTTTGCTGTAAAGGTTACATCAGCGCCGTTGAAGTCATCTGATTTAGCGCTTACTGTTCCATCGAAGTCGTTGAATTTTCCTTCCACTTCTGCAACAGCCATGTGTACAACGTTAAAGCCAATTTTTGAATGAGGCTTATCAATCGTCCAGGAGGTTTGGGCAAATACGCTTCCAGAAATAAGAAGCGCGATTAAAAGAGCATTTAGTTTTTTCATGATTTGTTTTTGGATTATTTCAATACAAGGTTAACACAAAGATCAAGTTATCTGTTTAAACATATAAATATTTTATTGTAACTATCTGGATATCAACAATAAAGTTTTTAGTTTTTAGCTTTTCGCGTGCCTCTCATGATACACTTTACGAAAGCTTTGTTGAAGAGCCTTCCCTTCAACGGAGAACTAAGAATGGATTGGCGCTAGAAGTTAATATAAAAATCTTGTGTAAGCGAACGATACCCCGCAGAGATGGCATTACTTTCTTTATAAAGTAAAATTTCAGATTCATGAACAGCGATTTCTTCTTTGGAAAATTCCAGGAGCAGGCGTTCAATGGCTTTGGTAGCACGTGTTCGGAATGCGACCTTTCTATTACAATGAAGTCCTCGTTTGCTGGCAAGGGAAATAAATTCCTCACCTTCCGTGAAGGGAAGAATCAGGTTTAATTTTCCTGATGGTTTTAGATGTTTTACGGATGAAGCCAGCAGTTCGTCAAAGGATAAAGTTAACGTATGCCTTACGCTTTTTCTTTTTACATCAGGCGGCTCCAGGCTATTTGAGAAGTAAGGCGGGTTGCTTACGATGCAATCATACTGAAACGGTGAATTAAAATTTTGAAAGCTTTCATGATGCGCATTGATCTTATCTTTCCAGCGCGATGCAAGAAAGTTTTCTTTGGCCTGGATAAAATCATCAACTGAATTGTCGAGGGCATCAATAATCACATCACTGGGTGTGCGTTGCGCAAGCATAAGAGCGATAACGCCGGAGCCTGTACCTACATCCAATATTCGTTTCGCTCCGTTTACATTTACCCAGGCACCAAGCAGCACACCATCAGTGCCAACCTTCATGGTACTGCGATCGTGGTGAACTGAAAACTCCTTGAACTGAAAAACTTTTTTGTTTCGCACAGCGCGAAATTTATTAATTCATAATTCAGATGGTAAGAAAAGAGTAATTATTTTTTACATTCCTTTTCGAAGGAAGTTCACATTGCTTGTGCTGGACTAACTTCAAGCACCAGAAATCAATTGTTGATATGTTCAGAAAATTGATTAAAATTAGGAGCAGTTGGAATTTATATTTAAACAACCTTCCACACTAATGCCCCTCAATAAGAGTTTTTTATCAAAGAAAATTCACATCAATAAATTCAATTCCCTTCACCTATGGGGCGGAATTGTTGTGTGGCTTTTGCTGTCATTTTCGTTTTATACTTTCACTATTTTAATTATTGAAATCTGGCGTTTACCGATTTGGAATTCTGCAGGGGAAGAAATTGTAATTTTATCCGGGGAAGAAAGAAATTTCTTTAGTTTCTTTTTTGCCTGCCTTTCATGTATTGTTAGCTGGGGTATTGTGGTTAGCCTGTTGTTTAAAGCTTCTTTGCAGTCAACGCGTTATTTGCGTTATAAAAGATTCGTAATCCTTAGCCAGCAAAATACGTTGTCCTGGTATTTTCTTTCTTGGTTCTCAAAATTGGCAATTTCCTTTGGGTTGTTTTACACAAGTATTTCACTGTATAAACATTTCAATCTTTTTTATGATTACAAATTCATTTTCATCGGTTCGTTAATTATTTTATTTCTTCATCAATGGATGGAAATTCGCTTAGTCTTTAAAAGAAATAGTTTGAAATGGATGTTGTTCGCTGCCTGTCTGATTGTTTCTATCTCATTTATTTTTTCAAGGATAAGAATAATTGATTATGAAAGATTGGATCAGTTGCTTATGAAAAAATTTGTGATCTATAATTACACCAATGATTTGCCGGGAGTTGTCAGCTCATTAAAAAAATAAAAATATGAATTTGTGGATATAGTTTGGATCTTTCAAGCTAACTACGAAAGGGGAGAATGTTTACCTTCGTACCTCGTACATCAAACCTCGTACCTTGAATGATTCAACTCGCAAACGTTTCTTATTCGTATAACACATCATCCGTCATTAGTTTTCCTGACCTCAAAGTTGAGCGGGGTGAGCATTGTTTGTTGTTGGGTGAGTCAGGAAGCGGAAAGACAACTTTGCTTCATCTTATCGGTGGAATATTAAGCGGTTACAATGGATCAATTCGATTGGATGATGTTGAACTTTCATCTTTGTCAGAATCAGAACGTGATAAATTCCGTGGACAAAAGATCGGCTTTATTTTTCAACGCAATCATTTAATACAAGCGCTTTCTGTTGAGAAGAATCTTATGATGGCTCCTTACTTATCAGGATTACCAATTGAAAAACAAAACATACAATCACTCCTCGTTGATCTTGGGTTACATGACAAGCACGATAGAAGAGTTACCGAACTCAGCCAGGGCCAGGCCCAACGTGTAGCAATTGCCCGTGCTATTATGAATCATCCATCTCTTATTCTTGCCGATGAACCAACATCCTCATTAGATGATCAAAATTGTGACCGCGTCATTCACCTGTTGATGAATATGGCCGCAAAAAATAATTCGACATTGCTTGTAGCAACGCATGACCACCGGCTCAAATCTAAAATTGCAAGAACCATTCAGTTAACGGCCAGCCATAATACCCACCGCTCATGAATATTTTTATTCTCGTCTGGAATCACCTTAAATCAAAGCCGCTGAATACAGCATTGAATATTGTATTGCTTTCACTAGGTATTGCTGTTATAACGGTGTTGCTATTGGTGAACAAACAACTGACAGCAAAGATCGAACAAAATACAAAAGGCATTGACCTTGTAGTAGGAGCGAAAGGTAGTCCGCTTCAACTAATCCTTTGCAATATTTTTCAGGTTGATTATCCCACCGGTAATATTAATCTGAAAGAAGCAGAAAGAATTGCAGGAGGGCGATTTGTAAAGAAAGCCATTCCTCTTGCATTGGGCGATAGCTATCAGGGATACAGAATTATCGGTACAAACCATGCTTATGCTGAATTATATAAAGCTGAGCTGGCATCCGGTGATTGGTGGAAAGATGAACTTGACGTGACCATCGGAGCAACGGTGCATGATCTTACAAAACTAAATGTAGGTGATACTTTCGCAAGCGCCCACGGATTGATCTCAGGAGGACATGAACATGGAGAGCAAAAATTTATTGTGAAGGGCATTCTCAAAAAAAACAATACTGTCGTAGACAATCTTATTTTAACCGGCGTTGAAAGCATCTGGAAAGTGCATGAAGTGCACAGTGAAGAAGATCATGATAAAATTTCGGAAACGGAACTCGATTCAACACAAGTACGATCGTCTATGATTCCTTCCGTATTCCTGTCGGATACGACAAAGGAAATTACTTCCATGCTCATTCAATACCGATCGCCAATGGCGGCCATTCAATTGCCTCGCATTATCAATGGTCAGACCAACATGCAAGCTGCATCACCCGCTTTTGAAACGGCAAGGTTATTTTCTATCCTCGGTGTTGGTGTAGATGTATTGATGGCATTCGCCTATGTGCTGGTAGCCATTTCTGCTTTGAGTATTTTCATTGCATTATACAATTCATTAAAAGAGCGACGCTATGACCTGGCCATCATGCGATCCATGGGCGCATCGCGATTAAAAATTCTTACCACTATTTTGATGGAAGGTTGTGTACTTACCTTGCTGGGAAGTATAATTGGACTTGCACTTGGCCACTGTGCTGTTTTTATTTTATCGGGATTAAATGAAATGCAAAAGGCTGGTATACATGGCTTTGTTTTCTATCCTGAAGAATGGATAATTTTGGGCGCAAGTTTGTTATTAGGTTTATTCTGTGCGTTGATCCCTTCGGTGCAGGCGTACAGGACGGATATATCAAGAGTGTTGGCGGGGGAGAAGTAAATAGAAGAATAGTTGAATATTGGATGATTGAATAGTTTAATATGAATTACAGGAAGAAGTTGGTGTGCCTTTCGATACTTGGGTTGATCTCATTTTCACTAATGGGGCAATCGAAGACAGATGCGTGGATGATGTTTGCAAAAACAAAGTTTGAGCCGAAGTATTTTGAGAAACTTGGTGAATATATCTTTTATCCAAATTTTACCGCGGAGTTGAAGGGATTAGAGGGAAAGGAAATTACTGTGGAAGGTTACTTTGTTCCCTTTGCTCCGGAGAATGGCGATTATGTTATCCTGTCAAAATACCCCATGAGCCAATGCTACTTCTGTGGCGGAGGCGGCCCGGAATCAATTACCGAGGTTTATTTCTCCAAAGGAGCAAAGCCCTTCAAAGTAGATGACCTGGTAACCGTAAAAGGCAAACTCAAACTTAACGCCGATGACCCCGATCACTTGAATTTTATTGTCAAAGAAGCCGTCGTCTTATCGGTTAAGTGATTGTGAAGCAATTATTATCTACATACAAATACTTTGCTCTCCGCTTTAAGCTTTTGCTTTCGGACTTTCCGTCTTCCCGACTTTCGGACTTCTCTCCACTCATCAACTTTTATTGGATTACAATCTTTGTACTTGTTAACTTGTTAAAGCTGTAAACATTTCGTTTAACAAGAACAATTCAGGTCATGGCAAAATACTCGCTTAACGTCAATGGCAAAACCGTTCAGGTTGATGTTGCCCCGGATACTCCTTTACTTTGGGTGTTGCGTGATTCACTCGGACTGGTAGGAACCAAGTTTGGTTGTGGCATAGCGCAATGTGGCGCCTGTACAGTTCATATGAATGACGCCGCAATCCGCTCGTGCAACGTTCCGGTTTCTGCTATTAAAGAAAATAAAATTGTTACCATTGAAGGGCTATCACAAAATGGAGATCACCCGCTTCAACTTGCCTGGGATGAAGTAGATGTTGCTCAATGCGGATATTGCCAGGGCGGACAGATCATGACGGCTGCAGCGCTGCTTAAGCGAAAACCCAAACCTTCTGATAGTGAAATTGACACAGCGATGGCAGGGAACATTTGCCGGTGCGGTACATATAAAAGAATTCACGAGGCAATTCATGTAGCGGCTAAAAAGAAAGGAGGTAAATCATGACAGCAACAGCGTTATCGAGAAGATCTTTTCTTAAGGTAAGCGCCCTGGCAGGCGGAGGTTTTATGATTGCGTTTAATTCATTAGGCAAAGCAGCAGCAGAATTATTTACGGATGCGGCTGGCCCACAACTTAATGCGTTTATAAAAATTGGTACAGATGGAATAATCTCCATTATGGCGCCAAACCCGGAAATCGGGCAGGGAGTAAAAACATCATTACCCATGTTAGTTGCCGAAGAACTGGATGTGGATTGGAGTTCTATCAAAGTTGAGCAGGTAGGGTTAGCGTTAGATAAATATACCAGGCAGGTTGCCGGTGGCAGCGGATCCATTCGAAGCAGTTGGAAAAGTTTCCGTGAAGCGGGAGCCGCAGCAAGGCAAATGTTTATTGAAGCGGCATCAAAAAAATGGAATGTAAACAGAGACGAACTTATTACGGAGAACGGATATGTAATCCATAAAAGCTCAAATAAAAAAGCAAGCTATGCTGAACTGGCAGGAGATGCTGCAACACTTTCACCACCTACAGAGATAAAATTAAAAGACCCTAAGGATTTCAAAATAATCGGTACAAGAGTTAGAAATGTTGATACTAAAAACATTGTCACCGGTAAACCTTTGTTTGGCATTGATACCAAGAGAGAAGGCATGTTGTATGCCATGGTAGCACGACCTCCCGCATTCGGAAAGAAATTAAAATCAGTTGATGATACTGCAGCACGTTCCATGCCCGGTGTTAAAAATGTTGTCACCTATGATAACAGTGTGGCTGTGCTGGCAACATCCACATGGGAAGCAAAGAAGGGAAGAGATGCTTTAAAAATTGAATGGGAGGATGAGCAGGAATTGGAAAGCACTGACGGTCACAAGGCAGCTATGCTGAAACTGATTCAGGAGAAACATGAAACGCCCAGGCGAAATGACGGAGATGTTGAAAAAGCATTTACTGAAGCAAAGAAAGTTCTGGAGATAACTTTTGAAGCTCCTTTCCTTGCGCATGCAACATTGGAGCCTATGAATTTCTTTGCTCACTACACCGATGATCATCTTGAGCTCTATGGACCAACACAAGTTCCTGAACGTACGCTCAATTTTGTTTCTGAAAAAATGGGTATTGCCAAAGAGAAGATCAGTGTTGGGCTGACAAGAATGGGAGGAGGGTTTGGTCGCAGACTTCAGTCCGACTATGCGCTTGAAGCCGCTATGATCTCTAAACTATCAAAAGTTCCGGTCCAGGTTATATGGACACGTGAAGATGATATGCAGGGAGGTTTCTACAGACCTACAGCGTTGTACCGGTACCGCGCCTCGATTGATAATAACAATGAACTCTCCGGATGGTACCTTATTGCAGCAGCTGTAAATTCAGCTAATGTATCGCGGGAAAATAATTTTCCTGCCGGCGCAATTCCGAATTACCGGGTAGATAGTCATAAGATAGACTCTGCTATTTCAACGGGACCGTGGCGTGCGCCTAATCATAACTTTCTTGCGTTTGCAGAAGAAAGTTTTATCGATGAGATCGCTGTCGAGTTGAAAAAAGATCCCGTTGCATTTCGACTTGAATTACTTGATCGTGCAAAGAGTAATCCTTCGGGAGAAATATCGTATGATGTGGAACGATTTAAAAACGTGATCAAACTCGCTGCAGAAATGGGAGGCTGGGGAAAGAAAAGTGAGAACGGTATATACAAAGGTTTTGGCGCACATTTTTCATTCGGATCTTATGTTGCCCAGGTAGCTGATGTTTCCATACAGGGTGGAAAAGTGAAAGTTCATAAAGTGTATTGTGCTGTTGATTGTGGTCGTGTTGTAAACTTTAGCGGAGCTGAAAACCAGGTTGAGGGTGGAATTGTTGATGGGCTCGGTCATTTGCTATATGGTGAATTGTCTTTTGAAAAGGGAACGGTTGTTCAAAAGAATTTCAATACATACAAACTGATTCGCATGCCGGACACACCCCAGATAGAAGCGAAGTTTGTTTCCAGTGAAATCGATCCGACCGGACTTGGCGAACCTACCTTACCACCTATTGGCGCAGCAGTGTGCAATGCAATTTACAAAGCCACCGGTCAGCGTGTAAAGAGACTACCGCTTTCATTGATGCAGTTCTCGTCGTGAGAATGGAGTGAATGAGTAGGTGAGTGAATAATGAAAGAATTTGCTTTTAGATTAAGGGGCTTTCCGGCTTTAGGTTTACTTTATAAATGGAAATAAAAGTATTTGAATACGTTGAAAAGCTTGATTGCTTTATAGTTAGTTCTGAGTTTAAGAAAATATGTGACTATTTAGGACTTGTTGGATGGGATCAGACAGCATGGATTGGACGATACTTTAGTCTTGACAATGATTACGGCGAACATTGGTTTGATAATTGGCAACTAAGAGCCAATAAGGAACTTGATGGAAAGAAGTTAAATATTGATGAGGATCAAATGTTATTCATTGATCCCGAAAGGTTCAAGGATGATCGTGATGGCCCATGTCATGGTAATGATCAACGAAAGATATTTTGGACTAGTGTTTTGAAGTCTCTTAGATTAGGTTTAGACGTTATAATTGAAGAAGCTAGACGGAATGATAAAAATAATAATCCTGATAAGAGCTATAACAAAGATCTAGAACATAGAATTAAAGTTCTTCAAGAACAATACGCGCCCAATGACCAATGACTATTGGCTTTCCGAGATTACCCGCACACACTACGACTTTGCGAATCAATCCATAGAAGAGCAGTTCCAGCAATATAATTTACGTTCTCAGCCTTCGTTGGAATTACGCACATACTCTCCCTTTGTTGCATCTTTTGACCAACAAACACACCGCGCTATAATAACAGATGGGAACCAAGTACGCCGCATTAAGTTTACAGATGGAAAAGTAATCACCTATCTTTACGATGCGGGCGGAAGCAAACTGAAAATGAACACAGCAAAGGCAGCGTGTGTGCAGCTTCAAAAGTGGAACACCAACCAAGGCTGAGGAAAATTCTTAGGGAAAGAAAAGACAATGACGGAGAACATAAAGGCGTTTGAATATGATGAAAACCAACCAATGGGAAAAGGTGAATTGAAAACTGATGAAACTGAATATATAGATGAGTAATAGTTACGTAACGGAAAAATGGTTGATAACTCTTTTAATGGTAATAGTTGCTTGCGTCTTTTACTATTTGGGAAGGCGATTAGCATTATTAACAAAATATTCTAGAATAACACGACGGTATATATCAATTGTTTTTTCTAGTCTTATTTCAATGCTATTTTTCTATTCTTGCACCATAATGGATAATTTTTGGGGAATTGGTAATAAATACGTAACTGGAATGGCATTGATTTTCATTCCAATATCAATGCTGCTTACTATTGTTTTTACGATCCTTTTTTTCTTTCAATGGTATAAAGACAAAAGTTAATATCACTGACAGGGAACATGCCTCAGCCTTTCGTTGGAATTACGCACACACTCTGCTTTTGTTGCCTCTTTTGACCAACAAACACACCGCGCTATAATAACAGATGAGGAACCAGGTACGCCGCATTAAGTTTACAGATGGAAAAGTAATCACCTATCTTTACGATCCGGGTGGAGACAAGCTGAAAATGAAAATTTCCCAGGGCTCAGGGTGCTCTTCTGTTATCCAGGCGCAGTGCGTTTGCTGGTGAAGAACCTGTCTGACGAATACAGGTAGGCCACAACAAAGGCAACGCGTGTGCGGGTTCAAAAGCGGAACACCAACCAAGGCTGAGTCAAAAAACCAAGTAAAAAATTCAACGTCAAAATGAAGGGAATAATAGGAATTTTACTAATCATCATTTTGCTTTTCGGGTGTCAAAAGCAAAAGGTGTTAAAAATATTTGCTTTGACTCCCAGTGAAGAGGAATTGGGTAAGAAGGGATTTATCAAGTTTTATAAAAAAAGTAATGATTACAGAGTCTTTGATGGAGTTAATGCAAATAGATATGTTTTTGATAGTTTGAATAACCTCCTCGATGGATACTGGATGATAGCTAACGATACTATATTTTTTTCGCCAGCCCATTATAAAAAGATTAATTGCCCTTTAAAGTTTCCTATTTGTGTGATGAATTGGAAAGTCAATACTCGTGTATTGTTTGTGTGGGAGAAGAATAACGATCAGAATTGCTTAGCGTTTCCGATTTATTATAAATCCTGTTATGTATACGTGAAAGAGGTTAAGAAATTGGAGGATGATATAATTTACTCAATTATATTATTCAATAGCGAATTATATATGCTTGAATTGCGCCATAATAAGAAGGAGATAGGTCCACTGTTTGATACTTTTCTAAATAATATGAATGATTTTGATTATACAAGTATTGATATTTCTTTGAAGAGAGGTGTTACTTCATTAAATCGTCATAGAGTTTCTAAATTATTTAAACTCCCAGTTTGACTGATTAGATAATTGAATCAAGCATAGAATCCCTCAAGTTTGGATAGTGGTCGTATTTCATAAATGGTAGATGATTTAGCGAAGATCGTAGATATTTACACCGACAATTCCACAGTAATTTTATAAAGACCTCTCCCGATTAAGAGACAAGCAACTAAAGTAGAACGTTTTAACGACATGAATAAACTCATCCTTCGTTGGAGTTACGCACACACTCTCCCTTTGTTACCTCTTTTGACCAACAAACACACCGTGCTATAATAACGATGAGGAACCATGTACGCCGCATTAAATTTACTGATGGAAAAGTAATCACTTATCTTTACGATGCAGGTGGAGACAAGCTGAAAATGAACACAGCAAAGGCAGCGTGTGTGCGGCTTCAAAAGCGGAACACCAACCAAGGCTGAGGAATTTTGGAAGGGCATTAAAGATTTTTTCAAATCAGAGCCGAAGAAGGATGAATGGGATGAGAGATTTATGGCTAAAGAGAAGTCTAATGATACGACTAAACCGAAGGAGACAAATGGTAGCACTTGATGAATTAAAGAATATTGATTTACATGATCAAAGCTTAGATGGATTGCAGTTCGATTTATCTTCTAAACAGATTATTATTAAGGTAGGTACCTATAATGATGAGAAATCTGATTACGATTATTTGGAACTAATCTTTATTGGAGTTGAAAAGATTAATAGTACACAACTTAATATAGATGATCTTTCTAGTCTTGAGATCTTCTCACAGGAAATATTTGAAACTTCCGATCATCCAGTCATAAAGTTTTCACTCTTAACAGGCTTTGGTAAATCTAGTGTAGAGATTTCTTTTAGCTTTAGTGATTATCGAATCAGAAACATAAACTGACTAAAGCCCAATCGATATTTTCGGTTGGATTCTTCTCATTGGCCAATGACCAATGACTATTTGCTTACTGATATAACCCGTACATACTATGACTTTGGTAAGCCTTCTGTACAAGAGCAGTTTTTCCAAAATAATCTCCGCAAAAGGGTAGCATGGGCGGAAGTGATAGAAAAGAATGCTACAGATACCATTGCCACCTATTACAGTTATGATGTGCGGTAATGTGAAGTCGTTACTTCAACAAATTCCCGGCCTTGATGCCAAGCGTACAGACTATGTGTACGATCTGATCAGCGGCAAGGTGAACTATGTGTTTTACCAATACGACAAGCCCGACCAGTTCATACATAAATATGAATACGATTCAGACAATCGCATCGAGTTTGTATCCACATCTACGGATGGATTTGTATGGGATAATGATGCATCTTATTTCTACTATGCTCATGGGCCGTTGGCGCGTGTAGAACTGGGCCATCACCGGGTGCAGGGGCTTGATTACTACTACACCTTGCAAGGCTGGATCAAAGGAGTGAATATGCCTTACGAAGGCGACCCTGGTGGAGATGGTGTTACATCTCTTTCAGGTAAGGATGTGTTTGCCTACTCGCTTGGCTATAATAATAATGATTACAAGCCGATAAATAATTCAGTAACTTTAACTGACACACGTGATCATTTATGGACTCGACTGAATGAGGTAAACAATCATTCAGGCTTGTACAACGGAAACATTTCGTGGATGGTAACGGACTTGTCCGCCATAGCTTCAGCGAAGGCGGATCGTACGAAAGGCATGCAAGCGATGGTGTACCAATACGACCAGTTGCATCGGATTGTAAAGAGTCGGAGTTTAACTAACTACTCTGCAGCAAATGGTTTTGCTTCCAGATCAACCTCACCAGCAGCTTACGATGAAGATTATAGCTATGATCCTAATGGAAACCTGTTAACGTTGCATCGCAGAAATCATTTGGGCGATACGCTTCATAATTTTAACTATCAATACTATCCAGGCACCAATAAGTTAAGGCAGGTAGGCCCTCCAGAAGACATGGTGTTTGATGGTGGTCCGTTGGTTTCCAACAATAAGTTATACCGAAAAATAACTGTACAAGGAAATGCATACATGCCGCAGGGCAGGCCGGTTGAACTGAGGGCTTTAGAGGAAATAGAAATGGATCCTGACTTCAAGTCTCCCGATGGTACAGATTTCTGGGCTCATATCGTAGCTGATTCAGGAATGTACCAGTATGATAAGATTGGTAATCTTGTTCTTGACCAACATGAAGGAGTGAAGATCAGTTGGACGCCTTACGGAAAGGTGAGAGAAGTGAAAGCTAAGAATGATAGCTTGATCACTACTTTCCGCTATGATGGTGCAGGGAATAGAATTGAAAAGAAAGTAACAAGAAAAGATTCTGTTGATATAATTTCTATCACACATTACGTAAGAGATGCGAGCGGTAATGTTATGGGAGTCTACAAGGATAGCCTGATGCTTGAGCAATATGTCTATGGTAGCAGCCGAGTTGGTTTGTATAAAGGAGGAAGGTACAATGGACAGAGAAGCCTTGGCGAGAAGAATTATGAGTTAGGTAATCATTTAGGAAATGTTCTTGCTGTTACTACAGATAACATTGGAATGAACACAATGGATAGCATATGGGCTACGGTAGTGAGTACAAGAGATTATTACCCCTTCGGTTTGGAAATGGAAGATAGGACATGGAGCGATACGACTTCAATTTATCGTCATGCCTTCAATGGAAAAGAAAAAGACGGCAGTGGTGAATTTGGAAATGCAACGTATGACTATGGCTTCCGAATTTACAATCCAACCATTAGTAAGTTTTTAAGTACGGATCCGCTGACGGAGGAATTCCCATGGTGGAGCCCTTATCAATTTGCAGGCAATACTCCGATATTGGCAGCCGATTTGGATGGAGCTGAACCCATTTATAAAACGAAAGTTGAAGGAAGCACAGAAGCGACATTAAATAATATAGACGAGGATGCAATTTTAGGATACTTAGTTTTGAATTGGAAAGCTTCTGCGAGAAATTTGTTTAGAAATGCGTGGGTGCAACTAAAAGCTGGACAATATTCTACATACATAGTTAGGGATAGAATAACGGTCTTAGTTACTCCTGATGGAGTTCCTTATCTGTATGAGGAGGAGGTTATGCAAGACAGGATTCAATCTAATTTTGAATTGATACTTGATGGGGTAGGAAGCTATCCTGGAATAGGGAAAGGAGCGGGACCTGGTGGAGGATTACTCGCAAAGACTCCTGGTAAGTCCACGATTATAAATCAAATAAAGAAATCAATTGGCGAATTACGTGAGTTAGAAGTAGCTAGATTGACAAAAGGTCGTGTTGCAAAAGATGGCAAGGGGCAAGATTTATATTTTAAATTTGTTAGGGAGAATGGCCTTGAAGGAGGTGTAGCCGTTGATGTTATTGGAGAATCTGGCGAATTGATTTTGGTTGGAGGGCCTGCAAAAGCTCATAATCTTAGTGCATTAGGACAAAGACTCTCTGACCTCAAGCTAGCTGCTAAAGATGCAGGTGTTAAGGCTCTTGCCTATTTTACCGACAATACCCCTAATGCGGTAATAGATTTAGCTCAAAAAAAATTAGGTAAAGAAAATGTTAAAGTATTCAAAGATGTAGAATCGAAACAATAATATGGCTTCAGGGTTTTGTAAAATATGCTATGAGATTAACAATGCAAAAATTGAAACAATTTTTAATGAATTAGTTTCTTTTTATGAACAAAATGACGTTTTGCTGACAGACGAAAGAGGGAATATTGAATTCATCATGGATGAAGGTGGAATAAAAAATTGTTCTTACAATGATCTGGCAACAAAAATTACAGATAACGGGAGCGTAGCATTCTTTTTTAAAGTATCTGAAAGGAGCCGACTTTACTGCAGATTTAGACAACTAAATCAAAAAGTGATTATTGAAGAATATGATTTTAGTTGGATGCCAGAAAGTAAAGAAAGAATTTTCACTTCTAGGCTATTCGTCAATCGAATGATAAATTTAATTAGTCTTGATAAGGTCCATTTTTTTTGGGGCGTTATTGATAAGACAGGACGGACAGAGGATATTGATTGGGCTGACTTTTTTGAGGAGGGTAATATTAATACTGAAATTATAGAAATGCCTACAGTTTTATGTACATCATCTAAAATTGCAAATATTAAAGACGCTCAAAATGTAGAGGTAATTGGTGATTATAAAGTGGTATATTTTGAATCGATCCTTTAGTTGTAGTACTTTCTTAATACTCTTGCACTTTTGTCCGCCGGTAATTCCCCAGTAATTTTTTTAAAGACCTCTCCCGATTAAGAGACAAGCAACTAAAGTAGAACATTTTAACGACATGAATAAACTCATCCTTCGTTGCAGTTACGCACACACTTTACCTTTGTTGCGTCTTTTGACCAACAAACACACCGTGCTATAATAACAGGTGAGGAACCAAGCAGGCCGCATTAAAATTTACCGATGGAAAAGTAATCACTTATCTTTACGATGCGGGTGGAAACAAGCTGAAAATGAAAACCTACCAGGGCTCAAGGTGCTCTTCTGTTATCCAGGCGCAGAGCGTTTACTGGTGAAGAACCTGTCTGATGACAGGCAGGCACACAGCAAAGGCCGTGTGAGTGCGGCTTCAAAAGCGGAACACCAACCAAGGCTGAGAGGATTTGCAGTTGAAATCTGTTCTCATAAGGGATGCTACAAGTGATTAGATGGATTTATCTAGGGCAAAATATTATATAGCTCTTCTTGGGCTTATGCTGATTATTGCAGCGATAATTTCGGTGTATACCTTCATTGAAAATTATCTAAATAACAGGAAAGCGAAAAGAAAAAGAAAGGTAATTTTTAGGACAAAGGGGGGCAAGACAAAAGGGTATTGGAAAACCAAGAGCGGCGAAGACTACGACAAGGATCTAACATTGGAAGACTAGACGGGGATTTTGGTCATGCTGCCAATTTCCTGTTTATCGCGGAATGTGGTTTTATACTGCATAGTGTTTTGCTGAATATCCACGATATCAACAACAAGTGTTTCCCCAGGCTGGGCGATGGCTGGTGTTGGACTATTTGTCTTAATATAGGTCATCTGATATTTGCATGCCGATAGCCATTTGATATTGTATTCAAAGTAATACTTGCCATCTTCGGTATACTCAAATTGTTTCTTTTTTGTCCGGACTACATATATTGTGGAAGCGGATAGGTCATTATACTTCCATTTTCCTGAAAAGTACTTTTTGCAATTTTTCGGCTCAGCGAAAGCAGTGCATAGTAGTAAAACTATAACTAACAGTTTATTCTGCATGGTCGGCAGTTCCGTAGTAATTTTATGAAGCCCTGTCCCGATTAAGAGACACTCTACTAAAATAGAAAAGGCCATTCATATAGAAGTTGAGCCAAGAAAGATTGCGGCTTGTACAAATAAAATTTTCAGGAAGTAACTCGGCTTAACTGTTGCAGTGATTACAACGGTGAGTCTGGTTGTATGTGAATCGTTTTTCAGTTGCTTTTTTCTTGCTAAATGCAATTGCTCTTTGTCGGGTGAAATAGTTTAACTCCATATTGCTCTCTTTGTTTTTACCACTTTATTGGCCAAATCATGGCCATATTTTATTCGTGTACTTTTTTAGCAAAGATTGTTCATGAAGATTTAAGAGCAGCCATTATGTTTGGCCGGTTTTTAAAATCATAGAAGTTATGCGCAATCCAAAATGCATTACATTTTTTATAGCTCTCTTTCAGCTTACAACTATTTGCTTCGCACAGCAGAAGAATCCGGTCGTCAAGTGGGGAAATGAATTTAAATCGTCCAGCCGTGCCTCATTGAGTGATATTGTTGGTCATGATGATACAGGTATTTATGCAATAAAAGTGCGCGGCGTACGAAATTATACACTGGAGCACTATGACTTGAACCTATCACCAACACGGTCGTTGGACCTTGACTTTAAGGAAAATGGTATCAATTGTAAAGTGGAGGCAATCCTGCAGCTTAACAATAAGCTGTACTTGTTTACTTCCCTGCCTCATAACAAGACAAAAAAAAATACATTGTCGGTTCAGGAAATAAACAAGAAGACCCTTGTACCGGAGGCAAAGAAACAAGCCATTGCAACGATAGATTTCTCAGGCGAAAACATATACAACAGCGGAACTTTTCAAATTGAAACGTCACGCGACAGTTCGAAGCTACTGGTCATTTCTAATCCCCCCAATAATAAAAATGAGCCTGAGGTTTTTGGTCTTTCCGTAGTTGATGACAAGTTTCAGCTTTTATGGAATAAGGAGGTCAAACTACCTTATGAAAATAACTTGTTAGACCTTGAAACGTTCCGTGTGGATAATGACGGTGATGTCTACCTGCTGGGCTTGATTTACAATGAACGCCGCAAGAGTAAACGCCATGGCGCGCCAAATTATAAATACCAGGTTTTCGCCTACAGGGATAAAGGTACGTCGTTGAAAGAATACCCGATAAGCTTACCCGATAAATTCATCACCGATCTTCAGATAGAAGTGCTGGGCAACAAGGATTTGATTTGCGCCGGGTTTTATTCAAAGCAAGGCACGTTCAGCATACGCGGTACCTATTTTCTTACCGTCGATGCAAATACAAAGGAAGTCAAGTCCAAAAGCGTGAAGGAATTTGGAATTGATTTCATCACCAGTGACATGCGCGAACGTCAGGCACAAAAGACAAAGCGCAAAGAAGCCAAAGGCGAGGAAGCTGAATTGTATGAGTACGACTTGAGAAGGTTGCTGGTTGGAAAAGACGGCAGCGCTATTTTACTGGGCGAGCAATATTTTGTCCGAACATTTACTTCCACCTCAACCATGAATGGCTCCAGAATGACAACGTCAGACGATCACTACTATTACAATGACATTATCGCTGTTAAAATTGATCCGTCAGGACAGATTAAGTGGGCCGAAAAAATAGCCAAGTACCAGCATAGCATAGACGATGAAGGATTTTTTTCGTCATATACGACCGCCATCGTGAACGGAAATATTTGTCTTATTTTTAACGATAACCCGAAAAATGTGGGATATACCGGAAACGGCAAGCTTTACAATTTCAGTCGCGGTGCGGAGTCACTGGTCGTTATGGTGACACTGGATCAAACCGGCAAACAAGAAAGAAAGCCGCTGTTAGGCACATTCGATGCAGAAGTTATCACCCGCCCGAAAGTGTGCGAGCAAATCAAAAACAATGAAGTCATTCTCTTCGGTCAGCGCAGGAAGACACAACAGTTTGCAAGAGTTACATTTTAATCTCGCAAAAAAATAGAGCACACGCCGACAGGCAGGCCACAACAAAGGTAGTGTGTGTGCGACTTCAAAAGGGGAACACCAGCCAAGGTTGAGGGAAACTAATTAAAGGTGAATTGATAAAAAATATGCAAGAGAATTCAGAAATCCCTATTTGTAATTTTCTTTGGATGGCTGTACTAATAATTGTACTTGGTATTCTCTTAGAGTATTTCCTGTTTGATTTTATTAGGTATATTTCAATTTGTAACCTAAATGTTTTTGGTAATAGGTATGATTGCCGAATATCAATTCATCGAGCAATAATTTTAGGTTACACTACTGCACTTCTTTTTGGATACAAAATATACTTTAATAGGATTGGAAAACTCACAAAAGTACTAGTAGGTGCATTTTGTTTATATTGGTTTTATTATCTCTTGGGAATGATGTTTTCTTTTGTTTTATAAGTCGCAGCTTATGAGCAAGTGCTCAGCCTTCGTTGGAGTTACGCACACACTCTCCCTTTGTTGCGCCTGCCTGTGGCAGACAGGTCTTTTGACCAACAAACACACCGTGCTATAATAACAGATGAGGAACCAGGTAGGCCGCATTAAGTTTACTGATGGAAAAGTAATCACTTATCTTTACGATGAGGGTGGAAACAAGCTGAAAATGAAAACCTACCAGGGCTCAAGGTGCTCTTCTGTTATCCAGGCGCAGTGCGTTTGCTGTTGAAGAACCTGTCTGATGACAGGCAGGCACACAGCAAAGGCAGCGTGTGTGCGGCTTCAAAAGCGAAACACCAACCAAGGCTGAGAGGATTTGCAGTTGAAATCTGTTCTCATAGGGGATGCTACAAGTGATTAGATGGATTTATCTAGGGCAAAATATTATATAGCTCTTCTTGGGCTGATGCTGATTGTTGCAGCGATAATTTCGGTGTATACCTTCATTGAAAATTATATAAGTAACAGGAAAGCAAAAAAAAGAAAGCTGGTTTTTAGGACAAAAGGAGGAAAGAAAAAAGGGTATTGGAAGAGCGGTGAAGAGTATGACAAGGATCTAACATTGGAAGATTAGAGGGGAATTTTGGTCATGCTGCCAATTTCCTGTTTATCGCGGAATGTGGTTTTATACTGCATAGTGTTTTGCTGAATATCCACGATATCAACAACAAGTGTTTCCCCAGGCTGGGCGATGGCTGGTGTTGGACTATTTGTCTTAATATAGGTCATCTGATATTTGCATGCCGATAGCCATTTGATATTGTATTCAAAGTAATACTTGCCATCTTCGGTATACTCAAATTGTTTCTTTTTTGTCCGGACTACATATATTGTGGAAGCGGATAGGTCATTATACTTCCATTTTCCTGAAAAGTACTTTTTGCAATTTTTCGGCTCAGCGAAAGCAGTGCATAGTAGTAAAACTATAACTAACAGTTTATTCTGCATGGTCGGCAGTTCCGTAGTAATTTTATAAAGCCCTGTCCCGATTAAGAGACACTTTACGAAAATAGAAAAAGGCCATTCAAAAAGGAAGTTGAGCCAGAAGATTGCGGCTTTAATGCCGTTGTTGGAGTTACGCACACACTCTCCCTTTGTTACCTCTTTTGACCAACAAACACACTGTGCTATAATAACAGATGAGGAACCAAGCAGGCCGTATTAAGTTTACAGATGGAAAAGTAATCACTTATCTTTACGATGCGTGTGGAGACAAGCTGAAAATGAAAATCTACCAGGGCTCAAGGTGCTCTTCTGTTATCCAGGCACACAGCAAAGGCCGCGTAAGTGCGGTTTCAAAAGCGGAACACCAACCAAGGCTGAGGGAAATAATGTATGAGGTCATTCAAAGGAAGCGCCATATTAAATTTGCAAAGCATTCTTTTTATTCTTATCAACGTGATATTTTTATATCTATTCATAATTCAAAGAATAGATTTGAAGTTTCCTCTTGGGTTAATGATAGTGTTGGTGATTGAGGTTGCATTGTATATTTTATTGGGATCAGTTATGCACTACTTCATAGTCAATGATGATTCTTTAATCATAAGAAATAGCTGGTTGTTTTGGGTAAATAAAAAAATTAAGATTGACAATGTAGAGTTGATTGAATTTAAATCTCCGCCTCGAGCTGGAGTGTCACTAATAGTGACAATTAGAAATTCAAAAAAAGGTTATGGATGCAATCAACTAAGTTCAAGTACGCTGAAGGATTTACATGATACTTTGAAGGCACGAGGTATTGATGTTCATTCAAGTATTAACTTTTAGAAATAACTAATGCCGTTGTTGGAGTTCGCACACCCTTTACCTTCGTTGCGTCTTTTGGCCAACAAACACACCCGTGCTATAATAACAGGTGAGGAACCAGGTACGCCGCATTAAGTTTACAGATGGAAAGTAATCACCTATCTTTACGATGCGGGTGGAAACAAGCTGAAAATGAAAACCTGCCAGGGCTCAAGGTGCTCTTCTGTTATCCAGGCGCAGTGCGTTTGCTGGTGAAGAACCTGTCTGATGACAGGCAGGCACACAGCAAAGGGCACGTGCGTGCGGTTTCAAAAGCGGAACACCAACTAAGGCTGAGGAACTGTTCTTAAGTTAATATTTGACTAGGTTCACATGATTCATTTTTTCGCAAACGAAATTATATATTTTTCACTTCTGATGGTTTTGGGATACTCTGTCAAGAAGATTTTTAAACTCAGTGTGAAAGGTAAAACATTGGTTACGATTCTGTTATTATTGGTTACGCTGCACTTTATTATTAGTCTATCGGTAAATTTGTTCGGTCGTGGGGAAATTTGGTTTCCCTTTTTTGTTAATGTGACTAAGGACTTTCCAAACCCGAACCATGATTACGATATACAGAATTTTATGCTTGCCATGGTGAGTGTCTACTTTGTGAATGGTTTTATTATTATTTGGTGTGTAGCCAGGATGCTACGAATGTTCGGAAAAAGTAAAGAGCGGTAATGCACCAGAAAGTATGATGGATATTTAACTACGTGATAATTAGTTTATAGAAGATGCGGGTGGAAACAAGCTGAAAATGAAAACCTACCAGGGCTCAAGGTGCTTTTCTGTTATCCAGGCGCAGTGCGTTTGCTGGTGAAGAACCTGTTTGACGACAGGCAGGCACACAGCAAAGGTAACGTGTGTGCGGCTTCAAAAGCGGAACACCAACCAAGGCTGAGTAAACGTTTTTAATGTTAAAATAAAAGAACATAAATGGACCAATAAAAACTTTGGAAAGGGCGCAAAGACAATAAAAAAACAAATCATGATTCAGATTGAACTGATAGAAAATATAAGTTCCGAATTAGATGAAAATATCAAAACGGAATTTTATAATGATATTGAGATATTATTAGGAGCAATTAACGATTGGGATGAAACGTACACTACTCTGGAGGATTTTGAAATCGCATGGACAAACTTCCTAAACGGATCATTAAACCATAGGAGTGAAGTAGTGTCTTCAATTTTGAGCTTGAAGAATCCACAGAAGGACGCTTGGAAAATGGAATCAATCAGTGGGTTGATACGTATTTTGAAGAATGACAAACGAGATATGACATTGCAGGAAGCTCTGGATAATATCAAAATAAACATTAGGAGGCTTTCAAGAGATACAAATAATTAGTGACTATAAATCTTAGAATAACCATTCAGGTTTGTATAACGGGAACATTTCGTGGATGGTAACGGATTTAGCCAAGATTGGTGAGATTAACAATGATAAGTACGATCAATTGCATCGGATTGTAAAGAGTCAGAGTTTAACGAACTACTCTTCAGCCTTCAATGGAGTTACGAACACACTTTGCCTCTTTTGCCCAACAAACACACCGTGCTACAATAACAGATAAGGAACCAGGTACGCCGCATTAAGTTTACCGATGGAAAAGTAATCACCTATCTTTACGGTGCGGGTGGAAACAAGCTGAAAATGAAAACCCACCAGGGCTCAAGGTGCTCTTCTGTTATCCAGGCGCAGTGCGTTTGTTGGTGAAGAACCTGTCTGACGAATACAGGCAGGCACACAGCAAATGCAGCGTGTGTGCGGCTTCAAAAGCGGAACACCAACCAAGGTTGAGGTCTATCTAGCACAAGTGCTACGGCTGAAACCAAATCGGCAACTACTTTTGCAGAAGAAACATTTAACGCTCTTTATAAATAAACTAGAAGGTTTATGATCAGTGAAAAAAGTAAAGCTTGGATAAAAGCGGCAGAAATGGTTGGAGGAGATTCAACTGAAAAAGTTACTTGCCCTAATTGTGGACATGAATTTTTGAAAGTCGAAAAAGTACCATGGCCAAATTTTGATAAAGTAGATATTTATTTGTCTTGTGAGAAATGTAGTGCTCGGAATGTTATTACGACCTCAACGATGCATAAATCATAAGTTAGTGAAGTCTAAGTCAGTAACTTTTCTTTGAAGGATAATTTGCCAATTACAGCGCAAAGCAGATGTGTTTGCTTATGCATTGGGCTACTACAACAGTGACTACAAGGCAATCAATAATTCTGTAACTTTAACAGACACACGTGATCATTTCAGCCTTCGTTGGAGTTACGCACACACTCTCTCTTTGTTACCTCTTTTGACCAACAAACACACCGCGCTATAATAACAGATGGGAACCAGGTACGCCGTATTAAATTTTACCGATGGAAAAGTAATCACTTATCTTTACGATGCGGGTGGAAACAAGCTGAAAATGAAAACCTACCAGGGCTCAAGGTGCTCTTCTGTTATCCAGGCGCAGTGCGTTTGCTGGTGAAGAACCTGTCTGACGACAGGCAGGCACACAGGGTTAGGTGTTTTTAATTGGAACAATGTGGAGCTAGCCCATTTAATAAGATGCCCTCTAAAAGCTGCATCAACTTATCAACGTCTTTACTAGAGGTTTTATAACTTTTTTGCTTAACATAATCAACGAGGCTTACCACATATAGGTTGAGACATTTATCGTCATCTTTTAAATCATTAGAACTGATGCAGTACTTGACTATATACTCTAAGTACTGATCATTTTGCTTGTAGGACAATGAAACCCAAAAGCAGTCTTTACTTTCTTTTGTTTTAATGCTATCTCTACGCTCGAAAGACCATCCCGGAGAACTAAGAATACGATCGGCTAACTTTTGATCAAATGCCTGCTTAGATACATGGAAGTTATAATTCTTAAGAGGAGGATATGTTGAACTCATGCCAACAAATAAATAAAACATATAACCAACTATTACAATTCCAAATATGATTATAATAAACCTACCTACTCTCATGGGAATTTTGTTTTAGTTCCGCCAATCAGTCCGAAAGAAGTATAACTTACGGGCCGCCTTTGCCGGTTCACCCATCTTCTTGCGTGTGATGAATGTGGGAATCAATGCATTTTACAAAAAAATTATCAAACAAAACTTCGCGAAGTTTTTGCTGGGTGAAGAATGCCCAGCAAAGGGAGAGAAGAAATGAGCGAATAATAAAAAAAGAATTCGCTTTCAAATCACGCGCTTTCCGGCTTCAAGTTTACTTTGCTCTTAAGGCGCCATACTACCAAAGCGACTATTATTAGTAAGACAGCAGGCCATAGGTTAGTTAACAACAGGCCGGTTATAATTAAGCCATTGAGACCTGATGTAAAAGCACCTATGAATTGAGCGCTTAAAGTTTCTTCTTCAGATACTTGCTGGTTTAATTCCTGGTAGAATTTTAAATGAATGGTACTGTAGCTGACCTGGTCTTTAAGAAAATTAATCCTGCTGATGGTTGCTTCTATTTCTTCATGCAATGCACCAATTTGCTTTTCAGCATTTAATAACTCCTCAATTGTCCCTGCTTTGTTGCGAAGTATTTCCGTGTAACGTATTTCAACTTCGCGCTTTGTTTTCAGGCGTGATTCTAAATCAACAAACTCTTTGGATGCATCTACTGTTGAGACGTTTCGGTAATGGACGAATGACGGTTCCCTGTCAATTTCTTTTAAAACATCATCGAAGTATTCATTTTGTACACGAATAGTCATTTCATTTTGCATGCGGTTATCAACAAAATCAAGATTTGATGAAGAAATGAAGGCGGGATATTTTATCAACGTTTGTTCTATTGTTTCAGTGCACTTCTTAATGTTACTCACTTTGAAGAAGTAGTTGGCTGTTTTAATCAACTTTGTGTTTCTATCGGAAAGCTGGTTAATATGATTTGAATTAGTGAGCTGAGTTGCAATGGATGAATTTGATTTTCCGTCCTCTGCAATAGTATTGGCAGATTCATTTTTTAGTGAGCATGAAAAAGTCAAAGCAATGATCAGTA
Organism: uncultured Roseivirgaceae bacterium; assembly: GCA_964521255.1. Lineage (GTDB taxonomy): Bacteria > Bacteroidota > Bacteroidia > Cytophagales > Cyclobacteriaceae > ZC4RG29. The sequence continues at coordinate 62,094 of CAZFRM010000011.1, forward strand.
TGGGAATGATCGTTCTCATATTTATAGCTGGGTTAAAATGTAATGATTACTAAAGAGGTGCTGCCTGGGAAGAGCAACAGTGTGGGAAGAACTACAATGCGGTGTGTAGTGTAGAAAAAATTCCTAAAGGAGATATTAACAATCCCCTTTAGGAATAATAAGGGGATTATTCTATAACAACAGAATCTGCAGGTGCAACAGCAGCAGAATCAACAACTGCAGGCTCAGTGGCCTCAGTAGCAGGAGCTTCGCTCTCTTGTGTTTCTGTAGCCGTGTTTTCAGCTGGTTTTGAAGTGCATGAAGCAAGAGTAATAACTAATGCAGCAAAAGCTAATTTGATTGTACTTTTCATAATCGATTTTAGTTTTCGGTTTAAAAATTTCCCCTTCATACCGAAAGCCCATGCAGGTAACCCAATGCATTCCTTAAAAAGTTTTAAATATTTGCCTCATTCGCGCATTTTTCTTTATATCTGACCTAAACAAACGTTTACGGGCTCCATATTCCAATACCACCTTCCATCTAATTATTTATTTTTACCTTGGGTTACCTTCAAAAAAGTTTAGTATAAAGTCAACCTTGTAGCAAGTGTATTATTTTGACGAGTTGATCGTTTCGGAATTGCGTAAGAAAAATCCCCTCGTGCTCAGGGAACTTTACAAAACGCATTTTCCGATGATAATGAATATGGTCTGCTCGAACAGTGGAACAGAGCAGGAGGCAAAAGATGTTTACCAGGATGCTGTGATAACTTTTTATGAAAAGACGCAGCAGCCGGAGTTTGTACTCACCTGCAAGATAAAGACGTATCTTTTTGCCGTTAGCCGGAGACTATGGTTGAAGCGGTTGGCTGAAAAGAAAAGATACCACGGAAAGATTGAGGAGTCAGAAACTTTTTTGGAGATCGATGAAGAGATGGTTGACATCGAGGAGAAAGAAGAAGCTTTCGGGCGCATGGCTAACGCGCTGGATAAGTTGGGAGAACCATGCCGGAGTATCATCGAAGACTTTTATTTCAACGGTCAAAACATGGATGCCATCCGGGATAAGTTTGGTTATACGAATGCTGATAATGCGAAGAATCAAAAGTATAAATGCCTGCAACGGTTAAAGAAGTTATTTTTCAATAATAATACAGAGGATGAGTCATGAGCGAAAAGGAATTATTTGAGAAGCTGGATGAATTTGCTGAAAGTCCCCTTACTGAAACAAAGCAAGCGGAACTGGAAGTATTATTACAAAGCGAACCATCCTTGCGCGAAAAGGCTGAAGAGCACCTTCGCTTTTTAAGGTCCATAAAATTTTTTAGCCAGCGAAAAGTTTTGCAAAAGACCCTTCATGGTATTCATGAAGAGTTGCCACGCGAAACACCTGCACCGGTCCGGCTAGTCATTGAAGAAAAGAAAACCGGGGCGTGGAAAAGATACTGGCCCATGGCTGCGGTGGCTGCATCGGTCGCTTTGATCAGTACTTTAACGACACTACACATGGCTCGGTCGCTGGAGACTAAACAAACCGCTTATTATAAAGAGTTGGGAAGGAAAGTTGAGCAGATAAAAAAATCGCAGAGCCTTATGATGGCTGATATTGCGGAGTCAAAAGAAAAACCTGCACCCGTTCCGGCTAATTATACAGGCACTGGATTTCTTATTTCACCCGCTGGCTACGTGGCCACTAGTTACCACGTTATTAAAAATGCAGATTCAATTTACATTGAAAATAAAAAGTTTGGTATACTAAAGGCTACTATACTGTTTAGCGACGTGGCAAAGGATGTATCTATTTTAAAAATTCAAACAGAAATTTTTACACCCCTTGCTTCATTGCCATACCTGATCAGTAATAAGGAAGCAAGCCTGGGTGAAGAAGTATTTACGTTGGGATTTCCGCGAGAGGATATTGTTTTTGGCGAAGGATCGATCAGCGCATCGACAGGGTATAAACAAGATACAAGTGCATATCAAATATCAGTACCGGTTAATCCCGGCAATAGCGGCGGACCACTTTTCAACTCAAAAGGTGACGTTGTCGGAATAATCAGCGGCCTGCAAACAGAAACTTCAGGGACAGCATTCGCAATGAAATCATCTGTTTTATTAAAGACGATTGACGGAGTACCCGATTCTATTTCTACTGACATGCTTTTGCCACAGCAAAACGGATTAAAGAATCTAACCAAAGTTCAGCAATTGAATAAATGGAAAGATTACGTATTTATGGTAAGGGTTTATGGTGGTGTTAAGAATTGATGCTAAGTCCGAAAGTCCGGAAGCAGATGAGGTCATCGGCTAATCAGCACATCCGACTAATTTGTTGTCAGTCTCCTGCAGACCCGCCTGCGGTTTGTCAGGCTTTCCGGTTTCCAAATAGTGTACCCGTTCTGAAGGCGCCGGCGAGTGCGGCTGGAATCATGGCTTGTGCTTTGATTACATTTGCACGAGCCTCCTGTGCTTTGGCAATCATTTCCTGTTCAAGTGCAACAGCCATGGCACGTCGCTCTTCAGCCTTTGCTTTGGCGATACTAAGATCTGCGTTGGCCTGATCGATCTGTAACATTGCGCCAATATTTCTGCCAACATCAATGTCGGCAATATCAATGGAGAGAATCTTATATGCAGTGCCGGCATCGAGTCCATTTTCCAGCACTACTTTTGAAATGCTGTCGGGATTCTCCAATACACTTTGATAACTTGGAGCTCTTCCGATAGTAGAAATTATTCCCTGGCCAACGCGTGCTTTAATAGTTTCTTCTCCGGCGCCACCTACAAGCTGTTGAATATTGGCTCTCACGGTAACACGGGCTTCGGTAATCAACTGAATTCCCTCAATAGAAACGCCGGTGATAGCAGGGACTACAATCATATAGGGATTGACTGACAATTGAACGGCCTTTAATACATCTCTGCCGGCAAGGTCAATTGCTGTTGCCTGCTTGAAGGTCAGGTTAAGGTTTGCTTTATCTGCGACAATAAGCGCTTTAATCACGGAGTTCAATCGTCCTTTAGCCAAATAGTGAGTTTCAAGCCGATCGATTGTAATATCTTTTATGCCTGCTTTATTGGCAAGGATTAGCGATTGTACGATTAGTCCGGGTGGAACTTTGCGGAAGCGCATGAACACTAACGTCATGAGATTCACGCTGACACCAGAGAATAGCGCAGTTATCCACAAATTGACTGGAAAGAAGTAAAGAACAATCCAAAGGCCAACCAGTATGACAACAATCCAGATAATAAGCGAATATTCAAGCATGTTTAACTATTTTGCTTGTAAGGTAAGCAAGTTTCTGACTATTAAGACAGGTTTATTTAATTGGTGTGTGGAAAGTTAGCTGTATTAAAATTATTCAAGCGTGAATTGTGTGTCATCAAGCTGTCTTTGCTTCAAATTATATTGCATAATGATGCGTGCGCAGGTATTCCAGCGAAGAATAGGATCATCGTTCTTTGCATCTTCATTAACGGAATCAGCCTTTTCGTAAAAATCCATTGCTTCAATGTACCATTCATAGGCATCAGCATCAGAACTATGTGTGCCTGAGTTAAGGGCAACACTTCCGAGGCGTTCACAAATTATTCCGGAATAGTACAATCGTTCGTAATCGTTATTCAAACCATTGGCAATTTCCCGCGCCTGCCGGGCGGTTTTAGATGAGGTCTGAAATTGATCTGTCAGGGCGAGCAAGAGAACTCTTTGTGCTCTTTGATTTTCAGGTTCGAGGGCAAGCACATCAAGGCATATGCTTTCCGATAAACGTGGATGATTAAGTAAGCGGTAGTGTTCGGCTTTGCCTAACGCAGCTTCAATGCTTTCTTTTGAAAGTGGTTTTAATTTAAACTCAGTTCTTTCTGTTGTTTGTGTGTTCATAGCATGTGGCTTTATTAATCGTTTAGTGATTTAGTGCTACTTAAGTTCATTCAAAAATCTATGATACAAACGAAAAATGGCAGTAAGCAAATGGCAACAGGCAATTTTGCCTACTGCGATTGCCTATTGCCTACTTTTCAACATTGGTTAAATATCTGTTGATAAAATGTTTTATAGTAAATGATGCTCTCATTAATATGTTCACTTTTCTTTACTAAATAACCGGAATAATTTCATGAGCGGATCATAGAATTTATCGGCTACTCTTTCTTTCAATGGTATGATCGCGTTGTCGGTGATGGTAATATGTTCTGGACAGACGGTCGTGCAACACTTGGTTATGTTGCAGAAGCCAATGCCAGCGTCATCTTTAAGATCACCGGTGCGATCCTCGATGTCGAGCGGGTGCATTTCCAGGGCAGCGGCGTAAACCATATGCCTTGGTCCTGCGAATTTTTCGTGCAAATGATGTTCGCGTAAAACATGGCAAACATCCTGACATAAGAAACACTCAATGCACTTGCGAAATTCCTGAACGCGGTCAATATCACTTTGTGCCATTCGCCATGTTCCATCCGGCGCATCCGGTGGACGTGGCTTAAATTTTTTAATTCTCTTTTTTACCCGGTAGTTGACGGAGACATCAGTAACGAGGTCTTTGATGACAGGAAAAGCCTTCATAGGTTGAATCGATACCGCCTTATCCTGGGGCATGTCACTCATACGGGTCATGCACATTAACTTTGGATGACCATTGATTTCTGCAGAACATGATCCACATTTTCCTGCTTTGCAATTCCATCGTACCGCCAGGTCATTTGCCTGTTCTGCCTGGATTTGGTGAACAGCATCCAACACCACCATTCCCTCTGTAATATCAGTTTTGTATTCCTGGAATTTTCCTCCGGTAGAATCGGTACGCCATATTTGGAATGTTACATTGGCCATGGGATGTGTTTACGTGTTTAGGCTGTTAATTCATCTGCGAAATCCCTTAATCCGCTAAATCCGTGATCCTACTTCATTTCATCTATCAATTGCAGCAAGTCTTCCCTCATTTTCATCTTTGGAACCTGACGAATCACCATTTTGCCATCAGTATCTTTTTTAACACTGATATTTATTTTACCAAATTCGTCACTCTTGTTTGCAAAGTCCTCACGAAAGTGACCCCCTCGACTTTCCTTTCGTTCCCTGGCGGCTCTCGCAATAGCTTCTGCCACGGTCAACATATGTTTTAATTCAATCGCCGTATGCCACCCAGGGTTATATCCACGATTGCCACTACATCCTGCTTTGGCAGCACGCATTTGAAGTTGATGAATGCTTTGAACAGCTTCATCAAGTTCTTCACCGTTTCTGACAATACCAACTAATTTTTGCATCATGTCTTGCAGATCAGATTGAATCTGAAATGGATTTTCCCCATTACTCTCTCTTTCAAATACGGCCAGTGCCCAGGCCGTTATTTCGTTCACCTCTGTCTCATTTACAGATACTGCTGAATTTTCCTTTGCATATTTCGCAGCATATTCACCGGCTCGTTTTCCAAATACGAGTAAGTCTGAAAGTGAATTTCCACCTAGGCGATTTGCTCCATGCAATCCTGCTGCACATTCTCCGGCAGCGAAAAGTCCCGGTGTGGTAGTCATTTGTGTATCGGCATCCACTTTAACGCCTCCCATTATGTAATGCGTAGTGGGACCTACTTCCATTGGCTCTTTCGTAATATCTACACCAGCAAGCTCCTTGAACTGATGATACATACTGGGAAGCTTGCGCTTGATATGATCGGGAGCATTTGAAATCTTCTCCTTTATCCAGGCGATGTCGAGAAACACTCCGCCGTGAGGTGATCCTCTTCCTTCTTTTATCTCGCGCATGATACAACGGGCAACATGATCGCGTGTGAGCAACTCGGGAGGACGCTTTGCATTTTTGTCACCTTGCGTATAGCGCCATCCTTCTTCTTCATCCGTGGATGTTTGTCCTTTGTAAAGATCAGGTATATCATCAAACATAAACCGGCGGCCTTTACTGTTTCGAAGTACACCCCCTTCACCGCGTACGCCCTCCGTTATTAAAAGCCCGCGAACACTGGGCGGCCATACCATTCCGGTAGGGTGGAACTGGACAAACTCTATATCAATAAGTTCAGCGCCAGCATGGTAAGCAAGAGAAATACCGCTGCCGGTGCAGTCCCAACTGTTACTTGATATTTTATAAATGCGCCCCATTCCTCCTGTGGCAATGACAACGGCTTTAGCTTTGAAAACTTTGAAGAGTCCTTTTTCGCGATCATAGCCAAGCGCACCAGAAATTTTATTTCCATTGGTGAGCAGGCTGATGATGGTGAATTCCTGGTAGATATCTACACCAAGATGAATAGTGTAGTCTTGCAATGTGCGAATCATTTCCAATCCGGTTCGATCACCGACGTGAGCCAGGCGTGGATACTTATGTCCTCCAAAATTGCGCTGAAGAATACGACCATCATCGGTTCTGTCAAATACTGCGCCCCATGCTTCGAGCTCTTTCACACGATCGGGTGATTCCTTTGCATGAAGTTCTGCCATGCGCCAGTTGTTAAGATATTGACCACCGCGCATCGTATCCGTGAAATGAACTTTCCAATTATCACGGTCATCAACATTTGCCAGTGCAGCTGCTACGCCACCTTCAGCCATCACGGTATGTGCCTTGCCAAGAAGACAACGACACACAATAGCGACAGATACTCCCGAAGCAGAAGCTTCTATTGCCGCACGCAAGCCAGCGCCTCCTGATCCAATGACCAGTACGTCGTGTTGATATGTTTCGTATGTAGCCATCAGAGTATTCGCCAGTCAGTCCAGATTCCCATGGAGCACAACCTAACATAAACATCCGCGAACATCACACCGAACAAACTAAACCACGCCCAGTTCATATGTCTCCTGTTGAGACAACTGGCACAGTTATAGACCTTCCGTTGTACAGGTGATTTTGAAAGCCGGTCTTTCCATCCACCAACCAGGTGACGGAAAGAGTGGCAACCAAAGGTATACCCACTGAGGAGCGTTGCATTCAAGGTAAGTACCAATGTACCCACACCGATGCCAAAACTTTTTTCGCCAGTAGCGGGATCGAGAAACCACATCGCCTTCCATGCATCATAGAAAAGAACGAAAACAAACAGGACAGCCAGGTACAAAAAGTATCGATGAATGTTTTGCATGATCAGCGGAAAGGAATTTTCACCCAAATAAGTTTTTCTGGGTTCGGATACAGCACAGGCCGGGGGATCAGCCCAGAATGATTTGTAGTATGCACCCCGATAGTAATAGCAGGTAACGCGCATGCCACCGGGCGCCCACAGTATTAATAGCGCAGGAGAAAACGGAAGTATGTTAGGCCACCATGTTGGCTTGGGCCCAAACCAGCTATGGGAGGAGCTTCCAAAAATTTCGGGTGAATAAAAAGGGGAGAGGTACGGGCCAACCGCATAATGTTCTCCCTGAAAAGCGGCCCATGTAGCATATACGATAAACGAAGAAAGACCAATAAAAATAAGCAGGGGACGAATCCACCACAGGTCTTTTCTTGCCGTATGGCCAAAGCCAGTCTGATTCAAGGTTAAGATTGGTTTTTGTTTCTTTGAGTTTAAGGAAAAATAAGTCTAAAAACAACTTGGAAATTTGTGAATTGTTAGGAATATAAGTTCACAGTTGAATGGATCACAGATCACGGCAGTACCTGCTGTGATCTGTGAACAGTGATCTGTTTAACCAATTTTAACCTTGCCATTCTCTTTAACAGACCGGTACACCGCTTCTACCACGCGAATATCTTTTAGTCCTTCTTCACCGGGAACCAACACTTTTGTATTGTTTTTTATCGCCAAAGCATCATCATCCATTTGCTTAGCCTGTTCGTTGGCTATGGGTGCATTTAATTTAAGACCATCACTTGTCTCACCGTTAATTCCATTGTAAGCTGAGAACGGTGACAGCTTGATCCATCCTTTCGAACACGTGATCTTAAGATCGTTCATGCCTTTTCCAAAACTGGTCTCGCAAGAGGCTGTTACGCCACCCGGAAAGTCAAGCTCAAAGGCCATGGTCTCATCAATGTCCTTATAGATCTCCGGACGAGTAGTAGATTGATGCGCCACTACCGCTATCGGTTCCAGACCGGTACTATACCGTGCGGCATTTAGGGGATAAACTCCCATGTCATACATCGCGCCACCTCCCAATGCTTTCGTTTGCTTCCAATGATTAGTGCGAGAGTCGCGGTACCCCGCAGCGACGTCAACCTTTACGACTTTCCCATAGGTCATGTCTTTTCGAAGCTGAATGATTTTTTGTGTATTCGGTTCATGGTGCATGCGATAGCCGATGCTGAGTTTTACTTTATTCTTGTTACAGGCGTCAATCATGCTTTGACATTCGGCTACTGTCATGGCCATTGGCTTTTCGCACCAAACATGTTTGCCTGTTTTTGCTGCGCGTATCGTGTACTCTGCATGCATGGAAGGCGGAAGGACGATATAAATTACATCGATGTCGGGATTGTTGGCGATGGAATCAAAACTCTGGTAGTTGTAAATGTTTTTATCGGGTAAGTTATGTTTCTGCTTCCACGTCTCTGCTTTGGAAGGAGTGCCGGTAACTATGCCGGTAAGCTGACAATGTTGTGTCAATTGCAATGCCGGTGCTAGGAGATCGGTGCTGTAATAACCCAGTCCGACCAATGCAACACCGAGCTTATCTTTTTTTTGAGGGACTACTATGTTTGCAAAGGCCTGCTGGCTAACCGTGAGCGCTGCTGCGCTGGCAACTGTCTGCTGAATGAATTTACGTCTGTTAATCATGGTGAATTGTCTTTTATGGTTTAAAGGAAATTTTTAAGGCGTTCTGTGAACTGTTGTAGTTTTATACTTGATGTAATTAATATACGATTTTCCACTTATGCCGACCAGCGATATTACGTTAATGTAGTTTTAACTTTTTTGAATGGAAGGATCGGATATGTTCTCAGTTAAAATAACTTAATGTTGCACATATTTCGTTTTGAACTTTTTAACGAAAAGACTATTTTTCCTTCCGAATCGTGCCGTTGATTGAAAATATCTTTAAAACAACTTCCAATTTTTTAAAGTAATGCTAGACCCTATCCGATTACAACATTTTAGAAATCTCGTTTCGCTGAGTGCCGTTGACGGCATCATTAAAGATGTTGAACGTGTAGCTCTTTCACAGATAGCTTTTGAGCGTGAAATACCACTTGACCGATTGAACATTATGATTTCACGTGCCAATGAATACACTTACCTGATACCGCAAAATCAAAAAGAAAAGGAAACACAGCTCCATGAAATGATTGACCTTGCCTTGATCGATGGTGAACTATCAGCAGCGGAAATGGAGCTTATAACAATGGTGGCAGAGAAGCTGGGGTTTGGTAAAGATGAGTTGGATAAGATGATGGAAAGTCATCTTAAGTCTTGAGCAAATTGTTAATTGGTACATCGACAATCAACAATCAATTAAGGTCTTACCGTTCCATTACCTTTCACTAACCACTTATACGATGTCATTTCTCTTAAAGCCATCGGCCCCCTAGCATGAAGCTTCTGTGTACTGATACCAATCTCTGCGCCAAGACCGAACTGTGCCCCATCTGTAAAGGCGGTGGAAGCATTGGCATAAACAGCAGCAGCATCAACACTTTTTAAAAACAGGTCGATAACATCGTTATCTTCCGCAATGATTGCCTCGCTGTGTTTCGAGCTATGCGTTGCAATATGATCCAACGCCTCGTCTGCATTGCTAACGGTTTTGATGCTCATCTTGTAATCCAGAAATTCTGTGCCGAAATGTTCAGGAGCAGCGTGCTCTAACAAGCTAAGAGGATATTGATCTTTGATTTTCGCGAAAGATTTTTCATCAGCATAGATCTTTACGTTTTTCTCAACCAGTTTTTTTGTCAGCGCAGGAAGATCCTGTAACCTTCCCTCATGAACGATGAGGCAGTCGAGCGCATTGCAAACACTTACCCGTCTTGTTTTTGAATTGAAAATTATGTCAGCACCTTTATTAACATCGCCACTGCTGTCGAAGTAGGCATGTACAATACCGGCTCCTGTTTCTATCACCGGCACTTTTGAATTTTGTCTTACATAATCAATGAGGTTTTGACTTCCCCGGGGAATGATAACATCTACATAACCTATGGCCTGAAGAAGCTCTGTTGTAGCTGACCGATCGGAAGGTAATAGGGCAATGATATTTGTATTCACCTGAAATTCCTGGAGAACTTCTTTGATGATTTTTACAATGGCTTTGTTTGAATTTTCGGCATCACTTCCGCCTTTAAGTATACATGCATTCCCTGACTTCAGACAAAGCGCAAATACATCAAAGGTAACATTAGGCCGGGCTTCATAAATTATTCCGAGAACACCCATTGGCACCGTTATCTTTTCAAGGTCAAGGCCGTTATCGAGTTGTTTTTTTTCCAGGGTGATGCCCAGGGGTGAAGGCAATATGGCTACTTTTCTAAGATCCGCTATTATGTCTTGAATTCGTGCCGCAGTTAATTTAAGCCGGTCGTACTTCGGGTCGCTTTCGGGCATGCGCACGAGGTCTTTTTGATTTTCAGTTAGAATGAAATCAATATTTTTCTCTGTTTTTTCCGCTAAAGCATTGAGGACTGAATTAATTTTTTCTTCACTCAGTAAAGTTAACTTTCTGCTTGCTTCTTGTACGGACTTGAATGTTTGCTGGAGCATTGGATAAGGTTAATCGTAAATCGTGGTTAAAAGCATTTTAACATTTAGCATACTCTTCTAACAAAACGGCACCTTTGAAGTCCCTCTCCTTTGGAGAGGGATTTAGGGTGAGGCCAAGTTTAGGATTAAGGCTAATAGTTAACCGTGATGAAGTATTTTAACATTTAACATACTCTTCTTAGCAAACGAATCTCTGAAGTCCCCTCATTGGTGAGCCTGCCTGCCAAGACACGGCTCCGAAACTCAAAACTTGATGAATCCACCATTAACCACAACCTAATGTAAATATAAATGATCATAATGGATCATTGGTTTCTGGTTCTTCTGTCCGATCAGTTCCTTCGCTTTTTTATAGCCGTATCGCGCAAGACCTAATCCAATTTCATGATCTTTTTCGTCAACGATTTTAACGATATCTCCTTTCTTGAATTTTCCCATCACCTGCACCATTCCTACGGGCAATAGACTTTTAGCCTTGTCGGAGAGCAATACATTTTTCGCCCCGGCATTGATCATCACTTTTCCTTTTGGCTCCTCATAAGCGTGAGCCATATATTTCTTAAAGCTTGAGGCTAATTTTTTTGCCGGGAAGCGGGTTCCTGTTTTTTCATCATTCAGTACTTTCAGAATGATATCTTCTTTTTTTCCATTGGCAATGTGTACCGGAATTCCAACGCCGGCAATTTTTGCTGCTGTCTGACATTTCGTTAAAATTCCACCGCGCCCGAAACCTGATTTCTTACCATTCACTATGTCCTCAAGATTAATTTCCTTGGCATCGTAAAGATGAATTAGGTTTGTTCCGGGAAGATCAGGGTCTCCGTCGTATATACCATCAACGTTGGTGAGGATCACTAAAATATCAGTGTTCATCATTGCGCTTACGAGTCCGGCAAGTTCATCGTTATCGGTGAACATAAGTTCGGTCACTGAAACAACATCGTTTTCATTTATGACAGGCACGATATGATTACTCAACAAAGCCGACAAGCAATTTTGCATGTTGAGATAGTGATGACGGGTTTTAAAATCTTCCTTGGTTACTAACACCTGGGCGCACTGCAAGCCAAGTTTGTCGAACAGGTCTTTATACAAAGAGATAAGTTTAACCTGTCCTATAGAAGCGAGGACCTGTCGCTGCACCACCGTGTCAGTTTTCTTTTTGAATTGATAGAGACTTCGTCCCGCTGCTACCGCTCCCGAAGAGATCAGGATCACGGAATGACCCTTATCGCGCAGATCTTTAATCTGACGGGATATATTAGTAATGATTCCTTCATCCAATAGCCCTTCGCTGTTGGTAAGAACGTTCGAGCCAACTTTAATGGCAATTGTTGAATTTTTCTTCATACCGGATTCACAAATATAGATAAGCGGATGATTGAATAGGTTCAATAGATGTCCGGTAAATGCAGTTTATTTTGTCGCCTCAATCGTTTTCGGTGCCATTCAAACAAGGTAAGCTCCGTATTAACCAAAAGTTTCTGATTAGATGTGCTGAATTGCTAATTTTTGCAGTTAATAATTTCCCAAATTGTGTTTTTTTTGCTGGATGGATTCAATCATGAGTTCTGTTTTTTCAACAAACCGGATAGTTAGATGAGGTTGGCGGCGTTCATGTTTTTCTTTTTGTGTTCCGCAGCAGCCTTTGGTCAATTCACCATCATAAAATCTTATGAAACCAAACGTTTGGAGGGCGCCCCGCCAAGAATCGATGGTTTTTTAAGCGAGACGGTATGGAACCAAATAGAATGGGGTGGAGGAGACTTTATCCAGATTTCTCCTGAACCGGGAGCTTCACCTTCTGTTCAAACCAAATTCAAGATACTTTACGATGCCAAGAATCTCTACATCGCGCTAAAGAATTATGATCCGGATCCGGGCAAGATTGTACGACGCCTGTCGCGGCGCGATGGATTTGATGGTGATTACGTTGAAGTAAATATTGATAGCTACTTCGACAAAAGGAGCGCGTTTTCTTTTATATCCTCAGTGTCGGGTGTTAAAAGTGACGAGTTTCTTTCCAACAATGGCAATACACGAAATGTAATGTGGGACCCAATCTGGTATCTGCAGACCACTATTGATGAAGAGGGATGGGTGGCGGAAATTCAAATACCGCTTAGTCAACTCCGGTTTTCTGACAAAGATGTACAGACATGGGGATTGCAAATCACGCGAAGATTTTTCCGTAACCAGGAGCGATCAGCCTGGCAATTTATTCCGCCTGATTCACCAGGTTCAATTCATCTTTATGGAGAGTTAGGGGGCCTTAAGGGAATCAAATCGCAAAAGCAATTAGAGATACAACCTTATGTGGTCGCGAAGACAGAAAGATACCAGAAGGAAGCAGGCAATCCCTTCGCGACGGGCAAATCTTCTTCCTTCGACTACGGTCTTGACGCGAAGGTCGGGATAACAAGCGACGTGACCCTTGATCTTTCCTTCAATCCGGATTTTGGCCAGGTGGAAGCAGACCCCTCGCAGGTAAATCTCTCGGCCTTCCAGGTTTATTTACAGGAGCAACGCCCATTTTTTATCGAAGGAAAAAATGTTCTGAATTTCCCTGTTGTTGATTTCGGGAATACCAATCTTTTTTATTCACGGCGAATAGGCCGCGCTCCGCAAGGTTTCATCGAAACCGATAAGGATGTGGATGATGGAGTGAATGAATACGTAAAAACGAATGATAATACTTCTATTCTCGGAGCGGCTAAGCTGACAGGAAAAAATAAAAAAGGACTTTCATGGGGAGTGCTTGAATCCGTAACCGCCCGTGAGCTTGGACAGATTGATAGTGCTGGAATTTCGAGTAAACGAGTTGTTGAACCGTTAACAAATTACCTTGTCACTGCCGCACAACAAGAGATCAATCAGGGCAAGACTGTTGTCAGTGCAATGTTTACAGCGACCAATAGAAAAATTGATGATGTCAATCTCAATTGGTTACGCGATGAGGCCTACAGTAGCGGAGTGGATGTGATGCATACATGGAAAAAGCGTACCTACTATGTGAACGCAAAAACTGCCATGAGTCATGTACGAGGTTCCCGCGAAGCCATAACGCATACACAGGAATCTTCTGAAAGGTATTTTCAGCGGCCCGACAATGACTATGCTAACGTAGACACTACGCTAACCGCCCTCACAGGTACGGGAGGTGCAGTGAACCATGGCAAGCAAAGTGGAAAATTCGTTTATGATATTGGTTATGCCTGGATGTCGCCGCAACTGGAAGTAAATGATATAGGCTTTATGCCTCAAACCAGCCAGATGAGTGAATGGGTATGGATGCAATACAGGGTGATGAACCTTACAAAGGTGTTCCGCTCCCAGCGATACAGCGCTTCACAAAGTCTTGGTTGGGATTTTGACAAACGTCTTACAGGAGTTTACTATGACGTTCATACGAGCCATCAGTTTAGAAATTTTTGGTCAATAAATACAGGAATGAGTATGGCGACCCGTTCCGTTTCTAACGCCGACCTTCGTGGTGGACCTGCCCTTCGCTACCCCGGCAACTTTGGCGGAGGCCTCTGGGTCAGCACGGATGGTAGGAAGAAACTTCAATTTGGAATGGGGCCAAATGCCCGATGGGGTTTTGATAAATTCCACCAGCATAAGGGCCTGGATCTTCAATTCAATTACCGCCCTATCAATTCCCTGAGCGTATCCCTTTCACCCAGTCTTAGTTCACGGCAAAGTACTATGCAGTATGTAACAACCGGAACAGTGGGTGACGAAAATCGTTACATCGTTGCTGAGATTGATCAGACTACAGCACGCCTCTCGCTGCGGATGACTTACATAATAAAACCAAACCTGTCTCTTCAATATTGGGGACAACCTTTCGGTACCACGGGTGAATACTCAAAATTCAAGTACATAACGGATGCAAATGCAGATGAATATAAAAACCGTTTTTTAATGATTCCTGATCAATCCATTAGCCTGAATGGTGATAATGTCTATTCAATAGATGAAAATTTAGACGGTAAGGTAGACCTAACTTTTAGCAATCCTGATTTCAACATTGGTCAGTTCAGATCAAACATGGTGTTACGTTGGGAATATATACCAAGCTCCACGGTTTTTCTTGTGTGGTCACAAGAAATGAATGGAGGCTTCACGGACCAATCCGCTCTTATCACCGAGTTTGATTTCCAGGACAAGGCTCATAATGTTTTTCTCATGAAGCTTACGCATAGATTTTCTTTGTGACGGTTGATTTTCTGTAGCAACGATTTGCGTTAATCATAGCTTTCCATCCCTTTTTTCTGGTTTAAAATATCCTCGTCTCTCAAGGTTACACAGCTCTTCCTAAGACATTAAAGTCAAATTCTTTTTCTCACTAAGCTTACCGTTATGGAAACACTGGTGATATATGGAATATCAACCCTCGCTATTGTATTAGGATTTGTGGCTTTGCTAAAGCAGAAGGTTTACATTGATTCGAATACAAATCAACCAACCGAAGTAGATATCCCGGTTGTGGGTAAACTTAAAACTAATTACCCGTCGCTGGTTTTTGTTTTTCTGGGCTTCTGTTCTTTGCTGTATGTTTTCTATCATTCAAAGCCAAAAGAAAAGGTTGAATGGACTGTTAACGGTCGCCTTGTTGATCCGCAAAATCAAATTCAAAACTGGAATGATGGCGAATTAAAAGTTATCCCATCAAGTTTTAAATCGAATGTGGATAGCCAGGGATGCTTTGAAATTCAAATGAAGTTAGAAGCAGGACAAAACTTTGAAGATGTAGCCGAGGCAATAATATATTCTCATAAGAGAGGTAATGCTCAGTTGATTCCGAAAAGTGACACTTCGCTGCTGCTAAAGCGAACAAATCATTTTCGTTCTTATCGACCACTACAACTCGAAATCATTCCAAATAATTAGAATCATGAAAATACTAGTACTGGCAATGTTGTTGGCTCTGCCAGGCAGAGTCAAGGCTGATAGTTTTAAATTAACTTTGAATGATGGAAAAAACAAGAGAGAGGCACTTTATTCAAGTGTCACTCTTCTTGATAAAAGCAATAAGGTCCTTCTAAGAAAGTATACCGATAAGTACGGCCGGGTATCATTGGAAGTTAGTCACGGGACTTATGTGTGTGAAGTTACTTGTGAAAACAAAATTTACAGAGTGCAAATTGTTATCAACGGTGATTCTAATCTTAAGGAAATATTTCTTCAATAATTCCTGCTATAGATCACCACATCCTTTAAATGATTCTTCGCGAATGCATAAGATAAGCCCTTACCAACGTAAGAGCGTTCGGGTTCCACCAATAAGAAAGAAGCTGAGTTAGGAACATTAAGTCCCCATGAACCTGAGGGCTGAAGATCACCGGGCAGGATCAGCGCGACGTGACCTACTCCTTCTGTGTTCATATAAATTGCTATAACTGCTTTTTTTGCATTTGCATTACTTTGTGCTTCTGCCAGCGCCTTCTGCTCGTAACCATGACCAAGCATTTTCCATTGGTTGCTTTCATTGAGAAGCTTTGCTATTTCACTTACCATTAAGTTTCTTCCCAATTTTGCTGAGTAAAAGTCATTTAGTTTATACACGTTCGTCAATGATTCACCAATGAATTTACTGCATTCTGCATTGTTGTTGGTTGTGTTCTTACAGTCCAGAAACTGTTGCAGTGAGTTGGTGAGATCTTTGTTCCAATTGTCATTTAAACTTTGCGCCTGAGATGTGTAAAAGGCCGCTGACATAGCCAGCATGAAACAAATCTTGTTCAACGATGTCATTTTTCAGGTATAATTTTAAAGCCGAAATATACAGTTGGTATTTAAACCTATTGAAGTTGTGTAAGTTTAGATGGAAGAAAGTAATTATCAGTTCCGGGGGTGAGTTATAAATTCCTTTTTTACTCAAGGTGGAAGGATAAAATTCTTTTTTTGTGGGTGTGAACGAAGTATTTATTGTTTTTCTGATTTGACTAAAAAGATTATAAGATGTGTAAGTTTTTCGGTCAGTAGCAAATACCTTGGGAGTTACCTGAATGAGGGCAAAAAATTATGCCTTACAGATTCCAGAATAAAGAAAGATTCCCGGTTATTGGCATGGTCTGAACTCAATCACTTAGTAATTTATTTTGCATCATCCGCAGACGGTAGGCATTCATGGCCGTATTACCTAATTTTTTCGTAAGCCTGTGATTAACCACAGCGCCTACTGCCGCTCCTACAAAGGGAACAAGTTGAAATAACTTTGCCAGATCAATGTAGTCGCGATACTCTTGCTGAAAATTACGCCAGTTCATTTCGTTGATATCCTTTATTTTTTGTGATTCATTTTTCCAATCGACGAGGATGGGATAAAGAGCATTGCGCCCGCGTTGGCTGGAGAAGGTGAGTTGAAATATATACAGTAAATAAATACGCTCTTTAAAATCTTTTGTATCATATCCGTAAAGCCTGGCGATTTCAAAAAGCATTTTCATTTTTAACGTAAGCCATAATGGAAAATCAGCGAGACCTAGTAATAAGCCACCGGCACCTGTCAAGCCTCCTTCAGCGGTTGCAGCATTTCGATAGAAGGTAATGGTGCCTCTTACTTTTTTTTCTGTTTCTTCCAGTGTTGTGAATTCCTGTGGATTCCCGGTAGTGAATCGTGTGCCTATGATCACCGTCTTGATAAGGTTCTTCATCGCCTCGGTAATGACAATATGGATTTTCTCCGGGATCAATTTGTTAACACGTATCTGTGTACTTTTTGAAACACTGTTAAAAAATGAAGGAGCCCCCTGCATTTTGATTTGCCATTGTTCAAGTTCCTTTATCGCCTGTTCGTTGTATGCATTCATGTCAGATAAAATATAAGAAAATGTTTCTTTGGATTGTTTGTTAAGAAACATTGACAAAATTTCTTTGTGTACTTAATTTACTAGTGTCGCAATACCATAAACACCAACACCGATGATTGAAATAATGCTGATCCACAGCGCAATATCGTATATCAGGCTTGGCTGAAATACCTGAACTTTTTTATAACGAAAATTAATTGCTGCAAAAACAATGATGAACAAAAGTATGGATCCTACTATTCCTCCAAAGAGAATCATGATTACCGGTAGTTCAATGAAGAAATAGGCTAACGCCCATGTGAGTGGTATTATCCATGCCAGTATTGCAATCACTCTGTTTCGCTGTGCTACATTGAGAAAATTTATCCAACCCAGTTGGCCGAATATATCCGAATACATTCTTGTCCATGCCGCCAGCGAAGCAAACAGACTTGAGTATAAAACAAAGAATGCACCTACAAGATAAATCATGCGTACGCCTTCGCCCAAAGACTCTGTGTAAATAAGCGCTACCGTTTCTATCAACTGATTGCCTTCTGGGACAACACCGCGGTTATGAAGAATAGCAGCGCCAAGCAAATAGAACGCCGCTGTTACCACAGTATAGACCACCATTGCTGCAATGGCATCGAGGTACATTATGTTGATCCAGCCTTTAGCACGTTTTCTCCATTCCGCATTATCTTTCTGCGGTCCTGTGCTCGCCGCATAACCTTTCTCAAGACACCAATAGTTATAAGCAATGATCTCGTCACTTGCTACCCCGGTAATACCGAAGGCGCCAATAGCAACACCCACCATCTCCGGAGATAGTTTGAATTTCAAACCTTCAGCTATGTCAGACCAGGAAATGCTGTAGGGCGTGAATGCAAGAAAACAAACTGCTGTGATGGTAAGAACAGTAAACATCGTGATCATGAAGAGTGACAGTTTTTCAACAAGCGGATAGTAGCCTGAAAAGATCAACAATGCCACAGAGAGAGCAGCAGCCACAACCCAGATCAGTATTGGAATGGAAGGAAATAATAAATTTAACACAATGGCTGTGCTGCCGGTCATTCCGCCAAGCTGTATAACTTTTAAGACGATCAGAATGAAGATTGACCATATGGTCCACTTTCCTTTTCCTAACCGAGGCCCTGGTAGTTTATTCAATGCCTGCATGGCGGTTTCACCCGTGAGTATGGTATGTTTACCAAACTCCAGCTGAATGGCCACTTTCATAATACAACTAATGATTATAATCCAAAATGCAGTGAAGCCTGCTTTGGCGCCTAGGGTTGTAGTAGCAATCAGTTCTCCCGAGCCTACAATAGATGCCGAGAGAACAAAACCCGGCCCCACCATCTTGAGTTTTCCCCATAGCGATACAGGTGGTTCTTTAATCGTCTGCTCACTTACAAGATAGTTATCCACCATTTGGAAAGGACAAGTCCGATTTTACAAGGTTCTGATTTTATGTCTTGCACTAAAGGTCAGTTATTTTTTGGTATGTAAATATCTTTGTATGTGAGAGCGCATTGTGTGATTGCCTCTAAGAAATAATCAGGTGATGTAGTCTTGTTGTCATTATAAATTCCTCCATTGGCAAAAAGACATCCTTGCTCTTTGGCAAGTTTGAGGAAATCAATGCCGGGTATGCGAAGCGTATTGTTAATTTCTATTCCAACTTTATTTTTCTTAGCTGCTTCAATCACTTTTAGCATTCTTGCTTTTGTCCAAAGTTTATTATAATCGCTTGCCAACGATGATGGAAGGAGAGTGGCATTTGCCCAGATATCAATAGTACCTGAGTTGATTTTGGTGATTATAGCTGCGACGTAATCATCCATGAAGGATTGAGTATTACTGATTTTGTCACCACTATGTACATCAATGGTTTTCCCGCTTTTACTTTTGAACTTTGTAATTTCTCCAATCACATAGTCGAACTTTTGTATTGTTTCATTATCAATTGGTCGACTATCATTTGAATTCGTAATACCTAAAAAGACAGGGTACTTGCTATACTTGGAAATAAAATTTGTCAGCGTGTTATTGTCGGCTAATGTTGGCGCATCGGCAACTACTCCAATATTAATTCCTGTTTTATAAAATTCCTGGATAGCATTGTCAATATTAAAAGTATTATCATCAATGACATGCGTGTCAATAAATGCAAAGTTCTCTTCCTGTGCTTCAATAATTTTAGGGTAAGGTTCAGCCGGTACTTTCACTGAATTACCAGCGCTATCAGGAAGAATCTTAAGCTTTATGTTTTTGAAGAATACAGTACTTAGTGGATCGTGGCCCTGAAGAGCAAACGTGCCGCTTGCCTGCCGTGGATTGGATGATTCAATGTAGTCTACCGTTAACATTCCGTCATGCTTAATGCGGATGTGCTTACCTTCAACCAGGATATTCAGATTGTACCAGACGCTGTCTTTAGCGAATGCTTTGTAAACATTTCTAACACCGTATAAGCTGGCGCCCTTTTTTACTTCCTTATAATCACCACCGCCAGGATGTGTGGTGTTGATTTGAACTTCATAACCTTTTTCCGGCCAGCCTTCTTCCTGGTATGTTGTGTGAAAGTAAATGCCGGAATTCGCCAGGGGATAGGTCATCACGTCTGCGCTCAATTCAAAGTTTTTAATATCTATTGGTTCTTTTCCATCGCCAACATAAAACAAATGTGATCGATCGCCGTTGGCTACGATCATTCCATTTTCTATTTTAAAGGTGCCCTGGTTCTCGCTCGCCTTCCAGCCGGTAAAGTCTTTTCCATTAAAGAGTTCGATCCACTCGCTGGATTTTTTTTCTGTTGTACAAGTAGTGCAGATCAGGGCTAACGCTAAGAGCGTGATAAGATTTAATCGGTGCATGATGATTTTGGGTTGGAAATATAACCTACCAGTTAATTTTTGTTGACCGTGGACTATTTACATAAAGTTAATGACTTTTAATGTAAGCGGCGGCGTGGAAATACTGTCAACAGGATTATCATCAGAATGGATTAATTGCACACCTCATTTGCTACTCCAACTTAGAACCACACTTCACCTCAAGAAAGTTGAATCACTTGTTCGATAAGACTAAATTTACCTTTACGGTAAAGTCATATCCGATTCAACTTGCTTCAATTAAAAAAACTTATTGATTCAATCTATCCTCTTCCCGAGGCAGACTGGAATGAATTCGCAGCATTGTGGAAACCTCTTTCTGTTAAGCGGAAAGAGATTATTACTGCTTCAGGTGAACAGGAAAAATATTTGTACTTCGTTGTTGATGGTGTTCAGCGTGTTTATTACATGGATGATAACAACCGGGAGGCGACGCTTGTCTTCACTTACGCACCTTCTTTTGGAGGAGTTCTGGATTCAATGCTGCTTCAAAAGCCATCAAAATATTTTTATGAAACACTGACGCCTTCCAGTTTCATCCGAACACCTTTTCATGATGTTCAGGAACTGATGCAAAAAAGACCGGCAGTGAATGCTATGATTTTATCAGGACTTAGCCAGGTATTGTCCGGTGTGTTGGAAAGACAAGTAGAACTGCAATGCTATACTTCTGAAGAAAAGTTCAGAAAACTTCTTCAACGTAGTCCGCACATACTCCAGTTGGTACCGCATAAGTATCTCGCGAATTACCTGGGTATTGATCCGACAAACTTCAGTAAGTTCATTAATAAGATCAGAATATAATTTCGTTTGATGGTGTGGAATCTTTTAATTAAGTAGTGGTGTTTAAATGAACCAAAGATTAATTAATTTTTAAATCAACAAAGAAGTATTTTCATTGAATTGAATTGATTTACATTTAAGCTTTACTTCCTTTTTCATGGACTCAAGAAGAGAATTTCTTAAAAAAGCAGCCTTGTTAACTGGCGCGGGCTTAACAAATTTATTTCCGGCTTCCATTCAACGTGCTTTCGCGATTGACCCGGCAGTTGGAAGTACTTTTCTCGATGCAGAACATATTGTCATTCTTATGCAGGAGAATCGATCCTTTGATCATTGCTATGGTACATTAAAAGGTGTTCGCGGTTTCAATGATCGGAGAGTCATTCACCTTCCAAATAAAAATCCGGTTTGGTTACAGACAAACGCCGAAGGAGAAACTTATGCACCCTTTCGACTTAACATTAAGGATACAAATGCAACGTGGATGGGTTCACTACCTCACGGATGGACTGACCAGGTAGATGCACGGAACAAGGGGAAATACGATCAATGGCTTATTGCAAAAAAATCAGGACATAAAGATTATGCGAAGATGCCTTTGACGCTCGGGTATTATGACAGAGAAGACATTCCTTTCTATCACGCTCTTGCTGATGCGTTTACCGTATGTGATCAAAATTTTAGTTCTTCATTAACAGGCACAACGCCTAACCGGCTTTATCTCTGGACGGGCACCATTCGTGATAAACCGGACAGTAATGTTCAGGCTCGCGTTCGAAATTCAGAATTGGATTATGATGTACCTGCACAATGGACGACATTTCCGGAAAGATTGGAGGACAACGGAATCAGTTGGAGAATTTATCAGAATGAAATCAGTGCAGATGTAGGTTTTGAAGGTGAAGAGGATGCATGGCTGGCAAATTTTACAGACAATCCCATTGAATGGTTTTCGCAATATAACGTCCGGTTTCATCCTGCCTACATAAAATTCCTTCCAAAAAAAATCGAACGGTTAAAAGAAGAAATTAAGAAACTGGAAAAAGAACTCAACAGTCCGTCGTCTCCGGGAGAAGAGTACGGAAAAATTTCAACACGTTTGAAGAGAACCAGAACAGCGCTTCAGGCGACAATAGAAGAACAGAGAATTTACACAGCGGAAAACTATGCAAAGCTTTCTCAACGAGAAAAAAACCTTCATGAAAAAGCATTTACTACTAACGTTAATGATCCGCATTATCACGAGCTTTCAACTTTAAAATACAAGGAAGGAATTGAAGAGCGTGAGATAAAAGTGCCAAAAGGTGATGTGCTTTTTCAATTCCGGGAAGATGTTACACAGGGAAAGTTGCCAACAGTGTCCTGGCTGGTAGCTCCACAAAATTTTTCTGATCATCCCGGTGCGCCATGGTATGGAGCCTGGTATGTATCGGAAGCGATGGACATTCTTACTAAAGATCCTGAAGTCTGGAAGAAGACAATCTTTATACTTTGCTATGATGAGAATGACGGATACTTTGATCATGTTCCTCCATTTGTTCCGCCAAGTCCTTACGATTCTGAAAACGGATTGACTTCAAAGGGGATTGATACGTCGGTTGAATTCGTAACGCTCGAACAAGACCTTAAACGCAGACCTGCTTCCGAAGCGCGAGGGAGTTCTATTGGACTTGGCTACCGTGTACCATTAGTTATTGCATCACCCTGGAGTCGTGGAGGATTTGTGAACTCACAGGTATTCGATCATACCTCCATACTTCAATTCATGGAGAAATTTCTCAATCATAAAACACAGAAGAAGATTGAAGAGAGTAACATTAGTACATGGCGAAGAACTATCTGCGGAGATATGACTTCAGCATTTCGTCCTTATAATGGTGAAAAGATTTCTTTGCCGGCGTTTCTTGATAAGAACACCGTCATTGAAAGTATTCACAAAGCAAAATTTAAAAGGAATCCATCGGGATACAAACCACTGACTGCAGATGATATAGAGCAAATCAAGCAACGGTCTCAGCATTCTTTACTGCCAAAACAAGAGCCTGGCGTACGTCCTTCCTGTTCGCTTCCATATCAACTTTATGCGGAAGGCAGCTTGAGCGAAGACAGGCAAACTTTTAATATTCAATTTGAAGCCAGTAGCAAAGTTTTTGGAAGCAAATCTGCAGGATCAGCATTTCATGTATATACCAACAATAACAAAGATCCAAGGGCTTACGCTGTTATTGCCGGTGATCGCCTGATGGACGCATGGAAAATGAATGACTTTGAAAATTCAAATTATGATCTCTGTGTATATGGAGCGAATGGATTCTTTCGTGAGTTTACAGGAAACAGTAACGATCCGTTACTTGATGTTAAATGTGAATATGAAACTAACGGCAAATTTCTTACTGGTAATGTCAACTTGGTAGTGACGAATAAAAGTAATCGTTCGCTGCGTTTGAAGATAGCAGATGAAGGATATAAAAAAAATAATACAACTAAGACCATAACCTCCGGAAGCAAAACAACTATTAAACTAAGTCTCAAAGAGAGTCACGACTGGTACGACTTTAGTATTTCCGTAAATGGTTTTGAATCTTTTAAGAAGCGTTATGCTGGTCGTGTTGAAACGGGAAAAGATGGATTCACCGATCCGGCTATGGGTACCTGAAGATTGTGGTGAAGCGATTGGCTGACTTGCTCAGTTTGTAAGGCAATCATTTTTTTTCGTGTCTTTTCAAGGTATGCATTGGGATTATGTTCCAATGCTCCTTTGGGAAGCCATTGCCACCACTTACCCAGATCCTTCTTTATTATATCAGAATAGAACGCAGGAAGTTCTTGTGTTTCTCCTTCAAAATAGTTTCTGAATTTTTCATCTTTTATAAGCATCTCACGTACCTGACGATAGAAACGAA
Organism: uncultured Roseivirgaceae bacterium; assembly: GCA_964521255.1. GTDB lineage: Bacteria > Bacteroidota > Bacteroidia > Cytophagales > Cyclobacteriaceae > ZC4RG29. The sequence goes on from CAZFRM010000011.1 coordinate 86,122, forward strand.
TGCGGCCATAACCCTCGTTAGAAACGGCGCGCATAAAATTCATCCACCTGGGTGTAAATTCACGTGTAGCCATAAAACGACGATAAATAGCTTTTGGAGAAAAAGTGTATTCGGTAAGGTCAATCACTTTGCTGTAGAAATCAACCCAATCGTAGTTTTGGGGTTTTAAGTTCATAGCAAGGTGATTATTGAGAAAATGAAAAGGGAAAGGAATAACCCGACCGGCCTTTTGATATTCAAGATTAATAGGAGCCGCTTCACCAAATGCTGAGAGTAAGGAATAACCAGGGAAAGCTGCTGGTGAACGGTCAACAAATCGTTTTGTAAGTTCAAATGGTTCCGATCCTGCATCACTGTCCAACCCTAACACAAAATTAGTCTGTACATAAGGAACATATTTGAATATCATATTGACATGTTCAGATATCTGTCCCACTCGCTCTTCTCCGGTGATACGCGATGCCCTTGACTTATTCCCTAATTCATACCATGATTCGATACCCGGTAGTACAGCAAGAAAATCATTTTGCTGTAACACTTTCAGGTGCTTCTCAGTAAGAATTGACAGACTGCTTTCTGCCATGAAATGAAAACTTTTCTTCGGAGCGGCTGACGCGATGGCTTCCATGTTATCCTCAAAGCGTACGCCGAAATTTGGATCATGCCAGGCCACTAATGGTTTTTTGAATTTGGTCAGAAGGAATTGAAGGTCTTCCTTGATTGTTTGGAAATCTAAAGGTTGATAAGGAACCTCAGAATCAATACAGAATGAACAGGTATACGGACAGCCCATACTTGCCAGCATGGGAATGAACTTAAGAAATGGTGCCTTTCTTAAGGTAGGCTCGATAAACTTCCAGCGCTCGGCCACACCGGGCAACTCAAGCGGCTGTTTGCTAGCGGCCAACTGTTTACCAAGCGGACGCACAGGCGAACAATTGGTTAGCACCTCCGTTATGATAGACCGATTGGTAAAACCTAAAACATAATCAAAGTATTTGACGGCATCATCCGGATAACACCTGGCATGAGGCCCGCCCAGAACTGTAACGGCGCCTTTACTCTGAAAATAATTGCTTAATGCATAGGCAAGAAATGCGGCTTGCGTAAATGAGCTTATAAAAACAAGATCGACCTTCGCGGGCAATTCTTTACTCAAATCTTCGCGACCCGTATAACATATCATTGTTACATCATGGCCTTCTTGTTCACACCAGGTGGCAACAACCTGAGGCATAATACTTGCGAGGTTGGCATGCATTATTCTTGCCCACAACGTGTTGGAAGGACCTTTACATACTAGGTCAATTATACCGATGGTCAGTTTTCTCATTTTTGAATTGATGTTCAGGGTTCCTTGAAACAACTCCTGAAATCATAGATACAGAAGGGGTCAACAGAATCGCGATGGTGAAATTTAAAGTTTGTTAAATGTAATGATTAAATAATACCCGTCCTATAATTAGTATATGGATTAACACTTAACAAACCTAAAACCAAGTATTATAACGGCTATTCAGGATATTTATTATGTATACCCTACACCGCTTACGCTTTTGAAAACATAGATTGGAGCCATTACCATGTTTTTAGTATCGATCTCCACGGCGTAAGTTCTATCGTCAAAAAGTAAATTTTATTGTTATAGCCTATCGTGGAAATCATCAACAGCTCCGGAAAATACAAAGGCATTTGAAGAAGCGATACAACACGGTGTCGATTATGTTTAAGTCGATCTTCGTACAACCTAAGATGACATTAAACACCGGGCTTGACGGCCTTCAAACCGATCATTTGAAGATCTGATTTCATATCTTAATAGCAGAAGAAAACGCCAGGAATGTTTTAAATAGCTATCGTGTTATCTTCAGCGCAATATCCTCTTTATAAGCAGGTGATAGTATTGATATTTTATCCTGAGATACGACCTTCTCCTTTTTCTCAATTTTTCCGGTCAATGGATTAAGCCATTCAAGATTATAATTGCCTTTAGGAATTTTGATGTCGAGCTTAACATTATTACCGCCAAAAACATAAACAGCATATTGTTTACCCTCTTCGGCAAGGACTTTTAATATAGCGTTCTTTGGTAAATCACTGGTTATTATTGTTGTGTCAGGTTTCATTTTAATAAAGTCGAAGCTATTCATGAAATGTTTTAAATGACGTAACTGATTTCGCAATGCGGTACTCCCACCGCCAGGTTGCGTTGAAGGATATTTAAATGTTCCGTTCTCGTGACCAACGGTAAAAGAATAATCGAGATTATTGTAAAGCCCTCCACCCGCTAAAATAAATGCCCAACCTTCTTTTCGATAAGTGCTGTCGCTGTTACCGTTGAAGCCTGTTTCATTATCGCCTATAACTTTATTCAAATGATAATTCATAGCCACTGCCTTTGGCGGCATGGCGTAATGAAAATTAAAAACAGAAACACCAGGATAGGGATCAGCAATTTTCTCAGCGCCATTGGCAATGTTTTGCGATATGAGGTGCTTAACCTTTAACTTTCGTTCTTCGTCCTCTATCACAGATGCAATGTGATGTTGCCACTCAAGAGTAACACCACCAAAGTAGGGTTCATTACAAATTTCATAAATGATATTGCTGAACGATTTCAACTCCTGTACGATCTTTCTTGTCATTGCTTCCTGGATAGCAAGCAAGCCGCCGTGCTGATCAAGTGTATATACCTGCGTGCGCTGTACGGTACCAATACCATTAATATTATTCTGAACATTTAGCGGACTAAGGTTCCATTGCATTTCTTCATAAAAAGGACAGAATAAGGCAAGCTCAACGACTATTTTTCTTTTTTCTGCGGATGCCACAAAATCTCTAAGTCGTTTAAAATATTCTTCATCCCACTTGCTGAGATCAAATTTATTTCCGCCATTGGCATAACCGGGAGCAGTACTTCGTTGCCATGGACAAATGAACTTTTGAGGAGCAGGCGCTAAAGTATTTTGTTCAATTTTGAAAGCACCTGCTGGTTCAACATAAGCACCGGTGAATGTACGTGTGAGATTTAATTCTTTATCGGCAAGCTCATCAAGATAAGCGACATAATTAAAATCAAGATTTATTACGGCGCCATAATGTTCCCCTGAAGTAATGAGTATTGTCGGCTTTCCGTTGTAAGAAAAGTAATGCGGATTTTCAGGGTGAAGTGCTACTGGTTTTTTCTGTGCCTGAAGTATAAGGGGAGTGACAAGGATGAGGAGAGCTATTGTTAAGAATATAAGCTTACAATTTTTCATCTTTTAAATTTATTGTAACAGGAATCAATTACAAGAGTTTTTATAGCAAGATGCTGATAGTTCCTTTAAACTTTATGGTCTCTTTTATTGAATGATTATTTTTTTATTGGCTGGTGCATCATTAATTCTTCTATTACCATTGCAATTTGCTCCGGTGTTTGCTTGAAAGTCAGATAAGTAAATTTATCACCCGGTACCAAAGCTGACTTTCCATCGTCCATGATTTCAAAATTAATTTTTTGATAACCAAAATATGGCTCCATGCCACGAACAGCCACCAGCACTGCCGTTTGATCCCAACTGTTTCTGCCAATGGTGTTTTTGTCTGCATTTAATGCAACGGTAAATGCATCTTTCACAGGGCTGTTGCTAATGGCGTCATTTGAAATCAGGGGAATACCTGTAAGTACCTTGTCGCCAATTTCAAATCCACTTAGTATAATGGGTGTAGGCCAGTCGTTAAAAACTTTCTGTGAGGCTTTGGCATCGACAACAACATTAAACTCATGTCCTCCTTTTCCGTCTTCCCCCAATCTTGCTGCCATCGAAACAAGATGTTTCACTTTCTTCTTAACCAAATCTTCACCATTCAAAGGCGAGTAATTATCCGCAGACGAATTTAAAAGGTTGGCCAGGTTTGTGAAAAATCCCACAGAAACAATGGTAACGGATTGATCAGGTTGAGAGGCCAGCAGACGCCTGTAAAGTTTTAACGCATCTTCAGCCTGATCGTTTGATTTTATTGAATGAGGATATTTTTGATTAATAAACTGCGCCCACTGCTGACTGCAATCTTTGTTTGGAAATGAAGCCTTTGTAACGCCAATGGGTAAGGTCTTTCTATTGAAATAGGTATTAAGTACGCTTAATGTAGGTGCTGTCGTTTCGAAGGTATTGCATGAAATAGTAGCAAGAAGGTTGGCTTCACCGCTATCTGCAAAAGCGTGAAGCATGGCCACTGCTCCTACATCGTCATAGTCAGGGGCTATATCCGTATCAAAAATTATAGATACAGGCGAATTTTGCGCTTGGGCATAATTGAATAGAATGGATAAAAAGAAGATCGCTATTAGTATCTTATTCATGGCTTGCAATAATTATATCTGAATTACTTTTACCGGTCGTTGAAAATCTTTCCTTGCGCCCGGTTTTGTTTCCTGTTATTGATGCATTTTATAGTTTTTATTCTGATTAATGAACGTTCTTTCTATGTTTATTTTAGACATGTTTTTAAAAGTGAAGTTTACCTATTGGTGGAATCTTTAAACTTCATTTTTAGCCACCAGGTCACGAAGGCACAAAGAAAAAAATGCAGTGAGTTGCTCATACATTGAACTGCTTGGTGCCTTAGTGCCCTAGTGGCGAACTAAAATTGATTTAGCCACCAAGTCACGAAGGCACGAAGAAAAATGCAATGAATTTTGTTGATAACATTGACTGGCTTAGTGTCTTAGTGCCTTAGTGGCGAATGGAATTGCCGGGGACTTAATTATTCTATTCACCACCCCCTACTGGTTGTACCGTATTATTGTCGGTTCACGCGCGAATACTCCCGTGTTTTTTACTCTAAGGTTTTGTTTAAAGTCAAATACAAATTTGCTCTCTCCATATTCATCCTTTGGAATGTAGGTGGCTTTCATTTCAATAGTGCCGAAGATCAGGTTTTCATTTCGTGTTCTCACCCCTGCGCTTAGTCCCCAATATGTATTTCGACGGTAGTCACATAAATCACAGTTTACTGAAACCATGTCTATTTGAGTAAAGGGTGCCATTCGAAATCCTAATATGGATCGTGGTGTATAGAGTACAGTTTGAAGACTCATCGTTAATCGCGAGTCAGCCTTCAGGCTGTCAGACCTGAAGCCGGGAATATATTTATCAGTTATATCAAGCCAGTCTGAAACGGTTCGATTAATAAGCTGTGTGTATTCTGCAGAAAACAGGCCCCTGATTTTGGATTGACGAACATTTAATGCACGGGTGAAGTATGCTCCGCCACCTTGAATAACGAAATCTTCGATCGTATTATCGCGCAGGTAACCTCCTGTTTGAAGTATCAGCCGGTGAAAGTTACCTTTTTTACTTGCGTCCATGTATCTTAATTTGAGGGCCGCGTAAGGCCTCTCTACCTGGATCTCCCGCAGGTAGCCACCCGTTACTGCAAGCGAGATACCGTAAGGCACATCTTCTGTTCGACCAAAGCCAAACACGTAACGGGTTTTATAAAAATCCTGCCGGTAAAATGTAAACTCAGAAAGATATCCGTAAGCATTGTTATACCGTGCTTCTTCCTGAGCTTCTTCCAACTGGGGTTCATCAACATAGTAACCATCAAAATAACGGACAGCAAGAAAGTGGCGGTTACGATTCGTAGAAGCTTTATTGATTCCAATGTTATAGCCAAGCCAACTGTTAAATATTTTATATTCATAATCAAGGAAAGTACTGTCCGGATCGTTGTAGACGTTGCTCGACCAGTTGCGACTAACCTCCAGGCCACCGGCTAGTCTGAGATAGGGCGATACTAACGGACGGGTTATTCTTGCCAGGTAAGCAAATTCAGTCTCATCGCCAACGCTTAGCCCTGTGTTAAGTTGAGTGTATCCTAATTCTATGTTAGCCAGGCTTCCTAAGAGACTGCTTTTACGGTAGAATAGTGAATAACCAAATTTAGGATCCCGGTCCTGGTCGACCAAAGCGGTAAATTGAAGGCGTTGCGCTTTACCATTTATATTGGCGTCGTACAAACCAATTTCAGGAGAGGTTGGGAAAGTTCCACTAAAGGTTGCGCCCAAACTGAAAACATCGCGTGTAATCACGGTAACGTCTACGGAGTCTGTGCCTTCAACCGGCGTGGCGACAATGCGGCAATCCAGGATGAAATCTTTGTCACGGATGAATCGTTCATTGTCGGCGAGTTCGTAAGGATTCAAAGGCTGATATGGGTGAAAAAAAATGTGTTGACGGATAGTTTTTTCACGTGTGTCACTGTGTAATGCGTTAGCTAGTTTGGTAATTGTTTTAGTAACCTTCCTGGCGCTATCGTAAATGGATTTCTCAAAACCAACGCGCTCGACATAGATGTTGCGTATCGTTTTGCCGGCATACTGTGTATAATTATCAATACTCTTTTCGTTAACGATGGTATCTTGTGGATTCGTGGAAATTAGTTTCACCCCCGCGCGGAAAGTTTTTTTGGTGAAGGATGTTTTGGTAGAATCTGTTTTCTGTTGCCCCATCAAAACATACGGACTTAAGGTCAGTATTAATACGTAAATAACGAGCGAACGCATGTGTTGATTAGGGTGTTTTACGAAGGGTTCTTATAAGGATAAACGTAAGCATAATTTAAAGATTAATGTGTTTTCAGAAAAGGAAAGGATAGATTGGTTTTCTTTCAGTAATGAAAGTTTAAATTCCAGTTATAGTTTAGACAGAACGATCAGAGCAATTGAACCTTTTAGCCTTCGGTTCAGATCAAACTTGAATTTAGTTGTGCAACATGATTCATGGCCAGGCTATTGCCTAAATGTAAGGGTTGATAGACCCATAAGTGAAATACTTCCTTTACTTAAAACTACTTATGAAAAAGTCATTCAGGGATTTCCAGTTGACTATAGAATTGTAGAAGATATGTACGACAGTCAATACAAGGAGGAGAATAAAGCCTTTACTGCACTTCAAGTTGGGACATGGATGGTGGCTTTAATTTCATCTATTGGAATTTTATCATTATCAGTTTACATGTCCATCAAACGCATGAAAGAATTTGGTATTCGTAAAGTACTTGGGGCAACATCGCGGCAAATCACTTTATTACATGTAGGTAGCTTTATGAAAATAGCACTATTTGCAAATGTAATTGCATTACCCATTGCTTATTGGCTAATGAAAGAATGGCTGGCTGGATTTGCATATCGTACTAACCTTGACGGTGTAATATTTATAATAGTAACAGCAATTACATTCTTATTAGTTATTATCTCTGCTGGTTATTCTTCTTTACGGGCAGGAAAAATGAATCCAGTTGATATAATAAAGATTCAATAGTAATAGAACAGACAAGTACAGGCAATACGCATTCAATGACAAAAGATAGTTATAAATTGTCTGAACCTTGGTTTGCGTGACAGAAGGATTCAAGTAATTCCTACTGAGCGTTGGCACTCACTTGCATTTAATCCTGCAATCCTTTAATCCATTAACCTGCTCGTCCGGCCATAGAATCCCTTTTGGGATTCCGGAATCGTTTCTTATTGATACTTACGTATTGTGTGTTTTTCAGGCACGTTTTTAGATGTTCCTTTGGCGGTAATTAACATATACGTTGGGTTGCGTTTAGTTAATTGATTGGTTAAGGCCGATGATCAGTTGTTTGGTCATTTTTTATCATCTCCATCGTCAAAGTTCCTTCATTAGCTCTCAGTCGTTTTGGAATGTCTTAAGTTCAAGCCTTAACGGTTAAACAGATATGAGTTTGTTTAAACAAGATGTTTTTTAAAACGCTGATCAATTCATTGGTTGGGAAATTATCTATTTCATAACTCCTTTATTTAAAGAACAATTTATAGAAGTCAGTGTTAGGAAAGATGTGATAAACTCACTCGAGTACAAGAGCAAAGAAACACAGTTGAAAATTTTAATTGCAATTCTTGTAAACGAGCTGTTCCCTGAAATGCATCAGTAGTTTAATAAAGATCACTTCTTAAAAACAAAAAAGATTATGGCAACCAACCTACTTGACTCGGTGAAAGGACTTTTCACCAACGACTTGGTAAGCAGAGCTTCATCTGCTTTAGGGGAATCGGAAGGCGCTGTGCAAAAAGCGCTGAGTGGAGTTATTCCGTCTGTACTGGCAGGAACATTAAACAAAGCCGGCGAGGAAGGAAGCAGTGTGTTCAACTTAGCCATGGAAGCGGCTAACGCTGGCGTTCTTGGTAATCTGGGAAGTCTTTTGGGAAAAAGTGGAGGTGCTGGCGGAACTGATCTTTCAAGTCTTATGGGAATGGCCGGCAGTATCTTTGGTAACAAACAAAATAATATTTCCAGATTGATCTCAGGATTTTCCGGTGTGAAAGAGTCATCAGCAAACTCGCTTATTAGTATGGCGGCACCTGTGGTTTTAGGAATGCTGGGTAAACATGCTAAAGACAATAGCCTCAACCCTTCTGACTTTCTGTCTTTTTTAAATAATCAGAAGAGCTCTATTCTAAGTGCCCTCCCATCGGGATTGAATCTTGCGGGTGCATTGGGACTTAGTAATCTTACGGATATTGGTGGTAAGCTTACACGATTAGTAAGTGGTTCAACAGAGACGGTGAAGGAATATGCGAGCAAAGTCGAGGAACCGGTTCGAAGTGGCAGCCGGTGGTTGTGGCCAGCCGCAGCAGCGATAGCAGCGCTGCTTTTGGCTGTATACTTTATTCGTTCCGGATCAGCGCAACGAGTTGCTGATCAGGCACAGAATCTTGTTCCACCCAGAGCTGCTGCAACTGACGTAACTGCACCCGTTAAGGAATTTTTCAAAGTAAAGTTGTCGAATGGTATAATACTGGATGCGTATAAAGGTGGTGTTGAAGACAAACTTGTGAATTGCCTTAATGACCAGAATTGTACTGCTGGTAAGAACCAATGGTTCGACTTTGATAATGTGAATTTTGAAATGGGAAGTGCAAGCATTACATCGGAAAGTCAAAAGCAAATCAACAATATTGTTGCAGTTCTTAATGCTTATCCATCAGCCAAAATTAAGATCGGAGGTTATACTGACCGTACCGGTGATGAAGACGCAAATAAAAGATTAAGCCAGGATCGTGCTGATGCTGTGGTAGCTGCCCTGAAAGCAAGCGGAGCCAATCCCAGTCAGGTCATCGATGCAGAAGGGTATGGTTCTGAGCTTGCCACCGTTTCTGCAAGTGCTTCGGATGCGATGAGAGCAAAGGACAGAAGAATTTCTATTCAGCTCAATGCCAAATAATTTGGTTGGTTTTTAGTCGCTATGGGTAACAGGCCGCGTCAAATGTTGAAGCGGCCTTTTTTTATTTGCTAAGTCCCAACTCAGAAACAACCTTCCGAATTGATTTTAATGTAGAAGTTGACAATTCAATGTTATTGCTTTTCCTCAAATCTTGAGCTTGGACATACGTTTCCCGCAGAAATCGCAGATTGAAATGCCGCAGAAAAAGTCGCAGATAAATCTTCAGCGTAAATCTGCGTGCATTCGATCAGCGAATTCTGCGGGAAAAGAGTGGAATTGACTTTTTCAGCAGACCCTAACTAACCTATCATTTGATCATGGGCATAGGCATATTACCGATTGAATATTTTCAACAACTGATGTGGTGACAGTGTGTATCTTTAACATACTTCTTTACAGGATGGAGCAAGATAGTTAAAGAAGGAATAGTCAGATATTTGATTTCATTTGAAATGGAAAATATTATCTGCTTAAAAGTGGATTGAATAACCTTCAACTATAACCTCAAACTTTTATCATGAATTTAAAATTTCTATACACACTCGCGTTTGTTTTTATTTTACTGAGTATAACAGTTAGCGCTCAGGTCAAGGTACAGAACCTGCTGACGGAAAATCAATCAAATCCCATAGGACTTGATATAACCAATCCGCGCTTCTCCTGGCAATTGATATCGGAAAAGAGAAACGTAATGCAGTCCGCTTATGAAATCAGGGTGGGAAAAAATATTTCCGTTACCAAGGGACAAGAGCTGGTATGGAACACAGGAAAGATCAACTCGGATGCATCCGTACACATCCCCTATGCTGGAAGTAATCTTGAATCGGGCACGCGATACTTTTGGCAAGTGAGAGTTTGGGATAATCTTGGCAAGGCATCTGCATGGAGTTCACCCGCATTTTGGCAAACTGCTTTTTTGCAACCATCTGACTGGAAGGCACAATGGATTCAACCGGGATTTGATGAAGATACCGTGATGCGGAAAAGCCCGATGTTTCGTAAGCAGTTTAGCGCTGCTAAAAAAATTCAATCCGCTACAGTTTACATAACCTCTCATGGAATTTACGAAGCGCATATAAACGGACAACGGGTGGGTGATGATTATTTAACGCCAGGATGGACAAGCTACCACAAGCGACTGCAATACCAGGTGTATGACGTAACGAACTTGTTGCAGACAGGCAACAATGCCGTTGGGGTTACATTGGGAAGCGGCTGGTATAGAGGATACATTGGATTTCAGGGTCAAAAGAATTTTTATGGAAATGATGTTTCACTTTTATTCCAAATGGAAATCACGTATGCTGATGGTACTAAGGAAACTGTTGTGTCTGACGGAAGTTGGAAATCATCAACGGGTGCAATACAGGATTCTGAAATTTACAATGGCGAGATCATTGATGCACGATTGGATAAAAAAGGATGGAATCGTGTAGGCTATAACGATTCAGACTGGAATGCAGTTAAGGTACAGGACTTCCCTAAAGATCACCTGATCGCAACCTACAACGAACCGATCAGGAAAAAAGAAACGTTTGTACCCAAAACCATCTTCACTACTCCGAAGGGCGAAAAAGTTATTGACTTCGGACAGAACCTTGTTGGTTGGGTTGTGGTCAAAGTTAAAGGTAATGCCGGTGATAAGATTGTTGTGTCACACGCTGAAGTTTTGGATAAGCACGGCAATTTCTATTTAGATAATTTGCGTGCGGCGAAATCAGAAGGTGTTTATATTTTAAGTGGCAATGGTGAAGAAGTGTTTGAGCCGCATTTCACTTTTCATGGATTTCGTTATATAAAAGTGGAAGGCTATCCCGGTGAACTCAAGCCGGAAAATTTTACTGCTGTTGCTTTGTATTCAGATATGAAAACTACCGGGAGTTTTACGACATCCAATAAACTTATCAATCAATTACAACATAACATACAATGGGGACAAAAAGGAAACTTCCTGGATGTACCTACTGACTGCCCACAACGTGATGAACGCTTGGGCTGGACAGGCGATGCGCAGGCTTTCTCCAGAACCGCAGCTTTCAACATGGGTGTAAATAGTTTCTTTAGCAAGTGGCTTAAAGATCTTGAAGCAGACCAGATAAATGGCAGTGTACCTTTTGTTATCCCTAACGTATTAGGTGAACAAGCTTCTGGTTCTGCGGGATGGGCCGATGCCGCCACAATTATTCCCTGGAACATGTACCTCGCCTATGGCGATAGAAAATTACTGGCCGATCAATATGCAAGCATGAAAGCATGGGTTGGTTTCATGGAAAAGAACAGCACCAATCATCTTTGGAATAAAGGATTTCATTTTGGCGATTGGCTCTTCTACCGCCCCTTTGATGATAATGATGGAAGGTCTGCTGTTACGGATAAATATCTGATTGCTCAATGCTTTTATGCGCACTCCACTCAACTGGTAATAAACGCCGCCAAAGTTTTAGGTAAGACGGAAGATGTTGCAACGTATACTGCATTGCTAAAGAATACCAAGGATGCTTTTCTGAAAGAATATGTAACAGGTGGCGGACGACTTATTTCTAGTACACAGACAGCCTATGTGCTGGCGTTAAATTTTGATATGTTGCCGGAAGAATCCAGGGCTAAGGCCGCTGAACGCCTTGTTGAAAATGTAAAGGCTTATGACAATCATTTAACAACTGGTTTTTTAGGAACGCCATACCTATGCCATGTACTCAGTCGCTTTGGTTACACTGATGTGGCTTACAAATTGTTACTTCAGGAAACTTATCCCTCATGGCTCTATCCCGTTAAGATGGGGGCCACTACAATTTGGGAACGCTGGGATGGCATTAAACCTGACAGTACGTTTCAAACACCGGGCATGAATTCTTTCAATCACTATGCATATGGGGCTATTGGTGATTGGATGTACCGTGTGGTTGCAGGAATTGATACGTATGAAGATGGCGTGGGCTACAAGCATATAATGATAAAACCAAATCCCGGTGGCGGATTTACTAATGTTAACGCTGATTTAATAACTTACTATGGATTGGTAAGCTCCCGCTGGAAGGTTGAAAATGGAAAATTTCTTTTGCATGTTTTTGTCCCGCCAAATACAACAGCACGGGTTTTTATACCCGCGTCATCAGTGAATGATATAAGTGAAAGTGGAAAAGCTTTAACGTCCGTTAAGGAAATAAAAGTAGCAGGAACTGAAAGTGATTATGTGATGATTGATGTCGGGTCAGGAAATTATCAGTTTAGCGTTAGCAATTTTGGTAACGCTCCTGACTGAAATGCAACAGCTATATAAAATGAAAGAGGATCCTAAAAAGGATCCTCTTTCATTTACGTTAATACCTTTAGATTATTGTTTGGTGAATACAAATTCCCAATTACCTTCCACTTCGCCAACTCTTCCACCTGCATATCCCGCACCGGTGAAAGTAAAACTCATGGACAATTGCGAGCCATTTTGTTGATAACTAATGGAAAGTGGAGGGTTTTCAACTAATCTAAGAATAGTAGTTTCCGGGTTGTCACCAAATCTCCAGGTTCCAGTGGCTGGCCAGGGACTGGGATTGGGCCTTGATCCTGAGACACTGAAATTATAAGTGGGATTAGTGCTATTGCTGTATGTTCCGGAAAGATTTAAAACAAAATTCGTAAAGTCAGATGAACGGTCCGTACCATCCAATTCTACTGATGACATGGCCCAATTTCCTTTCAATTTCTCCAATTGAACTTCCTCAACTGACTTTTCATCACTGCTTCCGCTATCACAGTTCATTAAAAGAGTTGCTGCGCTGGCCACAACGATTAAAGAGAGAATTCTACCTAATGATTTCATTATTAAAAAGATTATTTGTCACCAATTTGCTACTAAAAATCCAAAATTCAAATTTTCACTCTGGTAAGAGGTGTTTCATAGCGAAAATCAAAGGTTTAATGCCGTCTGAAAATCATTGGTAACCTGATTTTCCTCTTACCTCGTCCTTTGTACCCCGCACCTCTTGCTCTCCACCTTACTTAAATGTCATTATATCTACCTTAACAGCATTCTGCGGATATTCTGCGGGTTGATTTGAGGCTATGAAAATCATGCAATCTTTTGGAAGCTCATCAAGCTGGTTAAGATACCAGTCAAAGGCATTGCGGTCCAGGTTAGTACCCGGTTCATCGAGAAAAACAGCATCAGCCTCAGTGAAGATGGCAAGGGCAAGCTTAAGCCGCTGTTTCATGCCACTTGAAAAATTTGCGATGTATTTATCACGGGCATCATACAGGTACATCTTTTTCATCACCTCGTCAATGGAAAGATCGTTTCGACTCTTCTTCATTTTAAAATGAAAGCGTACTTGTTCAGTCAAGGTAAATTCATCAATCAGATCCATGTATGGGGTGGCAATGGTAACGTGACGGAAGACTGATTCTATTTCGAGTTCCTGTTGATTGTTTGAATAACGGAGCGTGCCCATTGTCGGTGGCATTTGCCCCCAAAGAATTTGCATAAGAGTAGATTTCCCAGAACCGTTAGGGCCTACAATTGCATAGGTTTTTCCTTTTTCAAATGTATATGACAAGTTGCGGAAGATCCATTCGCGGTTAAAGCGCTTTCCTAAATTTTCTGTGGTGATGCTGAAAGACAATATTGAATGATTGAATAGATGAATGAGTGAATAAAACTTTTCGTTTACTGATCAATGGCGTTTAGTTAAGCTTTATTTTTATTTGGCCTCACCCTACCTCTCCGAAGGAGAGGAGTTTATGGAGCTTAACTAAACGCCATTGATCAGCTAATCAGCACATCCGCTAATTGGCTAATCGATAATTAATCACTTTTTCCGTAACCCTTCATTATTCCGCGTTCAGAATTGCGGATAAAATTCATAATGTAATCCCGCTCTTCTGTTTTTGTGACCTGAGATTCTACTTCTTCAATGGCTTTGCTATTATTCAGCCCTTTCAAAAATATGTAACGGTAAATTTCCTGTATCTCATTTATCTTTTCTGAAGAGAAGCCTCGCCTTCTCAATCCAACGGAGTTGATACCGGCATACGTGAGTGGCTCCCGTGCTGCTTTAACAAAGGGAGGAACATCTTTCCGCACCAGTGACCCACCGGATATCATAACGTGTGCACCGATTTTAACAAACTGATGCAAAGCGCTTGCTCCGCCAATGATGGCCCAATCGTCTACTTCTACATGGCCGGCAAGCTGAACCGTGTTAACTAAAATGCAATGATTACCGATAATGCAATCATGGGCTACGTGTACATAGGCCATCAGCAGGCAGTTTTTACCAATAACCGTTTTAAACTTATCTGTTGTGCCACAACTTACCGTTACACATTCGCGTATCACCGTGTTATCACCAATGTAGGTCTCTGTTTTTTCACCGGCGTATTTGAGATCTTGTGGGATGGATGAAATAGAAGCGCCTGGAAATATTTTAACATTCTTCCCCAAACGTGCACCATTCCATATAATAGCGCCTGGCCCAATCCAGGATCCATCATCAATTACCACGTCTTTCTGAATTGTGGCAAATGGTTCAATGATTACATTCTTACCAATTTTTGCTTCAGGATGAACGTTAGCTAAGTGATATTGGCTCATGAATTTATTAGTCTTTACGAACGATGCTGGCTGTCATAGTGCCTTCACAAACCATGGTATTGCCTACGAAACCCCGGCCATACATTTTGGCGATTCCCCGTTTGATGGGAACAATCAGGTCGCATTGTATTACAAGCGTATCACCAGGAAGAACCATTTTTCTGAATCGCATATTTTCTATGCCCAGGAAATAAGTCCAATAATTTTCCGGATCGGGAACAGTGCTCAGCACAAGTATGCCTCCGATTTGAGCCATCGCTTCAATCTGCATAACGCCAGGCATCACAGGATTTCCCGGAAAGTGACCCTGGAAGAAGGGTTCGTTTACCGTTACATTCTTTACGCCGGCTACGCTTTCGTTATCGAGGTAAATGATCTTATCGATCATCAGGAAAGGATAGCGGTGCTTTAGAATGGATGATATTTTGTTAATATCCATTACAGGAGGAAGGCTCGGATTATATTTTGGTCTTCCCTTTTTGTCCGCTTCCTGCATAGCTTTCTTCAGCTTTTTGGCGAAAGCTACATTAGCAGCGTGGCCAGGTCTTGCGGCCAGCACCTGTGCTTTTAACGGACGGCCTGACAGCGCAAGGTCGCCTACAATGTCGAGGAGTTTATGGCGCGCAGGTTCATTTTTATACCGTAGTTCAATGTTGTTTAAGATGCCTTCCTGCTTTACCGCTACCTTGGGTTTTCCCAGCATCTTGGCAATATTCTCTAATTCATTATCCTGAACGATGCGATCAACAATAACAATAGCATTGTTGAGGTCGCCTCCTTTGATGAGGTTATTCTTGTAGAGCATTTCCAACTCATGTAGGAAACAGAAAGTACGGCATGATGCTATTTCTTTTTCAAATTGACGAATATCTGTAATTGAGGCATGTTGACTGCCCAGCACCGGAGAATTGTAATCAATCATTACGGTAACCCGGTAATCATCCAGCGGTAGTGCGGCGATCTCTACATTTCTTGCTGCCTCACGGTAGAACAATGGTTCTTGTACTTCAAAGAAATCACGTATGGCATTTTGCTCTTCTGTACCGGCCGCTTTAAGCACCTCAACAAATTCAATGGAGCTTCCATCCATAATAGGACATTCGGGACCATCCAATTGAATTAATACATTATCAATTTCAAGTCCCACCAATGCAGCGAGCGTATGTTCAATGGTGCTGACGCGCGCACCACTTTGTTCAATGGTTGTACCCCGCGACACATCTACAACGTTATCACAATCGGCATCTATTATGGGCGATCCCGGCAAATCAACACGTTGAAATTTAATTCCGTGATTGGGCTTGGCGGGTACAAAGGTCATGTTGGTCTGTACGCCGGTATGGAGACCCACACCAGAAAGGGTTACAGACTTCTGAATAGTTTGTTGCTTGATATTTAACATTTTTCCCTGCAAAAGTGCGCAAATTTAACCCCAATTATCGGGAATAACCAATTTTTGACTTTCTCTTGCAGAGGAGTATGAGATAGCTATGAATGATTGGCCAGCTCTTTGAATTTAACTTCCAACTCTTTCAGACGATTGTTTATATCCGGGAGTTTCTTGAAAACAGCGTAGGAACGGAAATATTCTTTTACGTCGAAAACCGGAGATCCAAGCAGGCGTTGCCCTTCTTTAACCACTGATTTGCCAATGCCAGCTTGTGCGCCAATGCTCGTGTTGTTGGCGACAACAAGATGACCGGCAATTCCTACCTGGCCTGCGAGCATACAATTTTCACCAATTTTTGCCGAGCCTGATACACCGGTTTGGGCGGCAATCACGGTATTCTTTCCAATTTCAACATTGTGAGCGATCTGAATGAGGTTATCCAGTTTTACACCATTATGAATGATCGTCGCGTCGCCAAAGAACGTGGCGCAGTCAATGACTGTATTCGCGCCAATGGCTACGTTGTCTTCAATAATTACCTTGCCGAGCTGAGGAATAGTTTTGTATGTTCCATCTTCCTGGGGGGCAAAGCCGAAGCCGTCACTGCCAATTACCGTTCCGGAATGTATTACACAGTTGTTCCCGATGATTGTATCCGCATAAACCTTTACACCAGGATGCAAGATGGAATTGTTGCCGATGGTCACATTGTCACCGATGTATGCGTGCGGATAGATCTTTACGTTATCTCCGACTTTAACATTATTACCAATATAAGAGAAAGCTCCCCGGTAAATGTTTGATCCTACGGTTGAGTCTTTTCCTAAATAACAAGGATCTTCAATGCCTGCTTTTTGGAAGCTTATCAACTTGTGGTATTCTTCTAAAAGCAGCGTGAAGCTGACGTAAGGATCTTCCACTAATATGAGTGTAGACTTGATTTCTTTTTTTGGCGTAAAATCCTTTTTGACAATTACTGCCGTCGCTTCCGTTGTATATATAAATTGCTCATAACGGGGATTGGAAAGAAACGCTATCTGACCTTTTTTTGCTTCCTGGATTTTGGCCAGCATGTTTATCTTTTCGTTGCCATTACCACTCACTTCTCCTCCCAGCATGCCGGCAATTTGGTTAACAGTAAATTCCATAGTGTAATTGGGATTAGACACTGGCATTAACTGCAATACCTTAACGATGCCGGGGGTGCCTTTTTACAAAGATACGTTTTTGGGCCAGCAGAGATAATTTTTTTTAACGATTTTACCAAGCGCCTTTATGTTTGGAAGATCGGAGGCCTGGGCAATGTCCAGAAGTTGTCCGTCCTTAGTCAGAATGTTAATGGATTGCCCTTCCGTGTAAGCCTCGTTACTAACGGTACCATAAGAAAAAAGATAATTTGATTCTGATCGCAGTGTCCTAAATTCTTTTATTACGCCATTCCTTATTTTTTCGATCTGATTTTTTTTGATGGGCTCATTACTCAGGTTAATACTGAATAATTTTCGCTCAATCAGCATAGTGGAGAGAGTAGATAAAATGGTGTCATCATGATTGCGCCAGAATTTAATAGCGCCCCAAAGATCATGATCATCCAATCGACCGAAGGCTTCAAGCACACGACGACTTTTAAAGCCCTCTATGCTTATGGCATTCTGAAGAAAGTAAAGTAACGATTCACTGGCAACCAGGGTCTCACCATTCTTAACCAGGTGTTGAGCTCTTCTGATCAGGTTCACCAACATACGCTCAGCGCTGACAGTAGTTTTATGAAGATAAACCTGCCAATACATTAGTCTGCGGGCCGTAAGAAAATTTTCTATGCTGTAAATACCTTTCTCTTCCACAACCAACTGGTCATTATAAACATCCAGCATGGAAATGATACGATCAATGCCAATTGTCCCTTCCAATACACCCGTGAAAAAACAATCACGTTTCAAATAATCCAACCGGTCAATATCAAGTTGGCTGGAGACCAGTGCATGGAAAAATTTTCGCTTGTAACTATTCCTGAAAATTTTGAGCGTGAGTTCAAGAGCGCCGTTAAAATCTTTATTGAGTTCCTGCATAAAACGATAGGAAAGGCTCTCATGCGGAACCCCGTGCAACAAAGTTTCCTCCAGCGTGTGAGAGAAGGGCCCGTGACCTATGTCGTGAAGAAGAATAGCAAGTTGGGCGGCTTCAATTTCATCTCCTGATATCTCAACCCCTTTTGTGCGCAGATTGTCTAATACTCTGCCCATAAGGTGCATGGCGCCTAGCGCATGCTGAAAGCGAGTATGAAGCGCGCCGGGATAAACAAAGTCGGTAAGACCCAATTGCCTGATGTGCCGCAGCCTTTGAAACCAGGGATGCGTTATGATATCAAAAATCAATGCGCTTCTTATCGTGATGAATCCGTATACCGGATCGTTGATGATTTTCTTTTTATTCATGGATTAAAGTTATCAGTTATCCGTTTATTAGATATTTGTTTTGCCTTTTTAACTTGATAGCTGGTAACTAATAACTGGCAACTAATAACTAACTTCGGGAGAAATTACAATAAACAGAAGCTATGCAACGGTACAGTATTTTGTGGGCAGATGATGAGATAGATTTATTGAAACCTCACATTCTTTTCCTTGAGCAACGAGGGTATGACATAACCCCGGTAAACAATGGGTCGGATGCTGTTGAGCTTAGTGACGAACGCCACTTTGATGTAGTCTTCCTGGATGAGCATATGCCCGGTATGTCGGGCTTGGAAGCGCTTGGTCAAATCAAAAATAATAAGCCGAATCTTCCCGTTGTAATGATTACAAAGAATGAAGAAGAACATATTATGGAAGAGGCCATCGGTTCTAAAATAGCCGACTATCTTATTAAGCCGTTGAACCCAAGTCAGATACTTCTTTCTGTAAAAAAAATATTAGACAACAAGAGATTAGTTATCGAGAAGACTAACCTTAACTATCAGCAGGAGTTTCGAAAAATAAGCATGGCCTTTCAGGATAACATGAATCATGAACAGTGGGCCGACATTTACAAGAAACTCGTGTTTTGGGAAATTGAAATCGATCATACTGAGAACGAAGATATGGCAGAAGTTCTCGATATGCAGAAGACTGAAGCTAATGCTGGTTTCTCAAAATTTATCATTCGTAACTACGAACAATGGTTGAATGATGCGAATGCGGAAAAGCCTTTGTTGTCGCATCAACTGATGAAGCGAAAAATATTTCCTGTCCTCAGCAAAGAACAACCTGTTTTCATGGTGTTGATTGATAACCTCCGCTTCGATCAGTGGAAAGTCATTGAACCTATCCTCACAGAATATTTTACGGTGGATGAAGAGTCAACTTATTATTCTATTCTTCCGACCACAACAGCCTATGCGAGAAATGCTATTTTCAGCGGGCAGCTCCCCAGCGAGATGGCAAAGACTAATCCTGATTTATGGGTAGGAGAAGATGAAGAGGAGGGTAAGAATAATTTTGAAGACGAATTTTTAGGAAAACAACTTCGACGAAACAACCTCAACATTAAATTCTCTTATCATAAGATCAAGAACCTTGAAGAAGGACGTGATCTTGCGGATACCGTAAACAATTTATTTCAAAATGATCTGAATGTAATTGTTTACAATTTCGTTGATATGCTTTCGCATGCGCGAACAGATATGGCTATGGTTCGTGAGCTGGCCCCTGATGAATCGGCCTACCGTTCCTTAACACGATCATGGTTTCTTCATTCGCCTTTAATTGATATACTGAAAAAAATATCGGAGAAAAAAGCCCGGATCGTCATCACTACAGATCACGGTACTATACGCGTAAAACGTCCGTTTAAAATCATTGGTGACCGGACTGTTAATACTAATCTCCGCTACAAACAAGGGAAGAACCTGGGTTATGATGGTGATAAGATCATGGTGGTGCCGAGGCCCGAGAAGTTGTTCCTGCCTAAGCTAAATGTCTCTACATCGTACGTTTTTGCTGTTGAAGACCAGTTTTTTGCTTACCCTAACAACTACAATTATTACGTTAATTTCTATAAAGATACTTTTCAGCATGGTGGGGTGAGCATGGAGGAAATGATAATCCCTATAATTTTCTTAACTTCGAAAAATGCTTTCTGACCGGCCGGTGAAGACTTATGAAAAGGTGAGTCTTGAAGGTCTTTATGAAGTTGCAAACGAATTACTACTCCACGGTTCCAGGATAAAAGTCTGGCTTTTTTATGGCGAGATGGGATCGGGCAAGACCACACTCATTAAAGCTATTTGTTCAGCTTTAAAAGTTGAAGACCTTGTGAATAGTCCTACGTTTTCAATAGTAAATGAATATAAGTCAGCGGCAGGAAAGGTTTATCACTTTGATTTTTATAGGATCAAGAATGAAGCAGAAGCTTATGAAATTGGAACGGAAGAATATTTTTATTCAGGTGAGTATTGTTTTATAGAGTGGCCCGGGAAGATCCCTTCCATCATTCCTTCAACCTATGTTAAGATAAGCATTCAACCAAACGAAAAAGAACACAGAACGATAGCGATTTCTATCCATGACGGAGAAGAAGAAAACAGGGTTTGAGGCCCTAGCGACCAAAACCAGCCTCTACCCACAGGAGCAATTACTGGCCACAACAAAGCGGAGGAATTCCTTTTACATAGGATTACCTCGCGAAATTTCCTTACAGGAAAACCGTATCAGTCTAACCCCCGATGCCGTAGCCTTGCTGATTAACAACGGCCATGAGATTTGGGTGGAGACAAAAGCCGGTGATGGAGCGAAGTTCACGGATCAGCAATACAGTGAAGCCGGCGCCAGGATTGTCTATTCACCACAGGAAGTTTACAAGGCAGATGTCATTTTGAAAATCGAACCTCCGACGATTGAGGAGATCGAAATGATGCATCCCGGGCAAACGGTTATTTCAGCCATTCAGTTGGGACAGTTTACCACAGACAGGCTACAGGCTATTCTTCGGAAGAAAGTAACGGCAATGGCTTACGAATTCATCGAAGACAAGGTAGGGGGTATGCCTATTATACGGGCCATGAGTGAAATAGCAGGAAGCAGTGTCATGCCCATCGCTTCTGAATATTTAAGCACGGTTAAGCATGGTAAAGGAGTGATACTTGGTGGCATAACGGGGGTACCGCCTACCATGATAGTGATCATAGGTGCCGGAACCGTTGCTGAGTATGCAGCGCGCGCTGCCCTGGGACTGGGCGCCCGTGTTCAGATTTTTGATAACCATCTTTACAAGCTGAGAAGAATCAAGCACATGCTTGGACAGCAACTCTACACGTCTACGATTGATACGTTCACGCTGAGCGATACATTAAAAACCGCTGATGTTGTAATTGGTGCGCTGCGCGCTGAGAAAGCAAGGGCGAGGCATGTCATTACCGAAGAAATGGTAAGCAGGATGAAACCTGATTCATTGATCATTGATCTTACCGTTGACCAGGGTGGCTGTATTGAAACCTCTGAAGTTACAAACCTGGATAATCCAATATTTCGGAAGTATGATGTCATACATTATTGTGTTCCTAATATTGCCTCACGTGTAGCGCACACGGCCACAACAGCACTGAGTAATATATTTACACCAACCATTCTCCGTGCCGCTGAAGAAGGTGGAGTTGAAGAGATGATCTTTTCGCATAAGTGGTTTATGAAAGGGGTGTATTGTTATAAAGGAGGATTGACGAATGAATCCCTGGCCAGGAAGTTTGGATTAAAGTATAAGAATATAGAGTTGTTGTTGGCGGCGAGGTTCTAATAAGAAATAAGTGAATGTGTGATTAGGGCTGAGTGCTGAAAAAATTGGATGTGTTGTATCTGAAGATTTCAATATAGTATTCAAACCAGTTGACATGAATGCTCCTGAAATTATATGCTTAAACTGCGGGCACTCATTACAAGGAAAATTTTGCAGTGCGTGCGGACAAAAAGTAATTGAACCCAACGAGCGCACAATAAAGCATTTCATTTATCAATTTCTGGGCTCAGCATTTTTCCTTGAAAATAATTTCTTAAAGAACCTATGGGTCCTTCTCACTAAACCTGGTCAGTTGCCGCTGGATTTTATTGAAGGCCGAAGAAAACGATGGATGCCACCGTTCTCACTTTTTCTTCTCATCAACTTGTTTTATTTCTGGTATGTGTCAATGACTGACATGAATCTTTCTTTGCGTGAACAAATGTTTCAGCCGCATCACAGTGGCTGGGTTAGCTTCCTGGTGAATAAAAAAATCAAAGCTGAAGGAATTTCCCTGGAGGACTATGCGGCTAAGTACAATAGTAAGAGCACGACGTATTCAAACAGCCTGGTCATTCTGCATGTACCCATTTTGGCAGCCTTTCTTATGCTTTATTATTTTCGAAAGAAATATTTTTATGTGGACCACTTTATTTTTGCACTCTATTTCATGGCTTTTCTGCTCTTGTTATTCCTGTTTCAGACGGGCTGGACGTATGTGCTAATCGGGTGGATGAAATTCAATAGTATGGTAGTTTGGAGAATTTCAGGGATAATTATTTTAGTTGCCATTGTTGCCTATATTTTTTACTCAGTGAGGAAGACCTACCAGCAGTCAATCCGTGCGGCTGCAATTGCTGTACTACCTGTTTTCGCCGCATTATTTATAGCCCATATGTTTTACAGGACGCTGTTATTCCTGATTATTTTTATGGTGACGTAAAATTGAAATTTATTCTACGTACACTTCGATTGGCATTTTGTTAAGTACGATTGATGCTGAATAAAATTCTGGTTAACTTTAATCAATGAATTTATCAACAGAACGTCCGCCGAAAACTATAATGGAAGTTTATCAGATGCTTCCGGAGGGCACCCGTTGTGAGTTAATTGATCAAATTATTTGTATGTCACCCTTTCCTTTACCCGTTCACCAAGTTGTATTAAATGAAATTAATTTTCAACTACTTCATTATTTCAAATTAAACCGAAATGGAATGGTCTACCTGGCGCCTTTTGATGTGTACCTGGACTCAACTTCCAACGCTGTTCAGCCGGATTTAACCATTGTATTGAAAGACAATCCCAATCAGGTTGTGCTCAACAAACCTTATGAAGGTGTTCCTGATATAGTTGTTGAAATTCTCTCACCCAGCAATAAAGATTTTGACCTTGTCAGGAAAAAAAACCTGTATGAAAAAGTTGGAATAAAAGAATATTGGATTGTTGATCCGGAAACAAAGCAGGTATTAGTTTATGAATTGATAAAAAATTCTTTTGTAAAGAAACAGGAGGCAATTAGAGAAATTCACTC
Source organism: uncultured Roseivirgaceae bacterium (assembly GCA_964521255.1). Classification (GTDB taxonomy): domain Bacteria; phylum Bacteroidota; class Bacteroidia; order Cytophagales; family Cyclobacteriaceae; genus ZC4RG29. The sequence continues at coordinate 109,618 of CAZFRM010000011.1, forward strand.
TGAATTGTTGAATCACGTTTTTTTATTTTAGATCATTTCAGCAAGACTACCTGTCCAGTCTTCCCAAACTCTCTTCCAACGCCTTAATCTTCGCCTCGGCATCTGCTTTCTTTCTGCGTTCTGTTTCTACGACCTTTGGATTAAAGTATGAGAATATAGAGTGTTGTTGGAAGCGAGGTTCTAAGTGGCTCTGGCAAGGTGGTCGCTGTTCCAGATGAAATAGCCTTTTCTAAAGAGTATATAAGATCCGCTAACACAAAGAACCGCAAGGACGACAATAGGAATTCTGAAGAGGATAGCTACAAACATTCCGATAAACAACATCAATGTGAGTTTTAAAAATTTTCGCATGTTTTTACCGGAATAGTATACGCTTGTACCAATGCACTGGCAAATCGACAGCATAAAAAATGCATATATAAAAACCTGAAAAGAAGGATTCTTAAATACTAATAAAAGCACTTCAGGAATAATGATCAAAAACCATGTGATGCTCTGCACAAGGTAAACCGTTGAACGAATCGGTAAATTGCGAATTACCCGAAGGTATTGCTGGTCAAAAAGAATTATGTCGTAAATAAGAAGATTGTTTAAAATGACGCTGATGAGTAGTCCAAAGTATATCTCTTGTTCAGGATAGCCGTCAGCGATAAAGATATTCAAAGCGCCCAGCAGAATAAGTATAGAACTGATTTTTGTGGTTAGAAAAAATATTTTTTTCTCGTTGAGTATATAGTTGATGTAAAAATGGATGTACAGGTGTGCAGATGCTTGTCCGATTTGAGTATACATTTTATAGCTATCTAACCGGCTAACCAATTTTTGGCGAATAAGTAATACCATGAAAGAAATTACTGCTGCGAAGTAGAGGAAAAGTGCAACACCAATATGCCATGAATTTACTTTCAAACCGGCAACAGCAATGAGTGCACTATATAACAAGACCGGTAATAGAAAAAATGTGCAGGTAATTGCAATAAGAAGATTAAATCGTAAAGAATTTAAAAGCGGGAGATAGAACAAGAATTCATTTCTCTTCTCGCGTGTACATCGCAAAAGGAAAAGATATGACTTTCTTGCATAAAGAGTAACGATTAGTAAATAAGAGGTTAGTATCCCGGGAGATTCAACAATTAAATGAAGGAATGCAGGCGTGAAAATCAATTCAGGAGGATGCATACAAGCTACCAGAACCACGAATAGAAAAAAGAAGAATCCTGCGTTAATCCTGTAAAATGGGATGACAATTGTTTTAAGTAAGACTCGAAGAATTTTTATATCCACGTTAGTGTGTTGTTTTCCACTGCTATTTGTCCGTCAAAGTTTAGGGCTCCATGCGAAGCATCCTGGTGAGTAACAATAATGAATATGTTATTGAGTTTACGGTGACGATCATTAATCAGGTGGTAGATAAGTTCGAGTGATTCACTTTCGATATTGGCAAATGGTTCGTCGAGTAACACCACGCGTTGTTCTCCTATCAAGGCAATGGCGATGGCTAATTTCTTTAGCATACCTGCGGAATAAGTGCCTATGGGACTCGCGACAAAGTGTTCCAACCTTAGGTGGGTTATCATCTCATTGAATTCATGCTCCGAGCCTCCTTTTGTGGCAGCAAAAAGGTTCAGGAAATCACGGCCGGATAGAAAAGGTGGGAAGACAGGATCTGCTTCCGTATAGTTAATTCTTTTTCGCTGAAGAATGGGTGAACTCCTTAAAGAAACTCCGTCAAGAGAAATGTTCCCATCAAACGAAAGTAAGCCTGCCAGAATCTTTATTAATGTCGTTTTTCCGGAGCCATTTCTTCCCATCAAACGATAGATTCCATCACCGATTTTAAATTCGGGTATATCAAGAACAAGAGAATCGTAGTAATATTTTTTGAGATCATTGAACTCCAGCATGAATTACTAGTCGCTATTGGTCATTCGCAATTACAAAATAAATGGGCATGGATGCCTATAATCTTGCAAGACTCTCCTCCAACGCCTTAATCTTCGCCTCTGCATCTGCTTTCTTTCTGCGTTCTGTTTCTACGACCTGAGGTGGTGCACTGTTAACAAACTTTTCATTCGATAATTTCTTATCCACCGAAACAAGAAAGCCTTTTTGGTAAGCAAGATCTTTTTCAAGTGTTTCGCGCTCTTTGGCAGCGTCGATCTTTCCTTCTAACGGAATGAAAAATTCTGTAGACTTAATGACAAAAGAGGAGGCTCCGGCAACTGAATCTTTTGAAGCACTTATTTCACTAAGGTTGCCAAGAAACTTAATGAATGGCAGGCAGGGTTGGAAAAGTTTGTTATCGCCTTTTACAATTAGCTTCAATGGATCTTTTGGTGAAAGTCCTTTAGCGCTTCTCGTGTTTCTTATTTCACTGATGATTTCGAAAGCAAATGCTGCTTCGGCAATAACCTTTTCATCAAATGCTTTTGACTTTGGCCATGCTGCTTTGATGATGCAATCCTCTTCTGACCGATCATTTAATTCGTGATACAATTCTTCTGTAATGAAAGGCATGAAGGGATGAAGGACCTTTAACACCGTTTCGAAGAACTCAACGGTCTTTGTATAGGTAGCTTCATCAATCACTCCCCTGTGTCCCCCCTCCAGGGGGGATGAAAGGGGGGTGGGTTTAATCATCTCTAGATACCATGAACAGAAGTCATCCCATATGAGTTTGTAAACAGCCATCAATGCATCCGACATCCGGAATTTACTGAAGTGATCATCTAACTCTGCAAGCGATTGATTCAGTCGTGCTTCAAACCAATTAATAGCGATTTTATTTTTCTCTGGTGAATCCTCTTTCGAAACGCTCCAACCTTTAACAAGTCTGAATGCATTCCATATTTTATTCGCAAAGTTTCGTCCCTGCTCAATGAGTTTTTCATCGTACAATAAATCATTTCCGGCGGGAGAACTGAATAACATTCCGGTACGTACAGCGTCTGCTCCGTATTGTGAAATCAGATCAAGTGGATCGGGAGAATTTCCCAACGACTTCGACATTTTCCTTCCCTGCTTATCGCGTACGATTCCCGTGAGGTAAACATTTTCAAATGGTTTCTCTCCCCGGTATTCATATCCGGCGATAATCATTCGTGCTACCCAGAAGAAAAGAATTTCAGGAGCTGTAACAAGATCATTAGTAGGATAGAAGTAATTGAGATCTGCATTACCTTTTGAAGATGGATCTTTGAAAACCGTTGTATCAAATACAGCGATCGGCCACAACCAACTTGAAAACCAGGTATCCATCACATCAGAATCCTGCGTTAACTTTCCGCTTTTTTTGCTTTCAAACAATTCCCTCGCTTCAGCTTCCGTCTTCGCTACCACACAATCACCACTTTCATCATACCATGCCGGTATGCGATGACCCCACCACAATTGTCTTGAAATACACCAGTCGCGAACGTTTACCATCCAATGGTTGTAAGTGTTTTTGAATTTTGGAGGAATAAGCTTAACCGTATCGTTCATCACATTTTGATGTGCTGGCTTTGTAATGGTATCCATCTTCAAAAACCATTGCAATGAAAGCCGCGGTTCAATAACGGCGTCGGTGCGTTCGGAGAAACCAACGTTACTTGTGTAGTCTTCAACTTTTGGCAGGTGACCTTTTTCTTCCAGTAACTTTGCTATCCTTTTACGCGCGATAAACCGGTCTTCTCCAATAAGTATTTGCGCTTTTTCATTCAGGGTTGCATCTTCATTTAAAATATCAATGACTTCGAGCTTGTGTTTTATTCCCAGTTCATAATCATTCATGTCATGTGCAGGAGTTACTTTCAAACATCCTGTACCGAAATCCATTGCTACATATTCATCTTCAATGATTGGAATAGCGCGGTTGATAATTGGAATCAGAACTTTCTTTCCTTTCAGGTGCTTATAACGTTCGTCATTCGGATTAATACAAACGGCTGTATCCGCCATTATTGTTTCCGGGCGAACGGTAGCAATGGTAATATAATCTTTGGTACTACCTTCAATAAAATAGTTGATGTAATAAAGTTTTGACTGTACCTCTTTGTGAATCACTTCATCATCTGAAAGCGCTGTCTTGCCAACAGGGTCCCAGTTAGTCATGCGAAGTCCACGGTAGATGTATCCTTTTTTATGCAAGTCGATGAATACATTAATAACCGCATCGTAATAATCATCATCCATGGTAAACTTCGTACGACTCCAATCACATGAAGCGCCAAGTTTTTTTAATTGTTCGAGAATAATACCGCCGTATTTTTCTTTCCACTCCCACGCGTACTTTAAAAACTCTTCGCGTGTAAGCGATGACTTTTTTATTCCCCGTTCGCGAAGCATGGCCACAACTTTTGCTTCGGTAGCAATGGATGCGTGATCAGTGCCGGGAACCCAACAAGCTTCCTTGCCTTCCATTCTTGCCTTCCGGACCAGTACATCTTGTATCGTATTATTAAGCATGTGCCCCATGTGCAACACACCTGTAACATTCGGTGGTGGTATAACGATAGCGTATGGTTCTTTCTTCGGATCAGGCTTAGCATGAAAGAAGCCCTTCTCCATCCAGAACTGGTACCACTTATCTTCTACTTCAGCAGGATTATATTTTGTTGAGAGCATATAAAATCGATTCTTTACACCGTAACCATTAATTGGCTAATCGGCTAATTTATTTCAGGTGGCAAAAATAAGGAATTACAGTACAAGTTTACTCAGTTCTCTTTTTTTGTCGTGGATTGGATTTTAAAACTTAAACGGCTCGTCATAGTTTTATTTCCCGCAGATTTCGCAGATGAACGCAGAAACTAAATCTGCGAAAATCTGCCTGCCTGCACGAAGTCGTTTCGGCAAAGGCAGGCGTGATCAGCGGGAGAAGAATTTAAACGACGCGTGATCAATGATGCCGAATTCTCCAGATGGAAGGATAGAGATTATTGATTCTATTTGGAATAACGTTGACCCAACCCAGAGGAAGGGATTTGTACGTAACCAGTGCGAATCCCTTCTTAGATCGCGGATTGTCACTGATTAAGTGATTATGCGGATTAGTTTCCTCCTGGGAAATAGTATTCTTACGTAGGTACTCCAGGGCTTCTTCCAGTGACAGAGCTAAAGTATTTATATTCTCCACATTCAACATGTGACTCATTGCCAAAGCATGTTCAGGAATAGCCTTGTCGTGTTTCATAGTTGCAGCAGCAATTCCTGCGGATACGATAGAGAGGTTATCAATAACAAGTTGGGCTTCGTTGATTTTATTTTTTGGCAGAAAGCTGATCAGTTCTCCCCATTGAAAAAAAGAATACTTCTCTGGTGTTTTAATCCAATCTGAAATTTGCTGCGGAACATTTTTTAAGAACGTCAGCTTTGATTTCTTTTTGTGAGAAATGTTGTTCTCTTCTTTTTCTGATTTTCTTATTACCGATAGAAAGAATCCCTCGCCCTTTACACGATGCGGGTAGAAACGATAACCGATTATATTTTCGTCGCTTACTTTTTCTATTCCCCAATGGTCATCCACTTGTAATTCCAGAAAAGTAATTTCCTTTTGTTGCTTTAGCCACCGGAGATTTTCTTCATTTTCTAATTTGTTGTAGGTACAAGTGCAGTAAATAAGAATTCCATTTTCTTTCAGTGATGGCCAGATGTCAGCCAAAATTCTTCGCTGTCGTTTGTAGCACAGCTCAACATTTTGAGGAGACCATTCTTTAATGGCTTCCGGTTCTTTGCGAAACAATCCTTCTCCTGAACAAGGGGCATCCACTACAATGAGATCGAAAAAGCCGGGAAGTGATTGAAAAGATTCTGCATCATTGTTGGTGATGATAACATTAGCATTACCCCACTTCGTTATGTTCTCAGTCAGAATTGTCGCTCGTGAACGGATTGCTTCATTGCTAACGAGAAGACTGTTTTCATTTAATAAACTCAGAAGATGGGTACTCTTTCCTCCCGGCGCTGCACAAAGATCCAGTACCTTAAGTTCCTTATTTGTATCCATGGATTGAAGAACGGCTTGCTCAAGGAACATGGAACTCGCTTCCTGAACATAGTAAGCACCTGCATGAAAGGTAGGATCCACAGTGAAGAGGGGTCGCTCTTGCAGATAAAATCCGAATTTGCTCCAGGGTACCGCTGAGAGATCACCGTTGGAATTATTCTTTGCCGGATTTATTCGAATACTAACAGGAGCAGGTTGGGCCAGGCTTTCCTGAAACAGATCAAAAGCAGATTCCAGTTCAGTTTTAATATTATTTTCAAAAGCTTCTGGTAAATTCATCAAAGTAGAGATTTCTTAGTGCCTTTGTGTCCTCGTGGCCTTAAATTGTTGAGGCCACAAAGACACTAAGTCACAAAGGAATCGCAAAGTATAAAACTAATTTTGTTATCACGACATTCAAGTTGTCTAAGTTCCCTATGAGTTGAATTTCAGCAAAGGAATAATACGTTATTTTTGACTAACCATGGAAGCACTACGAAGCAACGATCCTACATTAAAGTCATGGGTGGATGTCCCCGCAAATTCAGACTTCCCTATTCAGAATTTACCCTTCGGAATATTTAAGACAAGGTATCTTTCACCGGTTGCGGGAGTAGCTATCGGAGATCATGTTCTCGACCTGGTATACATGCATGAATATGGTTATCTCGATGGACTGGGATTACCCGCAGGAATTTTTAATCAACGCTACCTGAATGATTTCTTTGCACTTGGAAAAAAGAAAATTCGTCAGGTGAGAGAACGTATTTCCGAGTTGTTGAGAAACGACAATGATGAACTTCGCGATAATAATGCAGCGCGCGAACTGGGTCTTATTCATCTAAGTGAAGTTCAATTGTTAATGCCCGTTCGGGTTCCCAACTACACAGATTTTTATAGCAGCGAAGAACATGCTACCAATGTAGGCTCAATGTTTCGCGATCCTAAAAATGCGTTGCTTCCCAATTGGAAACATCTTCCTGTGGCTTATCATGGAAGGGCCTCTTCCATCGTTGTATCAGGAACTTCCCTTCATCGTCCGAAAGGACAGATCAAACTTCCTGATGCTGAGTCCCCGGTATTTGGGCCATCACGAAAACTTGATTTTGAACTGGAGCTTGCGTTTGTAACCTGTGGTGAAACAAAATTAGGTCAGACAATCACTACCACTGATGCTGAACATTATGTTGCCGGTTTTGTGCTGTTCAACGACTGGTCAGCTCGCGATATCCAACAGTGGGAGTATGTGCCGCTGGGCCCTTTTCTGGGAAAGAATTTTGGAAGTTCTATTTCACCGTGGATAGTAACCATGGATGCATTGGAGCCGTTTCGTGTTTCCGGACCGAAACAAAACACCGCTGTTCTTCCTTATCTTTCTTTTTCCGGAGATAAAAACTTTGATATAGCGCTTGAAGTTTCTTTGCAAACTGAGGGCGGAAATGAAACGATACTGTCACGCTCGAATTTTAAGCACATGTACTGGAATATCAATCAGCAACTGGCACATCATACGGTCAATGGATGTAATATTCTAGTAGGTGATATGTACGCTTCAGGAACGATCAGTGGACCTTCACCCGGCTCCTATGGTTCCTTGCTCGAACTATCGTGGAATGGCCAGCGACCTCTTCAATTGAATGGCAGAGGCGAACGAACCTTTCTCGAGGATAACGACACTATTATTATGCGTGGTCATGCCGAAAAGAATGGCGTTCGTATCGGCTTTGGGGAATGTAGAGGCAAAGTACTTCCATCATTATAATGATAAATAACCTTGAATCGATTACACCAGTGCAAGAGCCTGAAAGAATAACGGAGTGACCATGCTTACCATTAACCCAAAAGAAGTTTCTGTTCCTGTTTTGCAAAGTTATCTCCAGGGTATTATTGCCCCGCGACCTATTGCATTTGCCAGTACGGTTGACAGGGAAGGAAATGTGAATCTTACACCATTCAGCTTCTTTAATATTTTTAGTTCAAATCCACCCATTGTAATATTTTCACCTGCGCGGCGTGTTCGTGACGGAAGTACCAAGCATTCTCTTGAGAATGTTCTTGAAGTACCTGAGGTGGTTATTAATATTGTGAGCTATGCTCTCGTACAACAAGCTTCTTTAGCCAGTACAGAATATCCTAAAGGTGTTAATGAATTCACTAAAGCAGGATTGACTCCCATTCAATCCACTTTGGTTAGACCTCCCCGTGTACAAGAATCGCCGGCTGCAATGGAGTGTAAAGTGAATCAAATTATTCCTCTCGGTAAAGAAGGCGGTGCGGGAAATCTTGTGATATGTGAGGTCATGTTAGTGCATATAAAAGAAGAAATATTGAATGACGAAAAAAAAGTTGACCCTCAAAAGCTTGATGCTGTTGCGAGGATGGGGGAAGACTGGTATTGTCGTGCACATAATGAAGCTATTTTTAAAGTTTCTAAGCCACTTTTGAAACTCGGTATAGGCGTAGACCGTATTCCGGAAAGTGTACGGAATAGTAAAGTGTTGACGGGAAATGATTTGGGCATGCTGGGGAATGTAGAGCAATTGCCTGATGAGAAAAGTGTTGAGGATTTTTGTAAAAACGATTTTGTGCAATCGGCGTTACAAAACGGTGAAGAACAGGTGCATCACCTTGCTCAAGAGTATTTGTTAAAGGGTGAGGTTGATAATGCCTGGAAGGTTTTACTCAAAGCTCTCCAAAAGTTTTAAGCTTCGGTTCTTATTAATTAGGTATCTTACATATTATTTCTTTCTCCATGAAATCCGGGAGGCCCATCATATTATCTGGCGTTTGTATAACAGCAATTGTTGCCATAGGTTATTTTTTTAATCAGTCAGAACGCCCTGAAATAATTAAATCAGGGTCGAAAATAAATGAACTTGTCAGTGATGCCGGAAAGGAACAACTCTGGATAGGACCTTCAAGGCACGCGATTGATTCAACCACAGAATCAGGCCAGCTTATCGCGTATGGAAGAGATTTGATTGCCAACACCGCCTACTATCTTGGACCGAATGGCATTGTTATGCAAACCACCAACGGCATGAACTGTCAGAATTGTCATCTGGATGCGGGCACAAAACCGTGGGGGAATAATTATGGAGCAGTGTATCCAACCTATCCGAGATTCAGGGCGCGGTCAGGTACAGTTGAAAATATTTACAAACGAGTTAATGATTGTCTTGAACGAAGTCTCAATGGCAAAGTGCTCGATACCCTGGGCAGAGAAATGCAGGCAATCAAAGCCTATATGGAGTGGCTTGGAAAAGATCTTCCCAAAGGGAAAGCGCCTGCTGGTTCAGGCCTTATGGACGTGCCATTGCTTGACCGGGCTGCCGATGCAACGAAAGGCCTACTGGTTTACAACGCCCAATGTTTACGCTGTCACGGCGCCGATGGTCGGGGTCAATTCAATCCGGATAGTTCAACATATCTTTATCCTCCGCTTTGGGGTGAACATAGCTATACTACCGCAGCAGGACTATACCGGCTTTCCAGGCTAGCGGGTTATGCCTATAATAATATGCCCTTTGCTACAACGTATGAGGCTCCCGTGTTGACCGCTGAAGAGGCCTGGGATGTGGCTGCCTACATAAATTCACAACCGCGTCCAGTTAAAGTTTTTAAAGAAGATTGGCCTGACATAGCAACAAAACCATTTGATCATCCTTTCGGTCCTTTTGCAGATAGCTTTCCTGAATCACAGCATAAGCTTGGTCCGTTTAGCGCAATCAAAAAGTATAAGGAGTCGATAAAGCAGTGATTAGTTAATCGTTAAAAGTTAAATGTTAGTGAGAAATTTCACTCGACTATTAACCCTTAACTATTAACTTGTGCTTTAACATGCGGTGCTGTTTAATACTATTAATATTTTTCTTACCGGCAGTTTGCGCCCTGGGCCAGGCTAAGCAATTCCGGTTTCAGCACCTTGATGTTAACCAGGGACTTTCTCATAACCAGGTCACATGTTTTTATAAGGATAAAAAAGGATTCATGTGGATAGGTACCGCTTCAGGATTGAACCGGTTTGATGGATATACACTTAAAGTTTTCAGCAATGACTCGCGTGACACCACATCACTTCCCGTTAATTATGTCAGCAGAATTTTAGATGCACCCTTTGGCAAGATGGCCGTGCTTACCTCTTCGGGACTGAGTCTGTATAATCCCTTAACGGAAAAATTCGAAAATAATACCAATGACTTTTATAAGAGGTTAAAGATTCCGTCAGGAAATATTCGTGATATCATTAAAGGAAGTGATGATAGTTACTGGATCACCCATACATCTGCCGGGATTGTAAAATTTGACAGCAAAACAGAAGAATCAATTTTGATAGACAACAATTCAAATGACAGTTCAAGTGTTGCTTCCAATTCTATTACCTCGCTGGTCATCGATCCGTCAAATAGAATCTGGATTATTCACTCCAACGGTATACTTGAAAGAATTTCTCCTCGCGGTAAATCTTATGTTGTTGAGTATCGAAATAAATTTTTAAATAAAAAGAATCACGGCCAAAACTTTGACTATAGACTATTGGCTGATAGGGATGGTGATTTGTGGATACACTTGCTGGATGACCCTCAGGGTGTTTACTACCTGAATTCTCAAACGTACCTATTTAAACAATATACAAAGGAAGCCGGCGATCTTCGTTTAAACACAAACCTCGTCACAGGAATTGTTCAGGATGATGATGGCATCGTTTGGATAGGCACCGATCATGGTGGCGTGAATGTGATTAATAAAAAAGAATTTTCAATCCATTACATCTATCATGATGACGATGAAGAAAAGAGTCTTGTTCAAAACAGTATCATCTCTCTTTATAAAGATAGCGAAGGTATAATATGGGTTGGTACATTTAAGCGGGGAGTGAGCTATTTTCATAAAAACATTATTCGCTTTCCTGTATTTAAACACTATCCGCAAGATGAATCCAGTTTGCCCTTTGCAGATGTGAATCGATTTGTAGAAGATGGCAAAGGAAATTTGTGGATCGGTACAAATGGGGGCGGCTTGATTTATTTTGATCGTGAAAAGAATCAATTCAAACAATACAAGAATAATCCGAATGATCCCTACAGTCTTAGCAGCGATGTGATTGTTAGTTTATGTCTCGACAGTAACAATATACTTTGGATTGGTACTTATTTCGGCGGACTGAATTCTTTCGATGGAAAAAGATTCACTCGTTACACGCATAATCCGTCTGATCCAAAAAGTATTTCTGATCGAAATGTTTGGGAGATATTCGAAGACTCCAATCACCGTCTGTGGATTGGAACTATCGGCGGGGGACTTGATTTGCTGGACAGAAGGACTAATACATTTTCACATTTCAGAACCGGTGATATTAATTCGGTGAGCGCGAATTATATATCGGCAATAACCGAAGATCACGAAGGCAACTTATGGGTGGGTACCAGTGGCGGCATAGATGTACTCATGCGTGAGACAGGACGTTTCGTTCATTATGCAAATGAAAAAAACAATCTGAAAAGTCTGAGTGATAACAATGTGCTGGATATAAAACAGGATTCGAAAGGACGCATCTGGATTGGTACGCAAGGTGGTTTGAATCTCTTCGATGCTGACAACAAAAACTTTCAAACATTTAAAGATACAGATGGCCTTCCTCACACCACTGTGCTTACCATCCTAGAGGGTAACAACAATGATCTATGGCTTTCAACGCCCAACGGAATTTCCAACCTTATTATCAGCAATGCCTCTACCGGTAAATTGGAATTCAGGTTTAGAAATTTTGATGAATCGGATGGGCTACAGGGAAAACAGTTTAATGAAAACGCAGCGTTCAAAACAAGCAGAAGCGAATTGATCTTTGGCGGACCAAATGGTTTTAATCTTTTTAAGCCTGAACAAATTGGTGTCAATGCAAATCCTCCGAATGTTATTTTGTCAGATTTTCAACTTTTCAACAAAAGTATTCACGCAGGCGAATCCATTGAGGGCAAGATCGTACTTAATAATTCTATTGCTGAATCTGGAGAGATTGTATTGCCACCGAAACTGAATGTTTTCTCAATTGAATTTGCAGCGTTGAATTTCTTTCATCCCGAAAAAAATCAATATCGATACAAACTCGAAGGCTTTAATGCAGATTGGATTGGGGCTGATAGTCGCTCGAGAAAAATTACCTATACCAATCTTGATCCGGGCGATTATATTTTCAGCGTTCAGGCAGCGAATAATGATGGCTTTTGGAATGAAAATGGTGTTAGCCTGAAGATCAAAGTTCTTCCTCCATTCTGGAAAACGAGCACAGCATTTTTTCTGTATTTTCTTTTGATCATTGGCGGTCTGTTGATTGCAAGAAAAATGATTCAGCAGCGCGAACAACTTAAGTATGCCATACAGGAGGAACGAAAGGAAGCCTTGCGTATGCATGAGCTTGACATGATGAAAATAAAATTCTTCACCAATGTTAGCCATGAATTCAGAACACCCTTGACATTGATCCTGACTCCCCTGGAAAAGATACTGAAGCAACTGGATGATTCTGCCTTACAAAGCCAGTTGTCACTTGTTCATAGAAATGCACGCCGGTTGCTCAACCTGGTAAACCAGTTGCTTGATTTCAGAAAAATGGAAGTGCAGGAAATTAAATACAATCCTTCCGAAGGAGATATTATTGCATTTATTAAAGACACGGTAAATTCTTTTTCGGATGTTTCAGAAAAGAAAGATATCCGGTTAAGCCTTCATACATCCATACTTTCCCTGGAAACATTTTTTGATCAGGATAAGCTGGAGAAAATTCTTTTCAATCTTCTTTCCAACGCTTTCAAATTTACACCGGAGCATGGTTCAGTAACCGTGGAAATCAATTCAGAAGATGAGGGCAATCAAAAATGGCTTGTTATAAAAGTAATTGACACAGGGATTGGAATACCCTCTGATAAACTGGATAAGATCTTTGAGCGATTCTTTCAAACAGATTTGCCTGCTACTATGGTCAATCAGGGAAGTGGAATAGGTCTCTCCATCACAAAAGAGTTTGTTAAGATTCATGGCGGAACGATCACAGCGCAAAGTGAAGCGGGCCGCGGAAGTTGTTTTGTTGTCAAACTGCCCATTAATGCAGTATTACAAAAAGTACCGGTTATTTCTCAGGATGTGATCACTGCAGAGCAGGCGGAAGAAGTTGACGGCATCCACACCGATGTAACGAATTCGCAAAGACCGGTTTTATTACTTGTTGAAGACAATGAAGATTTTCGTTTCTATTTAAAGGACAACCTCAAGTTGGAATATATTATTATAGAGGGGAGAAATGGAAAAGAAGGATTGAAGCAAGCGATGAAGCATTTGCCTGACTTGATTGTGAGTGATGTAATGATGCCGGAAATGGATGGCATGGAATTGTGTAGAAAAATTAAACAAGATCAACGCACTTCTCACATTCCTGTTATCTTACTCACGGCACGAATTGCAGAAGAGCAAAAGGTTGAGGGCTTTGAAACCGGAGCTGACGACTACATTACCAAACCGTTCAACTTTGAGATTCTTGTATCACGGATACGGAACCTCATAACGCAGCGCGAACAATTTCAAAAGGCCTTTCAAAAACATTTGGATGTTAGAGCCAGCGAATTGAAAATAACGCCGCTTGATGAGAAGTTCATTCAAAATGCAATTAAATGTGTTGAAGAAAATTTATCCTCACCTGAGTTTTCGGTTGAAGACTTAAGTCATCACCTTGGCATCAGCCGCGCTAATCTCTATAAAAAAGTTTTATCACTAACCGGCAAATCACCGCTAGAATTTATTCGCACAATTCGCATGCAACAAGCCGCCCAGTTACTGGAGAAGAGCCAGCTTACGGTAGCCGAAATCGCGTACCAGGTTGGTTTTAATAATCCGAAATACTTTGCCCGGTATTTCAAAGAAGAGTTCAACGTTCTTCCTTCGGTTTATGCTTCAGAGAAGAAGAGGGGGACCGTTACGGGAACCAGTTAAAATTGAATTTTGAAAATGATTATCTGTTTATAAATATTTGGGATATAGCAATGGGTGTGTAGTACATAAGGAGTATATCAGCAATGCAGCCATGAATTGGTGCAAGGTGGCAACTGAGTTAACAAAGGAGCAATGGAAATATTTAAAAGTTCCGCAAAAAGAATTTGAAGGACTCATCCGGACACATTTGAGGAATTGATTGCAGGAATTCGCTAATCTTAAATTTTAAAACAATGAAGTCAATTAAGAAAAATATTACACAACAGATAAAATCAATATTAGAAAACGCCCGAACGGAAGTTGTAAGAAATGTAAATAAAACTATTGCTTTAACTTACTTTTGAAATTGGAAAACTATTGGTGACTGAACATCAAAAAGGAAATAAACGAGCTTCATATGGAGAAGAATTGACAAAAAAATTTCCAAAGAACTTACAAAAGAGTTTCGGCAAAGGATTTTCGGTTGACAATCTTGAAAACATGAGAAGGTTTTATTTGGTTTATGGAAAATCCGAGACACTGTCTCGGAATCTCATAATGTAAAACCTGACTTTATGCTTAGTTGGTCGCACTACCAAAAACTCATCAGAATTGAAATAGCCTTCTGATTTTCCATCGTGCACGCAGAGGCGATAGAGATAGGAGTTGAGTTCATCGGTGGTGATGGTGTGCGATACTTGATTAAAGTGCAAGGCAACCTGCGCCACGCTGCGGCTATAGTTCATGATGAGGCTCTTACTGCTTTGTGCGAGTGTAGCTTTTCGATAAACTGTTGGTAATGAATTTTGAAGTTGGATACAGCGTCACAGACCTGCTGCACCAATGTCTAGTAGTCATTCTTTTTAAAGCTCATAATTTTTTGATTTTCAGATGAGCACCAAAGTTGAATAATGATTACCTTGAATGTTGAGCAAACTACCGAAGGGTTAGTTCATCAAAAAAGAAAGCGCATGGTGCAGGAAATGAAAAGGTATTTCATAAGTTTGATATTACACCTGGCGACCTCGGATTACAATTGAATATCAACAAACTTGTGAAACGTTAGTCAGAATGGAATCTAGGAGCACTAAGTAGTATGGCAGACTTATTTTTGAAACAGAATTGATTCATAAAAATAAACACCCCAATACGAAATTGACAAAATCCTTACTAGATAGAGTAACATTCCCCTGGGTTGTGTGGGTTTTACTCCTGATGCTGCCTATTACTTTCTTTGGTTTTTATCCCAGTTATTTTTCCTTATTGAGTGAACCACTCCCCATCATTTTTCACATTCATGGCATCATGATGTTAGTCTGGTTATTCATGGCTATAATCCAACCCTTTCTTATCAGGTTCAATAAAATCAGACTTCATAAGAAGTTAGGCAGACTCAGTTATATTCTGATGCCACTAATAATAACCACCGGTTATTTTATTTTACGGTATTCCTATCGACGCGCGCTTGCCGGTGATAACGTAGGCCCTCCGGGGTATTATCCGGAGGATTTACCCTTGCATATCAAAGCTGCTGAGTTTATAATGATAGGTAGTGTGTATTTGAGTTGGTTAACGATCTATTATTTGTTAGGTATATACTTCAGAAAGAATACGGTAGCACATGCTACGTTTATGATTGCTGCTGCATTCACTATACTCGGACCTTCCGGAGATCGCTTTATCGGCCAGGTATATGACGGGCTGGGCTGGCAGTATAATTGGTTGGCTGCAAACATGACTTTCATTTTTGTGTTTATTTTCTTCCTTGCGCTTATCGTAAATCGTGCCTCAAAAAAACTTCCGTTGAGACCAGTTTTGATAGTTTTGGGTATACATGCTTCAGGTGTATTTTTATTTTACCTGCTGCCATATAGTTTGTTCTGGAATTGGTTAACGGAAAAAGTATTCTAAGTGGATGAATTGTTAATTCCAATGCTGACACCAAAGAAATAACAGAGAATCTTGAGAGATTACACAGGGAAGGACTGTTTTGGTAATAGCACACCACGATTAGAAACGCAGATCAAATAGTTGTGATGCAAGAGGGCAGGATTGTTGAAGTCGGGAATCACAATTCATTGGTTGAACGGGAAGGTGTTTATTTTGAACTGATTAAAAATCAATTGGAATTTGCCTGAACCTCTTATATGATTAAAAGAATCCTAATCAGTCTTTACCGTCATCAGAACAAACAGAAATTAGTTTCACTGATTAATATTATAGGTCTGGCGGTTGCCTTATCGTGCCTTACATTAACGATAGTCTTTCTTAAAAATGAATTGAGTTTCGACCAATGGAATCCTAACATCAATAACCTGTATAGATTAACCCGAAGTTACTGGTCTAAAGACGGAACACTAAGTATGCATCTTGGGCATATCAGTTCTCCCTTTGCACCCGGCCTGAAAGATAATTTCAAAGAAATTGGAGCGATAGGCCGTATTGTACAATATGAAACACGTTTGTCACTTGATGTTCCAGAAAGGCAAAACTATATAGAGAAAAAGGTATTCATGGTTGATCCCGAAGTCCTGCATCTGTTTAGTATAAAACTGGTAAAAGGGAACAAGCAAAAAGCATTGGATGAACCATTTAAAATTATCCTGTCTGAGGATGCTGCCTATAAACTATTTAAAGATCAAAATCCTGTTGGGAGAAAACTCCTTTCGAAAGACAAATTGCTGTTAGAAATTACCGGAGTGTTCGAATCTCTTCCTGGAAACTCGCACTGGCATCCCGATTATTTGATTTCATTCAGTACGCTCAATGACAATTCAGTGTATGGGAGAAAGAACCTTGAAAATAACTGGGAAAACGATTCGTTTGCCACATATTTTTTATCGAACGAAAATTTGGATATCGACAAATTCGAAACCACGGTAAATTCATTTATCGATAAACATCTTTTCTCCATTATGCCTGATGGATTTACTAAGCCTTCCAGTTGGACTAAGCTTCATATTCAGAAAGTAAAAGATATTCACCTGTTATCTAACCTGGATTCTGAATTTGAACCAAACGGGAGCATGTCATCTCTTTACCTGATAGGTACCATTTCTGTTCTTATTTTGTTTCTTGCAATCTTTAACTACACCAATCTTTCTATTGCCAGATCTACGGAAAGATTAAGGGAGATAGGTGTTAAAAAAATCCTTGGAGCTTTTCAAGCAGACCTCATTTGGCAGTTCCTGGTGGAGTCTATATTAATATCTCTTTCTTCACTTATTATAGCTTTCTTAATAAGCTTGTCAGTATCAAGCTGGGTCAATAACAATATCTACCCGAACATTTCTTTATCTGATGTATTGGAGATTAATACGGTACTAACTATGGTGTTTATCACTTTCATCATAGGCGCGGTTGCGGGTGTATATCCGGCTGTATTAGTTAGTTTGTTTAAGCCAATAGATATAGCTAAAGGTCGGTTAATGTCTTTTAAAGGAAAATTTTTAATCAGGAAAATACTAACGGCGCTTCAATTTGCTATATCTATTGCCTTGATTATCCTCACAATACACGTAGCGGGTCAGTTCAGTTTTCTTAATAGCTTCCAACTGGGCTATAATGAAAATAATATTGTAATTCTTCCATACTACGATGAATTAGATGAGCATTACCCCGCTTTTTATAACACGCTCACAAGCGATAGCCGGATAAACAATCTTGCCCGTTCATCAAGAGTTCCAACAGAGCGACTAATTGATGCAATGGATGCATCTTTCGAAAGCGGCGGTTCTTTTGTGCCTGCAAAGGTTAAAATTAAATTTGTTTGTGTAGACCATACTTTTTTCGACACGTACAGAATAAACTTTAAAGAAGGTCGTAATTTTTCTCCCGATTTTCCTTCTGATATTACAGAAGGATTTGTTCTGAATGAAGAGGCCGTAAAAGCCATCGGTTGGAAATCACCCGGAGAGGCTATCGGAAAAAAAATTGAATATGGCTACATATCCGGAAAGGTAATAGGTGTGGTGAAGGATTTTCATTTTGAATCGCTTCACCAGGTAATAAGTCCAACCATCTTTTTTATCAGCGATGACCCCTTCTTCATAAACATATCATTGAAAATTAGCGGTAACCCGGATGAAACGCTCTCTTTTATTCAAAACACCTGGGACTCATTTATGCCCAATTTCCCTTTTGACTATAAGTTCCTGAAAGAACAGTATAAAAATCAATACAGAAATGAAAGTATTGAGTTAAAAGTATTGAAATTCCTGACAGCCTTTTCTATAGCTCTTTCAACGATAGGTCTTATTGGGCTAACGATATCTGCTGCTAACCAAAAGATCAAAGAAGTAAGTATTCGTAAAATACATGGGGCCAGCCTTTCTGATATTATGCTTTCCGTGACAAAAGAGCCTTTCTATCTTCTAACGGTTTCAAGCCTGATAGCCATTCCTGCATCGTGGTATGTCTTGAATAAATGGCTTCAAAATTTTCCTTACAAAATTGATGTGAGCGTATATGTATTTGTGTTGGCTGTATTCTCCGTTTTGGTATTATCTCTCATTGTTGTTGTGGTTCAAACGTGGAAAGTGATAAATATAAATCCCGCTAAAATTTTGCGTCATGAATAATAATTCTATCAAAACGATAGTTTGTTCTGGAATTGGTTAACGGAAAAAGTGTTTTAAGTTCGACAAGGATGTAGGTATTTAACGCATGCGTTTTATGGCTGGGCGTTGTGTGGCAACCTGAAGAAAGATTCTCCCTGGAAATACTGACCGGCAACTTTTTAATGAATAGGAGCATCATGATTGAAATCAACAGGGATGAAAAGACTTCTGATACTACTGACACTTATTCCTATTTTATGTTCAGGGCAGACAAAAAACTACCTGGACTATCATAATAAAATCATCAAAGCAGAAGAATATATTGTAGCCAGACAATTCAATGAAAGCCTTAAGGTTTATCGAAATATTACTGACACCTATGAGTATGTATTTCTAAGGGATATTAAAGTTGCTGCTCAACTTTCAGCATATATAAATGACACTGACAACCTATTTTACTTCTTAGAAAAAGGAATGAAAAAAGGTTGGACTTCAAAAGAGATAATGAAAAGAGAGACCCTTAAAAAATTTAAGACCGACAATAGATGGAAAAAGCTAAAAGCCAATCAGGACAAATATAAAAAAGACTTCCAAAATAGTATCAACTTAGAACTTAGGACAGAGATAAAGGAAATGCTTGTTGAAGACCAGAAAAGAGCAATTAGAGTGGCTCTGACACCAATAAAAAAGTGGAGAGAGCGATATACGAATCGAAAGTTTGTACCTAACAACAGAGCGCAAGTCAGACGGATTAATCAAATCATCGACCAGGCTGGTTATCCAGGTGAGAAAGTCATTGGTGACAAATCCTGGGCGACAGTAATGATAAGCCACAATGAGCATGATACTATTTACAATGAATTAAGACCTAAGCTATACTCAGCTTTTGAGCGTGGGGAAATATCAGCCATTGAGATTGCTATAGTTGAATCGTGGAGAAGTGTGGTCAATACGGGATGGAAAGACAAATCATTTGTGATTTGGGAACAAGAAATTGACAAGAGCGAAGCATCACACGCGGACTCTTTAAGAAGTTCCATTGGACTCAGAAGCATTGAATTAAATAATAGGTTAATAGACACGGAAAAAGAGCTAAAGATGAAATTTTATCTTTCACCTTCACATGGTGGACGAATAACAGTAAAACAATAAGCTCAGGCAATGCGGCAGCCACCAACATATAAGGCTTAAAAAGTACCCGCGCGGGGTTCAGTGTATGTATTAAAAGTATTTTCCTAATTTAGTTCAGTAACGTGAGACAAATTGGAAGTAAACATATACATACCGCACCCGGCTTTACAGGAATATGTCCTGAACATATCAACCGTGAAAGTTATTCTTCCGGAAGGAATTAATGATGTAGTAACACCTTATCCGCCTACTCCATTTCAATCGTTGATGTTCTACTGCAATAGTCCTATATCTATGGGACGGATAGAGAAAGGAGATTTTGACAGGCAACCGCTTACGGTCTTAATAGGCCCTCAGTTTTCACGTGTGAATATCAAAGTGCAACGTCAGTTAAGTGCCATACGTGTTGATTTTCTCCCGGGTGGTATGTATCGTATGTTGGGCATTCCCATGTATGAATTGTTCGATGGCGGCTTTGACGCACTTGATTTCTTTGGTGCTGAAATGAAGAATATCAACGAACAATTGCAGAACATATCCAATTTGGAAGAAGGCAAAAACATCGTAGAAAAATTCCTTTTAAACCAGGTGACAAGCCTCAAAGGAATATTACCTTTTGATTTGGCGCTGCGTATTCTGTTGAATAGTAATGGCAATATGGCAATTGAACAGACAGCCTCGTTGTCGTGCCAGAGCCTGAAACAATTTGAAAGAAAGTGCAAAGAAAGAATAGGGATGAACCCTAAAATGTATGCCCGTATTTTAAAATTTTCAAAAGCATACAGGTTGCATGAATCTTGCCCGCAACTTAGTTGGACACAAATAGCATACGAAGCAGGATATTACGACCAAATGCACATGATCAGAGATTTCAAATCCTTTGCCGGGGTAAATCCCTCCATTATTGAACAGCAACTCCTTTCCACTCCATTGCGAATGCAAAAAGACCTGTACTATTAAGTTGTCGATTTTTTACTATGCAGGCCGCATGTGCTCAACATACCTTAGTTGAAAAAAATCAATGACAATACATTCACAAAAAGGCCTGATGAAAGGCACAATTCACATCACTTTAGCCTTGCTGTTGCTTCTCAATATTTCTTTTGCACAGGATACTGTAATGACAACAACCGAGCCTTTTCAGCTCGAAGAATTAAAGGGGTTCACTCAAACGTTTTATTATAGTCCCGGCCATGAAGCAAGGGCAAAAAACATTGCCGTATTAATGGAGGATGCAGGCAAGTATTTTCAGAGAGAGATAAGGTTTACACCCAAAACAGAATTGTACATACTAGCCCCACAACACTGGAAAGATGTTGCTGCTGAACCGCTTCATGATGTCTATGGATTTCCGCATAATATTGACCATGTTCGCCTGGCTATTGCAGCGGAAGACAATGATTTTTGGCGCAGTTTTTTACCGGCCGTTGACCAACTTCCGCCACCGGTGGCAGTACAGGTTACAAAAGCTTATGGCAAACCAGACGGTTCTTACAGCATGATGCCGTTCTTTGATTTACTCGCCTTGCACGAAATGGGACATTCTTATACTGCACAGGCGGGACTCAAAATGCACCGGAACTGGATGGGCGAATTGTTTGTCAACATCATGTTGCATACCTACGTGGCAGAAAAACAACCGGATCGCTTACCTGCATTGGAAACTTTTCCAGACATGGTAGTGGGCGGGGGTTCGGCAGACTATAAATTCACCAGCCTGGAGGATTTTGAAAGATTGTATTCCACGCTGGGTATGGGCCCAAAAAATTACGGTTGGTATCAAAGTAAACTCCACTCAGCCGCTAAAGATATTTACAATGCCGGGGGTAAGAAGGTGATGATAAATTTATGGAAGGCCTTAAAAAAACATCAGGAAACAATGACGGATGAAGAATTTATAAACATGTTGAAAAAAGAAGTTCATCCTTCAGTAGCGAATGTATATTTAGAATGGAAAAAAACTGATTAATTCTTTTTTGAAGCTCATAATTTTTTGATTTTCAGATAAACACCAAAATTGAATAATGACTACCTTGAATATTGCTGACGCAACAGGAATGTTGAGCAAATGAAAGTGCAAAGTTTCAATACAAGCCTGTTAATTAAATATGGACTGCTAATAGCAAACAATTTTCATCGCATAGAATATTACAATAAATTTCAGGTACATAGAACAGCAAACAAATGAATGATTTTATTCAGCTAATGCAGGAGAGTAGCATAAAGGCTGCATCTGAGTCTCTTGCCGATGCATTTATGAAAGATCCACTTCAAACCTACGTTTTTCCCAACGAAGAAGAACGGAAGAAAAAATCGCCTGAACATTTCGCAGCAGTTCTCCAATATGGATTAATGTTTGGAGAAGTCTATACCACAAAAAATTCGGAAGGAGCGGTTGTGTGGCTTTGTCCCGGAGAAACGGACGTAACTCCGGAAAAAGCCGAAAAAGGAGGGCTTGGAAAACTTCCGGAAATCTTAGGAGAGGCGCCAACAAACCGATTTTTTTCTGTCATGGATTTTTTAGAGCCTTACCATAAAAAAGACGCCGGCGAATCACATTGGTACACCATGGTAATAGGAGTTGCCCCTTCGTATCATGGAACAGGGATAGGCAGAGCGTTAATGAAGCCCGTAATAGATAAAGCCTGTTCAAAGAAAACTCCTGTCTACCTGGAAACCGCTGAGCCTTCGAATATCTCATTTTATACAAAGCTTGGTTTCAGAGTAGTAAGGGAACTGGCAGATCCTGACAGTGGATTAAAATTGTGGACATTTAGGCTGGACTTCTGAAGTTGCCAGGAAAGCAGGTTGGACATCTCCGAATGATGTAAAAAAAAAACGTACCCGAAAGCGGGCATTGTTGCCAATAACCGGGTTGTTTTCAACATAGCAGGAAATAACTACCGGCTGGTGGTGAAGTTTGTATATAAAACGCGGATTGGTTACATACGATTTATTGGCACGCATCGTGAATACGACAAAATCAGTGCAGCAGAGATATGAAAACGAAGAACGAAATTGAAATCAAAGTCATCCGCTCCCAAAAGCAATACAATCTTTATTTAAGAAAAATTGAAGAGCTTATGGAGGCCGATCCTTCTCCCAATTCAAAAGAAGGTCAACTGCTTGAAACACTTGCTTTACTGGTAGAAGATTATGAAAAAAAACAAGGGTGGGAAATCCCTCCGGTGGACGACCCTGTTGAGATCATTCGAAAAAGGATGGATGACCTTGATCTCAAACAATCGGACCTGGCAAAAGTTATTGGTGACAAAACGGTCGTTTCCAGGATATTGAACAGGTCGCGCCAGTTAACCTATTCAATGGTTGTTCCGTTGAGCAAATTACTTCGCGTGCCTCCTGAGTTTTTGCTTAAGAAAGATGCTGTATGAAAATCCTGTATCCCAGGCAAATTTTTACCGATACAACAAAGCTACCTAATGCTTGAACTGCGCTGCTTCCGGCTTTACAAAACAGTGGGCAATAGCGCTTTTATTTTGTAAATTTGGAATACGAAAATTATGAATAAGAACAGGCCAACCATTATCAATCCAGCCCTGCTGTGGGAGTATGATCTGGACACGTTCAATTACGAGAAGTCGTATAAGATTGTAATTGAAAGGGTTCTCGAACGTGGCACCCTGGAAGAGTGGCGTGAGATGGTACAATTGTATTCCACAAAACAAATACTTGAAACCATTGAATGGAGCGCCCAATTAGACAGAAGAGATAAAGAATTTTCCAGGTTTTTTCTGACTTCTGATTTTTTGAATGCTGCATAAAACGTCATCCATCATTTCGCCTAAAACATTTTCCTTAATTCAGGAACTTCAATGCATACCTGAGCTAAAAGAATTTTATTTAGTTGGAGGCACTGCTTTGGCATTGCAATTGGGACACCGGAATTCTATTGACATTGATTTGTTTACGCAAAAAGATTTTACACCTGAAGAAATGGAGACTTTACTAAAAGTGAAATACTCCTTTCAGGCAACGCTTGCGAAAGCGAATACATTGCTGGCCGTTGTCAACGGTATCAAAACAGATTTCATCAAACATGATTACCCGTTCATTAAGCCACCGGTTACGGAAGAAGGCATTACATTTCTTAGCAAAGAAGACATTGCTGCCATGAAATTCCACGCCATCATACAAAGCGGAAAACGGTTGAAAGATTTCATTGATATTTATTACCTGTTGGAGCATTTCAGTATGAAACAGATGGTTGAGTTCTTCTCGACGAAATACACATACTCCAACCCGATGATTGCTTTGAAAGCTGTAAATTTTTTTGATGAAATAGATGAATCCATCGACCCGCCCAAACTTTTAAAGCCCCTCCAGGTTGCCCAGATAAAAAAACGCATCCGGGAAGCAACACAAAAGCCTCTCAAAGTTTTTTAAGGTACCTGGTTGTGTAAAATTCCAGTCTAAAGACGATCTCTACGGTACGGGTACGCTATGCTGCATTTCTGGTCATAAACAAATATGATGAATTTTTAAGTTGAATAGGTGGAACTCCTCATACTTTTTCCACTAGACAAAACCAGTCAAAAAGATTGAGTAAATATTTTTGACTATTCATATTCATAGAAGATGGTGATGTTAAAAAAGTTTGAAGTAAGCCCACTTCAAAAATAGCATAAACAGTAAGAATACAGGGTGATATATGATGAAGATGAAAATCATGGCGCTTTCAGCCGATCCTTCAATTTTCAATACTTTTATAATTGCAGGTATTATAATAGAAATGCTCACTAAATACAGAACAGAAAATCCAAGTGAGTAAAAAAAATAACTCCAGCTATTGGATGCAAAACAAATTAATATCGAGTTTACAAGTATAAATCCGATGAAAACATAGCCTGCTATAACCCAGGCATTGTCGGCATTTTTAGGTCCACTAATAAAAACAGAAAGGATGGTTAGGAATATAAATAATAACACCTGAACAAAAGGCCTTTGAAGTAATTCGAATACCATTTCTGTCATAAATTTCGTAATAAAAACATCTGCATGGATGTGCATTTAAATATACTTAAAGTTTGCTTTTGAGAGTTTAAATTAAAGTCATCCGAATCGAATAGGTGAGATGGGCTAATCTGAGTCAAGTGGAAAATACCTCAAATAATATTTCCCAATACGGGAACTTTAATATACCTTTGACAAAAGATTAAGGCTTGAGAGTAATTGCAAAAAAGGTACTGCGAGAGTTTTGGTATAAACATTCGGACTGTGAACAGCAACTTAAATCCTGGTATCGGGAAGCTGAAAGGAGTGAGTGGAAAAATACAAATGAAATAAAGCAAGAGTACCCCACAGCAAGTGTTCTCGCGGACAATAGGGTTGTTTTCAACATAAAAGGAAATAACTACCGGCTAATTGTTAAGATTAATTTTCACTATCAAATGATGTGGATACGATTTATCGGGACGCATAAAGAATACGACAGAATTGACGCGACTAAAATTTGACGACTATGAACGTAAAACCAATAAAAACTAAAAAGGACTACCAACAAGCATTGGAAAGACTTGAGTTAATTTTTAATGCTAAAAAAGGAACTATGGAAGGAGACGAGCTTGAGATATTGGGAATATTGATTGACCAATACGAAAACGAACATTTCCCAATTGACCTACCTGACCCAATTGAAGCGATAAAATTCAGAATGGAACAACTTGGTTATACCCAGACAGATTTAGCAAAAGTCGTTGGACTTAAAAGTAGAGCAAGTGAAATACTGAGTAAAAAAAGAAAGTTATCGCTTGACATGATCAGGAAGCTCCACAACAAGTTAAATATTCCCACTGATGTATTAATTCAGGCCTATTAAACCCACCGTGAATTTTTTACTGCATGAATCCGAAAGTGAAGTGGACCTGACTTTTCCGCATGACAAATTTAAACAAGTTGATTACGGTGCCTCATTGAGTGCTGAATTCCTCTGTTCATCACGATGGGGAATTGTGGTGTCAAACTATTTTGGCTTGCTATACAATGGTGAATATGAAATCCGCGGAGTTGATATTGAGGATCAGGGAAAATTCAATATGAATAGAAATAATATTTTTCATATTGGTGTGCAATACTACCTGCAATGAACTTCAGCCGATAACTTTTCTTCCCAATGCCCATTGACTAATGGCTACAAAGACATTTCAATCCCATTAATTAGCAATTTCTTATACCTTTCCGCACAAACGCACTGTTACATTTGCCTTCCAAAATAAATAATTAGATGTCGCAAGAGAAAATAAAAAAGAAAGTCAACTTCATGCTCGCCCTTGAAGTTATTTTATATATAGGCATTGCTCTCCTCTTATTATTCATTCTTAGCAATTAATATCACCTTCAATTTTAGTCCTTGTGTGATTGTTCTTTTTCACACCAAATTAGCTTTAAGACTGTCGGTTAAGCTTTATCAGAATTATTCAAATTTGAAGGGTATAGCTAAATGAACCCCTAAGCGTAGACAAATTATACCCCTCGAAAGACATCTTGCCCAGCATTTCTGGACTTTTCCATACCCTGTCAAAGCATCTTCTCAGCCTACATTTACCTCAACCGTTTGCGGAGTCGTGGACGGAGAACGTAAAGAAGAGCTGAATGAAAATAAATTTACTTAACTGTCTTATAGTATTAGGTCTTCTGGCAGGGTGTAACAGCCAGAAAGGTTTCTACGAGAAAACGGACAATGGAATTATTGTTCACCTTGAAAAAACGAATGCTCAGGGAACGAAACTGATAAAGTTAGAAGCTGTTTCAGATAACATTATTCGTGTCACTGCCTCACCGGTTGATTCATTTTCGCGTGAGAAAAGTCTGATTGTATTACCTGAGCTGAAACTTGACAAGACTGTTAAAGTTTCTGATTCGGAGAATGCAGTTACCTTATTCACACAACGTGTTCAGGCAACGGTTTCGCTCGTTACTGGTGAAATTGTTTTCAGAGACTCGATCGGCAATGTAATTCTTCAGGAGCAAAATGGCGGTGGCAAAACTTTCGAAGAAGCTTCCTTCGATGATCAGAAAAGCTATCACATCCGGCAAGTATTTGAGTCGCCTGAAGATGAAGCGTTCTATGGTTTAGGTGCGCATCAAAACGGACAGATGAACTACAAGGGACAGGATGTAGAGCTTGTCCAGCATAACATTGTTGATGTTGTTCCATTTCTATACTCCACCAAAAATTATGGTATCCTTTGGGATAACTATTCGATCAGTAAATTTGGTGACCCACGCGAATATGAAGCGTTAAATTCTTTAACGCTCTTTAACAGTAACGGTGAGCAAGGTGGCCTTTCAGCATCTTACCATGTCGGTGACGAAATCGTTAAAAGTGTAACGGAAGATAAAATCGAGTATGAATTTTTAGAAACCCCCCAGGTAGACAACTTTCCAAAGGATGTTGCTCAGCGTGGTAAAGTGATTTGGGAAGGATCTTTTTCATCAGAAGTAGAAGGCGCTCATAAATTTCTTGTTTACGCATCGGCGTATTTTAAAGTATGGATTGATGGAAATCTGATCATGGACAAATGGCGCCAGGGCTGGAATCCGTGGACGAATAAATTCACAACCGACATTAAGAAAGGAGAGAAGCACACCATTAAAATCGAATGGATACCCGATGGTGGTGCGTACATAGCTGTGAAGCATCTGGACCCGCTTCCTGTGGCTGAACAAAGCAAGCTTTCTCTCTCATCAGAAGTAGGTGACAACATAAACTACTATTTCATAAAAGGAAGAAATGCGGACGATGTAATCCATGGTTACCGTGAACTTACCGGCAAAGCTCCCATTGTTCCCAAATGGGCTATGGGTTTTTGGCAAAGTCGTGAACGGTACAGAAACTGTAATGAGCTTACGGATGTAGTAAAGGAATATCGTAAACGAAATATCCCGTTAGATAACATCGTTCTCGACTGGCAATACTGGGAAGATCCGAAGTGGGGCTCTCATGAGTTTGATGCTTCACGATTTCCTGATCCCAAAGCAATGATCGATGAATTGCATAACGACTTGAATGTAAATCTCATGATTTCAGTTTGGCCCAAGTTTAACAAGGGCACAGATAATTATGAAGAGATGAAACAGAATGGTTTCTTATTTACCCGAAACATTGAAAAGAGGAGAAAGGATTGGGTTGGCGTTGGTTATGAATCAACTTTTTATGATCCGTTTAGTCTGGAAGCCGGAAAACTTTTCTGGAAACAAATTGACAAGCGCCTTAATGTTTTAGGCGTTGACGCATGGTGGTTAGATGCTACTGAGCCCGACATGCACTCCAATCTTTCCCTTGAAGAGCGAAAGAAAAACATGAGTCCGACAGCACTTGGACCTGGCGTGAAATATTTTAATGCCTATTCGCTTGAGAATTCCAGGAGCGTATACGAAGGTCAGCGCAAATCTTCGCCTGACAAGCGTGTCTTTATTCTCACACGTTCGGCCTATGCTGGCCAGCAACGGTATGGCGCTGTAACCTGGAGTGGTGACATTGTTTCGCGATGGAGTGATTTCAAAGATCAGATTGCAGCCGGCATTAATTTTTCTCTTTCCGGAATCCCATACTGGACAATGGACATCGGTGGTTTTGCTGTTGAAAAACGTTATGAAAAACCCAACGCTGAAAATCTTGAAGAGTGGAGAGAGCTTAACACCAGATGGTTTCAATACGGAGCATTTTGTCCTGTATTCAGATCGCATGGACAATATCCCTTCCGGGAAATTTATAACATAGCCCCTGAAGGCAGTGAAGCATACAATGCAATGGTTTATTATACAAAGCTTCGCTATCGCCTGATGCCATACCTCTATTCATTGGCGGGTCACTGTTACGTCAATGACTACACGCTTATGCGCGGGCTGGTAATGGATTTTAGCAATGACCCTAAGGTTTATAATGTTGCTGATCAATATATGTTAGGCCAATCGTTATTGATCAACCCGGTTTCTGAGTACAAGTCGAGAAGTCGTGAGGTTTACCTTCCCTCTTCCGCAGGCTGGTATGATTTCTATTCCGGTCAATATTATAAGGGAAGTCAAACCATTAAAGCAGATGCGCCTTATGGTCGCATGCCCTTATTTGTGAAAGCCGGTTCAATACTTCCGACCGGCCCGGAAATTCAGTACGCAACCGAGAAGAAGGCAGATCCCATCACACTTTATGTCTTTACCGGTGATGATACTTCTTTTACATTATATGAAGATGAGAATGTGAATTACAGTTATGAAAACGGAAAGTATTCGGAGATACCCATTTACTACAATGAGGCTACGCATACGTTGACTATTGACGAGCGGAAGGGATCATTCCCGGGTATGCTTGACAAAAGAACATTTCAAATTCTTTGGGTTAGTGTTAGTCATCCGGTTGGGGTGGGCTTAAGTGCTCAGCCCCAGCGGTTGATCCAATACGATGGCAAGCCCGTATCTGTAAAATTGTTTTAAACCTAACCAAATATAAACAACACTTTAAAATCAATGAGTATGACAAAAATCTACAGTAAACTATGCTTTGCTGTGATCTTGCTGATGGTTGCGCCGGTTTTACTATATGCGCAGCAACGGCAGGTTACGGGAAACGTCAGGGATGCATCCGGATCAGTGCTTCCGGGTGTTAACGTGTTGCTCCGGGGAACAACCATCGGAACAACTACAGATAATGGTGGCAATTTTTCTATCAATGCTTCTGATGCAGATGTATTGGTTGTTTCATTTATTGGATACAAGACGTATGAAGTAGCGGTAGGAAATCAAACCAACATTGCTGTTGTGCTCGCGGAGGATATGACCACACTGGAAGAAATTGTGGTGATCGGTTACGGTGAGCAGAAGAAAAAATTAGTAACAGGCGCCAATGCACAGGTGGATGGAGAAGATGTTCAGAAGCAAAACTTCCTGAATCCACTGCAATCCCTGCAAGGACAAGCCGCTGGCGTAAACATCACATCAACATCGGGTCAGCCAGGATCGGATATAAACGTAGTTGTACGTGGGCTGGGAACAATCGGTAGAGCGGGACCACTCTATGTTATTGACGGTATTCCCGGTGGTGATATAACCATCCTGAATCCAAATGATATTAAGTCGATTGACGTACTGAAAGATGCAGCGTCAGCAGCTATCTACGGTGCACAAGCGGCCAACGGTGTGATCTTAGTCACTACAAGAATGGGCAGTGCGGGAAAAGGGCAGGTAACTTTTGACGCTTTTACAGGCTTCCAGAATGTTAGTCGCAAGATCGACATGCTCAATGCCAATGAATATAAAATCATCATGAATGAGCAGGCGTTAAACTCTGGTTCAGCGCCCATAAACTTTGATGCTATGGATGGTTTGGCCAACACGAACTGGATGGACTACATGTTCCAGGACGATGCAAAAACAAGCAACTATGCGCTTGGCATTAGCGGTGGTTCTGAAAATTCAACGTATGCCATCTCCCTTAATTATATCGATCAGGAAGGTATTGTTGGTGGTAAGGATGTTTCTTACTACGAACGTTATGGTTTCAGAACAAACTCGGAACACAAATTATATGGTAATGTGCTTAAGGTTGGTCAGCACCTGAATTTCAACTACATCAAAAACAATGGTATCAATGTAGGCAATCAATACAATAATACATTGAGAGGAGCATTTGCTACGTCTCCGCTATCTCCTGTATATAGTGATAACAATCTTTACGGTAGTCCATTCAATGATACACAAAACTCTCCGTGGTATAATGGTGACGGCAATCCGTACGGTTCAATGATGACCACGATAAACAATAGGAGTGACGCTCAAAGATTATGGGCAGACATGTACGCTGAATTAGAGCCAATAAAAAATTTAAGATTTAGGTCACTGGTTGGTTTCAACTATTATGCAAGTGAGTACAGAAATTTTAATCCGATATATCAGTTTTCAGTTTACGCTTACAACACCGACCATACAACAATAAACCAAAGTACCAGCAAAGGACATACGATGGTATTTACAAACACAGCAACGTATGATTTTAATCTCGCTACTGATCATGCGTTTACTGTAATGGTAGGTATGGAAGCGCAACGTTTTCAGGGAACAAGATTGTCAGGCTCTAATTGGAACCTGTTATCGCAGTTCAATGATTTCTCGCATGCTTACCTGAGCAACACAACCGGGCAAGCACATTTGGATGCAGATGGAAATGTAGTCGAAACCCGCACCGTTGGCGGTGGTCCTGAAAATGAATATCGAAGAGCTTCTTACTTCGGTCGTTTAACGTATAACTTCAAAGAAAAATATATAGTTAATGCCACGATAAGACGCGATGGTTCTTCAAAATTTGCGAGTGGCGAACGATGGGGAGTTTTCCCATCCTTTTCTGCCGGATGGATTCTTACCTATGAAGACTTCATGCAGAATTCCGGCATTTCAAATTGGCTAAACTTCTTTAAGGTACGCGCAAGCTGGGGACAAGTCGGTAATCAGGATATTGACGATTTCCAATTTGCAGCTCCTATTAATACATCAACTAATTTCAGCGGAAGCAATCCTGCTGCGTTCTATACTTTCGGAACAAATAACCTGAACGTTCCGGGTGCATATCCAAGTCGCTTATCCAACACGTATGTTACATGGGAAACCTCAGAGCAGACGGATATCGGTTTTGATGCAAAGCTGGCAAGTAATCGCTTAAACGTAAGTTTTGATTACTACATTAAAACAACAAAAGGCTGGTTGGTTACACCGCCAATTCTTGCTACTGCAGGTGCGGGCGCTCCGTTTATTAACGGTGGTAGTGTTGAAAACAAAGGTGTCGAACTGGCGCTTGCATGGACCGGCAAAATAGGAGACTTGACCTATCAGCTTGGTGCCAACGGAGCTTATAATAAAAATAAAGTTGGCTTAGTCCCTACTGACGATGGTATTATCCATGGTCTCAACAATATGTTGTATGATAACTCCGAAGAGTTCTACAGGGCACAAAACGGATACCCTATAGGTTATTTCTGGGGTTACCAAACGGCAGGTATTTTTCAAAGCGAGGAGGATATCTTAAACTGGAGAGAGGCGGGCAACAGTGTACTTCAGGCAAATGTTAAGCCCGGCGATGTAAAATATGTCGACTTAGTTAAAGACGGCAAGATCGACAGCAACGACAAAACTGATTTGGGTAGTGGAATCCCTGACATGACTTTTGGCTTTAACGTTACCCTGGGTTATAAAGGTTTTGATCTTTCCGTAAATGCATACGGTGCAGTGGGCGGTGAAATTGTACAGTCCTACCGTAACCATGCGAATAAGCAGGCCAACTATACTTCAGCCATACTAAACCGCTGGACGGGAGAAGGGACATCTAATCGCATGCCGCGTGTTACTGAAACAAATGTTAACTGGCAGTTTTCTGATCTGTATGTAAATGATGGCGATTACCTGCGCATCAGCAACATCACATTAGGCTATGACTTGTCTAATCTATTCAACCAGAAATTCCTCAGTCAGTGCAGAATTTATGTGCAGGGACAAAACCTCTTCACGTTTACAAAGTATGATGGCATGGATCCTGAAATCGGTTATGGTACTGATCGCTGGGTTTCAGGCGTTGACCTGGGGTATTACCCAAGACCTAAAACCGTGCTGATGGGAGTCAATCTTAAGTTCTAATTATAAAATAAGAAAGCTCATGAAACATATATATAAAATAGCATTGGGAATTACGATTGTACTTTCCTCGTGCACAGAAGACTTTTTGGATGTAGAGCCAATGACCGAAGTACTGGACAATAACTTCTATCGTACAGTGGCTGATGCTGAGATGGCATTGATCGGTTGCTATGATGGTTATCAACGCACTGCATCCAATGGGAATTTGTCAATTTACGTTGTCTCCGAAGTTCTGTCAGACAATACTTTTGGTGGAACTGGTAATACGGATGGAAGAGGATACCAGGTATTGGATCGTTTCGATAAAGCGCAATCTCCTTCCGATAACAACCTGTTCAACGGAACGTGGTCAGATTATTATGCCGGTATTTTTCGTTGCAACACTTTGTTGAGCAAGTTAGAAGGAATTTCATTTGACGCATCACCGGGAACCCGTAATCGCATTGAAGGTGAATCCCGTTTCCTGCGTGCCCAGATGTATTTTGATTTAGTGCGTCTGTTTGAAAGAGTTCCACTGTTAACTGAACCTACAACGGATAATATTCCTCAGGCAGCACCTGCAGAAACATATAAGTTGATTGTTGAAGATTTGAAATATGCTGCAGCTAACATTCCAGCAAACGCATATCCCAAATCTGCTTCAGCGCAAAATGATGGTCGCGTAACATCATACGCTGCAAAAGCATTGCTGGCGCGTGTTTATCTATTCTATAAAGGTTATTATGGCGCTGATGATCTGGGCGTAACCAGTGCAGAAGTGCTGACAGGTCTTGAAGATGTAATAGCGAGCAATGAGTTTGGTCTGCTTGAAGAATTCAAATCCTTATGGCCAGCCGCAAGTTATGTTCCCAATGCAGGAGACAATACATTAGATCGTACAGGCTATGCGGGTGAAGGCAACAGGGAAGTTGTTTTTGCGCAAAAGTTTAATAGCACACAGGATTACAACGGTAACGTTGATGGTAACCGTTGGTTGGTGATGATGGGTATGCGTAATACCAACTGGTCTCCTTACGGAAAAGGTTGGGGAGCGTGTACCGTAAACCCAAGATTGGTTGCTGAGTTTTCAAATACAGATAAGAGAAAAGCAGCGTCTATTATTGACATCGCAGGTGAAGGCATTTCAGGCTTTGATCAAAAAGATCAGCGCGAATACACGGGTTATTCCAATAAAAAATATACGCCTACTGCGTTACCCGATGGTGCTTCCAACACCGGTGGCTCAAACGACTTCCAGATATCACAAGATCAGGACTATGTCGTAATACGCTATGCTGATGTATTGTTGATGGCTGCTGAGTTAGGTTCAGCTAATGCACAAACCTATTATGATGAAGTGCGCACAAGAGCGGGCTTAACTACACGCCCCGTTTCGCAGGCTAACATATTGGAGGAAAGAAAATTCGAGTTTGCATTTGAAGGTCTTCGTTATTGGGATTTACTCCGCCAGGGATTGAACACAGCAGCATCAACCATTGCTCAGACACAAGATGTATTGAGTGGTACTGTTCCTGATGAGATTGTTATTGAAGCATCTAAGATCACCGAGACAAAAGGCTTCATGCAAATCCCCAACACACAAATAACGCTGTCAAACGGAGTACTAATTCAAAATCAGGGTTGGGATTAATCTTTAACTACAAAAAAGTCATGAAAACAATATTCAAAATATTTACGGCGATCCTGATGGTTATGGGATTCTCCTGTTCTCCCGATGAAAATACGCTGGGAGTGGTTGATGTAAATTCCAGCGAACTGGTGGAAGGCATAGCCTATAAGATAGAGCACGATCAGACTAATCCAAACATTGTTTATTTAACAAGTTTGATGGATAGCAAATACACTCCGCTGTGGGATCATCCACAAGGAAGAAGTCAGGAAAAAAGAGTGACGCTAAAAATTCCTTTTGCCGGAACGTATGCCGTGAAATTTGGAGTAGAAACTCGTGGTGGTGTTGTATACGGTGAGCCCGTTACGTTTACCATTGATGATGTCTATGCCGGTTTTATCGAAGACCCGTTGTGGACCCTTCTTTCCGGTGGAGCTGGTCAGGAAAAAACCTGGTACATGGATCTGGATGCCGACGCACTGAGTCGTTACTTTCTGGGGCCTTTGTATTTTTATGGGACTGATAACGGATGGTTGGGAGATTGTATGAAGGAAAACGGTGATTGCTGGAATTGGAACCCGGACTTCAAAGGAAATTCCTGGTTAATGAGCCCGGCTGATTTCGGTTCCATGACCTTTGATTTGAAAGACGGCGCTCACGTAACGGTGGACCACAAGACCATCTCAGGAAGAGGCACTGAAACAGGTACCTATATGATCAACGTAGATGATCACACTATGCGTATGAATGATGCCAGTCCGTTGCATGACTCTGGCCGCGATGGTGTTGTAGTAGATTGGGGTAACATCAAGATCATGTCGCTGACAGAAGATTTCATGCAATTGGCTGTACTTCGTGATCCGGCATTGTCGGGTGAAGGCGCATGTTTGCTGGTTTATAATTTTATCAGCAAAGATTATTTTGATAACTGGGTTCCCGGCGAAGCGGTAGAACCTGAACCTCCTTATGTGAGTGATGATGCTAACGCTGATTTAACCACATCAACAACGACGACGAAACAATGGGCGTTGTCACTTAATACGCCGTATAACTGGACGGGATTAGGCGGCAACTTTCTGAACAACTGGACCACGCCTGAAGATTATGCAGCAACCGGATGGGCTCCATACGATGCGTCATTAATATCGAATGTTTCGCTAACGTTTAATAAAGTAAGTTCAACGAGCGGAGCCTATCAATTCACAGATGGTTCTGGCAACCCAATTCAGGGAAGCTATACGCTTGATGCCGAGAACAACATCATATTTGATCAGCCAATATCCTTCCCCATTTCAGGTTGGGTATCGTTAGCTACTACTGCGGAAAACAAGCTTAGAATTATAAGCGCCGAGAAAGATGCCTTCGGGAACATTACCAAACTTTGGCTGGGTCAGCGTTCTGTTGATAAAGATGAATACATGGTTTACGGTTTTGAACCGGCGGGAACATTACCAGCCGATCCTGATGCTGCATGGAAAGCTGCGTTGGCTGGTAAAACCTTTAAACCTGATGTTAACTGGTTTGTGGATTGGGTAAACTTCCCACCTGATTTCACCGGAGGATGGACTTCAGCGAGCACATTCGGAACAGATTACGTATCGAATGACTGGGTGTGGACGGAAGCTACAAGAGCTGTTGCTGAAAGCGCCAGCTTAACGTTCAGGCTGGAGGGCAACAACCTGAAAGTAGACCTGGTGCAGACCAAAGACGGATCTCCTTTCTCGGCAACGGGGGATGTAGTGATTGATTCTGACAATAAGTTGCTCAATATCAGTATTCCACTGATAGACTATGCAGGAACGCCGGCAAGCTGGCTCAATACATCAAATCCTAAATCCATAACCGGAAGCACGAACGATTGGTATTTTGTTTCCCATGGCGGATCTTCACTCGCTACCATCAATACTAATGGTCTCTGGCTTGGTGTCATTGCAAATTCTATTGCTGCCGGAGACAGCAAGGATGAAGTCCTGATTTTCCATTACCTGGTAGAACCTTAATTTGAAATCAAATGCAGGGAGCAGTAATAATGCTCCCTGTGTTTTTTAATTTTACATATGAGAAAGCCTGGCCACACGTGTACATTTATTTTATACCTGACGACACTTCTTTTTTCTTCCTGTTCAAAAGATGATCCGGCGCCTGCTCCGGAGTTGGTTGTCTCTACAGAGCAGCTTGCATTCTCTAAAGATGGCGAGACAAAATCGTTTCATGTAAAATCTAATATTGCGTGGCAACTTTCAAGTTCTGAATCGTGGTGTTCGCTAACGCCAACAAATGGACAGGCAGGAACAATAAAGGTCGATGCTACGGCATCAAAGAATGAAACCACTACAACAAGAACGGCAATCATTACCGTAACGGCCGGTGATTTATCAGAACAAATAACGGTTACGCAGGAGGGCTCAGTAATACTTACCGTTTCACAAAATGAGTTTGATGTTGAGGCGGAAGGTGAAGAAATAAATATTGAGGTACAAAGTTCCGGGACGTATACCGTCGCGATAAATGGTGCGTGGATCATATCTGTTCCCGGAAGTCCTGCCAGTAGCCCTAAGTTTAGTATAGCCCACAATGCCGCGTTGGGCAACAGGTCGGGCACCATCACTTTTGCATTGGGAAGCCTTACACAGGTTGTAACGATTAATCAAGCCGGAAGTCTTTTAACTATTCCCGCAGATAACACAGGCATGAGTAGTAACGCCATGACGTTAGCGCAACAAATGAAAGTGGGTTGGAACCTGGGTAATTCATTGGAAGCTACGAGTGTGAACAATGGCATATATACGGCAAGTGAAACCCTTTGGGGAAATGCCAAAACAACAAAAGGATTAATTGATGCCGTTAAAGCTGCAGGGTTTAATGCGGTTCGCATTCCTTGTGCGTGGAGCGGTTATATCGAAGACACAGAAACTTATCGCATCAAAGATTCATGGCTGAACCGCGTTAAGGAAGTAGTTGATTATTGTGTTGATAATGATATGTATGCGATCATCAATATTCACTGGGATGGCGGCTGGCTGGAAGAACATCCGCTTTATTCGCACCAGGTGGAAGTCAACAAAAAACAAAAAGCGTTATGGGAACAAATCGCCGTCTATTTCCGCGGCTATGATGAGCATTTACTTTTTGCGGGTACCAATGAAGTACATGCAGACTACGGTAATCCTACTGCCGAGCATATTGCTGTACAGCAGTCTTACATTCAAACTTTTGTAGATGCGGTACGCTCTACGGGAGGAAGGAATGCAACGCGTAATCTGGTCGTACAAGCTTACAATACAAATATCGCACACGCTAACAATTATATGGTCATGCCTGATGATGCACCTGGTGTTACTGATCGTCTGATAGCGGAAGTTCATTTTTATGATCCCTATGACTTTACACTTGACCAGGCAAGTACAAAATATTTATGGGGTGAGGATTTTGCCGGCAGTCCCAATACCTCAACATGGGGACAAGAAGAATGGGTTGATGAAACGTTTGCTATAGTGAAAGAAAAATTCGTGGACAATGGTATTCCGGTAATTCTTGGAGAGTATGCTGCAACACTGCGTGCTTCATTACCAGCAGCAGCTTTGGCAAATCATATTCAGGCAAGAAATCATTATCTCAATTACGTAAACAAAGCCGCCAGAATTAACGGTATGATTCCCTTCTACTGGGATAATGGCCATACGGGTGATAATGGTTCGGGATTATTTAACCGTTCAACAGGACAACAAGTTCATAGCGATGCTATCACAGCAATTGTATCTGCGTTTGATTGATTTTTAAACCAGAATGGCATTAAGGAATTTTTTGATTGCAGGCATATCTGCATGAAAGTCAATATGCCGTGTTGCACACTCAAATTACACACTGTTTTATTGAGTGCCATTATACTCCTGTAACCTCAAAAAAAAACCGTTAATTCTGGAATTTTTACACCTTAAGTATATCTCAATCGATTTTGTAGTTCAAAATCGACAATAACCCTAAATTAGAGTCATGATCAGAAAACCGTGGCTCGATTCAGTGTGGGTTGTTTGCGCTTTGGTAATAGCGCTTTTTTCTTCTTGTCGTGAAAGAGGTAATGATGAGGAAATTCCAAAAGTAGTTAGCTACAACTTTCATGTTCGTCCTATTCTCTCCGATAAATGTTATGCCTGCCACGGTCCGGATATAAATAAAAGAGAAGCTTCCCTTCGCCTTGATATTGCCGACAGCGCATACAAGGCACTGAAAGATGATTCATCAACTTTTGTTATTGTTCCCGGAGATCCCAAACATTCAGCATTATATCAGCGCATTGTAGCAGAAGACAGTTCTATGTTGATGCCTCCTGTTGAATCAAACCTTCGATTGACGCATCGCGAAATTGAGATTTTAAAAAAATGGATTAAGCAAGGAGCGAAGTACGAACCTCATTGGGCATTCACACCACCGGAGCTTCCTGAAATTCCAGAAGTAGATGACGAGGATTGGACCGTCAACGAAATTGATTATTTCATTCTTGAGAAACTTGAGGATAAAAAACTTGAGCCGAATGATGAAGCAGATAAAGAACACTTGCTGAAGAGAGCAAGTCTTGATCTCACGGGGTTACCACCGACAATAGAAATGATGGATGCATTTCTTGCCGATGATTCTGAAAACGCCTATGAAAAAGTTGTAGATCAATTACTGGCCAGTCCTGCTTATGGAGAGAAGATGGCATTGCACTGGTTAGATGTAGCACGTTACGCTGACTCGTACGGATATCAGGATGATAACGTTCGGGGTCAGTGGCCGTGGCGTGATTGGGTGATCCATGCTTTCAATAAAAATCTTTCCTATGATAAATTTCTCACCTGGCAACTCGCGGGTGATATGTTGCCGAGTGCCACGAAAGAACAAATTCTTGCAACAGCGTTTAACCGTAATCACAAATTCACAGAAGAGGGTGGGGTGATTGAAGAAGAGTATCGCGTTGAATATGTAACGGACAAAACAAATACATTCGGAAAAGGAGTGCTTGGTCTAACTGTAGAATGCGCGAAGTGTCACGATCATAAATATGATCCCGTTGCGCAAAAAGAGTATTTCTCACTTTTCGCATTCTTTAACAATACTTTTGAAAAAGGATATGAAGGAGATATTACCCTTTCTGAACTTGCAAAGCCACCCATTCTTTATTTAAAGGATGAAGAGATCGAAAACATTCTCACTTTTATTAACAGAGAAAAACGTGATACATCTACTATCATGGTTTCCGTAATGGGTGAACGCGATACCTTACGGAGAACATTTGTTTTGAATCGTGGTGTTTACGACGCACCGGGAACTGAAGTATTCCCATCAACACCAAAAGCAGTTTTACCTTTTGATGAAAAACTTCCAAAGAACAGGTTGGGACTTGCGCAATGGACCATCAGCAAAAATAATCCACTCACATCACGGGTGTATGTCAACCAATTGTGGCAGGAATTTTTTGGAAGAGGTATTGTAAAAACAACAGGAGATTTTGGAATGCAGGGTGAATTACCGACACATCCTGAATTGCTCGATTGGCTGGCTGTTGATTTTATGGAACAAGGATGGGACATTAAACGATTGGTAAAACAATTTGTAATGTCGGCAACATACCGGCAGTCGTCTGTTGTGACTGAAAAGAAATTGAAACGTGATCCTGAAAATATTTATCTCTCGCATTCACCACGTAATCGACTTCCTGCTGAATTGATTCGTGATGTAGTGTTGGCGAGCAGCGGTTTGCTTGTTAAAAAAATTGGCGGCCCCAGTGTTAAACCGTATCAGCCCAAAGGTATTTGGGAAAGTGCAACCTCCGGAAGAGGAGCATTAGCAACCTACAGGCAGGATCATGGTGAAAGTTTATACAGACGAGGCATGTACACTTTCATAAAACTTACCGCACCTCCTCCGTCGATGATGGTTTTTGATGCCAGCAACCGGGATCAGTGCGAGGTAAAAAGACTAAGAACAAACACACCTTTACAGGCATTAGTTATGATGAACGACCCACAAGTACTGGAAGCATCAAGAGTGCTTGCAGCGAAATTATTAACGGAGAAATTATCCGACGACGAAAGACTTGAAAAAGCTTTCAGGCTTATTGTTTGCCGCAAGCCACAGGAAGAAGAACTGGCGGTTGTGAAACAGTATTGGCAAGACCAATTGTCTGCCCTGACAGCGGACAAAGCAAAAACATTGTTGAATGTTGGTGAATATCCGCTGCCGGAAAATTTAGATAAAGTACAACTTGCTGCAATGATGCAGGCAGTAAGTCTACTGTATAATCTTGAAGAAACAACTGTTAAATCCTGATCAATGAGCAAGGAAGTAGTAGAACATGGTTTGAATGTCAATCGTAGAAAATTTCTCTCGCGGTTGAGCATGGGGATTGGAAGTATGGCGTTGGGTTCATTACTTATTCCTGATTTGTTTAGCGGAAGTTCAGAAGAAATTGAAGGACTCCCTACTGGCTTACCACACTTTGCTCCAAAAGCAAAAAGAATAATCTATCTTTTTCAAAATGGTGCACCTTCACAGTTAGAGACATTCGATTATAAGCCGCTTCTTCGTACGATGATGGGAAAGGAGTTGCCTGAATCTATCCGACAAGGGCAACGTCTTACGGGAATGACATCAAATCAAAAATCATTTCCACTGGTTGGTTCGTATTACGATTTTAAACAATACGGGCAGGCGCGTGCCTGGATAAGCGATCTCTTCCCACATACGGCAAGTGTTGTAGATGATCTCTGTATCATTCGCTCGATGCATACTGAAGCGATCAACCACGATCCGGCATTGACATTCTTTCAAAGTGGAGCACAAGTAGGTAATCGACCAAGTATGGGTGCGTGGCTGAGCTACGGACTTGGAAGCGAAAATAAAAATCTTCCGGCCTTTTGTGTTTTGTTATCACGCGGCAAAGGAAACGGGCAAGGAGTGTACGCTAAGTTGTGGTCGAATGGATTTTTGGATTCTATTCACCAGGGCGTTCAATTCAGCAGTGGAGAATCTCCTGTGCTATACCTCAACAATCCAGAAGGGATGGACATGAGCGATCGCCGGAAAATGCTTGATAAGCTTGGTGAGTTAAATGCCATGGCGTACCAGGAATTTGGTGATCCTGAAATCAATACAAAAGTTCAGCAATATGAAATGGCGTACCGCATGCAAACTGCGGTACCGGAGATCACTGATCTTTCGAAAGAACCGGATGACATTATTCGAATGTATGGACCTGAGTGTTTAGTACCCGGTACATTTGCTGCAAACTGTTTGCTGGCAAGAAAACTTTCAGAGAATGGTGTACGGTTTGTACAACTTTATCATCAGGGTTGGGATCAGCACGGGAATTTACCGAATGAGATGAAGGGCCAGGCGAAAGATGTTGATCAGGCTTCTGCTGCTTTGATAACGGATTTAAAACAACGCGGACTACTTGATGAAACATTAGTGATATGGGGTGGTGAATTTGGAAGAACGAATTATTGTCAGGGTACTTTCAAAGCTGATAACTATGGTCGCGATCATCATCCACGTTGCTTTAGTTTGTGGATGGCAGGAGCGGGGGTTAAGTCAGGACTTGTATATGGCGAAACCGATGAGTTCGGTTATAACATTGTTAAAGATCCCGTACATGTACACGATTTTCAGGCAACTATTTTGCACCTCATGGGATTGGATCACGAAAAACTAACCTTTAAACATTTGGGGCGCAGGTATCGACTCACCGATGTGTCGGGTAATGTAGTGAGAAGTGTATTGGCTTGATTGATTCAGGAAATGAAAAGAAGAACTTTTATTAAGAGCACCGGGCTATTGACAGCCGGCCTCTACGTTACCAAGGATCTTTATGCAAAGGATAAAGGTCCCGTGTATGGTCATAACAAAATGCAATACACGTTAGACAAGCAATGGAGCAAAGCCGATCCATTGAAGAACCCTGTAAATGATTGTCATGAGATGGTGCAGGATGCCAAAGGCAGAATTTTTCTCCTGACTAACGAGACAAAGAATAACGTTTTAATCTTCAATACATCCGGAAAACTTCTCACTACATGGGGAACTACATTTCCTGGTGCCCACGGTTTAACGTTGGCAGGCGATACGCTTTTTATCACTGATACGGAAAAGCACCAGGTGTATAAAACTTCTTTAACGGGTGAGATATTATTGACCATTGATGCGCCGAAAGACGATAACCTTTATCCAACCAATGAAACATTCGTGCCTACAGAAGTAGCAGTCACGAAAGAAGGCGACTTTTATATTGCCGATGGTTACGGGTCACAATACATTTTGCATTACGATTCCAAAGGAAACCTGATGCGTTACTTTGGCGGAAGGGGAGATGGTGATGAAAAACTTGATAACGCTCATGGTATATGTATCGACATGCGACAGGGTGCACCTACCTTGTTAGTAACCGACAGAACCCGGAATTGCTTTAAACGATTTTCAATGGATGGAAAACTGATCGAAGTGATTCATCTTCCCGGTGCCTGTGTTTGCAGACCAGTTATCAAAGGCGATTATTTGTATGCGGCTGTTCTTCGGTCACCTGATCTGGGCGCTGAAAAGACCGGCTTTGTAACTATTCTTGACAAGCAAAACAAAGTCGTTTCAAATATCGGAGGAACTGCACCTGTTTATGATACAAGCGGAAAGCTTCAGCCTATGGCGCAAGCCGAAAAGATATTCATTCATCCCCACGATGTTTGCGTGGACAAAGATGATAATCTCTATGTAGCGCAATGGGCGTCTGGAAAAGTTTATCCTTATAAGTTCAAGCGCGTATAGATTTGATAAAGGCTCTCCAAAATATTTTGTCAAGATGGTGATTGCATGAGGAAGGTTGTAAGTGTAGCAGAACATATATTGTTCTGTCTCAATGTGCTGATTATTTTTTTGCTGGTCTTTGAACACCAGTTGGTACTACCCTCATGGCTACAGGTTTTTGGCCGAATGCATCCCATGTTTTTGCATTTTCCTATCGTGGTATTGTTGCTTGCTGCTGTTTTGTATTTCTATCATTTGTATAATAAAGAATTAGTAAATGAAGAGCTTGTTAAAAAGTTCATCCTGCTTGGCGCGCTGACAGCATCTTTAACAATCGTAATGGGTTTGTTTCTTTCCCTGGAAGGTGGATATACAGGAGACATCATGCAGTTGCATAAGTGGTTGGGAGTTCTGGCGGGAGTTTTGGCAACAGGATGGTATTATCTGGTGAGTGGACATTATCATATTACGCTCGGAAAGATCAGCGCTGGCCTTATTACACTCAGCCTTTTACTTGCAGGTCATTTTGGCGCTCAGCTTACGCATGGAGAAGATTTTCTGTTTGCCCCGTTCCATGAAGTGGGTACCGACAAGGTTGTTCCGTTTGATGAAGCATTAATTTATGATCATGTTGTTGCTTCTATCATCAACGAAAAATGCGCTTCCTGTCACAATCCCTCAAAAGCAAAAGGAAATCTTATACTTACCAGCGAAGAAGGAATTGTAAAAGGAGGTAAGGAGGGAAAGCTATTTGAAGAAGGGAAGCCTTTAGAAAGTCTTTTAATGAAGCGGATACATTTACCGTTGGAGGATAAGAAACACATGCCTCCAAAAAACAAAGCACAACTTACGGAATCTGAAGAAGAGATTTTAACGTACTGGATTAAGTCCGGTGTCGACTTCAGGAAGAAAGTTATTGACTTACCTGCCGGCGATACATTGCGCACTTTGTTAGAGCGGCGTATTCAACCGGTTGATGAGGAAGAAGTTTATACTTTTACTGCTGCTGACGAAAAAACAATTCGTAATCTTAATACGGCTTATCGTGTGGTTGAACCCATAGCTATCCATTCACCGGCCTTGTTCGTGAATATTTATAACGCAGCCGGATACAGCAGCAAACAGCTTGATGAACTTTCGCCTGTCAGCAAACAAATTGTAAGTCTTGATCTGACCAAGATGCCCGTGACAGATGAGGATATTAAGATCATCAGCCAATTTGAAAACCTGAGACGCCTTAATCTTAATTTCACGGAGATAACAGGTATTGGCCTCTCTGCATTGAATTCACTAAAACACCTGGAGTACCTTTCGTTATCGTCTACAAAAGTGAGACAAGAAAATTTGACCTCCCTATCTAATCTTGGCAAACTAAAGAGGCTTTACATCTGGAATACATCATTAAGTCAGAATGAAATAAAAGATTTACAAAGTAATCTAAAGAATGTTTTCATTGAAACCGGTTTTGTTCCTGATCATTCTAAAATGCTTCGCCTTCCGCCGGCGCGCATTGATAATGATAAGAAAATATACACTTCAGATTTTTTAATTACCATCAGGCATCCCGTTAAAGGAGCTATTGTCCGGTATACATTAGATGGAAGTGAACCGGATAGTATTAATTCTCCGGTTTATGAAAAGCCTATCCCAACATCTTCATCTATTACTTCTGTAATGACGAAAGCTTATAAAGACGGATGGCGTAGTAGTGAAATAACAAGTGCAACCTTTTACAAAGCATCGTACAGACCGGATAGCATAATCATGCTTACATTTCCTGAGAAAAAATATTTTGCTAAAGGAGCAGAGACACTCATGGATGGCGAAAGCGGTGACGTGAGTTATGGTAGTCGTGAAGGTTGGTTGGGCTACCGAAAAGACCCGATGGAAACCATAATAGAATTTAAAGAACCTGTCTCGTTACAAAGTGTCACGTTGAGTACAAACTGTAATGTAGGGGCATTTATTTTTCCGGCAAGCAGAATACAAATATGGGGAGGGAAAGATAAAAATAATATGACC
The DNA here is from genome assembly GCA_964521255.1 of uncultured Roseivirgaceae bacterium. GTDB lineage: Bacteria > Bacteroidota > Bacteroidia > Cytophagales > Cyclobacteriaceae > ZC4RG29. Next base: position 154,277 of record CAZFRM010000011.1, read on the forward strand.
TTACTCAGCAGTATTCAACCTGATCAACCGAAGGGATATGTAGATATGCAACGTGGCCTTACAAGCACATTCAGGCAACAGCAAATTACCTATATGAGAATTCTTGCCGAGCCCGTATCAAAATTGCCGTCATGGCATTCTAACAAAGGGGAGAAGGGATGGCTTTTTGTGGATGAGATTTTGTTTAATTAGCTTAAGAATAAATATCGTTGGAACATTATTAAACTTTTAACTCCATAGGAATTTCCTGTTTATAGAGATGTTGGTCATCGCGAATCTGGTTCCTGTATTGTGGAATTTTTAGGAGGCTCCTAACGGAGCCGTACATCTGTATCGAATCAATAGCTATAAACAGGATGCTCCTACGGAGCAGTCGAATTCAGTTGCCTCTCAAATCTTTATACGAGATCAATTGTATCCCTCTCTTCTTAATGGGCCTTTTTTTTTGGATCAGTCCACAAAGATGTTACCCTCAAAGGCAACATCTTCATAGCCGATATGTATAGAGCGAAGGCTGCTCAACTCCGTAGGAGTTTCCTGTCTATAGAGATGTTGAGTCATGTGGAATCTGGCTCCGTAGGAGCCTCCTGTATTTGAGGAGTTTTTTAGGTGGCTCCTAACGGAGCCGTACATACGTACCGAATTCAATAGCTATAAACAGGATGCTCCTACGGAGCATAAAGGTAACTTCCCTTCAATATACGAATACCATTCTTAGAAGGGATGCCTTTTTGTGGATGAGATTTTGTTTAATTGAATTCCTTGAAATCAGCAAGGTATTTATTAGATATGTCTCAATATAAATTCGGCATCAATATCCAGTTTTTTATGGACAGCTTTAAGAAATACGATATCTGGTTCACGTTTGCCAGACAAAATCTGTGAAAGCTTGGGCGCTCCTATGCCCAGTTTCTTTGCAAGTTTAGCTTGCGTTAGTTTTTGCTCCGCTCTTTTAAATTCTACAGCTTCCTGTAAAGTTTTAGGTTTGACAGGCATGAGCTTCAATTCCTGATCTTCATAATTTTCTGCAAGCTTAGAGAGCTTTGCCAGCATAGAAGACTCATCTTTAGATAATTTATGAAAACCACCCTTCTTTGTTGCAACGGTGAGTAAGCTTTCAATGGTGCTCAATACAACTTTATAGTCTTTTTCTGTTCTAACCCTGGTAATCATATTTAAATTGTATTACAATCAATCTTATTATAATCTTTATGTGTGCCTATATAACGAATGAAAACCGTCCTTATGTTGAAGAAAATCATGGCAACCAATCTATATCTGTTTCCCTTAATGTTAAACACATAGCGGTCGTTTCCTACATAATCTACAGAACCAAAATCCTTTTTTATATCATTTAAAGACTTCCAGTCTTTAGCTTGAACAGTTTTCCACCAATGGTTCATTGAATCGATAGCATCTGCATGCTCTTTTCCGAATTCTACCAATATTGTCTTGGATATAACTACCACCTAACGGGATTAGTTTCAAAACTAAAAATAATATTTCAATTTTTGAAATATTCAGATGCGGATCATTTCGTAATTAAATCTTTATACGAGATCAAATTGTATTCCCTTCTTTTAATTCAGTTCCTTTATTTTAGGATCCTTGCTCAACGATGTTACTCCGTGGCGATTAAAGGCAATATCTTCATAGCCGATTTTTAGGAGGCTCCTAACGGAGCCGTACACCCGTACCGAATTCAATAGCTATAAACAGGATGCTCCTACGGAGCAGTCGAATTTAGTTGCCTCTTAAATCTTTGTATGATATCAATTGTGTCCTTTCCTTTTAATTAACTACTTTTTTTAGAATCCGTCCATAATGACATTACCCATGACGATCAACGGCGCCATTTTCACTTCATAACCGATGTGATGGAACGAAGGCTGCTTAACTCCGTAGGAGTTTCCTGTCTATAGAGATGTTGCGTCATGTGGAATCTGGCTCCGTAGGAGCCTCCCGTATTGTGGAGCTTTTTAGGAGGCTCCTAACGGAGTCGTACATCAATACCGAATTCAATAGCTATAAATAGGATGCTCCTACGGAGCAGTCGAATTTAGTTGCCTCTTAAATCTTTGTATGATA
>CAZFRM010000011.1:156464-158038 GCA_964521255.1 uncultured Roseivirgaceae bacterium
GAATCTGGCTCCGTAGGAGCCTCCCGTATTGTGGAGCTTTTTAGGAGGCTCCTAATGGAATTGTACATTCGTACCGAATTCAATAGCAATAAATAGGATGCTCCTACGGAGCGTGTTTGAAAATTATTTTCCCTTCAAATCCTTATACGATATCAACTGTATCCCTTTCTTTTTAATCAACTCCTTTATTTTAGGATCTGTCCACAAAGATGTTACACCCTGACGATCAACGGCAACATCTTCATAGCCGATGTGATGTATGGAACGCAGTTCAGGTGAATCTAATCCAGGATGATCAACAAAGAGATACGTTTTTCCAGGCTCAAGGGAGTCAAGCATTTTTATGAAGCTATCGGTTTTTTCCTGGAGGGTTTTATGTGGTCCATTGTAGCCGATGCTTGTTACTCCATACTCCGCAGGATCAATATCAAGGTTGTATTCTTTGGTGAGCCGCTTCACCATTACGCTTACTGAATCGTTGAGGTTCGTACAACCCATGTGAGCTGAGATATGACTGATGCGTGGAATTTTTTTTAATGCCATTTCAATCTGCGCACGAAATTCCTTTTCTACATCAGCAAGTTTCCATTTGTTCTCTTTGATGGCGAGTCCGGGATAATTTTTATTCGGCCATATCATCGGATAAAAATATCCATCAGGATCCGTGATACTTTTGCAATCTGTAAGTGGTCTCCATTTTACATTATCCCATTCGCTGGTAATGGCGAGGTGAATGCCCACATCAACATTAGGATTTTCAGCAAGCATCTTTACCGCTTCCGGAAACCAGGGTGAAGGTACAATCACCTCAATTGAAGTTTCGATGCCTTCCCTGTAAGCTTTAATGATCGCTTCGTTGCCAGCATGCGCGTACCCCATATCATCTCCTCTGATGATCAAACGTGTTGGCTTTTGTTGAGCGGAGCATGCTGATGCTATCAGGAGTAATTGTAGTAACAGAAAGAACTTGTTCATAGAATTTATTTAAACCATTAACTGTCCCTTATTTGAATGTTTAAATTAATCACTATCCTGGATTTTCCAATTAGCATTGAGCGCATTTCAAATTGTCGCACCATCATATTAAGTTAAGAGGAATACAGCCCTCGCACGCCCTGTATCCCTAAAGAGTCAGCGCGCTGTGGTTCTCCCTTTAGGGAGTTAGAGGGCGTGTGGTGCGCTTAACTTAATGACATTGCCGTATATGGGACGAAATATTCTCAACAGCGACAATTTGAAATGCATCCTTAGCATTGGCTATCGGATACATATCATTAGGTTAAGGTTTATTGGCCTTACCCGACCTCACTCAAAATAATCGGGACAGGTTAAGGGACTTAACTTAATAACGTGGATTGACTAACAAGAAATTGGAGCGAAGCATAGGGTCAGCGTATTACAGGATGCTCCATTAATGACCTCCCGGTTAGTGTCGTGTTAACAATAAAGTTTCATGTCTCCTACGCAGCCCCTAACCCCTAAAGGGGCATTCCTGCGCGCTGTTTCCCCTTTAGGGGCTCTTGTCTATACCCATATCTTTTCTACCCACCATTTGTTTTTTTAGCTTTATATAA
>CAZFRM010000012.1:0-157574 GCA_964521255.1 uncultured Roseivirgaceae bacterium
AGCCATCAGAACATTACCACCTGCCAAGCAGGTGGTTTTCTGAGGTGCAATAAAAACTTCACCTTCACGTCCCTCTTAAACTGGAAGCCTCCTTATGTCTAAAAAATCCAAAGTAACCATAGGTCATGTTTTTAAAACCATTATATGGCCACGAAGAGGGATCATTTCTATTGGTCTTGTTCTTATTGTAATAAACAGCCTGGCAAGTTTGGTGCTGCCGGGCGCCAGTAAATATTTGATTGATGATGTAATCCTTAATAAGGACCTTGAAATGTTAAAGTGGCTGTTGATGGCGGTAGTAGGTGCCATCTTACTCCAGGCAGCCACATCATTCTTATTGACACGAATTCTCAGTGTCCAGGCACAACATCTTATTTCAGTTTTACGCGCTAAAGTGCAAAAGCAAATTCTTCGATTACCGCTTCGCTTCTTCGATAATAATAAGTCCGGTGCATTGGTTTCCAGGATCATGACCGATGTGGAAGGCGTTCGTAATCTTGTGGGAACAGGATTAGTCCAACTGATCGGTGGATTGTTAAGCTCAGCAATTTGCTTATTCATCCTTATCAGGATCAGTCCGATGATGACGTTGTATGTACTTGTTCCTGTTGCAATCTTTGGTTTCATTTCATTAAAAGCTTTTGCTTACATACGACCCATCTTCAGAGAACGCGGTGTGTTAAATGCAGAAGTGACCGGTAGATTAACCGAAACACTGAACGGCATTCGCGTCATCAAAGGATTTAACGCGGAAGATCAGGAGATAAAAACTTTTGAAGGTGGTGTGGACAAACTCTTTCAAAACGTTAAAAAGAGCTTAACATCAACAAGCCTTGTTACCAGCTCAGCCACATTGTTATTGGGATTAGCCAGCGCAAGCATAATGGGTATTGGTGGAAAATTAATCATACAAGATCATCTTACCATTGGAGAATTTATTTCATTCACTATCTACCTGGGATTTACCATTGCTCCCATCGTGCAGATGAGCAATATCGGAAGTCAGCTTACCGAAGCATTTGCAGGACTTGATCGCACGGAAGAAATTATGAACACAGATCCGGAAGATGATGGACTGATCAGAACAATTAATGTTAAGTCCATTAAAGGCGATATTATTTTTGATCATGTTTCCTTTTCTTATGAAGAAGGTAAGCAAGTACTTAATGATATTAATTTCAAAGCACCCGCAGGAAGTGTTACAGCATTGGTCGGAACATCTGGCTCAGGCAAGACCACCATTGCAGGATTAGTCGCTTCATTTCTAAATCCCGATAGCGGCAAAGTAACAGTGGATGGAATTGATCTCTCCACCATTTCACTTTCTTCGTACAGAGGTAAACTTGGTGTTGTGTTGCAAGATGAATTTTTATTTGAAGGCACCATTCGTGAAAACATTTTATTTCCGAGACCAGGCGCTACGAAAGAGGAACTCATGAACGCTGTAACGGCAGCACACGTTCATGAATTTACAGATCGTTTTGAAAAAGGCCTTGACACTGTCATTGGCGAACGGGGGGTAAAACTTTCCGGCGGTCAAAGACAGCGCGTTGCCATTGCACGTGCTATCCTGGCTAATCCAAGAATACTCATCCTGGATGAAGCTACTTCAAATCTTGATACCGAAAGTGAAATGTTGATTCAGCAAAGCTTACGTGAGTTAATGAAAGGAAGAACCACATTTGTAATCGCTCACCGCTTAAGTACTATTCGCCAGGCAGACCAGATTCTTGTTATTGAACAGGGGAAAATAGCTGAACGCGGCCGTCACGATGAACTCATTGAGAAGAAAGGAAGGTACTTTGAATTGTATACCTACCAGGCGAGAATTTGATATTGGTTATTAAGTTACCTTTTAATCTTTTCGGGATTAGCCACCCGCCTTACAACACAAATTATCTTAATAATGTATTCCCTGTTGCTACCTCGTTTGCAGGACGATTCGTAATTTTCTATGGAGCTAACATCATTTTCAAGTAGCCGGTTAGTAGAGTGAGCCGATGAACAACACGTTGATAATTTGAGCCTGTGTTTATGTTTCTCTTAACGAAAAAGATGAATGATTTTGAGAATAAAGACAAAAGGAATTTTCTTCCGATAAACCTATTTATAATGTATATCTTGTAAAATTACTTTTGGTTTACGAAATTCTGACAAATTCAAGGATGGTCTCATCTCACTATAAGTTAATCCGAATGAAACGTTTTTTTGTGGCTTTCGCCTTTTTGACACAAAGCATTGCTTATGCGCAAAATCATAGCCAGGAGGTTTATCCGGATTCCAGCAATTCCATCATTAATTTATCCGATCTGCTGGAACAAATTGGAACGGATAACGAGAAAATCAGGAGGCTTCACGAGCAAACATTGGACACACAGCAAATTAAATCATTCAGGGAATCGATCACCAACCTGGAGTCCGCGTTTAAAAAGGTTAAAGAACAATCAGATTTTTTTCTTCAATCCTATTCCCGTCCGTGGCTCATTGAAAACCTGAATGTTAAGTGGATTCGAATCAATGATGACTGGCTTGATTTAAGCGGCAGGATTTCCAGGGCAACTGAAAACAACGAAAAAGGACTTCGCGACATCCGAGCTTTACGATTTGAATGGGAAAAGAATAAAATTAAAATCGTTAAAGACAGCATAGGCACCTTTCTGGACAAACCCATTTCAGAGTTAGTCACGAATCTTAGCCTGGCTGAAGACAGCCTTCAAAAGAAAATTAAAACCTATTTGAAATTTCAGGAGAGAATTGCACTCGCCCGGGCGGAGATTGATCATTACCTGGAGAGACTTGAGCCCCTGAGGAATCAGGACTTTGTAACGTTCTTCCAGCAGGATGAACCATTGCTTTGGCGTAGGTCAGCCACCCACTTTGATGCACCCGTTACTAAATCCTTTCAGTTTGCATCGCAGGATATCATTGAATACATGGAAATATCCATTGGGAAATTAATTTTTATTCTTGCAATGGGTATTGCTTTTCTAATCCTTCTCACAAAAAATTACAAACGTTCTCTCACGGAAGACGGAAAGCAGAATAATCAGTTCAGCCAAAACAATATTTCATCACAATTCCTCTTTACAAGTGCTTATACTGTTACGCTGCTGTTTTCACTATTGATACTAACCAATCGGCCTCCGCTCCTGACGGAACTTTTATTGTTGCTCTTTACTTTTCCATTAATTGTGTTTGGTGTAAGGAGAAGCAGCGGTATCATCAAGGTTGTAACCATTTCATTTATCATTTTATATTGGATTACATTTTTGGAAGGTTTGTTTCTTATCAACACCGGTGTCAGAAGCTATATCGACCTGACAAACACAATAGCTGCATCGTTACTGTTATTTGTACTTTATAAAAACAGGAAGCTGCTTAAATCCCAGTTTCCCAGACTGAATGATTTCTTCATCCGAACCTTACTCCCTGTATTAATGATTTTGACAATGATCTCTATTGTTCTTCAACTTGCAGGATATACAAGACTTGCCCTTGCGCTTACAAACGGTTCTATAAATTTTATCTATTTGGGACCGGTAATAATAATTTGCTCTATAATCTTTCAGGATTTATTTCAAATGATGCAACATTCTACCTTTGTAAAATATTCACACCTGGCAAAAGACTATTACTACCTTATCTTTAAAATAATTAAGCTAGGTTCATTCTATTTAATCTTTATCACATTTCTTGCCTCTTTTTCACTTACTACCCTCTTCAAGACGGCCTGGCAACAGATATGGAATTTCGGTGGCCAGTTTGGTGAATTCAACATTACTGTAGGCGATGTTTTGGAATTCTTTTCCATCATTTTTGTTTCCTGGTTGATCAGCGCAATACTACGGGTATTGCTCACGGATGAAATTCTATCAAGGACTAATCTTCGGCGAGGCGTTCCAATGGCCATTGGTGTGATTGTTCGTTATATAATTATCTTCCTGGGATTTATATTAGCAATAGCCTATACAGGTTTTGATTTAACCAAAATAAGCATACTGGCGGGTGGACTGGGCGTTGGAATAGGTTTTGGTCTTCAACATCTTGTTGCCAATTTTATAGCAGGCCTGATTTTGATTTTCGAACGGCCCATCATTGTGGGCGATACGGTGGAGTCGGAACAGATTGAAGGAGAAGTGAAAGAGATCGGTATACGTGCTTCAAAAATACAAACCTTCGATGGTGCTGAAGTGATCATTCCAAATTCAAATCTGATCAACAGCAAACTATCCAACTGGACGCTTTCGCACCGCGAAAGAAGAGAACATATTGTTGTTCGAACTTCTGTAAAAGCCAATCCTGAAAATGTTATTGAAATTCTAAACCGTGTTATGCGACAACACGCTAACATATTGACTACCCCTGAACCGTTTGTTCTCTTCGAAGGCCAACTCGACCAAAGCTTGCAGTTTAAAATATACTACTGGCTTGTTTCAGATATTTTTAAAACACGTTGTGAGATCAATATCCAGATTTACAGAGAGCTGAAAGAAATCGGCGTGGAGCTTCCTATACCCATTCATGAAATAAAAAATAAAATAGATTGAAGGCGGAATGTTGAAAAGTAGGCAAAATTGCCTATTGCCATTTGCTTACTGCCATTTTTTCGTTTGTATCATAGATTTTTGAATGAACTAAGTAGCACTAAATCACTAAACGATTAATAAGTTGCCGTTGAATCATCAATATTATTGAGATCATTACTCGGCTGACGAGATTTTTGTTTGAGGATGGTTTTACTTTAAGCAGTTGTCTCCCACTCTTTCCCGCAGAATTCGCAGATCGATGAACGCAGATTTGCGCTGAAGATTTATCCGCAACTTTTTCTGCGATATTTCAATCTGTGCAAAACTTCTTGAGAACCTGATTTTAAATGATAGAATTAAAATTTTTTAAGACATTATCTTTTTTTAGCAAACCGTAAGTAAGTATTTCCCGGAATAATTTGGAACGGGAATCTACCCAATCTCTACGACGATCTTCCCCACCCTCTTTGTTCCACCGATGTCATCAAACGCGGTGATGATTTTTTCAAATGGCCGGATAGAATCTACGAGTGGAAGGATCTTATGCTTGCTTACAAATTGAAGCATGTGAACAAATTCTTCATCATTGCCCATGGTAGAACCCTGAAGGGAAAGCTGCTTCCAAAACATGCGATAAAGATCTAATCCAGTAGGCAGGCCGGTAGAAGCGCCATAGAAAACAAGCTTGCCGGATGGTTTAAGTATTTTAATAAATGCGTTGATGCTGTCTCCGCCGGCGCTGTCAAGAATAAGATCGAATCCTCCTTTTGTTCTCCACAGATCGCGAAAAGTATTTTCCTTTTTGTAATTGTAGCCTCCTTTAGCGCCGAGCTTAATTGCTTTCTCCAGTTTTTCCTGGCTACTTGTATTCACATAAACATTCGCACCCGCTGCAAGAGCAAAGAGAAACGCCAATTGCGCCACGCCTCCGCCAAATCCTGAGATGAGCACATTCTGCCCTTCACGCAATCCTCCCTTTCTGAACAGTGCACGATAAGAAGTTAACCCACCTAACGGTAACGCCGCGGCCTGACGATGATCGAGATGAGTTGGTTTGTGTTGAATGCGATCTGCATTCACAGCAATGTATTCTGCAAAAGTACCATGGGTAGGCATTCCTAAAATCGAATAGCGCCCCGACTGAACTTCAGGATTTTCACCCCAATCATTATTCGGATTAATAACCACCTCCTGTCCTACCCAGGGCTGATTGACTTCATCAAAAACTTCTTCCACTATGCCACAGCCATCAGAGCCAAGGATCACACCGAATTTAATCTCCGGATATTTTCCTTCACGTATCCATTGATCGCGCCGGTTTAATGTAGCAGACTTAATTTTAACAAGAACCTGCCCCGGTCCAACGATTGGCTTAGGCATGTCTCTGATTTCAATTTTTCCCGGGCTGGAGAGTACGAGGGCTTTCATAAGCTTAAAAAATTATTGATTAAGATAGTGAAAGAAGCGGAAAGCAAAAAGCGGAAAGCAGAAAGTAGGACGTTAGAAAGTCGGAAAGTCCGGTAGTTCGAAAGCATTGCAATAATAGAAGGCTGAGAAAATTAATCGCTAAGCAACTTCGTACTTCGTACCTAGAACGGTGTTTCCTCATCCCCTCTGAAGGATGGTGGCGGTTCGTTAGACGAATCAGGAGGTGGCGGTGTATTCATACGACTGCCCAGTTTAATCATACCACTGAATGGATTATCCGAAGATGCTGGTTCGTCAAAGTCAGCAAACTTGGTGTACTTGCCAATGAATTTCAGTTTAACACTTCCGGTAGATCCGTTTCTGTGCTTGGCAATGATAACTTCACCCATACCTTGCGTAGGCATACCATCTTCGTCAACTGTGATCTTGTAGTATTCGGGGCGATACAGGAACATAACGATATCGGCATCCTGTTCGATGGAGCCCGATTCACGCAAGTCAGATAATTGTGGACGCTTATCGCCACCGCGTGTTTCAACACCCCGACTCAATTGTGAAAGCGCTAATACCGGTACATTAAGTTCTTTAGCAATGCCTTTCAAAGCACGGGAGATGGAAGCAATTTCCTGTTCACGGTTACCGCCTTGCTCACCACGCATCAACTGTAGATAGTCAATGACGATGAGTTGAATATTATGCTCAGCTTTTAGCCTTCTGCATTTAGCACGAAGTTCTAGAATGGAAAGAGCAGGTGTATCATCAATGAAGATTGGTGCGCTGGAAAGTTTGTTCGTTTTGTGAACTAATTGTTTCCATTCAAACTCAGCAAGGTTTCCTTTTTTAATTTTCTCCCCTTCTAGTTCTGCCTCAGCTGAGATCATACGGTTTACCAACTGAACCGACGCCATTTCCAAAGAGAAAATTGCAACCGGTATATTGAAATCGACAGAAGCATTGCGCAAAGCGGAGACTACAAAAGCAGTTTTTCCCATCCCGGGCCTTGCAGCGATAATAACAAGATCAGAACGTTGCCAACCCGAGGTCATGCGATCAAGTGCAGTGAAACCACTGGGTACACCTGTAAGACCATCTTTATGTTCTTTTAACTTTTGAAGTTCCTGAATGGCACGGTACATCAGGTTCTTCATGTTGTCGTAGTTCTTCCGTAAGTTGGAATCAGAAATTTGGAAGATGGATTGCTCAGTCTTGTCAAGTAGTTCGAAGACATCCGTTGTGTCTTCATACGCATCATGATGTATCTGAGAAGCGATCTGAATGAGATCTCTCTTAATGGCCATCTCAATAATGACGCGGGAGTGATATTCTATGTTGGCTGCGGAACTTACCTTTGAAGTCAGTTCTGCAATTTTATAAGCACCGCCAACCACTTCAATCTTCCCGATCTTCCGGAGCTGATTAACCACGGTCCGCATATCAACCGGCTCAGAGGCTTTGAACAATTCAACGATCGCTGTGTAGATCTCTTTGTGATCGTCAGCGTAAAAATGTTCAGGCTTCAGAAATTCGATTACCTGCGTAAGCGCATTTTTCTCAAGCATGAGTGCACCAAGCACAGCCTCCTCAAGATCAAGCGCTTGAGGCGGCAACTTGCCCAGACTTTCAGAGATATCTCTCGGAAGAAGTTTACCGGGCCGGCTACTTAGCCTCAAGGGCGTTGATCTGCTCTGCTCCATACAGTGGTTGTTGTACGTGTGTTCGTTGTTGATTTAAGGGCAACAAACCTATAAAAAGCAGAACACGCCTTGTCACGTTGCTTCCACAACTTATTCACAAAAAATAAACACATTAAATTGTTAATAATTATTCTTCAAACTATTTGGACACCCTTTCTTTTAAATCTCAAAAAAGTTTTTTAAAACAATTGCCTTAAACACATGCATAACTAAAAAGAATTCTTCAAGGTAAACGAAGGATGTGATTAAATAATTTGCATTTATAAAAAATATCTTAACTGAACTTTACTTTTTGAAAGAAAGTGTGGTCAATGCTATAAGTTGCTTTTAATCGGTCAAACATTTCTCATTGCCAAATGATTTTGGACTATTAGCTACATTTTCATTTACTTTAGGGCCCGTAACTCTTAATATCGCATGCCAGGAAAAGCGCAAAGGATACATTTCATAGCCATCGGGGGCAGTGTGATGCACAATTTGGCGATCGCTCTTAAAAAAGCAGGTCATCAGGTTACCGGCTCCGACGACGAAATATTTGAACCTTCCCGTTCAGTACTGGCGAATAATGGTCTTTTGCCAGAGCAAGATGGATGGTTTCCCGATAAAATTGATTCGTCAATCAATACCATTATTCTGGGGATGCATGCCAGGGCAGATAATCCTGAGTTACTTAAGGCGCAGCAACTGGGACTAACCGTCTTTTCATTTCCAGACTATATTTATAACCAATCCCAGGATAAGCAGAGAATTGTAATTGCCGGAAGTCATGGCAAAACCACCATTACAGCTATTATCATTCATGTGTTGAATTTTTCCAGGCGAAAATTTGATTATGTGATTGGCGCTAAAGTAAAAGGTATTGATAACACAGTTAAGTTATCTGATGCGCCGGTCATTATAATCGAGGGCGATGAATATCTTTCATCTGCTATTGATCCTGTACCTAAGTTTTTAAAGTACAGGCACCACATCGGAGTGATCAGCGGCATAGCATGGGATCATGCCAATGTCTTTCCCACCGATGAAGAATACGTAAAACAGTTTGATGTTTTCAGTGATCAAACTCCGAAAAGCGGAATATTAATTTACTGCGAGCAAGATTCCATGGCGGTAATCATTGGAAAGAGAGAACACGCGGACGTACAGAGCATCTCATACAAAATGCACCCGCACGCACAGGAAGGTGATCAATTTTATCTGACAAGTGGAAAGGATCGATATCCCATTAAAATATTTGGAACGCATAACTTGTTGAACATAAGCGCCGCTAAGGAAGTGGTTAAGAAACTGGGTATTACAAACGAAGAATTTTATGAAGCCATCACAAGCTTTGAAGGCGCTACCGGCAGGCTTGAAAAAGTTTTTAGCAGCAATTCATTAAACGTTTTTAAAGATTTTGCCCATGCGCCATCCAAAGTAAAGGCTACTGTAAAAGCCATGAAAGAATTTGGACCTCATCATGAACTTGTGGCGATACTTGAACTTCATACCTATAGCAGTCTGAACAAAAAATTCTTGCCTCAATATAAAGACACTTTAAAGTATGCTCAGCAAGCCGTTGTCTTCTTTGATCCGAAGAAAGTAAGTGACAAAAATCTTGAACCGCTTTCAGAGTCCGATGTAAAAAAAGCTTTTGGTTTACCTTCACTTCGCGTTTTCACCGAAGCGGATAAACTTGAAAACTTTTTGTTGGATCAGTCCTGGAAAAACAGAAACCTTTTAATGATGAGTTCTGGTAATTTTGGCGGAATTAAAATAAATGAATTAGCGCCCAAGCTAAAAGTTTGAACATAATACTACATGCAACTTCATCTGAAGAATCCGATCTGCTTTTTTGATCTTGAAACCACCGGCATAAATATAGCGCACGATCGTATCATTGAAATCGCTATGATTAAAATGATGCCGAATGGAGAAATCCATCGAAAAGTATCGCTCATCAATCCCACTATACCTATACCTTTGGAAACATCTGTCATCCATGGCATTTATGATGATGATGTGAAAGATAAGCCCACTTTCAAAGAAGTGGCTAAAGAATACGCAAGGTTTCTTGAGGGTGTTGACCTGTCGGGTTTCAATGTACTCAAGTTCGATGTTCCTATGCTTGTGGAAGAATTCCTTCGTGCGGGCGTCGATTTCGATTATGAAAGAAAGAAAATTGTAGATGCACAGAAGATATTTCACCTGATGGAAAAGCGCACGCTCTCTGCCGCTTACAAATTCTATGTAAATAAAGAGTTGCAGAACTCACATTCTGCTGAGGCAGATGCAGAAGCTTGCCTGGAAATTCTAGCTTCTCAATTATCAAAATATGATGGCCAGGATGTTACCGACGGTCTTGGGAAAAAGATTGGCGTTATTAAAAACGACATGGAGGCTTTAAGCAAACTTACACTTTCAAATTTCGTAGACCTTGCCGGAAGGATGGCGTTCAATGATAAAGGTGTTGAGATATTTAACTTCGGTAAACACAAAAACAAACAGGTGTTAGCAGTATTTAAAGAGGAGCCGGCTTACTACGATTGGATAATGAATGGCGACTTTCCCTTAGACACAAAGCGGAAATTGACTGAAATAAGACTTAAAGGGTTTAAGAAATGAACGCCTCCGGTTTTTTTTCTGTTTCCCTAGTCTATAAATTTTATAGGATTAATAGAATTACTACTTTTGGGGTTTAATTCATTAATATGGTACTGGATTGGATATCAACCAGGAAATTCAGGATTCTAAGTCCACAAACAGGACCATTGCGGCTATTAAAGCTGTTACCTGGAGAGTTGGATGGGAAGCGGTCAAGCAGAAAATAATATCGAAACAGAAACGACTTTGAATAATTTATTTCATTCGTTAAAAGAAGAGCTTACACCACTGGGCACAGAGGCTGGCTTAAAACGTTTGTGCGAATTAACTGAAGGTGGTAATCTTAAATTCTCATCTGCTTTCGGCGAAGAAGACCAGGTCATAACACATTTCATCGCTGTTAATAAATTACCTATCACTATTTTTACATTGGATACAGGCCGGCTGTTCCAGGAGACGTATGATGTGATGGATCTCACGAGAAAAAGATATAACAAAGAAATTGAAACCTACTTTCCAGCTACCGGAGATGTTGAAGACTTAATAAAGAAGAAAGGGTTCAATAGTTTTTATGAATCGGTTGAAAACAGAAAAGAGTGTTGCTTCATTCGAAAAGTTAAACCGTTAAGGCGGGCACTTCAAAATACAACGGTTTGGATTACGGGACTGCGTGCAAGCCAGTCAGCCAACCGGCAGTCGTTTAATATGATTGAATGGGATGACGATTTAAAAATTGTAAAATACAATCCACTGTTGCATTGGTCGTACGAAGAAATGCATGACTTTATAAAAGCTAACCGAATACCTGTTAATAGCTTGCATAAAAAAGGATTTGCCAGTATTGGCTGTGCACCTTGCACGCGCGCCATTGCACCCGGTGAAGATCTCCGGGCAGGAAGATGGTGGTGGGAAGTTTCCCATAAAGAATGTGGATTACATGAAACAAAAGCAGCAGTGAAATGAGCATAAAGAGAACTATACCAAAAGGAATGCTAATACGAAACCTTCGTTTGGATGGATGCTCTAATTATGCGAATTCCATGCCTGCGTACCGGAATGCCGGGCTTCGGCATGCAGGCATGTGTTCCATAAAATTCAACACTATTAACACATGAAATAATTTAATTGGTGAGATGAGTGATTATTTGAAAGTATTTCCGAGAGACCTGGAGGACGAGGCGATCTACATTATCCGTGAAACAGCAGCGCAGTTTGAACGACCTGCCATTCTATTTTCTGGTGGAAAAGATTCCATCACGCTAGTGCGGCTGGCACAAAAAGCATTTTATCCGGGCAAAGTACCTTTCCCTCTTGTTCACATTGACACCGCGCATAATTTTCCTGAGACCATTGAATTCAGAGATTCGCTCGTAAAAGAAGTGGGACTTGAATTAATCGTCGGCTATGTACAGGATGACATTAATGCCAGTCGTGTTGTTGAAGAGACAGGAAAATTTTCCAGCCGTAATGTACTGCAGACAACTACCTTGTTAAGAACAATTGAAGAGCACAAGTTCGATGCTTGTATGGGTGGGGCGAGAAGAGATGAAGAAAAGGCCCGTGCTAAAGAAAGAATTTTTTCTGTGCGCGATGATTTTGGCCAATGGAATGCAAAGAATCAACGACCTGAACTTTTTGATTTTCTCAACGGACGTATTCGCCCGGGAGAAAATGTAAGGGTCTTCCCTATTTCCAACTGGACGGAACTTGACGTTTGGAATTACATTAAAGAAGAAAAGCTTGCTATACCAAGCATTTATTTCGCGCACGAAAGAAGCGTGATAGATCGTGATGGTGTGCTTTGGCCTTATTCTGATTTTATCTTTAAAGATCCTGAAGAAGTTCTTGAAAACAGAAAGGTTAGGTTCAGAACCGTTGGCGATATGAGCTGTACGGCAGCCCTCGCTTCCGATGCCAATACAATTGAGGAAATCATCGAAGAAATTATAAACACAACTGTTTCCGAACGCGGCACACGCCTTGACGACAAGCGCGCCGAAGCTGCCATGGAAATGCGAAAAGTTAACGGATACTTTTAAACGATAGTTGAATAATTGAATTCAGCTACTCAACTATTCAATATTCAATCATTCAATATTAATTTATGGAGGTACTTAGAATTGCAACGGCGGGAAGTGTAGACGATGGCAAAAGCACATTGATCGGGAGACTTTTATATGAAACGAATTCAATAACAACGGATAAGCTTGAAGCGATACAACGCGCAAGCCAGCGAAAGGGCATCGGTTTTTTAGATTTGTCTCTACTTACCGATGGATTGATTGCCGAACGTGAACAAGGTATCACCATCGATGTTGCTAATATTTATTTCAGCACGCCAAGACGGAAGTTCATCATCGCTGATTCACCCGGTCATGTTGAATATACAAGAAACATGATTACCGGTGCCTCTAAAGCTGATGTATCCATCATCCTGGTTGATGCGCGAAACGGTATCCTCGAACAAACGCATCGTCACTATTACATTGCTAATCTTTTAAATATCCCCAGGGTGATTGTTTGTGTAAACAAGATGGACCTTGCTGATTATGCAGAAGATCGCTTCAATAAAATAAAAGAAGATTTTGAAGCGTTCAGCAATAAAATAAAATCATCAAAGCAGGAAATACTGTTTGTACCCATCAGTTCTCTTCATGGTGAAAATCTTACCACCTCATCTTCAAAAATGAGCTGGTATAAAGGCGCCCCATTGTTGCAGATACTGGAAACCCTGGAGGTGCATAAAAATGAAATTAAACTTCCTGCACGTTTTCCAATTCAATATGTAATTCGTCCGCGCAATGAAGAACACCACGACTATCGCGGGTATGCCGGAAGAGTTGCAAGCGGAACATTTTCAGTTGGCGATTCAGTGACCGTTTTGCCTTCCAGACAAAAAGGTGTAATTGAAAACATTCATCGCTTCAAAGAGTCACTTCAACATGCAGACAGTCGTCAATCAGTGACTATTGTATTGGACCGGGATGTTGATATAAGTCGCGGTGATATGATTGTAAAGGACGAGGAATTGGCTGAACTGAAGCAAGAACTCAAATCCAAAATCTGCTGGCTCAACAAAGAACCATCGGTGAGCGGAAAGACCTATTTGCTACAGCATGGAACGGCTTATAGTAAAGCAAAAATTTCAGCTATAAATTTCATCCAGGATCCGGCCACATTAAACAAAAATGAAAATGCCACATCCTTAAATATGAATGACATTGCAGAGGTTCAAATTCGATCTGCAAAACCCCTGGCCATTGACCATTACCTTAATAACCCGGCCAACGGTTCCTTCATTTTAATTGATGAGCATTCGAACAATACTGTTGCCGTAGGTGTGATAGAATAATTAGTGTCTGTCCATAAAGTCTAAATATCTAAAAATAAAATAGTTACACCAGCATATTCAAAAAACTCTTTTGCATCTTTAGCAATCAAACTTTGAAAGCCACTGGATGAAACTCTTTAGCGCACTAACATTAAAATTTGAGAAATCAGATTGGGCACTTAACCCTGAATTTGGTCTGATAGATACGTTGCTGGAGCAGCATGGTGAACTTTTATTGCTTGTCAAGGATGATATAATGGGTCATGAAAAAGAGAGCAACTTTGGAAGAGGAGATGTTCCTACAGCAGAACAAATCATGCGTGCTGCCATCTATAAGGAAATGAAAGGTCTTGATTATCGGGGGTTGGAGTATGCTCAATCGGATTCACGGATATGCTCAACGTTCATCAAACTGGATATGCGTGCCCCGTTCAGTTTCCAAATGTTTCAAAAATATATAGCTCGCATACAAGCTACCACCTTACAAAAGCTGTTAATGGAGATTAATAAAATTGCCATTGCAGAAGGCTATGAAGATGTGGCTAAGTTAAGGCAAGATACCCACGGTGGAGGCTAACATCCATTATCCTACTAACAATTCATTGGTCTGGGATTGTATAAAAGAAAGCCATCGTTTGCTGGAACAACTTCAAAGAGAAATGGAAACATTAAGCTTCCGGGATTATACTACCAGTGCGAAGAAGACTTATTTTAAGATCAATAATACAAAAGCAGACAAACGTACCGAGTTGTTTAAAAAGCAGCTTATCACATTCACTAAAACTATTAATCAAGTATCGAATGCAATAAAAAAAAAGTCAGTGAACTGCAAAGCGATAATCATTCAATTAACCCTTGAAGATTTGTTGCCCGTGCTTAATCAAGTTCATGATATGACGTATCGAAAAGAAATTTTAAAAGAAAAGGTACCTAATGATGCCAAGATTTTTTCCATATATGAACGTCATACCGACATTATTGTGAAGGGAAGCCGTGAAGCTGTCTTTGGTCATAAGATTAATCTGGTAACAGGCAAAAGCAATTTAATTTTAGATGGGGCCGTGGTAGCGGGTAATCCTAGTGACAAAACCTTATACCAGGCTGCAATAGACCGTGTGATTACCAACTATGGCACCGTACCACGTGATGTTGTCACCGATGGAGGTTTTGCCAGCAAAGAAAATTCGGAGTACAGTCAAAAGAAAGGTATTCTCAACATTGTATTTAATAAAGTAGTGGGCAGTTTAAAAAATATTGCGAGCAGTCTAAATATGGAAACACGGCTCAAGAAATGGCGTAGCGGTATTGAAGCCGTTATTTCAAATTTAAAGCGAGGATTTAATATAGCAAGGTGCAATTGGAAGGGCTGGGATCATTTTCAGGCAAAAGTTTTATGGAGCATGCTCGGCTATAACTTCAGGGTGATGACAGCCCTTACTCTGCAGCGATTAGGGAGTTAAACTTCAGATGAAAGGAAAAATAAAGGCATTTTTGGGATAGGTATGGCCAAACGAATCAAAATGCTTAAAATCTGGGCCTTGGTGAGGGCATGTTAAAAAAACATACTGACTTAATAAGAAAATAAGATTTTTTAGCAATACAACGATATGGCTATGCTTATTTAAAATACTGAAAAGAAAGACTTTATAGACAGACTCTAATTAGTCATCACCAAATTACCGTATTCAAAAATCAATGTTTCTCGTCTGTAAAGTATTTCATCTCACCGGCGATTATTTTTGTTGCCATATGATTTTGTGCCGGTGGTATGGGGCATGAAAACCGATGACTGTAGCTGCAGTAAGGATTGTAGCTTAAGTTGAAATCAATGTAAACCTCATCTGTTTTTGGTATTCTGAATTCAAGGTACCGACCTATGTCATACGTTTCGTCTCCATTGGTCTCATCGGTGAAAGGAATAAAAAGATAATCTTCATAACCAGGCCGTTTACTTATCTCTGGATTTTGGTAAACTTCAAGTTTATATTCAATCCCGTCAATTGAAAAGTATATGTCGCCATATTTTGTGTACTCGGGCAAACGGGTTGTAGTGGTTGGCATCTTAAACAAAACCGGTGTTTCGTTACGGACAAGCCTTGCTTTAACAAGATAGCTTTGATCAATAGGAAAGTATTTCAATCCTTTAAACTTTTTTCTATCGCGTTTATCTAATGGAGATTTTTCAGGATCCAGAAATTCCTTGTGTTGCTCTTCCCGATGTTTAAGGATAACCTGAACAGGATCCTCACTCTGGCCAAAAACAAGAGCCGGTGCTATTAAAAGAAAAAAGAACACCAGGCATATTAATACATTATTCGGGTTGAGCATGCTTGCGGCGAGGTTTAAAGTCTAAGATTTCAAGTTTAAAGTTAAGGTGCACTTTAAACTTCCGCCCTTAACTTTTTTCATTTTTTGTAATACTTCATTGCTTCAGGAATAGCGTTATTAAGATCGCTGATCCGCGTTTCATGAGAAGGGTGCGTTGATAACCACTCCGGCGGTTGCTCTCCTCCGCTCATCTCTGTCATGCGTTGCCAGAACCTGGGTGCTTCATGTGGATCATAACCCGCCATCGCCATAAAGATCAATCCAATCTTATCCGCTTCTGATTCATGTTGTCTTGAAAACTTCAACATTCCTATCTGTGTACCCATCCCCACGGCTTGCATAAATACCTCTTGCGTTAAAGTAGGGTTTTGGCCCATGGCGCCAGAGATCGTTCCTAACAATCCGTTGGCCAACAAACCCTGGCTCATACGTTCCCGTCCATGATTGGCAATGGCGTGTGCAACCTCATGCCCCATCACTACTGCTACCCCAGTCTCATCTTTACAAATCGGTACGATACCCGTGTAAAATGCTACCTTCCCTCCCGGCATACACCAGGCATTAACAGTCTTTGGGTCATCGATCACGTTGAACTCCCATTCAAACCCGGCGAGCTGAGCCGATAATCCTTTTGATGCCATATATTCTTCAACGGATTTTTGGATTGCAACACCTACTTTTTTGACGGTTGAAATATATTCCTGGTTGGTGGACAGTTTACTCTCTTTTAACACCTGGTCATATTGCTGATTGGCCATAGGAATGATCTCGGCATTCGAAACCATGGACAATTGCTTACGACCTGTCACCGGAACGGTTGCACAGGCATAGATCAATAAACCGCTTATCGAAATAATAATGACTTTTTTAAGCATACGTGATAATTTTGGTCAAAAATACAAATACGAACTTATATTGTTCATAGCTTTGCTATCAGTAACGAAATACCCTCATGAGAATATTTGCAGTTGGCCGAAACTACGTCGAACACATCGAAGAACTTAACAACCAACGGCCGGACGAACCGGTAATCTTTACAAAGCCTGATACTGCATTGCTAAAAAACAATGCCAGTTTTTATTACCCGGATTTCTCAAGAGATGTTCATCACGAGGTTGAACTGGTGCTGCGAATCTCAAAAGAGGGAAAGAATATTGAGCAAAAATTTGCCCATAAATACTACGATGCAATTGGGGTAGGCATTGATTTTACTGCACGTGACATTCAGGCGAAAATCAAAGAAAAAGCTTTGCCATGGGATATTGCAAAAGGATTTGATGGGTCAGCTCCTGTTTCTAACAAATTCATTCCCGTCCGGAATTTTAAGGATGTTAAGGATATTAACTTTCACCTTGAAGTGGACGGCGTACTAAAACAAAAAGGAAACACAAGCTTAATGCTATTTCCTTTTGATGTAATCATCTCTTATCTCTCTAAATTTTTTACACTACGAACTGGCGACTATATTTTTACGGGCACACCCAAAGGTGTAAGTCCGGTAACCATTGGAAACAAACTGACAGCGTACATTGAGAACGAAAAACTTTTAGAATTTGAAGTTAAGTAAGATCCCCTTTCTATTTTTTTGGCTTTATTCTGTTTCATTATCTGCACAGCTCAGCGAACCTGAGATCGGCTTTGCCAAAGATGAAAAGTATATCTATCCGGTTTATCCTGGTCAACCGGGATCGCTTGCAGGTAACATGGGCGAGCTACGCTCAACGCATTTTCATTCAGGAATTGATATCCGAACCAATAATCAGATAGGGCATCCGGTAGTAGCCTCAAAAAGCGGATACATATCACGGGTGTCCGTAAGCCCATCGGGTTATGGTAACATTATTTACATCAAACATCCGGATGGCAATACTACATTGTATGCCCACCTTGATCGTTTTTCAGGACCTTTGGCTGAATATGTTTTAAATGAACAGTACTCCCGTAAAACTTTCACCATTGATTTATATCCTCAGGAAAATCAATTCACGGTAAAACAAGGTGAATTGATTGCGATATCCGGTAACACAGGTTCATCAGGCGGACCTCACGTACACTTCGATATTCGTGATACCAATATGCACGCATTGAATCCCCTGAAGTTTGGGTTTTCAGAAATTGTTGACAAAACGCCGCCCTCCGTTGAGAAGCTTGCCTTTGTAACCTTGGATGCTAATTCCCGGGTAGACGATCGTTTTGGACGTCAGGAATTTTATGTCTTAAGGAATGACAACACCTATTCCCTGAGTACGCCTATTTTGGCCTCCGGAAATATTGGGATAGAAATTCTGGCTAAAGATCGATTTGTTCCAAAAGGTCAGTTTCATGGTGGGGTCAACTACATTGAGATGCGTGTAAATGGCGAGCTTGTCTTTAAACAAACACTTGATAAAATAAATACGGAAGAAACGCGCGGGATTTATACCCTGATGAATTATAAAACATTAAAGGTAAAAGGAAATCGCTACTACAAATTATACATCGCTGATGGAAATGTATTACCCTTTTACAATGCCTCACCCACGTCAGGAAAACTTTCTATTAAAGGTGTAAAAGAATACAAGGTTGATGTTCAATTGAAAGATGTATTTGGCAACACCAGCGTAGCTTCTTTCAGAATAAAACCTTCACCCGTTGTTAAAGAAGTAAAATCATTGCCTGCCATGAGCGTTGATCCTTTCTATGAAGTGGAGGAAAATGTAATGGCAATTACAGCGCAGCCCTGGTTTGAAGGGGGCAATAAGGCTACTCTTTACTTAAAAGATTCTGTTCTGCAAATGGATCCTTCCTATTCCAATTCCAGAAGAACCGTTTACCTCGTTGATTTGCGAAAACATCTTCCTGATTCAATTTACGTTTCAGGAAAAATGTTGGTCACCAATTTCAAAACGGTAATTCCTCCCGCCACCGAATACAAATACTATAGCGATAAAGTTGATATTGAGTTTCCTGCAAATTCATTATACGACACATTGTATTTAAATACATCTTTCAGGAATGATGATTCATTCACCATCGGTGACCGTACCATTCCTTTAAATCAAAATATTAAAATATCATATCAACCGGTAAAACAATATTCAGATGACAAACGCATTGGTGTTTATCGCGTGGTTGGGAAATCGTTAACCTACCTGGGAAGCAGGCGCTCTAATGGACGGTTTACTTTTCAAAGCAGGGAACTGGGAAACTTTGCGGTTCAAATGGATAGCATCGCCCCCACCATCTATCCGGTATCGATTAATAATAATACTGTTCGATTCAAAATTAAGGACGACCTTTCAGGGATCGCTTCCTATGAAGCAAGTGTAAATGGTAACTGGCTGTTAATGCACTATGATGCAAAAACAGCAATGATATGGTCAGAGCGTCTTAATAAGAAAGAAGCGCTATCCGGTGAGTTAGAGTTGGTGGTGACAGACAATGCCGGCAACAAACAGGTTTATAAAACAAACATTCTATAACCATGGCTCTTAAAGTGGGTGACAAAGCCCCTGACTTTACTTCGCGTGATCAGGATGGAAAAGCGGTAAAGCTTTCGGATTACAAAGGCAAAAAAATTGTTTTGTATTTCTATCCCAGAGACATGACGCCAGGTTGTACAGCAGAAGCGTGTAATCTTCGTGACAATTATAAGTTGCTGCAAAAACAAGGTTACGAAGTATTTGGTGTAAGCACTGACAATGAAAAGTCACACCAAAAATTTATCGCCAAGGAAAAACTTCCCTTCAGCCTGTTAGCCGATACAGATAAAATCATTCATGAGAAATACGGAACATGGGTTGAAAAGTCAATGTATGGACGAAAGTACATGGGGACAGCGCGAACCACTTTTATCATCAGCGAGAACGGTACCGTAGAAGAAATCATTGAGAAAGTAGACACAAAAAATCATACCGATCAGATATTAGGATCCTCTGATCAAAAGCCAAAGATCACAAAAAAGGCTACCGCGAAACCCGTGAAAAAGGCTGCAAAGAAAACTTCACGTAAGTCATCCAAAAAATAATTATTACCATTTCTTATCCGCTTGCTTTCCCGTCCGATATCTATCGGGACAGATAACCGCAGAAGCTTTTTACATTAAATCTGCGAAAAACTGCCTATGCCGGCAAGGCAGGTCTGTGGGAGAAAAAATAGCCTAATGCGAACTATTCTTCCTGGTAGTTTCGTAAAGTTGTGCTGATCATCTTTTTGTACGGTTGATAAAAATTCTACATCTTCGCAGGCAAAATTGATTATTTAAAATGGCACAACCCGACATTATCAAGCTTCAGAAACTCTGCTCACAAGTCAGACGCGATATCGTTCGCATGGTACACGCCTGCCAGTCAGGTCACCCCGGAGGTTCACTGGGATGCACAGAGTTTTTCGTTGCTCTTTATTTTCACATTCTGAAACACGACCCGAAGTTTAATATGGCCGGGAAAGGAGAAGATCTCTTTTTCTTGTCTAATGGTCATATCTCACCGGTTTGGTATTCAGTGCTTGCACGTTCAGGATATTTCGATGTAAAGGAGCTTTCAACCTTCAGAAAAATAAATTCCCGGTTGCAGGGACACCCTGCCACGCATGAGCATCTTCCTGGCATCCGCGTTGCGTCAGGGTCGCTTGGCCAGGGACTTTCGGTGGCCATCGGTGCAGCTCAGGCAAAGAAAATCGACAAAGATGATCGGTTTGTATATGTACTTATGGGCGATGGCGAACAGGATGAAGGACAAATATGGGAAGCATCTATGTACGCAGCCCACCATAAAGTAGATAACCTTATTGCCACCATCGATGTGAATGGTCAGCAAATTGATGGACCCGTTAAAGAAGTAATGGATCTAAAAAATCTCAAAGCCAAATGGGAAGCCTTCGGCTGGGAGGTACAGGAATTCAACGGAAACAATCTCGATGAAACCCTCAAATCATTGGAGAATGCTAAAGCTTTGGCAAAACGTGGAAAGCCAATTCTCAATCTGATGAATACAATAATGGGCAATGGCGTTGATTTCATGATGAACTCGCATAAGTGGCATGGCATTGCTCCCAACGACGAGCAACTTGAACAGGCACTCGCACAATTGGAAGAAACATTGGGTGATTATTAATTGACTGATTTGGCGATTAGCGAATTGATATTTAGCTAAATGTCTTATTGATATTTCATTGATTTTGTTTTTCATAGGCTAATCCGCTAATCGATAAATTGACTAATCAATACACGTTAGGTGTTATCCTAACGTTGTATTTTTGATCATGCTGCGTTTACTTAATAGTACTTTGTGCCTTCGTGCCTTTGTGGCAAAAAAATACATTGAAGGCCACGAAGACACTAATACACAAAAATTCCGCTTTCCGAAGTGCCTCTTTTGTAAAAACCTGTTTGTATTTATCTTTCTCACCAGCATTTTCTTCAGCCAGGAAAGTATAGCACAAAAAAAAGTTCAGCAAAAAATTCCTGAAAAGACAAGAATACTTTTTTTATTAGACGGATCGGGTTCCATGCTCGGTCAATGGGAGAATGGAAAATCGCGTATTGATGTAGCCAAAGAAATCCTGACACAACTTGTAGATTCTTTACGAAGTAACCCTGATCTTGAACTTGCTCTTCGCGTATATGGCCACCGTTATGCACGCCAGTCCAATAATTGTGAGGATTCGAAACTGGAAGTTCCTTTTGCCGGTAAGAACCATGATAACATTATAAACAAAATAAAAGACCTTGTACCAAAAGGTGTAACACCAATTACCTATTCGCTGCAGCAAGCCGCAGGTGATTTTCCAACCGCACAAGGCTACAGGAATATTCTAATATTGATCACCGATGGCATTGAGTCCTGTGGAGGCGACCCCTGTGCCACATCAAAAGCGCTTCAGAGTAAAGGCGTGTTTCTCCGGCCTTTCATCATTGGGCTTGGCTTGCAAGGCGGAAAGGTGCTTGATTGTGCGGGAAAATATTTTGACTCAGAGAATTCAAATACGTTTAACAAAGTACTTAATCAAACCATCAAAACCACATTCTCTAAAACTTCTGTCAGTGTAGAACTTCTTGACGAACATGGAAGGCCTACAGAAACCAATGTTGCTGTGAGTTTTCTAAACGACATGACAAATACGCCAGCGTATGAATTTGTTCATTACCTGGATAGTCAGGGACGGCCTGATTCGGTATACATCGATCCGGTACTATCCTATACCGTTATCGTTAATACAATTCCTCAGATCATAAGAAAGAATGTGAACATCGAGAATGGGAAACACAATGTGTTAACTTTTCCCGCTCCACAAGGTCATCTCCTGGTAAAACAAGAAGGAAGAAAAGATGCATTCTCAATTTTAATCCGCGAAAAAAATGGCTCAGCGATCATCAACACACAGGCAGCAAATGAAATGCAACGTTATTTAAAAGGATCATACGAAATTGAAACGTTAACATTACCACGAAGACGTTTTCAAGTGACCATCAATCCAAATGAAACGAAAACCATTACCTTACCCACTCCGGGATTAGTAAACATCAATACTATTTCCGCTGGCTATGGAAGTCTTTTTGAAATCATGAATGACGGAACCGAAAATTGGGTTTGTCATTTGGATAGCAGCAAATCACGACATACCTACACGCTTTTACCTGGAACTTACAAAATTGCCTTTCGCGTTTCCGATGCAGGAGGCACTAAATATACCGGCGTAAAAACTTTTCAATTGAGCTCCGGACAGACGTTGAATGTATCAGTATTTAATTGAATGTATCACCGGATACAGGTCTGATTCAAGTAAACCATTCAGCGGACTGCGTCCGCCGAAGTTCGCTTGGGAAGACTTTTGTTCTGAAACGAAATCTTATCCCCAGCGAAGCTCGCCTACTCCGCCAGTTGGCGGATTCGGCGAGCGAAGGAGGAGAGAGAGGGATTCGAACCCTCGGTCCACCTTGCGGCGGACAACGGTTTTCGAGACCGCCCCGATCGGCCGCTCTGGCATCTCTCCTATTTACATGCTATATTTTAGCAATCTAAATTAAACATTGTGATAATTAGTTTTCATCGGAACTGATCACAATTGTATATTTCGGTAATAAAAAATTAAGGCTATGAAACAAATTATCTTCCTTGCTATTCTTTTGATCGCCGGTTGTTCTTCTGTAACAATTGTGAGCACAAATCCGAAAGAAGGATTGTCATTGGCAAACTACAAAACCTTCGACTTCTATCAATTAAATACTGAGCAAGATATGACACCCACATTTAGAACGCGGGTTGATTGGATTAAAAGTGAAATCGCTAAACAACTCTCAAGTCGTGGATTGCAGCAAACTTCCGAAAATCCTGATCTGCTTGTAAATCTTGGCGTGGTTGTAGAAGAAAAAATACAAACAAGAGAAACCACTATTCAGGATGCTCCCAGGTACATGGGCCAACGTAATTACTCATGGCAAAGTCAGGAGGTTCCGGTAGGAGAATACCAGGAAGGTACGGTAACGGTAGACCTGGTGGATGCAAAGGAAAATACACTGGCGTGGCAAGGCGTCGCATCGAGTGTTATTGTTAAGAGTGACAAAAGTTCTCAAAAAAACATTGCAGATGGAATCGGAAGATTATTTGCTGAGGTGAAATAGTCAGCTAAGAAAATAATTTCCAAAGCGAACTTCAATCACTTGCACTTATCAGACTCACCGGCGAAGTAACGTTCACCGTTAGCAAAGATCTTTTCATCTTTTATAGTAACGGGAATTTCCGCCGGTGGAAGTTTTTTGAATTTTAGCTTTATAACACCTTGCTCGCCAATTCCTTCAGCTGTCCATGTGCCTGACTGCCTTCCTGAATATTGAGCGTTTTCTTCTTTAAATAAACCCTTCTTTTTGAGATCAGCCTTAAATGTTCCGTCAGCACAAAGATGAACGGTATTCTCCTTTGTTCCGGTTTGCGAACCGCTTTCAATAGCCGCAAAAGCAATGAGCATTTTCCCTGTAAGGAATTCTTTCCAGTCGAAGTCAACATAAATAGAAACATCGGAAGGCTCGGTAAAAGTCATGTTGGTCATAAAACTTTCGACAGCAGTTTTGAACTGATCATAAAATTGAACGGGTCCGATTCCCAGGCAGGTAATGCAAGGGCCATAAGGGCTGCATTTTGCTGCAACAAATCCTTTATACCCTGTATTCACACTTTCGCCCTTCGCTACAACATCACTTGAGATCATATCACCGTTCGTATCAATGTTCCCATTCGATTTGATAAGAATTGACTCGGTGAGATTCACTCCTTTCAACCAGCCTTCACGAATGGACGCCAGATCTTTCTTGTCATTGGCAAACGTAAATATCTCGCCTCCTATTGCTGTTCTTGGCACAAGCAAAAATATCTCCATTTCGCGAGGCAACGTTCCATCCCATCCATCCGGTATTATTCCGTTAACACCATATTTTGGTGCATAGATTTTTTCACCGGGCTCATACATTTTTCCGGGCTGAAGGCGCTTTTTTGATTGGGCATGAATACCTTCCGAGGAAATTAATAAAGCAATAAGGATAATAATATTTTTCACGGTTGAGTTCATAGTCATTATTGGTTATGGAACCGGGACGCAAATCCCGAAATAAGGTACTTTCAATATAACGTAACAATTACGAAAGATTTCTGTTGATTAAGAATTTTTTATAAAGTTTTAGTGATGACCGGGGCAAATTAAAAATAGATCAGGAAAGGTTTTTAAAGATTGAAAGTCACCAGAATTATTTACATTTCTTAAAATAAAACTGAAACTGGTATCATTATTCATCATGGAGAAGTTTTGGATCGCTTTATGTGTTGTTGCTTTTACCTTCACTCATGCGATGGCTCAGGGTGATTCTACACTTTTTACTCAGCTGGTTTCAGGATATGATACATCATACTATAATTCATATGAAACTCAGTTAACCGGGAGATTCTACTTTTCTAAAAAATACACGGCGTTCAGGTTTTACGATAAAGAAGATGATGCCCTGCTGAAATACTTTCCTAACACGACACTTAACATGGGCGTAGGTGCTACTTATAAGTGGGCTACCCTGAACCTTGCCTACGGATTTGGTTTTCTTAACCCCACGGAGAATAAAGGTGAAACAAAATACCTTGATCTTCAATGTCATATTTATGGGAGAAAGTTTATGATCGATGCACTGGGGCAATTCTACAGCGGATTTTTCCTGAGAAATCAAGATCTGCGAGATGCCAACGGTATATATTATATTCGCCCGGACATCAAAGTCTATCAAATGGGTGCTTCCGTGCAATACATGCTTAACTATAAAAAATTTTCTTATCGGGCAGGTTTTCTTCAAAACGAATGGCAGAAAAAATCTGCCGGCACAATGCTCCTCGGCTGGCAACTTACCTGGGGGCGTAGTACTGCCGATAGCACGATCGTTCCAACAGCTATAAGTCATGTTCCATTAAATCCACAGCACCAACAATTAACTTTTATTGAGACCGGTCCAAGCATTGGCTATGCGTATACACTTGTTATTAAAAATAATTTTTTTATCATGGCATCGGGAACTATGATCATTTCATTAGGTTCAAGTGTACTTGAAGGAGCTGAACGTGTTAAATCCTCATCGTTTCTTCCCAATTTCTCTTTTAAGACATTCGCAGGATGGAATTCAGAGCATTGGGCAATCAGCCTGACCTGGACCAACGAGATGATAAATATTTCTGCAGATTCAAATAATCAAACATTTTCATTGAACACTGGAAATCTAAGACTTAACTTTGTCAGGCGATTCAAAGTAAAGAATATTCCAATATAACCATCCACCAGGGTTAGGATCAAAATAACTAAAACAGAAATCTTAAGAAATATGAAAAATACCCTTCTCTTGTTGGCTCTGGTGATACTAACAGGTTGCGCTCAAAAACAAAAAGAAACTGAGGAAGCGAGCGAGTCCACTGCAGCGCTCACAAAATCAAATACGACAACACCTGAAGGAATGGTATGGATACCCGGTGGTGAATTCACTATGGGAACAGATGATCCGGAATCGTATGAAGCCGAACGGCCTGCTCATCGTGTTCGTCTGAATGGTTATTGGATTGATGTCACCGAAGTAACCAATAAACAATTCAAAGAATTTGTAGACGCTACTGGTTATGTTACCACCGCCGAGAAGAAACCTGAATGGGAAGAACTCAAAAAACAATTACCTCCAGGCACTCCTAAACCGGCCGAAACTGTTTTTGTACCGGGTTCTCTTGTATTTACACCCCCCTCTTATGCAGTTTCACTGGATGATTATTCACAATGGTGGACCTGGACACCCGGCGCAGACTGGAAACATCCGGAGGGTCTAGGAAGCAATATTGAAAAGCGCATGGACCATCCGGTAGTACACATCTCTTATGACGATGCACTGGCCTATTGCAAATGGGCAGGCAAACGCTTACCTACAGAAGCTGAATGGGAATTCGCTTCACGTGGTGGAAGAGAAAAAGAGCGTTATAGCTGGGGAAATGATTTTATGCCGGCGGGAAAATTTATGGCAAATACT
Organism: uncultured Roseivirgaceae bacterium; assembly: GCA_964521255.1. GTDB lineage: Bacteria > Bacteroidota > Bacteroidia > Cytophagales > Cyclobacteriaceae > ZC4RG29. The sequence goes on from CAZFRM010000012.1 coordinate 26,404, forward strand.
TTTCAAGGGGCTTTCCCCTCAAAAGATACCGGTGATGACGGCTACTTAAGCACGTCACCCGTCAAAACTTTCGAACCGAATGATTATGGTTTGTATGATATCATCGGAAACGCCTGGGAATGGACCAGTGATTATTACAATATAAATTATTATGGAGTGTTGGCAAAAGCGGGACTAACAACAAATCCTAAAGGTCCTGACAAACCTTACGATCCACGAGAGCCCTATGCGGAAAAGCGCGTTACAAGAGGAGGTTCATTTCTGTGCGCGGATAATTATTGCGTCAACTACAGACCCAGCGCAAGACAGGGAACGGCCTTTGACAGTGGTATGTCGCATATTGGTTTCCGGTGTGTGAAGGATAAATGATTTTTATTTGGATGATGTGTGTGTGTGTGTAGAGACGCGATGCATCGCGTCTCTACACACTACAACAAAATGAACAAACAATAAATCATAATCATGTTACCCAATGCAATTGCGCTGGTTTTAATGTATTAACGAAAGGTGTTTTATTCTCCAGGGATACATTCCATTGTTTTTTCAATTCATAATACCATTTCGCCTGTGTATCAGGTTCTCCTAATAGCATTATCGTAGGATTGGTATCAAGGCCCTCCCGTAATTTCATAAACACACCAAGATCCTGCCCGATAAATTTTTTACCTAATCGTTTCAGCGGAGCCCACAAAACATTTGCTACCACTAAGGATGTGTAAAAAATGTGGTTGAGTTCTGTATTATTTTCATCAATAGGTGTAAGCGTTGTAATGGAAATGATTTCATTCTTCTCCCCTACACGGATATGTTCCGTTCGAACGCCGGGAATTTGAAAATTAATTTCAGTTGATGTACCACCTTTTAATACCGAGTACCCTTTTGAATTCGTAGAGGGTTTATGACGTACCATCTTAAATCCCAACGCATCGGGTGCAAAGTTTTTCTCTTTACGTTTTAAATTTTTCGCTGATCGCCAAAACCATGATTGATGAACAAAAGTTACATGAGCAGGGTCAATAAGTCCGATTACCGCGTGGTCAATATTGGTAGGTAGGGTGACCGTTTCTACATGCAAAAACTTTTTATCCGGGTGGAGCAACAAATCCGGAATGTAATTTTCCGTGTCTTCCAGTTGTAATTTATTCTTTGGAATATAAACCCAAACCGTTCCATTGATTTCCTTACAGGGATAGCGGAACACTTTTATTTTGTTCACATCCATCTTTTCATCTGCCAGCGCCGGTATTTTTTGGCACGTACCAGTGCAATCAAATTGCCAACCATGATAGCAACACGTAATCGTCTTACCATCAAACCATCCGTATGACAGAGGAACACCACGATGTGGGCAATTATCTTTCAGCGCAAAAGCTTTCCCTGATTCATCCCGGCCAAAAACAATTCGCTCGCCGCAAATGGTTTTCTGCACAAGTTTACCTTGCTTCAGCGCACCGCCATGTACAACAAAATACCAGAGATTCCTCAGAAAAAGGGGTTGATCAGCAGCCGCCATGCGCAGTTATTTATTTCACTGCTAATAACTGAAAAATACACCTAAATCCCACCCTTAAATCCCCTAAAGGGGACTAGGTACATCTAATAAGTTTGTCTTACCATTAAAGTCCCCTTCAGGGGATTTAGGGGTTACTTCACTTTCAATGTACTCTTTCCCTTGTTCCGCGATTTCTTATCAAGGCTAAACTCCGTCATATAGATGAGCGAAACTTTTAAGGCCCTGTTCCGCGAACGGAGATTGTCATCATAAATTGACGGTAGCTGGTAATCTGCAAGCGATTTTCCCAAACGGGTTTGATCCACTTCATAGCGGAAATCGATCATGACCTTATTATTCCCTCCAGGTTCAAACATAAGCCCTGCGCCAAAATTCAATCCGAACTGAAAACGATTTGCATTTGGATAGTAAACTTTCTCGGGATAATAAGTATTCTCGCGCGGTCCGAAGGCTATGGTGTAGTTCAGGTTATCCATCCTGTTTTCAATAAGCTCACCGGAATTGACCACACCCTTTCCACCAATAAAATAGCTCACATTAGGACCTACGCCAAGATACCATTTGAATTCCCGGTACTTACCCAGGTGTCCTTTGAAGTGCATGGTGAACAAAACAGGAAGCTCGGCATAATGATAAGTGACCTTATCATAAAAATCAGTATCGATTTTACCGTTAAAAATTTTTCCTTTTTGCGAATAAACATATTCTGTATGTAAAAAGTAGCGATCCTTTACTTTGAAAGAAATGGCCCCGCCAAGATCAAAACCGGGCATCGGACTGATTTTAACCGTATCCAGAAAAGTTTTATCATCAGGCTTTACCCAGTTCAGGCTTGCACCAGCTTTAACGCCCATACGAACGATTTGAGCTGATGAATTAATGGAAATAGTCCCGAAGAGTATTAAACAAAGGCAAAAAGCATTTTTCGAACTGACCTTATAAGGCAAAAACCTTCCCCGCATAGCAATTAGTTGGTAAACAATTAAACATTGAATTTGAGTGATGCATACCAGAAGAATCCCAAAGGTGATTTTAATTCTATAAATAAATTCTCAAAATGAATTCATTTCCTTACATCAAGTTTAGTTTTCATAAAGCGATTACCTTTTAACAGTTTGCCGTAATAAGGTATACTTGCTTGAAATTAATTTAGCGAAGCCTCTCACAGATTGATTGCAAACATTTTTTAATTGTATTGAGAATTATTTTTTAAGGTAGTCAGGCTTTATGAGTAGAGTGTGGGTGGTTGCCCTTCTGTTAACGATAAGTTTCAGGGCATTTTCGCAGGAGTCGAATTGTGGTGACGGCATTGACAACGATGGTGACGGTTTCATTGATTGCTATGATAGCGATTGCTCGGCAAGCGTCATTTGCAAAGATTTCTTTATAGGAGGCGATAAATTATGCCAGGCCGCGCCGCTTTCCTTTCCTCAGTTTAAGATGAAAGCCTTCCAGCAATCGCCGAACAGAACAGCCCATTCGTTAGGGCGCGTTTCGATCGGAGACCTTGACCGCGATGGTATCCCTGAGGTAGTGTCGGTACACACCTTTGACAAAAAACTATATATTCTCAGAGGCTCAGACCTGAGCATTAAATACACTGCTAACACCACCGGTTCACCGCAGTATGACGATATCGCTATTGGAAATATCAAAAACGACAATTGTGGTGAAATCTTCATCGCTGAAGAAAGCGGAGGAAAATGGTATGTAAGCTCCTACGATTGTCAGGCGAAATTACTATGGAGAACCCAGGTCTATGGACAACCTTTCGATCTTGGTCTGGCGGATTTTGACGGTGACGGAAAAGTTGAAGTTTATTACCGTAATGAAATCCTTGACGCGGAAACGGGTACTATCCTGGTAAAAGGCACCGGCAACTGGACCACTATTGATGCAGGGCCAGTAGCTGTGGATATATTTGACGATGGCTATTGCACGGAATGTCCCGGTCTGGAACTTGTCCTGGGCGGCTCTATCTATGCCGTTGATCTCACGCCGCGCAGCGCCAACGCAGGAGCGCTGATATTGCAAGCGTCCATGCCTCGTACAACAAACGGGAATCTGAAATACTGGCCCAAATTAAATGACTGGGGGTATATAAATACGGCAACCAGCGTAGCTGACTATAACCTCGATGGTTACCTTGATGTGCTCGTGAGCGGGGCCGCCGAGACTTACAAAAGCAACGGCAGCGTTGACCAGACAACGAAGGGCCCGACTACTGTTTATTTCTGGGACATTAAAAATAACCGATCAAAAGCCTTTCAACCAAGTAATAACTGGCAGCGGGGAACGGGGCGTTTGAACATCGCAGACATTGATGGAGATGGAAAACAAAATACCACCTTCGTTACCGGGAGCCGGTTGTATGCGCTGGATGAAAATTTCAACCAGCTTTGGGTTAACACAAGCATCGTAGAAAATACCTCGGGATTTACCGGAACCACTGTATTCGATTTTAACAATGACGGGGCCGTTGAAACCGTCTATCGTGATGAATCATACTTATATATTATCAATGGTAAAGATGGCTCCACTTACGCCAGCACACCCTGTAAGTCAAGAACAGCTAACGAATACCCTATTGTAGCCGATGTAAATGGCGATGGTATTACAGAAATTTGTGTTACTTGTGCCACTGATAACAATGCGAGCATCGAGCCCTCCGATAATCAACGTCAGGGTCATGTAAGAACGTACACTTCTGATCTTGAACCCTGGGTGCCGGCACGAAAGATCTGGAATCAACATGGATATTTTAATGTGAATATCAATGATGATCTTACTATACCAAAAATCCAGCAAAAGCATCATCTTGTCTTTTCCACAGCACAATGTGAAACAGGTCCCGGCAGCATAGGGCCCAACCGCCCCTTAAATACATTCCTCAACCAATCCGCTTATCTTGATTCGAAGGGTTGCGCAACGTATGCATCACCCGATATTAACTTCGTTGCTAACTCGTTATCCATACAACCTCCCACTTGTCCGGACCAAAATTTTACGGTGTCATTTTCTATCAGGAATTCGGGTGACATGGCGCTATCGGGATCATTACCCATAACTTTTTATAGTGGAAATCCGAAAGTTGCCGGAGCGGTCAAATTAAATACAACAACTATTAATCTTACTCAACTGGGTGTTAATGGAACATACAACGTCTCTAACATGACCGTAAATGGAACAGGAAATACATTTACCATGTATGCTGTTCTCAACGATGCGGGTACATCTGTACCTACACCAATCATATTACCTAATTCAAATTTTGTAGAATGTAATTACGATAACAATATTGTCTCCGCTCAAATTACACCCGCGCCTTTTCCGGTTCAGGCCGCGCTCATTTCAGATAACTTTCAATGCGGAGCAGGAACAGGAATTCCCAATGGTGCAGTGGAAGCTTACAGGCTTGTAGGCGGAGTGAAAGAAACCACAAACTATACTTTTTATTGGTTCAACGGAACTACGGTTGGTGATACAACCGCAGCAGTTTTTAAAGGAGCAGTCTGGACAGGACTAACCGAAGGCACATACTCTGTTGTTGCCTATCACAAAGGTTTTCGTTGTGGTTCGGGATCTGCACAAGTTACTGTAGGGGTAAGAACAAAAACACTCAATGTAGCCATCGCAGAGGACAAATCTTTTACAAAATGTAAAAACCCGGATGGAAAAATGACAGCCTCCGTAAATGGTGGAGAACCTGTCGGAAACTTCACATATGAATGGTTTAAAGGAACCGTATTCGGAACAAGTCCTATCCTTTCGAAAAGCCACGTCATAAACAACGTAGATGGCGAACTCTATTCTGTGTTAGTAACAGATAAGGCTACAGGCTGTCAGATCATTGCTTCCGCACAAGTAACTGACCAGACCATAAAGCCTGTTGTTACCGCTTCAGCCACAGATGCAAATTGTAATCCATCAAACTCAGGAACCGTTTCAGCGAATGTAGCCGGTAATACATCAAACTATAATTTTTATTGGTATAGCGGCACCAGCATAAAACCATCTCCTGATTATACCGGAAGTACGATAAACAGCTTAACGGCTGGCAATTATGTGGTAGTTGCTGAAAACAAAAATACAGAATGTACGTCGCTGCCTGTAATGGTAACCATTGGTTCAAAAACTTCACCAACCGTAACAGCTACCGTTACACATCAACAAACATCATGCGCTTTACCGAATGGTTCAGCTTCAGCAAGTGTAAGTGGCGCTGGCATTTACGCTTACAAGTGGTATAGAGGTAACAGCACATTGGCGGCAGATCAGATCATGACATCTACAACGGCTTCCATCACAGGCCTGGCGGCGGGACAATATACAGTTGAGGCAACAAATACTACAACAGGTTGTGCAGATACAGAATTATTCACCATCACAGATGTAATCTCCACTCCCAGTGTATCCTCTTCTATAATAAGTCATCAAACAAACTGCACACCCTTCAATGGTTCTGTGTCAGCCAGTGCGAATGGATCTGCAGGTCCTTTCCAGTATTACTGGTTCAATGGAAATGTAGGAACCCCTGATACCCTGGCAGCGAATTTCAAAGGAGTGAATTATTCTGGATTACAAGCCGGGTATTTTACTGTCGTTGCTGTTGATAAAATTACGCGATGTGCTTCACCACGATCATTGATCGAAGTATTGAACAATACTGCTATACCAACAATCACTACCTCCACAGTTGATCAAACCAGTTGTGATACAACTGCACCGAATGGACAAATTTCAGCCAACATCAGTGGAGCCACCACCGGATATACCTTCACCTGGTATGCCGGAAGCGGACCTGGTGGCGCTGTTGTTGGTAACACTCCTTCCGTTTCAAGCCGGGAAGCCGGTATCTACACCGTTAGGGCGGTTAACAATACAACGGGTTGTTCAAATACAGCACAAGTGACTGTCATTGACGATAAAGTTACTCCAGATGTAACTGCTACTGTTAATCAACATCAAACCATCTGTAGTTCAGGTAATGGACAAGTATCGGCGAATGTAGGCGGAGCAACTGCCGGTTATACTTTCTACTGGTTCAATGGAAATATCAGTACACCTAACATCGCTTCGCCTGATTTTACCGGTGCGGTTTATAATAATCGTGTCGCAGGTTTCTACACCGTCGTGGCGGTTAGCAATGCTACCAAATGCCAATCAGTGAAAGCTACTGTACAAGTCTTAGATGATGCAGTGCTGCCTGCCATCACTACAGCAACCGTCAGTCAAACTTCCTGTGATAGCACTACACCAAACGGTGAAGCTTCTGCGAACGTAGGTGGTGTTACAACAGGATTTACTTTCGATTGGTATGCCGGTTCTACAGTAACGGGTACCGTACTGGTTTCTTCTCCTACCCTCACTGGTCGTACAGCAGGAACTTACACGGTAAAAGTTACCAGTGATGCTACTGGCTGTTCAAGCACATCCCAGGTCACCATCACCAACAACATGGTCAATCCTGTTGTAACGGCTAACATTGATGCACATCAAACCATCTGTAGTTCAGGGAATGGACAAGTATCAGCAAGTGTTAGCGGAGCAACTGCCGGTTACACTTTCTATTGGTTCAATGGAAATATTAGTACACCTAACATCGCTTCGGCTGATTTCACCGGCGCGGCTTATAATAATCGTGTCGCAGGTTTCTACACCGTCGTGGCGGTTAGCAATGCTACCAAATGCCAATCAGTGAAAGCTACTGTACAAGTCTTAGATGATGCAGTGCCGCCTGCCATCACTACAGCAACCGTCAATCAAACTTCTTGTGATAGCACTACGCCAAATGGCGAAGCTTCTGCCAATGTAGGTGGAGTCACAACAGGATTTACTTTCGATTGGTATGGCGGTTCTACAGCAACCGGTACCGTACTGGTTTCTGATCCTACCCTCACCGGTCGTGCAGCAGGAACTTATACGGTAAAAGTTACCAATGATGCTACGGGTTGTTCAAGCACAGCCCAGGTCACCATCACCAACTACATGGTCAATCCTGTAGTAACAGCTAACATCGATGCACATCAAACCATCTGTAGTTCAGGTAATGGACAACTATCAGCAAGTGTTAGCGGAGCAACTGCCGGTTACAATTTCTACTGGTTCAATGGAAATATTAGTACACCTAACATCGCTTCTGCTGATTTCACCGGCGCGGTTTATAATAATCGTGTCGCAGGTTTCTACACCGTCGTGGCTGTTAGCAATGCTACCAAATGTCAATCAGCGAAAGCTACTGTACAAGTCTTAGATGATGCAGTGCCGCCTGCCATCACTACAGCAACCGTCAATCAAACTTCTTGTGATAGCACTACGCCAAATGGCGAAGCTTCTGCCAATGTAGGTGGAGTCACAACAGGATTTACTTTCGATTGGTATGGCGGTTCTACAGCAACCGGTACCGTACTGGTTTCTGATCCTACCCTCACCGGTCGTGCAGCAGGAACTTATACGGTAAAAGTTACCAGTGGCGCTACAGGTTGTTCAAGCATAGCCCAGGTGACCATCACCAACAACCTGGTCAATCCCGTGGTAACGGCCAGCATCGATGCACATCAAACCATCTGTAGTTCAGGTAATGGACAAGTATCAGCAAGTGTTAGCGGAGCAACTGCAGGTTACACTTTCTACTGGTTCAATGGAAATATCAGTACCCCTAACATCGCTTCGGCTGATTTCACCGGCGCGGTTTATAATAATCGTGTTGCAGGTTTCTACACCGTCGTGGCGGTTAGCAATGCTACCAAATGTCAATCAGCGAAAGCTACTGTACAAGTCTTAGATGATGCAGTGCCGCCTGCCATCACTACAGCAACCATCAGTCAAACTTCTTGTGATAGCACTACACCAAACGGCGAAGCTTCTGCCAATGTAGGCGGTATTACAGCAGGTTATACCTTCGATTGGTATACCGGTTCTACAGCAACCGGTACCGTACTGGTTCCTGATCCTACCCTCACCGGTCGTGCAGCAGGAACTTACACAGTAAAAGTTACCAGTGGCGCTACGGGTTGTTCAAGCATAGCCCAGGTGACCATCACCAACAACATGGTCAATCCCGTGGTAACGGCCAGCATCGATGCACATCAAACCATCTGTAGTTCAGGTAATGGACAAGTATCTGCTAATGTAGATGGTTCAACAACTGGTTATACTTTCTACTGGTTCAATGGAAATATCAGCACACCTAACATCGCTTCGCCTGATTTTACCGGCGCGGTTTATAATAATCGTGTCGCAGGATTCTACACCGTCGTGGCCGTTAGCAATGCAACTAAATGTCAGTCTGCAAAGGCGACCGTACAAGTCTTAGATAATTCTGTTCCTCCGATTGTAAGTGCAACCCCTTCGGACAACACTGCTTGTGATCCCACTAAATCAAATGGTGAGATATCGGCGAATGTTGCAGGTGTAACGACGAATCATACATTCCATATCTTCTCAGGTCAAAATACATTGGCGATAAATGAAGTTACGGGATCTCCCTCCGCAGTGGTTTTGGGTTTGCCATCCGGTATTTATACAGTTCAGGCAATCGACAACACAACAGGTTGTGCCGGAACTACAGAGGTAACAATCAACAACAATATTACCTTGCCGGCTATCACGGCAACAGCAACTGATGTAACCGTGTGCTCCCCTCCTAACGGTTCGATCATAGCAAACATCACTAACGGCATAGGTGTAATTGCTGATTATACATTTTTCTGGTATGATGGCAATCAATTAAAGGCGATAGTGGATCATGCGGAGACAGGTGCAACATTAAACAACATTCCTGCCGGGACTTATACAGTTTCTGCATTTAATAATGCTTTAGGATGTGATGTCCAATCACCATTTACAATTGATGTTGAAAATGGTCCAACAACACTTATTACAATCACGGAACTTATTGGAGAACAAATCCAACCGGCGGTTTGTAATGATGGACAGGGTCAGCTTGGGGTCGTCGCATCATCTCCCGCAAACGCTTTAGGATTTTCATTTAGCTGGTACGCTGGTGATAAGAATACGGGAATGACATTTGAAGGTAACGGTCAGGATTTTCCTATAAAATCTAATCGTATATCAAATGTTGCTTCGGGAGAAGGTATCAGCAGTGGTCTTCATACAGTAATTGCCCTTGATAATTCGACAGGCTGTCAGGATTCACTGAGCATTCATTTGCCTTACAGTGATGAAGCGGCACTCTTGAGTGTATTGACTTTTGCACAGACAGATTGTTTAAATCCGGATGGAGCATTCAGCGCTACTATAGATCCAAGTGATGGTACAAGAAACAATCCTGCCAATGCGAGTCTTAATCAAGGTTGGTACAAAATACAAGTATGGCAAAATGGTTCTAATATTTTGACGGTTCCTGGAGATCCCACTAAATCTATTGATGATCCCATTATCGTTACAGGACTTTCAGCTGGAAACTATACTGTCCTTGCTGTTGAAACTGAAGCTCCTCCATTACCAGGTTGTACATCACTTCCTAATGATATAAATATTGATGACAACAGAGTTTTCCCTGTTGTAATAGCTGATGTCTTAACCGACAACAAAAATTGTATTGGAGCAGCCAATGGCAACGGTTCTATTGCATTGGATATTGATACTTCCTCACCAGTTACAAATTATACCTACGCGTGGTATGATGGTAAATTAACTTCCGATCCTTCACTTGCCGGAACGGATGTATTGAATAACATTGAAGGAGGCTTCTACACAGTTGAAGTAACTAACATAGGCAACAACTGTCTTACAAAAGAAACTTTCAGCATAAACAATGATCCGTACGTCCTCTCAATTCCTTCTGCTGAACTTTTGGTAACAGACCAAACGGATTGTTTACCTGTCAATGGATCAGCAGAGGTAACGGATGTATTTATTGATGGTGTTACATCTGGTGGTTTAGGTAACTTCACTTTTAACTGGTTTGAAAGTGATGGCACAACAGTTATTCCTGGAAACAACTCACTTGTTGGAACTGCCTTAGCCGCTGATCAATATTTTGTGAGCGCGACCAACACTGTATCAAATTGTGCAACGTCGCTTACACAGTTTAAAGTTGATGATAAAACAGTTTCTCCGGCAGTTGCAGCAACAATTGTTGATAATACTTTCTGTGCAGGAGCAACTCCAAATGGTACAATAACACTCGATATAAATGGAGGCGTTGATCCCCTGGGCGATTTCTTCATCGAATGGTTCGAAGATGCTGCTTTATCAATTTCTCTGGGTTCTAATGTCGGTGTTGTGGCTGGCGTGAACGACGAAATTGCTCAAGACCTTCCCGCAGGTACTTACTTTGTAAGGGTTACCGATCAAACTAACCCAGGTATTAGTTGTTCAACAGTCGCTTCGTTCTCTGTTATTGATAATCTTCCTGTTATTGCTGTCAATACCATTGTCCCGACGCATCAGGATGATTGTAACCCTAACGGAAGTGCACTAGTAACTGACCTGATAGTAGATGGTATATCGATAGGAACTGGTGCGCCGGGTGAGTATACTTTCAACTGGTTTGAGAGTGATGGAACTACTACGATCCCTGGCTCGGGCAACACGGCATCTGTTGGTGTGTCCCTTGTTGCTGGCAACTACTTCGTACAGGCTACTAACTCAACTTCTAGTTGCAATACATCGCTGGCTCCTTTCACCATCAACGATGTACATGTCGATCCTACAATCAATGCCGCTTTGATTGTCAATAATTCCAACTGTTCCGGTGCTACACCAAATGGTGCGATCACTATCAATACAGGCGCTGATCCTCTTGCTGATTTCCTCATCGAATGGTTCGAAGACGGCACCTTAACAATTTCATTAGGGACAAATATAGGTGCAGTCGCAGGTGCAAATAATGAGATCGCTCAAAACCTTCCCGCAGGCACATATTATGTAAGAGTTACCGATCAAACTAACCCGGGTATTAGTTGTTCAACAGTCGCTTCGTTCTCTGTTATTGATAATCCTCCTGCAATCAGTATCGATCAGGCTAATATTGATATCACGCATCAGGCCGATTGTGCGCCTGCCGATGGTCTTGCACAAGTAACCGACATCATCGTGGATGGTGTGGCCGTGGGTTCTACTGCAGGTTACACCTTCAACTGGTTTGAAAGTGATGGGGCTACTCCAATTGCCAGTGCGGGTAGTGCTGATCTTATCGCCGTCAATTTGGCGGCCGGTAACTACTTTGTCCAGGCTACTAACTCAACTTCGCTTTGTAATACATCGCCGACTCCTTTTACCATCAACGATGTACATGTCGATCCTACGATCATTGCTACTTCTATCATCAACAATACAAACTGTTCTGGTGCCGTTCCGAATGGTGCGATAACATTATCGATCTCCGTGAATGGTGTAGTCACACCGCTTAATGAATTTAACATCGAGTGGTTCGAAGATGCCGCCATGACTAATCCACTCATCGCTCCTGTGGGTGTAGTGACTGGCACAGATAATGAAATCGCTCAGCAACTCGGTGCAGGTACGTATTACATTCGTGTAACAGACAACACTTCACCTAACAATAGTTGTTCAGCAACAGCTTCGTTCTCCATCATTGATAATCCTCCTGTAATCGGAATTGATCAGGCAAACATTACAGTAACCGATCAATCTGATTGTGCACCTGCTGATGGTCTTGCACAAGTAACCGACATCATCGTGGATGGTGTGGCCGTGGGTTCTACTGCCGGTTACACCTTCAACTGGTTTGAAAGTGATGGCACTACGCCTGTCGCAACCGCTGGTAACGCTGATCTCATCGCCGTAAACTTAGCGGCCGGTAACTACTTCGTGCAGGCTACCAATTCAACTTCGCTTTGCAATACATCGCTGGTACCTTTCTCCATCAACGATGTACATGTCGATCCTACGATCAATGCTACTTCTATCATCGACAATACCAACTGTTCAGGGGCTACACCAAATGGTTCTTTAACATTATCGATCTCTGTTAATGGTGTAGTCGCTCCGCTTAATGAATTCACTATCGAGTGGTTTGACGATGCGGCCATGACTAATCCACTCATCGCTCCCGTAGGTGTAGTGGCGGGCACAGATAATGAAATCGCTCAGCAACTTGGTGCAGGTACGTATTACGTGCGCGTAACAGATAACACTTCACCTAACAATAATTGCTCAGCAACAGCTTCGTTCTCTGTTATTGATAATCCTCCTGTCATCAGTATCGATCAGGCTAATATTGATATCACGCATCAGGCCGATTGTGCGCCTGCCGATGGTCTTGCACAAGTAACCGACATCATCGTGGATGGTGTGGCCGTGGGTTCTACTGCAGGTTACACCTTCAACTGGTTTGAAAGTGATGGGGCTACTCCAATTGCCAGTGCGGGTAGTGCTGATCTTATCGCCGTCAATTTGGCGGCCGGTAACTACTTTGTCCAGGCTACTAACTCAACTTCGCTTTGTAATACATCGCCGACTCCTTTTACCATCAACGATGTACATGTCGATCCTACGATCATTGCTACTTCTATCATCAACAATACAAACTGTTCTGGTGCCGTTCCGAATGGTGCGATAACATTATCGATCTCCGTGAATGGTGTAGTCACACCGCTTAATGAATTTAACATCGAGTGGTTCGAAGATGCCGCCATGACTAATCCACTCATCGCTCCTGTGGGCGTAGTGACTGGCACAGATAATGAAATCGCTCAGCAACTCGGTGCAGGAACGTATTACGTTCGTGTAACAGATAACACTTCACCTAATAATAGTTGTTCAGCAACAGCTTCGTTCTCTGTTATTGATGATCTGCCGATCATTGGGATAGATCAATCTCATATTTCAATAGCACACCAATCAGATTGCAATCCTGTTAATGGAAATGCCAGCGTGACAAACATTACCATTGATCATTCGACTCTGGGAAATACATTGGGCTATACATTCACATGGTTTGAAAGTGACGGCACAACTATCATCCCCGGATCAGGTAATACTTCCTCAGTAGGTGTTGCTTTAAGTGCAGGAAATTATTTTATACAAGCTACTAACACAACGTCTAACTGTAGCTCACCAATGACACCATTTGTTATTGATGACGTAACCGTGACACCAACAATTATCGCCGTTCAGAATTTCCCGAACATCAGTTGTGATACAAATTATACAGGCGAGCTTTCAGCAACGGTATCAGAGGGTACTGTAAATGGCATAACTGCCGGGTATCAGTTCGAATGGTTCCGTGGTGCAAACAATACAAATCCAGTTGACCTTGCAGGAACAGGTACTACGATTTCCAACTTACAGGAAGGTGATTACACGGTACAAGTGACTGACCTTGCAACACCGGGCAATGGTTGTATCGGTACAGCTACTATCAATCTCAAACGAGAAATTCCAATCCTGAATGCAACCTTATCGGTAAACAATCAAACGGTATGTTTGCCTGTAAACGGCGGAATTAATGTTGTGAGTGTTCAACAAACATTGATGGGAACCACTACGGTGTTCAACATGAGCAACCCGGCGAGTCTCGCTAACTTCACCTTCCAGTGGTTTGATGAAAATCTTAACCCTGTGTCAGGTATAATTAACGGATCGGCTGCTTCTCCAAACTTGCTGGCAGGAACTTACTATGTACAGGTAACTAACACACTGGGTTGCGTAACGGGCTACACACGTGCTGTCATTGAAGACATAACCATTCATCCGGATGTGGTACTTGATGGCTTCAACAATCCTTCCGTATGTATTTTACCGGAAACAACAGGAAATCTGAACATCATTGCGGACGGTTCTATCAACTTCTCGGATTATACGTTCACATGGTATGAAGGAAGTACAGCAAGTGGTACGGTCACAGAAGCAAACAATCCCATATTAAGCAATATCGCTTACACTGATCAACTAACCTATACGGTACGGGTTACCAATAACACTACGAATTGCTACAGCGATGCTACTTACACTTTTGCAACGGATACGGTTGAGATAAGAGCTATCGCTTCGGCGGTGCCTTTAACAAGTTGTGTGACGCCAAACGGAAGCCTGTTCTCTACCGTACAAAATGGTGCAGGGCCTCTCTATAATTATGAATGGTATAGTGGCAGCGTTATTGGTACGTCTCCGGTCTTTACAACAAACGAAGTTTTAATTGCACCGATTGGAATGTATACTGTAGTTGCCAAACATCCTTCACTAAACTTCTGTACATCTGTACCGGGTACGGTAGAAGTAATTGACGGACGTATGTATCCTGTTGCAGACGTGACACTGAAAGCTCCATTAACGTATTGCGATCCGGCAAGGCCTAACGGTGTTGCCAAAGCAGAAGTGAATGGTATGGTCACCAATCATATATTCGAATGGTACGAAGGATCAGCTACCGGAAATCTTATCTACACCGGCAGTGAAGCGGGTAGTTTAAGAGCTACAACTTATTTTGTGAAGGCCATCGATGTGATTTCAGGTTGCGATAATACTGCAAGCATACTAATACCGAATGCGCCAGTGATTGTTACAGCGCCACAAATTGAAGTGCTGGCAGAAAGGACAGACTGTCTCAATCCAAATGGTGTTCTTACGGCTTCAGTAAATGGCAATACCCAGGATTTCTCTTTCCTCTGGTACAACGGAAACAATGTTAAGAATCAACCGGATGTAATCAGTGAAACCTACTATGATTTATATTCCGGGGCTTATACTGTAACAGCAATGGATCGTGTGTCGGGTTGTTTCTCATCACCGGTAAGTCAAACAATCAGGGAAATTTTCTCATACCCTGCGTTTGAAGTGAAATCGGAAGCTTCAAATTGTGATGAAGCAAACGGAACGGCAGAGGTTATAACATTGAATGATGTTGAAATCACTTCCATTGAATGGGATATTAATGGAGCGATTGGATACGGAGGAATCATGGGCGAACTGCCCGCAGGAACCTATTTCGTTACTGCCACTTCTCAACTGAATTGCAGCACCACCGAAGAATTCACAGTACTACCAGACATCACCGTCTACAATGGTATATCACGAAACAACGATGGAGTTAACGACATTTTTGAAATCGGTTGTATTAATGATTTCCCGAACAACAGCGTGAAAATATTTAACCGTTCCGGTACGCTTGTTTACGAAGCGAAGTATTACGATAACCAGGAAACATTCTTTAACGGTGTTTCGAATCGTGGCATAAGTCTTCTGGGTAATGAATTACCGAGTGGAACATATTTCTACATCATTGACAAAGGAAATGGATCGAAACCAAGAACAGGATACCTCGAACTGATGCGATAAGTGCTATGAAAAAGAAAATTGTTTATGCATTGGCTTTGCTGCTCATCACCTTCACCCTAAAGGTAAAGGCGCAGCACAATATTGTTTACTCGCAATACATATTTAATGGATTGCTTATCAATCCTGCCTATGCGGGAAGTCACGTTCAGCTAAGTTCTACCTTGAGCTATCGCAATCAGTGGATAAACTTTGAGGGTGCTCCAACAACAGCAACGTTTGGAATTCATTCGGCATTCAATAAAGAAAAAGTCGGCTTGGGACTTTTGATGACATCCGATAAGATAGGCAGCTATACCAACACCAGTGTATTTGGAAGCTACGCTTACCGGATCAAAATGCAGAGAGGCGGTGTGTTGTCAATGGGCGTACAAGGAGGTTTTCATAATTTTAAAGCTGACTTCAGCGCACTTAAACTAAAAGTTGACTCGGACCCCATCTTCAATGGATACTTCAATGAATTCCGTCCCAACTTCGGCGGTGGAATCTTTTATTACAACGATAAATTCTTTGCCGGCTTCTCCGTTCCTGTTATTCTGAAACACACCGATTTTTTTAAGGGAAATTTTGAACAACTTACCTTACCAAGATTTTATTACCTCAACATAGGAACCATTATGCCACTTGACAGAATGGAGAAAGTAAAAGTAAGTCCATCTTTTCTTTTGCGCCTGCAGGATGGTACACCGCTCAGTGCAGACATCAATCTTAATGTCATCTTCTACGATCTCATCAGTGTGGGTACCTCCTATCGAACTGAAGACGCTTTAGTGGGGCTTCTGAACTTTAAGTTGAGTGAGAAATTCCATTTCTCCTATTCGTACGACTACACGCTCTCTTCAATTAATGAATACTCAAGGGGTACGCATGAGTTTACCATCAACTACAGAACCCGGATAAAACGTGTCCATAAAGATGTGGAGTGTCCGTATTATTTTAGTCATTAGTTAGACAAAGCGGAAAATTAGAATCAACGATAAAATGAACAATCTGAATGCAGGTACACGAATAGGGACAATGCTCGTCGATCACTTTATAATGACTTTTGTGATCACAATCTTTGCAATGCCCGGAATGGTCTACGATATTTTTCAAACATTCACAAACTTAAACTCTGAACCAAAATTAATTCTTGGAAACATTTATGTAAACATTTTTGCATTCTCCCTGTATTTCAATAAAGACATCCTCTTAGGTAGAAGTCCCGCAAAGAGGCTTTTTAAATTTCAAATCATTGACTATAAAACAAACAGGCCAGCGAATCCAATAAAATGCCTATTCAGAAATATGACACTTATTTTGTGGCCAATTGAAGTAATCTTTGGATTAATAAATAATGAGAGAAGAGTTGGTGACTATATCGCAGGCACAAAGCTAACAACATATGACCCCAATCTGCATAAAGGAAACGTTAATTGGATACTAGTGGTTTCTGCAATACTCATTTCAAGTTTAGCCACATATTTGGTTATGTTTTATCCGATGGAATTACTATTCAACTTTGCGAACACCATAAATAAATGACGAGAAACTGATTCATTCATCTCTCAAAAATAAAATCCAATATTCACATTGCCGATAAAATCTTTCCACTGACTGTCCCACGTAAGGGCAACTGAAATAGGTCCGATCAAACTATAATATCCAAGACTAAGACCATAACCTAAACGGTAATCAACATTATTGCCCAAGTCGCTTATTTCTTTATCATCGATCCCAAGCCATTCCATGGGGTAATTTATGCTTACAAGGTTTACACCTCCAGTCACTAATACATTGGGAAACATTTCATACTGCAGATCAAGCTTAGTCATAAAGTAACTGGCAAGTTTATAGTCATAATTGAGCGTACCATAAAATGGAATTGAATTGGAAACACGAGGATGAAAACCTCCCGCAAAGGTAAAATTGATCGTATTTAATAAATCGTTAGCTTCATCCATATCGGTTAAGCTGAGACGTGAATCGGAAATGAGTGAAAGCGACCTGCCTAATGAAAAAATTCTCATGTGGCCTCCTTCTCCTCTAAATGTGTTGTTTAGGGACAGTTCTGTCTCAGTAACAGTAACAGTGGAATCCTCATAATATTTATACTTTCCATCGAAGCCTAGCAAATATGTCGCGGATAAGAACGATTTTGATCCGTATCGTGGGTAATATGGTCGATCAAGTGTATTTGATAAATAAAATGCCCTGATGGTATATCCCTTGTTCTTTACGGATATAAAATTGGCGTTCGATTCATCTGTTACTGGTTTTAAGTTTATGTAATTCCGGGAAAAGCTTGCGCCAAAAGTTCTGTTGCTGACCGCTGTCGAAAGTAATGTTCCTGTAATATTATATTGACTGATGGAGTAAACCTCTTTGCCCTCATCTCTTCTTAAAGCTGGGTTAAAACTATTGTAATCAAAATTAAGCATACCGGCTACGTTCTGTTTCTTTCCAAGGTATTTTAAGTAATTAAGATTTATTCTCGGAAATTCTGCAAGATCTATTTCGGCAATTGCTCTTGAATTTTTTGACAAAACATTTCGCAAAGTATAGTTGGCATTTATACCCACACCATTTTCACTGTCGTAATGCATCGCAAATTTAATTTTGCCGGGTGCGGATTCACGAACGGTGACAATAAGATCATGCCCACCGTCCACTGTGCGCAACTCGTAACCAATATTATCAAAGGACCCGATGCCAAAGAGAAGTTCAACTCTTTTTTCAATTTCACGGGCATCAATAACGGAGTGATCTTCTATCCGTAATTTTCCCTTGATGATATCATCAGAGATGTCATTATTTCCTTCAATGATGATAGACTGAATTGTATACTCTTGTACTGATTGGGGTCGTACCACGGGCTGCTGTGCACCAAATTGATTTAGAGAGTCGGCTAATCGCTTGAAGGAATCATAAAACTTCTTGCCTGATTCTTCTCCCAGCTCAATTATTTTTTCACTTGATTTGAAACTTCCCGTTTCATACTCACCAAGTTCCGGCTCAATGTAATAGTCAACATTCTTTTTTTGCTCACGCGTATCATATGCACTGAGTACCCACGAAGATTGAAAAAGAATCGAGACAAAATCTTTCAGCCCATCCTTAGATTTAAGATCACTGCTTACAAAGATGCCGATCACAATATCTGCCCCCATGTCAATTACTTCCTGCACAGGAAAATTTCTAACAAGGCCCCCGTCAACAAGAAGTTTCCCGTCGATTTCAACGGGAGTAAAAATAGTAGGTATAGCCATGCTTGCCCGAAGGGATCGCGCCAGGCTTCCTTTATTCAATAGCACGGGTTGCCCAGTAGCAATATCGGTGGCGACGCAAGCGAAGGGTATCGGCAATTTGCTGAAATCATCAATGTCATGAACTGATCTGGTAAGGTCAAATAAAAGTGTTCCCAGTTTTTGTCCTTCAATGAGCCCTCGTGGCAATCCTACCTCGAAATAATCGTGAACAGGCAGTTCAACCACATAGCGGCCGTAGTAAGGTTTTTCTTCAATGGCAATTTCATTAAGTCTTACTTTATTGGTTAGTACTTCATCCCAATTTATATTCTTGACAATTTTTTCAAGCTCCACTGCAGAATATCCTGTGGCATATAAGCCGCCTACAATGCCGCCCATACTTGTACCCGTAATATAATCAGGACGGATGCCAGCCTCCTCCAAAATTTTCAAAATGCCAATATGAGCCATCCCTTTTGCCCCGCCCCCACTTAGTACAAGTCCAACTTTGGGTCGTTGTTGGGCAGAAAGTGACGCATTGAGGGTTAAGATGAGCAGGAAGGAAAAAATGATATTAGTGTAAATGTTCCTCATGTATCCCTGGTATTAATTCCCATTTAAATTCAAACGACCACTTAAATTGAAATGATTATAAAAATCAAGGTTGTAATAGTAAAATGATTTTGCAAATATCAACGCTGCCGGCCTTTTACAATCACCTAATTTCTGTTAGGGAAAATGAAAAAATTATTCTCCCCTTTGTCATTTCGTGAATTACCCTCATATTCGCTGCCGCTATTACGGAGTTTGAAATTTCTTTACTAACAACCCTTTAAAATTAAGAGCAATAAAATTATGAGCAGACCTTATAACTTTTCCGCCGGCCCGGCTGTGTTACCACTAGAAGTATTGAAAAAAGCCCAGGAAGAATTAGTCGACTGGCATGGTTCCGGAATGTCGGTGATGGAAATGAGCCATCGTGGAAAAGAATATATGTCAATACATGAAGGTGCTGAGAAGAATCTTCGGAAACTGATGAACATTCCCGATAATTATAAGGTATTGTTTCTTCAAGGCGGCGCGTCAACACAATTCGCCATGGTGCCGCTTAACTTGTTTTCAGCGGCAAAAAAAGCTGACTATGTAAATACCGGAGCGTGGTCGAAGAAGGCTATTTCTGAAGCTAAGCGTTACGGAACAATTAAAGTCGTTGCATCTTCTGAGCCACAGAACTTTAATAACATTCCGAAGTTGACAAAGGATATGTTTTCTCCCGATGCTGATTATGTGCATATCACAACAAACAATACCATTTACGGTACGTGTTATCCTGAATTGCCGGATACTGGTAGTATTCCCCTGGTAGCAGATATGTCTTCTGATATAATGTCAAAACCTTATGACGTCACCCGGTTCGGATTAATTTACGCGGGCGCTCAGAAAAACATCGGCCCTTCCGGTTTAACGATCGTAATTATTCGTGAAGATCTTATAGGCAAAGCGGCAGACATAACGCCTACTATGCTTAATTATAAGACTCATGCAGAAGATGCATCACTCTATAACACTCCTCCATGCTACACAATCTACATTGCAGGTTTAGTATTTGAATGGATGCTGGCTAATGGTGGCGTAGACGCTATGGAAAAACGCAACCGTGAGAAAGCAGGTCTTCTCTATAATTATCTTGACAATTCTAAATTGTTTAAAGGAACAGTAGAGACTGCATCAAGGTCTATTATGAATATTCCTTTTGTTACAGGGAATGAGCGGTTGGATGATAAGTTCATCGCTGATGCAAGCAAGAAAGGTTTGAAAACATTGAAAGGTCATCGCTCGGTTGGCGGAATGCGTGCAAGCATTTATAACGCCATGCCAAAAGAAGGTGTTCAAGCTTTAGTTGACTTCATGAAGGAATTTGAAGAGAGTAACTCCTAAATCCCCTGAAGGGGACTTATTAAGAAACCAATCAACCATGTCATTCAAAATACAAACATTCGATAAGATCGCATCAGAAGGTCTTGTGCGTTTTCCTCATGATAATTACGAAGTTGCTTCCGAGTTTTCTTCACCCGACGCAATTTTATTGAGAAGCTTTTCATTACACGATCGTACTTTTCCTGAAAGTGTGAAAGCGATTGCCCGCGCAGGAGCCGGTGTCAATAACATTCCTGTTAAGAAATGTACGGAGGCAGGCATCGTAGTGTTCAACACACCCGGAGCAAATGCAAATGCAGTGAAAGAATTAGTGATTGCTGCAATACTACTTTCTTCAAGAAAAATTCAACAAGGCATTGCATGGACACAATCGCTGAAAGGTAAAGGTGAAGAAGTTCCGAAACTTGTTGAAAAAGGAAAAGCGAACTATGTAGGACCTGAGATTCAGGGAAAGACACTGGGTGTTATCGGACTTGGCGCCATTGGAATGCTGGTAGCAAATGCTGCTGAAGCTTTGGGTATGCGCGTGATCGGTTTCGATCCTTATATCTCCATCGACACGGCATGGCAACTTTCTAAAAATGTTGAAAAGGCAAGAAGTCTTGATTCGTTATTGGCAGAGTCAGATTACCTCACCATTCATGTTCCTTTAATGGATTCAACAAAAGGATTTCTTGATAAATCAAAATTCGCCATCATGAAAAACGGTGTGCGAATTATGAACTTTGCACGCGAAGGCCTGCTGCATAAAGCAGATATGCTCGATGCCTTAAAGAGTGGAAAGATTGGCTGTGTAGTGACTGATTTTCCGGAGGAAGATTTACTGGGTCATGAAAACATCATCACCGTTCCTCACCTCGGTGCTTCCACACCAGAGTCCGAAACCAATTGCGCAATAATGGCGGTAGACCAGTTGAAAAATTATCTGCAGAACGGCAACATCAAGAACTCTGTTAATTTTCCAGCCGCTGATATGCCACGCAATGGCAACGGCTCACGCTTAACTATTGCCAACAAAAACGTCACAGGCATGGTAGGCAAAATCACTAACGTACTGGCTGAGCAAAAAATTAACATTGCCGACATGCTCAATCAACACCGTGAAGAAATTGCTTATAATATCATTGATGTAGACGGAGACATTAAAGAAGACCAAATCAAAAAGATCAAATCGATCGAGGGAGTTGTATTGGTGAGATTACTTCCTCCGATTAAAAAATAGTTTTAAAATAGTCGGGAAGACCGAAAGTCCGAAAGTAGTGCAGACTTCCAGTCGTTCAAGAGAAATCTCAAACTTGCTCTTACTAATGACCCTTGACCAATGACTTATAATTTCCCGTCTTTCGGACTTCTAACTTTACACACATGATCATTAAACCATTCAAAGGCTTACGTCCTGTAAAAGAACACGCAAAAGAAGTTGCTTCACGTCCCTATGATGTATTAGATTCAGATGAAGCACGTGAAGAAGCGAAGGGAAATCCGTATTCGTTTCTGAATATCGTTAAGCCGGAGATCACGCTGCCTGAAGATGTGGATCATTATTCATCACAGGTGTATGAAGCGGGTAAGAAGAATTTTCAAAAGCTGGTTGATGATGGAATCTTCTTCCAGGATAAAGCAGATTCATTCTACATCTACGAGTTGGTGATGGATGGCCGCTCACAAAATGGAATTGTAGCGTGCGCAGCGGTAGAAGATTACATGAATGACAAAATCAAAAAGCATGAATTGACAAGGCCGGATAAGGAAGCGGATAGAAAAAAACATGTTCATGTTTCCATGATGAATGCAGAACCTGTATTCTTTGCCTATCCTGCTGTCGTTGAGCTTGATGAAATTGTTGCTGAAATCAAAAAGTCAGCGCCGGAATATGATTTTACAACAGACGATGGAATTATTCACAGGCTGTGGGTTGTGAATGATCCTTCCCCAGTAAATAAAATTGTAGACGAGTTTTCAAAAATGCCAGCTACTTATGTTGCCGATGGACATCATCGTACTGCGGCAGCGGCTTTAGTAGGAAACGATTTAAAAAAAGATAATTCAAAACATACCGGCAAAGAAGAATACAATTATTTCCTGGCCGTCCACTTTCCTGATAATCAACTGGCCATTATGGATTACAATCGTGTTGTAAAAGATCTCAATGGACATTCCCCTGAATCTTTTGTAAAACTATTGGAGAAATCTTTTGTAATTGAAAAGAAAGAAACGAAAGCATATCGTCCTGCACAACTCCACGAGTTCAGCATGTACCTTGATGGTAACTGGTATTCATTGAAGGCAAAGCAAGGTACTTACAATGATAATGATCCCATTGGCGTTTTGGATGTGACTATCCTTAGCGAACA
Organism: uncultured Roseivirgaceae bacterium; assembly: GCA_964521255.1. Lineage (GTDB taxonomy): Bacteria > Bacteroidota > Bacteroidia > Cytophagales > Cyclobacteriaceae > ZC4RG29. The sequence continues at coordinate 49,701 of CAZFRM010000012.1, forward strand.
AGTATTAAAACCTCTTCTTAACATAGTTGATCTGCGAACCGATAAGCGCATTGATTTCGTAGGCGGTATGCGCGGATTAAAAGAGCTTGAAAGACGTGTGAATAGCGGAGAAATGAAAGTCGCCTTCGCACTCTATCCCGTCTCCATGAAACAACTTATTGACATCGCTGACAGCGGAAAGATTATGCCACCAAAAACAACATGGTTTGAACCAAAACTAAGAAGCGGATTGGTTGTGCATAGTTTGGTTGATTGATCAAATCAGATTTCTGCAATCAAAATTAATTTTGACTGAAAATCAGAAAGAGATTACTTCAATACTCTCAAAGGTACCCCTTCATGGGTGATCTTAACAGGTTTAATAAATCCCTTATCATCAAAAAATAATCTATCAACGCAAGTTACACGATGATTTGCATCCGTTTCCTCCAGCGGGCGCCGGTGATATACGATATACCATTCATCGGTTTTAGGAATGTGAATAATGGAATGATGTCCTGATCCTGTTGCAATAGACGGATCTTGCTTTAAAATTTTGTCAATGCGTTTAAACGGTCCCATTGGCGAATCACCTATCGCATAGGCTACAGAATAATCGGGGCCACCCCATCCTCCTTCTGACCACATGAAGTAATACTTACCATTCCTGGTAAACATAAACGGTCCTTCAACATAACCTTCAGGTGTAACTTCTTTGAAAAAACTTCCGTCAGGGAATGGAAGAAAGCCAGTAAACGTATCATTGAGCCGGGAAATATTGCAGTGACGCCAGCCTCCATAAAACAGAAAATAACTTCCGTCCTGGTTTTTGAAAACAAATTGATCAATTGGCTGCGCTCCGTTGTGAAATTTATCAATCAAAGGTTTTCCAAGGAAATCCTTATAGGGACCTTCCGGATGATCCGCCACAGCAACGCCTATCCCTCCCTGTTCACTATCACTTTGAATATCATTTGCACCAAAGAAAAAGTAGTACTTGCCGTCTTTCTCTATCACGGAAGGAGCCCAAAGCGCACGTCTCGCCCATTTTATATTTGTAGTGTCTAATACTTTAGTATGCTTTGTCCAATTAACCATATCCGTTGATGAAAAGGCATCGAAGAAAACCTGTTCATCAAACGGAGCAGAATAAGTAGGAAATATCCAATAGGTGTTATTAAAAATCGCTCCCTCGGGATCAGCGTACCATCCGGGAAAAACCGGATTACCAGATTGCTTTTTTTGCGGGTTTACGTTCTGCGCTACCAGCCCACTCGTAAAGCTTAAAAGGAAGCAAAGTAAAAATGAATTTTTTTTTAAATGCAACACGCTATGCAAAACTGGTTACTTTATTTCAACATCTTTTTCCCAACCTGTTTCTTTCAGTGCCGGGTCGTTTTCCTTTTTCAAAAAATCAGCATTAGAAAGTGATTCGGCATCCCACTGTAAAATAGCTTCATCCGGTACTACATTAACAGGAATCTTCCATGAAGTTGAAGTTTCATTGTAAGCAAGATTTGACTGACTACAATAACAACTGATGATAGACCATCGTGGATGGTCAGAAAGATTTGCTTCCGAACGATGTAAAAGATTGCTATGAAAAATCAATGCATCGCCTGGTTCAAGATTACAATAAACAAGTTCCATCGTCTTTAATGCATTATTAACCATCGTCATATCCGCTCCTACCTGTTCACCGGCGAAACCATGATTTACTCTTCCCAATTTATGCGATCCTTTAATAACCTGAAGACACCCGTTCTCTTTGTTGGCCGCTGTTAAAGCAACCATAACGCTGATCAACTGATCAGCAAACATAAACTGGTTTTTATACCAATAGCCATAATCCTGATGCCACTCCCAGGCTCCACCTACGCGTGGTTCTTTTTGCATCAGCTTGGAATGAAAATGACAAACCGGTTCTTTGCTGTCCAATAACGGAGCAATCGAATCAATCATCCGTTGACTTCTCGTGAGATATCCAAACACATCGTTACCCGGTGTGAACCATAAGGAAAGCCTGGTTTTCTTTCCGGTTTGATCATTAAGGTCCAATGCATTTTTGCCCATAGCATCATCCGCGAGAGCAGTATGATGTAGTTTTTCAATCTCTTCTTTCGAGCAAAACCCTTTTAGTACCAGATATCCATCCCTATGGTATGCCTCGATTTGAGCCGATGATAATCTACCTTTATCCATAACATAACTGGTTTGGTTAAACTAAGGTCGTAACAAATATACCGAGTACCAGCGCAGGGCAAAAGTTCACAGAACAGGAATTGCAGCCAGATTTTTTATAGGGCACAAAATCAAATTCATTTTGCAATAGTTTTGGGCCATCGTTTATATTTGCACTTCCTTTTTTGGCCGAAAAGCCAAATTTTGGAAGGATTTAGTGTTTGGAGAGGTGGGTGACTTAAACCATCCGCCAACCGGCGGATAAACTGCGGTGCTGGGCAACCGGTACCGGGGGTTCGAAAATGTAATGAAGTGGTAATTTAAATATTTGGAGAGGTGGGTGAGTGGCTTAAACCAGCAGTTTGCTAAACTGCGGTACTGGGCAACCGGTACCGGGGGTTCGAATCCCCCCCTCTCCGCAGAAAATAATGGTGGTTGATTCACCCCTTATGTTTGATTTTGAAAAGCTAGAGGTATATCAAATTGCTAAGGCATTAGTAGTTGATACGCTAAAACATATTTATTCGAATAATAACCTTGATCCCTACATAAAGGAAGAATGGAAAAAGGCCAGTATGAGCATTCTTTTGAATCTTTCGGAGGGAACGGGACGAATGACCAGCGCTGATAAAAAGCACTATATAACAGTAGCCAGAAGCGCTGTATTCGAATGTGTTGCCATCCTTGAGGTAATTAGTCAACTTGGACATATCCCAATGACTGAAGCCCAGGGATACTATGAACGATACGAAAAAATATCAAAGATGCTGTTAGGAATGTTCCGCAGCCATAGTGAATAAAAATTTATGCCCGCTAGCTCAATTGGACAGAGCATCCCGCTTAGGCGGGAAGGTTCCATTCAGGAGATTTAGACTGGAAGAAATGTGTAAAAATGGTCCGCTAGCTCAATTGGATAGAGCAACTGCCTTCTAAGCAGTAGGTTCCGTGTTCGAGTCTCGGGCGGATCACGTTGATTATCAGGTAGTTATATGTTAAATATGGCTACCTTTGTTTTTTGAAAGGTACACAGAAAGGTACACGTTTATTCATCTTCCCTTTTATAAGCCGACCGGATTAGCTCTTGAATATCTCTGGTACTCTCCTTAGCCGATAACCATTTTTGATGGTAACCATTTATGTAAACTGCTGAACCCTGGTTGTCAGTGTTAGCCTCGTAACATATTATGTAATCAATGTTTACCGTGATACGATTTTGTCCTTCTGTTAATGTTATAAACTTAGCCATTATCGAGATTAGTTTAAGGGGTTAGAATTCAAAGATAACTCCTTACAGACTACAAAAAAAAGAGAGCTTTCGCTCTCCCTCTTTTTCCCAAACAAAACCAAACTCATGAAAAATTTATTTGGGCCGTCTCTCGTTTTAATAAACATGATAGTTATGTAAATACTTTTCTCAAGCTCGTTTTAATCGACTGTTTTATTTTGACATTTAGGACTCTGGAGTTTCCCATAAACTTACGCTGAGGTAATCGGTTACTACCTTCATTGTGATAACGTGCATAAGGTACGTCGTTGGCTATTTGTATCCTGGTAAAGTTAGAGCCAGGTAGCGAGCGGATACCTCGCTTTAATCGGCCACTCTTTACCAATATCGCCCGACCTGGATCGGGTTTTTTACGGGGTTGCCAAAGCTCCAGGCTATCATAAAGAAAGCCACTAAGACGAAAGTTATCTTTAAATTGGTTCTCTGCTTTACGTGCAATCTCAATGGCGAGCCTTTCCTTTTCAATCTCCCATTTGCGTTGTAGTTTGCTAAAGTTAAACCGGGGCTGTTTCATTTCTTAGTCCTTTGGCTGATCTCGCTCATTATGTCGGCAATTTTCATAGGCTTAAACTCGTCCTCGTCAAAACGAACTGGAATGTGATTAACAACACTCGCGTTACAACGATTACCTATCTCCTTAAGTGTGGAGCTAATGGTTGGCAGCTTATAAGCCCCGTCTATTGCATTAGGCGGGATATAGTTCACAAGGTCTATCACGTCCCATACATCAATTTTACTAAAAGAGCTGATCAGTTTATCACGTTGGTTTTGTGAAAACTTTCGATCTACGATAGCCTGATCGATAAGCTCGGTTATTTTTTCTAAATTTTTTGTGTCTTGCATTTTGTTTGGCATAGTGGTATAGTTTACAACTGGTTGAATGTTAAGTGAACTAATGTTAACCGGATTGGTGTCTATAAAATTTACCGGAATACGGCTAAGAATTTCTTTTACTCTTTCAGGCTTGCAATTCATTGCCAGGGATAGCCAACTACCCTTGTCCGACTCATAGATTCTTCTTAATCGAATCGCCTCATTAATTATTTCAATTATTTCCCTGTTAATTTCCATATAGGTTTTTTTAATCTCGTACAACTCTTACCTCGTACGGTATCTCGCTGGAGGCGTTAATATCAAAAACAACTACGTTTTGAAAGCCTGGTTTTTGCGGATTGGTGTAAGAGTCAATAACCAGACTATCGATTCCATGACGGTTTAAGAAAGGACAAACTACATCAAGCTCTTTTGGCGCCTGGAGAATTTGGATAAATCTATTAACAGCCTCCTCCGGGAAAATTTTCGGAGCCGGTGAGGCGATAACTACCTTAATGTTAATTGAGAAATCACCGTCGGCTATGTATTCTTTAATCGTTCCCTTTCTCCCGGCGATGGTTGTCTTTTGAATGATCTTATTTCGACTTACTGACATTAAAACAGTGTCGAGAAACATACCGTCGAATTTGATCTCAGTCCCTTTGTCGTCAGTGTATTTACCTGGATGAATCGTAAGCGGCGAAAATAACGATGTTCCCAAGTAGGATTTTTCTCTCGTTGAATCCTCGTAATACTTAATCGGATGATCGCTCTCCTCACTAATTGAAAATACTCTAAGCATATCAATACCGTTAGTTTGGAGGGCGTTTTTAAGATTGATTGAATAGATTGCCATATTTATTAAATGTCTAATACAGTTGGAGGATACGGGCCGGAGCCAAATTTTTTATTTACCTCCTCTTGGGTCATTTGACGGGATTCCGATCCTTTACTTGTAATCTTTACAATTACAGGAGGTTGGTGATTAGTGTTTAACTCACCTGAGTGAATGACCTCCGACGGCTCAACCCATCCGTTAACGACTTGAAACCAAAGTTTCATTGCGCTGACATTACCCTTAACAGCCGCTTTGTAAATTGATATTACAACGTCCTCGGTAAGCAGTTTATATACGCCATCCATTTCGATGGTCAGCCCTTTGACGTGTTTACTGATTGTATTGACGTGGAGGCCAGTCTCGTTTGATAGCTCACGAAATGACGGGCGTTTGCCGCTATTCTCTTTAAGTAGACGCAAAAACGCCTCTTTAATATTTTCATGATTGACGTCCCAATCCGGCCGCCTGGTTATTGCTTCTTTTTTCTTACTCACTTTCATTTTATGAGATTAAAATTTTACACACTTTTCCACACTTTAAAAAACCTTTTATTGTCTGTATAACGGTCTTACTTGCACAACTTCGTCCTTTATCTCGTAATGATTTGGGTTGATACCGTTAGGAACTATCCTTGCGATTTTGCCTATTCTATCAGCAATTTTAACCGCATGATCAACGTAGTCAATATCAATACCGAGTAAGAAGTTTCTTATGGAGGTTATTACACTCGGATCAATTAGCTCGCTAATTTCCCCCATCGATCCGCCTGATTTTATGAAGGCGTACATATCGGAAACTTTGACAGACTTAGCGCCGAGCTTTATTAATCCGTCATATATCGCCTGTAAGGATGGGAGATAGCTCTCTATTTTTTGAATCTCCTCAGAAGTTAAATTGTTGCTCATACAATGTTTTTTTAATAAACCTTCCTTTTTATTCTAAGTGATAATTTAGAATTGCTTGCTCTACATAATCCATACGACGTACAATTCCGTGAGCAATCTCATAATAACCATGATACGAGCCATCAGGAAGGTTACGTGCAACCCTGCATAATTCATCAAAGGTTACTACATAAAAGGGAGCCTTATTACAATAAGACAAACACAAACACGGGGCAATGTGAAAATTTGTAATACTGGCCGTTACCATTGGATCAAACAAGTGGCGAATAATGCCCATCGACCCGCCAGAATTGATAAAGTCGTACAATTCTTTTATCGATACGGACTCCGCTCCAAGCGTAATGAGTATGTCGTGCACTTTCTGTAAGTGAGGAATGTATGAATCAATTCTATCAAGGTCGTAGTCGACCCATCTTTTAACGTGTTTATTCTGCTGACGGTATAGGCTATTAAAAGCTTCGTCAAGCTGTGAGCGATTTTTAATCCTTTCTCGTTTATTCATAGACATTAATAGGGTTTCATGTAATAAGCGATACTTTCCTTATTGACGGTGAAAGGGGAGGGATTACTAACATTAATCGAAAAGAGTCTTTGAGGGTTTCTTAAAGGGTGATAGGCAAGGCCCGCTCCTGTTGGCGCCAAAATTTTAGCGTAGATGGCATTTAATTGATCGCATAACTCCTCTACATCTTCTATAACCTCCGCAGCTAATTCCGATCCGTAAACCGTGTGAAGCGGTGTAATATCAGCCTCGACGTCCTCGCCTCTAACTATCTCGTCCTCGTCGACTTCATAATGATCGAAATCTATTTCTTTGCCCTGGAGACTTTTAAGTTTAGCAATTACATTTTGCGCGATACTCATATCTATTTCAATGGCATCGACATTTATCTGTAAACCTCCAACGGTTACGGTATTTCCACCAAAGACAAATACTTTAATGTCTCGGATAAAAGGAGTATCGACAAGGCCTTTAATATCGTCAAGGCTAACGCTTTCGGCTCCAAGTTCTGTAAGTCCATTGTAAATGGATTGAATCGTCGAGATAAAGCTATCAATCTTGGATAGCGCTTGGGTTAAATCTTCTGTTTTTACAAAAAGTACTACTGACATGATTGTTTGGTTTGTTTAGTGGGTTAAAAATTATATTTGAATTGCATTTTTTTTGGAGGCGTTACCTTTGTGAAAGCGTTAAGACGTCGACTCAATAAATCGAGGTTAACATGAACCTCAGGGTGTTTACTTTCAAAGGCAAGGTGATACGCGCGAAGTAGAAAATTAATGGTGCCCGGCTTGCGTTGTTGGTTTCGTTTCATGAGTTTGAATGGCCCTGAATGAAAAATTAGAAACGCTCTATCTTGCAGAGTTGAGCAAATTGCACGAGGTCTATATAGGTAGCCGAATTGATCTTGTACCTGGTTAACTTACCGGCTCGTGCGAGATCGTTTATAAAACCGACTGACGCCCCGGTGATTTCGCTTGCTTTCTTTGGGGTTACCGGTTGTTGTGGTGATTTAGTGGTTGTTTCCATAGTTTGTTTCCATTTAACGTAATATATCTTAATCCATATTACGCTCACCATGTGCCTATGTTACGTTGAATTGAACACTACCGGGGTACTTCTGATCAGAAACAAAAAACCCCGTCATTTCTGATCGGGGTTCCGTTTTAGTGGTTGTATAATATTAGGTGGGGAATTGGTTGTACAACCGTTCACAACCACTACAACCGTTCACAACCTATTGCGTTTGCGTCGTTAGAGCCTGGTTAGTTTTTTGCGATAATGTCCCTGTAGCGATCCAGGTCATTAAAAAACTCTGCCATTCGGAGAATGTGGAAACTAATGTGTTCGCGTTTGTCCTGATCCATTTCTTTCCAGGCTTCACAAGTTGCGGCGGCATAAAATAAATCGTGTAAGACTTTCGCTCTTTCCTCTCCCGATCCTATTAGAAACTGATCTCGAAGAATACTTTTAAGGGAATCCATATTCCGGCGTTGAACCTTTAGCGTTGCCTTTAGTTCTGAGTCATTTGATTGTTCTTTGTTTGGTAACATAATCCAGCGTTTTAGTTTAAAAATTTAGTTTAAAGACATTTCAAAAAAGAGGACGGTCGCTGCTGGATTAACCAATGCAAAGCAATAGTGTAACGCGGTACTCGCAACCGCTCGCCGTCCTTTTAACTCAAATTTGTGAGGTCTTTTGCCTTGCATTTAGTGATTGTGATTATACCGTGTTTAATCCAGCGCTTCAAAACTACCTTTTTGGTTTCTTCTCTCCAAATAAAAATTAAAAAAAATGTAGCCATACCGTTGCAAAAGTGAAACGGTTTTAGCATAACCACACTGTTATACATTGATTTTCAAGCTGTTCCATGTATCAAAAAATACCCCTATTAGGAAATGGCTCAGAATGAACAAATTTTAAGGATTTTGTTTTATCATTGTTGTATTACAAAATACTATAGTAATTATTGATATTTCCTATATTGGTGGAAAAAGTGGAAAAAGTGGAGTTCTAACAAAACATTTTTTTGAATGAAAACTAATGCAGCCATTTACGTCAGGGTTTCTAATTTTAACCAGGATCACACTCGACAAGTCCAGGAACTTACCCAATACGCCAAAGGGAAGGGTTACCGGGTTCATGCAGTTATCCAGGAAAAGATTTCAGGTATCAAAAAGAATGAGGAGAGGAAAGGGATCACAGAGTTAATCCAGTTGGCAAAATCGGGCAAGATTCAAAAGGTGCTGATTTGGGAGGTATCCAGGTTAGGCAGAAGGACGTCGGAGGTCTTAAAGGTTGTGGAGGAGCTTACTGAAATGAAAGTTTCTATTTTTATTAATCAATACGGGATAGAAACGATCTCCCCATCGGGTAAACCCAACTCAATGGCTCAGCTTATACTAACAATGTTAGCCGAATTCTCCAGGTTAGAGCACGAAAGTATTACGGAGCGGGTTCGCTCTGGCGTTGCCCGTGCAATTAAATCAGGTAAGCCCTGGGGACGTCGTAAGGGTCAAATAAAATCCAGGGAGAAAGTTCTTTCGGACTATAAGGATGTTGTTAGATATTTGAAAAGGGGTAAACATTCACTTAGAGAGGTATCTAAACTTACCGACGTGGCAGTGAATACGATAAGAAAGGTTAAGGAAGCCTTGAAGGAATAGTTAATAAAAAATGTTTTTTCTATTCTCCACTTTTTCCACTTTTTCCACCTGGGTAATTTGGAAACTTATACAAAATGTAATCACATATATCAGGGTCTTTAGTGTCCACTTTACCAATTATTCCATTGAGTAGTTTTTCGGTGTGTTCTGCTATTGTGAAGTTTGCGAAGTGTCCGTATAGCTCTGCTTTTTTTCTCCAGGCATCAAATTTATTTAGGTCAGGGTATAAAACTATATTGCGCCCCTGTAACGCCTTGCATCGGTTGAGAGATAAACCGTCTGAACCTCCGCACGCTAAACAAATTAAATCAGGTAAATAAACACTCATTATACTCGCCGACTTTTCGCTCTCAAATAATGCAATGGTTTTTGTTTTCGGTTGGATTGCTAATTGATGTTCTCCATAAAGACATTGATCCAAATTGAAATCTGGTATTTTCTTTTCCTTGTGAACCCAATGAGGCCAGTAAGTAATATCCTTGACGCGTTTTTTATCGGCCTCATTGTATAGCATTAATTTACCTCCTCGGATTCTCATTTCCTGGTCGAACTGCCAGAATATCGTTGTACCAGGTCTATAGTCCGACGTCCCGATTAAATAACGCTCAACAATTTTAATTGCAATGTCATAACCAAAGTGGTTAATGAGTATCCTTACAAAAAAATTCTTATCATGATCCTTATAACTTTCGTGGAAAAAACTTTCCGGCATGAAAGATGGACTTTTGCGCCTCAGTACTATTAGCGGTTGATTGACCTTAGGAGTGTTCTCACTTGTAGGCCAGAAAACTTTGTCACAAGAAAAACACTTTCCTTTATCGTCGTAACCTACAAACGGGGAAAATTTTTCATCACGATTACTTTTGCCGCAAGGACATTGCTTTGTAATACGGTATCTCTGGCAACTTGGTACATACTTAAGCTCTATTTGATACATGTTAATAAAAAATGTTTTTTCTATTCTCCACTTTTTCCACTTTTTCCACCTGGATTGAAACTCCCCATTACGGAAAGGAGCTTTTTTCTACATGTACTATATTTCCTTTATTAATCTCTGATACTGGAATTTTTAGAGCCTTAAGACGTTCGTTAAATTTCTTTTTACCTAATGATTTGTATCCATCCTCGACGCAAAATAATTTGTAATCATCGAATAATTCTTTAAGCGGTTTACTATATGACGTGCTAACTTTATATCCTCGATCTTCCAGGAACAAACTTACATTGTTCGACTGCTTACGATATATGTTAACCTGATCGCTTATAATGGTCGACTCAGTAAACCTTTTATTCGTAAGGAGCCTATTTAATCCCTCAAGAACCCAATTAAAAACGCCGGAAAGTTCGGAGTTGATAATTTTCTTAGGCAACTCCTTATCCTGTTGACTCTCAGGGATAGTTACACTAAAAGGAATGATTATCAATCGACGAAAATAAGCGTCTGTTTGCTCTATATCGGTCGGAAGCTCATTGCAATTAAAAATAAGTCGTGCGTAGTTCGAAATTATGATCGGATTACAATATGGTAAACGTGCCTCTATTGGCTCATTAGAAACAAGCTGTTTAAAAAAACTTGACTCAAGTTTCCCACTTATTTCCGTTGCATAATTTAAAAGCTTATTGGCTATCGACGCTCTTGTGTAACCGTTATCATCTGTCAGGCTCTTAAGCGAAAAACTCGAAACATTTTCTTTACCTAAAAGGGCGTTAGCTATTTCGAATAGTACAGACTTACCGTTTGCTCCCGATCCGTACAAAAGGAGCGCTTTTTCCAGCTTCAAAATAGATGGATGGATAAAGATGTATGCAAGGAATTCCGCGAGTACATACTGACATTCTTTATCCGGCAAAACATGATCTAAGTATTTTTTGAATAAAGTAGCTTGAGCGTCTTTGTTATACTCAAATGGGAGTTGATAGGTAATAAAATCCTCTCTATGAAATTCCCGGAGTCTCGTACCGAGGTCGGAAATCTCAAATGTACCATTCAGTAAGTTTACACAAATCTTATCGTTAGGGCGTTCAGGAATTGGGAGATTCGCCTCAGATAAGAACTGTTTATAAAGGTCGTCTCTAAATTTAAAGTGTAAGGCATCAAACTTTCTTACACCCATTTTATAAGCGGCCTTTCCAAGAAAATATTTGATCTGGTTTTTATCGATCAATTTCCAGTAAGCGCCATTGTATAGATAAACGAAATCGTTATTTAAGCATAGACCCCAATTATTTTCTTCGGCAAGATCAATAATGTTTTGGACTGACAAGACGAGGTAATGTTTTGTGTTTAGCTTAGATTCGTCCTCGACTCCTGCCAATTCTGAAAAACAAAGCGGCTCAATCCTCTCCAGGATTTTATTCAAAATCACGATATGAGGAACGGGATCGCCAACGACATCGCTATCCTTCGGATTCACGGGCATTATTTCTTCTCTGAGTTTGGCCAAAACCGTTTGGCCATCTAATTGTAAGGCCGCGCTCATACTTCCTCCCCCTTCGCCAGTCGTTCGAATTCTGTTAAGCTGATAAGGATTGACTTGTTAACCTTATGAGGTTTTAACTTTTTGCTCCGTATGAGATTCCTAAATGAGTTCACACAAATTCCGGTTTGTTCGCTGGCTCTGGAAAGAGTCACAAGTCGGAGCGATTCAATGTTTTCATGATTGTTTGCCATAACTGTAGTGGTTTAATGATGTTACATAATGTTATCATACGCTCACGCTATTTGAGTGTTACGATAAAGTGATCAGGGTAATTGTAAAGTGATAAGTATTAAGTACTTCTGGAATCAGTCGGCAATTTTCCGCGATCCGCTTTTAATCCACTCGCGTAACTCGCGGCGGGAAAAATAAAGCCGTCCAGTTTTTTTAGAGTGTGGGATAGCCCTCCTGTGAACGAGTTGGTAAATACTGGCTTTCGAAAGATTGGTCTCCTCGACGGCAAGGTCGACGCCGCCAAAGTCTTTTATACCTGGCTCGCTAATAGTTTTTTGGGTGCGGATTTCGAGGAGTAAACTCTCGATGCTGTTTAGCCTGGATTCCAGGGCTTCAAATGGATTTGATAACATGGCGTTAAAAATTAAGGTTTATAAAAATTTAAACCATACGCCTACAAGCCGGTGATAAACTCACCGATCATATTATTCTATCCTGTCATATTAAGCTATTGTTACTCAGTATGACGTATGTTAATGGCAAACATAAAATTTTTATAACCGCATGTAAAAACAAGTTATCCACAAAAAATAAGTACATAAGATTGTTGATAAAATTAGTGTCGATAGGGAAGTGAAAAAATCTTATAAAAAGTAATAAAATGTAATGACTTATTACAAAATGTAATGAAATATTAATGAAAAGATTATAAAATAAAATACCCCAACCGTTGGACGCTTTGCGAGAAAAAATATTATTTATTTTTGTACCGTATGTGGAGGCCGTCAATTATTTCCTCTGGATAGGAGATAATTATCTTACGGCCTTTGGCTCTCTTGAATATTCTAATTTGCCCATGTAAGCCATATGTACATAGAAGCGCTCCAAAAATCTCATGACCTTTACCCTCTCCGTGTATTTTGTCGTAGGCTACAATTAACTTTTCGAGTTCGCGAATATCGTCGTCTATCATAAGAATTTACTTAGCTCGTCAAGGCGAGAGGTTTCAAATGAGTCCAAGTAATTCCTGGTAACCGCTTCCGAACTATGGCCGAGGGACTCGCTTATTTCTCCAACGGCAACCCCTGAGCGTTTTAATCGAGTAGCAAAACTGTGACGCGCCCAATAGAAAGTAACGTCCTCCGGGATACCTAACTCAGAGGAAAGACCTTGTAAGTCTTTGTTGATCGTCTTAAGTTTTGCGTGAATTCTATACCTAATGGTTTTTGCGGTAAGTCTGTCCTCCAGGATGCCAAAAATATATCCTTCGTTGTTGGCGTACTTCGTAAGGATTTGGGCGAGGTTCCCATCGAGTGCCATGTCCAGGTGATCGCCTGTTTTTTGACGAGTATAAAAAATTCTACCGGTACGAACGTCTGACCATTTCAGATTAGCCATGTCGGTAAGGTTCATCCCCCTGGCGAAGTAGGAAAACATAAAAAGGTCTATACTCTCCTGTACTCTCCCCTCCCCTTTGTAAAGCTTAAGAGCTTCGATTTGCTCGTTTGTTAGCGCCCGTTTCCTGGTTTTGATGGCTTTGATAGAAAAGCCCGTAAATGGATAGTTATCTCGCTTAGCTATTTCATCGACAATCGCCCGATTGTAAACAGCCCGTAACGTCCGCAAGTACATGCTTACAGTTGTCGCTCCGCAAGTTTTCGAAATAAATTGCTCGAATTGCTGGAGAAACTTTTTGTCGATGTCTATAAATACAAACCCCGGCTTTCTAAATTCACTTAGTTTGTCTCTTGTGTTCCTGTATACCCTGGCGTTTCCGAGCTTTTCATCCCGCTCAAGTGCCTCGATAATATCATCGAAGTAGCGGAGAACATCACCGCTTACATTTCCAAACATTTTCGCTTGGAAAGAATCAAATGAAAATTCATGCTCTGAAAAATATTCAGCCAACTTTTTAAGACTCCCTTGCCGGTGATCAAGTAGTTTGTTGGCCTTTTTTTGATCCTCTGTTAACCGCTTTGCCTGAAACCTGGAAAATTCATTATTCCATTCCTCAGGGGTAGCTTTCAGCCCTAATGAATAATATCGACGTTTCCGGTCGAATGTTACCCGGACAACAACGGGAAAAGTGCCGCCCTTAAGGGGATTAGTGTCCCGAAGTATTATAGAAAAATTTGGCTGCTTTAATTGCATTACTTTTTTCCCCAAAGGTACACAAAAAGGTACACAGAATACTCAAAAGGTGACAAAAGGCCAACACGTGAAAGTAACAAAAACCGCTTTTTTAGTACAAAAATCAAGTTTTTATAACCCGTGAAAAATGGTGAAAAATATTAAAAACTGCCTTCTAAGCAGTAGGTTCCGTGTTCGAGTCTCGGGCGGATCACGTTAATATCCTTGATAAAAGGATACATAATTTTAGGAGGTTTAATGCAAGGTATTATCTTTGCGCCTCCAAAATTGATCGGGGTGTAGCGCAGTCCGGTAGCGCACCTGGTTTGGGACCAGGGGGTCCCAGGTTCGAATCCTGGTACCCCGACACCGCCCGCCATAGCTGTCTCAGCGAAGGCGGGCTTTTTTATTTCTTAACGTCTTGCTTCTCCGTAAAACGTACGGTCAGGCTTCGTGGGGCGCTGCCCGGTAATTGGCTGACTAACCTTGCCTCCAGCTTGATTGTCGTTATGAAAGCACACTTGGTTTCGGTTTTTACAGTTTTACCAATCCACTCATCATGATGCAATCATCGTTTTCTGTGCTTTCAAATTACCAATATCACTACCGTTATACCAGTTTATTTAACAAGGAATCAATTCGGCCTCTTTCTTTATAACAGGTTTTGTATGTAGTACGCACGGGATCGAAAAAATAATTCTAACATTCAGAAATTGCTTTTACAATTTTTGATATACCCGAACGTAATCTACTTCAAAACGTCTTGGGAACGATACGTTATCAGGATCGCCACCATTTCGCCCTCCTATTGCCAAATTCAACAACATGTAATGGGGTTGCCTGAAGGGATTAAAACCACTGCCGTCTTTGTTTACCAATGCATCAACGGCAACCTTATTCAGCAGGATGTCATCGACAAACAATGCAATGCTTTCTTTCGTCCACTCCATTCGCCAAACATGAAATTCTGATGACCATGTTGAATCACCCAAAGCATGTAAAGGTTTTTTCACCGTATACCATTCCTCTTTATTTTCTTTTCCTAAACAAAGAATATTCGCCAGCAACACCCCACTGTAGTACTCCATGATATCAATTTCTCCGTTGGCAGGCCATCGCTTATTCATTCCCAACATCCACCATGCAGGCCACATACCGTTGCTCACATCAATTCGCGCACGCATCTCAAAGCGTCCGTACTGCCATGATTGTTTGCCTTTTGTAATCAGGCAGGCAGAGGTGTATTGAATATTCTTCCGGTTTTTTTTCCAGTTATTGCTTACTTCATCGTAGCCCGGATTTGCTTTTGTTTCTCTTCTCCCTTCAATAATCAACAACCCGTTTTTGCAATAGGCATTTTCAGGCTGATACCATTGTAATTCTTCATTGCGTACAAAACCTTTTTCGTAGTTCCACTTAGACGTGTCCGGCATTCCGTCCTTATCAAACTCATCGGCCCACACCAATTTGTAGTTGGTTTTCGTCTGAGCAGAAACATCAATGGAACAGGAACCAAGAAGAAAAGAAAACAGGATTATCAAATGTCTCATATCACTTTCTTAATGTCATAAATTGAATAGCATCACGAAGATTTTACTTAAAGAATCGTATTGAGTTCTAACTCTCAAAGTTCATCACGGCATGTTTTTTTATGGGTGGTAATCTCACAGTTATTAGGGGTGATTTAAGTATTCTTCAGCCACCGACTGAATTTCTATTTCTCAATAAGCTTTGAAGGAGGATAACCAAATACCTTGATAAAGTTCTGGCGAAAATATTTCAAATCTGAAAAGCCTGTCATATACACTACTTCAAAGACTTTATACTTCTGCGTCTTCAGCAAACTGGCTGCTTCAGTCAACCGAAGAAACCGTACATACTCGACAGGCGACAATCCTGTAAGTGTTTTTATTTTCTTATAAAAAAGGGATCGGCCCATATTCAATTCTTCGCAAAAACCATCCAGGTTAAAATCCGGCCTGTCAAGATTAGCTTTTAAAAGCTCATAGATGCGACCAAGTAATTTTTCATCCGGGGAAACACGCTCCTTCTTTGCCGTTCCGTTACTCACGAAAAGATTGAGATGAAACCGTTTAAGATTTTCACCTGACTTTAACAGGTTACTCATCGTTAATGACAACATCTCCGGACTGAACGGTTTTGTGACATAGGCATCCGCTCCAATTTCCAAACCTTCCTTATGATGAGAAAATGAAGTTTTTGCTGTTAGCAAGACCACGGGAATATGACTGGTTTTAAGATTGTTTTTTATCGCCTTGCAAAAATCAATGCCATTCATTTCCGGCATCATGACGTCACTTATTATTAAATCGATACAATGTTCTTCTGCCTTTGACAAACCTTCTTTTCCGTTGCCCGCTTCCAGTATTTTATAGTCGGTTTCAAAGTAATCCTTCAAAAAAGACCTCACATCATTGTCATCTTCTACGATCAACACATTTCGCAAGCCTTTCTTGTGCGAGTTATCAATAGGGTCATCATCCTCGTCATAAAGGCTGTGAGGTGAATGATGGAGAAGATTATCGTTATCCTTATCAAACAGAATTTCATGCGGTTCGAAATGATCATTTCCCAGCGGCACTTTTATTGTAAAAACAGAACCTTTACCTTCCGCACTCTCTGCTGTTATCAACCCTTTGTGCAGGTATATAAGTTTCTTCGCCAGGGCTAGCCCGATTCCTGTGCTGACGGGACTCGTGTGGGCTCCACGATAGAACCAGTCAAAAATGTATCTCATCTGATCCTTAGGTATACCCATACCGTTATCCCGTATCTCTATCAAAACAAAATCGTCACCGGCGCCGGACGTTTGGTGCTTCTTTACTGTAATGCTTATCGAGTCGCCATTGCCGATATACTTAAAGGAGTTCGACAGAATATTATTGAGCACGATTTCAATTTTCTCCTTATCGAACCACGTCATCAGGGACGGTTGCTCAGCATAGAATTCAAAGTGAATATTTTTGCGTATGGCCAGTTCCCTGAACGTAACAAATATCTCCTCAACAAAAGCCACAATATCATCTTCCTTCACTTTCAGCAACATGTTACCCGTTTCTACTTTCCGGTAGTCCAGCAACTGGCTGATCAGGTTAAGCAACTTGTGAGCATTTTTATAAACCATTTTCAGTTTCCTTCCTACCGGCGTGAAACTTCCTTCGCGTGTAAGAATTTCTTCCAGGGGACCGATCATGAGTGTTAAGGGTGTTCTGAACTCATGTGACACCTCCGTAAAAAAGCTTAGCTTTTCCTGCACAAGTTGTCTTTCCCTTTTCCGCTGTTCCTTCTCTATCTTAAGACGCTTGCGTAAAAAGTCCTGTTTCTTTCTTACTATAATTACGCCGTATGCCATGGCACCTATGATAAAAAAGTACAGGAGATAAGCTTGTGGTGTTTTCCAAAAAGGTGGAAGAATTGCAAGCTTGATGCTCGTGTATTCTTCGGGCCATATATTGTCCTGGTTGGCTGCTTTTACTTTGAACTCGTACGTTCCCGGAGAAAGGTAGCGGTATGTTGCCAGGCGTTGCCTTCCGACATAACTCCATTCATGATCAAGTCCTTCAAGCTTGTATGCATATTTTGTTTTTTCGGGATAATTATAATTCAGCGCAAAAAATTCAAATGTAAAAACAGACTGATCATGCTTAAGCGTGATCTTGTCCGTTTCGTCGATAACTTTATCAAGAACATTATCGCCATTCTTTACTGCAGACACTTCGACCGGTTTGTTAAATAACCTGAATCCCGAGATCATCACCGTAGGGACTTTGGCATCATTGGATACCTGGAGCGGGCGGAACAGGTTAAGCCCCTGGGCGCCTCCGAAGCACATATAGCTACCGTTAATATGGTTCAGGAACGAGCCGGGATTGAATTGTCCTTCCTGTAATCCGTCAACTGAAGTATAGTTGTAGAACTGTTCGGTCTCCGGATCAAATTTCGAAATACCTTTAATTGTACTTACCCAGATTTTTTCCTGTTCGTCAATCATCAAGCCGTAGATGGTGTTGTTGATGAGTCCGTCATTTTCCGTGTAACGTTTGAGCTTTTTTGTGAGCGTATTGTAGACACCCAGCCCGCCGCCACCTGATCCTATCCACAGCCGGCTTTTTTTATCCATGGCAAGCGCGTATACAACGCTACTGTGAAGCCCTGCTCCTGACGAGTCCGGAACAAAGTAAGGTGTCCACTCATCGGTTTCATGCTTGTAATAGCTCAACCCATTGCCATAACAGCCCACCCAAAGGCCACCCTCCTTATCTTCTACCATGGCACGCACATCAACATTGGTCAGGATTTTATTTCCGGGATGCTGCCGGTAAACTTTCTTTGCTTTATCTACCAGGCACAAGCCGCCACGCGTAGCTCCTACCCAGATATTCTTTTTTGAGTCCTCGAAGATCATCCGCACCTGGTTCGCCAGTGGAACAGAGATGTCTGACGGTGCATGTGTAAATGGAATAAATTCATCACCCCGGGAATCGTACAAAAGCAAGCCATGTGAATACGTTCCAAACCAAAGATTATCGTCATGATCCATGTAGGCACTGACGATGACATCATCCGGAAGGCTTCCGCGTTTACCATCAGCCTCATAGTGATGCAGAATGTCTCCCCTGGTGTTCAACTTAAAAATTCCGTCGCCATCTGTACCCGCCCAGATAAACCCGTCTTTGTCATTAGTCAGGCCGTAATAGGACACATAACTTTCTGCGGATCGCAAGAACTTCCTGGATTGAAAATTGATAAATTTCTCTTCTTCATTCCCAATCATATAGACGCCGTCACCGTGCGTTCCGATCCAGATATTTTTGTCCCTGTCTTCAAAAATCGATCTTATGGTATGCTGAGAGACGTTGTGTTTTCCCAGGATGTCAACATGATGAAAGTTAAATTGCGAAAGATTTCGTGTATCAAAATTCTTAAGGCTAATTGTATATAGCCCAGCTCCCTGAGAGCCGATCCAAAGGTTTTTATCTGAATCTTCATTCAGTGCAAAAATTCCTTTACCCACAATCTCAGGCTGATCAAAAACATGGAATTTATTTTCTCGTCGTATATACAGTACCAGGCCTTTCGTCGTTCCGATCCATATGTTGCCTAAATGATCTTCTTCAAAACATTTTACATAGAGGGATGGCAATATATCTTTCGTCACCAGGTCTTCTCGTTTTTCCGGGACCTGGGCTCCGCTAATTTTAAACACATCAAGACCTTTGTCCTGTGTTCCCACCCAAAGAAGTCCAAAGCTATCCTCCAGCAGCGCTATCGTTGCGGTGCTGGATAATGAAGGAAGGTTATTATTGTCATACGCTGTGAATTCTTCTTTATCCTTGTCAAAGGATGCAAGTCCTGCCCAATACCAACCAACCCATAAATTACCGGCGATGCCTTCGGCAATGCAGCTTACATCGTTCCTTCCGCCTACCAATGTATCAAGGTAGGCGGTCAGCCTGAGTGAGGATAAATCAAATTTATACAATCCTCCCCGCGAGGAAAACCACAGTTCTCCCTCCGAATCTTTAAAAACTCTTTGCACGAAATTATCATGCTTATGACTATCCATTGCATCGTACTTAAACGTCATAAATGAATAGCCATTAAAACGGTTCAGTCCGTCATCTGTGGCAAACCACATCAATCCTTTCTCATCCTGTGTAATGCTGTTTACGACGGCCTGCGACAGCCCTTCCTTGACGCTGTACTTTTTTATAATGCGGCGGGACTCAAACTGAGCTTGCGCTGACAGTTGTGCCAGGATAGTGGCAACTAACAAAACTGATCTGAAGGCCGTCTTCATTCCTATCTCCTCTACGGTAGTTATCCTGAGATAAATTTATAACAAAACTATCACATCCATTTGCACATTGACCTCTGACCGGATTTTAAATTGGTTGACTTAGCAAAATCAAAAAACGAAGGCCTTGTCAATGGGAAATGACTTCCCTGAAAAAGCTTTTTTGCTGGTCCAGTCGGTAGATGGCGCCGTCCAGAATTCATCCGATTCCGGGAGGCCCAATGGCAGAAATGCCACCGTGCACAAGTAGAGGCTTCCGGTAGAGATATAGTGCTCCCCGACTTCCGGTTGACTGCCGCATAACCCTATCGTTAACCAGCCGTTTTTATCGAATGTATCGCCAGCATCAAGGGTACGCCTGATCACCGCCGAAAGGGCACTGCGCACCTGAGATGCCGGCAAGAACTCCGGTAGTTTTTTTTGCAGCGCGATCTGCGCCAAAAGCTGAAATGCTCCACAGCGATAGGCCAGTGACCGGCCTATCGGCGGAAATGTTCCTTCCGGTGAAATCATTCGCTCCTGAATTTCAGCATAGCGTTTCGCCCGTTTGGTAAAGCGCCCAAGAGCATCATTCATTTCTCCCATCTTTTCACCTACAGTTGCTGCAATATCGATCAACATGGGTTGAATGACATAGCTGTTGTAATAATCGAAATGAAAATCCGGTCCGTCTCCATATACACCATCACCCTTGTACCATTCCATATGTTGTTTAATGGCATAGTCCACGCGCATGCTGTCAAAGTCACCTGTGAATTTCAGAAGAGCTGCTTCTATCATTGCGGAAAATAACAGCCAGTTATTATAGTAAGGTTTTATTTTCCTCGTCGCACGAAGGGCAGTGAGTAGATTATCTTTAGTGACCTTGTCCAGGTTTCCCCAAAGTTGCTTTGGCGCCCTGACCAGTGCATGCGCCAGAAAGGCAGCATCGACCAATGGCTGGCCGCCTTCCGTAAAGTTCATATAATCGGAAGCCTTTGGCGTCACGGCATTGCGAATGGAAGCTGCAGCTAATTTTATGAATTCTCCGCGAAGCTTTCCTTCTTTCGTTCCATCCTCTCCCAACTCCAGCCAGGGAGCCAGGCCGGCAAGACAACGTCCCAATGCCTCCAGGTAGGTAACATTTTTACGGTCAGGCGATGCCTTCCTGGACACTTCCACCGGCATACGTTCTTTCAATTTATCCCTACTTAAGGCATCCAGTACCGGAAACGTTATACGCGTTAGCATACCCGTCCAATATGATCTATCATCCCCGTTCTCAGGTGTTGAGAACGCAAATGCGGCCGGATGCATCAATGTACCTGCACCTAAGATAGAAAAGCCCTTTACAAAATTTCTTCTTATCATCGCCAGTCAAATCAATTTGTTGTTATTTTTTTTCGTTCAATCTTATACAGTTCGCTCGCTGCTAATAAAAAAGCGCCTGCACCATATTCCTGAAAATTGTCAATGGTAACTTTATCGGGAGAAGCGCCGATGGGTTGAACCCATTGAAGTTTACCTTCACCGGTCACATAGCCGTTGAGTCCTTCCCAGGCTTTTTCAACTACGGGCAAATACGCTTCGGCATCGAGAATACCATTGTTTATACCCCAGGTCAACGCATAACAAAAAAATGATGATCCGCTTGTTTCCGGGTGAGGGATTTCATCTTCGTCCAGCAAGCTTGGCCTCCACAGACCGTCTTCACCTTGTATCTTTTTTACGGCGGAAGCCATTTCCTGCAGCAATTTCACATAGTCCTTGTAACGCTCGTTTTCCCTGGGAAGAAACTGAAGAACCCTCACCGTTCCAGCCATCACCCAGCCGTTACCTCTTGCCCAGAAAGTCTTGTTTCCACCGGGTGTTCTTTTGTCAAAGAAGCTCTTATCGCGGTAAAAAAGATGTTCCTGTTGGTCGTATAGAAAATCATAAGTATCCCAGAACATCAGGTTCAGAAAATCAAAATATTTTTCTTCTCCCAGCGTAGCCCCCAGGTGAGCAAGCACCGGTGGTGCCATAAATAACGCATCACACCACCACCAGTCTTCACGACCTGGTTTAGGGTCGAGGATAAGGGAATCAAACGTATTCCGGATGTCCACTATCATTATCGGATCTTTTTTGAGTTCGTAGAGATCAAGGTAGGTCTGCCCTTTCGCATGATCATCAGCATGGCGGAACCGTTTTGCCAATTGCCAGTTGAATGACTCCGACCAGGTCATTGCTTTCTTCAGATATTTTTTTTCATGGGTCGTTTCATAGGTTGCCATCACGCCGGTATAAAAGGCTGCCCGGGCCCAATCATTTTCATTTTTTGCGTTGAAGGAGACGGGATTGGCCAACTGCCAGTCGCAAACCTTCTTCATCTGGGCAGTAATAAATTTTTTTGAATAAAGATCTTGTGTTTTCTGACTAAAAGCCGGCGAAACAGAGAAAAGAATCAGGTACAGAAGACATGTGACAGACAAAGCAATTCGCATACGTAAGGATTATTTTTAAAATAATATTATCATCAATCAGAGCTCAGCACGTTAACGGCCGAGCTCTGATGATAAAATTGAATTAATGATTTAAGGATGGAAAAATCTTTTAATTATAACCGGGATTTTGTTCCAGCACTGCATCCTTGTTCAAATCGATTTCTGCCTGCGGTATCGGCATCAAGAGATGCTGATCGGTCAGGCCATTGGTAGTTTCAAGATTACCACCGGCCAAAGGTCCTACACCGGTCAACTGTGTGGCACGGTCTACCAGCGTACCGGTACGCACAAGTGTCATCCTCCGGTTTTCTTCGCCCAGCAATTCTCTTGCACGCTCATCCAGAATGAAATCCTCCGTTATATCTCCCGCATCTACAGGACTAGCATTTGCACGTTCCCGTATTACATTGATATCTTCTGCTGCACCGGCAAGATTGTTCTGATTGAGCCTTGCCTCAGCGCGTAACAGGTACGTTTCGCCCAAGCGCATTAGAATGAAATCTTTCCACGTGCCATAACCAAAGGTGTCACGCGGATCGAAATATCCCCATTTTAGCGTAGAGGGTGCCAAGTGCCATATCGTGTCAGCTCTCAAAATCGTTACTTTACTGGTTCCGTCTGCCAATGTAAATTCCTGCTCAGCCCCATAAGGCACCGGAATCCCGAGGATAGTGCTATAATTAGGAGCATTGTTATTGAAATAATATTTCCGTTTAATGTTGTACTCCGAATTGCGCATGTCGGTTTGTTCATACAACTGATAGTTTACCCAGTCGTTTAACCGAAGACGTGCAATGCCGCGGCCTCCCAATGAATCGGCAGGTAGCATACCTGCTACATCGTAATACCCTGCACCCCATACTCTGCGTTGCTGTGGTGAATAATCAATACCTCCTACATTAACAGCATACGGCTTATCGGTGGGGTTTTCGTTTTCCAAAACCCAAATTACTTCTGTGTTACCCTGTGTTCTGCGTTGGTTACCGAATACAAACATATCGGAAAAGGGATCGCCCGGCTGGGTTGCTTTTACACCAAAACGGTTTTTAATCAAGCTGAGTGCACCACTGTTGCCATTGATGATTTCGGTACACTGTGCTTCGGCCTCTGCATTTTTACCTTCGCGTAAATAAACTTCGGCAAGCAACTGGCGGGCCATGGCTTTATTGGCACGTGCCGCAGCAGCAACACCAATATTAGGCAGATTGGTTACAGCAAAGGTTAAGTCTTCTTCAATAATGGTATTAACTTGAGCTACCGGTGTCCGGGTGAAATCAGTTTTTGGTGCTGTCAGCGGTTCTGTAATCAGAGGCACATCTCCATACAGCGTTACCAGCATATTGTAGGCATAGGCACGAAAAAAGCGTGCTTCGGCACTATACGCATCTCTTTCAGCCTGTGTCATTCCGGGAACTTCTGCAGAAGCACCTTGAATAAGTATGTTGGCATTGCTAACGAGTTTATACAAATAGCGCCACACTTTAAGCGCAGCAGGATCGAATGCGTTGAGTTGTGCATAGTTAAAATAGCCGGTGGCGTCACCATTGGAACGGCCGGGAATAGCCCACACAATGTCGGTGCCTAAATGCCATATGCCAATCAACGTTTGGTCATTGGTCGTTTTTAAAAATGTTCCGAACTGCCAATATAAACCGGTTGCAGCAGATTCGAAGCCAAGTTTATCATTCAATGATGAAGGTGCGTATTTGTCGAGCACCTTCTCATCCAGGAAGGAATCGTCACATGCATTTGTCACGCTCAGTAAACACGCACAAGCAATAATTTTTATGTATTTCTTCATATAATCTTATTTTACGAATGAAAGAATCAGATGGAAAGATTTATACCCAGGGAGAATGTTCTTACAACAGGATAGTTGTTAACCCACGACCCTGAAGCATCAGAGGATCCTCTTGGATAATACCGCATTTCCGGATCCCAGCCAAACCAATTAGTGAACGTATGCAGGTTTCTTCCTGCTGCATAAACAGTCAGGCCGGAAATACCATATCTGTTCAGGAAATCTCTTGGTACCGTGTAGCTAAGCCTGATGTCCTTGATGCGCACATAGCTCCAGTCTTCGGCAAACTGAAAACCCCTGTAGTTTTTGTATGCCGAAAGCGAAGGCCAGTAGTTGTCCTGATTTTCAGGCGTCCAATAACTAAAACCTTCGGGAAGATTTCTACGTCCGGCTTCGTCAGCATAGGCAAGATCCCGGTTTTCTTTTATACCACCTTGTGACATTTGTATGAAGATGCTGAGATGGAAATTTTTATAATGGAATGTGTTCGTCAGTCCACCAAACCATTTAGGATCCCGCTGGCCCAGCACTACCCTGTCATCAGCATTGATTAGGCCATCACCTGAGTGGTCCTTGAACTTGATATCACCTGCTTTGGCAACTGGGTCATATTCTCCAATATCTTCCGTCTGCCAGATCCCTGCTTTCTCATACCCGTAGATTACCCGTAGCGGCTCGCCAATGAACCAGGAGTTACCAATGTCATCCCTGCCATCTCCGTAAAGTTCCAGCAATTTATTTTTGTAAGTGGAGAAATTCAGGTTGGTCTCCCATTTGAAATCTCCTGCGTCTATGTTCACCGTATTCAGCGTAAGCTCTATACCTACGTTTTGCATCTTGCCAAGGTTGGTCCAGATGTCGGTATAGCCTGTGATGCCCGGAAGGTTCCGTCTTAACAGGATATCTTCCGTTTCACTCTTGTATACTTCAAACGTACCGGTTATGCGGTTTTTAATAAAACCAAAATCCAATGCCACGTTTGCGGACGTGGTAGACTCCCAGGTAAGGTCAGCATTTCCCAATGAGCTGAATAAAACCCCCGTTTTTATAGCGCCGTTGATCGGTTGCTGCACTGCGCCCGCGGTGGTGACCGTCTGGTTGGGTTCAATGGCCTGGTTCCCCGTTCTACCGTAAGAGAAACGGAGCTTCAATTGCGTTACAGCGCCCACTGAGCTCATGAAATTTTCATTATGAATATTCCAGCCAACAGCCATCGAGGGGAAAATGCCGTATTTGTCATTATTCGCACCGAAAGCAGAATAGCCGTCTCTCCGTGCTGTTAACGTGAGAAGGTAGCGGCCGTCGTACGAGTAATTGATCCGGCCCATTTGCGATAGCAACGTGTATTCGTTTCCTTCGGAGTTAGCCGTCATGGAAGCTCCTGCCCCCATCTCATAATAGGAAAGCGCATCGTTGATAAAGCCTATTGCACTTGACTCCGTTCTGAAGTAATTCACTTTTTGCGCACTGTACAGCCCGGTGAAATCAATATGATGCTTGTTAAAATCTTTACTGTAGTTAATGATATTCTCTATCACCCAATTCGTCGTTTCGGTGTTATTCACACTGGCTGTTCCACTTTGGTCATTGGCTTTTCTGCCAACGTACTGTGCAAAGCGACCAATATTGTAGACATACGCACCATTGAGCCTATACTTAAATCCTTTCAGGAAGCCAGGTGTTAACTCAAGGTAGCCGTTACCGGTAAGGTTTTTATTCCTGTCAACCCTGTCCGTTGTCAATCCCAGCAATGGATTAGTGAATAACTGCTCAGGCGCCATGGGGAAAATGATATAATTGCCATTTGCATCCATAGGAACGGAATAAGGACTCATGGCAGTAGCATTCAGCAGGTTAACTCTTCCGCCATCGTAGTTATTGTCGGTGAAAAATCCTGACATACCAACCTTCAAATAGTCGGTGAGTTGTGCGTCAAGATTAGAGCGTATGCTGGTGCGTTTGTAACCGTATCCTTTTACCACACCTTTTTGTGAAAGGTTAGTGCCGGAGAAATAGTACTGAACCTTTTGTGTTCCACCACTGATGCTCAGGTTGTATTCCTGGATGTTGCCGGTCTGTGTAGCCTCCTTCAGCCAGTCGGAGGTTATGCCGTTGTTGTAGTTTTCAACTTCAGAAGCATTGGGTAATACAGTGGTTTGCGTGATCCCATTGGCCGAAAGAAAATCGGCATATTTCTGTACGTAAGCATCAGGCCCCATGGGGTTCAGCGTGTGGGCCATATCTTCAACCCCTCCATAGGCATTGAAATTAATGGTCGGTGTTCCATCGGATTGTCCTCCTCTTTTTGTTGTGATAAGAATAACACCGTTCGATCCTCTCGTTCCATAAATAGCGACCGCCGAAGCATCTTTCAACACTTCAATTGACGCTATATCATTCGGGTTGATGTCGTTGGTGCTTCCGAAAAAGGGCACACCATCCAGTACGACAAAGGGACTGTTACTGGCGTTGATGGAATTGACACCGCGAATTTGCCAGGTACCTGAACTCCCTGGTACAGAGGATTGCTGTGCGATCTGAAGACCGGCTGTTGTGCCCTGGAGCGCGTG
Organism: uncultured Roseivirgaceae bacterium; assembly: GCA_964521255.1. Taxonomy (GTDB): domain Bacteria; phylum Bacteroidota; class Bacteroidia; order Cytophagales; family Cyclobacteriaceae; genus ZC4RG29. The sequence goes on from CAZFRM010000012.1 coordinate 76,305, forward strand.
CATCAGATTGGTAACAGGAAGGTTGGATAACCGGTCTTTTGGAACAGAAACCACAGAACCTGTTACATCAGAACGTTTCTGCGTACCATACCCAACCACCACTACTTCAGAAAGCTGCTGTATGTCAGAAACCAGCGAAACATTGATAGTGCTCTGGCTCCCAACAGGCACTTCCTGCGGCGTATAGCCTATGAACGAAAACACGAGGATGGAATTTTCGTCCGGTACAATAATGGAGTATTTTCCATTGGCATCCGTTGTTGTTCCCTGGGTTGTGCCTTTAACAAGAACGTTAACACCCGGCAGCGGACCATTATCCTCCGCTGACGTTACAGTACCACCCACAATTTTCTCCGCTCCGTAGGCAGTGATTTCTGCATGGGCGTTCAGAAGCATAAGGGTGAAACCGAGGAACAGGAAAAGTCGCAGAAAGCTGACTTTTTTTGGTAAAGATCCTTTTCTCATAAGTTTGTTTTAAGTGTAAATGATTTGATAGTAAAAGTTTAGGGAAGACTCAATGAAGCATTCAATGAGTCCGGTAAACAGAGCGTCATCCGGAGTTAAAAAGGGACATTGTTATCATAGAATTTTCAGGTTAGAGTTGTGTGGATTTTGCGGTTTCAAACCATATCGCAAACCATTGCACAAAGTAGGCGGACAAGCCAATTTGAAGGAGGGGTGAATCGTGAAATCAGGAGGGTGTAATAGCTTTAGCCAATCAAAAGGGTGCAATCCTTCATCGTTTTTTTTAAAACAGTCGGAAAACAAGCTTTGCTTTACGACCGGGCATTGTAACAAATCGTTTACGTTTATCGCTACGAGTTTCTGTCAGTCGACACCAGTTTGAACTTACTAACGCGGACCACAACCGTCGATACCATGCGTTTTAAAAAAATGTTGCGCTGTGACCTGTTGTTCAGGTCAGCCAAAAGAGCATGGAATCAAAATCAATTGTGAACCCCCTCTACAAAATTTCTTGCAAAGCGATTGAACTGCCCTGGTTGTTCCATCATCGGTACATGTCCGCAATTATCTAAGAGAACTAATTTTGAATTGAGCAAACGTTGATGAAAGTCCAGTGCTACTCTCGCCGGAGTAATTTCATCCTGACGACCCCATAACAACAAAGTCGGAACAGTAATATCAGGGAGTACCTCTGCCACTGAATGTCTTTGAGCAGCACGCGCAAGCGCAATTATGTTTAGTACTTTGAAACGGTTTTGAAGCGTATGATAAACTTCATCAACCAATTCCCAGGTAACCACTTCTTTTTTATAGAAAGTATTTTCTACCCGATTTCGTACATAGTTATAATCTTTAACGCGGGGGAACGTTCCGTTAAATGAGTTTTCAAATAGACCCGAACTTCCTGTTAAAATCAATTTCTTTACACGGTCCGGGCGCTTCCAGGCATACAGCAAAGCGACGTGACCGCCTAATGAATTTCCCATTACAACACAATTTTGAAGGTTGGATGTCTCGACAAAATTATCCAGATAATCTACAAGGTTGTCAAGTCTTTCCCGGGAGATTGGAGTGGAATACAAAGGCAGGCGGGGCACAATCACACGATGGGTAGGAGAAAATTCATCAATCACATTTCTCCAATTACTTAGATCTCCAAATAATCCATGAAGCAGAATAACCGGATCCCCTGCTCCTATGTCCACAAGGGGTTCGAAAGGTAAATCAGAATTCATGTTCAATAAATTATTTTTCAACCTGATAAATGAATAAAACCCGGCCACTTGCATTAGCCGGGTTCAGTAAAAAACAGGTAGACTTCCAACCTTCAAGCCTTACCTGAACTTCACCTGTAAACTGCCAATAGACATATCGTTACTTAAAACCATAACCTTATACGTACCTGCCATCAACTTCTCTTTAGGAACATAAGCCATCTCCACTCTCTTATAGTTAAGCCCATTCGCATCGGGCGCCACATAGAAGGCTTGTGAGTTTTGTGTTTTCTGACTTATTACCCGTACGGTAACATCCTCCCCGACAACCGGTAATTCTTTCCTGTCTGGACTTATTATTCTTAGTTTCAAATTTTCCGCATCGGAAGGTACGTCAATCGATATGACAAATTTTTTGGTTCTTTTACCAGTCACGGTGAGTTTACCATTTTTTTTCATTGATTCGGTCAGTACATCATTGATGGACGCTTCCCGGAAGGTCTTCAGGTTATCTTTTAGATTTTGGTTTTCGTCTCTCAACTGCGCAATGAGCCTTTCCATATCTTCATTAGCGTTGTTGATTTCCGTTAATGAATAACGTAGACCGGCAAGCTGCTCCTCCAGTTCTCCCTTGATTCTCTGTAGTTCCTGATTTTGCTTTCTGAGTTGAGCGGCTGAATTGGCCTGCCTTTGTGTGTCCTTTAACTTTTGCTCTGCATCAACAAGTTTATTGGTAACGCTTTCTAATTCTTTGTCAAGATTCTTACCATTGTCTTCGAGCGTCTTGATGTCCATTTTCAGCTTTACGATCTCCTTTTCCAGGGAAAGTTTTTCTGACAGCAATTCCTCTGAACTCAGTTTTTCATTTTTCAATTCTTCCTTCAGCCCCTCATTTGCGCGCATTTCAAAAGTCAGGTATAATGCCGACCCGATTAATAACAATATGGCTATTGCCGCTGTTATATTACTTCGTTTACTGGTTACTCCTGGTGTTTTCATGGTTTGATTTACTTGACAAAGTAAACGGCACTCACTTAAGGCCGCATTAACTCAAGGTTAAAATGGAATTAAAGTTTAGCCAAAAATTACGAATCGCTTTTTAACCCACGTGCTTCCAAAGAATGATGTTAGATAGTAAAGCACTTCCTTTAACCCTGGCTTTGCTTTTAATAAATAGCGCCTTGCTTTTCGCATCTCTCCAACCAAATAATAGTATCGTGCCCTGCTCCCATTCGTTCTTCGAATGCCTTTTACCACTTCATTGCTGTACATTTTCTCATAGGTTTCAAGAACCATTAAAGAGCAGTAATAGTCTCTTTTGCGATACTCATCGTTGAGTGAAAGGTTTTTGTGATTAACCGATCTTGAAACAAGGTTAGCAGATACCTCTGCCGATGGTCTCCCTTCAAAGAGTCGCAATATCCAGTCGAAATCAAGCATCCCGAAGTTTTCCTCGAAGAGGATGTGCTTGAGACTTTTGTGAATCATAATAGTGCTCATATAGACATGTTGAACATTTGTCTTTTCTTTCGACAATTTCTTAAGGAAAGTTTCATTGGGTTTGAACGATATTATCCTTGAATCAGAGTCGCCCACCATAGCGTGAAGGCCAGTAACTGTATTAGTTACTTCATAACTGCAGGTTACAATAGGGAAATTTTCAGCAGCCTTTAATTGCAATCTCAGCTTTTGAGGTTCCCAGGTGTCATCATGGTCAAGCAGGCATATATAATCACCCGATGCATTTTTCAGGCCTATGTTCCGGCCTTTATTAGGACCCCCACTATTCTCAGGTGTCTTATAAAAAAGTATATCCTCAAATTTCTTTAGAATTTCTACCGTGTTGTCAACGGAGCAATCATCCACCACGATTAATTCGATAGTAAAGTCCTTACCAATTCCAGCCTGGGTCAAGACTGAAATCACAGCACTGGCTATACTCTTCTCTGAATTGTAGGTTGGAATAATAACAGAAACTTTCACCATGCTGCAAGGTGTGCGCCGTAGTTGAAAACGGGCTTAAAAAGGAATTAAATTTGGATTAATTTCAACGCTGTGAATTATTGAAATTAACAATCACCGTTGTTCCTCTTCCCAGCACTGAATTCACTTGTATTGTTCCATGATGAGCGGTGACAATCCGTTTCACCATCGACAAACCAATGCCATGCCCTTTCACATTCTTTGTGTTATTCCCGCGGTAAAATGGTTCAAAGATGTCATTCAAATCCTCATCCGGAATGCCTATTCCCCGATCTTCAAACTGAAGCGTTGAACCAAGAGGAGACGAATTGATAAACACATCAATGGTATGATCAGATGAATACTTACATCCATTGTCAATCAGGTTTGCTATTGCAGCTTTGATCAATTGCTCATCTCCTTCAATTGTCAATTTCTCTTCATCATCTAATTTGTGGTCAAGGTCAATTCGTATGACATAGCATGGATTGTGCTTCATCATATCCTCTCGCGTTTGCCAAACCATTTCATCAATTCGAAGTTTGGCAATCCTGTTGTCACTGACATCGGAACTTGCCTGAGCCAGCAGGAGCAAACGGTTAGAAAGCGTATTTAAGCTTCTGATGTCCTCAAGAACAGAATTCATAACTGCTTTATATTCCACGTTTGTTCGTGCGTTGAGTAATGAAACCTCGAGCTGCCCGGTAATTGCTGTAAGTGGTGTGCGAAGTTCATGCGACGCATTGGCTATAAAATTCTTTTGAACATTAAATGAACTTTCAAGGCGCGTTAACATTCTGTTGAATGTTTTGGCGAGTTGAGCAATTTCATCCTGACCATTTCCTTCATCAACGCGAAGGTTCAGGCTTGTAATGCTTATGTCGTCAACCTGATTCACCACCTTAGAAATGGGTTGCAGCGCTTTTCCGGCAAAGAACCATCCGGAGACAGAAACGCCCATAATGCTGATGGCAAAAACGATTACCAGAATCGTTCGTAAGTTTCTGAGCTTATTTAATCCGTAAATATCCGTGGCCGCTGCAATGACAGCAAAACGATCGTAGGGGCCCTTGAAAAGAAAACCAAGAACTTCATAGTTTCCTTGTTGGAAACGCAATTCACCTTCCAATCTGATCCTGTCAAGAAGAGCACTATCGATTCTGATTGTCCTGTTCTCATCGGTACTGAAAATGACATTATTCCGGTAGTCAAAAACGATAATCCTTTCATAGGCGAGGTTCACCGGGTTGTCCTTTTCAATTTTTCTAAGAAGCGTTGTGTCGACTTCATCAACCTCAATCAGAAGTTTTGCTGTATTGCTGGCCTTGTTCTGAAGACGACTGTAGAATTCCTCTCTGCGGTAATCAGCCGAGAAAATGTAAATTGCCAGCGAAGCCGTAAAGATGATGATGGCAACGATGAAAATAAATCGAAGCGTAATCCTGTTACGAATGTTCATATCTCATCCTTGATGACATAACCCAAGCCTATCCTGGTATGTATAAGTTTGTTTGGAAAATCCTTATCAATTTTTTTTCGCAGGATATTTACGTAAACATCAACAACGTTGGTTCCTGTATCAAATGTAACATCCCAAACCTTCTCTGCTATATCCGGTCTCGACAGCACCCTTCCTTTGTTTCGCATCAGGTATTCAAGCAGACAGAATTCCTTCGCTGTTAAGGAAATTACTTTGCCTCCCCTAATGGCAACCTTTTTCCCGATATCCAATTGAAGATCGGAAACCGTGAGAAGTTCTTCGCTGGATTTTTCTTGTGCAATTGTGTACATGCGCTTTGTCAATGCTCTGATTCGCGCAAGTAACTCTTTAAACTCAAATGGTTTTACCAGGTAATCATCAGCGCCTGCATCAAATCCTGTAACCTTATCATCAGTGGTACCCAGTGCTGTTAACATCAATATTGGAATTGACGGACGCACGTCACGTATCTTTCTGCAAAGCTGCAAGCCGTTGATTCCCGGAATAATTACATCCAACAACAACATCTGATACTCGTTGTTCAAGGCAAGTTTTTCCCCGGTGTAAGCATCATACGCCAAATCAACCTGATAACCCTGTTCCTCCAGCCCATTCTTTAGAAATGCGGCAACCTTCTGCTCATCTTCGATAACAAGAATTTTCATTTACAAAAACCGTTGCAGGTTTATCTTTGGCGTGCGGATTAGAAAAAGATATGCACCGATCATACTTGCAAATTTAAGCCATCGCAAAGGGTGAAACCACATTATCCATTATAATTCACGACACATTTTCATTTTTAATGCTATTTTAATGTACCTCACATTAAAAGACACCAGGATTCATTTGTATAGACTTCCTATCTAAGGTTCAAAGAGCTGACGCACCTGGGTGAATCTGGATATGTATGTTTGTAAATTACACTGAAATTACAGATGATATTAAATGTACGAAGGTTTGCGGGTGAACAAATAAAGGTTAACAAATGATAAAAGTAGTTATCTCACTTGCCCTGATTCTCACTGTAAATTTCATCACCTCTCCTGTTAGGAAGGCAGTTACTTTTACGCATCATAATATCGAAAGACCTTTACCAGGTGAAGGATATGGTACTGGAGGTTTTACCTTAAACGATTATGATGGAGATGGCGATTTGGATATAACATTACAGCGACATTCCAACGAATCCGTTTATTGGTATGAGTTTAAAAACGACAGCACCTGGATACGGCATGATATTGGAAAGCTGGGCGGAGGTCAGTTGGGAGCGGTTTCGTTGGATATTGATAATGATAATTTTCCTGAATGAACAATTGTTGTATGTTTCTGTTTATGCATTTTAATAAGCTCCGGCTATTTGCTTTTAATTTCATATCAATGTGTTGAAAATACTCTTCTTAATACGCATTAAATCATTGCCAGAAATTCATTACCTTTTCACATGTCCCTTTCTATTGAAAGAAATATCCTTGTTGCAAATAAAGTTGCCAGAATACTTGGCGTTCTAACGTTTGCTTTACTGGCAATGCTGATATTCTCTTTTGGTGTTTCTATAAACACACCCGTTATCTTCTCTTTGGTAATATTTTTCTTCTCAATTCCATACATTCATAAGAAAGGATATGTAAATCTGGGGCGCGCATTACTTTGCCTTATTCCCGTAGTTGTAACGATTGCGGCCGCACTCTTCGCGAAAATTTATGCTACCTCTTTTACTGACATTCTTTACTACGATTCCCGCTTTGTTCTTCTCATCATTACCATTGTTCCCTGTCTCATCTTTGATACAACCGAAAGACCCTTACTGTATGGATGCCTGGGGACGATATTGGCTGCCATTATCCTATTTGATCCTATTCATGAATTATTCAATGTAGGTTACTACCAAAAAGGATTTCTGGGAAGCTCCTATTATTTTATTAATGTATTCACAATTATCGGTTTCGCCGGTATTGCCATTGGCGCCATCAGTCAAAAGCGTGTTATTGAAAAAACAGAGTACCTGAATCAGGTTATTAAAAATGATCTCATTAATAAGAACAAAGAACTTTCAACTGCATTGAACAATCTTGAAAAACAAAACAAAGAGATTTTGTCGCAAAATGAAGAGATTCGGACGCACAGGGAAGAACTCTATTCAAGCCAGGAACAATTAGTCGCTGCCAACAAATTAATTGAAAAGCAAAATCTTGAATTGAAGCGCCAGGTAAATTATATCAATGAAGATCTGAAGATAACAAATGAAGAGCTTATAAAGCAGAATAATAACCTGCGCCAGTTTTCGTACACGGTTTCACACAACCTTCGTGGACCTATCGCCAGACTGCTGGGCCTTTCGCGACTGGCCGAGATGGAAGCAGAAACCTATAATAATATTCCAACAATGGCTATCATTAACCACATTAAAAAATCAGCCAGAGATTTGGATATTGTAATTCGGGATTTGAATCAGCTTATCGATCTTCAAAATGCTACGAACCTGTTACGGCAGCAAGTAAACTTTATGGACGAGTGGAGTGAAATCAAGTCGTTGTTACACATCACTCATGCAATGGAAGAGCAAAATTTTCATATCGACTTTTCGGAAGCTCCAACAGTAATGTCAGTCAAGTCAATGGTCAACAGCATACTATTTAATCTGGTAAGTAACGCAATTAAATACCAGTGTGAAGATCGACCTTTGTTAATAAATATTCGAACGTATCCAACAGGATTATTTACTACCATCGAAGTATCTGACAATGGATTGGGTATCAACCTTCAATTGTATGGAGAAGATGTTTTCAAAATGTATAAAAGATTTCATGAACATAAAGAAGGAAAAGGTCTTGGTCTTTTCCTGGTCAACACGCAGGCAAAAGTTTTAGGCGGTTATGCGGAATTAATAAGTGAACTGGGAAAAGGATCTACTTTTAAGATACATGTTAAAAGTTAGTGGATGTTAAACTTATCATTCACGATATGTAATCTATTGCCCACCTCTACCCCGGCCATTCGAGGGCTGAACGCTTCTGCCATTGCCATCCGAAAATCCTTTATTCAATTGCTGTTTGAGTTGAGGCTGATTCGTTGAACTTCTGGTGCTTGGCGCGTTAATGTGCTCTTGCCGGGAGTTATTATTCCTTAATTGTTGTGTGTTTTGTCTTTCAATATTCTGCGGCAATTGTCTTTGTGCTTTTTGATTGCTTTCCTGATTTTTTTCGAATGAATACTCTCTTTTAATATCCTGACCTGATCGCCTTTCAAAATTATTGCGATCACCGGGAACATTTGTTTGGCCTTGTCTATCGTTAAAAGAGCGAGTCATCTTTTCATTTTCATTCTGTTGCGAACGATTAAAAGTCCTGTAATCATTTGACGAATTATTATTGTTTGTTTGTACCCTTTCATTTCGTTGGTTAGTGCCGGGATAACGATTCACATTTTCCTGACTACCATTCTTGAATTCAGAAGTTATTTGCCGACGTGATTCAAACCTGTCAGAACTTCTCTCATCTTTTGTAAAACCATTGGGAACAGATTTCATTTTCGACACACGGGAATTATCAATTTCAGGTCTGTAAAAACTTGCTGTACCCCGTTCAACTTTTGTTGAACCAGGACGAACGCTATCATTGATCTTATGCACTTCAACCCGGGAATGATTTGTCCTTTCAATATCGCTCCGGGAAGGGCCAGTGAAAAAAGTGTTCCTCCTGTTATCGGTGTAATGGTGATTTACAATTGTAGTGTGATGAATAACATTTACCACGCGGGTTCCCGGTACACAATGCATATGTACACGGCGGTACGTGATATAGCGGTAGGGAACAAAATTCCAATAGTGATGCGGGATGTGATTATAATAATTTACAGATACATTTATTCCAAAGCCAGGCATTAATGGAGCCCAACCATAATACCCGCCACCACTTCTCCAAACTACCCACGCCGGACCCCAAACCGTATCGGGTGCCCACATCCAACCGTAGAAATCATCATAGAACCAGCGTCCATAGTGGAATGGAGCCCATCCCCAGTTATAATCAGAAACCCAGGTGTTACCATATTCGGTATTGATCCAGTAACCGTTCGTTCGATAAGGAACAAAACTGCGGTCAACATGAGGCGCCCAAACATATCCGTACCGTCCATGGTGCACCCAGTTTCCATACGGCTGGAGTTCGTCATAAAAAACCTGTAGGGAAACAGTTCCCTGAGCCTGACTGTTCGTACTAATCCCACATATTAAAATGGTTGCAAGCACTATCCATTTCATCCCTATCTTTTTCATAACTGTAAATCAAAAAGTCTTAGCAGATAGGGAAGTAAAAATTATGCCAAAAAGGAAAAGCGCTAAATCATCATTGTTGAATCTCTTTCGCGTTAAGCGCAAAGTTAATGCGCAATGCACAAGAGATAATAAGGTCAGTACTGCTTTCGCGATTTCGCTTAGCAAAAAATCTAAAGGCTCTTTGCGTGAACAATGAGCATTTTAGTAGCTGGCTGCCATTTGAAGAACTTACGATAATTTTAAAACACTATTGCCCGCTATCACAATGCCACCCCTTCTGTTAACATCTTTCTTCGCATTCTCAAACCCCTCCTGATTAATTGATCTTGTAGCATCTTCGATGTAATAAGTTTTAAAACCTTCACTGATAGCATCCATTGCAGTGTAGTAAACACAATAATCACCGGCTAATCCGCATACGTAAACTTCATTAACTTTTCGATCGCGTAAATAACCCGCAAGACCGGTATTTTTTAAATGACCGTTATCATAAAAGCCACTGTAGCTGTCAATCTCTTTATCCATACCCTTTCTGAAAATAGCCTCAACTTTACACATATCAAGATCCTTGTGAAATTGTGCACCGTATGACCCCTGGACACAATGATCTGGCCAAAGCACTTGTTCAAGATCATTTAGCCGGATCATCTCAAAAGGTTTTTTACCAGGATGATTAGAAGCAAAACTTTTATGATTACCCGGATGCCAGTCCTGTGTAGCCACTACTATGTCAAATTGGTTCTGCAGTTTATTTACAAGTGGAATAATTTCATTTCCACCGGGTACTTCAAGCGACCCTCCTTTAGTAAAATCATTTTGTATGTCAACTATAATCAGGGCTTTCATAATTTCCAATTCAGTTTCTCACGTTATTGCTTAACGAAATGATTTTTTATTTCATCGCGCAAATACATGAGTGACTTACTAATACCAATTTTATACGAATGTGGATTTTGAAATCGCTTGTATTCTTCCGGCAGAAATGACAATCGCTCGCGGCAATAATTTGCTATTGCACTTAGCGATTGCTTCTCTACAAGTATCTTTCCTTTTTCCATCACTTTATGGAGTAAGGGTTCCTGTTCCAACCCACGAAGGGAAAGTGATTTATACGGTTCAAAAGGATCGTACATATGAGCAACCTTTTTTTCATTATTCAGAACGATGGCATCAGCGCCTAAAAATGATTCCTTACTTTCGTAGATACGATACACTTGTTTCCTGTCGGGAAGGGTGGTTTTCTTGAGCGTTTCTGATATTTTAATTCTTGGCTTACCATCAGCATAGCAAAGTTTGTACACTCCATCCAATGCACCATCCGGCTGTCCGGTAACTAAATTTGTTCCTACACCAAATATGTCAATGGGTGCATGCTGTTCAAGCAAACTTTTTATAACATATTCATCCAGTTGATTTGAGGCCGCAATTTGTACATAGTTCAATCCGGCATCGTTTAGCATTTGCCGACTTCTTTTTGACAGATAAGCAAGGTCACCGCTATCTAACCGAATGCCCTGCAGTCGCTTTCCCTTTTGCTCCATTTCTTTGGCAATGGTGATGGCATTTGGTATCCCGCTTTCTAAAGTATTATAGGTATCGACGAGTAAAACACATTGCTCTGGTCTGCCTTCAGCGAAATGACGAAAGGCCGAAAGTTCATCATCATAACTTTGAATAAATGCATGCGCCATCGTACCGACTACTGGCAGATCAAAATCAGCGGCAGCCTTAACATTGCTCGTTGAATCAAACCCACCTATTATGGATGCTCGTGTAGCATGATATCCTCCAAGACTTTGTGCTCTTCGCAATCCAAAGTCAGTCAGTATTCTATCACCGGCTACCCACCGCATACGCGCCGCCTTTGTAGCGATCAACGATTGAAAGTTCAACACATTCAATATCAACGTCTCGATGACTTGTGCTTCAATAATACTTCCTTCAACTCTAAGTACAGGCCGCGTAGGAAAAACAACATCACCTTCATGAGACGAATAAATGGTACCCGTAAATCGAAAATCTTTCAGATAGTTGATAAAATCGTTGTCAAAGCCACGCTCTTTCAGGTACACAAGATCATGGGAAGAAAATCTTAAATTTTCTATTATTTCAAGTACATCGCGGAGCCCCGCAAAAACAACATAACCGCCTTCAAATGGCAACTTGCGAAAGAAGTAGTCATAAACGGCATGATTATTTTTTTGACCTGTTAAAAAATACACCTGCCCCATCGTAAGCTGGTAGAGATCAGTGTAAGTTCCGGTTATCTTAAATAGATCAGACATATCATACTGATTAAAAAACCATTCAAGTTAAATTTAACAGAAACTTAGCTAACTAGTTTTACGCATATGCTTTTCTTTCCCGGAGATGTATGAGCTAAAAATGTTCCGCGTCCTTTGTAATATTGAATACCGATAAATTTAAAATCATGAACTGGATCGTCCTCATCATTGCCGGGTTATTCGAGATTGGATTTACAACTTGTTTAAGCAAAGTCAAGGAAACAAGCGGTAATGCTGCTTTGTTATGGATAGTGGGATTCTTTGTTAGTCTTTCCCTAAGCATGTATCTTCTTTATAAAGCAACACAGACGTTACCAATGGGAACGGCATACGCAGTGTGGACCGGCATTGGTGCAGTGGGAACTGCTATAGTAGGAATTCTCTTCTTCAAGGAACCAATAGCTTTTTGGCGGCTCTTTTTTATTGTCACTCTTATTAGCTCAATTATAGGTTTGAAGTTTGTTTCGCATTAAAAAGCTATGTACAAAACATTAAATAATCATTCTACGAAAGTTGCGTTTAAGAAAAACCTCAAAAAGGGGATTTCCTTCAATGTTTATAGGCCTGTGGTCTCACTTATTTGATACTTTAAGACATACCTTTTAAATGTAAGGTATAAGGTTATTTTGCCAACTGCAGAAGTTGGATAAGGAAATTAGAACCAATAGATTGTGAGGCAATTTAATCATGTTAAAGAAGCTATCAAATCTTACAATTGTTGATGATGACCCCATGTCATCATTTTACATAAAGCGCCTGGCGGAGTTAGGTGAAGTTGCCAACATCATTACTATTTACAACAATGCGCAAGGGGCGCTTGACTATTTGTTAAAATATAAAAAATCAGATCAAAATCTACCCGATATCATCCTGCTGGACATCTATATGCCGGGTATTGATGGTTGGGGGTTCTTGCAAGAGTTTAAAAAGTTTAAAGACTCTCTCGAAAAAAAGATTGAAATCTATATTATAAGTTCTTCTACACATCCCCAGGATATCAGCAAGGCAAAGGCCATACCTGAAGTAAAGGATTATTTTCAGAAGCCTGTTACTATGGAACTTCTCAAAGAAATTACTGAGAAATATCATGCACGGTAATGAATATCAGGGCTAAGTAGCTTCTGTCTGTGAACGGCCTTTGGCAAAATAAGTCTCCCTTATAATTTCAATAATTCGTTTTAATGCATATATTTTAGTTCTTTAAATTAATTGGTCTATTATGTCTCTTGAAAACGACATCCAACAAAAGACATTTCGCAGCGAATATCATAAGGCCATCCTGAATATTCTTTTCACTCACAACTATCTGATCAATACGGTTAATGACTTTTTTAAAGACTACAGCATAACGCGGCAACAATATAACGTCATGCGCATTGTTCGTGGACAAACCTCCAGGACTGCCTCTATTCAGCTTATCCGGGACCGCATGCTGGATAAAATGTCTGATGCGTCCAGAATTGTTGAACGCCTTCGAATCAAAAATCTTGTTAGTCGTGAGGTTAGTCCCGATGATAAACGCACCGTTCAAATCACCATCACTGAAGATGGAATCAAGCTATTGGAATCGATTGAATTGCGCATTGAAGAGACTGAAGCAGCGCTACGAAAGCTGTCCATCGCCGAGGTCGAGCAACTCAACATGCTTCTGGATAAAATGAGAGAATAATTTGTCCTCTTATTCTCGTGTTACATATGAACCACATAGCGGGTTAACCTGTTCCCATATTAAAATAATTTACCTAGTTTAGGCCCCGTAAAATTATTAGCACTTATGGTATTTGATTTAGACATGATCAAGGCGGTTTACAAGAACATGCCGGCCCGGATCGCCAAAGCAAGAAAAGCGGTTAATCGTCCTTTGACCCTTTCAGAAAAGATACTCTACTCCCACCTGCACGAAGAGCAGCCTGTTCAAGATTTCACCAGGGGAAAATCCTATGTCAATTTCTCACCTGACCGTGTAGCCATGCAAGATGCTACCGCCCAAATGGCGCTACTCCAATTTATGTCTGGCGGAATTCCTACAGTAAGGGTTCCCTCAACAGTACATTGTGACCACCTGATATTGGCCAAAGATGGTGCTAAACAAGACTTAAAAGAGTCTCTAACAGCAAGCGGCGAAGTTTTTAACTTCCTCGAGTCTGTATCTACTAAATATGGTATTGGATTTTGGAAACCAGGTGCGGGAATCATTCACCAGGTTGTACTTGAAAATTATGGATTTCCCGGCGGGATGATGATTGGAACAGATTCGCACACTGTAAATGCAGGAGGTCTTGGCATGGTGGCCATTGGTGTTGGTGGTGCCGATGCTGTAGATGTTATGTCAGGAATGCCGTGGGAACTGAAATGGCCTAAATTGATCGGTGTAAAATTAACGGGCAGACTTAGCGGATGGAGTTCAGCGAAAGACGTAATTCTGAAAGTAGCAGGTATCCTTACCGTTAAGGGAGGTACTGGCGCTATTGTCGAATATTTTGGTCCTGGAGCAATTACGCTTTCATGCACCGGAAAGGGAACCATATGTAATATGGGTGCCGAAATTGGCGCTACAACATCTACGTTTGGTTACGATGAAAAGATGGCAGAATACCTCCGTGGAACAAGCCGCAAAGAAGTAGCTGATTTTGCCGATAGTGTTAAAGAACACCTTACCGGCGATGATGAAGTATATGAGAATCCGGAAAAATATTTTGATCAGGTCATTGAAATTGATCTTTCCTCATTAGAACCTCATGTGAACGGTCCTTTTACACCTGACCGCGCCATTCCTATTTCACAATTTGCAGGAGAAGTTCGCAAACACGGATGGCCTGAGCAATTGGAAGTTGGATTGATCGGATCATGTACCAACTCATCTTACGAAGATATTACAAGATCAGCTTCGCTCGCCCAGCAGGCTGTTGATAAAAAGTTAAAAGCCAAAGCCGAGTTTACCATCACACCGGGTTCAGAACTCGTACGATACACAGTTGATCGTGACGGCTACCTTGACATATTTGAAAAAATGGGCGGTGTAGTATTGGCAAATGCCTGTGGCCCTTGTATAGGACAATGGGCAAGACATACCAATGATCCTACTCGTAAAAACTCCATTATAACTTCATTTAACAGAAATTTTGCTAAACGAAATGATGGCAATCCCAATACGCATGCCTTTGTTGCTTCGCCAGAAATAACAACTGCATTTGCTATTGCAGGAGACCTTACCTTCAATCCCCTTGTTGATACGTTGGTTAATGAAGAAGGGCAGTCGGTTAAACTTGATGAGCCAAGCGGCGCTGAGTTTCCACCACAAGGATTTGACGTAGAAGATGCGGGATTTATTGCCCCTGCAAAAGATGGAAGTAAAGTTCAGGTGAGTATAGATCCCAAATCAAGCAGGCTTCAGGCCCTTGCTCCTTTCGTAGCCTGGGACGGAAAGAATCTTACCGGAATGAAATTGCTAATCAAAGCAAAGGGAAAGTGTACCACGGATCACATTTCAATGGCTGGTCCATGGCTTCGCTTCCGCGGACATTTAGATAACATTTCCAACAACACATTAACGGGCGCTGTTAATTATTTTAATGATCAAACCGATAATGTTAAGAACGAACTGACCGGAGAATATGGTCCCGTGCCGGCAACACAACGGGCCTACAAAGCTGCGAACATTCCTACCATCGTTGTTGGTGATCATAATTACGGTGAAGGATCGTCACGAGAACATGCTGCCATGCAGCCGCGCCACTTAGGAATACGTGTAATACTTGTAAAGTCTTTCGCACGTATTCACGAAACAAACCTGAAAAAACAGGGAATGCTGGCATTGACATTCACTAACGAAAGTGACTACGATAAAGTACAAGAGGATGATTCTATTGATATTATTGATTTGACATCATTCGCACCTGAAAAACCGCTTACACTGGTCTTGAATCATAAAGATGGAACGAGCGACACCATTAAAGTAAATCATTCTTATAATGCCGGACAGATAGAATGGTTTAAAGCGGGTTCTGCACTTAACCTGATGGCTAAGCTTATTGAGGTGGAAAAGAAATCAGCTAAAGCCGTTGCAAAAAAAGTGGCGCCTAAAAAAGTGATAAAGACTGCACAGAAAAAAGCGGCAAAGAAAGCAGTCAAAAAAACACTACCAAAGAAAAAAGTAGTTAAGAAAGCTTCAGCAAAAAAAGCAGTTAAGAAAGCAATTGTTAAAGTAAAGGCGAAGAAGGTAGTTAAAAAAGCAATTGTAAAGGCGAAGAAAGCGGTTAAGAAGGCAGTTGTTAAAGCGAAGAAAGCAGTTAAAAAAGCAACCAGGAAAGTCGCTAAAAAGTCTGCCAAGAAAAAGAAATAGGGATAAGCAACGCTTTATAAAGGCTAATGTTTAAGTAAACACTAGCCTTTATTTTTTTAAGGGAGTAATAGTCAAAAAATAAAACTCAATTGATCTTAATGCTCCGTTTATTAAATAACAATAATGCTTTGGCAACATCTATTATATTTTCAGAAGACATTAACTCATGCTGAACTTTTAAAACGTGGGAAGAAAATAAATCATTTGTAGTATAGGTGACTTCGTCCGGCGTCCATACCGCTACACATTGTAATAGAATATAACGACTGGCCATTATATCATAAACCACCAAGGGTTGCATAGCCTCATCCGTAATACCCTGACCGTACAGAAAAATTGGGTAATCGAATAATCTGGCACCCTGCAAATCAGGAATAAGGTTCGCATCAAAAAATTCATAACGGAAAATCTTAGCACTGATGTGGACTCCATTTAGATGAGTCTCTAATTCCTGGAGCTTACCCAGCATAGTACGAAGCGGGGTTTTCTCACTGGAAAAATTACTGATGGGTAACCATTGTTGATTGCTGATATTAAAGTATTCCTGGGTAGATTTTCCTATCTCTAATTTGTAGTTAAACGGGCTATAGCCGGGAACAAAATAGCCGGGATAGAAAAAATCCAATCCCAACTTTTTACAATAGTCTATCTTGAGATAAATAAGATATTTACCAAGGCTGTATTTTTTATAAGCAGGATCATAAAACGAAGTGATTCCCGCTGCTGTGTTTTCTCCCCTATCAAAAATTCCTACTGCAATTAATTTACTGCCATCATAAATGCTTACTTCATAAGAATTATAAACATTATGTGAAGACTTCCCATAGAGAAGAAAGGTCAATGAAGGAGATGCCTCAAAGGGGACGCTGAGTTTATAGCGTGCAAATAATTCCTCTCTTTGATAATCAATTGAAGCAGGCTGAACAATAACCTTAAATGCTTCATTATACTTCACCAGCTTTTCATACTTTTTGTCAGGCTTATATTCATGAAGCCCCACGCGAAGCCATACGGCATCGTAAAATTGATTTTTGAAGTTCAGGAAACTTGTGGTAAAAATAGTTTGTCCCATCCTGAACCACCCGTTTTCAAGATAGTGGTCAAGGTCTGACGCTGACAAAGTTTGAGGACGATCAACCTGGGCGAACACAGTTAAAAGTTATCTGTTAATCGTTAATAGTTAAAAGTTCTTTGAAATTTTTTGCTGTTGAAAAATCAATATTGTTTCGGCCTCAGCAGACAATTGATACACTTGCTGTTAGAATCCTTCGTCGCCTTTTACCTCATCATCAGCAGGTTTGCCTTCTTCACGGTCGACCTTTTCTGGTTTTTCTTTCTTGGGTTTTTTCTCTTTTTTCGGTTTCTGACTACCGGAAGAAACTTTACCTTCATCTTTGCTCTTCTTGCTGAATAAGCCTTTCTTTTTCTTTGCCGCAGGCTGAACCGCTGGCTTTTCTTCTTCTACGTAATCAAGATCGTATTCTGAGCGTTCAACAGCTGGTTCCATTTCTGTTGAATCAATCGGTATCTCTTCTTTCTTCTCTTTCTTATTAAACAAATTCACGAAAAATCCCCTGATGCCTTTTCTTTCTTTTTTCGCTGTGGTTTCTTCACCCGCTTCACCTTGCAATTGCGCCAGCCTGATGTCCGGAAGCACTAAAGCATCACGGAGGTACCACATGTAGTTATCCTGATCGATATTGTATCGTACCTCCTCGACCCTATATGAAACACTATCCTTGTTATAGCGGAGTACGCGCACCTCCCGGTCTTTTGTAATGACATACTCAGATTCTTCTCCTTCAACACTGTCCTCTTGTGTTTCTATATCAACAATGTAAGTACTATCAATCACAGAGCGCGCTGCAGAATCAAGATCGGCGACAGAGATATCATCATCCATCAGCAATGAATCGGGCACAACAGGTTGAATATCTTTCATCTCAATCGTTGCAAGCCTTGCAAGTTTCCTCCTGTAAGGCACCGCCTCAGCGATGAGGTATTTATTTTTGCTTGCTGTAAGGATTTTTGGTGTAGAGTCCTCCTGAAAGTAACTGAATTTCTTTCGAAGGGCATCCTTATCGTAGATGTAGGCACTTTGAAATGCAGGGCAAATGGTGCGTTGCGTACAAGCGCTCACCAAAAAGCAAAAACTGCATATCACAAAAAATGCCCTCTTCATTAAATAAGGGTTGTAAAAATTAAAAAAATCACCTCTGCCTCAGTAAAATAACTCCTTTTGATGGAGTACGCCCTTCATTGATAACCCCATGGGTTCCAATTGATTAAAACCTTCAAAAATACGGATTGTAGAACATATCCCCAAAAATTTAAAAGACCTTAAACGCATCTAACCTGCTGATTATCAACTTACATGGATTCTAACGTTGCTTTATCCTTTTTAGTGAGCCCTTCAACGACTAAATTATATGACTTATCGATCCACGTAAAAAGCAAACGATCCGGGAGCGATCCATCCATCAACACGGTTATCCAATGTTTTTTATTCATATGATAGCCGGGCGTAACGGCAGAAAATTTTTCCTGGAGGTCCAGCGACTCCTCCGGATCGCATTTTAAATTGATACTGATGAATTCATTAACATCAGCCAGTGCATACATTTTACCTACTACCTTAAAGACCAGTGTATTCTCATCGAACGGAAATTCTTCTGTAGTGCCTTTTTTATTCCGGCAGTAGCTTCTGAAATTTTCGATATTCAAAATTATAATGAAGGTTTGATCAGTAATTTAAAAATCAGGTACAACACACCGGCAAGAAATATGATAATAGATATCTTGTTAATACCATGCATCATCTTAATGTTAATGTTGCTTGGACGGGAAGAATCTTTACTGCGGAAAAAATATCCCAACACTTCATTCATGCGAAAAAATTCCCTCACCTTGTTTGCAGGTTTTTCCCCCGATTGTTTTTTTCCTTCACTCATAATCAATATTCTTTAGCCACAATGGCACGAAGGCACAAAGAAATTTATGTAAATCGCTCAACAGATTCTGCGTCAATCCAGTTTCCATCTTCTTTTATCAGTTCGATTAATTCATCAACAGCTTTAGCAGAAGGTACGTTTCGTTTTACAACTTCTTTACCACGATATAAGGTAATCCTTCCCGGGCCGGAGCCTACATATCCGTAATCAGCATCTGCCATTTCGCCCGGTCCGTTTACAATGCAACCCATGATACCAATTTTAATACCTTTAAGGTGATCAGTTCGGTTTCTGATCATCGCTGTTGTCTCCTGCAAATCAAACAAGGTTCTTCCGCACGATGGACATGAAATGTATTCCGTCTTCGACATCCGGTTACGTGTGGCTTGTAAAATACCGAAGGCTGTTTTATTACAAAATTCCGTCCATTGAAGCTTGGTGGTTTTATTGTCATCATTAACCTTAGCACTCAACATTATACCATCTCCAAATCCATCAATAAATAATCCGCCGATATCCGTAGCAGAATAAATCATGAAATTATCATCATCCATTACAGGATAACGGTGATAAATAATTACAGGAACATCTATTCCCTTTTCAATCAATTCAAAAAACAACCTTCTTAACTCTGCCATAGCATGAAGATTATCCGTGGAGATCACAGCAACTAATATCTTGTCTTCACGCAAAATTTGAATCAAGCTCTCATCAAGTTCACTTATGGTAAAAGCAAGCAAATTTATTTGTTGATGTTTCTCAGAAGATCTTTGATATTCTTCTTTTGTAAACAGTGGCAACTTGTTAACCTTATCATCAGAATCTTTCCAAACTTCGTAATCACGAATCTCTTTCAGTCCATTGGGCAACATGAACAGTATCGGATTTTTTCCCGTGTAGACATAGTCTGCTCCCTGGTCATTCATTTTCCATTTGTCTGGCTCTGGCAAATAAAAATGACCAATGCATTTTAAGTCTTTATAATCTTCAATTACTAAATCACTTAGATCAGCAATAACACGGGGCACGTGATGGTGACCTCCAATATTATATACTTCTCTTGTCACACGACGATTGTAGTCAAAAGGATCGATAGGAGATTCCGAAACCGGCTTAATAGTTTTATGCGTTTCTCTCCCGACATAACGATCAACCATTATTCGGGCAACCGGACATTCCACTTCCGGTTCTTCTGTTAACGACACGCGCACTGTGTCACCCAGGCCATCCTCTAATAAAGTACCAATGCCAACGGATGACTTTATGCGGCCATCTTCTCCATCACCTGCTTCTGTAACACCCAAATGAAGCGGATAAGATTTGAATCCCTCTTCATCAAGTTTCTGCACCAGCAAACGATAAGCCTGCACCATTACCTGTGGGTTGCTGGACTTCATGGAAAGAACAATGTCATAGTAATTCAAGTCTTCACAGATTCGTAAAAACTCTAGCGCCGATTCAACCATACCCAATGGCGAGTCACCATACCGGCTCATAATTCTGTCAGACAGTGAACCGTGGTTGGTACCAATACGCATGGCCGTTCCGTACTCCTTGCAAATTTTTACCAGCGGCGTAAACTTTTGGCGTATTCTACCAAGTTCAGCTTCATAAGCAGCATCTGTATATTCGATGGTTTCAAATCTTTTTTTGTCGGCGTAATTACCCGGATTGATGCGAACTTTTTCAACAATTCTTGCAGCGAGTTCAGCAGCATTTGGAGTAAAGTGAATATCCGCTACTAATGGAGTTTTATATCCTCGTCTCCGTAATTCTTTTTTTATCTCCTCAAGATTCTGCGCCTCTTTAACACTTGGTGCTGTTATACGAACATACTCACTGCCCGCTTCAATCATACGGATGGATTGCTCAACCGAACCTTTTGTATCCATCGTATCCACCGTTGTCATGGACTGTATGCGAATAGGATTTGTCCCACCCAGCGGAACATCGCCTATTTTTACCTCAATAGTCTTCCGTCGGCTGTATTGAACCAGGCTATTACAGTACTGTTTTATAGAAGTGATTTGTTGATTCACACCATTAAATTAGATGCAAAAATACCTTAATTTGGATGGGGTTTGAAGCCGAACGAACTTAAAATATTCAATTTTAAATATCCCCTAACTGCGGCCGTATAATAATATCTTCTACTACGCTGCGGACAGATAATGTATAAGATGTGTAAATCATTTCTGCCACATCCTCAACGGGCATAAAACGATCTTCAGTATGGGGTGTGCCAGCCCAACTATCGGTAAATGTGGCTCCCGGCATAACCGCCGTTACCCGTATGCCAAACTCCCGCAATTCAGCGCGAAGGCATTTTGAAAATCCAAGTAGTGCAAATTTAGAAATGGCGTAGGAACCACCGTTTGGATACGCCATAAAGCTGGCTATTGAACACATATTAAAAATATGGCCCGCTTTCTTTTTCTTCATGCCCGGCACAATCGATCTTGTTAAATAATAGGCGCTGTACAAGTTTGCCTGAATGGATTTCTCAAGGTTGCCATCAGGTTCAGTACAGATATCACCGGGAACAAAGTAACCCACGTTGTTTACTAAAACATCCACATGTCTTTGCTCATTATCGATGAAGTCAATAAATTTTTTGATCTGATTCTGGTCGGTAAGGTCCGCTTGAAAAGTAAAAACTTTTCCACCATTGTTTCTATCATCCATTTCCTCCTTAAGGGCCATCAAATCATTTTGATGGCGAGAGCATGTTATTACATCAAAGCCCTGTGTCACAAACTTATTTACTATCGCACGGCCAATTCCTTTTGTTCCTCCGGTCACTACAACAAGTTTGCTCATGAAATTGATTTATTCGATTTTTGGCTATCTTTAGCAAGATAGTAATTGAAAGGGAATCGTTGAACTATGCTCATTAAAACCATCGGCCGGTACTTCATATTTTTGGGCTCTTTATTTACCAATCGTGAGTCGTTTAAAACCTACTATAAACTTGTACTTGAAGAGTGTATTCTTGTTGGAATAGGTTCCATCTTCCTGGTAGCGCTGGTATCAACCTTTATGGGGGCTGTAACCACTGTACAAACAGCGTACAACATGGTAAGTCCCTTGATACCCGATTACGTTATATCTCAAGTAGTTCGCGAGATGACCATTCTGGAACTTGCTCCCACTGTAATTGGTGTAGTTTTCGCTGGTAAAGTTGGATCAAGCATGGCTGGAAACCTGGGTACTATGCGGATAACAGAGCAAATCGATGCCCTTGAAGTAATGGGAATTAATTCTATCTCCTATTTAGTCTTACCTAAAATTATTGCATGCATGTTAATGTATCCCATGCTGGTGATAATTGCCGGCATTTGTTCATTGATGGGCGGTTACATAGTAGGCACGTTAACAAAGATCATAACACCCACTGATTACATTTATGGGATTCGATTTGTGTTTCAGGAATTTAGTATTTTTTTCGCGTTGATAAAATCAGTCGTGTTTGCTTTTCTCGTGTCATCCATTTCATCCTACAAGGGATATTTTACGCGAGGCGGAGCATTGGAGGTAGGAATTTCGAGCACCGAAGCTGTAACATCAAGCGTAATTGCTATTCTCCTTGCTGATTATCTGTTGGCTCAACTTCTCCTTGGCGGCGCATGATTGAAATAAAAAACATATCAAAATCCTTTAACGAAAAACAAGTTCTCTTTGATATCAGCGGAGTCTTTGATAAGGGAAAACCTAATCTTATCATTGGCGCCAGCGGTACCGGTAAAAGTGTTTTATTAAAATGTATTGTTGGACTGGTGAAACCAGACGAAGGTGAAGTTTTCTTTGATGGAAGAAATTTTACTCGTGCAGATAGAGATTTGAAAGTTGAAATACGTCGTGAGATTGGTATGTTGTTCCAGGGTGGTGCATTGTTTGATTCTAAAAATGTAGAGGACAATGTTATGTTCCCGCTCAACATTTTAACGAAGATGAAACCGGAAGAAAAACTGGATCGCGTTAACTTCTGCCTCACGCGGGTAGGACTGGAAAACGTGAACAAGAAAATGCCATCCGAGTTAAGCGGCGGTATGAAGAAGAGAGTTGGTATTGCCCGCGCAATTGTGAATAATCCCAAATATCTTTTCTGCGATGAACCAAACTCAGGTCTTGATCCTCAGACCTCCATTCTTATCGATGATCTCATTGGTGATATCACACAGGATTTCGATACCACCACAATAGTAGTAACCCATGACATGAATTCGGTTATGGGTATTGGAGAAAATATAATGTTCATTTACAAAGGTGAGAAACTATGGGAAGGCAGCAACAAAGATCTTACGCATTCCGGCGTTAAAGAATTTGATGATTTTGTGTTTGCAAATAAAGTGATGAGTGCAATGCGGGAGAAATAGTTTAAGGTCTGTTTTTCTCTGCCATTTTTGTCTGAATCAGAATTTACTGGATTTTAGAATTCATAGAACTGTATTTAGGATTAAAAATCAATTTATACTCCAGGCTTTTTGCTCCAAAATTGATAAGTAACCCTTTTGCAAAATCATACGCTACCACATAGTTTTTGGCTTGTGCAAGGTGAACGTTTTCGAGAGTTATCAATGCCTTCAGTTCAACTACAACCTTGTTTTCTACAATGAAATCTGCTCTCCTTGTTCCTACATTAATGTCATCATAGTAGATCGTCTGTTCTACCTCCCGACCAAAAATAATTTGCTCTCTTTCTAATTCTATGGCCAGGCATCGTTGATAAATAACCTCCTGAAATCCATTACCAAGTTTGTTATGCACCTTCATGGCACACCCTATTATTTTATATGTCAGTTCATCTTTTTCCATTCTGATTATTCTATATTCTTAGCATTCTGAAATCCTGTAAATTCTGATTCAGACTTTTTACCCATTGATAAGGTTAATAATAAGTTTATTTTTTCAAGTTACCGTACGACTACCCTCCTTTTGAACTATTTCCATTTTGGAAATAGTTGCCTTGGACAATTCTCTTTCCTCTAAAATATTTTTAATGTGTTTATTTATTGCTGGCACCTTGGTTCCAAATACCTCGGCAATTTCCTTTTGGGTCAACCAAACGGTGTCCTTGTCTATTCTGACTTCTACAATAAATTGTCGATCCGGTGCTTTATAAATCACTATTTCGCTCATGCTTCAGTTTGATGATCTGGTGTTGTGTAGATTAATACTTCGCTCATTGAAATAATAATTGAAATTGGGTCTTTATAATATTCTTTTACCCTCGGTTTGAACTGTTTGGAATTCCGAGCCGTTGCTGAGGGGTTCAACTGACCATCCTCAAAAATAGTATTTTCAACAATAGTAGCGTTTAAGGTTTCAAGTAGCACACACCAACCTTAAACCTAAACCCCCGGCAATTCAATAAAGAAAGCCGTTCCCTTACCAATTTCCGTTTCAAACCAGATCTTGCCTTTCATCTGTTCAATACCCTGCCTGGCAATGGCTAGTCCCAATCCTGAGCCGGAACGCTTTGTGCTGAAGTGGGGAATGAAGACACGTTCTGCAACTTTATCATCAATGCCGTTGCCGTTATCACGGAAAACCATTCTGTACATCTCCCCTTCCCTGTCAATTGAAATATCTAACGTTGCGGCAACGCCCGGCCTGGCTGCCTGAAATGCATTAAGAATAATGTTTGAAAAAATTCTACCGAGCAACTGGCTGTCGCCCATTGCAAAAGCTTCTCTTACATTTGACTTTAGATTGATTGTTCCTGTCTGACTGTGAAGATCAACCGAACGCTTCAGCAACGCAATCAATTCCACGCGCTGAATGTCTGGCTCAGGCATTTTTGCAAACGTACTGAATGATGAAGCAATATCATTAAGCGTATCCACCTGAGATAATAATGTTGATAATGCTTTTATTGTTTTCTCCCGTGCATTAGTGTCTGTGTTTAATAAGCGCTCCAGTTGTTGCAGCGTGAGCTTCATTGGAGTAAGGGGGTTTTTAATTTCGTGGGCCACCTGTTGCGCCATCTCACGCCACGCTCGTTCACGTTGGGTTTGTTCCAACTCAGCTTTACTCTCACTTAATTTATACAACATCATGTTGTATTCTTTTACCATCATCCCGATTTCGTCACTGGCGCCCCACTTAAGCGGTTCATTATTTTTTGTAAGACTGGTACGGCTAAGGGAATGTGTAATAAATTTTAACGGGAACGTCAACCACTGCGAAACGATGTATGACAAAATGATCAGGGCTATGAAAATTACTGCAAACACATTAAGTATGTTTGCCAACGCCCTGATCTGTATTTTCTCTAAAGAACTTTGTGATTGAAAAAATGGCAACGCTAAAATTCCGATTACCTTACCCGACTGTGATGATTTAAGAGCAGCAAACGAAACGAAATAACCAAGACTTCCAACTTTTTCCGTTGCAATCAAATTGTTATCTCCGTCTCTTATTTCCTTCAGCGCTTCCGGATTAATGTAAGGGGCAATGAGTCCTGTTTCAAAAATCAGTCGCTGTGTACTGGCCATAAGGTTACCGCCTGGCGAATACACATTGGCATCTACATTAAAAAGTTTGGCCATATCAGCTAACTGATTCTCAAAGTCAATGCGATTTACATCAATACTATTTACGGACTCCTCAAGGATAGATTCCATCTGACTTCCAAATGATCTGGACTTGTTAAGATATTCTTCATTCAATTGTTCCTGGCTTGTTGCACTTGCCAATCTCAATGTAGTAGCGCTGACAATAATGAGGGGCAGAAAAAAAGCGAGGTTAAGTACAAGTTGTATTCGAGCCGAGTAAAATAAAGTCCTCCCTTGAATGAAAGTGATCAATCCCTGAATCAAAATAAATATGAGCAACATTGATAGCCCCAGTACAAGCAGAAATGAAAAGTTCGCCATGATGTAAATGGGAGAAGGAAGTGGTGCAGACACAACAGCAGCACGATTATTTCCATCTTCAACAGCAACATGCGCATAACCTTCGCGAACCATTCCATTCAAATGAATTTCCGGATCACCCAAATATTCGCGCTTAAATTGTCTTTCATAATTAAAGTCTCCGGAAGTATAAAGAATATCCTTTCCATAAACTGCATAGCTGATATCATCTGTTTTATAGAATTGCTGAAATCGATTATCGATGAGAAGTTCAGGGTACACACTCTCGGGAATAAATCGTTTCAATAAAAGTTCCAGCACAACATAACCCGCAGTAATGCCTCCCCTCAAGATCGGTGAAACAACAAGATAACGTTGAGTAACATCAGCGGAAGGGCTATTCACAAAATAAACACCGTCATAATCAGTCTGAAAAGTTTCTTTGTTATATGTATTGATCAGGTCTGTTAAAGTTGTGTTTGTTGAATTGTTAATTGGGTTTCCGCCCGCGCCAAAAAGCAAAACCTCCACATCATATTTATTAAAGTAACTCGGGATAAATACCTGACGAACCTTCTGTCGTATTGCATCCTTGCTTAAAAATGGACCTGAAAGCCTGGATTGAATAAAAACATCACCTGATATTTTATGGCCCACATCGTGCAAGAGATATTCAGCAAAATAGTCTCTGTCGATAAGGAAATTGTTAGCGAATCTGAATTGATTATCTATTTTTTCCTTCAATGAAAAATGTTGAATGGCAAGTGTACCTAAAACTGAATAAACAATAAGAGCAGTAAATAAGTAAACATATGTTACATAACTAACTTTGCGCAGCTTCCGGTAAAAATGAAATCTAAAAACGACAATAAAATAAACACAACTAATCACTAAAGAGGAAAGGTAAAGCTGACCAGAGAGAACATTTATCACGACAAATATTGCTCCTCCAACGGCGAGGAAAATAAATACATAATATCGTGACGATAATGCAATGAGAATTCTTAGCGACACATGCGCAAATAAAAACGAGCTTACCCACGAAAGAATTACTACAACAAAGGCTGCTATCCTGAATGTATCAAATTGCAGAGACTGGGAAATGTCAACGATGATTGCCGAGTTATTATAAATCGTTTGAATGACTACAAAAGGAAACAGCATTGAAAAGAAAAAGAAAACTGCGCAAAGAATAGAAAAAAAATTCTTCAGCAGAGGTTGATTATCGATAATCCTTAATAGGTTGAAACGGTAATAATTCCTGAAAAGATAATAGCAAATAATAGCGAGTATAATTGAGTTTAAAAGCAAATCACCCAGGGAGCGATTGAGACTGGATGAAGCAAATGCCGATGGATCAAACAGTGGAATACTTATTAGCAGTGCTGGAAAATCCAATCTTGTCATAACCTCACGAAGAAGCCAGAGGCCGGTAAACAAAATTACAAAAGCCAGATCGGGTGATTTTAGTTTAGCAAGATTAACAAGTCGGGCAACACAAACAATTAAGCAAGTAATTGCAATAGTGATAAGTAGTATTGCCACCCACCCTGTATTTCCATGAGCCGTCAGCGAACTCGATAAAAAGTTGATTTTAAATATACAATTCTCATTAACACAAACCGGTGTTCCTGATGTTGCCTCGGGTTCAAGAATGTAGATATTGCCTTGTGGAAAAATCTTGTTGTTCCACTCGGGCTGCAAGTAATTATTGCGGATAGTAAACTGCCGATGCAACGGTAACAATGCCAGCAGAAATCGTTCTTTGTCAAGGATCCATTTTTTTGCGAGATAATCCCCACCTGAAGTCTTTAAAAGTTTGATAGAAAAAGTGTCTGCGACGAGCGGGGCTGGCGGTACTATCGTGTTGCTTGACCAGGCAGAGAGAACATTGTTCTGATATACCAGAAAGGGATACGCATAGTCAACCCCAAGCGCCTGGTTTCCTTTTTCGCTTATGCTGTTCAATATTTTTCCGGCATCCTCATCGACTTTGGCAAGCTCACGACTAATTGCCTTTGAAATCTTAATCGCCACTGAACTTGCTGAGACAGGTTTTTTAGATTGGTATCCAACCCATACACCCGCGATGATGAAAACACAAAAAAGAATAAAAGGAATAAAAAGCCTCACAAATAGCGGTTGGTGCTAAAACGTAAAAGACTAAAGTTAACAAAAGTTGTCAGGAACGTGAAGCATCAAATTTGATGCCTCCAAAAAGATAGAGGTAAATAATGCGTGAGTAACGGTA
Organism: uncultured Roseivirgaceae bacterium; assembly: GCA_964521255.1. Classification (GTDB taxonomy): domain Bacteria; phylum Bacteroidota; class Bacteroidia; order Cytophagales; family Cyclobacteriaceae; genus ZC4RG29. The sequence goes on from CAZFRM010000012.1 coordinate 104,385, forward strand.
ATTGAGCGGCGCAAGAATAACAGCCACCAGTATTATTGTTCCGATATAAACCCACTCAGAAGGGTCGCCCAGCAGGTAAAGGATTAAACTTATGATCACGATAAAGACCACGGTAAATCCGTACCCTACATACATGGCGCCCTGATAGAAACCCGGCTCAGGTTGAAGCATTATCTCGCAATGAGGGCAGGTTTCATTCATCTTATTGAACTTAGCTATTTGAGTGATGGGATGTGTGAAAATATCACCCTGTCTACAGCGTGGACATTTACCAAGAAGAAGTGCAGCAGCCTGATTCATTAAACTCGTTTGCTTGACTTGTACCATAAGTAGCCAATCACCAATACAGCCAGGTAAGGCATCACCAGCAAATAGAGAATACCGGTATTAATGCCAGATGCAATTCCAGGATTACCGGCGCTGATATTGTTTTCAAGCTGCGTCTTGCACATAGCGCACTGCGCCCAGGTGGAAGTCACCTGAACAAGTATTAGTATCAAAAATAAAAGCAACTTTTTCATACAGTTTTTAAAAGTCGGAAAGTCCGAAAGCAAGAGCAATTAACCATTAACTTTTAGCTTAATAATAGGGGCTTATCATCAAATAAACCACTACCCCCGTTATCGCTACATACAACCAGATCGGGAACGTAAATTTAGCAAGGGCTTTGTGTCTTTCAAAATTGCCATAAATGGCGCGAACATAGGTAATAAGTACAAACGGTATAACAACAATGGATAATAAAATGTGACTGATCAGAATAATAAAATAAATTATTCGAATAAAGCCTTCTCCTCCATAAGATGTCGATTCAGTGGTCATGTGATAAATAATATACATCACAAGGAAGGCAAGCGAGAGGAGTATGCATGTTTTCATAAGACGTTCATGAATTAGTCTCCTTTTGTTTTTAATGGCAATCACAGCGGCTATTAACAATATTGCTGTAATGCCATTGATCGTTGCGTAGATTGGCGGCAGAAAAGTAAAATCATAACCATCGATTTTAACACGAAATAAAATTGCCACCACCACTGGAATAATAATGGAGACGGCTATAATAAGTTTTTGATGTGGTTCTTTATTGGTTTGCATGTTGGCTAAAAAGTCAGAAGCAGTAAAGTTAGTTTGTTAGTGAAAAATTCTCTTTGAGAGATTGACTTTAAATTCGTTTGGCCACCAAGGCACTAGGACACAAAGGAATACAAATAAATTTTCTTCATTGAATTGCATTTACTTCGTGACTTTGTGGCATTACACTTTGTTCTATGAACTTTTGTGAATAATAATTTAACGCAGCACTTTGCTCAATACCTCTTCAAAATAATTTTCATCTCTACAATCAGCCGATCCATTTCATCGAGTGATGCGCCATCGTATTGTCCGCGTATCCTTCCTGCCCTGTCGATTAATACAATCGATGTATTTTCCGGCATAAGTAATACACAAGTTTTCATGACCCTGAGATCAATATCTACTTCACTTTCTTCTAACCATTTTATTTGAAAGGATGCTGTTGAAAATTCTTCCTCAATTCGCTTAACCTGATTACTGATTTCCTCTTGTGAATCGTCACCATTTAATAGAACCGGAATAATCGTAAGATCATATTCATTAATTTTTAATTGAGTCGAGAGTGAATCCGGGATTACATAGGGAAATTTATACTCGCCACTACAAGCCTCCTCTACTTTTATCGGCTCCTGGAACAAAGGTTGAACGTCAAATTCATTCCTTCCAAAAAACTTTAAAAACAAAAAAACAAATACCGGAAGTATAAGGGCAAGAATAAGATAGATTATTTTTTTTCCTCGCATGTTTAAAGTTATAAGTTAACGGTTAATCGGTGTTTGGTTTAACCTACTTCTATCGCTTACAAAAAAAGAGGCTTAAGTTATTAACCTAAGCCTCGTCATTACTATAATTCTATGATCAGTGCGGTCTTACCTCACCAATAGCCATTCCTTCATATACAAAGGCAACCAGCATCCATACCACAAATATCATGGGAATGAGAATAGACCAGAATAACACTTTTACTTCATAGCGTAAGTGCATGAATTCACCCACAATGTAAGCCGCTTTAACAATGGTAAGCGCAACGAAAATGGCAACCTTCAAAGGTCCATGTCCCATAGTGAATGCAATCAAAAACTCAAACGCTGTTATCAAACCAAGAATACCAGCAACAGTCCAGAGTTTTTTGATCTTCTCTTTGTCTGGTGGAAGTACATTTATATGTGTTGTTTCTTCTGAATGATCCATATCGAAAATATTAATTTCTAACGTTTATTATTATTAAACCAGATAAAAGAAGGTAAACACAAAGACCCATACCAGGTCAACAAAGTGCCAGTACAAACCAACTTTCTCTACCATTTCATAGTGTCCTCTTCTATCGTAAGTACCCATTACTGTATTGTAGTAGATAAGGAAATTGAAGCACACACCGCTAAAGACGTGAAAGCCGTGAAAACCTGTTATAAAGAAAAAGAATGCAGCAAAATCAGGTGGACCATATTGATTATGAACAAGAGATGCTCCGTAATAAGCCAATCCTTTTATATCTGTAGTTCCATGAATGAAGTGAGTCCATTCCCAAGCCTGGCAGGCAAGAAAAGTGAGACCACCCAAAATAGTCCACAGCATCCATTTCTCAACAGCTTTCCTATCCATGCGATGACCCGCTTCAACGGCTAACACCATGGTAACAGAACTCATAATTAGAATAAAAGTCATGATACCAACAAACACCAGGGGCAACGAAACACCATGCAGAAACGGAACGGCTTCAAAAACTCTTTCGGGAATTGGCCAATAAGCTTGTGAAAAAACAAACTCATCAGGGAGTCCTTCAAAGGCCGGATGAGAAGAGCGAACTAATCCGTAAGTAATCAGTAATGCTGAAAATGTAAAGGCATCTGATAGCAGGAAAAACCACATCATGAGTTTACCGTAACTGACGCCCATAGGTGAAACGCCACCATCCCATACGGTTTTACCGGGAGCAGGTACATTCACAGTTGAGGTGTTTGACATATCGAAATTTAAAGTTTAAGGTCTAAAGTTTAAAGTTTAAGGTTTAAAATTCAAGGTTTAAGGTGCACTAACTTTTAACTTTAAACCTTGAACCTTAAACTTTTTTACCGCGTCCAAATTAAGAACAGCAGCAAATATAGCCAAAGTCCTCCCAAAAAATGCCAGTAGGTAGTACACATTTCCATCTGGGTCAGATTCCTGGAATGAACTTTATATCGCAACGTTGAGAGCAAAACAATAAGCAGAAAAACTACTCCGCTTATGATATGCGCACCATGTAATCCCGAAAGCACGTACACAAAAGAACCTGACACAGCGCTTCCACGATCACCTACAAAATAAATATTCTGATCAACCATTTGGCCCCACGCCATTATCTGCCCAATCAAAAAAGCTATTCCTAAAATGGATGTAATACTGATAGCAAGTTTTGTTTTCTCCAGTTGATCCCGTTTGGCCGACCAGTAGGCCCACTGCATAGTTAAGCTGCTGACAATAATCACCGCTGTATTTACATAAAACAGATTTGGCAAATCAAAGAGTAACCAATTTCCTTCAGCCTGTCTTACAATGTATGCACTTGTCAACGCCGCAAATAACATCACCACCGTGGCAATAAAGAGCCACATGGCAAACTTCTTTGGATGCATTGACAGCGGCTTGCGCGCTTCTTCTACAATTTTTATTTCTGCGGCCATAACTGTCTACACTTTATCTAGCAAGTAAGCAATCTGTACTATAGGCAAATACAAAAACGAACCAAACATAATTCTCATCGCCGACTTCCTATTACCATCTTTCATGAGTGAAAAAGTCTGCGCGAAAAATAACACACCGCATACCGTTGCCACCACAGCGGAATAAATTCCCGTGATGCCAAAGGTTGCCGGTAATAATCCAAGCGGAATGAGAAACATTGTATAGATCATGATCTGAATTGCTGTGTTCAAATCTTTTTGACCACCAGAAGGCAAGAGTTTAAATCCGGCTTTTTTATAATCTTCATCCGCCACCCAGGCAATAGCCCAGAAGTGAGGAAACTGCCAGATGAACTGAATTCCAAAAATAATCCACGCTTCATAAGACAATCCCCCTGTTGCTGCGGTCCAACCCAACAAAGGTGGCAACGCTCCGGGAATTGCGCCAACAAATACTGCTATCGGTCCAACACGTTTCAGTGGTGTATATACAAAGCTGTATAATAACATGGACACTATTGAAAGTATGGTAGTAAGCGGATTAGTAAATACGAAAAGAATTGTAATGCCCAGTGTTGCACAAATCACGGCAAACCAGGTGGCTTCTGTTTCTGAAACACGATAAGTAGGCAAAGGTCGATTCATTGTCCTGCTCATCAGCTTGTCCAGATCTTTTTCAAGAATCTGGTTAATGGTAACCGATGCTCCTGAAAGCAAAAATCCTCCGATAAATAATAATGTTAAAGTGGTCAGATTTGCCGTGGGACTGGCGAGAATAAATCCAAATGAACAAGAGAAAGCAACCAGGAATGATAGCCGGAATTTTAGCAGCTCAAAATAAGCCTTTGCTTTGTTGACTGCTATTGCACTTCCTAAAAGTTGTCCGGCAAACATCTACTTTGTTAAAATGGTTTTATTGCTTCTTATAACCTCAAACAGCAAATAGGCAAGCATTCCAAACGTGCCGGTAGCCAGGAATAAATGCACCGGTTGCAAGTAAGGAGGAACTGCCAGATATGCCATTCCTGTACCACTTAAAATGGTCCCCAAAATTAAAAGGATTAGGGTAAGTGGGAAAACTTTTGACGACTGAGTTTTGACCAATTTGATAATTAATCCTACGTGTAAAATGAGCACAACCCACGAAAATGACCGATGTAAAAAGAAGTCGATTCCCAGGTTGGCAATCCAGTTATTTCTGTCAAGCGTTTGTGCCAGTTGGTCAATAATTTCACGTACCCGTGTCCCCATCAAAGTTTGAATTAGCAGAACAGCCATACAAGCCAGAACCCATCCAACGGACAAGGAATCACGCATAATTGAGACTTGCCCGTTTGTACGGTGTACCAGGTAAACCAGCATCAAGACAATCAACAATGCTAAGAACATATGTACTGTGATTGTCCAGGGAGTAAGATTGGTTGAAACGACTACCGATCCGATCCAGCCCTGAAAGCCCACCAGTATGAAGGAGGATACCGCAATTATAACAAGCTTGGGATCAATAGATCGATAGCGGAGTGAAACCACAGCCACGGCAAAAATCATGAAGCCAATGACCACACCAACAAGCCGGTTTACATATTCAATCCAGGTTTTGACAACATTAAAGTCAGCTTCCTCTCTGATGGATTCATCATTCATCAATTCGTTTGCCGTTTCATTGAGTCCGAAAGCAGTGAGATACTTTGCGAATCGCTCGTTCTTTTTGTGGCGATACTGAGAATAATATTCCTTATAATTTTCCGGAAGCTCAGCAACTGATGTAGGAGGAGTCCATTTTCCAAAACATTTCGGCCAATCAGGACAGCCCATACCAGAGCCGGTGCTTCTTACAATTCCGCCCACCAAAATTAAAATGTAAACTGCGATCAAGGTAGAAAAACATAGCCTGTGAAATGACCGCATTGCCTAAGGTTTAACGTTTAAAGTTTAATGTTTAATGTTCAGGAATTTCACCTTAAACTTTAAACCTTAAACCTTAAACTTTCTAATGCTTCTTATGTTCCGAATCAATGATTATTGTGCCCTGACTATCCGAGGTTTCCAGTTTGATCAGTTCGTTTTCGTGAGGAAGATTCGATTCAGGCGTTTCGGAATATGGAATATGCTGAGGAATGAAATCATCCTTAGCGCCGGGCTTACTGTAATCATACGGCCAACGATACACTGCCGGTATTTCACCGATCCAGTTACCATGCCCGGGATTTCGTGGTGTTGTCCATTCCAGGGTTGTAGAATTCCATGGGTTCAACGGTGCTAATCGTCCGCGGAAAATACTATAGAAGAAATTAAACAGGAATATGAACTGCGCACTCAACGTTATAATTGCTGCAATACTCACTAACATGTTCAGATCGGTAAAACCGCTGAAGGTTTCAAAGTTTGTAAAAGAATAATACCTTCTTGGAAAACCAGCGATACCGATGTAGTGCATTGGGAAAAACACAAGGTAAACTCCGGCAAAAGTTACCCAGAAGTGAATGTATCCCAATTTATCATCCATCATTCGACCAAACATCTTAGGGAACCAGTGATAAATACCGGCAAGCATTCCAAAGAAAGAAGCGCTACCCATCACAAGATGGAAGTGTGCCACAACAAAGTATGTATCGTGAAGCTGAATATCAATGGCAGAGTTACCGAGGAATATCCCTGTAATACCTCCGGTAAGGAAGAATGAAACAAGACCGATAGAAAACAACATGCCTGGCGTAAATCGAATATTACCTTTCCACAGGGTTGTGACGTAGTTGAAAATCTTTACCGCTGATGGAACAGCAATGATCAATGTTAACAACATGAAGATTGATCCGAGGAAAGGATTCATCCCCGTTACAAACATGTGGTGCGCCCATACAATGAATGAGAGAATAGCAATAAAGAGCATTGATCCCACCATCGCTTTGTAACCAAAGATTGGCTTTCGCGAATTGGTGGCAATAATTTCAGATGTAATACCCAGCGCTGGAAGTAGTACAATGTACACTTCAGGGTGACCCAGGAACCAGAACAAATGCTGGAACAAAATCGGGCTACCGCCGATGTGAGGTAACGCTTCACCACCAATGTAAATATCGGAGAGATAAAAACTCGTACCGAAACTTCTGTCGAAAATAAGAAGAAGTGCTGCAGCGAATAGTACGGGGAATGAAAGCAAACCGATTATTGCTGTAAAGAAGAACGCCCAAATAGTAAGCGGCATTCTTGAAAAAGACATTCCGCGTGTGCGTAAATTGATAACCGTTGTGATGTAGTTAATACCACCCAGAAGGGTACTTACAATGAATAACGCCATCGCTACCAGCCAAAGCGTCATGCCGTCACCAGAACCTTTCATGGCCTGAGGCAATGCACTTAATGGTGGATAGATCGTCCATCCTCCACTGGCAGGCCCGGTGCTTAAGAATAGTGATACAAACATGATCACACTGGATAAGAAAAAGAACCAGTATGAAAGCATATTCATGAATCCGGAAGCCATATCTCTTGCTCCTACCTGCAACGGAATCAGAAAATTAGAGAAAGTACCGCTTAGTCCGGCCGTTAGTACAAAGAAAACCATGATAGTTCCGTGCATGGTAACAAGAGCAAGGAAAAATTCAGGATCGAGTTGTCCTTCCGGTGTAATCCATTCACCAAGAACGGGCTTTAACCACTCAAGCTTCATGTTGGGAAATCCCAACTGAAGACGAAAGATCACTGAAAGTGTTCCTCCTAATAGCGCCCAAAAAATACCGGTGATCAGGAATTGTTTTGCAATTACCTTATGATCCTGGCTGAATATATAGGTTGTCCAAAAATTACCATGATGATGTTCATCGTGACCGTGATCATCGTGGTGGTGAACATCATGCTGGGTATGAATATCTGTTGTTGCCATCGCTTAAATTTCTTTTAATTTGACCCCGTGACTGTTACCGTACTGCTTTGTGCTGCAGCTTCAACTGCCTCCACTGGAATACCCGCTTTAATCATTGCAGCTTCACGCAAATTAGCAGGCACTTTTTCCAGGTAAGAAGGATTTTGTTTCAGCCACGCCTCCTGACTGGCCTTCCATTTCTCAAATGTTTCTTCATCATCAACTACTACCTGCATTCTCATGGAGAAGTGTCCCTTTCCACAAATCTCTGTACAAGCCAACTCGTAATTAAAATTTGGATTGCCCAGTTCCTTCCGCATTTCCTCCGTAGTTTTTGTAGCAATAAATTTGAACTGTGTCGGCATACCGGGAACGGCATCCATTTTCACCCTGAAGTGTGGTAAAAAAACACTGTGCAATACATCCTTTGCCCTGATCTTCAACAGCACTTCCTTTCCTTTGGGAATGTGAAGTTCAAGTGACTTGAAATCATCAAAGGAATTTTTATCCGTAAGATCTAAACCAAATTCATTTCCAAAATTGTCAATGAGTTTGAAATTATATTTACCAAGTTCATTATCCTTTACACCGGGATATCGCGCTGTCCATGCAAACTGCTGGGCGACCAGTTCAACTACCTCTGCGTCTTTTGATGCAGGACCTGTAATATCATTCCATGCACTTAACCCTGTAAAGATCAACACTGCCAATACAATGGCCGGGATGATCGTCCATGCTAATTCCAGGTAATGGTTGTCAGGATAGTATTTTGCTTTTTGGCCTTCACGATATTGGTACTTATACAAAAACCAGAACATGATGATACTGATGATCACAAAGGCTATTACCGTTATTGCCATTGTAATCCAGAATAAGGTATCCGTCCACGCACCGTGCTTTGAGGCAACGGGTAAATTATAATCATCAAAATGAGCAAAAGAGTACCAAAAGAAGCCGCCAATGCTTGCCACCATGAACACAATAAACAAAGTCGCATTCAAGCTATTACTTGAATCTATTCTTGTTTCTTTCGCACCCTTTGCCAAGCTTACCAAACTGCTTAACCGGAAGATCAGATAAAAAATGACCAGCAGCAGAAGTACACCTAAACCAATAATCAGATTCATAATATTTTCTTCTATATACAATTATTAAATATGGTGATGCAGACTCTCTTCCAACATCGGATGATTTTTTCCAATCAATGGCATTTTCGAAAGACTGGAAAGCACAACGAGGAAAAACACTGAGAGGAAAATAAGCGCTGTGCCAATCTCAAGCAAACCAAGGCCACCGTTTTCCTGCATAACACCAGGGGTAACCATATTGTAAAAATCAAACCAATGACCGATGATCACTATGGGGCAAACCAATTTCAAGGTTGAAAGTTGGCGCTTGGCGTCTCTTGTCATAAACAACAAGAACGGTAATACAAAGTTCAGTATCAGGTTAGTATAGAAAATCCAGCTATATGGACTTGTGTGCATACGTTCTATGAAATAGACCGTTTCTTCGGGAATGTTCGCATAATAAATCAACAGGAATTGGCCGAACCAGATGTATGTCCAGAAGATTGAAAAAGCGAAGACAAATTTTCCCAGGTCGTGAACGTGATTTGCGTTAACAATCTTGAGATAACCTGCGCTTTTTAAGTGAGCAACAATTAATGTTATAAAGGCTAATCCTGTCACCCACCAGCTCGCAAATACATACCAGCCAAACATAGTACTGAACCAGTGTGTATCGATACTCATCACCCAATCCCACGCGGCAACAGATGAACTAACAGCAAAGAATATGAGGAACCATGTAGAAGTTATCCTGTTTTTATACCAATGCGTTGGAGAAGCATCAATATCTTCAGCTATCATTCTTCTTTTTATCTGAAGAAAGAACCAGTACCATAAGCCAAAGAAAATTACCATTCTCAAAATGAAGAACAACGGAAACTTTCCGGCAACGAGAGGCCAAAAGAAATAAGGTGCTTTACCGTTGATTATTTTGTCAAAAGTAGGATTAGGTTGTCCATTCTCCAGTTTCTCACCATATAAATAACCATGCGTCCAGTGAAACACATCATGGCTTACTGCAAACCATAACCCTAATGTTAACAAACCTGCAATCGGCAACCAATGTGCCATGGCAAGTGGAACTCTTAGAATACCGGCTGACCATCCGGCCTGTGCTGCATATTGAATAGCAACAAAGAAAAGTCCGATGATGCCAAGACCAACAAAGTAGATGTTGTTCATCCATAAGGTTGTGTACAATCTCTTCAACCAGTGTGCAGTTTCATGATGCGCTCCATGTTCTTCCTGCGCATGACCTGCTGATGCAGCTTCATCGTGCTGAAGACTGGCTGTTAATTCCTGAGATGTCTGAACCGAAGCATGCCCTCCTTCTTCATGATGACCAGCACCGGTCATAGCCAGGACAAGGCCGAGAATAAAGAGAACTATTCCCGTTCCCAACAAGTAGAAAAACTTCCGCTTTGTTTCCGGCTTGAAAATGTATTGTTCGCTTTCTACAGTTATATGCGTATGAGCCATTTTTGTTCGATTATCTGCTACTCAGTTTTATCTAATTGTCTTTACCTAATTGTCGAATTACTTTTGTAAAGTCTTCACATACTTTGCAATCTTCCAGCGGTCTTCAGGACTAATCTGAGAACCATGTGCCCACATCAAACCTTTTCCTTCTGTTATCACATGAAAGATGTGACCTTCTGAAATATCTTTTAAAGCGTCACTGGTAAGGTTAGCAACACCTGCATACTTTGGCTGGCCTTCAAACTCAGCTACTTTTCCGTCAGCTTTACCTTTAGCGCCATGGCAATGATCACAATATATATCGTACAGTATTTTACCATCGGCTATTACAGCCACTGTTGAGTCAAGAGGATTTTTTAACGTTCGGGCTGCATAAGCAACGCTGTCTTTTGGAATTCTGTAAGGAAGCCAACCTTGAGGATTGCGCTTTACGGTATTCTTTACAGGCTCACGCATATTCATACCGTGAGGGTTAAGCTTGTTGGAATTGAAGAACTCTGCGTGACCGTCTGGATAATCAATTGAAGTGAGCCAACGCCCTGCGGTTGTGTCGTTAATTTGCGTGAGGGGATCGTAAGGCACAGAGTGATACATGTTGGGGGCATATTCCAATCCCGGGTTATCACCTCCTGCTCCACAACCTGCCAGAATCATTGCAGTTCCTACTCCTAATACAAAGCTTTTTATCAAGCGCATAGTATATCGAGACTTGTTATTCAAAACTCTTTTCATTTACTTCTTCAGCTCCGGCATCTTTCAATATCCGGGAAATTTCTTCTTTACTTTTATCATTATTCAAAGCAAGATCGATCGCCATTACATGTTTGTCATCCGTGCTGCGAATATCAAACTGACGTGGCCACCGGTATGGTTTCATATCATTAACGATCATGAATGTAGCCACCATTCCAAGCGATGCCAGCAAAACGGTTAACTCGAATGTAACCGGGATGAATGGAGGTAATGAAGCAAAGTTCTTTCCTCCGATGATCATGGGCCAGTCATAACCCAGCATCCATATCTGCATAATGAGCGCCAGGGAAGTACCTGTCAATCCAAAAAGGAACGCGGCAATAGGAAGACGTGACCGGGTGTAACCCAGTACTTCATCCAAACCGTGAACAGGGAATGGCGTGAATACTTCATGTATCTTAACGCCCTTACCTCTTATTTTGGTAACCGCGCTGAGAAGAACATCCTCGTCATTAAAAACCCCGACTATAAAATGCTTATCTGCGTCCATTCTTTTTTAGTTCTTTAATCTCAATACATCTCAATGTTTCTCTGCTGATCCCTTCTTCAAGGAATCAGACTTGATAATACTTTTCACTTCCGCCATGTTGATCACCGGGAAATACTTCGCAAACAAAAGGAATGCTGTGAAGAAAAATCCGAAAGTAAAAACATACTCACCAATGTCATACATCGTAGGATGGAACATTGTCCAGCTTGAAGGAACGTAATCACGGTGCAGCGATGTAACAATAATTACAAAACGCTCGAACCACATACCGATATTCACGATGATCGACAACACGAATGTCGAAACGATGCTCGTTCTGATTTTCTTGATCCAGAAAAGTTGAGGAGAAATCACGTTACACGTCATCATTGACCAGTAAGCCCATGCATACGGACCCTGTACGCGGTTGAAGAAAGCATAGCCTTCATATTCAACGCCTGAATACCATGAAATGAAAAGCTCTGTTATATACGCGATACCTACAATCGACCCTGTAACAATGATGATGATGTTCATCAATTCAATGTGATAGATGGTGATATAGTCTTCAAGTTTGAATACAACTCGTGTAACCAGCAGAAGGGTTAACACCATTGCGAAACCAGAGAAAATTGCACCGGCAACGAAGTATGGAGGAAAAATAGTTGTGTGCCAGCCCGGAATAATTGAAGTAGCAAAGTCCATTGATACGATCGTGTGAACGGATAACACAAGAGGTGTTGAAAGCCCTGCGAGGATCAACGCTACTGATTCATAACGCATCCATGTTTTTGCACCACCTTGCCAACCGAAGCTTAACGCGTTATAAATATTAGCGCGCAACATGTGTCCCTGAACAACAGCACGGTCGCGGATTACAGCAAAATCAGGAATGAGTCCTAAGTACCAGAACACAAGCGATACGGTAAAGTATGTCGAGATAGCGAATACATCCCAAAGCAGTGGTGAATTAAAATTAACCCACAACGAACCAAAAGCATTTGGAAGCGGGAGCGCCCAATAGAATCCTAACCAAAGCCGACCCATGTGCATGAGCGGAAAGGTAGCCGCACAGATAACGGCAAAGATTGTCATCGCCTCTGCCGCACGGTTGATAGACATTCTCCATTTCTGACGGAACAACAACAAGATAGCGGAGATCAATGTACCGGCGTGACCAATACCCACCCACCACACGAAGTTGGTGATATCCCACGCCCAGCCTACTGTTTTATTTAGTCCCCAGACTCCTACACCATGCCATAATAAAATACATATACAATAGAAACCAAAGCCAAGCATAGCCAGTGAAAAGGCCATAGCTATATACCATAACCTGGAAGGTTTATTCTCTATCTGTATACTGATGTCATGCGAAACATCTTTTACCGTCTTGCCACCGGTTACCAAAGGATCGCGCACTGAAGAAGTTACCTGCATTGTGTAGTTAAAAGTTATTCGTTATCAGTTATCAGTTTCCGTTTATTCCATTAAGCCTCAGCCTTGTCTTTATTCCTGATCTTTGTCAGATACCAGATATTTGGTTTCACACCAATTTCCTCCAATACCTGGTAAGCGCGAGGGTTCTCTGTGATCTTGTCAATGCGATGAGGATGTTGAGGATCCACAGGTTTGATGCCCAGCAATTTTGAAATCTTGCTTTCCGGATCATTTACATCACCAAATACAATGGCGCCGGTTGAACATGACGTCTGACAAGCAGTTGTAACTTCGCCATCGTTCAGTTTCCTTCTCTCCTTTTTCGCGGTGAGTTTTCCTGATTGAATGCGTTGCACACAGAAGGAGCATTTCTCCATAACACCTCTCGAACGAACAGTAACATCAGGGTTCAATACCATCTTACCCAAATCCGTATTCATGGCCGGATTTACATCTTCAAACTGACGGTTATCGTGATACTTGAACCAGTTGAAACGTCTTACTTTATAAGGACAGTTGTTGGCACAATAGCGCGTACCAATACAACGATTATACGCCATTTGGTTGAGACCTTCAGTACTATGTGTGGTAGCAGCAACCGGACAAACTGTCTCGCACGATGCATTATTACAATGCTGGCACAACATCGGTTGAAATACAACTTCCGGGTTATCCGATGCTTCTTCCAAACCTCTCCAATCATCGACAGGAGCATCACTACTGTAATACCGGTCGATCCTCAGCCAATGCATTTCACGGCGGTTGATCACTTCTTCACGACCGACCAGTGATATATTGTTTTCAACGTTACATGCCACCACGCAAGCGCCACAACCAATACAGGTGTTCAGGTCGATTGCCATTCCCCAATGGTGGCTCTTGTACTCATGACCCTTCCACATGGATAGTGAACCTGGGTCAACTTTATGTTCAGGCGATTTCCACGTTGCTACTTTTGGATCAAAATCTTTTGCAATGAAATCAGGATCTTTTTTGAATGTATCCAGTGAATATTCCTTAATGACGGTCTGACGCGCCATGTAGGTCTGGTGTGTTTGTGTCTGCGCGAGTTGATAAGGTTCCTCTGTCATCGTGAATTTCACATTCACCGCATGATAACAAAGTGATCCGTTTAACAAACTCAAAAGAGGATATACATTTTTTCCGCCTGCTGCATCGGCTACTTTGCCGGCTTTTGTTCTTCCGTATCCTAACGGTATGCCTAATGTACCCTGCGCTTGTCCGGGTTGAATAAGTACCGGAAGCTTTACGTATTTACCGTTTGCTTCAACGGTAGCGAAAACCGTTTTACTTTCAGGATTAGTCAGCCCATTCGCATCTTTAGGCGAGATGGTAACATAATGGTCCCAAACGGTTTTGGTAATAGGATCAGGAAGTTCCTGGAGCAGCGGGTTGTTAGCCTGTGAGCCATTCCCTACCGTTCCATTCTCATAGATGACCAGTTCAAAACCACCTGGTGTATAATTTTTAGCAATGTCACCTGCCGCTGTTTCGATATTTCCCGCAAAAGTTACGGTAGCTGCGGAAGCCTCAACGGGTAACTCATACACGCCATCATACAGGCATTTATCCCAGAAGGATTGGAAATCCAATGTCTGACCTGTATAGAATTTAGTTCTCCAGTTATTTTTTAAAAACTCAAAATAGTCAGTGTTTGCTTCACCCGCCCAAACGAGGAAACTCTCCTGTGCCTGGCGCGATCTGAATATTTGAGATATGGCGGGTTGTGAAAGACTAAAATGATTTTTCTTTGGCTCAGCATCATTCCATGATTCGAGGAAGTGATGATCGGGAGCTTTGTAGTTTGTTAACAATGCCGTTTCATCTTCCTTATAAGAAGTAGAAACAGACAAGGATACTTTCTTCAATGCAGATTCCAGTTTGTCACCCATTGGATGATCATAAACCGGGTTACAGTTATAAAATATAACTCCCTCTATGGTGCCGCTATGGAGGTCATCAATAAACTTAATTATTGCAACATCATTTCCCTGCCGGTAATTGACCGGTAGATTCATATCAATGGTAGAACCATAACTTCCCAGCATATCGTTAATGGCATTGACGAGTATTTGTATAGCCTTATCATTTGATCCTGACACTACAAGTGCTTTGCCCCTGCTGTTCCATAAGTCATTCGCTGCCTTTTCAACATAATTAATCTTGTCAGCGCCGCCAGATACCGTTGCTCTTCCTGCTTTTGAAGCAATAAGATTATAAAGCTGAACAATTACTGCCCCCTCTTGCGAAGGTTTTATCTGTGTTCTGTAGTCAGCGTTAGCGCCGCTAATCGTTAAAATGGATTCGAATTGATAATGACGAGACATCTCGCGTTTCTGCACGCTCACTTCACGTGTCTTCGCGTATTGTTTTGTGTATTCAATGGAAGATATCCATGAACCCAGGAAATCAGCTCCAACACTAACTACTACATTGGCTTTGCTGAAATCATACGATGGAATGATGGCCGCTCCGAAAGATTCTTCATTCGCTCTAAGCATTCCGTACTGCGAGCTTTGATCATATTGAACATGCTCTGTGGTTGGATACTTTGCTTTGAATTTTTCTAATACAAGTTTAGTGCTTGGACTTAAGATCGTATTGCTAACCACACTGATCTTTCCGCCCTTCGCTCCTATCTCATTTAACTTTGTAATTATTTCTTTGTCGAGATCTTCCCATGTTATTCTATCTTTTCCTTTTTTTGGCCCGCGTAAACGTGCGTTATCATACAAAGAAAGAACGGAAGCCTCTACTTGTGCACTGGTTCCTCCTTGTGTTACGCTGGAAAGTGTATTACCATCAACTTTAATAGGGCGACCTTCACGCGTCTTTACTACAATGCTGCAATAATCTCCTCCATTAATATAAGTAGAGGCATAATAGTTGGCTATACTTGGATCAACATCAACAGGTTTGTTAACATACGGGATGGCTTTACGAATAGGTGCTTCGCACGCCGCTAAAGAAACTGCGGTAACGCCAAACCCCATCATTTTAAGAAAATCGCGACGGGAATGATTTGGATTTTCCTCCGGCCCCGGAGCAAACTCCTGATGAGCATGCTTTACAAATGCAGGATCATTCTTTAGTTGTTCGATGCCTTTCCAGTATATCTTCTTATTTTCTTTCATACTATCCGTATATATCGCGATGCGTTGAGCGTAAAAAATCTTCTATTAATAATGACACTTGGCACATTCCAGTCCGCCGATGTCTTCTACTTTCATAGCCTCCTTTGTAGTCATATTGTGCAGCTCTACAAGGTTATCATAATACTTGTTGCCTTTTGAATTGACATCAGTCTTACGGTGACAATCAATACACCATCCCATTGTTAACAGTGAGTGTTGCTTAACAACATCCATAGTTTCAATTGGGCCGTGACAGGTTTGACATTCAACGCCACCTACATTCACGTGCTGCGCGTGATTGAAGTACGCCAGGTCAGGTAGGTTATGGATCCGCACCCATTCTATTGGTGTGTTCGTTTCATACGCGTTTACAAGCTTGGCAATTTCTCCCTCACCGGTGATTGCACCCTGCTTAATTTGATTGTGGCAATTCATACAAATGTTAGGAGAAGGAATGTTTGCATTCTTCCCTTTCATTACACCGGTGTGGCAATACTTACAGTCAATTTCATATTGACCTGCGTGAATCTTATGAGAAAACGCTATAGGCTGTTTCGGCGCATAACCCTGTTGAACGCCTATTGAAAAAAGACCACTGATCACGGCTTTAAATCCTAAAACCGTAACAATGAAAACAACAATGAATATGAATCCCTTGCTTCGTAAAATTGAACCCGTAGATATAGGAGAATGAACAACTTCTTTTTCTTCTTCTGTCAACTCCTTTTGATCGAGGAATCGCTTTATCGCTGAAATAAGAAAACCTAATACAATAAGAATCAATATCAGGATGATGACCATCCCAATGAGAATGATATTCAAATATGATGAAGGAACAGCCCCACCCTCCTGAGGTGCTCCCGATGTTCCATCTGCAGGAGCAGCAACAGCAACAGGCTTGTCTGTTTCAGCTTTTATATAAGCCAGTATCTGCATGATCTGCTCATCCTTTAGCGGAAAAGCAGTCATCTGTGTTTTGTTGTACTCGTTGTAAAGTTTGTTGGCATAGTCATCACCGCTGGCGATCACTGCTGCCGAGTTCTTCACAAATGCTTTTATCCAGTCAATGGAAGGGGCGCGGTCCTCAATACCGGCCAAAGCAGGACCTACAAGTTTTTGTTGCACACGATGACATGTCTTACAATTAGCATCGAACAATACCTGACCGGCACTGATGTCAGCGGCTTCTGTAGAAATATCCTGAGCGTTTGTTAAAAGAGGAATTAAAAAAAAGAAAATTACGAGAGGTAAATGTCTGGCGGCTTGAGTCAAATGTTTTGTCATGTTAGGCTTAGTGTCCGTTTTTTTTAACAAGCGGCACAAATCTACTATCCGAAGTCATTTTTTCAAATTTATTTATGTGTGCAAACTGGTTTTTATAAGTCTTTTTTCCACGCAATCTTACTTTATGTTTAACATCAACTTAATGTTGTTTCTCTTGTGAAATTTGTATGTGTGACGCTCTGCCAAAATCTACAATTCCATCAATCTTAGATAGTTTAGAATGATTATAAATTACTGGCAAACCTCCATATATAATAGAGAATAAGATTGCTTTATGCTTAAGTCCATCCTTCCATTATACCCAGACCAAACAAAGCAAAGTCATATTTTACAGGATCAGCAGGATCAAGCTTTCTTAAGTTGTTTGTCAATTCCAGGGCCGTTTGCCAGTTGGTTTGTTTTGATTTTATCAATTTTAATTTTCTCGCCACTCTGTCAACATGTACATCACAAGGGCATATCAATATTGAAGGAGAGATTTTTTTCCAAAGTCCGAAGTCAACTCCGCAATTATCATTTCTCACCATCCAGCGAAGATACATGCACAATCGCTTGCAGGTTGATTTGCGTTCGGGTGTAGAAATGTGCTTTCGTGTGCGATGTGGATGATTTTCCAGACTAAAGAAAAGTTTATAAAAATGAATAAGGCCCGATTCAAGCGATCCATCTGATGCACGGAAAGCATCTTCGAGTGTATCATTTTTATTGTAGTACCACTTAAGAAAGGAAACAAAATAAAGTAAATCCGTATCGTTGAAGGTTCGGTGTTTAAAGCCTAACAGCTTCTTTAAATCATTTTCACCATGATTCACTACAAAAGCATGAGGATCATCATCCATTCGTCCCATTAACTCCTTACACTTTTTTACAATGGTGACACGCTGACCCCAGGCAAGCACGGCAGCAAACAAGCCGGCTATTTCAATGTCTTGCTTCTTTGTAAAGGCATGAGGAATACATATCGGATCTTTCTCAATAAATCCAACACAATTATAAAACGCCGCCTTTTCATCGAGAAAGGATTTAATTTCTATTTTCTTCACCAAGTAAAAGTAGTAATGTCAGTTTAATGATCTTCGATTTAATACCGGTGAATTAAGAAATCCATTGCGCTGAGAACGCCGAGAAGACACTGAGGTCTACAAAGAAAATACGTTAGTGCGCCTCTGTGCTTCTTTGGGACCTTTGTGTAATAACTGCATTTCACGGAAAGCTTATCAAAACTTATAATTATTTTGGCTTTTCATTGTCGGATTCTCAAACTCATTTATGCGCATATTTAAAAAAGCTCTGTTTATACTTGCTGCCATCATTTTGATTTACGGGATAAGCTATGCCTGGCGTGCATTTCCAATACTCTCAGGGTACGGTTCTAAAATGCTTTGCTCCTGCGTAATGCTGGCTGGCCGTCAACCCGATGATGTTATCAAGAATGAATTAGGTCGACTTCCATTATCATGGGGCACATTCAAAGTAGATTTTAGTGACTCTTCAGCTACAGGAAGTGTTTTTGGATTGGCTGTTAAAAAAGCAATTTTCAGAAAAGGACTGGGATGTACCCTGATAAGTGAAATTAGTGAGGATGAAATTCGAACCCAGAATTTTACGTTAAAAACCCCTTCTCTCATTAACACAGATACAATACCGTGGCCGCGTGGTGATAAACTTTCTGACCTGTTACCTGCAGAGATAAATTTCGAAAAACTTAATTCAGTAGTTGAAGATGCTTTTAAGGAGCCCAGCCCTGAAAAACTTCGAAAGACAAGAAGCATAGTGGTAGTATATGATGGACAAATCATTGCAGAGAAATATGCCGATGGATTTGATAAGAATACAAAACAGCATGGATGGTCGATGACCAAAAGCATTACCAATGCTTTGGTAGGAATACTTGTCAAACAAGGAAAACTTGACATTAACCAACCTGCTCCTATTGACTTATGGAAAAATGATGAACGAAAAGAGATTACAATTAGTAACCTACTTCATGCCAGTAGCGGTTTAGAATGGGAAGAGAATTATGGTGGTCCAAGTGATGCTACAAATATGCTTTTTAAGAAAAAAAACATGGGCATGTTTGCGGCGGATCATTCCCCTCGAGATAAACCTGAAACAAAATTTTATTATTCAAGTGGAACGACTAACCTTTTATCATGGATCATTCGCCAAACTATAGGCGAAAAGGACTATCACAGCTTTCCTGCGAAAGAACTTTTTTACAAGCTTGGCATGTACAGCGCTACAATAGAACCAGATGCAAACGGAACTTTTGTTGGCTCGTCTTATTCATTTGCTACCGCTCGCGATTGGGCACGATTCGGATTGTTGTATCTCAACAATGGTTATTACAATGACGAACAAATTTTACCCGATGGTTGGGTGAAGTATTCCGTAACACCTGCACCGGCAGCAGAGATGGGTGAATATGGTGCACAGTTTTGGTTAAATGCCGGGGCACCTGGAAATCCCGCGCATAGAATTTATCCTGATGTACCTGCTGATTTATTCTGGGCTGATGGTTATGAAGGGCAGAATGTTTTTATCATTCCGTCAAAAAAACTTGTTGTTGTTAAGCTTAGTTTATCACAAGGCGATTACCTGGATGACAACCTGTTTCTATCTGAGTTGATAAAGGCTTTACCTTGATACTTCTTCTTCGGGTACAGCTACTTTAACAAGATCATCCCGCTTCACAATGGTTGTGTTGATAGACACCTTACCATCCGTGTAACTGGTCCACACAGGAACAATCGTCCCCTTGTAAGCATCAATGCTTATGTAAGAACCCATGTCTGAATTTTCTACAGCGCTAAAGGGCTGTTCTGAAATCTTTACATTTTTAAACGTTGTTCCGTTATCCATAGAGTATGCCAGGTAGACATCCGTTTGTTCATCATCATGATCCCTCCTATCGTAATAGACGATATAAACAAGACCATCCGATTGGTCAACAGTCATGGCTGGCATGAACTGATGCTTTCCAATACTATCATCGTTCACGCGAAGTGGTGTACTCCAGTTGTCACCAAAATTAACTGAGCGAAGAAACCAAACATCTGTATCTTCAACGCCTTTACTCTGATCAGCCCATACAGCAAAAAGAACTCCGTTGTACCGGCCTGGACTATTATCAATAAAAAGTGTGGGTAGCCCATTAGTTTTTTTTAGTCCCGGAATATTGAAAGACCAGCCACCCTTTTGATCATTTACATGTATATCATTATTTAACCAGGTGCCGTCTTTGCTCATTGATCTATCCAAATAAATTCCCTGGTTCATCGACCACAATACAAACTTCATATCCCTGGAGTTTATGCCAGGTGTTGCTCCTCTAGGGGTCTGGTTATCATCCCGGCAATCGCCGGATAATTGACTAATTTGAATTGGCTTGCTCCACTTTTTTCCGTCCTTTGACTGTGCCAGCATTATGTTACTTTTCTTCTCCGGGTCTTCACTTCCGTATTCATCATATTGCGTCCAGGAAAGCAGGAATTCACCGGACTTGCTATGCGCACAGATTTTGGGGTACCGTATATCTTTATCAGGAGCTGAGATAGATCCGATTACCTGCCAGGTTACTCCGCCATCTGCTGACCATTGGCATATAATTTTATCATAGCGACTTCCATCCGAATTCAAGGCAAGATGAAAATCGTACAGATTACCTTTTCGATCAGAAACCAAAGTATGATCTACACCCTCCTGGTCATTTTGAGGCTGACTTTTTTGCCATGATTTTCCACTATCCATTGAATAAAATAAACCTGCAGCGCATCCCATGACAAAATTTTCCGGGTTTTTGCGATTGATAACCACGGAAGGGTTGATGGCTTGTTCACCTTCTGCAACAGTAACGATTTTATGTTGAGCATAAGTGGCTATTGGCACCACCAATAATAAAATGAATAATCCTTTACGCATATTTCTCTGACTTCGAAGCCCTTAGGTTGTTTCAAATCTAGTATTCTAAACTTAAACAATAAATTATTTCTCAGATAAAAAACCTTCCCGGGTAATTGAGTGTTTTTACTAGCGATTATCTTGGTTTAAGCCCACCTTGAAACACCCTGTTCGGAAGATTAATGTTTTTATTAACCTAAAACGTTATCTGTTATGGAGACGAAAAAAGATCAACCGGGTACGTTCACCCTTTTTGTAAGACAATGCATGCTGTTTGGTTCCCGAGATCCGTTGTACCGTTTCTTTGGAGTTTTCGTGTGGATAGACCTCGTCGTAATGATCTATGCGATTATAAAGGTAATTCATCCCGCGTAATTCTTACGCTTTGATCATTTGCTGCCCCAAAGTGTGGAATTTTGGGACAATGGAAGTTTTGTTCTTAAGCGAATAAAAACCTCTCCCTCACCCACCATTTACATATAACTATTTGATTATCTGTTCAATAATTACAAACAAGCTACAAATCATCTATTACAAATCAGAAGCAGCACCTGATTTGTAAATGAATTGACAAAACTAAACATTGATTCAAATGCTTAAGAGATTCTTACTTGGACTATCCCTGGCCGGTGTGCTTTTGGGATGTAATACAGCAGAAAAGAAAAGACTTCGTTCGGAAGTTGATTCTTTACGTATCGAACTTCAAACCAACCAGCAAATGGCGCAGTCACTAAACGAAGTCGGCGCATTACTTGATTCAATTGATGCAAATCGTCAATTGCTTAGAACTGAAGTTGTAGAGGGTACCAGCTACAATGATTACGCGAGTCGTCTCGAAAATATCAACACGCACATTCGCGAAACACAATCAAAGATTGATGAGCTTGAAAAATCTTTAAAGACTGCTAAGTCATCTTCATCTACCTATGCTGCCAGCATCAAGAAATTAAAACTTGATCTTGAAGCAAGAACTACACAAATAGCAGCATTAGAGCAGGAAATCGAAAAAATGAGAACTGAAAATACTGCTCTTGCTAAATCAGTTTCTGAGCGCGATTCTACCCTTACTATAAAAGAGGAAACAATTAGAATGAGAGAACAGGATGTAGCTTCTCTTGAAACTAAAGTTGAAGAAATCAACACTGCAACCCAGACGAGCCAGGCAGATCTTTACTTCGCACAGGCACAAGCCTTGGAAACTGCAGCAGTCCGCACAAAATTTGCACCTAAGAAGAAAAAAGAAACACAACGCGAAGCTTTAGAGCTCTACAAACTTTCCCTGTCATTGGGTAAAACTGAAGCTCAACAAAAAATAGATGAATTGACGAAAGTCCTCTCATAATTATAAGTCTTACCTGTAGCGAAAGGCCGGGCCCGATTCACGGGTCTGGCTTTTTTTTTAAGCTAAAAGCCTAAAGCTTAAAGCAGAAAGTAGAATTGCTTTAACTTTAAGCTTTTCACATTTAGCTTTCTGCTTATTCATTATGATAGCCCAGGCAAAAATATTGCGTGTATTTCAGTTGATCGGCCTATTGAAGGGAGGCGGAAGAACAGTTGGGCAACTTGGCAGTCACTTAAAAACAACGGATCGTACTATCTATCGCTATTTCAAATTATTGGAACAGCTTGGTTTTATCATTGACCAGGATTTTAACGGTCGCTATTTTATTCATCGCGATGAAATCGAAACACCTGAAGACCGGTTCACGCTGGAAGAAGTAAATTCGTTGCGTCAACTTATTCAAAGCAACGACGACAAATCCCTTCTTCAGGATTCCATTCTGAAGAAACTTGCATTTCATTCAGAAGTGCGCGATTTGCCAACGCAATTCTTAAAAATGCGACAGGCGAAACTTTTTAGAATACTGAATGAAGCGATGGAAGAAAGAAAACAAGTTGTACTAAAGAATTATCATTCAGCGAATAGCCAGGAGATAACTGACAGACAAGTAGAACCTTTTCAATTTGGAGAAGGATTTCAATCTGTATTGGCGCTGGATACTAAAGATAAGCAGTGTAAATTTTTCAAGCTCGAACGCATTGGAGAAGTCATTATCTCGGCAAGAAAATTCAAGTATGAAAAACTTCACGAACGCAGTGTAACGGATAGTTTTGGTGTAAGCGGAAAAAAAGAAACCTGGGTTACACTGCGATTAAGCTTACGAGCTTATGTATTGCTTCGTGAAGAATTTCCCCTGGCAGCACGATATGTTACAAAAGAACGGGATGAATCAAAATCCTATGTTTTTCACGGACCCGTTCTCAGCTTTAAAGGAGTGGGGCGATTTGTTATGGGATTAGCTGACGAAATTGCCATCATTAATCCCCCTGAATTTAAAAATTATATTAAAGAAAAAATGAAGTTACAGAAATTGGTATGAATGCACGTTCACCGGTAACGGCTCACACTCAGTCATTCCTGCTGATATGTGAACCAACTTTTGTTCTTAATATAACTAACGTCATGCGTCAATTGCATCAATTCACTTCTAAGGAGTGTATTCTTTCACTTGATTCTCGTTAAGCATCTCACTTTTTTTCGGCTGCCCTCCCGGATGGTAAATATCTGCCTCTTGTAACGCAATGCCCAACTTTTCAATATCCATAAGGTATTGCGCTACTTTCTTTGTCATCGCTTTGTCTGCAATTCCGTTTACGGTGACTGAAACCAGGTTATTACCTTCATACTTGTGTTGATACGTAAAGCCAGGGTACATCTGGTTTATTTTGTACATTTCACTCGCGAGGCTTTCCATCAGCTCTTCTGCTTTTACATAATCTTCTGTTGATTGAATCTTTTTAGGAAGGCGTGAGCCCTGATTTGTCTGCCCTTTAGCATCAGATAAAATAAGAAAACTCATAACAACAATACCAAACCCCACAAGCGTCAATTTCTCCACATTCATTCTCATAGCACTATTTTTTTAACCGGCTTGCGAGTGAGAAAAATCATGCCACTAAATGCAATCGTTATAGATTTACTTTTGCTTGCCCCATTGTGTGGAATACTCTTGTGATGTAGAACACATTCAACAAAAAGGGGCAATAAAGTTTTAGCTAAAATAAAAGCTATAGTAATGAGGAATCAATGTCGTTGAATTAACCGAATGCAGTTATTACACAAAGCTCCCCAAGAAGCTCAGAGGCACACTAAGAAAAATTCTCTGTGATTTCTATGGTTTAAGCAAGCGCATGGTGATAAGCTTTTAAGCAACGAAATTGAATGAGGAATTCTCAATGGGTTTACCAGAGATCAACATAGGCTACTTGCCTTTCGTCTCGATAACAGCATCCTCACAAACGTAATTAGGAATTATTCCGGTGGAGCGTATCAGAAAACTTGCCTGATCGGGAAGTGTGTTTCCGGATAACACCAGGACAGTGTCAATGCCAAATTTATTACCACCAAGTATATCGGTCTTTAAAGTATCACCTACCATTAAAATTTTTTCTTTGCTAACCTGCTTTTTCTCAAGGATACGTTCATAAGCAAACATGAACATTTGCGAGTCCGGCTTCCCGAATTTGATAAACTTTTTTCCGATGATGTCCTCGATCATATCGGATAATCCGCCAATAGCGATGGATACTTCTTCATCCGTTACCGGATAAGCCATGTCAGTATTGGCAACAATTACAGGGATATTTTTTTTCCGCAGAAGGTTAACCATTTTATTTAAATCGCGTTTCCAATCGAAGCCTTCATCATCCAATAATACCAATACATTGATGTCGTCCACATGATCCAAATCAAGTAGCCGGATAGGTAGCGTATTCAATCCCTGTGACTCTATATAATGTGCTGATTTTGCTGTGCCCAAATATGCCGCGGTTCCCTTCTTCACTTTATAGCGAAGATATTCCCGTGCCAGCATTCCTGAAGAAATAATTTTGTCTTCTGTTATTTCCTCAATGCCCAATGCCTGGTACGATGAAGCAAGATCTTCGGGGCTTCTCGATGCATCATTCGTGAGAACGTAAAAATCGATATGATTCTCAATGAGATATTTAATTGTGTTCTCAATGCCAGGGATCAACCCATTATAATTTTTGAGCACGCCATAAGCATCAAAGAATACAACTTCGTAACGGGTGACAATACTTTTGAAGTCCCTGATTTTGGACATGTTGTTAAAGCTTTAGTTTTCTTAAAATTTTCTCCGCATTAAAGTTTTTATCCAACAATGGAAAATATATTTCGTAAGCCTCACGCTGCAGGCGCGTAGCATAAACCTGGTGAAAGAAATAACTTCCATATTTTATAACGTAGTTCAAAATAAAAAACCGGTAGGCTTCTTTCAGAAAGCGTACCTCGTTTTCTGACAAAGGATACTCTTTATGATACTCCTCTAAAAACCAAAGAAAGCGTTCTTCCATCAGTGGGTCTATAAGGTAGCTAAATACTGTCCGATCTCCGATGGAAGATGATACGCGACTGAAAAAATAAAAATCCATCATTCGTGAACTCATGCGAAACCAATCATAATCCCACCGGGAAAAAAAACCAATGTCTTTGGTGACGGAAAAATTTCCAATGTTCCAGTCTATGAAAACAGGGATGATAGAAAACTTTTCGTATCCAAGCTTCTCAATATTGTTGAGAAAAATATCGCATTGCCTTCTTATATCATCAATGTGCATACGATATTCAAATTTACCCTGATCCGTATCCAGTATATCGAGCAAATGTTTTATATCAATTTTCAATGTCTTGGAGGATGCAGGAAGATGAGGACCGACAATGCGGCATGCACGGTGAAAAATCGCCAATTGATTTCCCAGTTTTCGAATATGTTTTTCTTCCAATTGCCGGGGTAACTTTTGATCAATCTGAATGGGATTATAAAAAACCACCCACGCGTCTTGTACACCTTGCTTATAACGGTAGGTATATACTTCATTATTCCTGGTAAATGATTTTGCTAAAAAATTCTGAAAGGGTGCCTGAAGGCTCCTGGCCAGCACATTGATGATGTTGTGGTCTTCCTTAAAATGTTCAAACTTCCCGAAGTAAGAACATTTTGCGATAACAAAGTCATCATCTTCAAATTTTACACGGAACACATGGTTAGTGGACACCATTGCACTGATGTCAATTACATAACGCACCCTGCGGGAAGGATCAAACTCGTGCCATGCATTTTTAATTATATTGGAAAAATCCAGCGGACCAAACATGAAGGAATGAGAAATGGTTAAATCAAATTATTTCAAAATACTGTTTGAGTTCCCAATCGGTTACATGCTTTGAGAACTTCCTCCATTCCCACTCACGTGTTCGTATAAAGTGATCGACAAATGCTTCTCCGAAAAGTTCTTTCGGAATATCGGATTGCTTCATTAGCTGTACAGCCTCATTAAGATTTGAAGCAAGTTTTCCGTTTCTTATGTCTTTGTATCCGTTACCCTCTGTTGGAGCGACCTCAAGTTTCAAATTATGTTTTATTCCATACAGTCCCGAAGCCAGGCTAGCGGCCATCGCCAGGAAAGGATTTACGTCTGATCCGGGAACACGCGTCTCCAACCTCGTCAATTTTGGTGTTACGTTTAACACACGCAATGCAGTGGTTCGATTATCCATGCCCCATGTTACGGTTGTTGGAGCCCACGCGCCTTCGACCAATCTTTTGTAACTATTGATGGTCGGTGCAAACATAGGGAGTATGTAAGGGAGACATTTTAACTGGCCAGCTGTATAACTTTTCATCAATGCACTCATACCATTTTTATCTTTGGCATCAACGAAAAGGTTCGTCTCCTTTTTTGAATCCCATAAGCTCTGATGAATATGACCACTGCAGCCGGGTAAATCCATGTTCCACTTTGCCATGAAAGACGCAATGATATCATGTCGGTAGGCAATCTCTTTTACACCGGTCTTAAACAACGTTGCCTGGTCTGCTGCTTCGAGTACCATATTAGGTTGAGTACACGCTTCATAAACACCTGGTCCCGTTTCTGTATGCAAACCTTCCAGTGGCACTCCGAATCTTTCCAATAAGTCGAACAGGTCATTAAAGTAAGCGCTGTTTTTTGAGGGACGAAGTATTGAGTACCCGAACATACCAGGGGTTAGGGGTTGAGGATTAGCAAATCCTTTGTCTGCTAACTGTTGCGAATCGTCAACAAAATTAAACCACTCAAACTCCTGTGTAAATAAAGGAACATAGCCCATATCCAAACTTTGCGCCTGAATCTTTTTTACGAGCGTGCGTGGGCAAACAGATTGAAGCGTTGTTTCCTGGGAAAAGTCGCCAAGAAAAAAAGGAATACCATCTTCCCAGGGTACAGTGCGATATGTACTTATATCAAGTCGAAGCTGAGCATCGGGGTAGCCGGTATGCCATCCGGTAACCTGAGCATTGTCGTAGGCTTCATCGTTAGCGTCCCACCCAAAGATGACATCACAAAAACCAAAGCCGCTGTCTAAACCCTGAAAGAATTTTTCGCGATGCACAAGTTTCCCCCGCAGGATACCATCTATGTCAGCAACAGCAAATTTGATTTTACTTATATTACTTTCTCTTATCTGATCTATTATATCTTCATTGCTCATAATCATAGCAAAATTATACCGGGTTAAGGTAGTAAAAAAGGGTTAATTGTTAATAGGGAAATTGTGTCGATTAACCTTTACCTTTAACCATTAACCTTCCTTCAGTTCACAACATTCTGTGGATGTCCTTCTAAAAAAGCAAGGATATTTTGAGATACGATTTTCATCATCCGGCCTCTTGAAGCTTGTGCCGCCCAGGCCTGATGGGGCGTTATGATACAATTCTTTGCTGACAGTAACGGATTAGACATTGGCGGAGGTTCTGTTGAAAGAACATCAAGTCCTGCGCCGGCAATAATATCGTTGTTAAGAGCATTTGCAAGATCATTTTCATTGACCAATCCTCCACGACTTACATTAATAAAAAAAGCGGACCGTTTCATTTTGGAAAGCAAACTATGATTTACAAATTCCTTGTTCTCTTCATTCAATGGACAATGTAATGAGGCAATGTCTGCCTCTTGAAAAAGAGATTCCAAATTGGTGAAGGAAACGCCAGTCATTTTGTCTCTCTCAGGATGCTTATGAACCGATATTACTTTCATACCAAATCCGAGTGCAATACGCGCAACAGCCTTACCAATTTTACCCAGCCCGACTATACCAAAAGTCTTACCATGCAATTCAACAAGAGGCTTCTTCCAATAAGCAAAATCGGGTTGTGAAGACCACCCTCCATTCCTCACATCAGAAGCATGCAGGCCCACATGAGATGTAAGCTCAAGAAGTAATGCTAAAGTATGTTGAGCTACCGATTCGGTTCCATAAGCAGGTACATTCGTTACGATAATTTTTCTTTCAGCAGCCGCTTTTACATCTACAATGTTATAACCCGTTGCTGTCACGCCTATGTATTTCAGCGCAGGTGAACGCATGATGACTTCACGCGAAATGTTAACCTTGTTGGTGAGGATAATTTCTGCATCGGCAATCCGCTTAACAATTTCATCCGGAGAACTCCGATCATAAATAGTTACTTCACCAAGTTTTTCAACTAAGGTCCAATCCAGGTCGCCGGGGTTAAGGGTGTAACCATCAAGAATTATGATGCGTGGTGATTCCGTCATAAATGTTTATTTACATTGTTGTATTCGTTTCAATCCCTTGATTTTCTTGATGTTTCTTTATCTGGCCTCACTCCTACCTCTCTCCGAAGGAGAGAGACTATGGAATCAAGAAAATCAAGGGATTACCAAGGTGTTAGTTTTTTTAGTCGGACATTTGGTGATTTTCTTCACTTAACAAGCATCTAAAAATACACTATTCCATCTTGCAGCGAAGGATTTTGTGTACGAAATTTGAGCTATGAAAAGTGGCGTTGTCTGGTCAGCGAATAATCCAAAAATTGCAGAACCTCCGGTGATTGCCAAGCCCTACGTTGACCCGGAGACATTAACGTTGATTAGCGCAGATTCACTGGAAGACTCTTACGTTTATGTGCACTGTCATTTCAAAAATCTTTGGAGTGATATGCTGATTCGTATTTGGAGAACCACATACCTTATCGATACATCTTCTGCTGCACGTTCCAAATTAATTCATGCAGAAAATATTACCTATGCGCCGAGATGGACAATGATACCGGATGGAATGAACTACACCTTCCTTCTTATTTTTTCTGCGTTGCCAAAATCCTGTTCGCACTTCGATCTTAAAGAAGAAATATCACAGCCGGGTGGATTCTTCATTCAGAACATTACCCGAAATGAACAAGACGTGTATCACATCGATGTGGAGTAAAGCGAGGCCACAAAAACACTAAAACACAAAATTGCACGAAATGATATATGTCCAGAAATTTCTTTGTGGATTTTAGTGCTTTTGTGATTTAGTGGCCAACCAAAATAAAGGTTTGTCGATGCAGGTCTATTAAACTAACTGTCATCCTGATTTATGCTCACCATTTTCAGATTAACACAACACTAATCTTTAATAATCTTTTTAACAACCCTGGACTTCCCGGTGGATGAAGAAATTTCAACGAGGTACATGCCTTTTGGCGCTCTTGCCAGACTCAGCGTATTGCTGCTAAACGGTTGTAGAACTCTCACATCATACTGCTGTCCCATCAGGTTATAAACCCTTACATTCAATTCATCGGTAAGATTTGATTCAATTAAAATATCATTATGTGTTGGGTTAGGATAAACGTTTACCCCTGCTTCAATAACATTTGAATCGTCAATACCAACTATTGTAGAAGGATCAATGGTCACCGCTTTGGTTTCTCTTGCACGACAACCAGATGTTGTTGTTTCAATCACATTCACGCTGCCTGGATCCTTTCCCCACAAAACGCTTACACTTTCATCATTTCCTGTAAATGATGTAGCGCCTGTTACATCCCAACTATAAAGATTATTGGGATCAGGATTCTCAACCGTAAATTCAACAGTAGAATTAAAATCAACAATCTGTGGTCCCAGTATAACCGGTTGAGGTGGATCATTAACGGTTATAGAAAGTGTTCGGGCATCGCTGGTTCCGCACGAAGTATAGTATTGAACTGTCAGGGTATATTGACCAGCTCCATTAAACTGTACTGATGCGTGATCATTATTTGCTGTAACCTTCGCACCCGGAATATTCCAGTAGTAATTTACACCCGTGTTTGATGCCACTGAATATTCCGCTCCATCTCCATCACAAACAAACTGATCACCAAAAATGTATCCTGGTTGTACCGGCGCTTTCGGAGGTTCTAACTTTCCAAGACTTCCATATTCTCCGCAGAAATAAATCTGCGTGCCAGACTTTGAAACATTAGTCAGGCCGATAAAAGGAAGAACTCCTGTATACGTCCATGTCTGTCCGCCATCTTCACTTCTAAAGACTGTTCCATCACCAGTGAATGCATACCCCGTTTGAGCATCTTCAAAAATAATTCGTTTGATCTCTGCTGAAATTCCGCTGAATACTTTTATCCAGTTCGCACCACCGTTTGTAGTCTTATACATTACACCATTCACGCCAGCCATCAGCCCTTCTGTTGCATTGAAGAAATAAATTGTATTAAAGGATTCACCAGACGCCGAATGGGTATAAATGTCTGACCAATTGGCGCCACCATCTATACTTTTAATCACTTTACCAAGACGATCAACACCATATCCAATAACATCTGTTGGAAAATATATTTGTTGAAGTTGGTTTACAGTTGGGCTGGGGGCTTGTGTCCAGGACGTTCCATTATAGCTATAGATTTCTCCGGCGTGACCATAGGCGATTACAGCATTAGTTGAAAGTGCAATTACTTGTTTAGTATCTGCAGAGGCTGGTGCATATACTTCATTCCAGTTTGTTCCACCATTTGTGGTGCTATAAACCTTAGATCCATCGGTCATGTATCCATTAGCATCATCGAGAAATGATATTCCATAGATTGATTTTTGAAGATTTTGTTTCCTCCAGGTGAGACCGCCGTCGGTTGTTTTATAAATATCTTCCACACCGGCAACATAACCTACATTCGTGGAGGAAAAGAAAACATCATAATAATCTTCTGAGCGCAATTCATGCTTTATCTCCCATGTTGTTGTGCCTTCAGTTGAACTCATGATAACACTCCCCGGCTCTGTCGAACTCAAATCAAAAGTATTCGCACCCACAAGTACTACTTTATTGCTTCCGCTATGGTAAGCTATGCCCGTCGCTGCGGTTATTGGATTACCCGGTATAACATCCCAGTTTGTTCCTCCATCGGTACTGAGTAACAATTCACCTGAGCCGCCAATAACATATCCAATTTCACTGGTAACAAAACGCACTTCCTCAAAGAAAACTCCGGTTATTCCAGGCACTTCTGTCCAATGTTCTCCACCATCGCCGGATGTAAACAAACTTGTGAAGGAAGTCATAAAGCCATCCTCATTATCAATAAAAGTTATACTGGTAAAAAGATTAGCGTCACCAAGATTACTGGTATCAATCAGACTCCATGATGCACCTCCACTGCTGGTCTTGTGAACTGAGCCAAATGACGTACAGGCAATACCATCATTTTCGTTCCAGAAGTAAAGAGAAGTGGGTGCTGTAGAAAAATGTTTTCCTTGCGAACTCCATTTTACTCCTCCGTTGGTAGTTTTCCAAATCTCTCCATTGATTCCTGCAACGTAGCCAATGTCAGCATCCAAAAAGAAGAGCGTCTTAGGCGCCACTTGCGCATTGGCGGGTAAATAAAGTTGAAACCATGTTATTCCATTATCTTCTGATTTTAATAACACACCATCGCCTGCAGCATAGCCGTTTGTGCCACTGAAAATCAACCGCGTAAGTTGATTAGTCACACCCGTGTTCAAGGCAGTCCATGTAGTGCCTCCGTCTGTTGACCTTAGTAACTTTCCACCCTCACCACACACAAAGAGATGTCCTGACGCATTGTACTCAACATCTTGTAGTCCTGAATTAATTCGGTTCACAACAGATATACATTCACTTGCCAGCAAAGTATTTGATGGCACCTTCAACACGATAATTGTCAGTTGTCTTTCAACGCTTGTGATACTTCCTTGCGCCTTAACACGAATAGTGTAAATATTTTTGTTGTCATAGTCGAACTGCACCATTGATTTCAAAGCAGTACCATCAATCTGAAATTTGCTGTTATCTGTATCACCTTCACCACTTACGAGACTGAATGTGTTCGATCCCGCTGCGGAAAGAGTACCGATAATTGTACCTGCGGCGAGCTTTTCCTGGATTGAATTCTTATTGATTGTAATTGATGTTTGCTCATTGGGCACTAAACTCTTTTTTAAAGAACCGTTCCCGAAGGAATTGCAAAAGCCTGTTCCCTCACTACCGGTTCCCTCAAGTTGAATCGTGTAATTGAATTCATTGGTATCATTGCTTTTAATCGAAAGGGTACCCGTCCGTTCTCCTTTATCAAAAGGAAGAAAATAAACAGTGATGGGAAATTTTTGATCAGACTTTACGATAGCAGGAAGCTGACCTTCAATATAAAAATCTTTCCCGCTAACGGATATTTCAGAAAGGATCAACTCCTTCGCGCCTACATTTCGAATCTCAATAATTTGTGATGAACAGTCATTTATCATAACCGCCTCAAAAGTCAAGCCTCCGCCAGATAATACTGATGATTGAGAAGGATTCAGAACATCAATTTCTGCAGATGGTTCAATGTTCCATATCGCATTTCCATAGCCATCATTGGCTGCAAAATAAAGCAGGCCATTCACATCTGTTAAACTGGAAGGACTCGAAGAAAAGCTTTGATTGATATTATAATATTCTTTAGTACCAGAAGCAGTTCCATCACTGATCCATAACTCACCATCGCCCGACATGTAAATTTTTCCATCTGAAACAACGGGGATAAAATTCCCTGAGGATGGATATCCAAGTCTTACCGGACTGACAACCACTGTTCCTCCATCACTTCCGTCTGATTTCCACCATGCATCTGACTGAGAAGAGCCATTCTGAAAATAAAGACTCCCATTGAAAGCGAAAAAGTTTTTCATTGCCGAGTTATCCCAGGAAAATGATTTCACAAGGACTGTGCCTGACACTGTTCCGTCTGACCACCATAACTCATCAACCTTCTGATCATGATTTTTCTGAATAGAGAAGAAAGCCTTATTCCCAACAGCAGTTAAGTTTGCCAATTCATCTGTACCCGAAGCAGGTGTTGTAAATTCTTTCAACAAGGAAGGAGCATTCGTTCCTGTTAATGAATATAGTCTTACGTCTACATTTTGTTCTGCGGATGTAGTAACGAAAAGTTGATTCCCCACTGCTGTAAGATTCTTAAGGTAGAAGTAAGCATCCACCGTAACCTCAGCGGTACCTCCTAATGTACCATCGGTACGCCAAAGCTTTTCATTGCCATTTGATCCGAATGCATAGTAGAGGTAATCGCCGGCAACTTCGATGTCTGCAATTCTTCCAAAACCCATGTCCTTGAGTAAGACTGTTCCTGCGCTTGTACCATCTGACTTATAAACAGAAGTATTAAAGCCATCCGAAGAGAAAGCACCAAAATAAAGTTCATTATTAAAGACTGTGAGCGCATGTGGATCTGAGCCATTGGCATCGCCCGGTAAAATATCTTGCAATAAAACTGTACCTGCTGTAGTTCCATCACTCTTCCACACTTCGGTACCATACTGAAGGGAATTTGCTACAAAGAATAAATTACCATTAAAACTTGTCAGGTAAGCCGGGTCTGAACTGTTGAAGCCAGGATAGATATCCTTTAAAAGGCTGGTGCCTTCCGGTGTACCATCGGTAACCCAAAGTTCGGCACCATGAATATC
Source organism: uncultured Roseivirgaceae bacterium (assembly GCA_964521255.1). Classification (GTDB taxonomy): domain Bacteria; phylum Bacteroidota; class Bacteroidia; order Cytophagales; family Cyclobacteriaceae; genus ZC4RG29. The sequence goes on from CAZFRM010000012.1 coordinate 138,368, forward strand.
ATCGTCTGCAACAAAGAAGGCTTTGCTGCCAACTGCAGTGATGCTTGAAACAGAATTGAATTTTTTAATAAAGTTCTGAGCCGACAGTCCTGAATAAGTAAAGACTATCGCCAAAAAAAATAAAAATCTCTGCATATTGACCTAACAGACAAAAAGCACAAACATGCGAAATATACAAATTTTCAAATGCGAAAATTAATTTATCTCATCCGGGGAGTAGACTAAAATCCACATGCCTATAAATTCGGGTATGAGATAAATACTGGCAGGCTAAGTTTAGTTTATGCTAACCGCTTATTAAATGTGATGTGATGTTCCGGCACTCAGGTTAATAATTTTGTATTACCTTAGGTCTCCAATTAAAAACTTCAAACTCAAAATCAAATACGTATGAAAAGAAAAGCGACTGCAATCTGGAAAGGATCTGGCAAAGAAGGCACCGGGATATTGACTACACAGAGTTCCGTATTACACTCTACAAAATATACCTATAGCACACGTTTTGAAGATGCACCCGGGACAAACCCTGAGGAACTGGTAGCTGCTGCCCATGCCGGATGCTTTGCTATGAAATTAAGTTTTGTGCTTGGCGAAGCAGGCTTTACACCCGATGAACTTCTTGTTGAGTGTACTGTAGCTTTGGTTGATGGCTCAATAAAAACATCGCATCTTGATCTTAAAGCAAAAATTTCGGGCATCAGTAAAGACAAATTTGAAGCCGCTGCTAATGATGCAAAAGAAAATTGCCCTATTTCAAAATCACTCACAGCGACGGTGACGTTGGATGCAACGTTAGTCTAACAGATTTTGGTCATTAGTCAATAGTCATTGGGATGGACACAATATTGCTCCTACTAATGACTTTTGACCATTGACCAATAATCAACTGCAACTTCCCATACCCAATCCTCCCTCGTACATCTCACCTTGTTACATATGTATCACTCTTTGGTACAAAGTTTTCATTGGTTTCTGTAACCAGGTATTACTTTTATATCCCCAAATGGGGTTACCAGGCCCTGGTTTTTACATGAACAGTAACTTATTAATATCCCAAACACAATGAAAACCACTGTTCTCCGATCCCTCTCTTTCGTAACAGGCATTTTAGTGGCCATTGTTATACTTTTTATTTTCATCGCACACTTTTAAACAGGAAGGAAAGTGGAGGTTTTTAAAAAGCCTTTAACTGACAACTTATAACTGTTTCCCCGAATGAAGGTTTTTTTGTAGTATTAGAAAACCTTACCCCATACCTTTTTGATTACTTCATCTACTAATGAGCTTAACAGAACACTTGGCCTGAAGCTCGCCGTTGTCGCTGTCATTGGAAATATTCTCGGCTCTGGTGTCTATAAAAAAGTTGCACCGATGGCTGCCGAACTGGACTCCGCACCGCTTGTTCTTCTATGCTGGCTTCTTGGTGGAATAGTTACTTTGTTCGGTGCCTTGTGCAGCGCTGAACTTGCCGGCATGTTGGCCGACACCGGCGGTGAGTTCGCCTACTTCAAAAGGATCTACAATCGTTTCTTCGCTTTTATTTTCGGATGGACTGTCTTCTCAGTGATCAAGACCGCTACCATTGCATCACTGGCGTATGTCTTTACTCAATCGCTCAATGGAATTGTTCCCCTACCCGATTTATTAACAAGTTGGTCTCATCTTAATTTCTTCGGTGTCTTCCACCCTTTCGCTGATTTCAATATTAAGATTGTTGCCATCACTCTGATACTGCTACTCACATTATTTAATACGCGCGGCATTCGAACAGGCATGGGATTAAGTACAGGCTTGCTTATTCTGGTGATATTGGGGATTTCTATGATAATCCTTTTTGGTTTATCAAGCAGTCAGTCCAATGTGGCTCCCGTATTTAGTGATCATAGTGACACACCTTTTCATATCAGTTCAATCTTTACAGCCATGCTTGCTGCGTTTTGGGCATACGAAGGCTGGAGTGCTGTTGGGTATATTGCCGGTGAAATTAAAGAGCCAAACAAAAATGTGCCGCGCAGTCTTGCCATAGGGGTGTTGACCGTAATTGCTTTATATCTTTTGGTGAACACAACTTACCTTTCGCTTCTCTCTATTCCTGAATTAAACTTTATTTATGAATCGCATAATCAAATTGCGGCGGTGGAAGCCGTAAGAGTATTTTGGGGTTCAGGTGGAGCGATACTCATTTCGTTTCTCATTCTGATTACTACTCTCGGTTGTAATCATGCCAGCATCATCAGCAACGCGCGTGTGTTTTACGCTATGGCCAAAGATGGTTTGTTCTTTAAAAATGTAGGAACAGTTAACCATCACAAAGTTCCTGCAACAGCGCTGTGGTATCAAGGTATTTGGTCGAGCATCCTTGTTCTTTCCGGAACATTCGATCAGCTAACAGATATGCTCATCTTTGCGGCGTTCATATTTTACGGTGCAACTACATTAGGTGTTGTTCTCATGCGAATACGGGAACCCAAGTTGCACAGACCCTACAAAGTTTGGGGTTATCCTATTGTACCTGCACTCTTCCTGATTTTTTGCGTGGGGTTTATTTTTAACACCATTCTCTCACGACCAAGAGAAGCTGGCATCGGATTAGTACTTATCGCTATTGGAATTCCATTTTATTTTTACTTTACCCGGGCGAAAGGAAAGGGTTAGTAAGGGTTTCACTGTTCACAGCTTATTCTTGTCACTGTTTCTTTGGTCAATTCTGGCTTTTGTCATTCTCTCCCTTAAGCCCCCTTCATTTATGAAGGCCGTTTCCAATGATTTGATTTGCTGGCTTAATAAATAGCTTACAATATTTATCAAACAAATCATTGAGTTTGCACAAATTTCAGGTCTCTCATGTTCAATAGCTTTGCGATATGTTTCGTAAGTAGCATTAGGGGTTCGGTTAATTTCCCGGAATCGTTGTGTAAAGCGATGGCTCTTGCCCCATATCTCATATTTTCTACTTCTGAGAAAATCTTCAAAGTCTATTTTGAGTTCTTCCAACGAAGCTCTGGCTACGTTAGTGAGTTTAATTTCCATTTCCTTTGATGTACCTGAGGCCATGCTTGCTTCAACAATATTTTGTTTACCGCTTCTTGCAGCCTGTACCATTTGGTCTATTGTACGATCATACTTTTTGAAAAACCGATTTGTAAAATAAACCGTGCCATCATAAATGATCTCGGATTTCTGATAGGTTATCAGGTTGCGATAACCACCATGCTTTGGTATAAATCCTTCAGTGGTTTTACTTTGCTCTTCCATTTATTCTCAGTGACATTAGGGACTCATGGGACTTTTTAACTGTCGCTGCTGTCCCTAAGTCCCAATAAAATAATAGGTAATGGCAGCAATAGTTTCCAAATTAACGTTGTTTTTCCTTGATCACTTCTTTATCGGTCTTGAATAAATGTGAGATTACTTCGTTTTGGAATACAAGATCATAAAACCGATCCACCAAAACTTTTAAATTCTCTTCACCCAACTGCTGAAACAAAGTTTCTTGTGTCATAATTTATTACGACCCAAGATGTGCTATTTTATGGAAAAAATAAAATCTGAAAACAGATCAGGTAAGAGGCAGATGTTTTACCTGGTGTCTTGGTGCCTTTGTGGCTTAAAGCTTATTTTGCCACGAAGGCACTAAGTCACAAAGGAGTAACAAAATATTCTATTTTGGTTTGATATTTCTATTTACACGAAACAGTTGCTCGCGTTCAAGTTTGTGCGATAGCGAACGGTTTGTTTGGCGAGCAATGTGAACAGAAATTCTACAATATCTTTTCCCAATACCCAACATCGATCCACTGGTCAAACTTTCTTCCTACTTCGCTGAAGTGTGCACACTTTTTAAAGCCCAGTTTTTCATGTAAACCAACGCTGGCCTCATTTGGTAATGATATTCCTCCAACGATATAATGGATATTGTTCTCTTTCAATGCATGAAGTAAATGCTCATACAGCTTGATTCCTACTCCTCTACCGGTGTGATTGTTATCAAGATAAACTGTTCCCTCCACAGCGAATCGGTAGGCAGAACGTTCTTTCCATGAACTTGCATAAGCATATCCAATCACACTTCCGTTTTCCTCATAAACAATCCAGGGAAACTTTGTTGTCACCTGATTCACTCTACGTTCCATTTCTTTTACATCAATTTCCTGCTCTTCAAAAGTGACAATAGTATGCCGGATGTAGTAATTATAAATTCTACATATAGCGGACAAATCTTCTTTAGTAACATTTCTTATCATGTCTGTTTTAAGGATAATAAGTTTGCAGGTAAATATAATATAGCAAAATGGAAGGTGGTATTTGGCAATTCAATTTGAAAAAATAATTTACTCAAACTTATTTTATCATTTCCTTACCGGGAGCTCGTTTGAAACCAATCATGTTCAGATCACCACTTTTATAAACCTCAATGAGAGAGAAGCTGTTGTTCTCAAGGCCACTGAAGTCGACCATACCGGGAAGGGTACAAAAGTGGATGCTTTCAATTTTATTGTAAACATATTCATGACGATGGCCCTGAAAAACGGCAATGATCTTTTTGCTTTCATGTAATACTTCACGCACCTGTTCAGCATTCTTCACACAAAGATCTTTGTTATCAATATCGTCCAGGAGCTGATGAACAAAAACAATAACAGGAAAAGAAGTTTTATTAAGATCATTTTTTAACCACAACAGTTGATCCTCCGGAATAAATGTATCCGTCCATACATAATTTCCTTTATGATATGAGGTTCCATCCGTTTTGTAATTTGCATCCAGTACTACAAAATGAATTCCTTCCCTATCAAATGAGTAATGTGCTTTATCCTTTTGTATTCGGGTATTAACGACATTGTAGAGGAACTGCTGTTTGGATATGCTATCCATATCATGATTACCCAGTACGTGATAACGGGGACCTTTAAAAGTAGCAAAGGCTTCCTCAACCTTTTTTAAATACGATAGAGTTGATTGTTCTGTCGGCGTTGCATTTTCATCCTTAAAGTCACCAAGATGAATAACAAAATCAGCTTTAAGCTTATTCATCTCTTGCATTGCCTCTTTCATTTTGTCCAAAGATTCACGATAGTACCGGGTGCCTGAGGGTTCACGATCAGCATAATGTGAATCCGTTACAATCCCAAATTTTAATACAGGATTGTCTTTTGAAAAAAGATCAAGCGGATTAAATATAGCAGCACCTGCAAGCGTTCCGCTATAGCGAAGAAATTTTCTACGGTCAATCTGAAAAGCCATGGGGAAAGTTATCAGTTAAAAGTTAATCGTCGCCGGCACATAAATTTACCATTAACGATTAACTTTTTAACTATTAACTTATTATACCTGGGCGGTTTTTCCCCAATAAGTATTCACTTCATCAAAGTACCGATGGTCGTTCGTGTCAGGCCAGTGACTTTTATCAAATCCGGGAACATTTTTTAAGTATTCCTTATCACGGTTGAGGATGAAAATCTTACGACTCGGATCAACTTTCATTTGTGAAAAAGGAATTGCAAACAGCTTCCCGCCTATTCCCAGGAAAGAACCAAAATCCAGAATGGCGTATTCAATATGACCTGTATTAAGATTCACCATCAGGTTGTCGATCTTTCCCAATTTTTCTTCGCTCATATTTTCAACACCATCTCCAATAATGGATGTTGCTGTCAATCTCTCTACCGGAACATTTGCATCAGGCCCGTGATGATTCACGCCAGTGATGTTATCCGTCTCATACTTTTTTTCATAGGTCTTCATACTGCCTCCTTTGTGTTTAGTTTTAAATTATTATAACTCTTAAGACAGCCAAAAAGATACCAGTGTGAAAAACAGAGGCTATACTGTCATTTTCTTTCCAACGTGTAGAGAACGATTCACGTATTGTAGAGAGATGCTTACGTAATTAATTTACCTTTAAGTTCAGGACGCTTGTCAGGATTATTCGGATTTCCCTGCGCAACACTATTTAAAAATTTAATACTCACCGTGTCGTCCTCAAATGTGCATGTGAGTTGATCACCATGCGCTGTTTCGATAAAGCGCTCTGTAACTACCAGTGTTTTATCATCTGTCCAGGCGACACCAGCAGTCTCTGAAGTCGAAACATATACACGGGCAGGCAGTTGAAATACTGCTGATGCTTTTTCGTTTTTCTTCCATTTATTAATGCCACACGTGATTCGGTGTTCGCCACTATCAGCGGAAACATTCAAGGTGCATGAATCTTTCGCGAAGGAAAATGAAATACTTTTTACTGTAAGCTCATTGGCATCAATAGCGAATTTTTTACCTGTTATCTTCTGAACAAGTGGAGATGTAGAATTTGCTTGTGGAAATCCAAGTGTCAAATTTTTTAACCGCTCAGCAACTTGTTTCTGTTCAGCGTTAGAAGAAGCGATCGTTGTACTTTTGACAGCGGGTAACAAATAATTCCACATTGATTTCATGGAAGCTCCCATATTAAAGCTTTCACTGGTAGCGGCAATAACCATGTCAAGATCAGGATTCACAATACAGAATTGTCCAAAAGCTCCATCACCGCGATAACCTCCGGGAGAACATCTCCAAAACTGATATCCATATCCCTGCGCCCAATCATTGTCAGCGGTATACTCAGCGCTTGAAGGATTTGACTCAACCTGTTTGCTTGTAGCTTCTTCTACCCATGCAGCGGGAAGAATTTGTTTACCCTGCCACATACCTTTCTGTAAATAAAGCAAGCCGAATTTTGCAATGTCTTCGGTCTTTACTCTCAATCCCCAGCCACCAACATTAATTCCTTGCGGACTGGATTCCCAATCCATTCCTTCAATTCCCAGTGGATCAAAAAGTCTTGGCTTCAAATATTCAATGATGGGTTGGCCTGTCAGTTTTTGAACGATCGCAGAGCACATATAAGTTGCCATTGAATTGTAATGGAAGCGTGAACCCGGTGTGTACTCAACCGGCGCCGCCAGAAATGTCTTCACCCAGCTAATGTCTTTTGAATCCCGCGCTGGTTCTTTGGCTTGCCCTGTTGACATGGTGAGCAAGTCTTTAACCTTCATGGCAGCAAGGTTATCACTTATTGGATCAGGAACATCATCAGGAAAAAATGAAGTTACCGGATCGTTAACCGTTAAATGTCCTTCCGCCACAGCAAAACCTACCGCTGTTGAGGTAAAGCTTTTGCTTAACGAATAGAGCGTATGTTTGAATTGTGGAGCATAAGGTGACCACCACCCTTCCGCTATGACATGACCATGACGGATAATCATGATACTATGAAATCCGATTTTATTTTTTTCTACATCGTTAAGAAATTCAAGAATCCCGGCGGAAGAAACACCCTGTTGTTCCGGCAGGCTGCGCGGAAGTGAATGTTTATTGTTTCGGACAATGCCTCCCGATGAAGGAATTGAATTAAGAAGTGTAAGCCCGGCAGCGCCAAAGCCCAGTTGTTTAATAAAGAGTCTACGATTGGTATGCATATCCCGGGTTAGTTAATGAATTAAATTAAACTGTTTTTATTGACACCCCTTCGGGAAATTGGTTAGCGGTAGATTGTTAATGGTTAATGGTCATTGAAAGTACGAGGGCAGAGGTACGAAGGGCATTCATCTATTCAATTCTTCTCCGACGGAATCCGGAGTCCTTCGGGTAATATGCAATTATTTTCCTATCCTATCGTACAGGATGGTTTACAGTTTTATTCTTTAAACTTTGAATCGTTAATATTGTATGTTCATTTATGAAAATAGGTCTATTCATTCCTTGCTACATTGATCAATTCTATCCGCATGTAGGGATAGCAACGTTGAACGTTCTGGAAAAGCAGGGTCTTAATGTTGAATATCCGTTAGATCAAACCTGTTGCGGGCAACCCATGGCCAATGCAGGGTTTGAGAAATACAGTAAGGGTGCAAGCGAATTGTTTATCCGCAACTTCTCGCGTTACGATTATATTGTTTCGCCATCGGGTAGTTGTGTTATGCATGTGAAGGATCATATGAAACATGTAGACCCGGCAGCACATCAACTTCATGATAAGGTTTTTGAGTTATGCGAGTTTCTCACTGATGTTGTTAAAGTTGATAAACTTGATGCACATTTTCCTTATAAAGTAGGACTTCACGCCAGTTGTCACGGACTACGCGGCTTACGCCTGGGGAGAGCATCCGAATTAAATGAGCCTGATTTTAACAAACCCAAAAGTCTCCTTGAAAAAGTGAAGGGCATTGAATTAATTGACCTTGCCCGCAAGGATGAGTGTTGTGGATTCGGCGGAACATTTGCTGTAACCGAAGAGGCTATTTCCGTCCGCATGGGTGAAGATCGCATTGAAGATCATCTCTCACACGGCGCGGAAGTCATTACAGGTGCGGATATGTCATGCCTCATGCACCTTGAAGGACTTATCAGAAGACAGAAGAAAAACGTTAAGGTTATGCATATAGCCGAGATACTTGTTAAAAATGAATGAATGGGTTGAATAGTTGACAGTTAAATGGGTTTAACTTTTTAAGCTTTCACTAAGTTAACCCTACCGTAAGATTAAGTCTTAACGGCTTCGTTTTTTGCTCTTTAGATCCCCATTCCCAAAAAGCAATGCCTGTAAGAATTTTGGCTATTGCTTCCTGGTCCATCACTTCTATATCAATGCATTGACATTAATAAAGGAATGTCTTAATTATTACTTTCTTGCTGCGATTGATTCTTCTACCCTTTCTTCTTTAAGCCTTCCGTTTTTTAGCTTTTGTATGGCTTCTTCACTCATAGTTTCAAATTTCCTTGTAATGCCGTCCCTAAATTCATTGAACTTGTCATTTAGTGCGTCTGCATATTCGTCGCCTTTTCTTGAAATTTTATTCCGTATGGATGAGCCTTTAGCAGGAGCGAATAAAATTCCCAATGTTGCGCCAGCGGCAACCGCTACCAATAATCCTAGTAATACTTTTCCTGAGTCCATGATTTGTTTTTTTTATTTAAATAATATTTTAATTTTTAAACCTTCTGTGTTTAAAGGATTTTTCTTCCCTGGATAATTCTAAATAATATTGCTATAACAGCAATAACAAGCAGAATGTGAATGATGCCACCGGCACTGTAGCCGATAAACCCGACCGCCCATGCTATGATCAGGATTACTGCGATGAGATAAAGTAGATTTCCCATGATATTTGTTTTTTAAATTCTTTTTTATTCTTAAGTGGACTTACGCACCCTAACGAATCATTTGAATTTCTTTCGTGACAATTTTGTGCTTTTGAGGTTTTGTGGCTGAATTTTCGATACTTCCGTATGCCACGAAATCTCAAAAACACAAAAATTCACAAAGGTGCGTAAGTCCAATTCTTAACAAAGTGTCAGATAAGTCATTGTTGTGAAAACCAGATGCCTATATAAATTGTAACTAAACATTTTTGTAAGCCTAATTGACGTTTTTAACGGTTAAATCTTTAAATGCCTTACCTAGCTTATCCATGTCATTGTTAAATTCCGTTTTGAATACTTTCCAATTGTCTTCTCCATTTTCCTTGTAATTATCCATCCGCTCTTCAAGGTTATTGTTTTTTTTCTCAAGCTCAGCTATTTGTTTTTTGTATTCAGTTTTAGCTTCATTTTTTTCATTTTCTATTTTTTTATTGAAATCAACGATACTTTGGTCGTTAGCCTTAATCCTGATTGCCGTCTCTTTCCTATAGTTTTCAATTTCCACCAGATATTCTTCTGTGGCTTCAACTAAATTTTCTTTTGCTTCTATAACATTGTTTTTTGCACTGTCTACTTTTTTGGCAGACATGTTGCAGCTTGTTAAGATTGCACCAGATATAATGGTGAGTGTTATCATAATTATTATTGACTTTTTCATTTTATTATTTTTTATGAGTTGTTAAAACTTGATTAATCCTGATGAGGTATCAGGTTTTTGAAGATAACCCTATTGCTTGTGGTATCTTTTTAACTTCAATTGAAAGGACAAAGATGAAGGTGTTTTGCATGCAATGCATTACAGATGTACAGATCACTGTTACAGATGTCACATGTTTTTCCGTCAGATGTACTTAATCGCGTTCAACCTAAGTCAGTCAATGAATGAATGACAATTTCTCTTTTACGGGTTTAACCTAAAAACAGCAATGATTGAGCAGAAAACATGGAACTGCGAATAATGTAACATGTCTTCAGAGATGTGTAATACTTCAATGAGACAGGATCATCATCTTTGTATAGAATATAAACATGCTCAATTATGAAATATAAAGCAATCATTTTGACCTTGACATTAAGTGCGCTATCGCTTTGCGCATTAGAATTATATGGCCAGGAAAAAGCAGAAATAAGTAAAGCCGAGCAGGCTCGTATGGAGAGCTTACAAAAACTCCATATAAAAGAGCAGACACAAACTCAAAAAGCGAAGGATAAAGATAGAATGACTACTGCAATAAACGACCGTAAGGCTACAAAATCAAATGCCAAAGAAGCTAATGATGCAGCAAGAGAATCTAAAGATGCATTAAAAGCGGAGAAGAAAGCTCAAAAAACTCGTATCCAAGCTGATAAGCAAGCCAAGAAAGCTGCAAAAGCAAGAGCCATCTCGAATAAAAACTGACGTTTTGTTTTTAAGTGCTACTTCCGCAAGAGTCAGGTTAAATTACCGTATGAAGACACCCTTCTGAAATTTAAAAATCTATATAATATAACTATGAGAAGAATAATTTTAATCATATCCATAATAGCGATTATTACATCAGTGGGTTTAGCAAAGAACGCAAGACAGAGTAAGAAGGTCGCAGTAGCCCAAAGGGGCCTTGAAGCACAAATAGATTCTGTTGCGGACTATCAAACATTTAAAAGAGAAGCTGATGTGAAGATCAGTGACAATCGAAAGAAAATTACAGCTCTAAAAGCAAAAACGTTATCTGATGACAAAGAGGTTAACGAAAAATACGATATGAAAATCCTGGCGTTAGAGCAAAAAAATAATGCACTGGAAGTGAAAATCAATAATGCTACCGATACAAGAACAAATATGTGGTTGTCATTTATGCGTGAGTTTAACCAGGATATGAATAGCCTACAGCGTTCTATAAAAGAAATGGGAATTTTAAGATTCGAAATTGGTGTAAGCTTAACCGAGATGAACTAGACCAATTGTTGTAAAAGGAAGAACAGAATTCCGACCTTTTATACTTTAAGGCAAAGAGCAAATCCTTTTGTAACATGGTAACTATTATGCAGGACGATGCAATATCTGTTTTCAATAGAAAATTTTCTATTGAAGAGTATGACAAACTGAAGTCAGTACAAAAAGGTGCATTTAAGAAAGGCTTGAAAAAAGCATTGGAAGATCTTAAAAACCTTTGTCGTATTCAAATGCTTGATGATGAATACCTCTTTTCTGTTGTGAGCAAAAAAGCAAATTATTCGCATATGGAGCTAGTGAATGAATACCGGGATCTGATATTCAAACTGAAAAACACAAAGGATGATGCGAATCAGGCTATGAAGATTGATTTAAAAAAAGAAACAATCCGAAGAAAATTGTTGGAATCGATGTTTGGTTCGTACTCCTTATTTAATCGTGTGGACGAAAAGACAGTAGCGATTAACCTGGAAATGCTGAAGAAAATGATTGCCTGATTATACCCCTCCTTTTGGTTCAGACGCATATAGCTGAGGTACTGGACAAAAATAAGTAAGCGGCACTGTTTCCATCTCGACATTTCATAAAGACGAAAATCTGCTTCAATTTTTACCGTAATGACGCGAAGTCGCACCTCACGACTTCAATTTATATCGTTTAGTTAATCTGTGATAGACAGCCTGAATAAGATTAAACAAATTGTCAGATCTCCGAAGGGTCTTATTGTCATTCTAAGTTAAGAACCCTCGGCCCAAAAAGTTAAAATGACAACGATACTCGCACTCACAACTAACCCCCATCGCAGCTCTTTATTTCCCTAAAAAAAAACTTGTCATTGGTAGGTTACAGGATGTTCCTTTTATCTCTTTACCCAATTCATTATTATTCATCCCATTTATTCAAGCATCAGTTCATCCATTCATTCGCTCATTTCTTATCTTTAGTCATGCACAAGCGCTTCTATATTCTCCTTATCGTAAGGGTGCTGCTTTTAGTGGCTACGATTTCTATTCTCGCCTTCATCTTTGGAGATGAACGTTTGTTTTTCAATCACATCATCCTGGGAATAATCATCATCCTTCAAGTACTGGAACTTATCCGGTTTGTGAATCGTACCAATCGTGAACTTTCCCGTTTATTTAATGCCATTATTCATTCTGATTTTTCCGTCACTTTCCAGGAAGGCTTTCACGATAAATCATTCAAAGCATTAGAGGGAAGTCTCAATGATATTGTCAAAGCCTACAAAACAGTTAAGATTGAACGGGAGGCACAATTTCATCTGTTGCAAATGTTAGTGAACCAGATACACGTTGGAATTATAGCATTGGAAAATGATACCGACATTACACTTGTGAATCCCACGGCAGAAGAATTACTAAACGTAAAAGGAATTCGGAACTGGCGTTTGCTCCAACAGTTCAACCCGGCCTTCACAAAATCTGTTGATGAGCTGGGCGATAATGGGCGCAGACTTATCGAACTGAAATCTAACGAACAAACCCGCATGCTCTCTGTGGATGTACGAACCACCAACCTGCTGGATCATCCGCATAAACTCATCACATTTCAGGATATCAACAATGAAATTGAACAAAAGGAAATTGAAGCGTGGCATAAACTCATTCGCATCCTTACACACGAGATCATGAATTCGGTAACACCCATTTCCTCACTTACCGAAACGATGCAAACCATGTTGGAGAATAAAGAGGGAGAACAACACGCAACCAGTGATCTTAAGGAAGAAACTATTTCAGATATTCGTTTTTCCCTGAAGACCATTCAAAAGCGAAGCGAAGGATTACTTAATTTCATTGACACCTATCGAAAGCTTACGAAAGTTCCAAAACCAACGCTTGCTCCTGTTGATATAAAAGAACTATTGCTTGGCGTTGAGAAATTAATGCATGAACAATTGTCAAGAAGTGGAATCTCTATTGACATCAATGTCATGTCAACGGCTTTTCATGCCTCACTGGACCGGACACTCATTGAACAAGTGCTCATCAATCTTATCACTAACAGTATTCATGCTCTAAAAGAAAAAGCTGATCCGCTTATTATTTTAAATGCTTACAAAGAGTCGAACTACCTTACGATAGAAGTTCGCGATAACGGAAAGGGTATACCGGAAAAAGAACTGAACGATATTTTTATTCCCTTCTTTTCAACCAAGAAGGACGGCTCCGGTATCGGACTAAGTTTGTCAAAACAAATTGTAAGTCTGCATGGAGGGAATATTAAAGTGCGATCGAAACCGGGAGAAGGAACGAGTTTTTATTTATCTTTCAGAGGGAGTTAAAGGCACATTGATCAACAACGGCGAAAATTAATCAGTGATCACAAATAACTTAACCACCATTTCTCCTTGTGGTTTTGTTTATACTGATCATACCATTTACACAAGGGATAAAGAGCGACCACAATTCCAATCCAGATCAAATACAATACACCCAGTGAAAAACCATAGCCTTTGAAGTCACTCTGAAACCAAATGGGTTCACTCAAAATCATCATTGTCCAATCACGTCCAGGAAAAAATTCTATCGCCAGCATAGCCATGAGGTGAAGAAGGTAAACATGAAGGACATAGTAGAACAAGGGCACACGACCATAAACCGAAATTATCTTCGTTATGTTGTTACTCGCTTTTTCTGTAAAAGCCAGAAACAAAAGCGATGGCCCTATAGTCATTAAAATATAAAGTAAGGATGGAGGATACTTCGAAGTGTTAAGAAACGAAAGGAAAGTAAACAAAGGAGATGATTGTTTAGTCCACGGTGAAGGGTCTCCATAAATGTTGGTGATGCGCATTCAGTTGAAAGTTCTTTTGCTGGTTGTGTGGATAGTAGCGCTCCGACTATCTTGTTCAGGATAGCAAACTCTTTGGGCATTTCAAGTTGATCAGCGATCTCTCTTGCGCGATCCCTGATTCTATTGATTTCCTTTTCACTACTTCTTAATAAACGATTATAAAGCTCTTGCTCAACAAACTTACGGCCCAGAGATTTCGGCACTGCACCTTTACTCACTTGAAGGTTTTCCAGAAGTGCCCGTTCGTATTGTGATTGATAGATGTTGAAAGTGGACATTTTTTTATCACCCTCGATTGGTCCAGGACCTTTCATCTCAACCATGGTGATTCCATGAATTTCAATTTTTTGACTCCTGTTATGCGTGACATGAAAGAAGCCTTCTGGTGTTGGTCGTGGATCAAGTGCAGTACGATGAGAAATAACTCCACCGGGAAATAGGTACGCTGCTACTTCCCAAACATTTTCGCGGATGAGGGCAGCAGGGTCTCGGTCTACTTCATCGTCTTTATAGACAATAAGGTATCAACGCATTTCTAAAACAACTACTGAACAAGGTGGTAGTTTCACGGTCATCACATTATTCTTCACAGTTGCTCCTTTGAAAACTGCTGGCTTGACCTTACCGGGTTGATCGAATGTATTGTGATCCTGAATTTTAGGAGAGGTCAATACTCTTCCGGAAACGGCGTTGACTTTTGCATCACTTACATTCACTGTGATTACCTGTTCATTGTGAGCATCAATATTCACCAGTGAAATATGTGTAACACCGTTTTTGTCTTTTGATGCTGATGCAGAAACGGAAACAAGTTTTTCACTGCCTAAGACATAATCTTTACTGGTTATTTCCAATGGAATTAAAGTAGCATCCTGGTGCACATTATACATTTCAAGCACGTGATAGGTTGGTGTCAGCAGCATCTTCTCTTCGTTTGTAAGAATAACTGCCTGCAATACATTCACTGTCTGCGCGAGGTTTGCCATTCGAACACGGTCACAATGATTGTTGAAGATGTTTAATGTTAATCCGGCAATCATGGCATCGCGCATGGTGTTTTGCTGGTACAAGAAACCTGGGTTAGTTCCGGGTTCAACATTGTACCATCCTCCCCACTCATCTACTACCAACGCAATTTTTTTATTCGGATCATACTTATCCATAATAGCTGAATGCTTTGTCACCAATTCTTCCATTCGCCATGCGGTTTTCATTGTAGCAAAATATTGCTCTTCGGTAAAATCAGTTGATGATCCTTTGTTTGTCCATTCAACAAATGAGTAATGATGAAGTGCAACACCTTCAAGTAAGTTGTGGGGAATCTCTCTCATTAATGTTTCTGTCCAATTGTAATCAGCAACATTGGCACCACTCGCTACACGAAAAAGTTTATCACTGTTTGTCCAGTCCGTCATGAACGTTGCGTACTGCCGATAAATGTTAGCGTAGTAATCAGGCTTCATGTGTCCGCCACAGCCCCACGCCTCGTTTCCAACGCCCCAGATTTTTACATTCCAGGGTTTCACTCTTCCATTCTGTTCCCTTAGTATTGACATTGGACTCGTCTTCGCATCGTAGTTGACGTACTGTACCCAGTCTGTTAGTTCTTACACTGTTCCACTTCCGACATTCGCCGCGAGATAAGGTTCAGCGCCAAGCTGCTCGCACATGTTTAAAAAGTCGTGTGTACCAAAACTGTTGTCTTCAGTAACGCCACCCCACCAGCGATTAACGATGGAGGGTCGTTTGTCTTTCGGGCCGATGCCTTGTTTCCAATGATAGGTATCAGCGAAGCATCCTCCGGGCCAGCGGAGGTTGGGTATTTTCATTTTCTTCAGCGCATCAATCACATCCTGGCGCACACCGTTTACATTGGGGACTTTTGTATTTCCTTCTCCCACATAAAAGCCACCGTAAATACAATGACCAAGATGTTCAGCGAAATGTCCGTAGATGTGACGACTGATCGTCTGCGGATTTTCCTGCGGTTTTGAATTTAAAGTGATTGAAGTCTGACCAAATGAAAACGTCAGTGTCAGTAGAAACGAAATAAGAAAAAAACAGTGCTTCATAATTAGTCTTGGTTTACCCCTAAATCCCCTAAAGGGGACTTATTTACCATGAGACTAGAGGCCATCCCTCTTTGTCCCAGGCCATTTCTCTTATAATAAGTTTTGGTTTTCCTTCATCGGATGCATCATAAGCATGTGTGACAAAATAATCCTTACCATCAAATGTGTAAGCAGAGTTGTGTCCCACACCGGGCCATGCTTCGTTGCCTGTTATTACAAGTGTACCGCCGCCTTGATCGAGACGCGTGCCTGCCTTATCAACATAGGGTCCCTGAATTTTCTCTGCACGGCCTACCATAACTTTGTAGGTACTTTTCACACCTCGGCAACATGCATCGAATGAAACGAACAAATAATAATATCCATTCTTCTTAAAAATGAAAGGAGCTTCTACCGAACCCTCTCCCGGATCGTAATCGTCTGTTTTAAAACTGCGTTCGCGTTTAGAGACGGTGTACCATTCCTGTGGTTCGGCAACCTCTTTTAAGTTCGCATTCATCTTAACCAGTTTCATTCCGCTCCAGAAAGAACCAAACGTCAGCCATGGCTGTCCGTTATCATCATAAGCAAGATTAGGATCGATAGCATTCCAGAGGTCACGACCGGGAACGGATTGAATTACTTTACCGTGATCCGTCCATTTGTAATTCGGATCTTTGGGATTGAGAGTTGTATTTGTTGTTAGTCCAATGCACGAAGTATTTTTTCCAAAGGCTGAAACGGAATAATATAAATAGTAGACGCCATCACGAAATGAAATATCGGGAGCCCAGATGTGTCCTTTAAATCCGGGTATTGCATCGATGGCCCATTGAGGTCCATTGTCGAATACAGAATTTTCCTTGTTCCAGTTTTTCATATCCTTCGAGGAAAACATAGATATACCCATACCTGTACAGAAAAGATAATACGTATCACCCTCTTTGATCATCACAGGATCGTGAACACGAATGTCTTGTGCCTGCATTACCCTGGGGACGCAAAGCACAACAATCATCAGCAGCTTTATCAACTTCATAACCTTGTCATTTTGATAATTTAATCTTCACTACAGAAAATGAATGAGGAGCTAAAGGCAAACTTAGCTTCTTACCTTTAAGGGATACGGGTTGTTCAACCGGACTGATCTTTTTTGGCTCTGTTAGCGAATTCACGCCATCAAGCGTTTCACTTTTCAAGACAATCAGCGTTGCTTTGGAATTAACTTTCGCTGCTCCTTCCAGAACAATTTCTTTTGTTTGTTCGCGATCTGAAGCATTGACAACTTTCAGAATAACTTCATTTGTATTCTTATCCCATACAGCCGATGCATACACTTTATCTTGTCCTGTAACAGGGAGGTTATTTGCCAGCATCGGCAACACGTGCGTTCCTTTATTGTTGGCATAAAGTTTTTGAACATAATAATTCGGTGTTCCGTAAGCATTCAGATTATCAAACCAGATAAGATCGGGCGTCCATTGCCATCCATCTACATGAGCAAAGAGCGGAGCGTATGAACTCATCGTTACTACTTCGGCATTACGCTCAAGGCCTGTCATGAAAGCAGCTTCTGATAAAGCACACTCCCAGTTATTCTTATTATCGGGACTAGCGATAGCGACGCTTTGCGCTGCGTATTCTCCTGCAAAAATCTTCGGGCCCTTGCGATCGTACTTATCATAACGCGTAGCATTTTCAAGGAACCATTCCGGCTTGCGATAGTAATGTTCATCGATGATATCCGCTTTCATATTACGCAGTTCTTTGTCTGCATATTCAAAAAGTTCACCATCGGGAAATGGACCAGTACCGGTGACAATTTGCATCTCAGGATATTTTGATTTAATAGCCTTCACAAACAATTGATATCGCTCAATGTATTGTGGTCCCCATTGCTCATTACCTACACCAATCATTTTAAGATTGAATGGAGCTGAATGTCCCATAGCTATTCTAAGCTTTCCCCATTGGGTTTCGGCTGATCCATTAGCAAACTCAATGAGATCAAGTGCGTCCTGAATGTAGGGATCGAGTTCACTAAGCGGAACCAGTTCGGCAGAATTGAATTGACACGCCATGCCACAACTCAGGATAGGAAGCGGCTCTGCTCCTATATCCTCAGCTAATTGAAAATATTCAAAGAAGCCGAGACCGAACGTTTGAAAATAATCAAGGGTGAGACGATGATTGAACTCCCGGTTCCAACGGTTAATGATCATTTCGCGATCTTCAACATTGCCGACAGTTTTTTTCCATTGATAACGCGTAGCCAATTCGTGACCCTCTACGATACAACCACCCGGAAAACGTAAGAAGCCAGGTTTCATATCGGCAAGCAGTTGAACAAGATCCGCGCGTAAACCTCCAGAACGATTCTTCCACGTATCGCCGGGAAAAAGAGAAACCATGTCAATGTCAAGCGTTCCCTTTCCTTCAAACCAAACAGTCATTGATCCTTTAGGGTCCGTTGTGTTTGAAGTTATTGTTGCTGAATACTTTTTCCATTCTTTACCAGCGGGATTAACCTTTGCACTTCCGATGATCGTTCCTTTGCTGTCTTTCAATTCAACACGCATAGTAGTATTGCCATCCTGCTGACTGGCCAGAACTGAAAAATGATAGGTAACATCTTTCTTGAATCCCATGCCACGAAAACCTTCGTTGGTTAGACCGAAACCTTTGTCAGCTAAAACATTGATGCGGGCAAAGCGGGGATTGGATGGCTTGTCTTCACCGCGGTTAATGAAAGTCACATATCCTGATTGTTTATTGTCTGAAAATTTATCGCTGTCTTCCTCCTTCCATCCCATCAGTGATTTATAAAATTCGAAGGAACGATTCTTTACCAGTTCGGCATAGATACCACCATCAGCAGCAAAGTTGATGTCTTCAAAAAATAATCCCCACATGGTAGGTTGTACTTCGGCCACTGGCTTATCAACCTTTACCACCAATGGTACTGTAGATTGAGCCCACGTTATTGTTGATGTTAAAATGAGAAGTAAGAATGTGCGCATAGTTGTTTATAGGTTTTGATTTAATAATTCGTTTTTTAAAAAGCTGAAAGCAAAAAGCTTAAAGCTGAAAGTGGTTGTTGCCATGGTTGTAAGTGCACATTTTTTTTTGAGTTTTTAGCCTCACCCCTGCCGGCAGGCTAAATCCCTCTCCAAAGGAGCTTGTCTATACCCATATCTTTTCTACCCACCATTTGTTTTTTTAGCTT
>CAZFRM010000013.1:0-136039 GCA_964521255.1 uncultured Roseivirgaceae bacterium
ATAAAGCTAAAAAAACAAATGGTGGGTAGAAAAGATATGGGTATAGACAAGCTCCAAAGGAGAGGGACTTTAAAGATTCGTTTTCGGAGTACTGGATGTTAAGGGTTAAGTTTGATTTTACGATTTAAATGATCAACTATTAATACTGCCAGGATTTTTTTTAAATACTTTCAAAAAAAGAAAACCATTTTTAATCGGGGAGAGTTAACAATCTTTTGTTCCTTCGCACGACAATTTTAGTTGACACCCGATGCTATGAAAAATGAACGTTTGCTTTTACTGGTTCTCTCGGCTGGTATGTTTACACATATCATGGATTTTATGATCATAATGCCGTTAGGCCCACAGCTAATGCGAATTTTTGATATCAATCCGCAGCAGTTCAGTTTGCTGGTGGCATCGTATACGGTTACCGCAGGTGTTGGTGGATTTCTCGCTGCTTTTTTTGTTGACCGGTTTGACAGGAAGAAAGCATTGATATTTGTTTATACGGGTTTTGCAATAGGTACACTGGCTTGTGCATTTGCTCCCACTTATGGGATACTGTTAATCACACGTTCGATGACGGGAGGTTTTGGCGGAATATTAGGAGCATTAATACTTTCTATTGTAAGTGATGTTGTTCCCCTGAAGAGAAGAGCAAAGGGTATTGGTACCGTTATGGCATCTTTCGGATTGGCTTCTGTATTAGGTGTGCCTTTCGGTTTATTCATTGCCAGTAAATCTTCATGGCATGCTCCATTCTTGTTTCTTGGACTTTTTTCTATCCTGGTCAATGCGCTATTTGTGATATATATGCCTGCCATGACATCACATCTCAAAGAGAAACATGATAGACCCTGGGAAGTTCTAACCAATATTTTCGGAAAGGCGAATGCACGATTAGGATTGACTTTCACGTCAACACTGATGCTGGGTCACTTTACGATCATTCCATTCATTGCTCCTTACATGGTAGGCAATGTTGGGTTTACGGAAGATCAGCTTGCTTTGATTTATCTCGTAGGCGGAACATGTACAATGTTTTTTGCACCCTGGGTAGGGAAGATGGCAGACAAGCATGGCCGGCTTAAAATATTCACCATCTTCGGTACATTGGTAATTATTCCAATTCTTATTATTACCAACCTTACTCCGGTCCCGGTATGGATCGTGTTAGTCATAAGTGCCATCTTCTTTATTTTCAGCAATGGAAGAATGGTGCCGTCCACTACCATGGAAACGGCGATTATCAAACCAGAGAATCGTGGCAGTTACATGAGCATTCGCTCTTCCGTTCAGCAACTAACGTCAGGGCTGGCTTCTTTTGTGGCGGGTCTGATCATTACAGAACGCGCTTCGGTTTTTGGCCCTGCTAAAGCGCTTGTGAATTTTAACTATGTGGGTGCTATTGCAGTTTTCTTTAGTCTTGTTTCCTTATATGTTGCGAGGAAGTTGACTGTGGCGCAGGGAGCGTAGGGGGAGTAGGCAGTAGGCAGTAGGCAAAAGGCAAAAGGCAAAAGGCAAAAGGCAAAAGGCAAAAGGCAAAAGGCAAAAGTGGCGCGTAGGGTAAGGTTTAGTATAAGGTGAAAGTCATTGGTCAATGGTCATTGGAAAAAGGAAAATAAAAAAGCAGTGGACACCTTCAAACTATTGTCCACTGCTTGTTGTTAATCGTAATTCTTAAATTCTATTATTTTTTAAACTCTCCAATAAAAGGCAATTCTTCTGAGACCGCAGAACGTATGGCCGTCTGTAAATACGATTCTACCTGCGTAAATTGAGCAGCCTTTAAAGGAGAAAGCACCTTCTTTATTTTTCCATAGTAAGTCTTTTGCAACTTATCCAAAGCTGCATCATTTTTGAAAACGCGGTTAATAAGTTCGTCAGCCTTGGCATCTGTAAGAGTAGTATAACTGTTTATATAATCGTTAATAATGGCTATTCGATCTGCACCAAGCTTTTTTCTTTCCGTTTCATACTCATCATAGATAGGCCAGAAACCAGAGGCCTGGATATCGGTAAGATCCATCACTTGCCTTATGACTTCTTTCTTCTCCATGCCATAAAGATTTTGAATAATACTTACCTCCTCTTTATTTGATTGCGCGTAAGCAGAAAGAGTTAAGAGGCATGTGAAAAGAATGGCTCCGGTTTTGAATAATTTTTGATATTTCATAAGTGTTTATTTATTGGGTTTGTTTGATGGGTAAAATGCAATGGACTATTTTTTTGACGCTGGTTTAACAGGATATTTATCGAATATCATGGATACTCCGGTATTAATATTCGTTTCTTTTTTTTCCGGTGATGCGGTTTCGTTGAGTGTTTTTGTACCGCGACCCTGCCACACCAGTTTATCACTTTCCTTATCTACCATGTTAATGATCAACGTGCCTTCTGTATACTCGTTCACATTAATTTGAGTTGTAGTGAATCCCCCCCCGTAACCATACCGGTATGGCGCTCCATAACCATACATGCCGGTTCCGGTGGTAGTGGCTGTTGCATCCTGCTTTTCTTCCAGCTTTGCGCGAATATCGATTAATACATCCGGGTTATCTGATTTGGTAAAACCTCGTTCTGCCATCTCACGATCAATAGCTGCTATTATCCGGTCTCCGGTTAATTGATAGGGTCCAAAATTTGCAGCTTCAGGCGTATAGGCATAAGTCTTATACCCGGTGAAGTCTACCGTTTTGTCATAATCGTAACTGGTCTGAATGGAACTGCATGCTACTGCAGCTACCGCAAGGAAAATAAATAAAAATGATTTCATAGTAATTTGATTTTTAGTTCGGATTGAATTTTTTAAGGTTCACAGTGACTGACCACAGATCACGACAGTTTACTTATCATTTGTTTACTCCTGATCTGTGAACTTCTTTTCGACACGGCGCAAGTTAATATTTTAATTAAACTTCAGAATCCTCTTGAAAATACAAAGCCAACATTTGATGCAAGGTATGATTGAGCTTCTCATTCATCCGTCTCTCAGGCGTAAGGCATCGCAAACCTAATCGGGTCCCATGCGAAAGCAATGTCAGCAATAATTGAGTCAGGAGTTTTTCATAAGTTGTGATTTGTCCAATTTTTAATTTTGTTTTTACCCGGGCTAAAACCCCAAATTTTAAACACATAATTATAGGGTTTTGTTTGATGTTGTCACACACATCTTTAGAAAATTTTATTTGCCCTTAATAAAACTTATTAGTTCCCGGTCCATTCTGCTTCTAAGATTTGAAACCCCGGGCAATGTCATTAAGTTAAGCCACCACTCGCCCTCTAACTCCCTGAAGCCTGCCTGCCGGCATAGGCAGGGGAGAACCACAGCGCGCTGGCCCTTTAGGGATACAGGGCGTGCAATGGATGTATTCCCTTAACGGTTGATTGCTTTACCTTCCCGGCATGATGTAGGGAATATTTTTTAAATGCTTAGGTTATCATAGAAATTTCACCAGACAAGAAAAAAATATTATTCATAATCTTCGCCGATATCCTATCTTTCATTAAACTGACCTCTTAATCCTATATTATTTAAACCTACCTCATATGCGAAACCTGCTTAAGCCTGGCATTCACTGGCTTTTCCTGTTTATTCCAATAACGCTGCTAATAGAATACAGACATGCTTCAGCTCCTTTAATATTCTTCTCAGCCGCCCTTTCCATTATACCTATTGCCCGGCTGATCAGCACTTCTACTGAACATCTGGCTACCTATACCGGTGATGCTGTAGGCGGTTTGCTTAACGCAACTTTTGGTAATCTTCCGGAATTGATCATTGCTGTTGTTGCATTGAAGGCAGGGTTGCATGAAATGGTGCTCGCGTCATTGGCTGGAGCAATTTTGGCCAATTTGTTATTATCTATGGGCGTGTCATTTTTGGTTGGGGGTTCGAAATTTCACAACCAGGATTACAATCCCACGAGTGTTCGCGTGTATAGCTCAATGATGATGATAGCAGTCATTAGCCTGACTATTCCCAGCGGTTTTCATATTCTTACTGCCGACCGGGTTGTAACAGGGAATGAAAATATCTTAAATATAAGCCTGGCAGTCGTTCTCCTTACTGGTTATATACTGTATCTCTTTTTCATGATCAAGACCCATCCTGACTTTTTTCGAAGTGAAGGTGGAGGGCATGGAGAAGAACATGAAAATCGCTGGTCTCTTTCCCGTTCCCTGGTAACGTTGTTACTGGCATCGGTGTTAGCTGCCTTTATGAGCGAAGTGCTGGTGGGCGCTGCGGAAGAAACGGGAGAAGTTTTGGGCATGTCGAGCGTATTTATAGGCGTGATATTTTTGTCAATAGTCGGCGGTGCAGCCGAAAGTATTTCCGCCGTAGCCATGGCGTCTAAAAATAAAATGGATATCAGTATCGGTATTGCCTTAGGCAGTTCGATACAGATTGCCTTGTTTATTGCTCCGGTGTTGGTTCTTTTGAGCACATTCGTGGGACCTGAACAATTGAATTTAACTTTTCCGCGACCCTTGATTATTGCCTTGTTCCTTTCGGTAATTCTTGCGGCGATGGTTGCCGGTGATGGTCGGTCTAACTGGTATAAAGGGGTTCAGTTAATTATGGTGTACCTGATCATGGGCATGTTGTTATATTTTATTCCTACTGTATGACAAAGGATCAGAGTTTCTGGAAGAATCGTGTCAAAGAAGGTGCGGTTTTGAATCCCATTGACCGGATATCTGAAGTGTTATTCGGACTGATCATGGTGTTGACTTTTACAGGAACCATCAGTGTAGCAACAGACGGACGACAGGAGATTCGTGACTTGTTATGGGCAGCCCTGGGATGTAATCTTGCCTGGGGATTTGTGGATGCTATTATGTACCTGATGAATGTTTTGCTGGAGCGGGGACATAATTTAACGGTAATCAAAAAAATAGCAGGCTCCACCGATGTTACGGCCTCACGCCAAATTCTGAAAGACGAAATACAGCCGGTTATAACGGGACTCATGAAAGATGAAGAGCTTGATCAGTTGAGTGAGCGGTTAAAAAAATTACCTGTGCCATCGAAAAGGAATTTGCTAACCGGTCATGACATCCTTGCCGGATTTCAGATTTTTCTGCTTGTGTTCTTGTGTACACTTCCTGTCGCACTTCCCTTCGCCTTTCTGGATGATGTAGTAGTGGCTATGCGCGCCTCTAATGGGGTTG
This sequence comes from uncultured Roseivirgaceae bacterium, assembly GCA_964521255.1. Classification (GTDB taxonomy): domain Bacteria; phylum Bacteroidota; class Bacteroidia; order Cytophagales; family Cyclobacteriaceae; genus ZC4RG29. The sequence goes on from CAZFRM010000013.1 coordinate 5,158, forward strand.
CTCTTTTCCTATTATTTGTTGGCGGATTCATACTGGCCGGGTACGCAGGATTCACAAGGATTATCACAGCAACAATCTATATGCTTATTGGTGTTTTATTGGTGGCACTAACAATGGCATTAGGCGGATGAAAAAGTTTTGTTGTTTTTGCATAGCCTTCATCCTGAGCCTTTCAATTGCATTTGCACAGGAAGAAACGGACTCAACTTCAGGTTGGGAATTTAGTACTGAAGTTAATTTTTATTTTATACCGGAAGATTTTTTTATCCTTCCTGTTTTTAAGGCAGATAAAAACAAGCTACACCTCGAAGCCCGTTACAACTATGAAGATCTGGAAACGTTCTCCGCCTGGGTTGGCTACAATATCAGTGGAGGTAATGAATTCGAATATACCTTTACTCCTATGATCGGCGGAATAGCCGGCCTTGCTAACGGTATCGCTCCTGGTTTGGAGATGACATTGAGCTACAAAGGATTTGAATTGTACAGCGAGTCGGAATACATGTTTGATTTCGAAATTGAAAATTTCTTTTACATGTGGTCGGACTTTACCTATTCTCCGAATGACTGGCTGTGGTTTGGAATCAGCGGACAACGAACAAGAGTTTATCAAACTGAGCTTGAAGTTCAACGCGGCCTTTTGGTTGGTGCAGGCTTAAAGCGCTGGGAGTTGTCTGCTTATTGGTACAACATCGGCACAGATGATACCTTTGTTTTGTTAGGGCTTTCCGTTGGCTTTTGAATTTGTTAAGTCGTTTCTGCTTGCTTTGTTTTAACCAACTGTGCTCCATATCGTCTCGTCAGGATCGGGCCTAGTATTGAAGTTACTACTACCAGAACAACAACACCATTTAGTAACGTTTCACTCAAGAGGCGCTCACCTTCTGCATTGTACGAATTGTAGGCAACTATGGTAGCGGGCCTAATAAAATTCCTCCGCCTATGAGTCCTACTACACCGGGCAATTTAATTTTTTCCGCCAGTTTAGGTAAGAGAACAATGAGACCGAAGATAATGACGAACCTTCCCATGATAGGAAGGTGTTGAAATATTTCTTGATAGTCCATACGTTATGAACGCCTACGTCTACCTACGACCTCTCATTCCACCACCACCACCACGATAACTTCCTCCGAGGTTGCCACCGCGGTTCATTTGCTGAAAGTTTGAATTTTGTTATGCACTGCGTTACCGCTTCTGATAATCACGATCCATTTGCGCTGGCTGCTGTGTTTGTTCCATTGGTTTCCATCGCGCTGACTCCAGTTTCCATTGTCATTGCGCTGATACACATTTCCAATTCGATCGGCTAACGATGTTTTTACAAGAATGTATTTAACCAGCGTTGTAAACTTAAGCCTGATACCAGTTTTTGTTTGTATCCGTGAATCATAAGTCAATGTTCGTTTCTTTTTTTATATCCGTTTCAAAACAAGGTGAAAATTAACCTTAAGCTTTTCATCGACCTGTACAAGGCCCATCATCTTCGCTGGCGGCTCAAGGTTGAAATCAGAGAATGTAAAATTATGGCCACCCTTTAAGTGTACGTTACCCTGGTCATCTTTTACAAGGCTAAACCTGACCTCGACGGTTTTGGGCACAGAAGCCAATGATAATTTCAGTTTGCCTTTGAACTTTTCCGCTGACGAACTATACTCAGGCACGATTTCAAAGGATAAGAATTCAATAACAATAAACGGATATTTATCTGCCTTAATTGTTTTTACAAAATCTTTAGTCATCGCATTCATGCCACAATCAAAGCCAGAAGCCTGAATTCTCACTGCACCTTTTGTGAAAACCACTCTGGCGTCATCCACCACTGTCAGTACAAGGGTATCAACACCGCTGTACCGATCAATGGCGCAACGAAATTTATTTACATTGGTTTTTCCATCAATTGTAATTGTACTTTCCGGCTGTACGACCAGGTGTTGCACAACGCCGTTTTCTTCAACAGGAGCAAAGCCCATTGACAACCAAAGCATAAATACTCCGGCGGTACGGAAAAACTGAAGAGCAACTTTGTAAGTCAATTATTATTTTTAACAGGCTTGTATTTCTAAAACGCAATTACGGCTTCTATCATAAGGCCACTAAACTTACCGTTTTCAAACTGACCTGAAGGATAATCCTTATACGATTGAGTGACGTACTCGAGCTTTGCCAGAATATTTTTTGTCATAAACCAGCCCCCGCCCACATTAAACCGGTCCACATTTACTTTGTCATTTTCCTGGCCCGGTAATTGGCCGCTGGCTACATTGTATCGGGCACCGAAATATAGCTGTTCTTTAGATCCAAAACGATATAATACCTCGCCCGCAATCTGTGTCCAGGTTCTGTCTCCTGAAAAACTAACATCGACAGCATCATCTCTCCCGGATGAACTCTCAAAAACACCGAAGAACTCCAACCCTCTGTATTTTATGAAAGGGTTAATCATAATGGATGTCATATCGGTATTGAAACCCGGATTTATTCTTCCGCTAAAATCACTAGGTGTTCCACCGTCAACATCCATAACACTATAGTAACGCGAGCCAGCCCTGTCGCCTCCATAAAGATAGGTGCGGCTTGTATTATTAACGGTATAAAATGATCCTGTTAATCTGAATCTCAGATCTGTACTAATTTGTTTGTCGTAACCCAGCTTGCCCAGCAAAGCGCCTTTTGATGTAGTGTTTGTCACACTTTGATTCAGGCGACCGTTGGAAGCGCCAAGCATGGCCAGCCAGCCGTTCGTCTGGTAATAGACTTCACCACCGATCTCTGTGGTAAATGCATCCATTATGTAATTACCAACAAAAGGATTGTACAAAGCATGTCCATTGTCTGTCCTGCGAAAATGTGTATCGCCGTAATTATTTTCCATCTGACCTATTTTAATTGTGGCCTTGCTCATGAAGTCTGATAGAAAATCTTTTTTTATAAAGTCCAGTTTATCAATTTGAATGTATCCTCCTTTTACATACGTTTCTTCGTGGTGACGGGATGAGAGGTAAATACGCAAATGCATTCTTACCCCATCATATAGTTGGACGTCTAAATCCAGGTTGGCCGTTGGTAAATTGAAATTGTTTGCAAGTTCAACGAGATTATCAGCCTCATTTTCGTGGTCGATACCTTGATATTGCATGGCAAAGGCGCCGCCAACCCTGACTTTAAGTTTATCAAATCCCACCGTATCTTCTTTCGTGGTTTCAAAAACATTCAGGCCCCTCATATCATTAGGTCTAAAGTATTGAATGGTCTGCTGTGCCCAACCAACGGATACGGTAAGCATGAACAATGCGCAGGTTATATAAAGATTTTTCGATTTCATATTTTTTATTTTGAGGGTGTAACGGTTAAGTCAAAATTTACGGTGACGTCAGGTCCTACCTTAATGGTGCCCATCATTGCTGTGGGAGGATCCATTTTAAAGTCTTCCATATTTAATTTTTGTTTGCCTGTGAATTGAACTTCGCCACCCGCCAGAACTTTTGCGTCAACATCCATTGTAACACTTTTTGTCGCACCGGCCATTGTGAGTGTACCGACAGCCTTCAGGGTACCACCACTGTCAGTAATTTCAGTGAGCTTATAAATTATTGTTGGATTTTTATCGGATTTAAAGGCCTCATAGGTCTTATTATCCATGGTTTTACCTTTCGTGCTCTTAATGGATTTAACAGGAATGCTAATCGTTACATCCTTTACTTCTTTAACTTTATTTTCTTCTACGTAAACAATTCCTTTCCATTCCAATTTTGTTGCATCTGAAGTCCAGTCGTGTAAAGAGGAAGTTCCATCAATAGTCATTTTATGCGATTTAAGCGAATACGGTTTCTGCCCATATGCAGCTGCTATTGTCAGAAAGAAGAGTAGTGGTAACCACGAGCGTTTTTTTATTAAAAGTTTCATATAAAATAGGGTAAGTTTTAAATTGGTACTGTGAATTTACGAAAGCTGAGTCGTTAACGATCAGAACTTTAATTCATCTTATTACTTTTATTAACAAAATTAAGAGCGATTAGGATAACTCCTGATATTAAATTTTTACAATTCGATGCTCTCGCCAATCTTTGGCAACGTTGCATTGATTTTAAATTGCTTTTTCAAACAATCCGCAAGGGCTTTACGGGGACCGTCTTCACCGTGCGTAATAACTACTCTTGGTTTTGCCGGCGCCAGAAATGAAAACCATTTTAATAAATCGGTTTGTCCGCTATGTGCGCTGAAACCATTCAGGGTATGCACTTTTGCGCGTACTACTTTTTCTTCTCCGAATATTGAAATCTTTTGAGCTTTCTCTACTAATCGTCTGCCGATTGAGCCATAAGACTGATAGCCAACAATCAGCACATGGGTTTTGGGATTTTCAAGATTGTGTGCAAGGTGATGGAGAATTCTTCCCCCGTTGCACATACCCGCTCCGGCTAAAATCATACAGGGTCCGTTAATTGAATTCAATGCTTTAGACGAATCTGCAGACGGGCTTGGTATAAAATACTTTTCGTTCAGGGGAAACACACCTCTCCGCTTGAGTTCCTGAAACTCTTCATCAAGCAAGTCCTGGTGATCACGATACACCATGAATGCCTTGAGTGCCATGGGGCTGTCAAGGTAAACAGGAAAGGGGGGCACCTTGTTGGCGTGAAACATGTCGGCCAGATGATAAATGATTTGTTGGGCGCGTCCGATGGCAAAAGTGGGAACCAACATTTTTCCACCGTTTGCATAGGCTTCGGTTATAATGCTTTCGAATTGTTGCAGGGTCTCATCGTACGATTTATGATCACGATCGCCATAAGTCGATTCCAAAAAAACAAGGTCCGCTTTTGTAAAATGATCAAAGGGCTTCAACAACGGAAGAGTGGTTGGGCCCAGATCGCCAGAGAAAACAACGATTTTGGTTTTTCCATTTTCTTTAACCGTAAGCTCGATACTTCCGGAACCCAGCATGTGCCCTGCACCAATCCACCTTGCCGTTATACCTTCTGCAACTTGAACGATGGTGTCAAACGTTACAGGCCGTACTAATTCCTTCATGTATTCAACATGCTCGGTATTGTACAACGGCTCAAAAACAGGCATTCCCTTTTTCCAATGTCTCCGGTTTTGCCGCATAGCATCCGCCACTTGTAGTCGTGCGGAATCTTCTAAAATAAGTTGAGCCAGTTGCAGGGTTTCCCGTGTACTGTAAATGGGACCGTTATATCCGTATTTGATTAGTAAGGGGACGCGCCCGGTATGATCAAGGTGGCCATGTGTTAGCAACACCGCATTAATCTTGTCAGGAGTTGCTCCCTGAGGCAACTTATTTTTTGCTTCTGATGCTTTTCCTCCCTGAAACATTCCGGCATCGATAAGTACTGCGGCTTTATCGGTTTGGACGAGATAAGCTGATCCGGTTACTTCTCCACCGGCAGCGCCGAAGATTTTTATTTTCATTGGATCGTTTAAGTATTAAGGTTGGATTATTTCTTTTTTGGTTTAGGCGATTCCTTGATGGGCTTCAATTGAGATGAAAAACTTTTAGGTAAACTTTTCAAAACCATTTCCACAGCTTCCTCGGGTGTCTCAACGATTCGTGAAAAACCGATTTCTTGGGGAGTAAAAACCCCTTGCGACGCCATGTAGGAAATAAAATCGCGAAGTCCACTCCAGAATTCTCCACCAACAAGGATTAACGGGAACGGACCGATCTTGTGGCATTGGATGAGTGTGGCAGCTTCAAATAACTCGTCCAGTGTTCCCAACCCTCCAGGCATTACAATATAAGCGCAGGAGTATTTTACAAGCATAACCTTTCTTACAAAGAAGTAATTGAATTCAAAACTCTCATTAACGTATGGGTTAGGCTGTTGTTCATGAGGAAGAATGATATTCAAACCGTATGTAGGACCACCGGCTTCATGCGCTCCGCGATTGGCGGCCTCCATTGCGCCGGGACCTCCACCGGTTAGCACGGTAAAACCTGCTTTTGAAAATACATGTCCGGCCTGTCGCGATAATTCATAGTAAGGTTCTCCGGGTTTAAATCGTGCTGAGCCAAATACCGTAACAGCCGGTCCCAACTTTCCCAGTTTTTTAAAACCCATTTCAAATTCTTTGGTGATACGGGCAAGACGCTCTTTTTCTTTTTCTGCTGTTCTTCGCTGTGTTAAGAAATCATGTTCAGCCAGCGTGGACTTGTATTTTGCTTCCGGAAGCTCATAGTCTAACTGTGCTTTTTTCCAATGAAGCTGCCAGGCCTTTTCCCATTGTTGTGGTGTAAGTCTTTTTGGCGATTTGATGTTCTTTTTTTTCATTGTCTGTAGTAGTGGAGTAATTTGTATATAGACATTGTGTCACCAACAATTTGATACTGCCCAAAGATATTCAATTCGGTAAAAAAACAGTTTATTGTTATTTGTTGTTTAGCCTGTTACACAATAATTATCGAAAATATTGATGCCGGAACATGCCTGTATTTAAATAAAGGATTTGCTTCAGTTCAAACCCCTGGAAAATTTTGATTTGGCTGACAAGCCGTTCCGGAATGATTAAATAGGACAGCGTGTTGTAATAATATTCGCTAGATTGCAGATGAATCGTCGCACCAACGTATTGCTTTTTATGAAAAATTATCTTCTCTCATATTTCGTAATCGTAATGAGTTTTTTCAGCCTGCCTGCTTTTTCGCAAACCGCGGGTGATAGCACACTACTCGGCTTGCCTGGAGACAACCTTGATCTTTATGCCGTTCTGGATCTTTTTCAAAAGTCAAAGACCATTGAAGAATTCGAAAAATCATTAAATCTTGAAAAAACAGGAATAAATAACCTGGATTTAGATGTTGATGAAAAAGTTGATTTCATAAAGGTTGTGACGAAGAAAGATGGTGATGACTTTACGTTTATACTTCAGGTTGCCGTGAGTAAGACGGAAACACAAGATGTTGCCGTTATCTTAGTATCAAAAGACAAAGACAAAAAAGTCACGATGCAGATTGTAGGCGACCCGGATTTGTATGGCAAAGATTATATTGTCGAATTGAATGAGACTGTAACACCTGCTGTTACGGCAAATCCCGGATACACCGGCCCCGACACCGTTAAAATTGTTAGTACTCCTGCAGCAACTACCACGGTAGTGGTCGAGTCAACCCCTATTGTGCAGTATGTTTACTCTCCTGCGTATGTTCCCTATGTTCCGCCTTATTATTATGGGTACTATCCGCCCTATTTTGCACCCTTTGCAGTGATGGCCGTTGGCATCTATATTGGCCATCATTCATATTACCACCATCATGGGTATGGGTATGGTCATGGTAATACAGTCATAATTAACAATCGTAATAACTATAACAATTACAATAATAATTCAAGAAACCGGTCTAATACGGTAAACCATAATAAAGCGAATGGCAGCTACAACCGGGGGGGAAATGCGGCATCAACCCGACCATCGACAGGAGCATCTACAAGACCATCGACAGGAGCATCTACAAGACCATCAACGGGAGCATCTACAAGACCAGCGACCCGGGAAGGAACATCACCTTCTACACGGCAGTCAGACGTAGGCCCCAGGCGGACAGACACTCAATCGCGTCAGTCAAGTAGCTATAATACTCAACAATCCAGACAACGTTCAAGCGGAGCATCCAACTACAGTGGTGGCGGTTCCAGGGGAAGCGGAGGTTTTAGCGGCGGTGGAGGCTATAGCGGCGGTTCCAGAGGTGGCGGCGGTTTTAGTGGTGGAGGAAGAGGCGGCGGAAGGCGATAATAGATTGTTTTTATTTTGAAACTTTACACTGGACCTGAAAGTTTTTTTGATCGGGAGTGAAACTTAAACGAGCCGGAGAGACATAACATTTCAGCGTGTCGAAAAATCAAATAAGCAAACGACAAAGTCCGTCTGAAAATATGCATGTCTTATTCAAGTGGCAGATCAGAGGTGCTCATTTCCCTGACGCTTACATAGGTTCCATTTCTTTTTTCAAATAAGACCATATAATTTCCTGTATTAATGGCAACATTGGCAGAGTCAGCTAATTTGAAATAGCCAGTTTCAACAACCTGGTTCCCATCATTGGATACAAAAACTTCTTTGGTTACAAATGAAATAGTATTGCCTTCAGAAGAGGCTTCAATGCCCTCTTGTAAATAGGCTATAATTTTCTCCTTGCCTACAAAAGGCTCTTTGTTTTGCGCAAAGACGATTGCATCATCAGCATAATACCCTATGTTTTTCAATTCCTTTGAATTATAAACTGCGGCATATTCATCTTCCTTGGCTTGAATTTCTTTTTTGATCTGTTCTTTATCAATCACGGGAGCAGCCAATTCTTCTTTCTTCGTATTGCAGGCTACCATTAAAAATACAACACATGATAATAATGCCGCCTGGATTAGTTTGTTCTTCATGATTTAAGTGTTTCTTGATCTTTCACTGGTTTAAATTCAAAAGTAACAGGAATAAAATTGAATAGCAGTTGGTTTATATTATTTCTTTACCGGCTGAGAAAAGAAGAACTACCGCCAGCCTTCGGTTTTACGTTCGTACAACACGATAAAGTAACCCCAGCCTGGCAATGTGGACAGAACCTTTCAAGTATTGGATTCCTTTACAACACTTTCAGCATATAGCCATCCGAATTTCCGGAGTTGTAAGTAATTCATTTTACCGGTTATTCCCAAACGTTCCACCAGGTCATTGAGGGCTTTGGAGAAAACATCATACGTGTTGATTTTTTCAGGATCAAGAGGAAGTTTATTTTCAGTGATGTATCGCCGGTAAAAATCGATGTGTTGTTCGCTATACACCGGGAAGACTTCAGGCTTATGAAAATTGCAATAGACCGAAGCGAAGTGAAGCAGGTTGAATGATTGTCCTTTAGCGTTAATATGTGCGATGTCTTCTACAACGGTAAGGTCATTCTTTTTAATCCTTTCATCAATATTCAAGTTGAGGATATGAGCAATCACGTCGTCCATAATGGCGTTGTGCCTGACGTCTGAATCGTTAATGGCGCTGAGCTTGGTTTGGATATCCTCAGCGTTTGTATTAAGTGGGATCTTCTGAAACAATTCCATATTTCTCAGGTCATTCACAAAATACATTTCCTGGTTGGCGAAAATGTCAAGATATTTTTTCAGAGAGGCGTCGAACTTGCTCATGATAGTGTTTTTTTTTACGTTCTGCAGATCAATATAGTTCAAAGTAGTTTTATCAAAAAATGACATTCGTCATTTTTTAATAGTAAGAAAGAGAGTTAGGTTGCCATAGTTTATTTAATTATGAAAGCCAAAGGGAATTCACCCCTCATCGGTCAGAGTTTTCCGATAGGGCCAACCTTAAAAGCGGATGGCGTTAATTTTTGTTTGTTTTCAAAAAATGCAAAGCAGGTCGAACTTCTGTTCTTTGATACTGCCGAAGACATTGCTCCGCAACAAATTGTCTCGTTAAATCCTGCTATTAACAGAACATATCATTACTGGCATGTATTCGTTCCATCGGTAAAAGCGGGACAGCTTTATGGTTACCGGGTTATGGGACCAGATGAGCTGTCCAATGGACATTGTTTTGATTCCGAAAAAATTCTCCTGGATCCCTATGCCAAAGCAGTGGCAATTCCCAAAAATTTTAGTCGTGCATCTTTTACAAAACCAGGTAAGGCAGTTGTACCTTCTTTAAAGAGTGTGGTATGCGATTTATCAGGCTATGACTGGAATGAAGATCAACACCCCAGGCATTCATTTGCACAAACTGTTATTTATGAAATGCATGTACGTGGGTTCACAAAAAATCCAAATTCAGGTGTTGAAAAAGAAAAGCGAGGCACGTATTGCGGACTGATTGAGAAAATACCCTACCTGGTGGAGTTAGGGATCACAGCTGTTGAACTCCTTCCCGTATTTCAATTTGATCCGCAAGATTGTCCCGATGGCTTGGTAAACTACTGGGGGTACAGCCCCATCTCTTTTTTCGCGCCCCACCAGGGGTACAGTACGCGTGCCGATCCTGCAGGTGTTCTTAATGATTTTCGCGACATGGTGAAGGCGCTCCATCGGGCAGGAATAGAGGTAATTCTCGATGTGGTCTTTAATCATACGGCTGAAGGAAATCATTTGGGGCCCACCTATTGCTTTAAGGGGATAGATAATAGCATATACTATACGTTAGAAATGGACAAATCACAGTATGTCAATTATACCGGCACGGGCAACACGTTAAATGCCAATCATCCTATTGTGCGCAGAATGATTATTGACAGCCTGCACTTTTGGGTTAAAGAAATGCACGTGGATGGATTTCGTTTTGACCTGGCCTCTATTTTAACACGTGATAATAAGGGAAGGCCCATCGAAAATCCTCCGGTATTGTGGGACATTGAATCCGATCCGGTGTTGGCGGGAACTAAACTTATCGCAGAAGCCTGGGATATCGGATTGTACCAGGTAGGAAGTTTTATAGGCGACAGTTGGAAAGAATGGAATGGAAAATTCAGGGACGATGTAAGAAGTTTTGTGCGTGGAGACAACGGTGCTGTATCGCGGTTTGCCATGCGAACGATGGGAAGTCCTGATTTATATAGTCATGAAAACCGTGAGCCTGAACAAAGCATCAACTTTATAACCTGTCATGATGGTTTTACTTTAAACGATCTGGTGTCGTACAATACAAAACACAATGAAGCGAATGGTGAAGAAAACCGGGACGGAAGCAATGATAATCTAAGTTGGAATTGTGGCATAGAAGGTCCCTCAGACGATCCGTTAGTTGAGTCAATCCGGATCAGGCAAATCAAGAATTTCCTGGCCATTACAATGTTGTCGATAGGGGCGCCAATGATACTGATGGGTGATGAAGTAAGAAGAACGCAACAAGGTAACAACAATGCTTATTGCCAGGATAATGAGCTTTCATGGTTTGATTGGAGTTTGACCCAAAAAAACAGCTCCCTTTTTCGATTTATAAAATTGCTTTTGGAATTCCGGCTCCAAAGAGATTCAGCTCAGGCGGAGTATAGTATGAACCTTAAACAGATGTTGGAAAGAGCTACCATGACCTGGCATGGCGTGGCTATAAACAAGCCGGATTGGTCTGATCACTCGCATAGTATTGCGTTAACAATACGTTCATTTAGCGGTAAAATCAATATACATTATATGATCAATTCCTATAATGCGCCTCTTAACTTTGCGCTCCCGAAATTAAATACAGAATCTCATAACTGGAAACGCTGGATTGATACCTCGTTGGAATCACCAGACGATATTTGTAGCTTGGAAAATGCTTTAGAAATTCCCGGCGTAACGTACACGGTTAGTGCTTATTCGTTTGTTGCGCTCATTTCTCAAAATTAAACTGCCTTGCATTTGATAAGAAACCCATTGGTTAATGAAGATATGATCAAATTCATTTAATACGAAAACCGAAAAGGGTACTTGGTTGTTAGATTATTGCCAAGCCTGAAAGATCCCATGGAAAATTTACTTACTATCATAGCTTTTTTAACTACAGGAGTGTCCTTGGTCATGGGGTCGACCAGTTCTTTCACTGGATTAAAGAACAGGAATGGGATAGAATTAATTTTCGGCTTTAAGAGATTTAACCCTTTGGCGTTCTTTCTAATTCCTCTCATGGTATTTATTTGGTTGATTATGTTCCTTATGCATCGCAGACACTTGATAGCTTTTAAAACAAATAATGAATTTGATTCAGGAGGGCTTTCAAAACTTTGGATTCTACACCGATGCTATCAGTAAAAAGTGGGCAGATGTTCAGTTATTTGAGATGAAAAATTTAGATAATGACAATTTGTTGCGTCTATGGAATCAAATTTAATAAATCATTAGGGTGATAAACATCAGGTTATCAATTGATAAGAATCAGAATGAGGGGAATTAACCGTGGTTAAATTTATTTTGCTTAATAAAAATTGGTCATGAAAAATTATAGGAAATTGATAACTTTAACCCTAGCTACACTGTTAAAAAATTTCTTTCCCAGTGTTCGTGGTTTCACAATTGTGAATAGAGATTATACCAGGAGACACTTAACCATCCTACACATCGAACAACTGACATCCACATTCAAGCCATTGGACTAAATTTAATATATGCTTAAAAATCTACTGCGATGATTCTCATTCAACTCCTCGTTTTATTGACATGCATTTTTATTGGAGCACGCATGTCTGGAATTGGTCTGGGGGTAATGGGTATGATCGGTCTGCTCATTTTGCTTTTTGTATTCGGCATGGAGCCGTCTGATCCTCCATTGGAAGTGATGTTAATTATTTTAAGTGTTGTGACAGCAGCGGCAGCGTTACAGGCCGCCGGCGGAATGGATTACCTGGTAATGCTGGCCGGTAAATTACTTCGCAGCAAACCTGAACAAATTACTATTCTTGGCCCGCTCGTTACCTTTTGCTTCACCTTATTTGCAGGTACAGCTCACATATCATATTCTATTTTACCCATCATAGCAGAAGTTGCTATCAAAAAAAGAATTCGCCCTGAACGGGCGTTAAGCATGAGCGTAACGGCTGCACACATGGGAATAACGGCTAGCCCGGTATCTGCTGCTTCGGCGGCGTTGTTAACCGTATTAGCGCCAGCGGGTGTTAAACTGGCTGACATCCTGATGGTTTGTATCCCGTCAACATTAATAGGCGTAATCGTGGGCGTTTTGTTTGTTTTGAAAAGAGGTAAGGAACTGGATGAAGATCCTGAGTTTCTGGAAAGAATGAAGGACCCTGCTTTTGCAAAAAATCTCGAAGGTATCAAAGAGGATGCTGTCGCTACATTAAAGCCTGGCGCCATTCCATCGGTAGTAATTTTTGCACTTGCTGTTTTAGGTGTGGTGATGCTCGGCTCATTTCCATCTTTGTTGCCAGAGTTTTCCGGCAAAGAAGGATTCACTCCAGGCTTTGCTGTAAATGCAGCCGGACAGGTGCAAATGCCTTCCATGATTATGATGATCATGCTGGCCTCTGCCGGGCTCATCATTCTCTTTTGCAAGACTACGGCGGCACAAGTAACCAAGGCCAGCCTCTTTGCATCTGCTGGTCAGGCAACCATTGCCGTATTTGGCGTCGTGTGGATGAGCGCTACGTTTATGGATCATAATTATGTGCTGATCAAGGATACGCTGGGTGAGATCGTTACGTCATACCCGTGGTTATTTGCTGTTGCATTATTTACCCTGAGCATACTGCTTTTCTCTCAGGCCGCAACAACAAAAGCTTTGGTACCGCTGGGACTATCACTTGGTCTACCGCCTGCATATCTCGTAGGAATTTTCCCGGCGGTGAATGGCCACTTCTTTGTGCCGGGCTACCCGACACTGCTTACCGCGATACAATTTGATCGCACCGGTACAACCCGGATCGGAAAATATGTTCTCAATCACAGCTTCATGTTACCTGGCATTGTGACAACAACGGCATCGGTACTGGCTGGTTTACTTCTTCAATCAATTCTCATGTAACCCCGTAAATAAAAATTGTATGAAAAAATTAAAAAATGAATTGCTCTCGATTATCTTCGCCGACTCATAACCCAGGCTTCTGAAAAATATGTCATCCATATAATCTATTAAGAATTTAAAAAGTAAAATAACAAACACCCATAACTAAAAATAACATCTACATGAAAAAGTTACTTTCAATTTTAGCATTCCTGATCCTGACTATACAAGTTCAGGCTCAGACTCAATTACCAAGGGTAATAATTTTAGCAACCGGAGGAACAATCGCGGGAGCCGGCGCATCTGCAGACAGGGCTGGTTATACAGCCGGAAAAATTCCAATTGACGATCTGATCGGTAGCATACCTACCGTAAAGAAAATTGCCAATATCACCGGTGAGCAGATCGCATCTGTTGGCAGCCAGGATATGACCGTTGAAATCTGGAAAAAACTGGCTATTCGTGCCAATGAAATTTTCGCAAAGAACGAAGCGGATGCCATTGTAATAACGCACGGTACAGACACCCAGGAAGAAACGGCATATTTTCTTGATCTCGTCATTCCCTCCGATAAACCGGTTGTACTGACAGGTTCAATGCGTCCGGCAACAGCCATCAGTGCGGACGGCCCAAAAAATCTGTATGATGCCATTACAGTAGCTATTAATCCTGAAAGCAAAGGCAAAGGTGTACTGGTTAGCTTCAATGAAGGTATTTTTGATGCAAGGGAAGTAATGAAGTTGAGCACAACAAAAACAAATGCGTTTGGCTCTCCCAACACAGGCCCTGTTGGCCAGGCGTACGACGGCAGAGTAGAATATTATTCAACATCTGTTCGTGAAGTAAATCCTCCAAAACCAATTGCGTTAACAGCCAATACACAATTACCAAGAGTGGATATTGTTTATATGTATGCCGATGCACCGTCTGATCAGATTGATTTGCTGATTAGCAAAAAAGTTGCCGGAATTGTTATTGCCGGTGTTGGAAATGGCAACTTCAATAAAGCCTATATGGATGCAGTGAAGAGAGCTGTGGCTGCCGGTATTATTGTTTGCCGTGCAAGCCGGACTCCTTCTGGCCGTGTGGTGCTTCATGATGAGATCAATGATGACGAACTGGGCACTATCGTTTCCGATGACCTCACTCCTCAGAAAGCCAGGGTATTGTTAATGCTTGCCCTCACAAGAACAAAAGATAAGAAGCAACTTCAGGAAATTTTCTTCACCTATTAATTACTGAACCGGTGTACTGATTTCAATTGCACCCAGGTTCATCATCTGGGTGCAGTTTATCCGGGCAGTGGGATTTACTTTCAGATAAAAAACAAAAAAATGAACACGATTAGATTTATAAAAATACTTTCATTGCTGATGCTCTTCAGCATTCCGTACGCACAGGCACAACAAAAAACCCGCACCGAAAAGGACTTGTTGGGCGAAAAGCAAATTCCTTTTGATGCTTATTATGGAGTACAAACGCTCCGGGCACTTGAGAACTTCCAGGTCAGCGGAGTAAAAACAAATTTTTATCCTGACTATGTAAAGGCTTACGCCATTGTAAAACTGGCTGCCGCCCGTGCCAACACAGAAGTAGGCAGAATGAAAAAAGACAGGATGGACGCCATCGAAAAAGCCTGCCAGGCGGTGATGAATGGAAAATATCATGACCAGTTTTTAACAGACTTGTTTCAGGGGGGCGCCGGAACTTCAGCCAATATGAATGCCAACGAAGTGCTGGCCAACATTGCCCTTGAAATGATGGGCAAGAAAAAAGGAGAGTATCAGTTTATTGAACCGCATGATGATTTAAACATGGGGCAGTCAACAAACGATGTGTATCCTACCACTATTCATATCGCTTTGTTATTACATAATGACAAAGTGGTAAAAGAAGCGGAATTGTTATCGCAGGCTTTTCACAAAAAAGGAGAAGAGTTCAAAAACCTGGTGAAGATGGGCCGTACTGAAGGCCAGGATGCTGTGCCCATGACCGTGGGACAGGAATTTCACGCCTTTGGCGCCCAGATCGATGCTGCCATTGAGGCCCTCCGTAAAAGTGAAGTCTATTTATACGAAGTGAATATGGGTGCCACAGCCATTGGCACTGGTTTAACGGCAAGTCCCGGGTATGCAGAAAAATGCGTAGCACAACTGGCGAAAATTACCGGTAAGCCCATAGTGGGACCGAAAGACCTGATTGCCGCTACCAGCAGCATGCAGGCCTTTGTAATGTTCTCTTCGGCCTATAAAAATCTTGCTGTTACCCTTTCTAAAATCAGCAGCGATTTAATTTTCCTTGCAACCGGACCACGCAACGGAATTTTTGAAATCAATTTACCGGCGCTTCAACCGGGTTCCTCCATTATGCCAGGGAAAGTAAATCCTGTAATGCCTGAGTTGATGAACCAGGTGTGTTACAAAGTAATAGGCAACGATGCCACGGTCACCATAGCCTCACGCGACGGCCTCTTACAACTAAATGCGTATGAACCTGTGGTTGCTACTTCAATCATGGAATCACAAGCGCTTTTTTATAAAGTGTTTCCATTGTTCCGTAAAAACTGTATCGACGGTATTACTGTTAATGAAGCCGTTTTAAAACATTATTTAGAAACAACGGTTGGTATTGTAACAGCGCTTAATCCTGTTCTTGGCTATGAAAAAACAACAGAGCTGGCAAAAGAAGCCCTCCAAAGCGGCAAGGGAATTCTTGAATTGATACGGGAGAAAAAGTTACTGACTGAAGATGAGATCAAGAAGCTAATGGACCCTGCTGCTTTAACAGGGCAGAAACAGTAATGACAAAAATTAATGAGAATTTTAATTTAATTAACTGACGTTATAAACGATAAGGTTATGAAACTATTCATCAGTATAAAATGGCTTTTGTTGTTTTTACTGTTGCCTGCATTAACGTGGGCACAGAAACAAGAACGGCAAGTGGGAGATACGACGTACTACAAAACGCTTATTCCGGAAGCGAAGCAGGGACTTCTTAAAAATGTGAGCATGATTGCCAACATGAACTTTGCTTTACGAAATGAATTTGTTGATGGAGAATACACCCAAACAAGATTCAGAAATGAACAGTTCCGGTTGGAAGTACGCGGACAGGTTCACGAAAAAGTGTACTTCCGTTTTCGAGACCGATACACGCGGGCACAAACGGCGGAGTCAATCGACAACCTGAGCCGCTCGGTGGACCTGGCCTATCTTCGTTTCGACATTTCGGAAAAGTTCAGTATCTCAGCCGGTAAGATGTGTGCTGACTGGGGTGCCTGGGAATTTGATTGGAATCCCATTGATATTTATGAGTATTCGGATATTGTCGAATATGCGGATAACTTTCTCACTGGTGTTGGATTTACCTACACGCCCAGTAGCCGGAACCAATGGACATTTCAGGTACTGGATTCCAGAACAAAGACTTTTGACGAACTATATGGTGAACAACCGAACTTCACCGAGTCAAAAGCACCTTTAGCATTTGTGGCAAACTGGCGTGGAAGTTTACTGGATGGAAAGATAAAAACCATTTGGTCCTATTCATTATTCAATGAAGCACAAGAAGTCGATGGTGGAAACAGTGCCAACATGAACTACATCGCTCTAGGTAACGAATTTAATTTCGAAAAATTCAGATTTATTTATGATTTCAAGTGGAGTGATGAGGATCTTGACAGAACCTCAATTGTGAGCGAGACCGTACCAGACGACCTTTACCCGTTTGCATTAGCGAATACACAATATATCGGTCACTGGATAAATGTTCGCTACCAGGTAAACCCGAAAGTCTTTCTAACATTTGTTGGTATGTTAGACATTGCCAAGTGGAATAACAGTGACATTGATCCTGAAAATATAACCGGTGAAAAAAAGATCCGCGACGCCTGGGGATTCATTCCTGCAGTGGAATATTATCCGTGGTCTGACGTGAACATAAAGTTTTTTGCAAACTGGGTAGGCAGACGGTATGAGTACACCGATTATGCCAAAGAACGGTTTGGTGTCGATAACTATACTACCGGTAGATTTACAATTGGTTTCATCACACCGCTTGGTATCTTATAGTTGAAGAGGTTTGTTAATAGAATGACTGAAAGCAAATAGTGATTAGTGTTGGTAAAGTTCGTTTTCACTTTCACATAAGCCTTTTTGCTTTCAGTCATTTTGCTTGACTGAATTCTCTTAATTTTTTCCGTAGTTCAATTCTCTCGGTAAAATTTTACCCAGGACATTTCACAAAATTTCACCCCGGCTAATGATTAAAAACCCTCCGACCAGATTATTACTCCTTGCAAGCTTACTGGTGATAATCTTTATTTTACCAGAGCATTGCTTTGGCCAGGAAACAATTCCAGATGGTACGGAGGGCGAAATGCTTGAAACTGTTGAAGCTGATAGCGTCTCCGATAAACCCAAAGACAAACGATGGAGGTTATTTTCCGGGCGGTTCACTACATTAAAATTAGGCGGTGGTTTTCTTTATGAGTTTGCGGGCTATTCACAAAATGAAGAGGGGAAGAGGCAGATGGATTCTTTAGCAACGGAACTGGAACCTGCCTTTGCTGTTCGTGATTTCCGGGTGACCGCAAGTGGAAAGCTGAAGACCAAAAGAATTATCACCTGGAAAATTGGTGTCATGTATGATGGGCCCAGTCGTTCGTGGTTTGTACGAGAGACGGGAGTGATGGTTGATGTGCCAGAACTGTGGGGTAAATTTTTTGTTGGCCGAACCAAAGAAGGATTTTCAATGAACAAAGTGATGGTTGGCTACGCCGGCTGGACACTCGAAAGACAAATGGCCATAGACGTTATTCCTATTCTTGCTGATGGAATTAAGTGGCTGGGCTATCTTCCCGAACGACGAATATTCTGGAACCTGGGCGTGTATACAGATTGGCTTTCAGAAAGCCAGTCATTTTCTACATACAAGTGGCAAACGTCCGCAAGGGTAGGGTGGCTTCCGATTTATTCACCAGAAAACAAAACCGTTCTTCATGTCGGAATTAACTACCGGTATGGAGAGCCGGTGAATAGTGAGATGAGACTACGCTCACGACCGGAAGCCAATCCTGCGCCCCGGTTCATCGATACAGGAAATTTCCCGACAAATTATTCCAATCATTTTGGTACTGAAGTATATTATAATAGGGGGCCATGGATGTTCGGTTCCGAAATTTATACCCACCGGTTTCATTCTATAGAGACAAATGATCCGGTATTTGTTGGCGGTGAGGTGGTGGCAAGTTATATGATCACGGGAGAATCCAGGCCTTACAATACGGCTATTGGAATATTGGGTTTTGTACCGATAAGCAGGCCGGTGTTCAAAGGGGGGCCCGGTGCCTGGGAGGTTCTGGTCAGGGCGTCAACACTTGATCTTGATGCAGGCACACTAAAGGGTGGAAAATTTTGGAGAATTACACCTATGGTAAACTGGTACCTCAGCAAAGATGTGCGCCTGGAGTTGGCCTATGGATACGGAGTTCTCGACCGATTTAATTTGAAAGGAGTGACGCACTTCTTTCAAACCCGGTTACAGCTTACACTGCTTTGAACATGATGACGAAAATTAATTCCCGGCTTTTTCGCCTTGAAAAACTATCTCTCATTTCTTTATTGGTATTTTACTTTTCGGCAGCGCAAGCCCAACGTAATGAACAACTTTGGTTGGATTTTCAATTGGATTATCCTTTTGCAAACAAATACCTGTTCGAAGTTTCAGTCGGTTATCAAACGCTATTGAAAGAAGACCGATGGCGAAACGTTGGTTTAAGCCCTACTTTTGAGTATATCTTATTCACAAGACTTGACTTGACAGCAGAAGTGCCTATCGCTTACACATTGCAACAAGAAGGAGCAACCTCATTTGAATTAGCGCCACTCGTTGGGTTTCGATTTCATATCACTCAAAATAAACGGATAGATTCTCGTTTCATATTAAGATACCAGCAACGTTATTTCCGGCAGGTGGAGGATGAAGATTGGGACATCAGTAATCGTACGCGACTAAGAGGGGAGATTTGGATAAGTATTAATGGGCCAAATCTTTTTAATGATAACCTGTGGTATTCCTTTCTTGACTACGAAGAATTTATTGTGCTGGATGAGCAACTGGATGAGCGATATGCTAACAGAAGGCGGGGGAGGATTGGATTAGGCTACCGCCTGAATTACAAGAACCGGTTTGAAATTGCATATACCCTGGTATCTTCCCGTAATGAAATCGAAGGAGAATTCAACAGTGACGATAATGTTATTCAGCTCCGGTACAAAATGTTTTTGAATCCGTCTAAGCCTGTATCAAACTGATGAATGAAAACCAAAGTGAATTCTATGCTTGCAAAAAAGCGAAAACTGGTTTACTTTTTTCTCTCCCTGCTTCTTGCATTTGCGGTAACCTGGCTGGGATCGGAGCCATCCTTTACAGAAGCACAAACGTATGTATTATTTCTGTTGGTATTTTCGGTTGGATTATGGGTAACAGAAGCAGTCCCTCCATTTTCAGTTGGATTGCTGATCATCGCTTTTCTCGTGTATGCACTTGGCTACGAAAAATTCACTTCTTCACCGGTAGATATAAAAATCTATACTAACACATTTTCAAGCAGTGTAATCTGGTTGATGCTTGGCGGTTTCTTTCTCGCTTCTGCCATGACGAAAACCAAACTTGACGTCGACCTTATTCGATTAACGTTGAAAATGTGTGGCAACAATCCCAAGTGGATTTTATTCGGCATGATGATGATAACGATGATCGCATCCATGCTCATTTCCAACACCGCTACCACAGCTATGGTGGTGGCAGCGCTGATGCCCTTGCTAATAAAACTAGGAAAGCAATCACCCATAAGCAAAGCTTTGATCCTGGGTATTCCAATAGCAGCCACGACAGGGGGCATGGGTACCTTGATCGGTAGTCCGCCCAATGCCATAGTTGTCGGTGCCCTTGCCAGTGCAGGAAGACCCATCGATTTTATTGACTGGATTCTTTACGGCCTTCCTGTTACCATTGTCCTTACTCTTTTTGCCTGGTGGGCACTCGTAAAAATTTTCATAAAGAAAGTTGAACCAATCTCATTGAAAGATGCAGTATCGGATAAACAGTCACCCAACAATGATTCTTCGATGCAGCGTTGGACGGTCATCACAATTCTGTCGATTACGCTGTTGCTCTGGCTAACCAGCCCTATCCACAATTTAAGTGCGGCTGCCGTATCTGCTGTGCCACTTGTGTTTTTGCCGCTTACGCGAATACTGAACGGAGAAGACATACGGGCAATGGGTTGGGATACCCTCATCTTAGTAGCCGGTGGCTTGTCTTTGGGTACGGCGCTCCAGCAGGCTGGCCTGTTGGATTTATATGCCAGAAGAATCGTGGCGCTTGAGATGCCTGATTTCATTTTCTTTTTTATGCTGGCGTATACTACCATGTTATTCTCAAACATCATGAGCAATACTGCTACCAGCACAGTGCTCATTCCGTTAGGAATGGCCATCTTACCAAACCACGTAGTTGAGGTTGCAATGGTTATTGGCTTATCAGCGTCTACTGCTTTGTTCCTGCCAGTTTCAACACCTCCGAATGCGATTGCTTATAGTACAGGTTTTATTGAGCAAAAGGATTTCAGGATTGGTGGATTGCTGATAGGATTGATTGGACCTTCATTGATCGTATTGTGGGTATTGTTACTTTCGTGATTTCGAGAATTAATTTCTTGCTATTTTAGAATTGAAATGGCCAAACGAGATGCTGAACTGTAACTTATGACGGAATACCCAATCATTCTCTTCACTGCCATACTTCTTCTTGGCTACGGAATTTTCTCAAAGCTTGCTGAAAAGTCGCCCATTACCGCGCCCATGGTTTTTGTAACGGTTGGAATACTGGTCAGCCTTATGCCCATTGAAATTCTAAGAGAAGGAGAGAAAGCTCCGTATGTCAAAATATTGGCGGAGGTCACCCTTATGCTTGTGTTGTTTGTCGATGCCACAACACTCAATCTTAAACGGCTTATCAAGGAAAGGCGATTACCCATGCGTCTTTTGGGGATTGGCCTTCCCTTAACTATGCTAGCGGGTGCTTTGATCGCACTACCATTGTTCCCCGAAGAAAATCGTTGGATACTTTTGCTAATGGCGCTTATCCTTTCTCCCACGGATGCTGCACTTGGTCAGGCAGTGGTTACCAGTCAGCAGGTTCCTGAAAAAGTCCGGCAAACAATCAATGTTGAGAGCGGACTGAATGATGGCATTGCGTTACCACCTATACTGATATGCATCGCAATTCTATCAGCAAAGTCCGGAGGAGAAACCGGAACAGCATATTGGCTGACCTTTATCCTGAAGCAATTTGTTTACGGTCCCCTCATAGGAGGTTTAGTTGGATGGATTGGAGGAAAGCTGGTAGAAGTATCTTCCCAACGTAGCTGGATGAATCACACCTTTCAACAACTAGCCTCTTTGTCACTGGCGATTCTGGCCTTCTCTCTTGCAGAATCGGTGCATGGCAACGGGTTCATCGCTGTATACTTTGCCGGCATGTTGTTAGGCACACAAACGGAAAAGATTCGTCAAACCATTCGGGAGTTTGGGGAAGCGGAAAGTCAGGCCATGGTACTTTTTATTTTTCTGCTCTTCGGCATGTTACTGGTTCCTATGTCTTATCCTTATTGGGACTGGCGTTCTTTTGTTTATGCTTTGCTAAGCCTTACTATAATTCGTATGATTCCCGTTGCCATTAGTCTTATCGGAACAGGATTGCCTCGACCTACTGTCTGGTTTATTGGCTGGTTCGGTCCACGGGGAATTGCCTCTGTTTTGTATTTGCTGATGGCCTTTCTTCGGCTGGGAAGGGAAGGCTATGAAAGAATGATTTCTGTTGTTACGTTAACCGTAATGCTAAGCATTTTTCTGCACGGAATAACCGCAGTACCCTTTTCAAAACTTTTTCGGGAGGAAAAGACTGATTCTTAATTTCACAGCCTTTCACGAGCCGTCATTGTAAGCAAAGACATGTGTGTTGGAAAGCGTGGAGCGAACCTGCCTGCCTTGCCAGGTCCAACGCGTAGGCAGGCAGGTTTGTTCGCACAAGCTCGCCCACATCCACCACTACCAATGACAAGAAATTTAATTGTTTGAAGTGTATCTTTTCCCACCCCCTACCCCCGCCAGCGGCATAGCCGTCAGACAGGGGGACAAGTGTGTGCATGTGAATGAGTGTGTGGCTGGATGTCATCTCAACTTTTTGTGCCGAAGGTTTTGAAACTCTGGATGACGGCTTTGCCGGTGGCTTATGCCTGGCAGG
Organism: uncultured Roseivirgaceae bacterium; assembly: GCA_964521255.1. Taxonomy (GTDB): domain Bacteria; phylum Bacteroidota; class Bacteroidia; order Cytophagales; family Cyclobacteriaceae; genus ZC4RG29. Next base: position 27,916 of record CAZFRM010000013.1, read on the forward strand.
CAGTGAATCCCAATCAAACGCAGGCATCGTCTTAAACAACTTAATCAAGGTAATCCCTGAATCCTACAAACCAGCCCGTCCGGCAGGTCACGGTTCAGACAGTCCAACTATCCATAAATACAAAGGGCGGAAGTCATCATAACCTCCGCCCTAAATGATCACAGTAACGTTGGGGCTATCTTATAAAAGCAAACCCAACATTTAACGTGAAATACGATTGTGTTGTATCTAAATCACCACCTGCCGCAAAGCCGTTATAATATTTGGCAGCAACATGGATGGCCGTTACATCATTTAATATAAACTGAACACCTATTTCTGGTTGTAAGGCAAAATTCCAGGCATCAACTTCCACCGTATATAAATTCATGTTCGTATTTCTCAACGAGTAAATCGTTCCTACGCCCAGTCCAAAAAACGGATTCACCGCTTCGCCTGGTTTCAGATAATATGCTCCCGTGAGCAGCATTGGCCAGTGATTGCTGTAGCGGTATTGCTTGCCGGAAAGCGACACGTTGTCAACCGTATAGGTATCGTATGCCTTGTCCTCGTAAAATACATTCCATCCTAAACTGAATCCTACACCGACGTTGGGCTGAACCATTTTGTGATAGTCAATCGTAATGCCTCTGAAGCTCGGCTGGCCGATATAGTCACCGAGATCGCCGGTACCAAATCCAATAGAATAGGTGAAAGCCGTATTGTTTTGTGCATACAATGCACCTATTGAACAAAGGCAGATAAATGTTATTAAAAATATTTTTTTCATGGGTTGATTTGCATTAGTTGATGTTCAAATAGGGGGATTGCTTAAATGACTGCTTGATGCTCTCCGTTACCCGGTTGATGTTGTAGTTACCGGTAAACAATCCGTTCGCTGCTGAGATCCACACGGCAGGCGATTTATTAATTGGACTTTCACTTGCCATGCTGGGATCGGAGATAGTCATGACCATCGTGCCGGTTGTGTAGCTGCTAATTGTGTAATAGGGTGGATAATACCAACCATACCAGCCGCCGTACCACCAGTCGTACCAATAGCTGTAAAAATAAGTAGTGGATTCAATTGCGGCGGGTGTAAGAAGTACATCTGGATTTTCGTCTATACCAACCCGATCCCATCCCAGGGATTCCATATTGTCTTCTATAGATGCCAGTATGTCATCAGCAAAAATTTCTCTCATGTACACAAAACTTGTGTCTCCATCATCGATATCTACATCGATTACGATTCTGTCCGGCATAGCATAGGTGCTCTTGCTTTGAAAGTCATACTCTTCGTTGAATGTAGTGTACACAACATCCGCGTCTTCTACATACTCAGCACCTCCGGGATAACATCCCCCCAGCAAAAGCATAGATGCTACAGTAATAAGGATTTTTTTCATATATAATTGGTTTTGATTTTGATATGCAAGTAAATGATTTTTGCCAAAATTATTTAAGGTTATTAACCTGATTTTAATCAGTTTGTTTACCTGGTTTAAGTATTTATTTGTAAGAAATATAATGTTAATTTCTCCAAATTATTCAAATCAAAAATACCCCTATTTATATGAATCCCGAGCAAAACCCCGGCGCAGATAAGTTGCCACAAAACCCTGTGGTGCACCATGCCATACAATTATTAGCATTAGCCCTGCTTTTGGTGTGGTGCTTTAAGATTCTTGAACCCTTTATTACACTGTTGGTATGGGGATCGGTATTAGCGGTAACCCTTTACCCACTTCATACAATGTTGAAAAGAAAATTAAAGGATCGTAACGGTTTGTCGGCCACTATTATTACGGTGCTGTTGCTGCTCCTTATTATAGGTCCTGCTGTATGGTTACTCCTGGCAACGGTTGATGAATTCAAAGAATTAGGTCAAGCATATAGGGCTGGTGAACTTTCCATACCGCCTCCTGCTGAAAAAGTTAAGGATTGGCCGTTGATTGGAAAACCAGTCTACGGGTATTGGTCGGAGGCCTCAAAAGATTTTTCTGAGATGGTGTCCAGGCATCGTGAAGAAGTAAAATCGGTCTTAGTCAGTCTCTTTGGCTTGATGAGGAGCACAGGCAAAGGCATTTTGCTATTTACGTTGTCGATAATAATAGGTGGTGTCTTGCTTGCTTACGCTAAATCCGCCGGAGATTTTGCCCGATCGCTAATGATAAGGTTGGTAGGTGCAACAGGAGAGCACCTTGCAGATTCCGCCGAGTTAACCGTCAGGAATGTTGCTAAAGGTGTGTTGGGCGTGGCTGTCATTCAATCCATACTCGCAGGTATAGGGCTTGTTGTTGCAGGTGTTCCATTTGCAGGATTGTGGATTTTGGTTTGTCTTATCCTTGCTATTGTGCAGATCGGGATTCTCCCGGTTTCAATAGGAGTAATAATTTATATCTGGAGTGCTGCAGATACATTAACGGCAACCCTTCTTACTATTTGGATGATCGTTGTAGGTATCAGCGATAATATCCTCAAACCGATTTTGTTGGGTAAGGGAGCCCCTGCGCCAATGCTCATCGTGTTTTTAGGGGCTATTGGCGGCTTTATCTTCTCCGGATTTATTGGTCTTTTTACCGGTGCTATTGTACTAACACTTGGATATAAAATGGTAATGGCCTGGCTCAAGCCTGTTCAAAGCGATCAGTAGAATTCATTGTGTTGAAGATGGTGAGTTCTTTCGAGAGTTATCTCTTTCAAAAACGTCTCTAACGAAGAACGAATTCAAAGCAAAACCCACTACTAAACCTGTCGTCCTGAGTTTGAAAACCTTCGGCACAAAAAGTTGAAATGACATCCAGCCACACACTCATTCACATGCACACACTTGTCCCCCGCTGGCGGGGGGAGGGGGTGGAAAACGATACACTTCAAACAATTAAATTTCTTGTTATTGGTAGGCAGGGGATCTCCCAATGGTTTGCAGAATCGCATCAAGAAGATGTTCCCTTCGAAAGTAACGGCTATGTTCTTAGCGGATACTAACGATTGGAGTATGCTTTCATTCCGGGGGATCCCCTGCCTATGCCGGCAGGCAGGTTCATACGCGGAAACCAGGCGCTGCGACCCTTCCCGCTAGTAGTCGGGCAGACAGGATGACAGGTTAAGAGAGTGGTTTTTATTGCGTGCTATCCATACTCACTATTTTAGTGCGGATTGCACTTACTTTTTCGCTTAGTTCGTTAACCACTGCGTCATTCATCAGTTCAATTCCCCTGTTGTTGGCGATCTTTTCATCGACATTGAGCTTGTTGTAAACACTAATTAATTCTTCAAATGCCATAGCATAATAAGGGTAGTTTGGATTCATGTCCGGATTTAACGGGTCGCCTATTGTTTTTAAAAAAGCGTAAATATTTTCTACGTTTTTCTTTTGAGCCAGTACCAGTTTGAACAGCGGAATTAATTTCTGCGTACGTTCGTCATCAGGTAACATATCTTTTGGGTACGATTCAATGACGCCTAAAGCAAGGTGAAGGTTTTCAATTTGAAAACCAGCCATGGCAATACCTACCAGCTTCTCCCGCGCAGTACCCTGAAGCGCTGTTGTTGATTTTTCAAACAACTCATTGATAACGGTCTTGACAGAATCATTTTGTGCGATGTTGTCATGATAACGTTTTGATAAAAATTCAAGTATGTTCTGTTCAATACCAATGGCCCGGCTTAATTCATGAGCAGCGGCGAACAACTCCCTCGTATTGGCGCTTTGCTTATAAGCAACACTGTAATTGAGATCGGAAAGATAAATACCGAGATTAGCGGCAGCTTTAACATGATCGTTGGCATAACTGGGGTAGTTCAGCGGATTATTCATAAGGCTGGCATTGAATTCGGCTGATGTTGCCTGAAGTTGTGCCGCTGCCTCTGCCGGAGCTTTCAGGTTGCTGAAGAATGCATTCCGTTCAATAGTAAAAGCTTGAGAAACCTCATCATCCGTAGCCTCTTGTTTTTTCTGACAAGCCAACAGGATGGTGGCAACGGAAAGAACACTGATTAATTTTTTCATGTGAGGTAGTTTTTTGACGTGGAAAGGTGATATAAAGAAATCAACTATGGAAATATTTCATCTGTTTAGTCAGATAAAATAATTAAACTTTTAGATTGCTGAAAGGAAATGTTATCGTTGATACCCGGTTAATCATATTTGCATGGGTCTTGACGAGTAAACGATCAGAATTATGAAAGTTCTTCTTACTATCCTGTTTTTAGCCATCAACCTTTCACAAGGGAGAGGCCAGGTTCTTATCTCTCTCTTACTAGGGGATAATCTTAACACCGGCAAAATTGAATTTGGGCTGGATGGCGGCGTGAACTTTCCAGACATTCGTGGATTGGAGGATGGCAGTATGAAAGCCAATTTTAATCTTGGGTTTTACTTCGATATCAAAACGAAGAATCCAAACCTTATGATTCATACAGGTGTGTTGGTCAAGTCCTCTTTGGGTTCCTCAGGTCTTCCCGTCTATTCATTAAATGACGCCGACCTTGATAATGTTTTTGCCAACGGTGAGGTGAGAAGAAAAATTAATTATTTCAATGTACCCATTGGTTTGAAATACAAATTCAAAAATAATATTTACGTGGAGGGATGTATTATGCCGGCCCTTCGCCATAAGGCATACGATATCTTTTCCGCCAGTGTTGTTGATAAGGATGACCTTGAACATAAAGTCGATATTCGTGATCAGATACATCCCTTGGACTTTGGGCTGATCGGAGGCGTTGGTTACCGGTTAATGGGAGGAAATGGAATGAACTTAACGTTACGCTATTATTATGGACTGGTGGACGTTGTCATTGACGATTCAACACCAGATCAATACAATACATCTTTGTATTTGGCGGTAGGTATACCAATTGGTGCAGGAAAAGCAAAAGAAAAAAGGGAAAATAAAAACTAACGCTTATTCTATTTCGCTGATCTTAAAGGCCAAATCGATATTGAAGGCCCGCGATGATTTGATTACGTGAACCTAAAAATCCATATTCAAAACGCACCATCCAATGCTTGTTATATTGGTATTGCGATCCAACAATGAAATTCCACATGTCCTTCGGGCGTTTATCCAATGAATATTGCACGGTTGCATGATCCTCATCATTTAATGCCTGGTCAAGCCCCGTTAAGAAATTCCCAGCTCTTTCCAGCGCACGGTTAGCTGTTTCATATTTCGCAACGTTGATAGGATTTTTCTGTTCTGCGGGGGTTAGCCCTTCCCACCAGGTATCCACTTGCTGATGAATATCTCCGACTTTTTGTATGCCGTTGTCTACCCTGGCCTGTAGCCCATCTGTGTCAATGACATCACTCATTTGAACTGAACCCTCGGTTCCTGTATTGAGTTTTAAACGAAAACCGCCCACCCAAATGGCAACATTACTTTCCGGCTTTTTGAGTTTAAAAGATTTTCCAAACCGGGGACCAAATACAAAAGCAAAGGCGGGCTTGTCAAGTTCCGCAATATCATTCCACGTAAAATTCATATCCAGCGCCATCCAGCCTCCTCCAATTCCTACGGTCGGGGTCAATCCAAAACCCATCGTTGTAGCTTCAAACGATGCTTTGGAGTTAAGGGAGAGCACATTATTCCAGTTTCCATCCGCATCCGGCACATACACGCCAAAGTCCACAGTGGTGGAGGGGCTGGCTTGTGCAAAAATCCCATAGACATTTAAGAACGGGAATAACCAAATATCCGGTCTGATGTTCACACCGGATGCCTCCGAAACCGCATTATCAAATCTGATTACCTCACTTAGATCCTGCATCGGGCCGTGGTTAAAACCAACCTTTAGATTTTCAATTATGAGATCGGATTTTTGCCATATATAGTTTACACCCAGTCCGGCAGAGTATGGAAGATTGAATCCCAGTTTGGTGGCCTTATCACCCCAAATGGGAAGCGCGTAAGGATAGTCCGATTGTTTCAGGCTATCAATAGCTTCAGCATTTTTTTTTCCGACTTCCTTATTTGAATAGACCTGTGCATGCAGCGTCAAACTGGTAAGGAGAAAAAAGGAGAGGATAAGTTTTTTCATCGTCATGATAAGTTATAAAATTCACTGACTTGTGAATAAAATTCAAATTGTTCACGAAAAGGCAATCTAGCGAATGGTAGCAAGAGTAAAAAAGAAGAGGCCGCCCAAAAAAAGCAGCCTCTTCTCTTACTTTTACATAGTCCATTCCTGTTATTCAGCTGATACAACCTTATTGCGGATGGCATCTATTTTTGTTCTTAGTTCTGCTGCCACTGCATCACTCAATAATTGATCACCTTGATTGTCAGCTATCTTTTCATCTACGTTTAGCCTATTGTATACATCAATCAGCTCCTGGTATGCATTGGCATAATAAGGATAATTTGGATTTTTATCCGGATCGGAAGGATCTGCAATCGATTTCAGATAGTCATATGTTATTTGCACATTGTTTTTTTGCTTCAATAAAACCTGAAAGATCGGCACAAGAATATTCATACGAACATCAGTAGGCAGCATGTCCTTAGGAAAAGATTCGATTGCACCTGAGGCAAGGTGGAGATTTTCAATCTGGTAGCCGGCCATTGCAATGCCTACCAGCTTTTCGCGATCAGTGTCTCGTAAATCCTTCGTTGCCTTTGCATAGAGGTTTTCAATAACAGTTTTTGCTGAGTCGTTATTGGCGAGGTTATCAGCATAACGTTTTGCCAGTAATTCTAATACACCGGCTTCTATACCAACGGCTTTGCTTAACTCATGTGCTGCGTTGAATAATTCTTTTGTATTAGCACTTTGCGTGTAGGCAACACTATAGTTTAAATCAGAAAGATACACGCCTAAATTAGCGGCAGCTTTTACCTGATCATTCATGTATTGAGTATATTTTTTCGGATCATTCATTAAAGCAGGATTAAACTCAACTGCGGTGGCCTGCAATTGAGCAGCTACCTCAGCCGGGTCCTGAAGGTTATCAAAGAAAACCTCCCGTTCTTTAATGAAGCCTTCATCTGAGTTTTCTGTACTTTCCTTGCTCTTTTGGCATGACACAATCACTGACGCGATGAATAGAATAAACAATAGTCTTTTCATTTCTTTAAGTTTAAGGCCCAATATATATAAGAATTTAAATAGTTGAAATATTCACTGAATTAAAGCCTATTTTAAATCAGTTTATGGAAAATATTAACAAAAAACTCCAGCAAATAACATCATCTTAATGCTGGAGCGTTGCAGGCAAAGTCTCCTGGCGTTTCTTTTATCGGCATCTTCACAGTGTTGGGTCAATCAGGCGTGTTCTCTTTTGAAGTTTTTCGAGCCCAGGATGTTTGCCATCCAATTGAGAAGGTTGTAAAATCCTGTCCTACCCGCACTATGGCGCCGGTACTAAATGCAAATTTAATTGAGTTATGTTTACCGACAGGCATTACTGCTGTTGCCCCGATTCGTGAGTTGTCTTGCCGGTCGTCATTGTAGGTATCATTGACAGTTGATGTTCCTCCCACGTAATAGGTAGCATCCAATGCCACCCACATCAGCGCCCTGATGTTATAGCTAAGATGTGCCTGGAATGCCCCCATAGGTTGTTGGCTACGCACTGAATTTCCCGGATAAAATGATTTGTTGTCTGTGAAAAACCAAACACCCGAATAAACATCAATCAGAAACCGCTTGCCCAAAGGTTGTGACAATGCTATTTCCGGTCTGAACGAAAACCGGTTTGTTCCAAGGTTTACAAGCTTATCAGAAAAAAACTGGCCGGTTGGCGCAATCATATTTAAACTCAATCCGAGTACTGTCTTACGGGGCGCTTTAACTAACTCTGCCAGGGTTGTGGCGGGGGCACCAAGAACCAGTACTGAAAATCGCAATCTCATATCAGCGAAACCTGAACGTGTAATACGCCGTGACTGAGTACCCACCTCACCCGAAACCTGCGCCCACGAATAAGGCAATGCCACTAGCGCCTGCGAAGTAAGGTTAAATAGATTAAAGGTATGAACGATACCGATTGAAGGCGCCTGAACGGTTGCCTTCACATCCTTGAAAGGTAACGTTGCATCGGTTACAACTCCTCCATGAGAATAGGAAAATCCTGCGACAAGTGTAGTGAAGTTAACAGGCACCCTGGCGTATGCACGGGGATCAAGGTCCTGGGCAACGAGGGGCAACACCAGCAATAATTGTAAGGCAGTTAATATTAATTTTCGGCAATTCAAATGGATAGGTGATTGTATGCCTTACATTTTAAAGATGGAGAACATCTTCTTCCTATTTTTTCTTACCAGGATATTTTTTAAAAATCTTTGCCGTGTATTCGCCCAGGATTTTTTCGATATCATCCGTCATTTTGAATTCTTTTTCTATCATTCCTGACCATACCAGTTTTTTCGTTTCAGTATCATACATAACATACTTCAGGAGTCCATCTTCTACAGTAGAAGCTGTGATCTTACCACCCGCTACTGGTGCTGAGCCTGCAACATAATATCCAGGTCCCGCTACGCCTACGCCCAAGCTAAGGGTAGCGCTTTGTGAGTATATTGTGATCTCTTCTACATTGGTGTAAAAAACAAGAATAGCATCTGGATTGAGCGTATCCATTTTAAGTCCTCTGCTTGTTAACTCCTGATTGGCAACATGCATAATGGTTCCGCCAAACAGTTTGTCTGATCGATACCGGTTTAAGACACTATCACCCGGAGCAAGCCACGCGTAAGTTTTGAATTTTGTAAAATCTGTTTTAGTGTCATAGTCAGAAACAACAGATTGTGCATAAATAGTTGAAACAAATATGACAACAAAATGGAACAGGAGGACAATTTTTTTCTTCATTGCAGAATGAATAAGTTCAGGAAAGCTACATAAAGTATTGGAAACCCAATTCAAAATGTTTGTTAAAAGAGTTTTACTCTTGCAATAAATTTATCCAACTTTAAAAGTCACCTGTGCTTATCTTTACCTGCAATCAATTCCCGCTTTATATAATATGACAAATGCTATTTACCTTACCACTACAGAGCCTTATTCCGGCAAGTCGCTAATAGCCCTGGGGCTTGTTAACTTACTGGCAGCAAAAGTTGAAAAGATTGCCTACTTCAAACCGATCATCAGTAGTGAAACCGCCGAAAAAGATAGCCACCTCGATACGATTGAAGGCCATTTTAATTTAAGCACCTCGTACAAAGACATGTACGTATTCACCCGCAACGAGGTGATCACACATATCAATGCAGGAAACGAGGCGTATGTCATTGATACGATCATTGACCGGTTTAAGCAACTCCAGGAACGCTATGACTTTGTAGTGGTGGAAGGAACTGATTTTAAAAATAACAGTACCAACCTTGAATTTGATGGAGACATAGCCATTGCTAAAAACCTGGGCATACCGGCTGCTTTGGTTGTGAAAGGGCAGGGGAAAACGGTTCGTGAAATTGTCGATACAGCCGTATCAACCACAAAAAGTTTTGTGGTTGAAGGCGTTCAGATTATTACGGTTATAGCCAATAAAATTGATATTGAAAAAGAAGAAGAAATAAAGAAGCAACTCAGCAAAGCGTTGCCAAAGGAATTGATCATAACATCTATTCCAATCGATAAAGATCTGGAAAGTCCTACCATGAAAGAGATTTCCAGGGCAGTAGGAGGAAAGGTATTGTTTGGAGAGCATTTATTATCTAATCCGGTAGACAACTCCATCGTTGGTGCAATGCAATTACACAATTATTTGACGCGTTTAAATAAGAACACACTTGTTGTTACACCCGGTGACCGTGGCGATATTATCATAGGAGCGCTCCAGGCTAATATTTCAAAAAACTATTCGAAAATTGCAGGCATCGTTCTTACCGGTGGATTAATGCCGGAGCAAACTATCCTGAAATTAATTGAAGGACTGGAAACGGTTGTGCCTATCATACAGGTGAACACAGGAACGTTTAAAACGGTAACTCATATTTCTCAAACGCAATCGCGAATCTCCCCGGACAATAAAGAAAAAATTGCATCAGCCATCAGCCTGTTCGATAAATACGTAGACGTCAAATCCCTCGAAGAAAAAATTGTCTCTTTCCAAACCAGCACCATTACGCCACGCATGTTTCAATACCAGATCGTTAAGCGGGCGAAGGAATCTAAAAAACATATTGTACTGCCCGAAGGTGATGATGATCGAATTCTCGCAGCCGCGGATGCATTAGTCAAACAAAATGTTGTTGATCTCACCATCCTTGGCAATAACGAAACGATCATCGCTGCTTTGAAGCGTTTAAATCTTTCTTTGGATGTTGGAAAAATAAGAATTATTAACCCTGCTGATTTTAATCGCTTCGATGAGTATGCTAATAACCTGTTTGAGCTTCGAAAGCATAAAGGCGTTACCATTGAAATGGCCAGGGACCTGATGCAGGATGTTTCTTATTTCGGCACCATGATGGTCTTTAAAGGTGAAGCGGATGGAATGGTCTCCGGTGCAGTACATACAACGCAGCACACCATACGTCCTGCGCTACAGTTTGTAAAGACAAAGCCTGGTGTAGCTACCGTGTCTTCTGTTTTCTTTATGTGCCTGCCAAATCGCGTTTCGGTTTTTGGCGATTGTGCTGTTAATCCAAATCCAACAGCAGAGCAACTTGCAGACATTGCTATATCCTCCGCCGAAACCGGTGCGATGTTTGGTATTGAACCAAAGGTGGCTATGTTATCATATTCGTCGGGCACGTCAGGGGAAGGTGCAGATGTAGAGAAGGTAAGAAAGGCAACCGAACTCGTGCGTCAGCGAAAACCCGACCTTAAAGTGGAAGGGCCTATTCAGTATGATGCCGCCGTTGACCCTTCGGTTGGCAAAAAGAAATTACCCGATTCTAAAGTAGCCGGCCAGGCAAGTGTATTAATTTTCCCGGATTTGAATACAGGCAACAATACATACAAGGCTGTGCAACGCGAAACCGGTGCATTGGCTATTGGCCCGATGTTGCAGGGATTAAACAAACCGGTTAATGACCTTAGCCGTGGTTGCACAGTGGAGGATATTTTTAATACCGTTGTCATCACTGCTATTCAAGCCCAACAATAATTCCCGATACGCTCATGAATGTATTTGTTATTAACGCCGGAAGTAGTTCGATCAAATATCAACTGATACGAATGCCGGATGCAATTGTTATCTGCTCCGGATTAATTGATCGTATCGGGTTGCATGATTCAATGATTCAGCATAAAGCTTTTCTTCATGGCAAGGAACAAACCAGGAAAGAAAATATTCCGATAAGCGATCATGCTGAAGGGCTAAAGCAGGTTGGGAGGTTATTGGTCGATGCTGAAATAGGCGTTATTAAGGATCCAAAAGAAATTGATGTTGTGGGGCATCGGGTTGTTCATGGTGGAGAAAGTTTTTCCAATACTATTATCATTACGGAAGAAGTAAAGGAAAAAATAAAAAAACTTTTTCCGCTTGCGCCCCTTCACAATCCGCCGAATTATCTCGGTATCGAAGTTGCTGAAACGATTTTCTCCGGCGCCAAACAAATAGCGGTGTTTGATACAGCTTTTCACCAAACGATGCCTCCGGTAGCATATCGGTATGCTGTTCCAAAAAGCTTTTATGACGAACATGGTATTCGTGCTTATGGATTTCATGGCACAAGTCATAAATATGTATCTGAAAAAGCAATAGCCTATTTACAAAAGAAGCAATCGAAAATCATAACCATTCATTTGGGAAATGGCTGTAGTATGACCGCTGTTAAAGATGGCGTATGCATTGACACCAGCATGGGCCTTGGTCCTATGAACGGTCTTATCATGGGCACAAGAACCGGTGATATAGATCAGTCCGTTATCTTTCATATGGTAAATCAACTGGGGTATTCGTTAGATGAAGTCAATACTATTCTTAACAAGAAAAGTGGTATGCTTGGGCTTACGGGCAATAGTGATATGCGGGATGTGAAAGCTAAATATCAAAAAGGCGATGAGGAGGCGATATTGGCTTATAACCTTTATGCTTATCATATTAAGAAATACATCGGTGCATATACGGCAATACTCAATGGTCTGGATGCGCTTGTGTTTACAGCCGGCGTAGGAGAGAACGACGCCCTTACCCGGAAACTCTCAACCGAAAACATGGAGTACCTGGGAATTCATCTCGATGAAGAAAAAAATAACGCCGGGGGTAAAGGTCTTTTTGAAATCAATACGGCGAACTCATCTGTGAAAATAGTAGTAGTTTCCACCAATGAAGAATTGGAAATTGCCCGGCAGTGCTTCGCGCTTGTAAATGAAGTTTAACATTTCCTTTTCTTAATGGTTATACTATACAAAGCCAATCCATGAAGAGATTTTTAATTCTGAGTTTTATCTTACTCAAAATTGCCTTTACCCTGAAAGCACAACCGGCGCCAATAACCAATAAACATTTTTCTATCGGTAGCTACGGTCGTGCCGGTATTGCCAGGGGTGATAACATAGAGTATCCGCGATCATTAAATTTGAATGGAATGGGTTCCATTGGAGGACGCATGGAAGAAGCAGATTACTTTGAATTGGCTATAGCCCTTCGTTTCGCTCCCGTAAGTGGCTCGCATGATACTACAAACATTTCAGTTCAGTCGCGCTTTGCGATGTACACGACGCAAGGTCAGATCATTGGGAACGTAACGAGCAAATCCCTTGGTGGCATTACCGTTGCCTTGCCCGAACTTTTTGCTGAGGCAAGAAATATTATGGGAAGTCCCTGGAGCGTTTGGGTTGGCGCAAAGTTTTTTCGTGGCGATGACATTCATATTATTGATCACTTTTATTTTGATGATCACAGCTCACAGGGATTTGGTGTGCAGCGCAAGAATACACAGTTCTCTATAATGTTTCCCGCTGCAGTAGACACCAGTTCATCCATACCTCCTTATTTTTATGTAAACATTGTTAACGGTACGCCTGTGCTGGGATTACGCAACCGGGCCGTATACATTTTGGAGCATCTTATTCCAACTACTAAAGGATACTTTAAGCTAATGGGGGAGTATCACCGTTTAGCTGAACCCTCTTTAGCGGATAGCACTGCTGCTTTAGATTACCCGGCTGATTTTGGATATGTGTTCGGTGTGAAACACAGAAGGAATCTGGCAACGCGTTTACCCGGGTCATATTACGATGCCAGTATCCGTTATGGTTCCGGAATTGCCAATGGGGGCGATGGCGGTGGTAGTAAAACTTTCCTTACCTACGGAGGTCCTAATCTGCAAACGCAGGATTTTAGAAACGCATGGTCTGTCGCTCTGACAGGAAGCATCCTGTGGAACACCAGTGAAAATTACTCGCTGAATGCGTATGGCATTTTTACGAAAAGCCAGGGAGCGAGTGATAGCCTTAATATGACATCCGATTATAACGACAGACTGTTATTCAATCGAAAGAAAGATTTTGCTATTGGCGCCCGCGGTACGTGGTACATCAAAGACTGGTTACATTTGTTACACGAGCTGGATTTTTCTTCCCGAAAGGATGGCACACAGGATCCGGCACAGATGGTGAAATTCAGCATTGCCCCGACCGTAGTACCAAATGGAAAGCGTGATGTCTGGAGTCGTCCTCATTTTAGATTGGTTTACAGTGTAGCCCACTACAACAAATTTGCTGCAGATAATCTTTACTCACCGTATCTCGCACAGACCGGCAGCAAACGGTGGGGGCACTATTTTGGTGTGAAAACTGAATGGTGGTTGTGGTGATCCGTTGCGTCTCGTACTTCTTATAGCTGAAGACATCCGTTATAATGCAACCAAATAATTTCTCTTCGTATTATAATGCAACAAATAAGCCCTCTTCGAACCTGCATCGAGAAATGATCGATTGATCAAGGGCTCAACACCAGGCTGTCTTTCAAGGAAAGGCGCAAGAAGTTTTGTGCAACGTGATTCCACCACGCCTATCCGCCTCCCGAATTCTAAAAAGTCAGATGCTGAAGCATGCCCGCTTTTTTTCCATGCCGGCGACTGGTAATCGTCTGCGAATAATTTTTTTGATAGCGCAAAATCGGTATCATCAACATGAAGACGTGTATTAACCAAATCATAGGCAGGGCTCATGAGATAATCTCCCGACTTATTTTCGAGTAATGAAAAATTCTTCAAATGGGCATCACCATTAGAGAATGCATAGATGAAGACCACCAACACAAAATATTTCTCTATTTCGATTTTCCATGCAGCAACATATCGTCGAAAGAGTAAACCTAGTTCTTCATAGCTATACGCATACTTAAAGTCAGGCCCTGCGTTGTCTTTTGTTTTTCCGGCAAGTGTGGCAAAGTCTTCCTTGCCCCACTTGGTACCATCCGGTTTGACATCGAAGCGTTTTGTGATGTATGCGGGAGAGCCATCCCTGAAAAAGATCATTGCATTCGCAGCCACGTTAATTCCATAGACTTGTTTTGCGATTTGCATCGTCACATGTTCATTGGCTGGAACCTGGTCTACCTTCTTCAGATCGCGGGGGATCGGCTTCAGGATGTAAGTTCCTTGTTCACCCTTTCTAGTCAATCGCAAGATATTTTTATCGCGGACGACACTTAGTTTTTCCTGGACACCGGATATTGAAATCCGCTTTCGATTTTCCATGAATTGTTCTGCCACAACTTCGTCTTTTGCCGGAGTATCATAAGGCAGAATATGATTTACCTTTTTATTGTCGAAGAGATGCCGGATACAGAGCGGACTGTAGGTATTAAAACCTTCTGCAAGTGTCCCTGGACAAACGCTTACTTTCACTGGCTCCTGCGAACCCACATGCTTAGCCTGTTCTTTACTCATTACCTTCTTTTTCAAGTGGTTTTACTGTAATGGCGCCAATGGTGTCGAATTGTGCTGTTGCCATCAATAAGCCAAAGTGATCATTTTCATCTATGTGCAGGAGGTTGTTTTGCAATCTTTTGTTGACACCCTCGCTCAACATGTTAAAGAAGAATGGAAAAAGGTATTCGCTTTTATATACCCTTTGTGTTTTTGGGAGTGTCAGACTCACTGCCGGTTTTTCCGGATCACTGAGCCAGGCTTCATCATAAATGAAGGAATATTGCTTTCTGTTGTGTTCAGTGAGTTCACCAACAAGCGATCCATTTCTATAAACCTTTGCTTTGCGCATTTTTGAAATTCGTTAGCCAGGTTTTCTTACTTCTAATTTCAATTCCATTCCCAGAACATCAGCAAGTTTCATAAGTGTGCTCACTGTAGGATTACCTTTCCCTGCATCAAGTTCCTTTACCGTGCGCAAGGCTACCGCAGCCAGCTCAGACAACTGTTCCTGTGTAACTCCTAGTTCTTCCCTGCGGTCTTTAAGCCGCTGAATTAAATTAGCCTGGTGCATTTTAATGCTCTTTTTAATAAAAATAGGCGGAATAATTAACTATTTCAACACAAAAGTGTATTAAAATACACTTTTTATCATTTGGTGATCTTCTGTTGTCAGTTTTGTAAAGGATAAGTGCATTTTAATGCACCAATTGTCTGAACCGTGACCCGCGGACGGGCAGGTTTGTAAGATTAAGGATTGCCGTGATTAAGTTGTTTAAGACAACGTTAGCCCACAACAGCAAATTTGCTGCTGATAATCTTTACTCACCTTACCGGGTACAAACCGGCAGCAAACGGTGGGGGCACTGTTTTAGTGTGAAAACGGAATGGTGGTTGTGGTGATTGATAAGGGATACCTTCCTTTAAACTGGCTTAAAATTCTTTTTCTATAATTTCAGTAATAGCTTTTTTCAACGCAGGCAAGTCTTCTTTCGCTGCATCCCATACAATCCTGAAACTAATCGCATGGTACTCGTGCAAAATAAAATTTCTAAATGCCTTTACCGTATGCCAGGGATATTGATATTTATCCAAAATCTCATGACTTACCAGGCGGATAGCTTCGCCAATAATTGCAAACTGGAACAAGGTGGCGCTGATCGTCAAATCGTCTTTTAAAAAAGAATTGCGATCATGGTTTTTAATAAAGTTTTCAATCTTCAGTATCGCTTCCATTATATGTTCCAGTCTCTCCTGCGAGGTTATACGCTTATCTCTCATACACCAGCGTCAGATCATTTTTTATCCGTTCCATCATATTTGGTTTCACGGCTTCACGCATAACTATATCTATCTTGTTGAAAATTTTCTGTTGCAATTGGTACTGGATCTCCGAAAGATCGAAGAGAGAGAACTTGGTTCTTAAGGGCACTTCGATCATTAAATCAACATCGCTTTTGAGATCATGTTCGCCTCTCGCATAAGATCCAAAAAGCCATGCACGGGTCACACGGTTATCTTTGGTTAAATACTTCCTTATTTCTTTTATTACTTTTTCTTTGCTAACCGGTTTAGTGCGATAGGCAATTTTCTCTTCAGCAGCCTGAAGCGCTTCCAGGGCTGATTTCTCATCCTCTACTTCGTAAACCAATTTATCAGATAGCCATGCAATTATTAGTTCATTCTTCTTCACCTTAAAATATTTTGCCAGCATCACCACCTGTTCTCGAGATGCTTTTCGTTGTCCCCTTTCTATTTTACTGAGTATTGCCTGGTCAATATTGAGGTAAGCAGCTACGGTATGTAACGGCAATTTCTTATGCTCACGAAGCTTTCTTATCTTATCACCGAAGCTGTTCATATTCTTGAACATTTACATTTTGACAAAATTTGTCAAAGTTTTGTGGTTATGCAAGATCGGATGCACGCAGATTTGCACTGAAGATTTATCAGCGACTTTTCTGCGGTATTTCAATCTGCGATGATCTTAACAAGATGATGAGGCAATCAAATCGGGTTGTTAAACCAAGTGATCAGGAAAGAATTTTTTAAAAACTACCAGCCCCCGCCTAATGCTTTGTATAATCGTACCGTAGAGATCAACTGACTTTGAAGCGCTATTGATTTTTCAAACTGTGAACTGTACAACTCCCGTTCAGCATCCAACACTTGCAGGAAGGATGTATATCCATTGTCGTATAGGGCCTTTGAAAGCAGGAGTGATCTTTGTGTTGCCGTCACCTGGGTTTGGCGCGCCAAAAACTCATTTCTGTAAGTACGTATTTCAGCCAGTGAATTTTCTACCTCCGCGAATGCATTCAATACTGTTAGCTCGTATTGGTATCCAAATTGTTTTGCTTTTGCCCGCTCGCCTTCCACTCTCCGTTTGTTTCTTCCGAAATGGAGAAGCGGACCCGCTAACTGACCGGTAACTGATCCAATGAATGCATCTGTTCCAAACAAGGTTGAAATATCAGGACTGGCAACACCCAGCAGTCCCGTTAAACTCAGGGATGGAAACCTCAACGCTACAGCAACACCTACACGCTCAGTTTGAGCAATTAATTGTTGTTCGGCAAAACGAATGTCCGGTCTGCGCTCAAGTAATTCTGAGGGAAGGCCTGTAGGAACATCCAGCGGCAATAGTTGCTGATCATTTTGAAGTCCACGTGTTACCGGAGCATACGTTTGTCCCAATAAAATATTGATGGCATTTTCAGTAACAATGATGGCTCGTTCAATACTATATAACTGCGCTTCCGATGAAGCCGCAATTTGTTCTGCCTGCAATTTATCCAATTCCGATACCTCACCCTGGTTAAATCGCAAGGTGATGATGCGCAGGTATTCACGGCGTGTTTCATTTGTTCTTCTTGTGATCTCCATGCGCTCGTCCAATCCCCGTAGTTGAAAATACAGTTCAGCCACCTGGGCCACTAAGCTGATATAAACTGATTTTTGATCTTCTTCCGAAGCCAGTAATTCCGCATAGGCTGCACGGTTGGCATGACGAAATTTTCCCCATAAACCAATCTCCCATGATACCGTGCCCAACATAGCGTAAGACTCAGTTGTAAAACCTACATTCGCTTGTTCAGCAGTACTGCCGACGTCACTGAAACGGGCGCGTGCCGAATAATCGATGAAGGGCCACTGGTTTGCTTTATTGAAACCTAAAATTGCTTTAGATTCTTCCACGCGGGCGACGGCAGTCTTCAGGTTTAAATTTGAATCGATGGCAATTTTAATCAGCGCCTGAAGTGCAGTATCCTGGTACACTTCCCACCATTTCATATTCGTCACTGAATCTGTTCTTACGGAAGTTTGCACATAGGCTTCCGGTTCTTTCATTTCGGGTCGTGAATATTTAGGTCCTACTGCACACCCGGTCAGTAACCATACGATGGATCCGATGAAAACTATTTTCTTCATATCAATGGGCAGGTTCAGAAGGTGGTACAGATGAGTCTTTCTTTTTCTTTTTTGCCCCGATGCTTTCGATCAACACAAATAAACCTGGAACGACAATAACCCCGATGATCGTGGCAATCAACGTACCCATGAATACTGCCATCCCCATTACCTTACGGGCTTCCGCGCCCGCACCCGAGGCCGTCAACAGAGGAACCACACCGAGCATGAAAGCGAACGACGTCATCAGGATCGGGCGCAGACGAAGCTTGGCCGCTTCGAGTGCTGATTCCAGGAGAGGTTTACCTTGTTCATATAGCATTTTAGCAAACTCAACAATAAGGATGGCGTTCTTTGCTGTTAACCCAATGAGCATCACCAAACCGATCTGGGCAAAAACATTATTTACATAGCTCGTACTCCATAATCCTCCTAACCATAATCCTAAAAAGGCTCCGAACACTGCGGCTGGCACACCGAGCAATACACTAAAGGGCAGTTTCCAACTTTCATATTGTGCGGCAAGAATAAGGAACACGAAGACAAGCGCCATAATAAACATGGTTCCCCCGGTTCCTTCCGCTGCTTTCTCCTGGTAAGACATATTGCTCCATGCTATACCAAGCTCTTTTGGCATTGTAGCCGCTACTTCCTCAAGCGCATTCAAAGCATCTGCAGAGCTATAGCCTTCTTTAGGTGCGCCTGAAATTTCCGCAGAGCGATACATGTTGAACCGGTTGGTGTAGGAGGGACCCGTTATATCTTCTACATGGGCCAGCGTGGTTAACGGAATTATTTCTCCGCTTTTGCTTCGCACATAATATTTTCCAATATCAATCGGGTTCAGTCGCTCGGTCCCCTCTGCCTGCACATATACTTTGTATTGTCTCCCGAACCGGTTGAAGTCATTTACATAAGCGCTTCCCAGGTAAGTGGAAATGGTGGTGGTGATTTCCGACAAATCGATATTGAGTTTTTCCGATTTATCATAATCGACTACAATTTTTTTCTGAGGAACATTAGATCGGTATAAGGTAAAGATGCTTCCGATCTCCGGCCGCTTGCGTGCCTCAGCAATGAAAGCCTGTGCTTGCTCATCCAGAAACTGTGGTGAGTTGCCGGAACGGTCCTGAAGTTGTAGCGTGAAGCCGGCTGATGTTCCTAATCCCTCAATAGGAGGTGGAGAAAAGGCAATGGCAGTAGCCTCTGAGATAGTACTGCGAAATGCAGCGTTGGTTTCCTGAATGAGTTGACTTGCTGTCTTGGTACGTTCATCCCAGGGTTTCAGCGAAATGAAAATAAAGGCGTTGTTAGTGGAGTACGATTGTGTGAGCAAACTGTAGCCCAATACTACGGTTGAGTATTCAATACCTTCAACATTGCTGAGTATTCCTTCCACTTTCCTGGCAACTTCATCGGTGCGTGAAAGTGATGCCGCATCGGGTAATTGTACATTGATCAGGTAATAACCTTCGTCTTCTTCAGGAACGAATCCTCCCGGAATCGCTTTACCTAATATTCCTGTAACGCCTGCAACAATAGCAATGATCAATACAGACCGGATTGATTTCTTAGCGACGATTCCCGCTACGCCGGTATAACCCAATGTGAACTTGTCAAATGCCCGGTTGAAGCCGTTGAAAAATCGTTGCAGCCATCCTTTGGATTCTTTCTTTGGCCGTAAGAGGATAGCGCTTAACGCAGGGCTCAATGTCAATGCATTAAATGCTGAGAACAATACCGAGATAGCAATTGTGATGGCGAACTGCTGATACAATCTTCCCGTAATTCCACCGGCAAAGGCAACGGGCACAAACACAGCAGCAAGGATCAAAGCAATGGCAATTACCGGACCGCCTACTTCCTTCATGGCTTTTTGCGTGGCTTCTTTTGGATTCATACCATGCTCGATGTTGTGCATCACCGCTTCCACCACAACAATGGCATCATCTACTACCAGACCGATGGCAAGTACCAATCCCAGCAATGATAATACATTAACAGAGAAACCGAGCATTGGGAAGATAATGAACGTACCGATGAGGGACACAGGAACGGTAAGTAACGGTATGAGTGTAGCCCGCCAATCCTGAAGGAACAGGAACACAACAAGTATCACCAGTATAACCGCTTCAAACAACGTGTGAACAATTTCTTCAATACCAACGGAGATGGCCCGCGTTGTGTTGAGTGAAATATCATACTTCAGGTCTGCCGGAAAATAGTTGACTAATTCTTTCATCGTGCCTTGCACAAGGTCAGCTACTTCCAGTGCATTGGAACCCGGCATTTGATAAACCACGATGGTAGATGCCGGCTTTTCATTCAGGCGACTGGCAGCATTATAATTATCAAGACCCAGTTCAATACGGGATACATCTTTCAAACGGATGATAGCGCCTCGTTCATCCGACTTCACAATGATATTTCCGAATTCCTCTTCCGTTATAAGGCGTTCCTGCAACGTAACATTGTAGGTATACTCAACGCCTTCAGGCGAGGGAGGGGCGCCGAATTTGCCACCGGGTGAAATGGCGTTTTGCTTGCGCACTGCGTTCACCACATCGTTTACAGTAAGATCCAGTTTGGTCAGTTGGTCGGGCATGAGCCATACACGCATGGAGTAATCGGATCCCCCGAAGAGTACAACATCACCGACACCTTTTAAGCGCTTTAACTGATCGACTACATTGATGTTGGCGTAGTTATTTAGAAACGTTGCATCGTAAGTTGCATTTGGCGAGGAAAGGGAAACCAGCATTAATGGAAATACCAGTGATTTTTTAGTGGTGACACCAAAGCTTTTTACTTCATTAGGCATTTTGGCATTGGCCTGCGATACGCGGTTTTGCGTAAGCATGTTTGCGTTATCCAGGTTTGTACCTACTTCAAATGATACTTGAAGTGTGAGCGAACCATCGGCTGCGTTGATGGATTTCATATAGAGCATTTCCTCAACACCGTTCACTTGCTGTTCAATAGGTGTGGCTACAGCCTGTTCAACGTTCACAGCGTTTGCTCCATTAAAGGTGGTAGTCACCTGGATCATGGGTGGCGTAATGTCCGGGTATTTGGAAATGGGAATTCCGCGTAATGTGATGAGACCAATGATGACCATAAGAATGGAGATCACCATTGCAACAATTGGTCTTCGGATAAAAAATTCACTCATACAAGTTGTGGAAGGTTAGGGTTAGATGATTTATTGTTGCTGGGTATCTTCTGGCCATTTCATTTCAACAGGTTCTATTTTTGAATTTGGCGTAAGACTCATGGTACCTACCACGGCTACACGGTCACCTGCTTTCAGACCTTTCTTGATTATCCAGCCATCACCTACTTTCGGACCGGTCTCAACTGCACTTGCCTTTAATGTACTTGAATCGGTTAGCACATATACCTGGGCGAGATTCTGAAGCTGAAAGACGGAACGTTGAGGAATTAATACTGCCCCGGCATAAGTGCTTAGTAAAACGCGTGTCTTCACAAACATACCGGGTCTTAACAATCCTTTTGGATTTGGAAAGCTGGCTTCAATTGTTAACGTACCCGTCCTTGGATCAATTTCACGATCTGCAAAATTAACTTCTCCCATATGCGGATAAATGGAATTGTCAGCCATAACAAGTTGTACATTCTTTCGACTGGCGGCGATTTCTTCAGTGGTTAGTTGGGCAAGGCGAAGGTATTCGCGTTCACTTATTTGAAAACGTACCCGCACTCCTCCTATACTCGATATCGTAGCCAATACAGAAGTACCCCCCGCTCTGCTTACATAATCACCAGCACGAACATTCGAAATACCAACAATACCGTCGAAGGGAGCATACACACGTGTGTACCCTAGTTCTATTCTTGCGTTTTGAAGAGAGGCTTCCGTCGCTTTAACCTGTGCCTGGGCGGCTTCAAACTCTGCCGTGGCATTGTCAAGATCTTTTTGACTTAGTGCATTCAGCTCGGTCAACGGTTTCACCCGGCTAAGTTCACTTTGAGCGCGAACCTGTTCGGTCTTGGCACGAGCCAGGTTACTTGCTTCCCTGTCAACCGTGGTCTGGTATTGAATGTCATCTATAGTATAGAGCAGCGCACCTTTCTTAACGGCCGAGCCTTCTTTGAAATTTACTGATGTTACCCAGCCTTCCACCCGCGTCCGGATATCTACATCTGACATTCCGTAGACCTGAGCAACGAAATCTTCATAAAGAGGAACATCACTTTGTACGGCTTTAACAACATTTACTTTAATGGGAGGAGGTGTTGCGGGCCCTTTCTTTTCTCCACAGGAAGTTGCAATTGCGGTTACTAATGGAAGTACCACTATTATTTTGAAAAACATAGAATCGGCAGATAGTCTCATAAAGAATTAATATCAGGGTCAATGAAGTAAGGTGGTTAAGATGCATCACACCCCACAGCGTTGCAAGGTATAATTAAAATTGATTTTGTCCTTTTAAATTCTGGCTGATGTTTATGCCCGAAGCCTTGCACGAGTCAAGTTATTGAAATTCATTGTATAATTAAAAATATGTTTAACGCTGCCCTATTGAATTTCGAACTTCGTCTATTCGTTCCGTAAATGGCAGGGTTCAAATGGCACAGCAATGTTTTGTTCGTGGTAAATGGCCATTGAAACGACTAAGGGTAAAACGTTTGTTTTTTTCATACTATTATTCAGGTGGTATTTTAATGATTCAAAAAATTATTGATGCACATGGTTCGTGAGCGCAGGGAGATTCTCCGGTTTTAAATTTAGTTTAATTATTTTGAATCAAATCCTAAGAGAAGATTGCTATATTCCGGCATTATGAATGCAGGCAATAATCTCTGGAAAAACGACAAGGGCTTTGTCTGGATGTTGGTGATCACCCTGCTATCTTTAATCAGTACACAACTTACTGCAGGAATCATTTGGGAAAGCAAGTTTATGGTAAGAGCTGGCTTTTTTTTATTTACCGTCATTGCCATAGAATCCTCATCACTAACGCGAACAGGAAAATCAATCGGTTATACCATTGCCTCTGCGTTATTACTATTGGCTGTTGTAATGATTGCTTACGAAACACAACTTTTGATCTTAATTTATACGACGCTGGCCACAAGCTATATGATATACATCATCGTGTTAGTTGTAAACCAGATTTTTGCCGGTGGAACCATTACGGCTTATAAAATTGGCGGTGGTATAGCAACCTATATTTTACTGGGCCTGATATGGGCTTCTCTTTACCTTGCTATTTATATTATCCATCCAAATTCTTTTCAGTACGGCGGAGAATTAATTAAAAATGATGAGGCCATAAAACAACTATCTTATTTCAGTATTGTCACATTAACGACTATTGGTTATGGCGATATTACTGCGATAAGCTCAGTCGCACGCATGTTGGTAATGATGGAAGGTCTTTTGGGTCAGCTATTCCCAGCCATCTTTATCGCTAAACTGGTAAGCCTTCAAATTGAGGGATACAGGAAATAATATATTCAACCCCAGAGAAATTTTTTGTTTTTCGTCTACTGTTAATACATTGCGTCGTTTTTAAACTTAAAAAAAGAAGGAACAATTAATCCATCTTGGAAATTCGTTTATATTCGTGTTAAGTTAACCGCGAAAGTGGACGATTTCGTTTAATGGAAAACACTCTTTAACTGCCAGATTTGGAATCACTTTCTTACGACTAACGAAAATCAAATTAACGATTATCAACACTTGCTGAAACAAAACATCAAACACATGAAATCTATTTTAGCCATTATTATTTTCTGCTTGCCTCTTGTAGTATCTGCACAATCAGGAGCATCTAAGTCAAACACATCCGGAAGTTGCTTTAAAGAGTGGTATAGCTTATTTAAAGAGCGCGGAGCAAAATCCATTGAAGACGGCACGCACGAAGTTATTATCACCCTGCGCAATGGCGATTACGCAGAGTGCTTTATGGGCAAAATCGATGTGGCCGGTGGAAAATTAACAAGCAAACTTTTTATCCAAAAGATGGATGGATCATATGAAGAGTTTGATAAAAAAGTTAGTGATGCCTATCAAAATACGGAAGGTATCTTGAAAGAAGAGATGCGAACCGTGAGCAATGGAATGAGCGCCCCGGTAGTATTAACCGATGGGGAGAGTATCCGGTTGTTTTTTTATAAGTCTTTAGGCGACAAACCTAAAGCGAATAAAAAAGCACCAGCACCTTCTGCATTGGTTAAGAATTAATCAATTTGTTAACGTAGTAAAAAGCCCCATTGATTGGGGCTTTTATATTTCTGCTTAATGACTCGTAAGTATCGTTCAATTGGATTTAATTATAAGGAAGAGCATGAGTCATGTAGTCTGTTCATTGCCACCTTTAAAATATCAGACGGATCAATCACTAAACTGGTCCAGAATATATAAAATAGTAATTGTTATTTAAACGTGAATTACATCTTACTATCATAAGACCATGAACAATACCAATTCGCCAACCGATAGAAAAAATCTTTTTGGCCACGTCATTCAAATTCTCCTCCAGGTGGGAGTTTTGGTTTTTATCTTCGGATGGTGTTTTAAAATTCTGTCACCTTTTATTTTACCGGTTATGTGGGGAGTTATTATTTCCATAACAGCCTATCCGTTATTTCTAAAATTGAAAACAAAATTAGGTAACCGGGGAATGCTTGCCAGCGTTCTCATCACGGGTGCTTTTCTTCTGGTTCTGATTATTCCAACTATCCTCTTGTCAGAATCTTTGATCGATGGAGTAAAAGAGTTTACGCTCGTGATCAATGAGGGGCAGGACCTCATTCCTCCTCCGGGTGAACGTGCCAGGTCACTTCCTTCATTTGCAAAACCCCTGGTGGATGTTTGGCAAGATGCATCTGAAAATCTCCAGGCTGTGGTCGTCCGGTATAACGAGCAGGTTAGGACAGCAGGTAAGTTTATTCTTTCCCTGATTGCTAATACAGGCATAGGAATACTTTATTTTTTAATTTCCATTATCATTGCCGGGGTATTTCTGGCGTACTCTAAAGAAGGAGGATCAACCCTCAGAACCATATTCATCAAACTTGCTGGCAAAAAGGGAGAAGAACTGGTGGCTGTTTCTGAAGCTACCATTCGTAGCGTCGTAAAAGGAATTTTAGGTGTTGCATTTATTCAAACATTTTTAGCGGGAATAGGATTTGTTATTGCGGGCGTACCCGCTGCAGGTCTATGGACATTTTTTTGTTTGATCTTCGCCATTATTCAAATTGGCGTCGGCCCCGTTGTGATACCGGTGATAATCTATTTATTCTATACCGCAGACCTGACAACTGCAATCATATTTTTGATCTGGGGAATTATAATAATGGTTTCAGACAATATTTTAAAACCCCTCTTGCTTGGTCGTGGTGCGCCCGTTCCAATGCTTGTTGTTTTTCTTGGCTCCATAGGAGGTTTTATCGCAACGGGTTTCCTCGGGCTTTTTCTCGGCGCAGTAATTTTATCGCTGGGCTATAAGCTCTTTGATTATTGGATAAAGGAAGAAAAAATCGTGGCTGAAAATTCTCCCGCCGAAAAAATAACCGAATCTGAATTACCTTAATTTTTTGGTGGAGGATTAATCATAATGTGCGCCCGGTGTGTTCCCGGATCCATGATCCACGGCATGCCAGGTTCGGAGGGTTGCAAGGGAAGGCCAGTTGATTCAGCGGTGGCATAAGGAATGTAGATAACATAACGCAGGTACCCATCTTTCACCTCACCCGTATTTTTATCGACCTGTTCATCCTTTGCAGTAAAGACATATAATGATGATGGCGCTTTTGGCATCGTCAATTTGCCGGATTTAACTTCCGCTTCACGTATGTCAAAAACTTCATTGAAGCTCTTCCCTTCTTTTTTCAATGCTCTTCCGCGCGCCATGAATGGCTCAAGATCCTTATGATAACAGGAAACATTTAGTCCGGGTTGACCGGGATCATCACCCAAACAGATCATTTCGTTTTCGCCTTTTCGCAATACCACCAATTCGCCTTTATCATCATATCCATACACCGTGGCCTTATCGCGCTGTTCAACAGGAGCAGCAAGAACCGCCAACTTTATTTTTATTTCAGATGATAGTGCCTGGCTGTAAGATTGAAAGCCTCCTAAAAGGAGGGCGATCAGAAAGTTTTTTTTCATATCGATCTGCAATTTTTAAAAATTAGCAAATAAACCTTTGGGTGTATGATCATAATACACTTATTAATGAGAGCATCATTTACTAATATAAAACATTTTATCAACAGATATTAACCAATGTTGAAAAGTAGGCAAAAGGCAATCGCAGTAGGCAAAATTGCCTATTGCCATTTGCTTACTGCCATTTTTCGTTTGTATCATAGATTTTTGAATGAACTAAGTAGCACTAAATCACTAAACGATTAATAAGCGTTCACTTTCTCTCTTGAAAGCATTTTTCCATTTATCGTCTGAACCGTGACCCGCCTTCCGGACGGGCAGGTTTAAAGGATTGCCTTGATTAAAGTTGTTAAGACGAGGGTAGGAGACCGAAATTTGAAGGAATTTATTCAGGTCAGTTTTACAAGCTGGACTTACGCACCTTTGTGAATTTTTGTGTTTTTGAGATTTCGTGGCATACGGAAGTATCGAAAATTCAGCCACAAAACCTCAAAAGCACAAAATTGTCACGAAAGAAATTCAAATGATTCGTTAGGGAGCGTAAGTCCACTTACAAGTATCCGCATTGTTATTCTGACAGAAAGGCTGGAATTCAGAGTGGTGCCTTATTATTTGAGCGGAGTTTTCAAATTTTAGTTACATCTAACCAGGCAAACAATTCTTAAACCTGATTGTTCTCATGAAATTCTGTATACCTGGATATTTTTTCTTGGGAAGAAATTATCCGGTTAAACATTGTTGTTAAATTGCGGTACATTACCTTACTTTCCCTGAAATAAGAATACACTAACAAAGATTAAATTCAATCCTTATGAAAAAAAATATCCCCATCATACTTGCCTTTCTGTTTATGATAAGTGGGGCGTACGCACAAAACCTTACGCTGTTGACATTTGAAAGCTATACGTTTGCCGATAAGTTTGATACGTCTTACGGATACGGAAAGATTGAAGACGGTTTCCAGTGGGGAATAGGTCTTGAATATGGTATCCAGGAGACAAACGCTATCGAACTTATTTATCAGCAGTTAAAGACGGATGGCTATATCAACTATTACTATGGAGGTTTTAATGGTGACGCAAGAACAGGTGTTACACTGAGTTATATCATGCTTGGGGGCACACGTTATCATCCCATTAATGAAACGGTAAGCGGTTTTGGAACAATAGATCTGGGGATGGTTATCGCTTCACCCGATAGTGATGAATTTGGAGATGCATCGAAATTTGCGTGGGGCATCCGTGGTGGAATTCGTATTATGGCTCCCGAAAGCAGAGTAAGTTTCAGACTTCATGCCCAATTATTTTCCGCCGTTCAGGCAGCTGGTGGTGGGTTTTATTTCGGTACCGGGGGAGCAGGTACTGGCGTAAGCACATACTCAACGATCTATCAATTTAATCTTGGAGGAAGTTTGAATGTTCGGTTGAAGTAAGTTATCAATTATCCGTTGATCAGTTAATAATTAATGGTTGCATTACTATTAACTGATAACTTTAACTAACACCAACCGGTACTTCATAATACTCAAGTGCCCATTCCTGCATGAAGCGTACACGAAGAGGATTTATCTTGTATACGATGAGTTGAGGATTGTCTAAGGAACCTAGATAGTGTTGCAATAACTTGTTAGCGTTCCAAATATCTTCCAATAATTTTCTATCGTTGACAATTTCAGCTTTGCCGGTGATGCGTACCTGGTTATGATCTTCATCTAAATAACAAAGCTCAACTTTGGGATTAATTTCTATCTCGGATGTCTTGCCGTAACTTTTAAGATTAGCAATGTAGACTACAAAGCCATCTGTTCGAACGGGGGATACCGGGCGCACGCGGGCCTGGTCACCATCGATTGTGGATAGCATGGGAAAGCGAACCTTCTTCACCAGCTCAGCGGCTAACTGAGGTACGGTTGAAGGGTCAATGGATTGTGGTGCTGGTTTACTCATGATATTTTAGTGAATGAAAGTTAATCCTACTTTTGCAGTTCTACAATAACTTAATTGTATGAGACTGCTTCTTATTTTTCTTGCTCTTGCCTGCCTTGTGCTTTTATCATTCTTTATTTGGGGCGATACGCTGATGAATATTTTTACACAGGAAGGTTCCGTTGAGTGGCTAAATCAATATGGAGCCTTATCCTGGATCGCAGCGATCATGTTGCTACTCGCTGACCTGGTGTTACCCGTTCCTGGTACATTAGTGATGTCAGCGCTTGGTTATATCTACGGACCTTTTATTGGCGGACTTATCAGCGCATTAGGTTCATTTATGGCAGGCTCATTGGGTTACTGGCTTTGTCGTCTTATTGGAGAAAAAGCAGCACTTCGTTTGTTAGGTAAAAAAGATTTTGAACGAGGCAAAAAACTATCGGGGAATATTGGCGGGTGGATCGTTGTTCTTTCGCGATGGCTACCGGTTTTCCCTGAAGTGATCGCGTGCATGGCAGGCCTGACACGAATGCCACCAGCGTATTTTCACGCAGCATTGTTATGCGGTTCACTGCCACTGGGTTTTACATACGCCTACATTGGATACACAGGGGTTACTCATCCTGCATTGGCGATAGGATTAAGTGCTGGTATGCCGCCGTTGATTTGGTTTGTGATTAGCAGAATTTTTAGCGTGCAATTCAACAAAAACGAAAGTGTTAGTTAGCCACTAAACCACAAAAACACAAAATGGCACGAAAGGATTTAACTATATAAACTATGAAGCAACGCTTGGTACAAGTAACTGTAGTGGTGGCTGATTATGATGAAGCGATTAAATTCTATACGGAAGTATTGAATTTCAATTTAATAGAAGATACCCAACTAAGTGAAACGAAGCGATGGGTTTTGATATCGCCGCCAGGTTCTGTTGAATGCTGTTTGCTGTTGGCAAAAGCTGCAAACGATGAACAGAAAAGCAGAATTGGAAATCAAACCGGTGGACGCGTATTTCTATTTCTTCATACAGACAACTTTGAACACGATTATGGAAATCTAAAATCAAATGACGTGAAAATTGTTCGTGGGCCAGTTGTTGAAGAATATGGAACTGTGTTGGTATTTGAAGATTTGTATGGTAACCTCATCGATCTGATTGAACCAGTACATTAGTTGAATAATTCCTTCTTCAATTTATATTGAGTTGACAGTTCATCCATCGCTTGCCCCTAGCCCGCCAGCTGGCGGGGAAACAGCGCGCAGGAATGCCCCGCTGGCTAGCGGGGTTAGGGGCTGCGTAGGAGACATTGTCTTGTCTATTGTAGCATGACACCAGTAACTTTTTTGATGTTTTAAAATTTCACCAGCCGCTTTACATAACTGCTTTGATCTTTGCAATTGATCATTAAAATGTAAATACCTTGTGGTAGATCTTTCATGGGAATAATCATTTCCCCCGAATTGTTGTTCACCTTAGTCAAAGATTTTCCACTGATATCAAACAGACTAATTTTGAGAATCTCGCGTGTGTTGGAAATATGCAAATCAGAAGCAACAGGATTGGGGTATATGCCAAAACGTTTTCCCGCTTCATCTTCTACACTTGTTATCAGTTGATTGGTAATTGTAATTTGTGTTTCCCCAAAAATAGCTGAACCGTCTTTTGCTGTTGCGCGAACGGTCACTATGCCATCACCAACTGCCGTCAGTAGTCCGATTTCAGAAATAGTAGCAATATCATCATCGCTAACACTCCATGTTACTGATTTGTCTGAAGCATTAGCGGGCAAAATATCGGTAATCATTTGAAGTGTCCCATCGTTTTCGTTGATCGATGTCAGATCATTTTCACCTTTCACTGCAATACTTTGAATGGCAATCGAGGTATACATATCCTGAATCTCATCGCCGAAAAGTACGTTGGGAGAATTTTTGAAATCTATGAAGCTTTGCTTTACTGCTGCCGAACTGGCAGCGTGTGGTACATACGGTTCTGACCAGCTCGCATTAATCCATGTCAGCACCCATGCGATCTTTTTTGATTTACCGGTTGGATCGTCCGCAATACCCGGCAATACTACATTTTTCCAATAGAGGCCGGCGTTAGCATCACTATTCCTGTCGCCTGTTTCGGAGAAGACAGCTACCTTATTATGTTCCTGTGCATAGTCAACAACTTTCGCCAGTTCACTTCGCAAACTTGTTGTGGTCACTTCATACGCATCAACACCAATCACATCGACATATTCATCTCCGGGGTAGCGATCGAGATTGAAAGGCGAATTCGGTGACCAGCAAAACAAAACACTCTTTGTTCTTTCTTTAACATAGGTAACCGTTAACTGGTACAATGATTTGTATTCTGTAGCTGTAAGACCTGAGCATGTTCCCCACCAAAACCATCCGCCGTTCATTTCATGTAACGGACGAAATACAATGGGAATGGTATCCTGATCTACAACGAGATCTTCATTGATGATCTCAATTACCTTATCCAATTCTCCGAGATACCAATCGCGATCACCGTTTGTGTTTCCATTTGCAATGTTTTTGGCAAGATTGGCGGGTGCCGTTCCACATTCGTACGATTTGGGGTTGGTATTTCTTGCACTGATGTGCCAATCAAATGTAATCACATATCCTTGTTGATAAGCCCACTTCACGGCATCGGCATGATAGCCAGGTTCAGGAGCATCCTTATCTATATAATAATGGAAGTCAGAGCCTAATACGGCAGGATGGGCGCCGGTTATTTGAAAGGCATCTGAAAAGGCTTCATCTCCATGGGGCGAACCTGAACTAAACCTGAAACTGTTAAAGAACTCCTGCCCGAACATAAAATTATCGCTGTTCTGGATTTTCCTGAGGTTATTGTACAAAGCAATGGTCTTCTCAGTGGCCTCCGTATTGATTTGAGCCAGCGCACTTTTAGATACTACCAAAACGGTTAATGAGAAGATAAAAACTTTTATGATCGATGAGCTTGTTCGCATGATGTCGTTTAGAGATAATTACAAAAATACATGCTCATCGGTTTTTTGATGTAGACAGAATGTAATCAATGTAGGGTTGATTAGTTAACCATTGAATACGTCACCATATTAATGGCGTTTGTAATTGTTTTTCATCGCTTGTAAAAAATATAATCTGTTACAAGAGGCGCAATGCCGCTTTGCCTGAAGTCTGAAATAATTTGTGCTTTATGATGGGTTGAATGATTGCCAACATGAAACAGGATATCCTGAACAGTATTTGAATATTCTTCTCCTTTGAAAGTCTTGTATGTGATCACTTTGTCCAATGCTATAGTGTCAAGAATTTTCAAAGTATTCACGTAATTATCTTTGTCCATAGAGGAGCATGAGTCTATCGGATTCACCTGGTGTACGGTAACAGATGGAATATGCCCAAGTATTCTGGCATTCCATATCTGGTGTGCGTTGAGTACATGGCAGAAAAGTGGAAAGGATCTTTCAGGTAATTTGTTAAAATGATTTTTAATTTCAGCAATCAACTTTTGATTGAAATGGTGGTGGTATTCGAATATCTGTTTGAAAAAGGAATTCATTTTATTTCCATCTTCTCGTTATGCTTTGCAGCAAGCAAATAAATAAGTGATGCTGTTCCGTCCATCGTCGGTTCATTGGTGCAATAATCACCATAATCGTCATGGTACACCATTGCATCACTTTGAAAAGCTTCATATTCGTCACCATTCATAATGCGAACGCCTAATTGTTTTTTGAATATGCTTCCATAGACTGGCCCATCAACCAATCCGCCAAGCGTTTGATAACCATGAAGAAAATTTAAAGACGAATGTGGATCATTGGGATGATCTGCATTTTCAGGGTAACCTACAATCATACTTGTACCCCAGGGGTTACAACCCAATAACCAGTCGAAGGCCGATTGTTCAAGTTGAATGTACTGATCATCACCGGAGAGTTTTCGATACCAGTAGCATTGTATGGCAAAAGAGGTTTGTAAATTGTTGCTGCACCAGATCATGGGCACACCACGATGAAATGCATTTTGTTTTCCTATTGACCAAACCTTTTCAATACCTTCTTTGTAAAAAGAAATTACTTCATTTTTCATGTTACCGGTTGTCAATTTTGCAAGCTCATAGTGCCCAAGATTGATAAAGGGATACCATTGATAGTGATTCGCTGTGTCAGCACCTAACCAGGGTGTTGTCTTTTCCTGTTGAGCATATTGGAATGCCTTTTCTAAATATGAAAGATCTCCGTTGATTGCGAAAAGATGTGCAGCGGCAAGTTCCATATCATCAACCCAGTTATCTTCCTCATAAAAATAAGGTTCGCGATAGCAAGCCGTTTGTGTGTTCCCTGGTTTTAACAAACCAAAGTTGAAAGCCGTTAACGCTTTTGATTCCAGCAGGACAGCATAAACCGGGTCATGTTGTACAAAGACCTGGTACCCCAACGCAAATGCGCTTGAAAATTTTCCTGCAGTAGAAGAAGTTCCATTTGTGCGATTCTTATATTTTCCTAATCCCTGCGGTTCACCCGTTATGAAATAGACCGGGCGTTCCTTTCCTTTTCCGTAATCGACTTTGTCTTCCGTGGGTAATCGAAAGCCTGCATGGTCTCTGTCATCCGCAAGCTGATTGAACATCCACTCTGGTTTGGGATGCATTTTTAAAAGCCAGTTGAGTCCCCATCGTGCTTCGTCAAGTACATCAGCAACACCATTTTTGCCTTGCAATCCATTAGCTTCGTGTTCGTCCCCGAATGATTTTGAAAAATCACGGTATGCAGCCAGCAGGTGGTACGTTGCATTGGCGGAGGTCATGGAATATTGCAGGTAATCCGTTGCGTCGTGCCATCCACCACTCACATCAAGGTGTGTGCTGTCGGGCATAGGACCGTACATCGTGTAGCCATCCTGTGTATGACACGAATCTTTTAAATAAGGATTATACCCGCTTCGTTGCTGGCGCATGTATTTAAGACAAAAGTCCGCTGCGCCATCATATACATTTTCTCCAATGGTAAAGATGGGAGAAGTCGCTTTCCCCGCCTGGAGGTAATACGTACCTGCTTTTTTGAATGCCGAAAAATCAAGACGTTGTGTTTGTGTGAAGGGTCCGTAGGTACCGAAGGGTTTACTGGCAGTCTGTTCAAAAACAACTTTGCGCGAAGCGGAGTCAACTAACTGAAAAGATTTAATTTCTTCTGGCCCTTTGCTGCACCACACAGCTACCTTAACTCCATCAGGTTGGTACCCTGACAAGTTGATCCGTATCCAATCTCGCTGTTGTTGTGCGGATAATTGGAGTGAAAGGAGAGAGAAGAAGATTGTAAAAATTCTCATGCACACTTATGTTTTACCTGGTTCAAAGTAATAAAAAGTCAAAAGGTAAAAATATATTTTTTATGGGAGGTTAATCCCAGCGACACAGGAGAAGGCTTTGCTTTTTGCTTTAAGCTTTTCACTTTCTACTCAAAGAAGCGGAGCCAGAATTCTTGCCATAGCGCCGGCAAAAGATTTAAACAAACCTCTCTTCATCCATTCTTCTTGTGTGACAAGCGTGCTGTATTCCAGATCTTGACAAAATTGCTGCATTAATTCAGCATTGATCCTGTTACTGTAGACGACGGCATTGATTTCAAAATTCAATTCGAAACTGCGGAGATCCATGTTGGCCGTTCCTACCATAGAGAGTGTGTCATCTACTACCAATGTTTTTGCATGGATAACGCCTTTATTATATAAGTATATTTTAACGCCGGCATCAAGCAGGTCGGGAAAGTAGAATCGTGAGGCTGCATCAACAAATGAAGAGTCTGAGTTTCTCGGAAGAAGAATGCGAACATCTTTACCGGAAAAAGCAGCGACCTTTATGGCGTTAACAATACTCTCATTGGGAATAAAATACGGTGTGGTAATGTAAACTAGTTTCCGGGCCATGGTTATTGCCGTGAGGTAGGAGAGCATGATGCTTTGTCGTGGAGAATCGGGACCGCTGGTTACGATTTGTACCAGGTCGTCACTAGGATCATCCAAAAGATTTTCGGGAAAAAGCTCGTGACTCACACCGAGTTCCTGTCCTGAACAGAAATTCCAGTTGGAAAGGAAATGATATTGAAGTGTTAATGCAGCATATCCTTCTATTTTTATATGCGTATCTCTCCAGTACTTATCATCTACTTTTCCATTGATGTACCGGTCGGCTATATTTAATCCCCCGATGAAACCTACTTTACCATCAATGATAACTACCTTTCGATGGTCACGGTAATTCAACCGGTTTGCAAAAACAATAAAGTGAACGCGGTAGAATGGAAATATCTCTACTCCATTCTCGCGAAATTCATCAACGAAATTGTCCCAAAGATCGTGGCTTCCGAAATCATCAAAGATAATTCGCACGGCAACTCCTTCTTTGGCTTTTTTGATAAGCAAATCTTTAACACGCGTGCCTGTTTCATCTTCGTCAAAGATGTAGTATTCCAGATGAATAAAATTTTTAGCTTCTTCTATAGCTGCATATAGGGCGGGAAATTTCTCTTCGCCATTTCGCAACAGGGTAACTTTGTTGCGCGTTAAGGGGGCCAGCGATTCACCGAGGTGAAGGTCTATCAACTCTTCATTTTTTATACTCAGCTCCGGATATTTATTCTTCAGTGCACGGGCATTCTGATGAATACGGTTTTCAACCTGGCGGAACAGCTTTACATTTTTAATAAGTTTTTTAGTGTATATTCTTCTTTTGCGATAATTCACGCCAATTAGGAAATAAAGCATCGAACCGCCGACTGGAAATAAAATAATGAGAAGCAAATAGGCGGCAGTCTTGGAGGGACTACGGGTATCGAGTACCACGCGGATGGATGTGAATAACGCAATCAGAATTACAATGATCCAGATGATTATGCCCTGGCCTTCGAGTAAAAACCACATGCATTCTAGTTACACAAAAAATACACTTTTAAAAAATGAGAGAATGAGTGGGTGAGTGAATAAATGAATATTGAATATAGGTTGAATAGGTAAGAGTATTTATATTTATAGGGTATGAAAGCATTAGTTCTTGAGGAGTACAAAAAGTTTGTTTACAAGGATGTACCTGATCCTGTCATGAATGCTGACGAAGTATTGGTAAGGGTAAAGTCAGTAGGCATTTGTGGCAGCGATGTTCACGGCATGGACGGCAGCACCGGCCGAAGGATACCACCAATAATTATGGGCCACGAAGCCTCCGGAGTAATTGAGAAAGTTGGCTCTGGTGTAAAAGACTGGAAGGCTGGCGACCGTGTAACTTTCGACTCAACGATTTATTTACTGGATGATTGGTACACAAAACAAGGTCTGCCTAATTTGAGTGATGGCCGTATGGTGCTGGGTGTGTCATGTAAAGAATTTAAGCGAAACGGAGCGTATGCCGAATTTGTAACAGTACCACAGCATATTCTTTATAAAATACCCGATAATGTCACCTTTACACAGGCAGCTATGGTAGAACCTGCAGCCGTAGCGTTACATGCCATTAACATTAGTTCGCTTAATGCCGGAGACACAGCATTGGTGATTGGTGCTGGTATGGTGGGTATGTTTGTAATTCAACTCCTTAAAATAAAAGGATGTAAAAATGTAATAGCCATCGATCCCGAAATGGACCGGCTTGATAAGGCAAAACGCCTGGGAGCAGATCACATTTTTACGCCAACTGATCCGCAGTTGAATAAAGAAGTCAATCAACTGACAGGAGGACGTGGAGTTGATGTTGTTTTTGAAGTGGTGGGCATAAGTGAAACGATAAAGATGGGAATAGATTTAATGCGAAAGGGAGGAACGATGACACTAATAGGAAATGTTTCACCCAAAGTTGAGATGCCCTTGCAAGCCATTGTTTCAAGACAGTTGCGCATTCAGGGTTCGTGTGCCATCAATGGAGAGTATCCGGAAATACTTTCTTTAATTTCTTCAGGTAAGTTGGATGTCAATGCCATCTTATCCGCGGAAGCGCCATTGAGTGAAGGCGTGAGTTGGTTTGACCGACTCTATAATAAAGAGAAAGGATTGATGAAAGTAATCCTTAAACCTTCATGAGCGATATAAAAGTTGCCATTGTCGGATGTGGCAAGGCAGGCCATATGCATGCCAAATCATTATTTAATATTCCTGAATGTAAATTTGTCGCTGCACAAAGTCGTAACCCCGACAGGCGAGATGAGTTTTCGAAAGCGTATAAGATAAATGCCTACGCCGATGTTCATGAAATGGTGGTGAAAGAAAAAATAGACGTCGTTATCATATGCACACCTCATCCAAATCATATTGTCGCCATTGAAGCGATGGATGCGGGAGCTCACGCACTAATTGAAAAACCTCTTGCTTCGACCTTGAAAGATTGTGACGTTATAATTCAATCCGCTGAAAAGAATAAAAAGAAGTTAGGTGTTGTAAGTCAGCGAAGATTTTATCCATCGTCTCAGCGGATGAAGAAAGCAATCGACGAAGGTAAAATCGGGAAACCGGTTTTAGGAACAGCAACAATGTTAGGTTGGCGCGATGAAGCGTATTATAAAAGTGATCCCTGGCGAGGAACCTGGGAAGGTGAAGGAGGAGGTGTATTGGTTAACCAGGCGCCCCATCCGCTTGATTTGTTTCAATGGTTCATGGGCGATGATATTGAAGAGCTTTATGGTGTGTGGAAAAATCTTAACCACCCTTATATTGAAGTAGATGACACGGCTTTGGCAATTGTTAAATTCAGGAATGGAGCAATCGGAAATATTCTTGTCAGCAATTCTCAAAAGCCGGGCATTTATGGTAAAATAAATATTCATGGCTCATCGGGTGCATCGGTGGGTGTGCAAACAGAAAGTGGAGCAATGTTTATAGCCGGTATGACTTCCGTTATTGCGCCACCTAAAAATGATTTATGGACGATACCCGGAGAAGAAAAATATTTAGCACAATGGGAAGAAGAGGATGCTACGTTTTTTAAATCCATTGACCCTATTGAATACTATATTCGCCTGCAGAACAGGGATTTTATCATGGCCGTTAAAAACAATACACAACCCATGGTGACCGGTAGGGAAGGAAGAAAAACAGTTGAAATATCTACGGCTATCTATCAATCTACTAAGACGAATGCTCCGGTGAAATGGCCGTTGTGAGGTACGAAGGAATATTTTAAACATTTGATACTCTTTTCCGAAAACGAATCTTTAAAGTCCCTCTCCTTTGCCTGTCCCGATTATTTCGGGGGAGAGGGATTTAGGGTGAGGCCAAATCATATTGAGTAAACTAATTTCGTGGCTTAGAGTTTTTGAATCAAATTAAAAGCGATGACCCATCCTCATCTCGATTAAACTTCTGCTTTGCGTGTCGGGTAAACTTGCATTTCATAGAATGCATTAGGGTGAGGCTAACACCTTATCCAACTTACTTTTAATTATTAAACTCCAAAGTTTATATCCCTGGTCATTTAAGTGCAGTTGATCAGTCATAAATAATTCACCCCTTGGTCTTCCGTCGGCGCCAATAAATTGGTGAGCCGTATCTATAAAGTAAAGTGATTTTTCTTTTGAGCAATAGTCCTTAATCAGACTATTCGCTTCACTTATCTTGTTCCATACTTTCCATCGCGAGTTGGTGGGTGTGATTTGAACAAAGAAGACAGGTTCATCTTTATATTTTTCCCTGATCTTTTTTACTACATATTGAAAGAGTGTAAGAACTTCCTGGGGGCTTTTATCATTATCGCTGCCGGTAATATCATTGGCAATAAATAACACGATGGCTTTGAATTGGTGTGGATAGATAATCCGCTCACAATAAACAGCGAAGTCGCTGAGTTTTGCACCTCCATAGCCTCGCGTGATCACCGGGTAAGGTTTCATATCTTCTTCAATAGTTGACCAAAGCCTGATACTGGAACTACCAGTAAACAAAATTGCGTTAGCGGGAACAGTTTCTAAAGAATCACGTCGTTCAAATTCTTTAATATCATTCTCCCAACTTAATACATCTGCGTCGTTTTCATACTTGCTTATCGGATTGCATGACCAAAAAAACAATAGCACGAGGAGATAACTAAAAGCCGTTCGCATATAATTTCTTGAAATGAGTTTTGATTGAAGTAACTTTAGTTTAATCCGCTTTATTTTGATTTCGCCTCCTGCTTTACCTGACAAATTCTTTGGAGTGCGGTGCAAATTAAAATATAAGATGATAAGCAACCAAACCGGATAAACCTTTGTAATGCCAGTTAACAATCAGCCCATTGAAAGATAAAGAAGACCAGATCAAAATTCTTTTGGCAGGCTGCAGAGAGATGCGCCGCGAAAGCCAAAAGCTGCTTTACCAGGAATTTTATTCCTATGGCATGAGCATTTGTCTGCGTTACGCTGATAATAGAGATGAAGCCGCTGAGATCTTAAATGATGGATTTATGAAAATTTTTCAAAACATAAAGAGGTTTGATCTGGCACGACCTTTTAAACCCTGGTTACGAAAAATCATGGTGAATACCTCTATTAATCATTATCATCAAAAACAACGGGCACTGAAACTTGAAGAAATTGAAAATGCAAGACATCGTTCGGAGCAAGAGAGTATTTTGTCCGGCATTTCTTACCAGGAGATTATTATCATGTTGCAGAAGTTACCTCCCGCTTACCGTACAGTCTTCAACCTTTATGTGATTGAAGGCTATAAGCATGAAGAAATTGCCAGCATGCTGGGGGTTTCTACCGGAACATCAAAATCGAATCTGTTTAAAGCAAAAGAACACCTCAAACGAATATTAAATACTTTTTTTGTGACGGAGAATGTTAAGAATGGATGACGATAGTATAGAGCGTTTTTTTAAAAAAGCCGATAGCAGTCGTTTCAATGCCGAATACGATGAAAACGACTGGAAGAACATGGAGCGCATGCTTGATGAAGAAGAGGATAATTTATCGCTTGCAAAGAACAAAAGGTTTACCTACAGCGCAATTGCCGCATCATTGCTGCTTTTACTCTGTGCCTCAGCTTATCTCTTCATAAGAAATAATCCCGACAGCGTTGTTGAACGTTCCGGTGATTTAAGTAAAGTCAATTCAGCAACTCCGTCTGTATCAAATAAAAATGATCCTGATTTGAACACAAAAGAAGTTCAAAAATCAAGTGAACTTTCTGTTCAGCGTAAAGCGGATGAGGACTTGAAGAACGACAATAGTAGTATCTTGAATCAATCGCCCAAAGCAATTTCCATTGATACAAACGAGCGCTTAACATCCGGTTCAAAAACAACTTCTAAAAAAAATTACAATAGCGGGGCAACCCAGAGTGAGTCGATTAGTGTAATGTCTGATAAGAATGACTTGGCAACGGTGCACGTGGAAGAGAACATCGGAAGTGAAAAGATTGATGAAACGCTTGTCACTACTGATGAAGGAAATTCTGCGGCTGAAGGTGATCATTTAAATGACACTAAACTATTGGAAACTAATAGTACAACTTCCGATGCGGTGGATATGAACGTAGGTGAGGAACTGACAAAGGAGGAAGGTACTGCTCTTGCTGATGATAAAATTGAAGAGAAGAAGAGCGCGATTCATAGCAAGTGGATGATTAGTTTAACAGTAGCGCCTGACTTTAGCCGCACAACTTCCAGTGATTATGATTCGCCGGGAGATGCTTTCGGAGTTTTTGTTCATTACCAATTTATGAAACGATGGAGCGTTTCTACAGGATTCTTGAGAAGCAATAAAAAATACTGGACATATGGTGATGAATATCAACCGCCGGCAGGTTATTGGAATAGAGCTACAAATGGTGTTGTTCCGGAGACGGTAGATGGAAATTGCCTGGTTTGGGAAGTTCCGATCGCGCTTGCATTCAATGTTATTGAAACAAAACGAAGCAGGGTGTTTGCTACAGCTGGTGTTTCAAGTTACTTCATGCGAAGTGAATACTATGAATATACATTTGAAGATTCAAATCCCGGATCCGCTACCGGCTGGTCTACGGATGAACCTTCGTCCTATTGGTTTGGTATTGGTAGTCTGTCAGTTGGTTACGATTATCGAGTTAGCCCGACACTTTCCTTTGGTGTGGAACCTTATTACAAGATTCCGTTCTGTGGAGTAGGTTGGGCTAATGTTGATCTGTACAGTACGGGAGTTTTGTTCAATGCACGTTACAGATTTTTGAAGTAAGAACATTTGCATCCCAATGTTCTGAAATAATTTACGCAAACGGATTTTTAAAAAATGAAGAGAGACTGAAAAGCAGTCTTAAGGTATGCTATTGTTAAATTTTAAAACCTTACGACAATGAGAAAGAATGGAAAGTTCTTAGTGACGCTGATAATGATTTCAGCCAGTGCTGTTTATTTCAGCGCGTGTGACGATGACGATGATGACGGTCCTTCGCTTACAGGCGATAGCAAGGTTTATACTTTGAATTCGGTTTCCGATCCGACAATTAATGGAACGGTAACTTTTGCGAAGCGAACAGATAATGCGGTTTTAGTGACTATACAACTTTCCGGAACACAATCCGGATCAAGTCATCCGGCGCATATACATAATGACAATGCCGCCACCACGGGCTCCATTGCTGTTGACTTCGAATCGGTTGATGGTGCAACCGGAAGGAGTGAAACAATTATTGAACAGCTCAACAATGGAACACCAATCACATACGAAGAGCTGATTGCGTTTGACGGTTATGTCAATGTGCATTTGAGTGAAACGAACCTCTCTACATTGATAGCTCAGGGTGACATAGGACAGAATGCACTAACCGGAGATAGCAAAGTATATACGCTGGGTTCAGTTTCCAACCCCGCTATAAGTGGGTCGATAACTTTTGAAAAGCGTGAGAATGGGGAAGCGTTGGCAACTATTTTGTTAGAGGGCACTGAAGAAGGGGATGAACATCCGGCGCATATACACAACAACTCAGCTGCTCAGGGAGGAGGTATTACTATCGACTTTAATAATGTAGATGGTGGTACGGGTATGAGCAAGACTAACATTTCAGAGCGCAACGATAGCAATCCTATAACCTATGATGAACTCCTTCAGTTTAATGGTTATGTAAATGTTCACCTGAGTCCAACCGTACTTGGAACATTAATTGCTCAAGGTGATATTGGTCAGAATGAGTTAACGGGTGAAAGCGAGGAATATGTTTTGAATTCTGTATCTAATCCGGATATCAGTGGCACAGTAACTTTTGCTGAGCGTTTGAATGGTCAGACGCTGGTTACCATTGAACTTGTTGGAACAGAGGCTGGAGGTGATCATCCTGCACATATTCATAATAACAGTGCGGAACAGGGTGGACCAATTGCTATTGATTTGAGGAATGTAAATGGTGCAACGGGCAGAAGTGTTACTAACGTAACCCAGACAAATGCTGAAGAAGCTATTACCTATGATCAATTGCTTACGTACAATGGATATGTAAATGTACACCTCAGCGCTACAAACCTTTCAACTTTAATTGCGCAGGGAAACATAGGCGCTAATGCTGAATAATTTTTTTAAATGAACTAAAGAAATGATGAGTGTTGTTTCAGGGTTGTTAGGATGGGCTGCTAGGATTAGCCCGATATAGGTTCTGGTCTCCGAGCAACTTTTGAAACAACCTCATCTAAATTTTTATGATATGAAGAGAAGAATTTTTTATCCCGTCGCTTGCTGTATAGCAGTATTTTTTATTCACGCATGTACCGACAGCAACATAGAGCCACCGGTGGATTGTTCCTCAGAAGGTCCTTCATTGGCACTAATAGAAGTTGGTGATGCTGATTGTAACCAACAAAATGGATTTATCACGGTGGCAGCAACAGGAGGTACAGGTACTTACCAATTTAAACTGAATGAAGAACCCTTTCAGGACGGAGCAGAGTTTTCAGGACTTGGCGCCGGCACTTATTTGATTACTTTAAAAGATCAAAATACCTGTGAGCAAACAATGTCAGTAAATATTCTTAACAAAGACGGGGTAAATGTGTCTTTATCAGGTACCATAGCGGGGTGCAAGGAAAGTGATGGTAGCATAACAGCAGAACCAGAAGGGGGAGAAGCGCCCTTCCTGTACAAAATAGACGGTGGAAATTTTCAGGATGATAATGTCTTCAATAATCTTTCAGCAGGGGATCATACAATTACTATTAAGGACAACACAGGGTGTGAGGCGAATCGATCAATCAAACTAATGTCGGGAATAAGTTTCACTCAGGATATACAACCAATTATTACAAATTCCTGTGCAATTAATAGCTGTCACAATGGAAATCAGTTTCCGGATTTCAGGCAGTTCAATAACATACAATCAAATGCAGCCAAGATTAAAGAGCTGACAGGCAACGGAACTATGCCTGACGAAGGAACGCTTACGCAAAATCAAATTGATGCCATTGCATGTTGGGTTGATGATGGTGCACTGGCTAATTAAGTTAATAGTTAATAGCATCTCTAAAAAACTGGTAACGATTAACTAAGTGATTTAATTAATTGAATAAATGAAGAAGCTTATCATCGCCGGGGGAGTGGTATTTTTAACAGTTGCGTTTGCCATATTCTTTGTTTACAACAAACCGCATAGATCAACCGATAAAGTAGATGAGTCTGTTGATGCGGGAGCGTTGTTAATGGCATTTGATGAAAGTGAGGAAGAGGCTAACCAACGCTTTCTTGATAAGGTCATTGAAGTAAAAGGCAAAGTGAAGGAAGTAATCGAGCAGGAAAATTCGTATATCCTCATGCTTGGAGAAGAGGGATCGTTTAACGGAATAAGCTGCACCCTTGATCAGGAACAGGATTCTGTCGCCTTTGGACTCAAAGCAGGTGATGAGGTTGTAGTTCGTGGAATTTGTACCGGGTTCCTTCTGGATGTAGTTCTTGTTAATTGCAGAGTAATTAGCGAGTGATATCAAAAAAAGAAAATCACATTCTCTATTCGCAGGGAAATTTCAAATAGAAAATCAAGGGATTGAAACGATGCTACATTTAGTCGGACAACAATGATAGAAAATAATAGCCGGTGAAAATATTTTAAAAAATGAAACGCTCAATATTTGCAGTTATCCTATTGGTTTTGGTCTCCCATATTGTTGGTGCACAATCACGTTACATTGACAGAGCCGGGAAAGCTTCATTCTTTTCAAAAGCACCACTCGAAAATATTGAAGCGCACAATGACCAGGCGCTTAGTATGCTTGACGCTGAAAAGGGAGAAATTGCGGCCTCTATTTTAATGAAATCATTCCGGTTCGAAAAGGCGCTTATGCAGGA
Organism: uncultured Roseivirgaceae bacterium; assembly: GCA_964521255.1. Classification (GTDB taxonomy): domain Bacteria; phylum Bacteroidota; class Bacteroidia; order Cytophagales; family Cyclobacteriaceae; genus ZC4RG29. Next base: position 71,429 of record CAZFRM010000013.1, read on the forward strand.
GCACTTTAATGAAAAGTATATTGAATCGGATAAATATCCCAAAGCAACGTTTAAGGGAAAGATCAAAGACTTTAGTAAGCTTGATCTTTCTAAAGATGGAAAATATACGGTTGAAGTAGAAGGCGAAATCACTATTCATGGAGAAACTCAACCGTTGAAAACAAATGTTGATTTCGTGATAAAAGATAAAGTCATTTCTGCCAGCGCTACATTTCTGTTGCGTGTGAAAGATTTCAAGATTACAATTCCCACGGTAGTGGTAAAGAATATTGCGGAAGAAGTGGAGGTAAAAGTTTCTTTTAACTACAAGCCTGCCTAGCGATGGTTATTAATCGTTTAGTGATTTTGCTACTTAGTTCATTCAAAAATCTATGATCCAAACGAAAAAATGGCAGTAAACAAATGGCAATAGGCAATTTTGCCTACTGCCATTTGCCCTATTGCCTACTGTTAATGGTCGTTTGTGAAACGCCTTAAATTTTTGTTCTATTAACTGATAACTACTGATAACCGATAACTGATAACCGATAACCCGATAACCCTCCCCCTAAGAAGTAGATTTTTTCTTCTTCCTAAGAAACTTCAAGGGTTTCTTTTCTTTTTCACTTTCCGAAGGTTCATCCCCTAACAAAATACCCCAGGCATGAAGCGTTTCCACGCGATCGAAAATTACTTTCAAAGTGGCAAGACCGGGAATGGCCAGAAACGTTCCTGGAATACCACATAACGCTCCACCGATTAGTACACCAACAATGGTGACCAGTGCATTGATGCGTACGTTATTTCCTACAATCAAAGGCATGCCAATGTTATTGTCAAAAAACTGAACCAGGGCAAGGATGCCTGCTACCCATAGTGCATCGGTAGGATTTTCTGAAGTGAGAAAAGTGACGGCAATGCAAAATATATTTGCAGCAAGCATGCCTATGTACGGTATAAGGTTCAGCAAGGCTGCGAATAGCGCCAGAAAAATTGCATACTTAATTCCCAGGATCAGAAAGCCGATAGCATTTAAGGTAAATACAATAGTGGTTTCAATCATCAGACCCGTGATATACCGCTGTGATACATGCGTGCAGGCATGTAAAATGTCAACCACCTTGTTATCATCTGATTTCTTAAATAGTTCGATGAAGAATTTTTTTATTGTCGTTTTATAATAGAGGATAAGGAAAGTATAAATAGGGAGGAGGATGATATACGAAATCGATTCTGTGATGGAAAGGAATGTCTGACCGGCAATTTTCGGGGCCTGCGTTTTTACTTTTTCTGCTGTCTCGCTAATGTACTCAGCTTGTTTTCTTGGCGCGATATTGAAGTTCTTCGTAATCCATTTCTGAAGAGAACTTGTCAATTCGTTAACACGTTCCTTCAACGCGTCCCAATCATCAAAGAAATTAGCAATTTGTGTCGATAGAAAATAGAGGATTCCTGTAATTACTAACAGGGACAAAATCAACGGTATCAATATTGAGAGAATTCTTGGGAATTTTTTTCTATTCAGGAAGTCAACAACAGGAAGAATCAATGTTGCCAGAAGCAAAGCGAAGAGAAACGGAAGAATAATTCCTTTACCCAGATAGAGAATTACCCCTATGAGTACGAGGCTTAATAAATTAAAACTAAGTTTTTTATAAAATAAGCCTGAATCTTCTTTTATACTATCCATGAATTATCGTATGTATGAGGTTAGTTACAAAATTCCCGGAAGGCAAGCAATCCGAAAGAAGGATTACTTTTATTACTACTGCGTAAAAGGTGAACTGGCACAATATTGTCATAGGTCAATGGTCATTGGAAGGTACATTCGCCAGTGACCATTGACCGATGACAAAATCTGCGGCGGCGCAAGGATGTTGACGACAGTTTATGATTGATACGGTACTCACTTAAATGGTCGCAATCTTTGCATTTTCGATACTTTCTTTATACGTGTCCTTATAATGAACCTTGCGTTCAATTGCTTCAAGCACGGGAGTAAAAAAGTCAACACCGCATAACTTGCAGGCATTATATAATCCACCCGGACTGAATACATTTATTTCCATGAGTTTGTCACCAACAATGTCAAGACCCACCAGGAACATACCGTCTTCAGCCAATTTGGGCATCACCAGTTCAACGAGTTTCATCGTCTCGTCAGTAATCTGAACCTTAACGGCCGTTGCACCTCTGTGAATATTGCTGCGGATGTCATCATCTGATTGTTGCCTCCTTATGGCTGCCACCTGTCCATCCACAACAATGGGTTTACCATTCATAAGGAACAGTCTGACATCTCCATTTTTCGCATCGGGTAAATACTCCTGGGCAATTACATATCCATCGCGACTTATTGCTTCGAACATCTGGTTAATGTTGTTGGCCTCCTTTTTTGTTACAAGAAAAACATTTCTTCCTCCGGATCCCTGAAGGGGCTTAAGCACCATTTTATTTTTGCTCTCTTCAAAAAATAATTTGATATCATCTACATCACGGGTGATGATAGACTTTGGCCGCACTTTTTCAGGGAAGTACTGAAAATACATTTTGTTCATGGCATTGGCCAGGCTACTGGGATCATTGAGTACGATTACGCCTTGCTTTACAGCCATCTGTCCAAAAATCACCCCTGCATTTTGTGCCCAGGGACGTTTCCCAATATCTTCCGACGGATCATTTCTGAGCATGATTACTTCTAAATCTGAAGCAGTCACTTTAACCTGTGTGGCTTGCTTGAGTTCTTTCAAAAGTGTAGAGGCTGTCCTGAATTTTTTATCCGCTGGCAAAGGAAACGCATGCGCTCCCATTTGACCATCTGAATAATAGGCCAAATCACCTACGCCCATATAATAAACTTCGTGTCCTCGTTTATGAGCACAAAGGGCAAGGTGTGTAGTTGTATAAGAACTGTGTTCTTTTGCAACATCATTTACAATGAATCCAATTCGCATGATTTTGTCAGATTAAAAACATTAATTCCTTTTTGTATTTCTTTGATCTTATCGTTGTAGCGCCCGTCAAGGTATCGTGGTGTAATGGGTATTGGTTTTAGAATTTTTCGATACACCAATTCATCAAGTATCGGCAAGTAGTCCTGCCGTATTTTACCAATGAGAAGAGGTTTAATATCATTTCCTTCCTTCATGTATTCCAATAGATTGATTAATCCTTTCAAATAGATAGCGTCTTTTGTTAGTCCACCACCGCGATAAGCACGCATGGTAATTGAAAAAGCCTGCTCCGGTGTGAACGAGTATTTATCCGTCAGCAGAAAAAATGTATCTATAAATGAATATCCTGCAACCATTTGATGCACGGCTACAACACGCGCTGCTAAAGTTCTCAGTCTGTTATTTGTCAGACCGCCAACTAAATATTCGGCTAAAACCGCGAGGCCTTCCTGTAATTGCTCATATCCTGGCACACCCGTGTAAAAAAGTTGAAAAGGTTGCGCTTTGCCATTGAAGTAGGTGGCCACATGCGTACCTACTTCATGCTGAATTAAAGCATTGGCACGAGAACGTTCTAACTTGAAATTTTTATTGATGTGCAATACACCGCGCGACACCAATATACCTTCCATATCATTGCGCACCATAATATCCGTTGTAACTTCATCATATTGTTCCTTCAAAAATTTTAATTCCATTTCAGCCAGCGCAATGAATTCATCTCTCTCCATGAATTCCTTTTTTTTGTGAATATCATTTGGAATAGCAACCAGTAGTCCTTTGGCTACATCCAATAAGTTTTCATCTATCTTTCCAAATAATTGCAGGCTGCTTTGTACAAAATCAGATTTTTCACGATCGATCAGCATAGTGAGCATGCGGTCAATTTCCTTTCGCTTGTCACGGAATAAAAAAGCAAGTGTTGGATCGGCGACATTCTCAATCGGTAAATCATAAATTTTTCTTTTAATGATTTCCGGATCGATAGGCATTGGCCGGTAGTGGAAGACAGGGGCTTTGTGAAAGTTGCTGCGCTTAAATTCTTCCCATGCCTTATCAACATTTACAGGCGTGATGAGAAAAAGAAAATCAAAATTCTGACTGTACTCCGCCAATTTTTTGTCGATGTCCCACACCAGATCTTCCAATACCGTGGTACCCAACATTTGAAAATGTGATGCATTATAAGAAGTATGAAGTCTCACAAATTCGAAGAATGCCTTTTTCAGCGCCTTTCCGAAAGTGTCTCTTAGTTCGCGCAAATACAATGGATATGGATTTCCGGTGGCTGAATTAATATAGCTTGGTCTTATTTCCATGCCCATAAGCAATGTACCCGAAAGCTTTGCTTCTTCACGCGTTAAGAGTGGACTGTAATATGGCGGGGTGATGGATTCAATTTTTTCTACGGATGCTGTAAGCTGTCGTAACCCAATAGAAGTGCTTAGTTCATCTTTTAAAACTTTAGCAATCGCCTCACCACTTTTATGATTTACATAAATTGTGAAGTCGTCTTTTTTTCTGCCATCGCCAATCCATACTTCCATGAGAAGAAATGAACCAAACTGATCGGCCAATTGATCGGTAATTTTTTTTATCAGTGTTTGAAGTGAACCTTCACTATCGTTGTCGGCCATGATGTACGATGATTCCGTCTTGCCCAGTTGAAAAGTAAAGTAATCTTTGCCATCCGGAGGAAAACGATAGGCCAGGAGAAAGGGAACAGGGTGATCAATGTTAAGAACGCCGGATGACGATAGCCCAATCTTTACCGGTTGATTTGCTTTAAGTGTAGAAGAAATTCTATGAAGAAGTTTTTTGTCAACGACGTTGTTCATTTTGCACTAAGGTTAAACGCCAATTGCTGCTTCAACTGAGGTAAGGTGAGTGCCAGTGCCTGACGTATTTCATTCAGGTGATGAATGTTCACGCAACCCGTCCATTCATCCATAAATGTTTTTTTTAGTTCAATAGCCAGTGCACATCCGTATTGGCCGAAGTTGCGATTGATCCATCGGCAAAATTCACCGCCCTGAAATTTTATATTTTCTCTTACATCAGGTGTGTGGTTGTGTATAGTTAATTGTGCTAACCGGGTAATGAAATCCTGTACGAGTGGATACCACAATGGTTTAATGCTGGATGTTCCAATATTTATGTCCGGGTTTGAAATAGAAGGCGCTTCGTCAAATGCGTTTTTTCGGCGATGATTGTATGTGTGAATATCCAGGACAATAAAATATCCGAAGGTCTCGATCAGGTTCCAAAGCAGATCCACGACACCTGCATAAAATGAGTCATAAATATCATAAGAACGTTCAATGACATCAGAAGGAAGAGGATTCTTCCAGACTTTCAAACCCCACGCTTCTTTAGGAGTTAAGTAAACAGCCATGTTGCGCGGCCGGTTCATATCAACCTCAAATCGTGATGTGTGCACAACAATTCTAGTCTCTGCGATTTCTGTTATATAGCTTGTATATGGATCTTCTTCCCTTGCCCGTTCGTGTTCTTCAAGATTCAAATAGGAGCGTAATTCGTCCCTTATATCATGTCCATCATGTATGGCCGACATTATAATTGGTGATTTGCCGTTGATGATTTCGAAGCTCTCCTTCATTGTTTTTTAATCAGGGAATGTCCAGTTTCATGCCAGCCGCCATTTCAATGGAATTGGTGTTGATTTTATGTTGCGTGAATTTTTAACCGTGGAATTTTATCAACACTTTGTTGCTTCATCGATTTTCATTAATTATAAACTCAATTTGACGATGATTTAAAAATGGCGAAGAAACTTAGAAGTGAAGAATGGTTCGGTAAGTCAGACAAGATGGGCTTTGTACATCGGTCATGGCTTCGAAATCAAGGTTACCCTGATGATCATTTCCGCGGTAGACCTGTAATAGGTATTTGCAACACATGGTCCGATCTCACGCCCTGCAACGGTCATTTGCGCGACTTTGCTGAAATAGTAAAGAAAGGTGTGCTCGAGGCAGGAGGCTTTCCGATGGAATTTCCAGTTACATCACTGGGTGAAACGATCATGCGTCCTACCACCATGTTGTTCAGGAATTTAGCGAGCATGGATGTAGAAGAATCCATTCGTGCCAACCCAATTGATGGTGTAGTACTTCTTACCGGTTGCGACAAGACAACGCCATCAACCGTAATGGGTGCATGTAGCGTAGACTTACCCACAATTGTAGTTCCCGGTGGACCGATGTTGAACGGACGCTTTCGTGGAGAGCTTTTAGGTTCAGGTTCCTTTAACTGGCTTATCAAGGAAAAACAAAAAGTCCAACAATTTTCAGAAGCTGATCTACTTGAAGCAGAGATATGCGCAGCCCGAAGCAGTGGACATTGTATGACGATGGGCACGGCTTCTACTATGGCATGTATGGTGGAGGCGCTTGGGTTGACCTTGCCTGGAGCAGCGGCTATCCCCGCCGTTGATTCACGAAAAAAAGTTCTTGCTCAATTATCGGGAAGAAGAATCGTGGACATGGTAAAGGAAGGACTTAACATCTCTAAAATTCTAACCAGAAAAGCCTTCGAGAATGCTATTGTGATGAATGCTGCTGTAGGCGGCTCAACTAATTTTGTTATTCACTTAACAGCCATTGCAAGACGAATTGGCGTTGAATTGAACCTGGAGGATTTTGATACGATAGGAAGTAAAATACCTTTACTGGTAAATCTTATGCCTTCCGGAAAATATTTGATGGAAGATTTCTTTTATGCCGGTGGTCTTCCGGTTGTGTTTAACGAAATGAAAACATACCTGCATAATGATGTCATAACGGTAAATGGAAAAACTATCGGGGAAAATAATAAAGAAGTACCGTGTTACAATCGCGAAGTTATTGCCAGCATAGATAAACCGTTGAAGGAGAATGCTGGCATTGCTGTGCTGAAAGGTAATTTATGTGAAGATGGAGCAGTGATTAAACCCTCTGCTACTTCCGGTAAACTTTCAAAACATCGCGGCCGCGCTGTAGTATTTGAAACAATGGAAGACTACCATCACCGTATTGATAACCCGGATCTCGACATTGACGAAAATTGTGTGATCGTATTGAAAGGTGTCGGCCCGAAAGGTTACCCAGGGATGCCTGAAGTAGGAAATGTTGATCTCCCGGAGAAATTATTGAAGAAAGGCGTTAAAGACATGGTGCGCATCTCGGATGGGAGAATGAGTGGTACGGCCTATGGAACAGTTGTTTTGCACATTTCACCTGAATCCGCCATTGGAGGAACATTAGCCCTGGTGAAAGATGGCGATATGATTGAACTTGACATTGACAACCGTAAACTCCACCTTGACATCAGCGATGAAGAATTAAAGAAACGCAAAGCTGCATGGATACCACCTGAGCCCTTAGCCGCCAGAGGTTACGTTAAATTGTACATCGATCACGTGGAACAGGCGCATCTTGGTGCAGATCTCGATATTTTACGTGGAGGATCGGGATCAATAGTGACGAGGGACCTGCATTAGAAATGTGAATAAACTTAATTGTATTGTGTGCCCTTTCAAGTCCCTCTCCTTTGGAGAGGGATTTAGCCTGCCTGCTGCAGGCAGGGGTGAGGCCACAATCCCGTAGTTATAACTGAACGTAAATTTTAAAGCTGACCTCGTAAATAAACTAAATCTATTTTGGAGTGAAATCAAAACTATGAAACTATACAGAACACCCTTCGGAGTAATGATCGAGCGCGATCAGAAATTTTACAACTATGAAACAGATTGGAATACTTTTATTAATGATGATAATCTTTATCAAAAATTAATTGACGTTACAGGTTCTTTAACACCTGTTTCCAACGCGCAGGAAATCCTGAGCCAGCCAATGCTGCCACCCATTCAAGCGCAGGAATTATGGGCCTGTGGTGTTACCTACTTTAGAAGTAAAGTGGGTAGGCAGGAAGAATCCAAAGCATCGGGTGGCGGTGATTTCTATGCAAAGGTTTATGAAGCCGAGCGGCCGGAAGTATTTTTCAAAGCAACATCTCATCGTGTTGTTGGACATGGTGAAAAAGTGCGCATCAGAAAAGATTCTACCTGGGATGTTCCCGAACCTGAGCTTACATTAGTAGTTTCTTCGTCAGGAAAAATAGTCGGTTATACAGTGGGAAACGATATGAGTTCGAGGAGCATTGAAGGTGAAAATCCGCTGTATCTGCCACAAGCGAAAACCTACGATGGATGTGCAGCGGTTGGGCCTTGTGTTCTTGTAACAAAAGAACCGATATCACCACAAACTAAAATTGCTTTGGAGATCATCCGTAAAGGAACAAAAGTGTACGAAGGTAATGTGGGAATAGACCAGATAAAACGTAAACTTGAGGAGTTAGTGTCATTTGTATTTCGTGAATGTTCTTTCCCAAATGGATGTCTTATTATGACAGGAACCGGAATTGTACCATCCCATGATTTTACCCTTGTCAGTGGTGATGAAATCCGTATTACAATTGACAACATCGGAACGCTGGTGAATACTGTTGCCTGAGAGGTTAAAGGTTTAGGTTCAAGGTCTAAAGTTTAAGGTTAAGATTCTCGTACGGAAGAAACTTTGAACCTTAAACTTGTTCTCGTCCGTCCAAGTAAGTTGCATTGGAATAATGATATGATTTGCTAATTTTTATTTGGAATTAAACTACTCTTCAATATGAAAAAATTACTGACAATCCTTTTAACTATTTGCTTAAGTACTGCTTTTGCAGGTGATCCTTCCGAACCAGTCAATTATAAAGAAGGATTTATTGAGGGTACTCCCCAAATCAAATCCATTAATGCATTGTCATTCGGTCCGCAGGGTATACTTTTTATCGGTGATTCAAAAAGTGCCACTGTGTTTGCAGTGGAAACAAAAGACGATGCTGCAACAACAGCGGCTCCCGTTGAAATGAAGAATGTTGATAAGACTTTAGCCGCATCGTTGGGAACAACGGTTGAGAACATCAGCATTCAGGATTTGGCGATTCACCCGGTATCAAAAAAAGCGTATGTCGCAGTGCATCGTGCTGATGGAACACCGGCGCTGCTGAAAATAGAAGGAGACAAATTTATTCCGGTTAAGCTTGATAACATTCTTTATTCATCGGTAAGTCTTACCAATGTAGTTGCTGAAGACGCAAAAGATAATCGTGATCGTCCTCTTCGCGTATGGACTATTTCTGATATGGGATTCTACAACAATCAGGTAATGGTAACGGGATTGTCGAACCTTGAATTCAGTTCAACATTTCGTGTCATCCCTTTTCCATTTAAGAATGCTGAAGATCAATCATCACTTGAAATATATCATGCGGCACATGGTCGTTATGAAACCAATTCACCCGTCAAAACTTTTACGGCAACTGAGCTTGATGGCAAACCTTATTTGATTGCGAGCTACACCTGTACTCCTTTAGTGGTTTTTCCTATGGAGGAATTGAAAGCAGGGAAGCATGTAAAAGGCAGAACGGTTGCCGAACTGGGAAATCGTAACACGCCATTGGATATGGTGACGATGGAACAAAACGGAAAGAAATTTTTATTGCTGGCAAATTCAAACCGCGCATTGATGAAGATCAGTTATGATGAAATTAGCTCCTTCAAAGAATCTTTAAGCAACCCTGTTGAAGGTTCAGGCACGGCAGGTATTGAATTCGTTGCCCTTCCGTATGTCAATGTACTTCAGCTTGACAAACTTGACAATGAACGGTTTGTCATGTTGCAAAGAAAGGCAGATGGCAATCTTGAATTAATGACCGTGCAAAGTAAATCGTTGTAAATTAATTTGTACAGAACGCATCAATTCCTCGTTTTACTTTTTCTCCCTTATTTGGCCTTTGCACAAGAAAAGGTTTCAGTACAATGGGAAGATGGTAAGGCAAAAAGCATTTTAGTGTACACATCAGCTTTGAAACACTATCCACCTTTTCCGGATAGTGTTTCTTTTTTTAATGTGATGGTACAAGGAGAGAAAATTTCTATTCTGGGTTCGCGTGAGATTGTAAATGATGGATTGAAGTTTACACCGTTATGGCCGTTGAGTAATGGTGAGCATTACCAGGTTTACTGGAAGGATAAGTTAGTTGATACCATTCTGATACCCACCGGTAAAGGGTTGCCTCCCACATTGAAGGTATTCCCTAGTGCCGATAGCCTGCCTGAAAATCTTCTTAAGTTTTATATCCTTTTTTCAAAACCAATGCATGAAGGAAGTTCAATCAAACACATTCGAATTTTGGATGAGAAGAATGACACGCTCCAAAATGTTTTATTGGAATTGAAACCCGAGCTATGGAACATGAATCATATGATGCTTACGGTTTGGATTGACCCAGGAAGAATTAAACGTGACCTGCTCTTGAATCAGGAGTTGGGTAAACCCATGACAGCCAATAAAAAATATTCTCTCGTGATCCTGCCAGGATGGAAGGATATTGACGGAATACCAATTTCAGCATCCTTCATAAAAAATTTTATTGCATTGCAAGCCGACCGGGAAAAACCGTCAGTCAAAAGTTGGAAGATCACGGAGCCTGACGCACAAACAAAATCTCCTGTTGTAATAAACTTTAATGAACCGATGGATTATGCCACTGAAATTCGTGGAATTGATATTTATTCAGGAACACTAAAAGTGAGCGGTAGCGTAAGATTAATTGAGAATGAACGTAAATGGATTTTTACTCCCGAAGCACCGTGGTCGGCTGGCAAATACAGGGTAGAGGTTAGTCCTTATGTGGAGGACCTCGCAGGTAATAATCTCGATCGACTTTTTGATAATGATTTAGCGCAAGACGCCAGTGCGTTGGAAAACCAAAACAAGATTCATAGCATTGATTTTGAAATTGATTAGCACTACTTTACATTTTTAAAACAAAAATCAATGTCCTATAAATTTATTAAGGGAGATATCCGGTGGGGTATCATTGGTTGTGGTGATGTGTGCGAAATAAAAAGTGGTCCGGCCTTTAACAAGATTCCAAATTCGAAATTGGTTGCTGTTATGCGACGTGATGAAGCGAAGGTGAAGGATTTTGCTACGCGACATAACGTTCCTAAATATTATACCGATGCGGATCAATTGATACAAGATGATGAGATCAATGCCATCTACATCGCCACACCACCAGCCTCACATGAAGCCTATGCGTTGAAAGCGATGGAGGCAGGAAAGCCAGTTTACATTGAAAAACCTTTGACAATAAACAATGCATCCTGCGAGCGAATGATCACCGCTATGAATCAGTATGAAGTGCCTGCTGTTTGTGCGCACTATCGAAGAGCGTTGCCGTTATACCAAAAAGTTAAGCAGTTGATTCAGCAAGGTGCAATTGGAAATGTGCGGTTGATTGATCTCAGGCTTCTTCAATCACCCACTGTCAATGTAATTCCTAAAACAGATGATAACTGGCGTATCAACCCGGAGCTTTCCGGTGGGGGACTCTTTCATGACCTGGCGCCTCATCAGCTTGATATTTTGTATTGGATTTTTGGCGAACCGGTTTCTTATACTGGCCGCTCACTGAACCAGAGTTTAATGTATCAGGCTCCTGATGTTACCAGCCTGGAAATTCTTTTCAATGATAATATTTTAACGCAAGGTCTATGGGCCTTTCAGGTAGGTACACCAGCTGTTGAAGAACGCTGTAAAATTATTGGTGATAAAGGATATATTTCTTTTCCATTTTTCGCAAAACCCAGACTTGAACTGTCAACATCATCATCTCCGGAGTTCTTTGAATTCCAGTACCCGGAAAACATTCAGTTGCCAATGATCACTGAAGTGGTGAAATATTTTCGCGGAGAAGGAAACAACCCTTGCACGCTCGAAGATGCGCTCGTTACGATGAAGATGATGGATAGTACGCTTTATTAATGAGAGCATCATTTACTAATATAAAAATTCTATCAACAGATATTAACCAATGTTGAAAAGTAGGCAAAAGGCAATCGCAGTAGGCAAAATTGCCTATTGCCATTTGCTTACTGCCATTTTTTCGTTTGTATCATAGATTTTTGAATGAACTAAGTAGCACTAAATCACTAAACGATTAATTACAAGCATTGTATTCACCAATGACGAATGACCATTGACTAATTTGATTGCGTTGCATAATTAATAGTCACAACACAAGTAAAGGTTGCCTATAGCCATTAAAAATAACGCACGGCCCCTTCTTTAAGGAATTGGTCGGACTTTAAAGCTGAATTTCACCAATAACTGGAGCGCCAGGTAATCGTATTGTATATTGCTTCCTTTTATTTTTTTGAAGATGCGCGAATTGAATCGGTTACTGGGGTTGTTTGTTGTAGTTTGTTTTGGAGGATATTTTTCATGTGAAAGCAATGATATAACCGTTTTTAATTGTGCTGAGTCTGACTTATCGCTGAATATAGATGCCGTACAGGGAACAAGCGGTTGCAGTATACCGGATGGTTCGATAACAGTAACGGCATTAGGAGGAAAGGAACCTTATAAATTTTCAATCAACGACCTCGCCCCTCAATCCAACGGAGTATTCACCAATTTGCTGGCCGGTATCTATTCAGTGAAAGTGGTTGATGCCAACAAATGTGAAATAAAACTCAATAACATTAATGTAACCGCTACAGGTTTTAATATATCGGCAGATGTTGAACCCGACAACCTTTGTGTGGATGGTGATGGCTCGGTTACGATTACAGTTGAAGACGGGCACGCTCCACCGTATCAGTACCAGATCGTGGGACAAAACTTCTCGGATAATAATTTATTTACGGGAATGGAAGAGGGGAACCATCTCATTACGGTGAAAGACAATAACGATTGTGCTGTTCAACTGAACATAACTATTCCTCATGGCAACACGGGAACCAGTTGGGTAAATGACATCAAACCAATTATAGAAGCGCGGTGTGCAACAGGCGGATGCCACGATGGTCAGTTCAGACCAGACCTAAGAATTTACGACAAAGCATTTTTTTACCGCGACCTCATGAAAAAATATACGCAAGATGGCAGCATGCCTTTCGACGGACCAAAGCTCACACAAGATCAGGTGAAACTAATTGCTTGTTGGGTTGATGATGGAGCACCTCAGAATTGAGAGAATATAACACATTAAATTATTCTGTGATGTTGAGTTAAGTATTAGTTGCATTTCAAATTGTTGCGCTATCATATTAAGTTAAGAGGAATCAGCCCTTGCACGCCCTGTATCCCTTTAGGGAGTTAGAGGGCGTGTGGTGCGCTTAACTTAATGACATTGCCGTATATGGTCTAAGCTTACCGGCTTATCAATATTTCAAACATCACACAATTATCCGTAAATTGCCTTTAACAATTTAAATTACAGAAGATGTCAACAGTCGACTTGAGGAAGCGTCTTATTGATAAGATTCAAAAGACCGAAGATGAAAACTTGCTAAAGGAAGCATATCGCCTTCTTGAACTGGAAACTGAGAATATTGAAATATATAAACTCAGTGATGAGCAAAGGAAAGCCATTCATGAAGGCAGAGAACAAATTTCAAAAGGTCAATTTTTAAGCAATGATCAGGCTAATAAAGAAATTGACGAATGGCTAAACCGGTAATATGGTCACTTAGAGCACAAGATGACAGGAAACAAATTTTAGAATATTGGCGACAAAGAAATCAATCGAACACTTACAGTAAGAAGTTAAATGAGTTATTTCAGGAATCAATTAAAATAATTGCAAACTTTCCTCTGATTGGGGAATTGACCAGCGATAAAAAAGCAAGAGTAAAGGTTGTGCGGGATTACTTAATAATCTATGAAGAAACAGTAGATGAAATAAGAATACTAACCATCTGGGATAGCCGACAGGACCCGGATAGACTCAGGAAAGTTTTAAAATAAAGGCCGCTCGCTTTTAAGATTTCACAACTTCTTCAAAACAACAATTCATCCAATGCCGATTGTAATTCCTTAGCGGCTTTAAAATCATTTTGCCTGCGTGCCTGAATAATTCCTTTCCCGAAAACATCAATCGACTTTTCTTTTTCACCCATTTGTTCATAAAGGTGTGCAGCCTGGTAATATGTGGGAATATAGGCTACAAAATCCGCTAATAGTTTTTCATATAACAGAACGGCTTTCTTCTGATCAGATTTTTGGTATTCCAGGGCCAGTGCATACCAATTGAATGGATCAGAGGGGTCGTCATCCAGAAACTTTTGTAGCTGCTCTAACCTGCCGGAAATCATGCGGATTTTTAATTTTTTTAGGATTCGAATTTCCGATTTTATCGTTTATCTTGAGCCCCGGTTTGAAAAAAACGCATTAATTTATTGATTTGACGATGAAAATGGTTCTTCAAAACGTATCCAAAACGTTGATAGGAACGCAAGACATCGATTTAGAAATAACTATTACCGCATGAAGATTCTGGTTTGTATTTCCCACGTCCCTGATACTACTTCCAAAATAAATTTTGTAAACGATAGCACCCGGTTTGATACCAATGGTGTTCAGTTCATTATCGGACCTTATGATGATTATGCTTTGGCTCGCGCCATTGAATTGAAAGAGGCCTTAAGCGCTACGGTTACGGTATTAAACGTAGGCCTCGCCGATACTGAACCGACGATACGCAAAGCATTGGCTATTGGGGCCGATGATGCCGTTCGGGTGAATGCTGAACCCGTTGATTCATATTTTGTTGCTTCACAAATCGCCGAACATGCAAAAGGTGTTGGCTATGATTTGATTCTGATGGGTAGAGAATCAATTGATTACAATAGCGGCGTTGTGCACGGGATTGTTGGTGAGATGTTAGGAATTCCTTCGATATCACCCGTAATGAAACTTGATATTGACGGAACCAAAGCAAAGATGGCGCGTGAGATTGAAGGCGGAAAAGAATATGTTGAAGCAAGTCTGCCGTTTATTGCCGGTTGCCAGGAGCCAATAGCCGAATGGAAAATACCCAATATGCGGGGAATTATGTCAGCGAGAACGAAGCCATTGAAAGTAGTTGAACCGGTCACCGTGGATAGTGGAGTGAAATTGAAAAAGTTTGAATTGCCACCGGCGAAAGGATCTGTAAAAATGATTTCTCCCGATAACGTTCAGGAACTGGTGACCCTATTAAAGAATGAGGCTAAAGTTCTTTAACTATTAATTATCCTTAGTGTCTTTGTGCCTTCGTGGCCCAATTAATTTTCGCCACAAAGGCACTAAGACACAAAGATTTAAAATGAAGTAAAATTTAAATATTGTTTGAAATGCCGATACTGGTTTTTGTTGAGCATGCAGAAGGAAAGATAAAAAAGACGTCGTTGGAAGCGGTGGCATATGCCCATGAAATGGGAGGACCAGTCACTGCCATTGTATTGGGAACAGTTGATAAAGCAGAGTTGGAAAATTTAGGTAAGTATGGCGCTCAAAAAGTTTTGCATGCATCTGACGAAAAATTAAATCAGGAAATTATCCTGGCTTATACAAGCGTATTGGTGAAAGCAATTGCCGATGAGAATGCAGACACTTTAGTCTTAGCCAATTCTTCAATTGGAACTCCCGTAGCAGCAAGAGTTGCTGCACGCATAAAAGCCAGCCTTGCCACGAATGTGGTTTCTCTTCCAGATACTTCTGCCGGTTTTGTTGTTAAACGAAGCATCTACACCGGCAAGGCTTTTTCAAATGTTGAGCTTACCAATGCCAAAAAAGTAATTGCTATAAAAAAGAACGCTGCTGAAGCTAAAGAAACAGGAGGAACAGTTTCAGTTACACCTTATCCTGTTTCGCTAAGTGACGCGGACTTTAATACTAAAATACTATCAACAGAGAAGGCCACCGGAGATGTACTTTTGCCGGAAGCAGAAATTATCGTTTCGGGTGGCAGAGGTATGAGAGGGCCTGAGAACTGGAGTTTGATTGAAAATTTAGCAAAGGAGTTGGGTGCGGCAACAGGCTGCAGCAAGCCTGTTTCAGACATGGGTTGGAGACCTCACCATGAGCACGTTGGACAAACGGGTGTAAAAGTGAGTCCGCAACTTTATATTGCCGTAGGCATTTCCGGGGCTATTCAACATTTGGCGGGGGTCAATTCTTCCAAGTATATTGTAGTCATTAATAAAGATGCAGACGCACCCTTTTTCAAGGCTGCAGATTATGGTATTGTGGGGGACGCATTTGAGGTTTTACCGAAATTAACTGAAGCAATAAAAGCAGCGAAGTAAAGTGAAGAAGATCAAGCTAGAAATCTTAGGGTTATCTTCCAGTCAGTCACAGACCGGTTCTTTTGCGCTGGTGCTTGGTGAGTCGGAAGGAAATCGCCGGCTACCCATTATAATAGGTATGTTCGAGGCCCAGGCTATTGCCATAGAAATTGAGAAGATTATTCCCAACAGGCCAATGACCCATGATCTTTTCAAATCCTTTGCCAATAACTTTCACTTTACTGTTGAAGAGATCATTATATCAGATCTTAAGGAAGGCGTCTTTTTCGCGAAAATCGTTTGCTCCGACGGGTTGAAAAAATCTGAAATCGACGCGCGTCCTTCGGATGCAATTGCTATCGGTCTCAGGTTTGATTCACCTATTTATACTTATGAAGCTATTCTTGCGGAAGCGGGTATTGTCTTGACCGATGAAGCTGAAGAAGAAAAAGCGGAAGCAGAAAAACCAGAACCACAGCGCGTGAAGAAAGAATCGTCAAAGAAAGAAGATCTGAAAAACTATTCTGTTGAACGCCTCAATGAACTTCTAAAGGATGCCATTGATAAAGAAGACTACGAACGCGCCGCGAAGATTAGGGATGAGTTGAGCAAACGCAATTGAGGGGCGGCAGAGTTATCAGTTAATCGTTAATAGTAATTGTTGGTTGCACGACAGATTGCAAATCATTTTGAAAACTCCATAGCCTCCTCTCTTTTGGAGAGGCTCGAAAAAAAACGTTTTCCAAAATGACTTGAAGTTGAAATCTCTGTCGTCTAGCTGTAATTGCTGAACTGATAATTTCTTATTGCTGAATCGTACATTATCAAATTGTTTTTACCATTCACCAATAACTATTAAGGGCATCTCTAAAAACCTCCGCTGTCCTTCTCCAATCGGAGAAGGGAAGGGATGAGGCCAATAAAAAATAGTTTTTAGAGATGCCCTTAACTGATAACTTATTAACCAATAACCATGGATTACCTCCGCGGACTGCTAGGGCTGTTGTTTATTGTTGGAATAGCCTGGCTTCTTTCGGGTAATCGTAAAGCAATTGACTGGCGTCTTGTCGGCGCAGGCATTCTCCTTCAGATAATTTTAGGTTTGATCATTAATAAGCTGCCTTTTGCTCATCAGGGCTTTCATTATTTCAGTGAAAAACTTGTAACGTTTTTAGGTTTTGCACAAAAGGGTGCAGAGTTTCTTTACGGTGACCTGGCCAAAAACAGCGCCAATGATCCAGGTGTCAAACACAATCTCGGTTTTCTTTTTGCTTTTCAGGCGTTGCCAACCGTCATATTTTTCTCTGCCGTAACCGGGGGCTTGTATTATCTGGGTGTTCTTCAAAAAATCGTTTTTGGTTTTGCATGGATCATGACCAGAACGATGCGATTGTCCGGAGCAGAAAGTCTTTCTGCTGCAGCAAATATTTTCATGGGACAGACAGAAGCCCCGTTGTTGGTGCGACCTTTTATCGGCAAAATGACATCTTCAGAATTACATTGCCTCATGACGGGGGGAATGGCAACAATTGCCGGTAGTGTGTTGGGTGCTTACGTTTCTTTTTTGGGTGGTGACAGCATAGAAGAGAAAGCGATGTTTGCTACCTATCTTTTAAGCGCATCAATTATGAATGCACCGGCTGCCATCGTCTTATCAAAGTTATTTCTACCAGAAACAGAGCCGGAAAAAATTGACCGAACGCTTAATGTTGGTAAAGATCAGATCGGTGTTAATCTTATAGATGCGCTTGCCACCGGGGCAGCAGATGGATTAAGGCTTGCCTTGAACATCGGCGCCATGTTGCTGGCATTTATTGCTATCATCTATGCTGTTAATTGGATACTTGTTGACTTCATTGGTGATTTCACGGGATTAAATGAATTTGTTGTGACCAGCACAAATGGAGCGTTCAATGGTTTCTCGCTTCAATATTTATTGGGACAATTATTCCGTGTCTTCGCTTTTTTTATGGGTGTTGATTGGAGCGAAACCCTTCAGGTAGGGAGCTTGCTCGGACAAAAAATGGTCATGACTGAATTTGTTGCCTACCTCGACCTGGCCAACATGAAATCGCAGGGTATTTTAAGTGACAAAGCTATCCTTATCTCCACCTATGCATTGTGTGGATTTGCTAATTTTGGTTCAATTGCTATTCAGATCGGTGGGATCGGTGGAATGGCACCCACCCGCCAGGGCGATCTCTCGCGGCTTGGATTAAAGGCTATGCTTGCAGCTTCTTTAGCCACTATGATGAGCGGTACAATTGCAGGTGCGCTTTTCAGTTAGCCGGTGAACCTTGATTTACATCGAAATTGTTTAGTGAGTAAAAATATTCCCATATGGTCCGCGTACTTCTGTTTCTTTTCCTTTTCGGCCCTCTGATTGTTGAGGCGCAAAGAGAATTTCAAAAAAAATATCAAACAATTTTTATTGACACACCCGATGGTGCTGTCATTGAATTACCGGAAGGAAGCTATCATCTGGATGGAAGCTTGTGGCTTGATGGCAAGAAAAATGTTGTTATCAAGGGAGCTGGAATGGATAAAACAATTTTGAATTTTAAAGATCAGCTTTCAGGCGCTGAAGGAATTAAAGTGACAAACTCAACAGACATTACCATTCAGGATCTCACTGTTCAGGATACAAAAGGTGATGGATTGAAAACCCAATTGGTAGAAGGTATAACATTTAAGAACATCAAAGCAGAATGGACAGGCGGTCCAAAATCAGAGAACGGAAGTTACGCACTTTACCCTGTTCAATGCACCGATGTGCTGATCGATAATTGTGTCGCTATTGGTGCAAGCGATGCCGGTATTTATGTTGGTCAGTCAAAAAATATTATTGTAAGAAATTCGAAAGCCTATCATAATGTGGCAGGAATTGAAATTGAGAATTCGTTATATGCCGATGTCTACGACAATGAAGCTTACAACAATACAGGTGGTATTTTAATATTTGATCTTCCTGATCTTATTCTCAAGCAAGGTGGATACATAAGAGTTTTTAAAAATAATGTTCATGATAATAATTTAAAAAACTTTGCACCGAAAGGTAATATAGTAGGCAAGGTTCCATTGGGAACTGGCGTGATGATTTTGGCGTCCAGGAATGTGGAAATATTTGATAATAAAATTGTAAACAACATCACGACAGGTACAGCGATCGTAAGTTATTATATCACAGAGAATCCCATCAACGATAAAGAATACAATCCTTATCCCGGTAACGTTTTTATTCATGATAATTATTATGAACGTCCGAAAGTACGTGCTACCAGTAAAGGCAGAATGGGGAAGATGTACAGATTCAAGTTACGTTTCGGCAAAGATGTTCCGCATATTGTATATGATGGAATTGAAGATGATAAAATGAAAAACAGAAACATCTGCATAAAGAATAACACGAATGTTTCATTTGCCAATCTTGATGCGGCGAACGGTTTTAAAAATAAATCGCGTGATATGAGCTCACATGATTGTGAAATCCAATCGATTAGTCCTGTTGTATTAAGCGCAAAGTAAAAGCATGAGAACAGTATGTAGTATACTGGTTTTTATTTCAGTCATGATACTCCTTGTTTCATGGAGCGCTCAGCCAACAGTTCAGTTTGAATTTAAAGATAAGTTATCTGCTTATGGATTTTTTCAGGGCAGGCTTTCAGATTTAAAACCCGTTGATGGAGTTATTCCATATGATCTTAATACGGCACTCTTCAGCAATTATGCCGAGAAGCTTCGTTTTGTAAAACTACCTCCCGGAACAAAAGCAGTTTATCATGATTCAAGTGTTTTTGATTTTCCGATGGGAACGGTCTTCATAAAGAATTTTTATTATCTAAATGATTTTAGAAAACCTGAAAAGGGCAGAAGAATTCTTGAAACACGATTGCTGGTTCACCAGGAGAATGGCTGGACAGCCTATCCTTACGTATGGGATGATGCTCAAATGGAAGCGGCCTATGATCCTGCCGGTGAAACTAAATCAATTCAATATGTAAATGCTTCTGGAAAAAAGATTTCAACGCAATATTTAATTCCAAATAAGAATCAATGTAAAGGTTGCCATATTCAAGGTCAGACGATGGTGCCTATTGGCCCTGCTGCCAGGCATTTGAATAAAGATTATACATACCCATCAGGAAAAAAGAATCAATTATCATACTGGTATGATTCAAAATTGATTGATACTCTTCCTGATAATATTCCTAAACTTCCGGTGTGGGATGATCCATCTACGGGTGATGTTAATGATCGTGCGCGCGCTTATCTTGATATTAATTGTGGAAATTGTCATAATCGCCTTGGCCCTGCCGGTACGTCCGGGTTGTTTCTTGATATTTATGAAAAAGAAAAAAATCACTTAGGAATAAATAAAGCTCCGGTTGCAGCGGGTAGGGGGGCAGGTAATTTAAAGTTTGATATTACCCCTGGACAACCTCAGAATTCTATTCTTGTTTTCAGAATGAACACTAATGACCCTTCCATTGCAATGCCGGAAATAGGTCGTGAGCAGATACACAAAGAAGGTGTTAAACTTATTGAAGAATGGATTCGTAAAATGCCACATTGAATATGTTGACCTCGCATCAAAAATTGGTACTTCAATATATCTCACAATATGTTACCGAGCATAAAAGAAATTTTATTGAGAAAGTATTGGCGCAACGTACCCGTTATTTAACCGTTGTTCTTGAAGATATTTATCAATCACAAAATGCCAGCGCTGTTATTCGTACCTGTGAATGCATGGGCATCCAGGATGTACACATCGTTGAAAACAGCAACAAATATTCAGCTAACAGGAATGTACTGAAAGGAGCGGATAAATGGATAACCCTGCACCGCTACCGCGATAAGACAAAGAACCAAACTCAAATTTGCTTTCAGGAACTAAGAAACAAGGGATATAGAATTATTGCAGCCGATCCTGCTGAGTCTAATCGCTCTGTGCATGAGATGGATTTATCTCAGCCCGTGGCTATTATTATGGGTAATGAATTACATGGACTCTCCCCCTACACCTGTCAGCACTGTGATGAAAGGGTAACAATACCCATGTATGGCTTTACCGGAAGCCTCAATATCTCTGTAAGCGCCGCTTTATGCATTCAATCGGTTATAAGGAGAATCCACAATACGGATATTCCTGTAGGGCTCAGCATTGAAGAGAAAGAGGCGCTACGCTACGATTGGTATAAGAAAATTGTGAGACGGTCATCGATAATTGAACGCGAGTTTCTGCGGACAATTGCCTAACTTTGCAGGTAATGTTTATAGGTGCTGCCATGAGAAAAGTATGGAAAGTTCTCTTCTATCTTCTCTTGTTCTTTTTTATTGTTCTTCTTTCCATCAATATCTGGATAGTAAAAAGTACTGATCAAAATGTTTTTTCTGATAGCGAGAATCTTCCTGATAACCGTGTTGCATTAGTACTGGGAACAAGTCACCGGACTATGAAAGGGGAACCAAATCCTTTCTTTGAAAAACGAATGGAGACCGCTGCCCACCTTTACGAGCAAGGTAAGGTTGTTCATTTTATTTTAAGCGGAGACAATCTCACACAGTATTACAATGAACCGCGGGCTATGAAAAGTGCGCTTATGAAAAGAGGAGTTCCTGAAGACGCAATTACATTAGATAGAGCCGGGTTGCGAACGTTGGATTCAATTGTAAGAAGCAAAGCCATTTTCGGGCAGGAAAAAATTACCATCATAACACAACCTTTTCACTGTTACAGGGCTCTGTTTATAAGTGACTTTTACAATATTGATGCTGTAGCTATGGAAGCCGCAGAACCGGATTTTGAAGAAACTCCATTGGTGCGAATACGTGAATACTTTGCAAGAGCCAAGGCCGTGCTCGATTTGTACGTTTTGCGTACACCACCCCGGTTTTTAGGGCAAAAAGAAGATATAATTATCAAAAACTAATGCAAACGGGCTACCTTCTGGCTTAAGTTTAATCCTTGAATTTATTTGATTATTTTTGAATCGTAATTTGAGTTTTGTGCGCAACGATATTTGGACCGGGATCAGCCACTTTTTTTTACCCCTTGCTATTTTTTTCCTGCTATCAACAGAACAAGTTCTTTCACAGGAAACTGTTGTGCGAGGGAAAGTAACCGATGTGAATTCTGGTGACCCGATTCCTTTTGTTAATGTTGTTTTTCTCGGCACCAACATTGGTACAACTACCAACTTTGACGGGCAATACGAGATAAAGACACAAACACCAACCGACACTTTGGTGGTCAGCTATATTGGCTATAAACCGCGTAAAAAGTTTGTGCAACGTGGGCAGGTTCAGGTTTTAAATTTTCAGTTGCAGGAAGATGTAACCAAACTTCAGGAATTTGTTTTTGAATCTGGTGAAAATCCTGCTTATGAAGTCTTGCGCGGGGTTGTAAAAAATAAGAAGGAGAATGATAAGCGTAAGCTGTTAGCCTACGAGTATGATACCTATACCAAGATTGAGATTGATGTTGATAACATTTCGGAGAAGTTCAGGGAAAGAAAATTAATTAAGAAAATCACACAGGTACTGGACAGTGTTGAAAGAATTGCCGGAGAGGATGGTAAGCCCATTCTTCCGATGTTCATATCAGAAAGTGTATCGAAACTTTATTATCGTGATAAGCCAAGCTTAAAGACAGAAAATATTTTAAAGTCGAAAATCAATGGTGTTGGTATTGAAGATGGATCATTAGTGACGCAATTCATCGGTTCGTCTTTCCAGGAATATAACTTTTATCAGAACTGGCTTAACATTGTGAGTAAGGATTTTGTATCACCCATCGCAGATGGTTGGCGGATTTATTATGAATACGACCTTACTGATAGTCTCTACCTTGGTGATCATTTTTGCTACCGCCTCGATTTCTTTCCGAAAAGTCCGCAGGACCTGGCTTTCACAGGAACCATGTGGATAACAAAAAATGAATATGCCCTTAAACAAATAGACGTAACGGTAGGTAAAGAAGCCAATCTGAATTTTGTTGAAAAGATTAAGATTCAGCAAGAACTTGAACCAATTGAAGGTGGCGCCTGGCTTCCGGTAAAAAACAGAGTTCTCATTGATATTAGTGAGATCAATAATAAGACGGCTGGTTTGCTTGCGAAATTTTACACATCCAATAAAAATTTTGTTGTCAACAAGCCATACGAATCCTCATTCTATGAGAGACAAATTAATGTAGCGGAAGATGCCCGCATAGAGGAAGATGAAAGCTATTGGGATAATTTACGTCATGAGCCATTATCAGAGACAGAGAAGAATGTGTATAAGATGATTGATACACTTCAGAATATTCCTGTTGTGAAAACATATACAGAGCTTATCAAGATTGTTGTTAATGGGTATTATGAAACGGGTAAATTCTATTTAGGTCCTTACGTTTCAATATTTGCCTTAAATAACATAGAAGGAATACGATTGCAGGCTGGCTTTAAAACCAATATTAAGTTTAGTAACAAATGGATTTTTGGCGGTAATGTCGGTTATGGATTTAAAGATGAGAAAATCAAATACTCGGCGTTTGCCCAACGAATCCTTTCACGCGAGCGCTGGACGACGGCTACCTTTCAGATAAAAAGCGACATAGGCAGGGTAGGACTTGACGACGAAGACAATATTAATAACTTTCTGTTTTTTGCTGCCCAACGCTTCGGTAATTTCCGAAGAGGATATTATTTTGATGAGTCACGTTTTGATTTCAAACGAGAACTTTTCAAAGGATTTACACAACGGATCGCATTCAAGTACAATACATTTACGCCGCTTTTTAACTTTGGATATTATCCGCCCAATGACTTAAATTCCGCTCCACTTGAAACGTATCAAACAGCAGAAGCCATAATCGAATCACGTTATGCACGAGATGAATTATTTATTCAAAATGATAATAGCAGGGTTAGTCTCGGAACCACCAAATGGCCCATTATAACAGCACGTTATACAAAAGGAATAAGCGGTATACTGGGAAGCGATTTTGATTACGATAAATTCAGACTTTCCGTCTACAAGCGCATCCGGTTTGGTCCGCTCGGTACAGGATACATGACGGTAACCGGTGAGTATATTTTTGATGCTTTACCCTATACGTTGCTATCCCTGCACATCGGTAATCAAACTCCCATCTATGCTACTTTCTCTTACAACCTTATGAATTTTGGTGAGTTTGTCAGCGATCGCTTTGTCTCTCTTCAATACCAACATAAGTTTGAAGGATTTTTACTTAATCGAATTCCACTTATGAAAAAGTTAAAGTGGAGATTGGTAGGAACAGCCAATGTTCTTTATGGCGGATTAAGCCAGGCAAACCGTGCACTTATTTCTGAAACCACACCGAATGACGAGGAAGCCCTTCAGGTAGGTTATCTTAATTCAGGAAAACCTTACGTTGAGTTAGGTTACGGAATTGAAAATATTTTTAAGTTTTTCAGAATAGATTTTGTTCATCGCCTGTCGTACCTGACGCCAGGAGAATCTTCCCCTGACGAAAACATTCGAAAATTCGCCGTATTATTCAGCTTCCAGTTTAACTTGTAATTCCTTCAATACCTATACTAAAAATTGCATATTTGTGCCCGCAAATTTGTTTTAGTATACCTGATCAGTTAATCAAATGAGTGTTAAAATATCGTTTCCGGATGGTAATGTGCGTGAATTTCCCCAAAGTGTAAAAGGATCGGAAATAGCGTCCAGCATCAGCGAAGGTCTTGCCCGAAATGCACTGGCTATTGAAGTGAATGGAGAGGTATGGGATTTATCACGACCTATTTCAAAAGATTCATCCATTAAAATTCTTACCTGGAATGACACAACTGGGAAGTCAACATTTTGGCATTCATCAGCTCACGTAATGGCAGAAGCGCTTGAAGCGCTCTATCCTGGCGTAAAGTTTGGAATTGGTCCTCCTATTGCCAACGGGTTTTATTATGACATCGATCTTAATGGGAAACCTTTCGGTGATGAAGAGTTAGCGGCAGTTGAGAAGAAGATGATTGAACTTGCTAAAGCATCTAACCAGTACGTACGTGAAGATGTAAGTAAGGCCGATGCTTTAAAATATTTCCAGGAGAAAGGCGATCAATACAAAATTGAATTGATCAATGACCTTGCGGATGGTACAATAACATTCTACAAGCAAGGTAATTTTACTGACCTGTGTCGTGGTCCTCACATACCTAATACGGGTTTTATCAAAGCAGTGAAACTTCTGAATATAGCGGGTGCGTACTGGAGGGGTGATGAGAAAAATAAAATGCTCACACGCATCTATGGAATTACCTTTCCTAAACAAAAAGAATTGGAAGAGTACCTGCATCTCCTCGAAGAAGCGAAGAAACGTGATCATAGAAAATTAGGTAAGGAGCTTGAACTTTTTGCTTTTTCTGATAAGGTTGGCCAGGGCCTTCCTTTGTGGTTGCCCAAAGGAACAATTCTTCGCGAACGTCTTGAACAATTCATGAGAAAGGCGCAGGTCAAAGCAGGTTATGATCCCGTAGTTACACCGCATATTGGTAGCAAGTCTTTATATGTTACTTCCGGGCATTATGAAAAGTATGGTAAGGATTCTTTCCAGCCTATTCATACACCTGATGAGAATGAGGAGTTTCTGCTCAAACCCATGAATTGCCCGCATCATTGCGAGATATATAAGGTAAAGCCGCGTTCTTATCGTGATCTTCCCATAAGATTGGCTGAGTTCGGAACGGTTTACCGCTATGAGCAAAGCGGAGAACTTCACGGGTTGACGCGTGTGCGAGGATTTACCCAGGATGACGCCCACATTTTCTGCAGGCCCGATCAGGTTAAATCAGAATTTATAAAAGTAATTGACCTGGTGTTCCATGTATTTACTTCATTGGGATTTGAAAATTATACAGCCCAGGTTTCTCTTAGAGACCCGGAAAATAAGGCTAAGTATATTGGTGATGATGAACTATGGGACAGGGCAGAACGTGAGATCCAGGAAGCTGCTGATGAACGCGGCTTAAAAACTATTGCTGTAAAAGGGGAAGCTGCATTTTACGGCCCTAAGTTGGATTTTATGGTAAAAGATGCACTCGGCAGAAGTTGGCAGTTAGGTACTATCCAGGTCGACTACCAACTTCCGCAAAGATTTGAGCTGGAGTACATTGGAGCAGATAACCAGCGTCACAGGCCGGTTATGATTCACCGTGCGCCTTTTGGATCCCTTGAACGGTTTGTGGCTGTACTGATCGAACATTGTGCTGGTAACTTTCCCTTATGGCTTGCACCTGATCAAATTGCGGTACTTCCCATCTCAGAGCGTTTCAATGACTATGCCCAAATGGTTTTTGATAAGCTTAAAGCTCAAGATATCAGGGGATTACTGGATGACCGCGATGAAAAAATTGGCAGAAAGATACGCGATGCGGAAACCCGTAAGATTCCTTATATGCTGATTGTGGGAGAACGGGAGGCCAGCGAATCAAAGGTCTCTGTAAGGAAACATGGACAAGGCGACCAGGGGAGTGTTCCTTTGGAGGACTTTGTAAAGCAATTTCAAACGGATTGCGCTGCTCCGGTTTGAATTTTGTTTTTTGAAAAAACAAAATTATAGCGATATTTGCACCCTATTTTGAAAAACTAAAACTTAAGACGTATCAGTAGCATTAATAACAGACCTTTCCGGCGTGGGCCTCACCGAGCGGAGGAACCCTACAAAATCAATGAAAGAATAACCGCTGCCCGTGTAAGGGTGGTTGGGGAGAATGTAAACGTAGATGTTTACCCTATCCAGAACGCAATAAAAATTGCCAAGGATTTGGGACTTGATCTGGTGGAGATTTCACCTAATGCTGATCCTCCGGTTTGTAAAGTTGTTGATTACTCTAAGTTTAAGTACGAACAAAAGAAGAAGCAAAAGGAGATCAAGGCGAGAACACAGAAGGTAGTTCTTAAAGAAATTCGTTTCGGGCCTAATACAGATGACCATGACTTTGACTTTAAGGTTAAGCATGCGATCAACTTTCTGAAAGAAGGAGCGAAAGTTAAAGCCACTGTTGTTTTTATAGGTCGAACTATTGTATACAAGGAGAGAGGCGAAATTTTGCTACTGAAGTTTGCTACGGCAATTGAAGAATTTGGTAAGGTTGAACAGCTTCCAAAGCTTGAAGGAAAAAGAATGGCGATAATAGTTATGCCAAAGGCTCAAAAGAAGTAAGGAATTATAAACTAAATAAAATGCCAAAAGTTAAAACCAAATCCGGCGCAAAGAAGCGCTTCAAGGTAACCGGATCAGGAAAAGTAAAGCACAAACGTGCCTTTAAGAATCATATTCTTACAAAGAAAGAAACGAAGCAGAAAAGAAGACTCGGTCAAAAAGCATTGGTGAGGAGCGAAGACCTCAAGAATGTGAAGTTTATGCTTCCTTACGCTTTATAATTTTCTGACAACCGTTCAGAAAATTTGGTTTAATGTTTAACCCGGTTTTTGGCTATCAAGCATCCTTAACAGGAACGCCAACAACCAAAAAATGAGAATGTAAAATGCCAAGATCAGTAAACAATGTAGCGTCAAGAGCGAAAAGAAAACGGACGCTCAAACTAGCCAAGGGATTCTTTGGCCGAAAGAAAAATGTATGGACAGTAGCTAAAAATGCTATTGAAAAAGGACTCGTATATGCTTACCGGGATCGCAAACAAAAAAAGAGAGAATTCAGAGCAGTATGGATCCAACGTATCAATGCCGCAGCCAGGCTTCATGGAATGAGCTACTCCGAGTTGATGGGTAAGTTGAACAAATCCGGGATTGATTTGAACCGAAAAGTACTTGCTGATTTAGCAGCAAATAATCCCAAAGCATTTGAAGAAGTAGTAAATCAGGTGAAGTAATTCATACTGGAAATCAATATTCAGCAAAAAGAGGCAAGACCATGCCTCTTTTTTGTTTTAGGCGTATTTTTCTTTATTTTTCGAGACTTTTTTAGTGCTTTTACTATTTTTTAAACTCAATTGTGAAAGTGTGCTTCTTTTTCTTTTGCGATTGGTTTTCAAATAGGGGTTAACGAATAGCCATGCTAAACCAACCCTTGCTATCTGGCGAATCTCACAAATCTTCGCAGGACGTCGTTATTGACATCCAGCACGGAATTGGTAATCCTTTTCCAGGACTAAGACCCTTTACCATTGACGAAAGTCACTTGTTCTTTGGCCGCGAAGGTCAGGTGGATGAGATACTGGTTAAACTTTCCAGGAATCATTTTTTAACTGTATTGGGATATTCAGGAAGCGGTAAATCTTCCCTGATGTACTGCGGATTAATTCCTGTGCTGTATGGTGGTTTCGTAACACAGACGGGTCCCGTATGGCATGTAATTTCTACAAGACCAGGAACCTCCCCAATTTATAATCTTGCTGAATCATCCGTTCAATATTTAATACAACATGGCTCCATTGATCCATTAGATAAAGAAGTTCATGTGGCAATCCTGAGTTCGGTTCTTCGGAGCGGAGCTTTTGGTCTGGTTGAAGTGTCGCGTATGCTTCAGCAGGAAACCGGCGAGAATGTTTTTTTTCTTATTGACCAATTTGAAGAAATATTCAGATTCAGAGACAGCGAAACAAGTGGAGCCACCGGAGTTGATGAAGCACAGCATTATGTAAACCTCATTCTTACTGCAATTGGCCAACGCGACATTCCGGTATATGCATCGCTTACGATGCGTTCTGATTTCCTTGGAATGTGTTCCGTGTTTCCCGGATTAACATCGCTGATAAACGAAAGTAATTACCTGGTGCCGCAGATGACACGTGAGCAAAAGAGGGCTGTCATTGAAGGACCAATTACCGTAGCAGGAGGAAGAATTACATCGCGTCTTGTTAAAAGAATCTTAAACGATGTAAGTAACGATCAGGATCAATTGCCTATCCTGCAGCATGCCTTAATGCGAACGTGGGATTATTGGTTAGAAAACCGTGAATCGGCGGAGCCAATTGACATACGTCACTACAATGCCATTGGGAAAATCAGCGAAGCTTTATCGTTGCACGCAAATGAAGCTTATGATGAACTGACAACACGTGAAAAAGAAATAGCTGAAATTCTTTTTAAAAGTGTTACCGAAAAGAATCAGGAAAACCGGGGCATGCGTAAACCGGTAAGACTTGCTCTGGTTGCAGAACTTTCCGGGGCGGGAGAGGGCGAAGTAATTAATGTAGTTGATCATTTCCGACGTTCGGGGAGATCTTTCCTGATGCCTTCTACTAATGTTAAACTACATGGCGATTCAATTATTGAGCTTTCCCACGAAAGCCTTATGCGGATATGGGTGCGATTAACGGGATGGGTAGAGGAGGAGTTTGAGTCAGCTCAGATGTACAAGCGACTTTCAGAAGCGGCCGCTATGTACCAGATAGGTAAGACAGGTTTATGGCGACCCCCTGATTTGCAGCTTGCACTGAACTGGCAGAAAAAACAAAAGCCAACGCGCGCATGGGCTCAACGTTATGATGAAGCCTTTGAAAGAGCCGTTGTATTCCTTGATACAAGTCGCATAACCTACGAAGCGGAGTTAAAGAATCAGGAAATGATGCAGCGCCGTGTCTTGCAAAGGACACGCGTAACAGCAATTGTTCTTGGTATCGCAGCAGTTATTGCTATTCTGTTCATGGTATTTGCGTACATGAAAAAAATTGAGGCTGACAATCAAACTGATTTGGCAATTGAACGTGGCGAGGAAGCAGAACGCCAGCGAAATATTGCACTGATCGAACGAAATAAAGCGGATTCATTAAGAGCGGAAGCTGTTAAGTCTGCAGATAAATTAGAGAGAGCGAATGTAAATTTGGAAATAGCTTTGGCAGAACGTACAGAAGCCGAGCTACGTGCATTGGTCAATTTAAGAGAAGCGCAGCGGCAACAAAGCATTGCTGAAGCAGCCAGTGTGAAGGAGAGCGAAGCCAGGGTTGTGGCTGAAGATAAAACGCGGGAAGCCGAACGGGAATTCAATCGTGCAAATCGCCTTCTGATGCTCACCAAAGCTCAGGCGATGGCAGCAAAATCACGGCAGGAAAGTGATGACAAAGAGTTAGCAGGCCTGTTGGCGATGCAGGCTTATCGCTTTCACAAAACATATGAAGGAAAAAAATATGATCCGTTTATTTATTCAGGCCTTTATTATTCATTAACAAAACTTGAAACAAGAACATACAATGCCATTAAAGTAGCAGGTCCACCGCGCAACAGGATTAATTCTCTCGCATTGGCTTCTGTTGGAAATTCATTTTATGCGGCAGGCACTGATGGTAGAATTTTTGAAGGTGATTACCTTAAATTGACAAGCACACCGACAGGTTATAGCAACGCGTTTCCCAATAAAGTCATAGCGCTCAGCAAAGATAGTCGCTACCTTGTTAATGGAACGGATTCAGCCTTCGTGCAAATTTATGATTTGCAAAAAGATGGAAGCCAGCCTTTCAAAACGATAAAGGGTTTTAACGGACCAACCAACGATTTGGAATTTCTACCCGACGGCTCAGGTTTCATACTGGCCAGCGGCGACTTCAAGAAATTAAATTACACGATCAACCTTGTCGATCATCAAACCGGTTCTGTTAAACCTGTTGTAACCTTACCTTCGGAGATCAAGACAATAAACATAAGTCAGGATGGGAATTGGCTTGCAGCAGGATCGTGGTCCGGTAAAATTTTTATGGTGGATTTAAGAAGCGGTAATTATTCAACATTACTTGAAGAACCCTCCAACAGAATACTGACCGTTAAATTCAGTCCTGACGGAAAATCACTTGCCTATGGAACTGACGATCTTGTTAACAAAAGAGGATTGGTTAAAATATATGATTTGAATACCAGGAATACACGCCAGTTCACGGGTCACCATGCCGGTGTATTTGATGTTGAGTTTAGTCCGGATGGAAAACTTTTGGCCAGTGCAGGGTCAGATAAAAAATTACAGATGTGGGTACTGGATCATCCCGAAGACCTTCCCATTGAAATGGATAATAACAACGGCTATATTTTTGATATTGAGTTCACAAAGTCATCCGATTACCTCGTTGCTACTACAAGTGAATCGGAAATCAGAGTGTGGCCGACTGATCATACCTTGTTAGCCGAAAAAATTTGTCCATTACTCAGTCGGAATTTATCCACTGATGAATGGAGCAAATACGTTGGTGACGATATAGATTATGAGTACACCTGCCCAAGGCTGTTAATTAAAGACTATTGAGAATGATAGGACGTTTACTGCTCTTCTTCATAGTTTTTCAGGCGGGTTGTATTGTCAGCTTTGCGCAGATTGATGATTGCGAAATTTCATTAAATCAGGCGACAGAAGAATTAAACGCAGGACATTTTCATGGCATTGATTCTTTATTGGCACCATGTTTAAAAAGTGGTTTCTCACGAGAGCAACGTCAGCGTGCATACTTATTATTGACACAGGTCTATCTTTTGCTGGACGATTCAGAAGCTGCGAAAGCAAGCTACCTGGAGTTGTTAAGGGCTAATCCTGAATTTGAAGCCGATCCTGCGCGCGACCCGATTGATGTTGTTTATCTCAGTAAAAAATTTACAGCGTCACCTGTTTTTTCTCTCTTTGGAAAAGCAGGAGGTAATGCGTCATTCATAAACGTTATAAAATCCATCAGTATAACCGGAGAACCGCTCGATACCAAATATAATCTAAAACCGGGATGGACGGTAGCCGCAGGGTTAGATTGGAATATAAAGGAGAAAATCAGCCTCAGCACAGAACTGCAATACTCTTACACCGCCTATCAGAGGGAGCAAAAAAACTTATGGTCCACATCGACCACTACGTTGGATGAAAAACAGAATTGGTTAAATATTCCCCTACTGGTTAAATATTCTTTTACACCTGGACAAAAAGTTGTTCCTTATGTGTATGGAGGTTTTTCTATTGGATTTTTGTTTAAGAGCACCGGAAATCCAACCCTCATTGACAAGACATCAAGTGATGATGAATCGGAAACGCGCTCCCGAAGCGCAGATTTAAATTATGATTTTAAAAGAATTTCATTGCATCACTTCATTGTCCTCGGTGGCGGGGTAAGATATAAATGGGGTATTCATTATCTGTTTGCAGACCTTCGCTACAGTAACGGTCTTACCAATATTTTTGACTACAGCGGAGTGGTCTACGATTATTCGTATGGTTTGCGATCGGAAGATTATCAGGACAATACCAGTGGCCCTCTGCAGGCAAGTGGTACCCCCGTAATGAGGCAGGCAAATACAGATGATTTTTTCAAAATGAATAATTTGTACGTAACCATTGGGTATCAGCATCAGCTTTATAAGCCCAGGGAATTGAAAAAAGCAAAAACCAAAAAGGTTTTAAGAGACGTAAAGAAGACGGAATGATCAGCGTGGGAAAAATATACTCTAAATATTGGTTGGTCGTATTGATCAGTTGTTCATTTATTTACCCAAGTTGTGATACCGAAAGCAATCTTGATCCCGATTATAAAAATTATTATGTGCGTTTTTTTGGTGATGAAGGATTTCAGGAAGGTGTTGATCTTATCGTCAATGAAGGCGATCAATCGGTTATATTATTAGGAACCTCTACTGAACCGGGATCATCGAACAACAAAAGAATATTTTTGGTAAAAACCGATTGGGAAGGCAACCTGATTTGGAAAAAGAAACTGGGTGGCCCCTACGATATAGCCAAAGACATTGAGCGGAGTAATGATGGTGGATTCATTATTTTAAGTGAATCATCGGAAGATGTTCAGCTATCAAAAGGTTTGGGTGTAAAGCTGATTAAAGTAACGCCTGATGGTGACAAGACAGATAGTACGACATTTAATTCCCCAGGTGAAGGAACAAATCATCCAAATGATTTTCCTGAAACGGTTACACCAATTACCGGTGGATATATAGTGACGGGATCAACTCAATATCAAACGCAGTGGGCCAACGATGGTCCTGATGTCAGTGATTTCATGACAATTCTTTTCACTGAATCTTTAGATTTGGATCCGGGATTTGACAGATATTTAAGTAGATCAGATAATGATCTTGGTTTTAAAACGGTTGAGATTGGACAAACTTTTTACACGTTCAGTTCCTCACAATATTTACCTCAGCCGGAATATAATGGTTATAGCTTTTTATGTTATTCAACTACACGCGTTGGTATTCCCGGAAATGAGTTTTTAATCGGGAAGGGACAATCAGGCGATAAAATTTTAAGTTCAATATGTCCGTCTTTCACTTCCGGATATTTTATGGCGGGTACTTATAGCAGTGGCACAAATGTAAGTAACATCTACATTGGATTTTCAATCGAAGATGGCGGTGTTTTAAAAGGAGTTTCTGAGACGGGTAAAATAATTACAATACCTCAAAGTTCAGGTCGTAAAATAGTTACCAATTCCGTATGCCAGGCAAAGGCTGATCCACAAGGTTATTTGATTCTTGGAACAGAAGGAGAAGCAGGTGCTCGCAACCTTTGGCTATGTAAGGTAAGTGACATTGGCGATAAGGTATATTGGTCATCTATTTTTGGCTCCAGTGACAGGAACGATGATCGCGCAGGGGCTGTTGCCGAACTTCCTGATGGTAGAATATTAGTTGTAGGAACTGTGAATATAGGTGTAAACAACCTTAAAATGAGCCTGTTTAAGCTCAATAGCCGGGGTGAGTTTGCCAATTAATTTATTTTTAATGCTTTAATTTTTAAGTGGTTACAATTTTTTGATTTTTAAAATAAACACTGTTGCGTCCCCTTTTATGACCGGATTTTACCGATTTTTTAAGCTCTGGTGTATCTTATTT
This sequence comes from uncultured Roseivirgaceae bacterium, assembly GCA_964521255.1. Lineage (GTDB taxonomy): Bacteria > Bacteroidota > Bacteroidia > Cytophagales > Cyclobacteriaceae > ZC4RG29. The sequence continues at coordinate 105,323 of CAZFRM010000013.1, forward strand.
TTTTGTCTTGGACTGACAGTGTCTTCCTATGCTCAATGCTCATTCACAAATCTTGATCCTGAATATTGTTTCGATGCCGCTTCATTTACGTTAACGGGCAGTACTAACTATTATGGCCCGGGTGTTTCAGGAACAACCTTTGATCCTGCTACCGCTGGTGTTGGTACGCATACACTCTATGCCACCAGTGGAGTAGCCTCAGCTTACAACGTCAGTACGTCAGGAACATTCAACCGGATAATCCCTTCAGGGGGAACGGTAATCGACCCTGCCGATGATGGAGAAGTGACGGGTATTACAATTCCCTTTACTTTTAATTTTTTTGGAGTGGATTACCCCACGGTAAGGATTGGACGCAATGCCATTGTTGGTTTTGGATCATCCAGTGTAGACGTAACGGACAATCAAAGTATGCCCAGTGGCGCTGCGCCCGATAATTTTATCGCAGCTGCCTGGGATGACCTGGACCTCGGTGGAACGATAGAGTACTTCACAACTGGGGTTGCCCCCTTTAGAAAATTTATAATCGATTATGATGCGGTTCCCAGGGAAGGAGGATTATACAACATAAGTACACAAATCCAGTTGCATGAATCAACCAACATAATTGAAATCCATACTACCTCTGCTCCATTTGGCATTAATGGCGACCTGGCAACACAAGGCATTGAGAATTCTGATGGATCTGTAGCTTATGTTGTTCCCGGGAGAAATGATGAGAGTTGGGATGCTACTAATGATTATGTAGCATTTATTCCAACCTGTCTTGATATTCAAACGGTTACAGTAAATCCTTTGCCCAATTCATCTCTTGGTATTGCGCCAGCGACTGCATCGGTTTGCCCTTCCGGCAGTGTTGCCATTACCATTACCGGTGATGAATCCAATGTTGATTATCAATTGCAGAACAACACGGGCAGCACGCCGTTAAGCGGATTCTGGACAGGAAATGGCGTTGGAAATTTGTTAATCAATAGTGATCCGATTTCGACTCCTCTTACATTAAAGGTGTACGCAAGAAATAATGTTACCGGTTGTGATACAGACCTTACTACAATTGTTCCCGTCACGATCAATAGCGCTCCTTCTATTACCACGCAGCCAGTAGCCAGTCAGACAGTTTGCGAAGGAACATCAAATGTAACGTTTAGCGTTGCGGCCACAGGAACAGGGCTAAACTATCAATGGAAGAAGAATGGTGTTAATATAGGTGGAGCAACATCATCCAGTTATGTTATTGCAACCGCTACAACGGCCGATGCAGCTACCTATACAGTTGAGGTGAGTGGCACCTGTTCGCCGGGTGTTACAAGCAATGGTTCAGTATTAATAATTCAAGAGCAGCCTGAGATCACAACTCAACCGGCACCCACGCAGACGGTATGCGAGAATCAACCTGTTACATTAAATGTCAATGCCGGCGCAACTACAAACCCAACGTATCAATGGTATAAAGGTGTAACACTAATCGGAGGAGCAACAAGCAGTAGTTATACTATACCGAATGTTGCATTAGGCGATGCAGGCAGTTATACAGTAGTGGTAAGCGGAACATGTGGTCCATCACAGACCAGCAACGCCTCTGTACTAAATGTTAATCCTAATCCGACAGCATTTGCAAATGATGCTGAAATTTGCAGTGGAGGTACGACATCAATCGCGATAACAAATCCTAACGGTGTTCCGGGAACAACATTTTCCTGGACTGTTCAGAGTTCGAATAACGTAACAGGCGCTGGTCCCGGAGCAGGATCGTCAATTGCTCAGAGTTTATCTGTCACGGATGGAGTTTCCGGTGGAACCGTTACGTATCAAATCCAACCATCTGCAGCCGGTTGTAACGGACCAACATTTACAGTTAATGTAGTAGTTAAACCCATACCCGATGTAGCGTTCGGCCCCAATGATCCAATTTGCAGTGGCCAGAGTAGCAATGTTGTAATTACAAATCCGAATGGAGTTTCGGGCACTACATTTACGTGGGTAGTACAGAGTAGCTCCAATGTGATAGGACAGTCGGCAGGAAGTGGCGCGCTAATTAATCAGGTTCTCTCATCTGATGATGGTGTCTCTAACGGTACAGTGACTTACCGTGTAACACCGACAGCCGGTGGTTGCAACGGAACTTTTGCGGATGTTACAGTTACGGTTTTACCGCGACCTGTTATTACGGACCCTCCAACGTCATTTACTGCAAGTATTTGTAGTGGTGATGGGCTAAATATTTTACCGAATACTTCAATTCCAGGAACAGATTTCTTTTGGAGTTCTTCTGTCATTGGAAGCTTAACAGGTGTAAGTAGCTCTGGAACCGGCGCCATCACAGATACTCCCGTCAACCTGGCAAATTTTCCCGGAATTATAACATACACTGTGACCCCAACTTTAGGTGGGTGTAATGGAACTCCGGTCGACTATATAATTACCGTTTACCCAATGCCGGATGTGGAGGCTTCGGATGAAAATATTTGTTCCGGTCAGGTTACAAATATTGCAATATTAACTCCAAATGGAGTTGCCGGTGTTACGTACAGTTGGATAGCAACCAGCTCCAACGTTACAGGAGCTTCTGATGGAAGTGGTAACAATATAAATCAACTTTTAACATCCACCGGTGGGGGTACAGTAGTTTATGAGATCACGCCAACAACAGGAGTTTGTTATGGTGCCCCTATCAATGTTACGGTAACGGTAGATCCCGTGCCCGTTATCACAAATACAGCAGCACAGTTGCAGACGACGATCTGCAGCGGAACAACATTGAATTTCACACCTACCTCAAGCATAGGCGGTACGACATACACATGGACCAGTACCGTGAGCGGCCCGATCACGGGTGCTACCAGTCCTGGCAGTGGAGCGATTACCAACACATTAGTTAATACAGGGAATGTATCCGGAACGGTAACGTACCGGATCACCCCATCGATCGGAGGTTGTAATGGTACACCAAGAGATTATGTAGTAACGGTGAGCCCGGTACCGAATGCATCAGCGAGCAATGAGACGATCTGCAGCGGCCAGAGCAGTAATGTATTGATCACTAATCCGAATGGAGTATCAGGAACAACATTCAGTTGGGTTGTACAGAGCAGCACCAATGTAAGTGGTGCCAGTGCTGGCAGCGGCACATTGATCAGCCAGGTACTAACCGCCACGAATGGCATAACAAGTGGCAATGTAACGTATCGGATCACACCAACGGCCAGTGGTTGTAACGGCGCTACAATAGATGTTACGGTAACGGTCAACCCCGCCCCGGTAATCACCAACCCATCGTCTCAGCTGCAGACGACGATCTGCAGCGGAACAACATTGAATTTCACACCTACCTCAAGCATAGGCGGTACGACATACACATGGACCAGTACCGTGAGCGGCCCGATCACGGGTGCTACCAGTCCTGGCAGTGGAGCGATTACCAACACATTAGTTAATACAGGGAATGTATCCGGAACGGTAACGTACCGGATCACCCCATCGATCGGAGGTTGTAATGGTACACCAAGAGATTATGTAGTAACGGTGAGCCCGGTACCGAATGCATCAGCGAGCAATGAGACGATCTGCAGCGGCCAGAGCAGTAATGTATTGATCACTAATCCGAATGGAGTATCAGGAACAACATTCAGTTGGGTTGTACAGAGCAGCACCAATGTAAGTGGTGCCAGTGCTGGCAGCGGCACATTGATCAGCCAGGTACTAACCGCCACGAATGGCATAACAAGTGGCAATGTAACGTATCGGATCACACCAACGGCCAGTGGTTGTAACGGCGCTACAATAGATGTTACGGTAACGGTCAACCCCGCCCCGGTAATCACCAACCCATCGTCTCAGCTGCAGACGACGATCTGCAGCGGAACAACATTGAATTTCACACCTACCTCAAGCATAGGCGGTACGACATACACATGGACCAGTACCGTGAGCGGCCCGATCACGGGTGCTACCAGTCCTGGCAGTGGAGCGATTACCAACACATTAATCAACACAGGCAATGTAGCAGGAACCGTAACGTATACGATCACACCTGAAGTAGGCGGCTGTAACGGCACACCGAGAGATTATGTAGTAACGGTGAGCCCGATACCGAATGCATTGGCCAGCAATGAGACGATCTGCAGCGGCCAGAGCAGTAATGTCTTGATCACTAATCCGAATGGAGTATCAGGAACAACATTCAGTTGGGTTGTACAGAGCAGCACCAATGTAAGTGGTGCCAGTGCTGGCAGCGGCACATTGATCAGCCAGGTACTAACCGCCACGAATGGCATAACAAGTGGCAATGTAACGTATCGGATCACACCAACGGCCAGTGGTTGTAACGGTGCTACAATAGATGTTACGGTAACGGTTGATCCCGTACCAGTAATCACCAACACAGCAACACAGTTGCAGACGACGATCTGCAGCGGCACAGCCTTAAACTTCACACCGACCAGTAGCATAGGCGGTACGACATACAGTTGGATCAGTGTGGCGAGCGGTCCAAGCATCACGGGCAATACAGCAGGCATCGGTGCGATCACCGACGTACTGGTAAACACAGGGAATGTAGCAGGAACCGTAACGTATACGATTACACCATCAACAGGCGGCTGTAACGGCATACCAAGAGATTATGTAGTAACGGTGAGCCCGATACCGAATGCATTGGCCAGCAATGAGACGATCTGCAGCGGCCAGAGCAGTAATGTCTTGATCACTAATCCGAATGGAGTATCAGGAACAACATTCAGTTGGGTTGTACAGAGCAGCACCAATGTAAGTGGTGCCAGTGCTGGCAGCGGCACATTGATCAGCCAGGTACTAACCGCCACGAATGGCATAACAAGTGGCAATGTAACGTATCGGATCACACCAACGGCCAGTGGTTGTAACGGTGCTACAATAGATGTTACGGTAACGGTTGATCCCGTACCAGTAATCACCAACACAGCAACACAGTTGCAGACGACGATCTGCAGCGGCACAGCCTTAAACTTCACACCGACCAGTAGCATAGGCGGTACGACATACAGTTGGATCAGTGTGGCGAGCGGTCCAAGCATCACGGGCAATACAGCAGGCATCGGTGCGATCACCGACGTACTGGTAAACACAGGGAATGTAGCAGGAACCGTAACGTATACGATTACACCATCAACAGGCGGCTGTAACGGCATACCAAGAGATTATGTAGTAACGGTGAGCCCGATACCGAATGCATTGGCCAGCAATGAGACGATCTGCAGCGGCCAGAGCAGTAATGTCTTGATCACTAATCCGAATGGAGTATCAGGAACAACATTCAGTTGGGTTGTACAGAGCAGCACCAATGTAAGTGGTGCCAGTGCTGGCAGCGGCACATTGATCAGCCAGGTACTAACCGCCACGAATGGCATAACAAGTGGCAATGTAACGTATCGGATCACACCAACGGCCAGTGGTTGTAACGGTGCTACAATAGATGTTACGGTAACGGTTGATCCCGTACCAGTAATCACCAACACAGCAACACAGTTGCAGACGACGATCTGCAGCGGCACAGCCTTAAACTTCACACCGACCAGTAGCATAGGCGGTACGACATACAGTTGGATCAGTGTGGCGAGCGGTCCAAGCATCACGGGCAATACAGCAGGCATCGGTGCGATCACCGACGTACTGGTAAACACAGGGAATGTAGCAGGAACCGTAACGTATACGATTACACCATCAACAGGCGGCTGTAACGGCATACCAAGAGATTATGTAGTAACAGTGAATCCGATCCCCGATGCAGATGTTCCGGACAACACGGTATCGATTTGTAGCGGGCAGGTGGTTAACATACCGATCAGCAATCCTAACAATGTGGCAGGCACCACTTTCAATTGGACGATTAGCAGCACGAACACGAACGGAGCGAGTGCCGGTAGCGGCACACTGATCAGCCAGGTGCTTACCTCTGCCGATGGTATCAATAGTGGCAGTGTGATTTACACCATCATTCCGGTAGTCAGTGGTTGCAGCGGAACACCGATAGTGGTAACCGTAACGGTTGATCCTGTTCCGGTGATCACCAATACTTCAACGGAATTACAGACGACCATCTGCAGTGGTACAGCCTTAAACTTCACACCGATCAGCAGCGTGCCGGGTACAACCTATACCTGGACCAGTTTGTCGATAGGCACATTAACAGGTGTCAGTGCCTCAGGAAGCGGAGCGGTTACCGATACACCCATCAATACTGTTAACACCACCGGTATAGTGATTTACACCATTACACCGCATGTAGGATCTTGTAGCGGAGCCCCCAGGGATTATATAGTAACCGTGAATCCAACACCAAATGCGGATGCTACCGATCAGGGTATTTGCAGCGGACAAAGCAGCAGTGTAATCATCAGTAATCCGAACAATGTATCCGGTACAACCTACACCTGGATTGTGCAGAGCAGTACTAATGTAAGTGGCGCCAGTGCGGGTAGTGGTGCCCTGATCAGTCAGGTATTAACTTCATCTCCGGACATTACTACGGGTGGTTCTGTAGTCTATGCGATTACGCCATTCGCGAACGGATGTACAGGTACTCCTATTACCGTGACCGTTACAGTATCGCCGGCGCCGGTTATTACCAACACTGCGGCGCAATTGCAGGCAACGATTTGCAGTGGTACGGCATTGAATTTTACGCCAACATCAAGCATAGGCGGTACGACATATTCATGGATAAGTAATACAATCGGTCCATTAACGGGTGTATCACCATCTGGCACTGGAGCAATTATAGATGCACCTGTAAATACCGGTAATGCATCGGGGACAATCACGTATACGATTACACCTGAAATATCAGGATGCAGTGGCACGCCCAGAGATTATGTCGTAACGGTAAGTCCTGTACCGAATGCTTCAGCATCCGATCAGGGAATTTGTAGTGGACAGAGTAGTAACGTTATAATTAGTAATCCAAATGGTGTGATCGGAACCACCTTTAACTGGACCGTTCTGAGTAGTTCAAATGTTACCGGGGCTGCCAATGGAAGCGGTAATGTAATCAGTCAGTTGTTAATATCAACCAATGGAGTAAGCGCCGGTTCAGTTATTTACGAGATTACGCCTGTAGCTACCGGATGTAACGGTACACCTATTCAGGTTGTAGTTACGGTGTCGCCTTCACCGGTTATTACTAATACGGCAACCCAATTGCAGACAACCATTTGCAGTGGTACGGCGCTGAATTTTACACCCACCAGCACCATAGCTGGCACGACTTACACATGGACAAGTGTAATAAGCGGTACGGTGACAGGCATTACCACACCTTCAGGAAGCGGAGCAATAACCGATATACCGGTCAATAGTGGGAGCGTGCCCGGTACGGTGACGTATACAATCACGCCGAATGCAAGTGGTTGTAATGGTACACCACGGGATTATGTCGTAACCGTAAATCCTGTTCCTGATGTTTTAGCCAGTGATCAAGGTATATGTAGTGGCGAAAGCAGCAATGTCTTGATCACGAATCCAAATGGAGTGGTGGGCACCTCATTTAACTGGACTATTCAGAGCAGTTCAAATGTGAGTGGGGCATCAAATGGAACCGGGGATGTTATCAGCCAGGTATTAACAGCCACCGATGGCATTTCAACTGGTTCAGTAACCTATCGTATAATACCAACGGCTAATGGCTGTAGCGGGAACTTTACTGACATCACGGTAACGGTATCGCCTATGCCTGTTATTACCGATCCATCAACATCGTTCATTGCCAATATTTGCAGTGGAGATGTATTAAATCTTTTGCCTACATCTTCAATAGCAGGAACAACATTTACCTGGACATCCACAGTAATCGGTACGCTCAGTGGAGTAAGTGCAGGTGGAACCGGAGCAATAACAGATACACCAATTAATCCTACAAATGTTCCGGGCGTTATTATCTACACAGTCATTCCGTCAATAGGAGGATGTGTTGGAACGCAAGTAAATTATGTGGTAACTGTCAAACCTATTCCTACAGTAGCAGCATCAAATCAAACTATTTGTTCTGGTCTTTCGACAAGCATATCCATTACCAATCCCAATGCTGTAGCGGGAACAACCTATAGCTGGGTAGTTCAAAACCCGGTGAATGTTACGGGAGCATTGGATGGAAGTGGAAACAGCATCAGCCAGGTGCTTACTTCAACGAATGGTGTGAGCGACGGAACAGTGCAATACAGTATAACACCTTCTTCGAATGGTTGCCCGGGTACACCAATCGTTATAACGGTAACGGTAAAGGCTGTACCGGTTATAATGAATAATCCTACTGATTTCTCTCAACAGATTTGTAGCGGGGATGCCCTTAATTTCTTACCAATAACAAGCATTGGAGGATCAACTGTCACATGGACTTCTACTATTAGCGGCCCAATTGATGCTTTGAGTGTTTCAGCTAGCGGATCAGGCCCTATTACTGATAGTCCGGTTAATACAAGCAATGTGTCGGGAACCGTAACCTACCGTATTATACCAGGATTTAATGGTTGTGACGGAACACCTGTTGACCTGGTCGTTTTAGTAAGACCTTTGCCAACTGCCACGGCCTCTGACATTATCATTTGCAGTGGTGACAATGCAACAATCAATATTTCACCGGCACCGAAGAATGTTGCCGGAACTACTTTTTCCTGGACCGTTACACCTAGTGCTAACGTGACAGGTGCGCTGAACGGAAATGGATCAACCATCAGTCAAACACTAAGCACAACAAATGCCTCTGTAGGTACAGTTATCTATTCCATTGTTCCCGCAGCGAATGGATGTAATGGAACACCTGTAAATATTACCGTTACAGTGAATCCTATTGCTACCGCTTCGGCCGGTAGCGATTTTGCAGTTTGTGAACCCGTGACAATACCACTTATCGGGACACTTGGCGGAAGCGCATCGACGGGCACATGGACTATCATTTCAGGATCAGGTACACTTACTTCAAGTACAACATCGGGAACAAACGTATCGGCTACGTATACAGCTGATCCAACGGATATCGGTAATGGTGTAGTCTTCCGGCTGACTACCAACGATCCTGATAATGCAGGACCCTGTACGCAGGTTTTTGATGAGGTCACTGTAACTGTAAACCGTCAGGCACGATTAACGTTACCCGCAGATTATGCGGTTTGCGAGCCTTTCAGCATGGGCCTGACAGGAACGTTAAGTGGAAGCGCTACCTCTGGAACGTGGAGCATAATCAGTGGAGCGGGGATACTTTCTGCCAGCAGTGTAACCGGAACAGAGGTAACGGCTACGTATGTCGTTTCGAATCCAACGGATGTAGGAACAGTAATGACTTTCAGATTAACAACGAATGATCCTGATGGACTCGGCCCATGCACGGTTGAGTTTGATGAAATTGATATCACGGTTAATGAATCACCCAAGGTTGATGCAGGTCTTGACTTTGAAGTCTGCGAAGACCAGGTAATTTCGCTCAATGGAAGTTTCTCTGGATCTGCATCATTCGTAACCTGGAGTGGTGGAAGCGGATCGGCACAATTTGCAAATGTTAATGCTCCGAACACTACGTACACATTAACGCCTGCCGATATTGCAGCAGGGCGTGTAACCTTAACGTTAACGACAAATGATCCTGATGGAGGTGGTCCATGTTCCACTGTTTCAGACGATGTAGTAATTATTATCAATAAGTTGCCTGATGTCCTTTTGTCTGGTCTGGCGGCAAGTTACGCAGAGAATGATCCACCGGTATTGATGGTTGGATTTCCGAATAATCCTATGGGTGTTTTTACAGGCCCCGGCGTTTTGGCAGGAACAAATATCTTTGATCCGGGCAATGCTAACATTGGCTTTAATATCATCACCTATACATACGTAGATGCTAGTGGTTGTGCGAATTCAGACAGCCAGGCCGTTAATATAAATGAACTTACTTCCATTGACTTTGAAGTTTACAATGGTGTATCGTATGTGGGAGGAACTTCACCGGAAATATGCGGTGATATTGGTCGCGCTTATCTTAGAGGATCGCCGACTGTGAGCACCGGGCTTACACCAACAGTGGATACTTATTTCTCAACACCTGATGTTTCGATCGCCTCAAGAATCGGATACGATGGCACTGACTATTACCTGGATACTGATGGGCTGGCTGCCGGATCGTACTATATTCAATACACGTATACCAACAGTGCAAGTGCTACTTCAACATTAATAAAAATTGTAACCGTCTATCAATCACCCATTGCTTCAATCCTTGCCAATAATGCTTGTGAAGATGATATTGTTCAGTTTACAGACACATCAATAGTTCCTGTGAATGCATTGGGCGGTATTATAGACAAGTGGCTTTGGGATTTTGATGATCAGGACTTGAATTCACCATTGCAGAACCCGACTTACATTTATCAGGTTGCGAACATTTATGATGTAGTACTCACCGTAACTACAAATCAGGGATGTGTTAACTCTACCCTGAAGAGTATAACGGTAGGCCCACCCCCAATTGCGGATTTTACCTGGTCAGGAATATGTAACGATAAAAGCACAGAGTTTATTGATCAATCCTCCATTAGCGTAAGTTTCAGTACGATTGAAAAGTATCAGTGGGATTTTGGCGATGGCGATGAAACATTGTTTGATTTGGGAACTAACACAATTCCACCGGGTACTCATAGTGGACGCACGGAAGGAACATATAAAGATCCAAGTCATGATTATTCAGCTTTTGGTGAATACAACGTAAAACTTACTATCGAAACGGATGTTGGTTGTGTGAAAGAATTGACAAAACGAGTCTTCATCCTTGATAATCCGACGCCAACACCAGTTGCAGGATATTTTGAAGACTTTGAAAACGGAAGTGGTACATGGTTTAAAACTTCGTTAAGCGGTTCAAGCTGGGTATTTGGTCCACCCTCCGGAGAGACAATCAATTCCGCAGCATCGGGAACAGGTGCGTGGTGGACGGGTGAAAATCCGGATGCAGAAGCGCATCGCGGCACGTATTATAGAAATGAGAATTCCGAGGTGATTGGTCCATGTCTGAATCTGACGGGATTGGAGCGGCCGATGATATCACTGAAATATTGGTCTGATCTTGAAAAAGGATTTGATGGTGCGGTGGTTCAATATTCAACCGATGGCACTACATGGAATACCCTTGGTGATGCAAACGGGGGTGGTCTTGATTGGTATCGCGGAACAAACTTAAGTGGTAATCCCGGAGGACAAGATAATTATGCCTGGTCTGATACGCTTGGCGGCTGGCGAAATGCAAGATTTAATCTTGACGCAATACCCGTAGCAAATCGTGATCAGGTCATATTCAGAATAGCTTTTGGAAGTAATGATGGTAACAATTTAGGTGGAAGAGTTCTTAATGGTTTTGCCTTCGATGACATTTTCATAGGGGATAAGAAACGTAATGTGTTGGTTGAGTATTTTACTAATGTTGCGACCAGTGGAGCAGACGCACATTTCAATAGTTTGATTGATAATCAGGCTTCCCCAACTAATCCCCAGGCCTCTGTAGACTTCTTTAAACTTGAATACCATGTGGAGCCGCCTGCAGTAGATTCACTCTATCTGCATAACCCATCCGTACCTTCAGCAAGAGGACTTCTTTATGGCGTATCCCAACCACCGGCCGCTGTGATGGATGGATTATTGGGATGGTACAAACCATCGGGCACTGACTCTACTTATTTTAACGGAACATATAATCAGATAAATGAGGTGGACATTGATCGCCGATCGTTGGAAGATCCATTGTTTGATATTCAACTAACAATTGATCCGCTTGTTCCTGCTGAAGAAAATAAAGTGAAAGGTCATATTGAGATCAGGTATACAGATGCTACAAAGGATTTCACTGATCCCGTTATTGTTCAACTAGCGCTGGTTGATGAATCTACATATGTTGATTACACAGAATCTGGTAAACAAAAGGATTCAAGGTATGTCGTAAGAAAATTAATTCTTGGTAATGAAGGAGTACCTATTGATATAGATTGGTCAAATGGTACAACCCAATCCATACCTTTCGAGCAAGTCATCGATATACCAATTACCAATGGCGGTAATCAATACCTGGTTGCCTTTGTTCAGGACAAGCTTCAGTTGCAGAACGGTCAAACTAAGCCACGCTACATCCATCAATCTGTTGTGTCACCTGCTATTCAGCGCAAGGGCGTGAGACCCGTTGGTCTTGAAGATGATCCTATTGCTGCAGAGATCAGGGATATTCAAATCTATCCTAATCCTGCTAATAATATTTTGAAGTTCCGGCTGAAGAATAAATTAACAAGAGACTATACCTGGAGAATGATTGATCAGCGTGGTATAACCGTACTAAGTGGTGATGTAAACCAATTCTTCGAAGAACCCCAGGAGATTGACATCAGTCAACTTGCCAATGGAATTTACTTTATCCAGATCGGCATTGGCCACACTTCGTTAATCTATCGTAAGATAGCTGTGATGAACAGGAATTGATGTGTTTAGGTGAGTAAGTGTTTATGTTGTTAGAGAATCTGCTTTTAGCTTTATGCTTTCTGCTTTAAGCTTTTAAAACGCTTTTACCCGACTTAATTCTTCAATAGCATAATTGCAATGCTTCACAAAATCCACAACAACATCCGGAAGGAGTTCAAGTTTTGTTCTGTTCCTGCCACTCTGTTCAATTTGTACCACTTTACTACGAAGTGAATCAAGTCCCATTAATGTAAACGAAGGCTTTATCTGGTGCGCTAACCGTGAAAGTTTATCCCAATCAGATGTTTCTGATGCTTCTGTTAATTTGGCAAGGGTTTGAGGCAGCGTGGTGATAAAAGTATTCACCATTTCGCGAATGAATTCCTGGTTATTTCCAGACACTTCCTTAAGGTAATCAAGGTTGTAATAACTTTTTGGCGAAGACTTATCAGCAACAATTCTTTTTCCGTTGGTGTTGGCAGGTATAATTTTTAATTCATTGAACAACTTCCGGTAAAGGTCATCCGGTGTGAAAGGTTTGGGGAGGTAGTCATTCATCCCTGCGGATAAACATTTCTCCACATCAGCTTTTGTGGCATTGGCGGTTAATGCAACGATGGGTATATCCCGAAGGGGAGGAGCCATCATGCGAATCGCGCGTGTTGCCTCATACCCATCCATCACCGGCATCTGCACATCCATCAATACGACATCAAATGTATTGCCTTTCAATTTCTCTACAGCAACTAAACCATTTTCTGCAGTTTCGGTAAAGCAATTCCAATTCTTTAAAATTGTTTTTGCATAAAGCCGGTTGATGTCATTATCCTCAACAAGCAACACATCCAATGCGTAGTCCTTTGAGTGCGTTGACATCTTATCCTTGGAAATAGAAGCGGTTTTTGAAATGTTCTTCGATTTTTCAAATGGAATAAGTACTATAAACGTTGAGCCTACTTGCTCCTGGCTGATAACTGTTATTCTCCCGTTCTGTAGTTCAACCAATTGTTTCGCAATGGTTAAACCTAAACCTGTTCCACCGTACTTTCGGGTAACGCTTGCATCAGCCTGGCTAAAGCTGTCGAATATAGTATTTAGCTTTTCCTGGGGAATACCCACACCGGTATCGCTCACTTCTATTCTCACCCAACAAACGTTTTTCTGATCACGATCGCTGGTACAATTAACATGGATGGATCCTGAATGCGTAAACTTCATTGCATTGCTGATCAAATTGATAAGGATCTGATTTAGACGAACAGGATCTCCCAGCAGAATTTTATTTAACTTTTCATCAATGGTATGACCTAATGTGAGCTTTTTTTCCCGCGCCTGATAGGTGAATGTATTGATCAGGGACGGCAACATATCCGTAAGATTAAAAGGAATCTTTTCAAATTTAAGTTTCCCTGAATCAATAGCCGAAAGATCCAAAAGGTCATTGATAATCACCTTCAGGTTTTCTGCAGAACTTCGAATAGCCGTTAAGTAAGCGTCTTGCTCATGCGGTGTTTGATTCTGACTCAACAGACTTACCATACCCGCTATGCCGTTTATTGGCGTTCTTATCTCGTGACTTATGTTTGCGAGAAATTGTTCCTTCGCCTTCCCAAGTCGCACAAGTTCTTTTTCATCCTTCTTTCGTTGGGTGATATCGCGACAATCAAGAATAAATCCCGTAAGGTTTTCTTTGTGCTTAAGATTTATGGCATTGAACTCCAGGAATCGGTAAGAACGGTCTTTACAAAGAAATTGAAATTCAACTTTTTGGGTATAGGCTCTTTTCTGGCTAAGCTTAAAATTTTCTTTAAGCTCATTAACCGTTTCAGGAAGAATAAAATCAAAAAAATTCTTTCCTATCAGACTCTTTGACCGGTAGCCTAATGTGTCGTGGACGGATGAATTGTGATAGAGGATATTCCCATCAAAATCAACAATAAAAATTAAATCCGATCCATCTTCAACTACAGATTTGTAAAAGCCACCCTTCCGGATATAACTATCTAAGGTTTTCATTTTCATCAGATACCAAGTCCTTCCATCTCTTTCAGGTATCGGTAGAGGGAGGATTTTCCTATATCAAGTTTTTGTGCTACTTCTATAACGTTGTTATCGTATTTGTTAAGATAATGCCGGATGATGCGATACATATACTCCTGCATTTTCATTTCCTGGTAAAGGAACGATTCCACTCTCGCCGTGCTGTTGAAGCTTATATCCTGAGGTCTTATTTCCTGGTTCTCGGCCATCACGGCTGCCAGTTCAACGATTGATTTTAACTCGCGAATATTGCCTGGAAATGGATAGTTAAGGAGTTTCTCCTGAGCTTCAGCATTGATCTTGAATTTTGGCATCTGGTTCTCCTTTGCAAACTGATCAAGGAAATGCTTGGCAACAAGGATCACATCGTTTCCGCGTTCCCGTAACGGCGGAAGGTGAACTGGCAAACCCAAAAGACGATAGTAAAGGTCTTCTCTAAATCTCCCGGTTTTAACTTCTTCTGCAAGATCCTTGTGCGTTGCCGCCAGCAATCTCACATCAAGTTTTACCGTTTGGTTTCCACCAATTCTTGTAATCTCTCTTTCTTGCAACACGCGAAGTAGTTTAGCCTGCAGGCTTAGATCCATTTCACCGATTTCATCAAGGAAAATGGTTCCACCTTCAGCTTCTTCGAACTTTCCTATCCTTCTTGATAACGCCCCGGTAAAGGATCCTTTTTCATGACCGAAGAGTTCACTTTCTATTAGTGTAGAAGGAACCGCAGCGATGTTAACCGCCACAAAAGGTTTATTCTTCCGTTTCGAATTATAGTGAATAGCCTTAGCGACAAGTTCTTTTCCCGTACCCGTTTCGCCTGATATGGAAACAGAGATGTTGGTTTTAACAGCCTTCTCCATCAGTTCGAAAACCCGCTTTATTGCTACGCTTGTACCAATGATGCTCTTTTCAAACTCATATTTTTCATGGATCTCCTTTTTCAGGTGATCAATCTCCTTAATAAGCGAAAGTTTGTTACGGGCATTATTAATAGAGTTAAGAAGGCGGTCTTTTGTCTCATGGTCCTTGCTGATGTAGTCATAAGCTCCAGACTTTAAGAGTTCGACGGCAGTACCGATCTTCTCCTGGGCAGAAACAATAATTACATCAATGTTGGGGTCATGACTGCGGATTTGAGTCAATACATCACCACCCGCCATGTCAGGAAGGGAATAATCCAGGGTTATTACCGAAGGATTCTTATGAAGATTATTGATACACTCTTTTCCGGTGGTAAAGAATTCGGTTTCGTAGTCGGGGTTTAATCCAAGTACGTACTTTAAAAACTTTGTATAAGCCGGGTCATCTTCAACGACAAATACCTTAACGGGATCTTTTTCGTACATTTTCTCGAATGGGGTTGATTAGTGTAAAAGTAAATTAAAATATCAAAAACTTGTATGTGTCCATTTTCGGTAAACCCTTCCCATGTAAGGATAATGTTTGAAATAAGGTTTATTGCCGTTGGCATATGTGTAATTTTCGCCAAATAAGTCCCTTATCTGATCGTTTATGATTCCTGAATTTGAAAGTTTAAATGATAACGAGGTCGAGATCATGCTCAAGGCCCCAATACTCGTCTGTATACTTATTGCCGGCGCTGATGGCAAAATTGACAGGAAAGAGATTAAGGAGGCAATTACAATAGCGGGCAAGCAAGCAAGATCCCGGTATGTGTTGAGCAACTACCTTAAGTATGCCTCAGCGGATTTTGAGGACAAAATTATGATTCTCAAGCAAGGCTACCCGCGAGATTCAGGCGAACGTGCAGCTATTATTGTTAATGAACTTTCCACTCTTAATACAATACTGCCGAAACTCGGTAAGTCCTTCTCTATTCAATTTCATTCCATGTTGAAGGAACTGGCGACAAAAGTAGCATCCTCTTCCGGTGGTTGGCTTGGTATAAGTGCTGTAGGCTCAGAGGAAGCTCAGTACCTGGAACTGAAAATGATCAACGATCCGGCCCAATAAAATTCAGAAAGTACATCTCTGCAATTTGTAGTTATGTGGTTTACTAATTAATTAGCGATCTTCAATTTATTAACAAATGGCGCGCTCCTCTTTTTTTGACAGTTCCGTTGTTCCCTTTCGCCTGGTTTTTTTCATGTGGTTGTTCTTTGCCATTCAGTATTTTTATGGCTGGCAGCTAAATGTCTTTGGAATTATTCCCCGCACTCTTCCCGGACTGATTGGTTTGTTCACGGCACCGCTGCTACACGGAAATATTTATCACCTTGTTTCTAATACTGTTCCCTTACTCTTCCTGGGATCGGTTCTTTATTTTTTCTATTCATCAATTGCTCCTGCAGTTTTTTATCGCGCTTACTTTTGGACCAATATTCTGGTTTGGCTTTTCGGAAGACCCCTGAGTATTCATATTGGTGCGAGTGGGCTTATCTATGGGCTTGCCTTTTTTCTGATTTTTTTCGGAATTTTTTATCGTGACTTCAGGTCCCTTCTCATTTCAGTTGTGATACTATTATTTTACGGCGGAATATTTTATGGGATTTTACCAAGTGATCCGCACGTCTCATGGGAATCGCATCTCGCCGGCGCTTTGGTTGGTATCACCACAGCTATTACCTTGTCGAAGAAAAGAATACGAGTGTAATGAACGCAGAAGCAAAAAAAATATTGAGTGATTTGAAATCGCGAAAGTATGCGCCGGTGTATTTTATGCAAGGTGAGGAAACGTACTTCATTAACCTTATTGCAGATTATATTGAAGCGAATGTTTTGACTGAAGCTGAAAAAGGATTCAACCAGGTTGTTGTGTATGGTAAGGATGTTACCATGGCTGATGTACTTACCAACGCCCGTCGTTTTCCAATGATGGCCGAACGGCAGGTGGTGATCGTAAAAGAAGCTCAGGATATTACTGATCTCAATAAAGAAATAGGAGCAAAGCTTTTATTGGATTACGTTGCGCGGCCCGTGCCCAGTACAGTGTTGGTTTTTTGTCATAAGCATAAATCACTTGACAAGCGTAGAGAACTGGGAAAGAAAATTGATCAATACGTTACCACCTTAACAGCCAAAAAACTTTATGATAACCAGCTCCCGGAGTTTATACTGGAGTACATGCGTGAACGCAAAGTCGGGATTGAAGAAAGAGCTGTAATGGCGTTATGCGAATACATAGGTAATGACCTCAACAGGCTTGCCAATGAGATTGATAAACTGCTGGTGACGATGAAGGAAGGTGACACGATAACGCTGGAAGTAGTCATGTCACAGGTGGGAGTGAGCAAGGAGTACAATATTTTTGAATTGCAAAAAGCAATTTTGCACCGTGATGTATTGCTGGCGAATAAGATTGTAAACTACTTTGAAAGCAATACAAAAAAGAATCCCATCATTCCGGTTGTTGCCTATATGTTTTCTTTTTTCAGCAAACTATTGGCAGCGTCAGTTCTTCCAGATAAGAATGAGAAGGCGATAGCTAGTGCACTGAAAGTGAGTCCTTATGCTGTGCGTGACTATAGCCTTGCTTTACGTCAATTTTCGCCTGCCAAGATCATCGACAACATCACATTGTTAAAAGAAGCCGACTTGAAACTGAAGGGTGTTAACTCAGGTTCCGAGACCGATGGTCAACTCTTTCGTGAGTTAGTGTACAGAATCATGCATTGATTGATCTGTATTTATTTGGAAACTACCCATTACTTTTTATTAACTTTGAGTCCATGCATTCGAAAGGCTGGATTTTTTTGACTTAATTTTTTGGTCCCACAATTGCAATATTTTTTTGGTTAGGGAGTTTTACACAAAAGGAGACGGTAAGTGATATTACGCTTTGTTATTTTTTTATCGCTGAGTACAGCGGTTAACGTATTTGCTCAAAATCAACTATCACAAACTAAGGCTGAGAGGCTTTATGCTAAAGGAATTGAGCTGGTTCAGCATGGCAACTTTGGCGCGGCCCGGGAGATCTTTTCTGAATTCTTGGCTTCAGCTCCCTCGCATGATTCAAGAAGGGGAGAAGCACAATATTATATAGCCTTTAGCGCCCTCAATCTTGGCAATGAAGATGGTGAGAAGCTTATCGATAATTTCATTGCGCACAATCCATCAAGTCCGCGTGCATCTACAGCTTATTATGATCTTGCATTATTCTTTTACAATGAAAAGAATTACACCAAGGCTTCCCGGTATTTCAGCAAGGTTGATTTTCCCGCACTGACAAATGAACAGGAAAGTCAGGGGCACTTTGCTTATGGGTATAGCTTGTTCAATCAGAAAAAATTAGACGAAGCGCTTAATCAATTCAACTTTGTTAAAAAACAGAATAACTCGTTTGCCCCGGCCGCGAACTACTATGCAGGCTTCCTGGAGTTTTACAAAGAACAATATAATGAGGCACTAACTGATCTTAAGCGAGCCGAATCTAATCCATCCTATGCTTCAATTGTTCCTCACCTTATCGCGAATATTTATTACCGTCAGCGGAAGTATGATGAGCTGCTTAACTATGCCGAAAGCCTGAAAAGCCGTAAGGATGTGGCTAACATGAGAGACATCTCCATGCTTGTGGCAGAAGCGGAATATTACAAAGGTGATTACCAGAAAGCGATAGCATCGTATGAGAAGTACTTCGATGGAAATCCTGCTAAAGCGCCGAGCCCACTCCTCTACAGAGCAGGCCATTCCTACTATACATTGGGCCAGGAAGACAAGGCTATTGATTATTTGAAACGCGCAGCTACTTCATCCGACTCTGTTAGCTATTATGCATCCTATTACCTGGGAATTTTATACCTGAAGAAAGGCAATAAACCGTATGCTACAAATGCGTTTGATTATGCCAGGAAGTATAATGGCGACAAAAGGTTATGGGAGGAGAGTTCGTTTCAATATGCTAAAGTTGTTTATGATGGAGGAAAAGGTGATCAGGCCATTAGTGAATTAGAGAACTTTTTAAAGGTATTTCCATCCAGCGCACACGAACATGAAGTGAAAGAATTGCTGGCACAGGCATATGTCAATGGCAACAATTATAACAAGGCCATTGAATACATTGAGTCACTCCCCAAACGAAGTCCATCGATGGAGCGGGCATACCAAAAAGCTGCCTACCTCAAAGGCTCTGAACTCTTTAACAAAGAAGATTATCCGGGTGCTGTCGAGGCATTCGAAAAGTCGTTAAAATTTCCTATCGATAAGAAGTATGTTGGGTTGGCCAATTTCTGGAATGGTGAAGCGTACTCAATAGGGAGAAGATATGATGATGCAGCTAAAAGCTATCAGAATGTAATCAGCTTAGGCAGCGAGGTTGAAGGTGAAGTTACAACCAAGACACGTTACGGATTAGGCTATGCTTATTATAACACCAAAGTCTACGACCGTGCACTTTTTAACTTCAAGGAATTTGTTAACAAGACTGATCGCAATAATCCTAATCATACGGATGCGTTAATTCGTCTTGCAGATTGTTATTATGTAAGCAAAGCCTATCCTGAAGCTTTGGATTATTATACCCGTGCAAGAAATATAGGCTCCTCAGATAACGATTATATCTTACTTCAAACAGGAGTGATTAGCGGGATACTTAGAAAATACAATGATGCGAGTAGTCAGCTTACTTCCCTTATCGCCAACTATCCAAAATCTACGTATCGTGATGATGCCCTCTTTCAGCGCGCACAATTTGAGATTGAACAAGGCAATTATCAAAAGGCTATAGAAGGTCTTTCACAATTAATTCGTGAATCACCCACGTCACCTTTCATACCTTACGCTTATATGCGCAGGGCTGCTTCGGCTTTTAACCTCAAGCAGTACGACCGGACAATCAATGATTATTCATTTGTACTTCGTGAATACCCGGCTCACCCAGCAGCACAAGATGTTCTTTTACCTTTGCAGGAAGCCTTGAATATTGCCGGGCGCAGCGACGAATTCGACAGGCACCTGGCCGGGTACAAAAAAGCTAATCCTGAAAATAAAGGATTGGAAAGTGTTGAATATGAAACCGCCAAAAATCTTTTCTTCAATCAACAGTATCAAAAATCAATCGTCAGCTTAAATACATTTATCAATAATTATCCGCAAAGCCCTAATGTAAGCGAAGCGAAGTATTATGTTGCTGAGTCACATTATCGCCTTAAAGAATTTGATAAGGCAATTGTTATTTACGAGGGGTTAAGCAACGACATGACGACAGGCCTTGGCAATAAAATCGCAGGACGTATGGCTGAAATTGATTTCAGGGAAGGACGCTATGAAAAAGCTATAACAAGCTTTCATAAACTTGAACGAATGGCTTCTGGTAAAAAGGATTTATTTACCGCCTGGTCAGGATTGATGGAATCGTTTTTCTTACTATCAAAGTATGACTCCGTTAACACCTACGCAAAACTCATTTTGGATAAAGGTAATGTTAACGCCAGCGCTCAGAACAAAGCAACTTTGTATTTAGGTAAAGCTGCAATGGGTAAAGGAGACTACGAATCCGCTCAAGATGAATTTCTTAATACGTTAAATACAGCACAGGATGAGTATGGCGCAGAAGCCAAATATCATCTGGCTGAAATTTTTTATCTGAAGAAAGACTACAAACAATGCTATGAAACATGCATAAGCCTGAACAATGATTTCTCTTCTTATGAAGAATGGGTGGGTAAATCATTCTTGCTTTTAGCAGACAACTTCATTGCAATGGGTGATACATTCCAGGCAAAGGCAACGTTACAATCGCTTATCGAGCACTTCCCCATCCAACAGGTTAAGGAAGAAGCGAAAGTAAAATTAGCCGGAATCAAAGAAGTGAAACCGGAAGAAGATGATGAAATGATGATTGATTAGCTTGATACAAACCATTGATTTTTTAAAGATGCGGATGACTTTTTTAAATAGACTGAATCGATTACCGTTACTAATACTGATTAGCATGTCTCCTTCTTTGCTTTTTGCACAAGGAGGCAGCAAGAATGATAAAAAGAATTGGACGGATGGAGAATTGGAAGATATTCAGATTGAAATTATTAAGGAGCGTGAGATCACCCTTCCAAAAGTGAACCGGAATTTTGAAAAGATTCCACCCCGTGCTCATGAGGCATCTCATCCTCCTATCTCTTATGATTTCAGAACGTTCAATTTCCAGGCGCCTGATGTCAAGCCTTCTATTAAGCCACTCAAGCTAAAGCAGGAAAGTTCCTCCGATGTTTATGGAGGTTACATAAGTGCAGGTTTTGGTAATTATGCAACGCCTTACGCTGAGGCATTTCTAAACTCACAGCGGGATAAAAATAAACTGGTTGGTGCACACGCGTGGCTTAAGAGTTCTGCCAAAGGTCCTGTGGATGAAGAAAACTCAGGCAGCGGAACTTCCGGCGCAACGATTTATGGAAAGACTTTCGGTGACGTTCTTTCATTCAGCGGTAAGATCGGATTTGAAAACACAAAGACTCATTTCTACGGTTATCCACAAGATGAGCAACCTGCAGATCGATCTTCTATTAAACAATTCTATAACATCTTTTCTCTGGGCGGCTCAGTTTCAAATACAAAGAATGCTGACTTTAGTTATCAGGTGGGTGGTGATTTTAGTTACCTGGCTGACAACTATGATGCGCGTGAAACAAGCGTTGATTTATCCTTCAAATCAGCTTATAAGATTGACGATAAAACTTCGGTTGATGTAAAAGCGAATTACGCTATCATCAGTCGCAAAGATGAGTTTGTTGATGCAAAGCCACGTAACCTGTTTGTTATAAATGGCGCTTATGTGTTTGTTCCAATGGAGGAATTAAAAGTTAGTGCAGGACTTAGTGTTGCCTATGAAAATGATACGCTCGACAACAAAAACCTGCACGTTTTCCCTGACATAAGAGCAACCTACGCATTAACGCCAACCATTGATCTTGTAGGAGCGTTAACCGGAGGTGTTGACAAAGTTTCATTACAATCCCTTTCACGTGAGAACTGGTGGCTGGGTCCAAACATTCCTATCTATCATACCAACCGGACATTTGAATTGCTACTGGGTATCAAGGCAAAGTTAGGCAAGCAAGTAGAGGCCCATGCCGGACTATCCGCAGCTAATCTGAAGAATCTTTACTACTTCGTCAATTCCCCGGATGATCAAAGCAAGTTTACTACAGTATACGACAAAGGGGTAACGAAACGAAATAATATCTATGGAGCAATAAGCTATACGCAGTCAGAGAAGGCTAAGTTTATGCTTCGTGCAGATCTATATACGTATACGACGGATGAAATTGCAGAGGCCTGGCATAGACCCACGTATAGTGTTACAGCCAATGCCTCGTATAATATCTATGATAAGATTTTAGTAAAAGCTGATTTGATCATGCAGGGTGGAATGAAAGCTTTTGACCAGCAGACTTTGGAAACCGTGAAGTTGGACGGAGCGTTCGATCTGAACACGCGTGTTGAGTACCTGTTCTCACCAAGTTTTTCGTTCTTTGTCGAGTTGAATAATATAACATCCAGTAAGTACCCGTTATTCTATCACTATCCGGTAAGAGGCTTTCAGGCTTTAGGTGGAGTAACGTGGAGTTTCTAGTGTGTTGATGTTGGAGAGGGTAGGGGCTGAGAACCGGATATTTGTATGCCTGAGAAAATAATTTAATTTTGTATAGTTTACCCAAATTAAACTTGACCCAACATGGCTAGAAGAAAAAAAACAGATGACGATAAGCCAAAAGATAGTTCAGAAAATCTCAATGAATCTGATGATACCTTCGGACTTCCTGAGATAGAGTATGAACCTATCAACCGCGATGCTACAACAGAGGAAACTCCGGTAGAGCAAAGCGGATCAGTAGATCAGGAATCGGCAACACAGGAACCCTCAACTCCGGAGGTAGAAGAATCAAAACCGTACTTCGAAGATACACCGCGGTTTGAAGATACACGTTCTCAATATTCGTATTCATACAATCATGAGCCAGAAGCTCCTATGTGGCCAAAGGCATTATTGATTGTATTGGGAATTGTTCTTGTCGTAGGAGGTGCTTTATGGTACTTTATGTATTACGCTCCGAAACGCGATGAAGAAAGAAGACTTGCTGCTGCCCAACTCGCTGCTTCACAAGAAGCTTTTCGCAGAGATAAAGCAAAGCAGGATTCTCTTCAGGCGATTACAGATGCCTATCATAAACGCATAGCCGATTCACTGGCAGCAATCGCAGCTAAGCCAGCCATTGGTACCATTGAAACACTTACGGGTAGAACAGGTAAATACTATGTGGTGGTTGCAAGTGATGTAGATGATGATTTGCTGATGGATTATGCAGAAAAACTCAGTGCCAGTGGGGTTAGTTCAAAAATAATTCCACCGCACGGCAAAGTAAGATTTTTCAGGCTTACCATTGCTGAAGGTGATACCTATGCAACCGCTCAGGGTACGGCTGACGGCATGAAAGGAGAGTATGGCGAAAAGCTTTGGGTAACGAAATATTGATTGATTAGTATTGGTTTGATTTTTGGTGTTTTTAGTTCTTAACTAAAATTTTTTAAGCTTAATGATATTTGCACAGATCGTCTCCGAAACAGTGGAGGTAGTGGATGCTGCACAGCAATCCATTTCTATTTGGGAATTGACAGTAAAGGGAGGGATCATAATGATTCCAATCGCCATACTTTGGGTATTGGCAATCTATCTCTTCGTTGAAAGATGGCTTACCATTAACAAGGCCAATGAAGATCCTGACCCTTTTATGAATAAGGTGAAAGAACTCGTCTTGAAAGGAGATATTACGGGAGCAAAAATGTTATGCGCACAGAATAGTACTCCGATTGCCCGGATGATTGAAAAAGGTGTTTCACGAATTGGAAGTCCTTTAAAAAATATTGAAGCCTCGATTGAAAACGTAGGTAAGATTGAGATTTTTAAACTGGAAAAAAACTTGTCAACGCTTGCAACAATAGCGGGCTCAGCACCTATGATCGGGTTTCTCGGAACGGTGATTGGTATGGTGCAGGCTTTTATTGCCATTTCGCAAGAAGAGGGATCGGTAAGTCCAAAGCTTCTTTCCAGTGGTATTTATACCGCAATGATCACAACGGTGGCAGGCTTAATTGTAGGGATTATGGCTTACCTCGCCTATAACTTTCTTGTATCACGTGTACAGAAAGTGGTGCATAAGATGGAATACACATCTATTGATTTCGTTGATCTGTTGCAGGAACCTCGTTAACTTGTAAATCGTTAAAACATATCAGATGAACTTTTCATCCAAAAATAAAATTGAAGCAGGATTCAGCATGGCCTCCATGACGGATCTCATTTTCCTGTTGCTGGTGTTTTTTATGTTAACATCTTCATTTGTTACACCTTCAGGATTGCCCGTGAATCTTCCAACGAGCAAGGCAAGCACCATTGAAGTACAGAAGGTATCGGTGACTGTGACGAAGGATTTAAAGTATTATATTAATGATAAGCAAATAACCAAAGGAACACTGGAAGGTGAATTGAAAAGCCGTTTGGGAGGCGCTAAAGGTTCAGTTGTTCTTCACATTGATAAGTCAGTGCCCACTGAGCACCTGGTATATGTAGCTGGAATTGCTACCTCACTTGAAGCAAAAGTAGTTGTGGCGACAAAACCCAAATAACGGTGTCATGTCAGAAATAGAGCAGGAGAAAAAGAATAAACGCGTTGCTTTTTTTACTACCGTTGGAGTTAACGTAGTAGTGCTGCTCATTCTTTTGCTTGTTGTCGCGTGGCGTGCGCCTAATCCTCCGCTGCCCGAGTTTGGTATTGAATTAAATTTTGGAATGGATGCCCAGGGATCAGGTGAAGTACAACCACAAGAACCTGTAGGTACTCCCCGGGAAACACAGCAAGAGCAGCAAGAAAGTAAACCTGAGGAAAGTAAATCAGAACCAACCGAAGAACAGCAAATCGAAGAATCTAAACCGGAAGAAACAAAACTGGTGGAGCAACAAGTGACATCAAAAGTGGAAAGTCCTGTCGCAGTTAAAGAGGAGAAGAAAGAAGAATCCAAACCTGTAGAAAAGCCAGTAGAAAAACCTGTTGAGAAGAAGTCTGAACCTAAAGTTGAGGAAAAACCAAAAGTTGATCCAAAGTCTACTTACAATCCTGACAAGTCCAAATCGACAGAGCCAACGGCTACGAAGGCAGGACAGCCAGGAAGTCAGGGTGATGATCAAAATAAAACTGGTGATAAAGGAAGTCCCGAAGGTAAACTCGATGCTAAAGCATTATATGGTAAAGAAGGTGGTGGAGGCGGTGGTCCAAGTCTTGACCTTGACGGTTGGCAATGGGATGAAAGACCCGCGCCGAGAGTTCCCGATAACGAACTTGGGGGAATTTTAAAATTTAAAATTCTGGTTAATGACAAAGGCGAGATAGAGCGCATAGAAACCATTGAACGTAGTGTAAGCCCGGAAACTGAAAGGATTTGCAAACAAGCGGTTGAAAAACTTACTTTCACTAAAACCGGAGAGAACGTCCCTTATCTTTCTACCGGTACCATCACCTTTGTAGTCCGATCAAAGTAATTTTACCATGCAAAGCAGGATGACATCGTTTATCCAGGATGTTCTCATTTCCATTCATGAAAACATTCGCGAACTAAGGGAACGAAAGAATTTTGCCGACCCCACAGAACTCACCCACATCGAAGCTAAACTTCTGGCCTATTACGAAGTGCTAAGCATTATCAGGTTCAGTGCTGATGAATTTGAAATTCCCAAAGGTGAGATTGGGATTTGATTTGAGAATTTTAAAGACATCACGCATCTTTGTGGCTGATTAATTAAAGTCTATTCATCTGATACAATGATCCACGATTACCAAGACGCCGTTGATTATTTGTATCGGAACTTGCCAATCTTTCAACGCGTTGGCGCCGCTGCAATAAAAAAGGGACTCGCAAACACTATCGAACTTTGTGATGCTTTAGGTAATCCACAGAATAGATTTAAATCCATTCATGTAGCCGGCACAAACGGTAAAGGCAGCACATCGCATATGCTTGCCGCCGTGTTTCAAACTTCCGGATACCGAACCGGTTTGTATACGTCTCCACATCTTAAGCAGTTTACCGAGCGCATACGTGTTGACGGACAGGAAGCTGACAAACAATTTGTAGTTGACTTTGTGAACAAGGTACAACCACTGATTGAACGCATACAACCTTCGTTTTTTGAAATAACGGTGGCCATGGCTTTCGACTATTTCGCATTGAAAAATGTTGAGGTGGCAATCATTGAAGTGGGCCTTGGCGGACGGTTGGATTCAACCAATATCATTGAACCCATTCTTTCTGTCATTACGAATATCGGTATGGATCACACTGATATTTTAGGGGATACGTTGGATAAAATTGCTTTTGAAAAAGCTGGTATTATCAAGCCCCAAGTATCCGTTGTGATCAGCGAATGCCAAAATAGCATTGCGAATATTTTTATTGAGATAGCAAAAGAAAAAAAGTCGCCCATTTATTTTGCAGGCGATACATTTAGCGAGCAATTGAACGATGATAAGTTTACAATTTTTAAAAATCAGGATTTGTTTCTGACTGATATTACTTTTGACTTACAGGGTGATTATCAGCAGAAAAATATTCTTGGCGTCATGCAAGCAATCGATGTTTTGAGAGGATTGAACTTTAACCTGGATGACAAATCCATTCATGATGCATTAAAAAATGTCGCGGCACTTACAGGCTTAAAAGGCAGATGGCAAAAGCTTGGTGAGCAACCATTGATAATTTGTGATACCGGCCACAACGCTGAAGGCATCAAATACCTGGCGACACAAATCAGCAAGCAACATTTCCGGAACTTGCACATGGTGTTAGGCATGGTTAGGGACAAGGATATTTCAAAAGTTCTTGAACTCTTACCAAAGGAAGCGCACTATTATTTTTGCCAGTCCAGAATTCCCAGGGCATTGCCTGCTCATGAACTTCAGGCAAAGGCAAATAGTTTCGGACTGCATGGTGAGGTTATTCCCGATGTTAATGATGCGATTAATACGGCAAGAAAAAATGCTTCTGCTGATGATATGATTTTTATTGGAGGAAGCACTTTTATTGTGGCTGAAATAACTGGGTTATGAAACGGAAACTCGAAAGATTTAAGATCATCGAAGAACGCGTAAATGTAATCGAGCCTTCAAAGCCTTATTACTTACAAATGAAAGGCAGGTGGAACGAGCATTACTTTAAGAATGCTCATCCTATAACGGTAGAGCTGGCCTGTGGAAGAGGGGAGTATACCATTGGTTTGGCTGAAAGATTTCCCGAACGAAATTTTATCGGTATTGATATCAAGGGTGAACGAATCTGGAAAGGCAGCACCCTGGCCACGGAACGCAGTCTCGCTAATGTAGCCTTCTTGCGTACACAAATTTTATTGATTGAAAATTTCTTCGATGAGCATGAGATCAGCGAGATATGGCTTACGTTTCCTGATCCGCGTCCGCGTAAAAGAGATGTCAAACGAAGACTTACCAGCCCGCGCTTCCTCGAGATGTTCAAAAAATTGCTAAAACCCTCCGGCTACCTGCGACTAAAGACAGACAATACTAATTTATACGAGTACACATTGGAAGAAGTAAAAGTGAGAACCGACATTGAGGATTTAAAATACACGACCGATATATATCAATCCCCTTTACGCGAAGAATGCTTTGATATAAAGACAAGATATGAAGAAGAGTTTGCCTCGAAGGGAGAGAAGATCAAATATCTCAGGTTTAGATTTGTTTAATGTTGTAATAATATAAAAGTTAATTAACGTCCCTGATTTGGCTAGCAAGTACTAAGTACTGGTCAATCAATTTCTTAATTGAAACTGGCTCACTAAAAGGTAGTGTTTGAATGGCGATGTTATTGATAAGTAGCCAGTTGAGGGCTGAGTGCACACTTTAGAAATATTGAGGAAGAGTCCTTAAAACCTATCACCCCACCGTTTCCCTGTAGTAAATCAACAAGAAAGATACAACTTAACTAATATATAATACATCTCTGGTTAAAGGAATAAATGCTAATAGCTGCTTATTTACTATAATATCGTAGCAGAATGGGCTATAAAACTAGTCTTTTTGTACTAAACTTAACTTGAACATACAAGCGCAAGCTTTCAATCTAAAAACGACAATTAAGTTGGTTTGTCTGACTATAAGGGTATTTGGTCGACTCATATTTTGAACCAGCCGGCTTTGCCTCCCATTATTGTGCCCATGAAGCACGCATATATCTTAACTATTTTGTTTTTTGGCTTTTTACAACTTTCATTTGGAGCCGTTTATTACGTAAGCACCAGTGGTAATGACGTTTCTGGTGATGGAAGTACTACTAAGCCTTGGAAGACAATTAAGTTCGCTCTTTCAAAAGTACCAGCTAACCTAGGTCATACGATTAAAATTTCATCCGGAACCTTTATTGAAAATGGACCGCTCAATATTCCACCTCAAGTAAATATTGAAGGAGCAGGAGCAAGCACAATTATTAAAGCTGCACCTTCCTTTCATTATAAGATGACTGGCACTTGGGATGTTTCAAAATTTCTTTTTCAGGTTGTTTCTAATGGGTCAACGGGAACGGATGGTAATCAAAGTTTAAAAAACTTTGTGATTGATGGTGATAGTAGAAAGCTTTATGGAGGCGTGATGGTAAGAGGGCGTAATCGCGTCCTTGTTGAAGGAGTTACTGTACAGTATTGCGGATTCGTTGGTCTTTGGTTATGGGACGCTAAAGATTGTCGGGTTACAAATGTGAAGTTAAGGGATAACTCCTGGCATAGTTCATCTTATGCGACGGCATCGCTGTGTATTTCGAACGTTGAGCGGGTTGAGATTGACCATGTTGATATATCTGATAATTATGGTGCTGCGATTAAAGCTATGGGTGCACAAGGAGGTTACATTCGTAATACCAAAGTACACGATAATAAACTAAGCACGAGCCCTATTGAGCGATGGATGAGTCACGATGGAGCCACTACTCCTGCCATTGTCTTTGAGATGTACGAATACCATTTAACTGGAAATGAGTTATATAACAATGTTTTTCAAGGTAACGTATCTCTGGTCTGTTGGGGTGATCAGTATACTCCAAAAAATACCAGATCTATAAGGATTTATAACAATGTCTTTGATTGCATGACACTTGCGAATGGTAATACTTATGGACTTGAACTTAGTATTCATGATGCTGAAATTGATCACAACTATTTTTACGGAGGCAATTGGGGTATTACAGACTGGGAACGTCGCGGTAAAATGGTGCCTTACCAAAATTGGAAGATTCACCATAATGTATTCTATAATATTAAGGGAACATTCCCAGGTATAATAAGAACAGAATACAAAGGTTTGCGTAACGTAGAGATTTATAACAATACAGTCGAATTAAACGGGCAAAAAGAATTATCATTCATACAGTTAATAGCTGGGCCTAGTACCAATTTTAAAGTCAAAAACAATCTTATTATCAATAACACCACGGGGCCCTATGATTACTATGGCCCTCAATTTATTCGAGTAGCACCTGGTGCTACGCTTAGTGGATTGGAAGCAACCCATAATTATCTTCAAAACTTGCCCATTAGTAATACGTCTGGTACATATTTGAATAATCTTTCAGGCGACCCTCAAATTAATAAAACTGGCAATCGGCCTGATCCATATTATAAGTTAAAAGCTGGAAGTCCACTAATCGATAAGGGTGTCAATGTAGGCTTTCCTTATTCTGGATCAGCACCTGATATTGGAGCATATGAATACGCGTCAACAAATATTGTCAGTACCCCTTCTCCTTCAGATGGATCGAATACTATAGTAGTACGTGCGCGTGGTGTCTCAGGTAGCGAAAGTATTCAGTTGCAAGTGAACAACACTACCATTGCGACATGGACGTTAACCACTGCCATGGCAAATTACACAGCCACTACTTCGTTAACAGGAGACATCAACGTACGATACACCAATGATGCGAGCGGCCGTGATGTGCAGGTAGATTACATCCAGGTAAATGGAAGCACACGACAAGCAGAAGATCAAACAATCAACACTGGAGTCTACCAAAACGCCAAATGTGGCGGCACGAAAAGCGAATGGCTACATTGCCCTGGCTACATTGCATTTGGAAATGTAAGTAGCGCTGTTACTACTCCTACTCCTCCTCCTTCTTCAAGTGGATCGAATAGCATAGTAGTACGTGCGCGTGGTGTTTCAGGTAGCGAAAGTATTCAGTTGCAAGTGAACAACACTACCATTGCGACATGGA
>CAZFRM010000013.1:136139-152104 GCA_964521255.1 uncultured Roseivirgaceae bacterium
GGCACGAAAAGCGAATGGCTACATTGCCCTGGCTACATTGCATTTGGAAATGTAAATAATACCAGTGTCTCTGCAAGGCTTCGTACCAATTCGGAAGAATCGGCGGATATTCCTGAATTCACAGTTGAACAGGCTCTGTTGCGGTTCGTGAATCCTGTAAATGACGGCGTACTTCGAATGGAATTCGATGAAGAACTATCGGAAGTCCACATTCTGGACTTCAGTGGTCGCACGATGAAAGTATTTATGCCCAGGGGTGAGAGAAAATTGAATGAGGAACTCGGACTGATCCCTGGCATGTACATCATTCAGCCTGTAAAAAATGGTGCGAAGAAGAGACCACAGAGACTGATCGTTGAGTAGCACAACCAAAAAGGTAGGTGTAGCTTAACAATGCGTCTATGAAAGAGCGCGACAAAAAAAAGAAAATCAAAGTGTTCCCTTTAGATTGTGGTGAGTTTCGCTAAACTTCTGAAATGCTCATCACGTTATGATCACCAATATCTCTTTCTACTTGCAAATGCATTACAACTATCATTGAGTATTATCCAGTGCTAGCAACAACGCCTTTCCTACTTTCAGCCTTGTGTATGTAGATTGGATGACTTGCAGAAACTACTCGAACAAGCTATTAAAGTTCCTGATATAACTATGGCACTATTGTGGGGAGTATGCCCATCATGAATGAATTGCAGGGAAATTTTAAAGACTATATTATTATATTTTGAACTATACATTCGCAAATATCTTTAGTTGCAGTTCTTTTGAATAAAATCCCATAACAATTTAATAACACCTCAATCTTTAAAGATTTCGTGATCTTCAGTAACTTTGAATGTAATCTATTTCGCCCTTCTTATTCAATGATTGACCCGTAAAACATGGGCAAAAATAAAAAACGGGAAGTTGAAGTCGTCATTATCTCAGACGTACACCTTGGAACTTACGGTTGCCATGCGGAAGAGCTTCTCCGTTATCTTAAGAGTATCAAGGCTCAAAAACTTATCCTCAACGGTGATATTATTGATATGTGGCAGTTCAGTAAGCGTTACTGGCCTAAATCGCACATGCAGGTTATAAAACACATCACGAGTATACTTGCCAAAGAAACAAAGGTTATATACCTCACAGGTAACCATGATGAAATGCTGCGAAAATTTTCCGGGTTCAAATTAGGGTCATTCCAGATCGCCAATAAAATTGTGCTTAAGTTAAATGGCAAACGTGCCTGGGTTTTTCATGGAGACGTATTCGACGTTACCATGCAATACTCCAAGTGGCTGGCAAAGCTAGGTGCAGTAGGATATGACACGTTGATTTTGATCAACACGTTTGTGAACTGGTGCCTGACAAAATTGGGAAGAGAAAAAATTTCACTTTCTAGAAAAGTTAAGGACAGCGTGAAATCTGCCGTGAAGTTCATCAACGATTTTGAAAAGACTGCTGCTGATATTGCTATTTCAAATGCCTACGATTATGTGGTGTGTGGTCACATTCATCATCCTGAAATCAGAACCATTGAAACTGAAAAAGGCAAAGTAATTTATCTAAATTCGGGTGACTGGGTGGAAAATCTCACATCGCTGGAGTATAACAAAGGTGAATGGAGGGTATACGCTTATAAGGAAGATAAAGTAGCTCGCTCCATTAAACTTGGCAAGCGATTTAACGAAGATAATATTGAGATTTTTCGAGACCTGGTCAGTCAATTTTTAACCGTCAAGAAGTGAAAATCCTTTATGCAATTCAGGGCACCGGCAATGGTCATCTCAGCCGGGCAGAAGATGTTGTACCGATTTTACAGCAATATGGCGACCTGGACCTATTCGTTAGTGGAGCGCAGGCAGATATCAAGCTGTCTTATCCTATAAAATATAAATCAAAAGGACTCAGCTTTTATTTCGGAAAAAAAGGAGGCGTAGATTTTTTTAAGACATTCAAAAAGAATAGTTCGAAAGATGTTTATCAGGAAATCAAAAACTTTCCTGTCGAAAATTATGATCTGGTAATTAATGATTTTGAACCCATTTCAGCATGGGCATGTCGTAAACGCGATGTACCCTGTGTAGGGTTAAGCCATCAATCTGCTCTCCTGTCAAAAAAGGTTCCCAAGCCCAAAACAATTGATCCTGTTGGTGAGTGGATGATGCATAATTATGCTCCCGTTCAAAACTATGTCGGTTTTCATTTCGACAAATACGATAAGTATATCTATACACCGGTGATTCGCTCAGTGATAAGAAATTCTCAAATAAAAAATAAAGAGCACTACACGGTTTACCTTCCGGCTTATGATGATAAAAAGCTGGTGCCCCTATTGGCCAAAATAAAACATGTGCGCTGGCATATTTTTTCCAAACATGCCAGGAAACCCTATCATGTGGGTAAGCTTTCAGTTTATCCCGTTAACAAAGAAGAGTTTGCTGAAAGCATGACATCAGCAAAAGGTATTTTATGTGGTGCCGGTTTTGAAACGCCTGCTGAAGCTTTATTCCTTGGCAAAAAGTTAATGGTTGTTCCAATGAAGGGACAGGTAGAGCAACACTATAATGCCGCTGCTATAAAGCAACTTGGCGTACCTGTGTTGAAGAAAGTAAAGAAAAAGAATCTTGAAAGAATTCACCAATGGATTGAAACGGATGAACGCGTTTCCGTTAACTATCCAGACACTACCCGGGAGGCTGTAGAACATGCCTTGCGACTGGGGAATGTTAAAAGTTAACACGGACAACCCCATCCTCTTTACTGCAATTTGAAAGTTTACATTGAACATGGAGAGGGATTGAGTCCGTAGAGCTCGATCATTGTTTATGGCCACTTTTGAATGAACTTACCAACCTTGAACAAATGTCCCGATTAACTTTTTAACCATTAGCGATTAACTTTTCCCCCAATATCCGGTAAAAATTCCCATCTCCCGGCACTATAAGGAAAGACCCCATACTTACACCACATGGACTATCTGAATTACAAGGTTGAAGATTTCATCAGTGATGAATCATTTCAGCGCTTTTGTCTTGGTAAAGATGAAGGTGATGTTCGCTTTTGGAGGAAATGGAAGGAAGAACATCCTCAGAAGCATTACGAGATGGAAGAGGCGGAATTATTTATTCGTTCCATGCAAATGGATATAACTCGTCAGAATTTTGATTACAGTGTTCGCAAAGATGTTATTCGCGAAAGGTTGGTGCAAAAAATCAGAGAAAAGAATAAGCGTGGTGCATCGCACAGAAGCATTTGGTTTCTGGTTGCGGCCTCTTTGGTATTTTTTATTTGTGCGCTGGCTGCAATCGTTTACACGCAAAATAAAAATGTACCTGTCGAGGAAGTTCCGATTGAATATGCGGAGAAAATTAATCAGCCCGGCATGCGATCAATTATTCAACTTTCGGATGGCACGCAGGTTTATCTTAACGCAAGCAGCAGCATCCGATATCCATTATCCTTCAGTGAATTAAATACGCGGGAGATAGAGTTGCAGGGAGAAGCTTTTTTTGAAGTTACGCATGACGAATCAAAACCATTCATCGTACACAGTGGCCATTTGAAAACAACCGTGATGGGGACAAGCTTTAATGTTACGGCTTACGAAAAACAACCTATGTCGGTAGCGCTCGTGACAGGTAGGGTTTCAGTTACGAAGATTGGCACAGACGAAGAACTGGTATCATTGGAACCGGGACAGAGTGCTACCCTTGCTTCTGATGACGGAAAAATATCAACGGGTAAATTCAATAGTAAAAAAATACTATCCTGGAAGGATGGCATTCTCTATTTCAATAAGGCTTCGGCGAATGAGGTGGTGGAAAAATTGGAAAGCTGGTATGGTGTTAAGATTATTTTAGGTAAGTCGCCTGCCAGGAAATGGGGTTATACAGGAGAGTTTAAAAACAAGAGTTTAAAAGAAGTGCTCATGTCTATGAGTTTTGCTATGGACTTTGATTATGAAATCAAGGGAAACACTGTATTGATTAACAATCATGAAACCAAATAACCACCATTACATACCTATGAATAACAGCTCATAAAGAGAGGCAACATCCCCGGAGGAATATTGCCTCGATCTTAAAATCGCTTTTACGGACACCAAAGCTACCAACTTAACTGCCCGCCAAAAGCAATAGTTAAATAATTAACCATCACAAGTTTATGGAAAAACTTTTACATCATCTATGGATGTTAACTAAACATTCTTTATATGGCCTGATTATACAGTTGTTCCTTTCTACGACGCTACTAGCTGTTGAAAGTAATGCGCAACGGTACGATCTTAAAAAGATTCAACTAACCGTTAACCTTAACGGCTTATCGGTGGCAGACGCACTGAAGCAACTGGAAGCACAGACTGAGTTCAGATTCACCTATAACAAGTATGATCTGGATAAACTGCCTTTGCTGAGCGGCAAGTACAACAACAAGTCATTATATGAAATTCTGAGTGCGATCGGAACGCAATCCGGTTTGTATTTTAAGCAAGTGAATGAAAATATTTCAGTAGGCTTAAAAAAGAAAAACGAAGAGCAGGTTCAGTTAAGCCAGAGCAGTTTTCAGGTGACCGGCAAGGTTACTGCGCAAGAAGATCAATCACCGCTTCCAGGTGTAAATATTTTTGTGAAGGGTACCACCGTTGGAACAACTACCGCTGCCGATGGAACGTACGCACTTGAAGTTCCTGATGAAAGATCAATTCTTGTTTTCAGTTTTATTGGTTATCAAACACAAGAGGTAACGGTAGGATCCAGATTAGTAGTCGATGTGGAATTGATTACGGACATCACGTCCTTGAGTGAGGTAGTTGTTGTTGGTTATGGTACACAGAGGAAAAGTGATTTAACCGGCGCTGTCAGCATTGCGGACCCGGAAGAAATGACCAAGCAGGCTACAAACGATGTAACACAAATGATGCAGGGAAGAATTGCAGGCGTGTCAATAACCAGCGATGGACAAGCCGGTGCAACTCCATCGGTAAGAGTAAGAGGGGTAAGTACATTTGGAAGTGGCGGTACTACTGCGGAGCCTCTTTATGTAGTGGATGGATATCCGCTTCCGCCGGGTGGAATTCGTGATGTGAATCCCAACGACATCGAAACAATGCAGGTGCTCAAGGATGCTACAGCAGGCGCAATTTATGGTAACAGAGGCGCCAATGGTGTTGTAATCATCACAACAAAAACAGGAAAGAAGAATCAGGCTTTTTCTATAGGTCTAAATACTTACTATGGGCTGCAGAAAGTGCCACAAAGATTACCCCTGTTAGACCGTGAAGGATACCAGCGCATTAACAGCGAATTGCTAACCAATGCCGGTAGGCCTCTTGTTCCGGGCAATGATCCGAATTCACCAGATTATATAGATGATATTGACACCGACTGGCAGGATGCAGGGTACCAGGATGGTTATATCGCTAACGTTAATATCAATCTGAGCGGAGGCACTGAGAAGACCAGTTATTTTATGTCCATGGATTATATGGACAACAAAGGTACGTTGGTTGGAACAGGACCGGATTATAAAAGATATTCTTTCAGAGTGAATTCGGAAACACAATTAGGCAGATTTAAAATAGGAGAGAATGTTATGATTATGCGGTCGGATGAGCACCCGCTGTTTTTTACAACTTCTATTAACCTGCCTGGCGGACGCCCTACTCTTGTAAATGATTTGCTACAGGCTGCGCCGACTATCCCGGTAACTGATCCAAACAGGGAAGGTGGATTCGGAGGAGCAGATGCCATCATTCATCAATCAATAACGTTAAATGTACCCGGATTTAATACGCTGGTTGAAAATTCAACACTCGTTAACCGTGTATTGGCGGGCGCTTATGCGGAAGTTGATTTGATTGAAGGGCTGAGTTACAGGTTAAACCTCCAGTATGATAATACCGATATTACGGATGAGCTGTTTGTACCGGAGTATGACCTGGGTTATTTCTTTCCTAATCCAACGGCTCAATACCAGGTGGGAAATCGCTCCATCAGTTCCACTTTGATTGAAAATACATTGACCTATAAAAGGAAATTTGGAAAGCATGACCTTACTTTATTGGCGGGTCAATCTTTTCAGGATTTTGATTTTAGAGAAGTTAGAACTGCAGGGGCCGGCATTCAAAAGCCGTATGTGCGAAGCCTGGCAAGCGCTTCTACTTTTAGTGTAACCGACGACCAGCAACCTGCCGCTATTGCATCGTACCTGGGTAGAGTTAACTATTCGTTTGATGATCGTTATTTAGTAACATTTAACATAAGAAGGGACGGCTCTTCTAAATTTAGCGAAGACAATCGCTTTGATATTTTCCCTTCTGTTGGTGTTGCATGGAAAATACATAATGACTTTACAATGCCTGGCTTCATCTCTGAGTTAAAACTTAGGGGAGGGATAGGACAAGTAGGTAACCAGGAAATTGGAAACTTCCGTTATCAAAGCACAATAAATCGTTCTATTCCCTACGAGTATAGCAACGGCCGGGTGCTCGGCGCAGCTACAACAATATTGGTAGATCCATCCATTCAATGGGAAACGCGTACAACACGCAACATTGCTATTGATGCCGTATTATTTGATCGAAAACTGGAATTTACCGCTGAATACTATTCAAATACTTCTGATAATGTTTTATTGGGTCTTCCACCTCCGTTAACGGCCGGGTCACTTAGTGATATATTAATAAACGGCGGATCAATTGAAAATACAGGAATAGAACTCTCGGCGAGATACCATCTTGTGAGGGGAGATTTTACACTGGATATTGCTCCAAACTTTTACACCGTGAACAATGAAATTTTAAGTACAGGTAGTAGCGCTGAATTTTTCACGGGAACGGGTTCAAGAAACCAGGTAGGACATTCGTTGGGTGAACATTTTGGCTGGGTGTACGATGGTATTTTCCAAACCCAGGGCGATGTAGATGCGCACGTATTTCAAAATGCCAATACAGCGCCTGGTGATATCCGGTTCAGAAATCTTAATGATGATGACCTGATCAATGAAGAAGACAGGCAATTTCTCGGGAAAGGAATGCCTACCTATTACTACGGCTTAAATGTAACGGCGGGTTATAAAGGTTTTGACTTCACGTTGTTCCTCTCAGGCAGCGGAGGAAATCTTATTAACAGCAATCTTTATCGCGGACTAATGCCTGCATCCGGCTATACTAACTGGCATGAAGATATCCTTAACCGATGGACCACGGAAAATCCTAACACCACTGTTCCCAGAGTTATTTGGAACGATCCAAATAATAATGGCCGTGATTCCAATCGTCCTGACTGGTTACAAAAAGGTGACTACATGCGGATAAATACAATCTCGCTTGGCTATACTTTGCCTGCGGATGTCTTGAATAAAGTCAAGATGAAGAGCGCCCGTGTGTATGCTACGGTTCAAAACGTACACACCTTCGCAGCATATAAGGGATACAATCCGGATTTTCAGGCGGGTATTCTTAATCCAGGTTTTGACTATGGAACATATCCAAGACCAATCACTACAATGTTGGGCTTACAACTTAAATTTTAATCAGCCATGTTAAGAAAAGCATTAAAAATTATAGCATGTGGTTTGATAGTATTGTTCACCCATGCATGTGATAGCAAGCTGGAAATTGTTGATCCAAACCGATTGTCATCAACGCAATTTTATCAGAATCAGGAGCAGGCTATAGCGGCAATTGATGCCATGTACAATGTACTTATCATTGATGGATTGTATCAGCGGATGACTCCCGTCTTCAACGATGGAAGAGGGGATGAGCTTTCCTGTCGTAGTCCCTGGGTGTTTCTAACCGGGCTAAGTAATTTTACCGTACCCGCTACTGACGATGCAAATGAAATTACATGGGCAGGATATTATATTTTAGTGGCGCGTACCAATCAGGCCCTGGAAAATGTTCCGAATGTACCCGAGGTGGATGAGAATCTCAGGACACGGCTTATTGGTCAGGCCTACTTCCTGCGCGCCCTTGCGTACTTTAATCTTACAAACATATTTGGTACAGTACCTTTAACATTGGAAGTGCCCAGAGGTGATGCGTTTTACCCATCTAACGAAGGCGTTACCCAGGAGATGGTCTATGATCAGGTTCAGGCGGACCTGGAACAAGCGGTGCAAATGCTCCCTATTGATTACAATACAGTGAGTGGTCCTGACAGAGAGCAGGTGGGACGTGCTACCAAAGGAGCTGCTTTGTCATTGTTAGGTAAGTTGTATTTGTATAGAAAGAACTATACAGAAGCCGCAAACTATTTTAAGCAGGTGATTGACCTGGGGGTATATGAAGTGACGGAAAATTACGAAGATCTTTTTACCGGTGATCCGGCCAAAGAGCAGGCCTATAAAGGTAAAATTTTCTGGGCTGAATTTACCACCAGCGCTAACGTTGATTACAATTGGGGCGGTGATCCCACAGTAAACTGGAGACAGTTCATTGCAGTAACGCCAACCTATTCCAGGAATGATTTCTTTGACTTTTATCCAACGGCATTTCTCTACAATGAAATGCGAGCGGAAAAAACTCTCGATGATAAATTTGATCCGAGATATCACACGGCGATTTTATCTTATGTTCCGGAGGATGGCTATACGACAGCCTATGGTGTGGATTGGGCTGACAATGGATATGGGCCAAATGATTATTTCATTAAGAAGTATACAAATGCCATAACGGGATCTGATCCATTCACGTCAGGTATCAACTACTATGTGATCCGCTATGAAGATGTATTGCTGATGTACGCAGAATGTCTTGCGAATACCGGAAACATTGCTGGTGCCGCAGAGTATGTGCAAATGGTAAGAGATCGTGTTAATCTTCCGGACCGCGAGGCAGAATTTGCAGGCTACAGTCTTACTCAATTTATGGACCAGTTGGCACATGAACGGATCATGGAACTTGCCATCGAAGGATCACGCTGGTATGATATCAAACGTTGGGGCTGGTTGGATGATCCAGCAAAACTGACTGAATTGAAATCACATGATTTCGAGTTCAATACGTATACCCCTGAACGAAGTGTAATGCCGATACCCCAAACAGACCTGGATCGAAATCCTAATCTTACAGGTAATTCGGCTAATCAATAAATTCCTGGTTAGTTGTTTTAAAGGTGCATGAGAATTCATGCACCTTTTTTTAAAGTTAAAATTGAAAGTAAAACGTTGTGATTAACCCATATTAAATGCGTTTTGAATTCTGTATAGGTGTGATGATGCTTTCAGGTTTATGGGGATGCAACAGAGAAAGCTCCCGATCGGGAACGGAATTGTTTCAACTGCTTTCGCCGGAAGAAACGCATATATCTTTTAACAACAGCATTGAGGATAATGATTCAGTAAACATCCTGACATACGAATACCTCTACAATGGCGGTGGTGTTGGTATCCTTGATATTAATAACGACGGACTAAATGATATTTTTTTTACGGGCAATCATGTGGCCAATGCCTTGTATTTGAATAAAGGCAATTTTTTATTCGAAGATATTAGTGCATCAGCAGGGGTTGAACTGAAAGGAGAATGGTGTACCGGTGTTTCAATTATCGATATCAACTCCGATGGATACGATGACATCTATGTCTGTGTTGGAGGAATGGGAAACAAAAGTGTCTATCCTAACAAACTTTTCATCAATCAAGGTGACATGACCTTTAAGGAAATGGCGGAAGAATATGGACTTGCTGATCCGGGCGAATCCATTCAGGCTGTCTTTTTTGACTACGATAAAGATCATGACCTCGATGTATATATCCTAACGGGTGGAGGTTTTGAAAAATCAGCCATCATACCGCGGCCTATACTTGAAAAAGGCGAGAACCGGAATACGGATAGGCTATACAAAAACACGTATGACAGTATGCTCGGTCATGTTGTTTTCACCAATGTATCAGCAGAAGCGGGCATCCTTCATGAAGGCTTCGGTCTTGGTGTATCGATCGTGGATGCCAACCAGGATTCATGGCCCGATGTTTATGTGTCCAACGACTACCTGACAAGAGATAATCTTTATGTGAATAATCACGATGGTACTTTCACTGATCGTTCATTGGAATTCTTTAAGCACATCAGTCATTTTTCCATGGGCAATGATGTAGGCGATATTAACAATGATGGTTTACAGGATATTATTACACTTGACATGCTTCCTGAAAATCATCGTCGTAAGAAATTAATGTTCGGCCCGAATCAGCACGACGTATTTTACCTTGCAGTACAACGAAACTACGGTTATCAGTATATGCGCAATATGCTTCAGCTCAACCAGGGAAATAATTCATTTAGTGAGATTGGACAGTTGGCGGGAATCTCTCAAACGGATTGGAGCTGGGCGCCTTTGCTGGCTGATTTTGATAATGATGGTTACCAGGATATATACATCACCAACGGTTATGGAAAAGATATTACTGATTTAGATTTTGTGAAGTTCAGGAAGGATGCAGTATCTCCATTCTCAGATAAAAAGAAAGTTGAAAAACTCTTTCTTGATAGCTTGAGAGAGCGTCCGTCAATTACGCTGCCAAATTACATCTATAGAAACGAAAAGGATCTGACATTCTCCAACCAGTCGTCAAACTGGGGATTCACCCAATCTTCCATTTCAAATGGCGCTGCATATGCTGATCTTGATAATGACGGTGATCTTGATATTGTAGTAAGCAATATTAACCAGGTAGCTTTTGTTTATAGAAATAATTCAGTTGAAAAGGATGCTTTATCGTCTGGATTCCTGAAAGTGAAATTAAAAGGCCCTTCATCTAATAAATCGGGATTGGGCTCAGATATTTCTATCTACATGAACGGAGAAATGCAATTCAGAAACCATCAGTTAGTCCATGGATTTCAGAGTTCAGTAGAGAACATAATCCATTTTGGAGTAGGAACATCAAAAAATATTGACAGCGTCATCGTAAAATGGCCAGACGGCAGAGTGACTGGTTTAAAGAATGTCGCTGCCAATCAAATTATCACAGTCGCTTATGTGGATGCGATTGAAGCGCGTGATGTCAAAGACGATTTGCAACAGAAATACTTTTCATCAGTCGATTTAATCGATTTCAAACACAACGAAACGGGCTATGATGATTTCAAAACACAACCGTTGCTACTGCATGGCTTTTCAACTCAAGGGCCGGCAATAGCTGTGGCCGATGTTAA
Organism: uncultured Roseivirgaceae bacterium; assembly: GCA_964521255.1. Classification (GTDB taxonomy): domain Bacteria; phylum Bacteroidota; class Bacteroidia; order Cytophagales; family Cyclobacteriaceae; genus ZC4RG29. The sequence goes on from CAZFRM010000013.1 coordinate 147,289, forward strand.
TGGTGATGACCTGGATGATTTTTTTATTGGGGGAGCATACGGATCATCAGGAACAATTTTTATTCAAACCGGAAAAAATAAGTTTGAACGAAAAAATATTTTGAGCGAGGAGTTTGAAGATATCGGTGCTATTTTTTTTGATGCCGATGGCGACAATGATCTCGATCTTTATGTTGTCAGTGGAGGTTCTGAACGCTATGCAAATCATAAAAATTACCAGGATCGACTTTACATAAACGACGGAAAAGGAAATTTTCATCACGACGTATCAGCGCTTCCTCCGATGCTTTCAAGCAAATCTATTGTAACCGCCGGCGATTATGATCAGGATGGTGACATGGATTTGTTTGTGGGAGGAAGAGTAACGCCAGGCGAGTATCCTGAGATTCCCGAGAGTTACATTTTACAAAATCAGGATGGAAAATTTGTTGATGTAACGGACAAGCTAAACCCGGCAATTAAAAACATCGGGATGGTAACGACTGCCGTATGGACAGATTTTAATAATGATTCACGTTTGGATCTTGTAATAGCAGGCGAGTCAATGCGAATAACATTTTTGAAAAATACCGGTGCGGGCTTTATCGATATAACAGATCATACTTCATTGAAAGAAAGTTATGGAATGTGGAACAGTCTGCTGTCTGGGGATTTCGACAATGATGGTGATATGGATTTTGTCGCAGGAAATTTGGGATTGAATAATCCTTTCAAAGTTACGCCTGAAAAACCATTGGAAGTTTACTATGCCGACTTTGATAACAGTGGATCCATTAAACCCATCTTTTCTTATTATGATGAAGGTAAGGCATACCCCATTGCTTCACTTGATCAATTAACCGGACAGCTTCCTTCGCTAAAGAAATTCTTACTTCACTACCGGGATTATGCAAAGACTACTACACATGAACTATTGAAACTCACAAACAATAATTCCTATAAAATATTGCCTTGCAAAGTTTTGACAACATCATTCATTGAAAATCTTGGGAACGATCAATTTTCAATTTCACATCTTCCCATCCAAACTCAGTTTGCTCCGGTTAATGGAATGGTAGCGGAAGATATTAATACAGATGGATTACTTGATTTAATCATAGTTGGAAATAACTACGTACAAGACGTTGTTCACGGTCGGTATGATGCCTCGGTCGGGTCGGTCTTAATTAACCAGGGATCAAATACATTTAAATCTCTTACGACTGATCAAACTAATTTCGAAGTAAAGGGAGACGCCCGGGCAATAGCGCGAATTGAATTGTCAGATGGAAACTCCAGCCTTCTTGTCTCGCAAAACAATGACTCCTTAAAATTATTTACCATCAACAATTATCGCGGAGCTAAAAGGATTCTTGTTGAGAATCATGAAACATCAGCCATATTGAAATTATCAAACGGAAGTCAAAGAAGAGTTGAATTTACAGTTGGAGGTTCGTATTTATCACAAAATTCTAAAAGTATTGTTATTACTCCTTCTGTAGAACGCATTGAGTTCTTTGATTCAAAGGCAAACAAAACAAGAGAAATACAAACTGTCAAAAATTCAATACAATGATAGCATGCTTTAAAATGAATACGTTACGAATGAAACTATCAGGAATCAGTTTACTCCTTTCGTGTGTGATGACGATTACTTTACATGCACAAAACGCACGCATAAAAATCGATCCCGACCGAAAAATAGGAGAGATCAACAATCATATTTACGGGAATTTTGTAGAACACCTCGGTCGTTGCGTTTATGGAGGTATTTACGAACCTGGTTCTTCCTTGTCCGATGATAAAGGATTCCGGAAAGATGTATTGCAGGCTGTGAAAGAGCTAAAGGTTCCTATCACGCGTTACCCCGGTGGAAACTTTGTTTCTAATTATCATTGGCTGGATGGGGTAGGGCCTAAAGAGGAAAGAGTAAAGAGAATGGAACTTGCCTGGCACCGGCTCGAACCCAATACTTTCGGCACAAATGAATTTGTTGAATATGCACGGGCTATTGGCACTGAACCTTATTTCGCTGTTAATATGGGTACTGGTACAATTGAAGAGGCACAGTGGTGGGTTGAATACTGTAATATCAAGGAAGGTCCTTACTATGCTGAGCTAAGAAAAAAGCATGGCTATTCCGAACCTCACAACATAAAATACTGGAGCCTTGGAAATGAAATGGATGGTCCCTGGCAAATGGGTCATCTCAACGCTGAAGATTATACAAAGAAAGCGCGTGAAGCAGCGAAGCTCATGCGCCTGACAGATCCTACCATAAAACTTATTGCTGCCGGTTCATCTAACTATCGTCCTAATGCTAAACCTGATGAATGGAACAGAACCATCCTTCAGGAATTAAAAGATGTAATTGATTACATCGCATTGCACATTTATGTTGGTAATCCGCAGGATAATTACTACAATTTTCTAGCGACACCTTATGTAATGGAGGCAAGAACTCAAATTGTCAAAGGCATGATTCAGGAAGTGATGCAAACTGCGAATCGTGGTGACCGGGGTCCGATTTACATTGCATGGGATGAATACAACGTTTGGTATCGTGCAAGAGGTGGAAAGTTTGCCCGGGGCGAAAATGCGCTGGAGGAAAAATATAATCTTGAAGATGCTCTCGTAGTGGCTGGTTTTCTTAATGCATTTGTTCGCAATGCCGATATCGTAAAGATGGCAAACATGGCACAGCTCGTAAATGTGATTGCGCCGATTTTCACAAATGAGACGGGCATGTTCAGGCAGACCATTTATTATCCATTACAACTATTCGCAAACAACGTTCAGGGTACTGCACTCGATGTGTTTGTTGATTGTGAACGATACAATACAGAAGAATTTTTTATTGGGTTAGGGGAGACAAAAACCAAACAATCAAGCGTTCCCTATCTTGATGTATCTGCCTCATATAACAATGGTGAGGTTACATTATGTGTAATCAACCGAAATAAAGATAAAGCTATAACAACCGATGTCCTCTTGCAGTCGGGTGAATACAGCGGTGCTTTTAAAGTGTATGAAGTGAATGGACCTGATGTTAAATCAACAAACGACTTTGGAAAGGAAATCGTGAAGACAGAGGCGAAACCAGATATAAAAGTTAAAGGACAAAAAATTACATATTCCTTTCCCCCGCATTCCTTCACTGTGCTTAAAGGAAAAATACAATTGTAGAAGAAAGAGATGCTAAAGAATTTACTGTATTGCTGTTTATTTTTTTCCATGGTCACTTACTTAGGTTCGTGTTCGAAGGAAAACGATGTAGATCCGAAACCAGTTGACACCACAGATGTTAAAATTCCACCTTTCGATATTAATAATATAAATGATACGTATCCTGATTTAGCTCCGCTTGAAAACTGGCAGTTGTGGGGACCGTACAATACACATGACCCGTCGGTGATTAAGGATGGTGATTACTATTACTCCTACAGTACAGATGCTGCTTATGGCGTGGCGCCTCCTGTGGGAATACAAATAAGAAAATCAAAAGACCTTGTAGAATGGAAGTTTGTGAAGTGGGCATTGAATTCACTTCCCTCACTGGGATCAAACTTTATAATAAGCAGAGGAGGCACACCTTTTAACTCGCTGTGGGCTCCGTACATTATGAAGGTTGGAAGTGAGTTTCGATTGTATTACTCTTTGTCATCCGCAAGACCCCGGTTGAGTGTCATCGGTCTTCTTGTTTCAACAAGTCCAGAGGGACCGTGGACCGAGAAAGGACTCGCCGTTACATCGCTGGATGACCATTTAATTCAAACAAATGCCATCGATCCAACCGTTGTGATTGACAAACAAGGTCAGCATTGGATGTATTACGGCTCAGCGTGGGATGGGATTTACATTCTTAAACTTGATCCTTCTACCGGTCTTGCAGCAGAAGCCGGCGACAAAGGGAAGAGAATTGCTCAGCGAGGTTTTACAGGAAATACAATTAACGGAAACATTGAGGGTCCCGAAATAATCTATAACGCAACGTTTGACAAATATTATCTTTTCATTGCTTACGATTGGCTGGAAACGAAGTATAACGTACGGGTTGGCCGCTCCGATTCTCCAGAAGGACCTTTTTATGATTTTAATGGCAATGATCTGAACCTTGAAGAGGATGATGCTCCGATGATCCTGGCCCCGTACCAATTCATGGGCCACGGTGGATGGCAGGGGACATCGCATGTATCGGTTATCAATGACAACGATAAATTTTATATGATCCATCAGGGACGTCCTGGCGTTGATAAATATTATATGGTGATGCACGTTAGAAAAGTATTATGGACTGAAGAAGGATGGCCCATCGTTTCTCCTGAACGTTATGCTAATGTCGATCAGGATCCTGTTACACAAGAAGAGTTGGCAGGAGAGTGGGAACAAATTGTATTTAACTATCAGGTAGTACCCGGATACGCTGATGAACAGATATCACCTAATTTTCAGGTAGCCGTCACGATGCAATTGAGCGATGATGGAAAAATTAATGGCGATGCCTCAAGTCAATGGACATACACCTCTCCATGGTTAACATTGAACTGGAGCGATGGTCATATCGACAAAGTAAATGTTTTTCGCGAACGCGATTGGGAAAATAAAATTGAAACCACACTCGTGTTCACCGGACTTAATGAAGAGGGGAAGGCAGTGTGGGGGAAGAAGAAGCAGTAGGCAAAAGGCAGTAGGCAAAGAAGCAGTAGGCAAGAAGCAGTAAGCAAAAAGCGTAAAGCTGAAAGTAAACTTGTTCGAAGGCAATCACTTTAAATCCCTCTCCTTTGGAGCTTGTCTATACCCATATCTTTTTTGGAAAAAAGAGGAACGGATGATAAAT
>CAZFRM010000014.1:0-149771 GCA_964521255.1 uncultured Roseivirgaceae bacterium
TGCGCAAAATGCTGGTTACCGATTGTTTGATTGCCGTGATAAGCTTACCCGCAGGTGTGTTTCAACCGTATAGCGGTGTAAAAACTTCTGTATTGATTTTAGACAAGCGGTTGGCGAAAAAGAGCCGGCACATTTTGTTTTTAAAAATAGATAACGATGGTTTTGATCTGGGAGCTCAACGCAGGGAGATTGATAGAAATGATTTGCCCTTGGCTTTACAAACGTTGTATAACTACAAAGAATGTTTGAGCAATGATAAGGTGTTTGAAGAAATGCCGAGTTTGGCAACATTGGTAGCGAAAGAATCAGTATTAGGGAATAAGGATGTTGTTTTAAGCGCGGAGAGATATTTTGAGACTCAAAAAACACAAACAGAATTTGATTTAGTCAAACTTGGTGATTATTACGAACTATTTAATGGCTTTGCTTTCGACTCAAATAATATTTCTTCAATAAAGAATGAAGATAGTCTTCCCATAATAAAAATTGGTAATGTTATTCATGGAGATGATGTGAAATTAGATGTTGAGTTTGTTTCAGAAAAATTACATCGCGACAAGAAGAATGCGATTTTTACTGGAGATGCTTTTGATATATTCATTGCCTTATCAGGAGCAACAACCGGTAAAATCAGTAAACTCCCGAGTACGTTTATAGGCAACAAATTTGCTTTAAACCAACGTGTCGCACTTATTAAATCAAAATCCGAAAGTGCCAGTTCAAAATATTTATATTATGTATTGTTAAATGGTGGGATTTATGAAACGCTGCTAAATTTAGCTCACGGAGCTGCACAACCTAATTTATCATCAAAGCAAATAAGCGAACTCGAAATCCCTCTTCCCCCGCTCGAAATACAACAACAAATAGTAGCGGAAATAGAAGGCTACCAGAAAATAATAGACGGAGCCAAACAGGTAGTGAATAACTACAAGCCAACCATTACGATCAAGCCGGAGTGGGAAATGGTGGAGTTGGGGGAGATTTGTGAATTTGTTAGTGGTTATGCTTTTGAAAGTACCGACTTCACTTCAAATTTTGGTACCAAATCAATTAAAATTACAAATGTTGGCGTTGGTGATTTTGTAGAAGTAGAATCTGATTATTTGCCAGAATCATTTCACCATAAACATAAACGTTATTCAGCGAATACAGGTGATATCGCAATGGCGTTAACTCGACCAATTATCGATTCAGGAATTAAAGTTTGCTTGGTTCCGAAAAGCTATGATAAAGCCTTGGTCAATCAGCGCGTGGCATTAATTAGACCGAAAGAAAGTTTGGTCTTAAAAGAGTTTATCTATCACTTTTTATCATCTCCAATAGTTATTGATTATGTAAAAGAAAAATCTAAAACATTGATGCAGCCAAATCTTTCAGTAAAAGATTTGGCTATGTTGCCAATTCCATTACCAACTATTGCGGAGCAGCAATTCGTAGCTAAAGCAATAGAGGAAGAACAAGCCCTTGTAGGCGCCAACAAAAAACTCATTGAACTTTTTGAGCAGAAGATAAAGGATAAGATTGGTGAGGTTTGGGGGGTGAAGGAAGCGGCTGTTTATACAATGGAAGATGGAAATTTATCAATGGCTGCGGAGGGGTAACGATAAGAGGTGTAACATATCCTTGCAGTTTTTTTTGACAAAAGATTTCTCGTTAACTATGGGTGAAATATGTTTAATTACAGAAATACGAGTGGCGCTCATGCTTTCATTTAAGTGATGGATAATTTATTTAATAACATATTGACTTTTTTTACCGACAAGACAAGATCAATCGGATCTAAGTCTCTTTCCTTAACTTGGGGTTTCAAAATTCTAAAATGGCATACGCAGAAAAACATATTGTAAATGCATACTCTACTCTATTTGAGGGGCTTAGTTCTATGAGCAAAATAGAGTTGATAGAAATGCTGACTAAGTCATTAAAAGCGGACAAAAGCGCTAAGAAAGAAGACGGTTTTTATAAATCATTCGGAGCTTTTGGTTCAGATAAATCACCCGAGGAGATTTATGCTGATATCAAAGCAAGCAGGAAATTCAGAGCTAAAGAAATCAAGTTGTAACACTTGTATTTTTTATCTGCGTGGGAAACTGGTTTAAGAGAAAGTAAAACCCTCAACTGGCGCAAGCCTCTCGCTTGTGTCCCATACCAAACCATCTTCAAAGGCATCTCATCATAGTCATCACGCCAATCACAAAAATCACAGTGCAGACAATGGTGCGGGAATCTAAACGATAAAGTTCGTTTTTTGTAATATTGATACCTCGGCGTTAAAAATCAGGCTGATGTTTACACGCTCTTCTTAAGAAAATCTTTACTTCCCATACTTGTTCAAAAGTTCCAGGATTTCTTTATCAGAAATAGAATCCTTATCGCCTTTGTTGTAGATTGAAAGAAGCAAGATAGTTTCGTTATCAATTTGCAGATAGGTAATAATCCGTGCCCCACCGCTTTTGCCTTTGCCCTTAGAGGCAATAGCCAAACGGATTTTAAAAACATTATTACCGAGGGGAGTGCCCAGTGTTGGATTTTCGGCTAATTGCGCTACAAGATCGGCAAACTCATTTTTCAGTGATGGGTATTTTTTGGCGAGCTTTTTAAGTTCTTTTTCAAACTGATCAGAGATTTTGACCTTAAAGCTCATTGATTAAATCGTTGGCATCCCGAAACTTCTTTTTGCCTTCGTTATAGAGCTTCAATTCTTTAAAACCCTCTTTCATGTTAGCGATAATCTCTTCTTTAGAGTCGTCTTTCTCTTCCTCTACCTGCACAAAATCAAAGTTTTTCACCAACTCCATAAAGAACTGATATTTTCCCTCTTTAATATTTAAAACGACCTGTTTCATAAATGCTTTTTTAGACCGGATATTCCTTGCTTAACTGGTTGAATAGTAAAGGTACGTCATATTCTAATAAAAGTTCAAAATAAACAGCCGAAGCTTTACGCCAAAAACGGGCACGTCCATCAGCGTCACACAAAGCGGACGCTGATGTTTACACGCTCTCTTGCCAGTAAAGGACCTAAAACGATAAAGCTGGTTTTTTGTAATATTGATACCCGCGTTAAAAATCCGCTAACGATGAAACAGTATTTTTTGAACAGGCACTAATAGAAAGAAAATGAGAAAATATTTAGTGGTGTACGAAAGGACAAAAACAGCCCGGTGTTGTTGCTACCGGCAAAACGAAATCGGTTGTTGAGAAAAATATTTTTGCTGCTATTCAATTTCATCTGGAAGGCTTAAAGGAAGAACATTACCCCATTCCTAAGGCATACGCTGAAAGCGAAATGTTTGTATTTGCTATATAATACCCCGCGTGGATGGAAGGGAGTGTACGAGAAGTGTACGGTTGAAGATGCTGGCAGAAGACGGAAAAATGTACGAAACTGAACGTAGCAGACACAAAAGTATTGCTATAAAAGACAGGTAAGAAAGTAGTAACAGGAGAAAACTTTTTACCACCTGCAAAACCCAGGAAAAAATTAAAATGATTTAAGAAGATTCTCGAATAAAACGCAAGCATTTCTATTATGAAATGAAACCAATAACATTTTTTATTTCATCTTCCAATTGCTCAAGCTGATCATTAAAATGATCCCGATGAGAAAGCTTATCAGAAATTGAACGGTAGTATTCAATGCCGCTCAACAGTTGCTTTCCGAAATCAACAGCATTTTTCATTTGCTTTGCATCGTCTTTTTTTGAGTCAGATAATTTCTCTTTAAGGTAGTCTGCATTTAATTGTAATTCCTTAATAAACATGTGTGGTCTTTCCTGGTCACCTAAAATATTTTTTCTGCCGTAAATGTGATCTGTCATCTCTTTCAGAGTTACAATTTTATTAAAGTAGGCGATGTTCGGTCCGGGGCAAATGGTTACTGCTGTCAGATTTTTTATGGGAGGAAGATCATACTTCACTATTGCTGCATTACTAAGTCCTATGCAGAGACACTCTTTGCTTACTACTTCATTATATTGTTTTTCATATTCCTGAACAGTAAGGTCCAGGCTTTTTAGTTGTTCAATTTTCTTTTTTTGATAGGTATAAGAGGCTGTGCAGATAGGTTCTTTTGTGAATTCGGTATTCGAAACAAGATATTTTTCTGTGCAGGGACTTCCCGGTCTTCCTTTCGCTATCCGGGATAATTTTTCTTTTTCAGAACTTGTTCCTTTCAGGTAATTGAAGCGAACGCCAAGGGGAGAGTTTTTACTGAGAATAAGATCTTCCTCTGAAGCATCTTTTAAAAGTTGTAATGTACTATGATCAACGGTTGTAGCTTCCGGGCACAGCAGAAATGGCGTACCCCAACCGGCACTTTCTATACCATATTCCGAGCATAAAAATTGTGCTTCTTCATACGTTCCAATGCCCCCCTGAACGGATAGGCTAATGGGATGCGGCTTGTCAAAAGTTATACAACCTTTAGCTTTGGCCGCAGGGGAATATAATGCATGGAGTGAGTCAGAAAGCTCAGCTCTTTTTGTTTTAAACTCTTCGAGTATAGGTCCTAATAAAGTTCCATCCGTTGCAAATGCATGCCCTCCGCAGTTTAGCCCCGACTCGATGCGGAATTCACTTACCCAAATTCCTTTCTTTGCCAGATACTTTCCTTGAATAAGGGCAGACCTGTAATCACTTACTTTTATAATGATCTTTTTATCAAATTGTCCCAGGCCTCGCGCATTAAATGCAGAGAATTTTTCCAGGTAATTGTACAGCCTTGGGTTTAATCCTGCTGAAAAAACGATTGAAGAGTTTGCAAGGTCACTGTTCGCATAGCCACGAAGTGCTGCAAGAGCATCAGAAGAATCAGTTATTAAATTTCCGTTTTTGTCGTAATTATTTTTGTCAACCTTAGTCATGATGTTAACATCAATCTGACCGGGACGAATCTGACTTTTCAGAAATTTAGTAAGCGATTCTTTTTCACTATTATCTTCAGTCTTCAACAGAAGCTGATACGCCATTCGAAGGACACTGCTGGTGGGCAGCATTTCAAAATATTTAGCGATCTCCGATCCTGCTGCGAACGCTGAATCCTTTAACTTATCAATCTGATCTTTTACAATTGTATTAATAAGGTTGAGGTAATCTGTTATTCTTTTGGCTCTGTAATCGTCTTCTTTTGAAGTGATCGGCTTATAAGGTATTTGGATTTTTGCATAGTAATGCCTTCTCATTAATTCAACCAGCTTGTCTTCAATAATTGAAACAACAGAATTAATACCATAACGAGCTACTTTAACAGGCGAGTCTATGGTGTATGCCAATCCCATCACAGGAATGTGAAAGGTATGAAGTGAAGATATATTCATGCGTCAAAATTAATTCCAAAGTAAAAGGAATTAATATGACCATCGTATGACCAGGATCATAAGTGGAACTGAGGTTTTAAAGAAAGGGCAGAGCTATTGGATTGGTGATTAATCGAAAGCCCTGCGCCTGTTTACAACCTAACCATGAGTTCATCTTCCTCTTTTGGAATTAATACCTTGGCCTGACTATTCTTAAGATTTCTCGATACATTGATCACGATATATACCAGTGGCAACACACCACCCAGTGTAAATACGGCTCCTCCAATTATTCTAAGCCAGGTAAGCGTTTGAAAAATTTCACGATCGATAAATTCACCTGACCGTGCATACCACAAGCCATGATCAACCACGGCTTCAAACTGGATAATTCCCGCTGGAAACAAATCCAATAACACCATGAGCATTAAGCCGATGTTGATGGACCAAAATGATAATCGGGCTGCGTTCGGCCGCCATGCCGCGGAGTTTGTGAGAAGTTTGCAACAAAATAGAACAGCAGCAATTGACAAGTTTCCATATACACCCATCAACGCTGCATGACCATGATTGACGGTAAGATAAGTTCCATGTTCATAGTAGTTCGCCAGAGGCAGGTTTATGATAAAGCCCATTACACCTGCACCGAAAAAATTCCAAAAATTAACACCAATCAAAAATAAAAATACATCCGTCATGCCAAATCTGTTTCCTGAATTCGCATTCCCGTTTGAAAGTATTTCTTCGGCAAGCTTCGGCAACTTATGAAACCGCCATGCTTCTAATGTTAATAGAAGCAGTGGTATTACTTGTAATGTTGAAAACACAGAACCCAATGCCATTGTAGCAACCGGTTTTGCATTCCAGTAAAAATTATGAGAGATACCGAGTAATCCCGAACCCAGAAATAAAAGTGTTGCAAGATATATAACACGCACCGCAGACTCGCGGCTCACCAATCCCATCAATACCATGAAGTATCCAACAAGAACAGTTGTAAAAACTTCAAAGAATGCTTCAGCCCACATGTGAATGACACACCACCTCCAGAAATCTGCTATTACAAAGTTGGTCCTGGGTGTGGCAATGAATCCGGAAATGAGAAGAATTAAAATGCTGAACGTTGCATATACAAGCCAGTTGGGAAGAGCCCATGGTTGCTTTAGTGAAATCACTGGTTTCAAAGTCCTGTATAAAGTAACGGCCCACAAAGCAAAAATTAAAAATAAAAGTACCTGCCATATTTTTCCCGGCTCCACATATTCCCATCCCTGGTTGCCGAGCCAATACCAATATTGTGTTAACCCCATTGGCCCTATGTAAATCCCTGCTATAGAACCGACAACCAGGATGAAAGTCATCCAGAAAAGAATGTTGATATATTTCTTATGATGCGATGGCTCTTTACAGATGAAAGATGAAACAAATAAGGAAGCACCAATCCAACAAGCCGATATCCATAACAATGATAATTGAACATGCCATCCGCGACTTATGGTGATGGGAAAAAAATCTCTTAGATCATAGCCAAAGAAAACGGTGAAGTTTACAAAGTCGTGAACGGTGATAATGCCTGCCAATACCTGGAAGAGGAAAACAAAAATAGCGGCATAAAAAAACTTGTAGGTAGCTCGTTGTGCGGCTGTTGGAGTGAATTTTTCAACTCCTTTCTGCGTCATCAACGGACTCGTGTTGTCGAGAAAGGTACGGTCACTCAACTTCTCTAAACGCCCATGATAAAATAATACGATACCAATTCCGATTACCAATCCCAAAGATCCAATGATCGTCCAGAAGATTACGGGTGTCTCTGGAAGATTGCCGGCGTCCCGGTCGAAGGGCCAGTTGTGCGTGTAGCTATAACTTTTGCCAGGCCGTTCGGTGCTGCAAACCCACGCACCCCAATAAAAAAATGCTGATAATTTTTCTATGTCCTTCGGATCCTGGAGGTATCCGGGCTTTAAGGAATGCTGCCCTGATTCTAAAAAATATTCGTAATAAAATTCTACCAGTTGCCCATACGCATATTCCTGTGCGCCTGTAAGCTTAACAGTATTAGACGTTTTTTGATAAAGGTTTTCCTTGAGTTCCCTTTTTACTAATTCACCTACAGCTAAGAATTCAAGTTTTGAAAGATTAGGTTCATTGCCATAGTACTCCTTCAAATAGATAGTAATCTGATGAAGGGCCTGTGCAGTGAAATCGGGGCCGCGATTGGCGCCATCACCAAACATACTTCCATAATCCATTAAAGCTGCTTGCTGGAAGACAGCCTGGCCCTCAAGAATTTTTTCGTCTGTGAAGACTACATCGCCTTCTTCATTTATAAAAGTTGGAATAGGCGGCGCTTCATAGTACGTTTCAAAACCAATAAGACCAACGCCAGTAAAACTTACAATGAATATAAAAGTGAGCGGGATCCACCACTTTTTAGGATTCATAAGGAAGTGAATAAAACCTTTTTTGTGCTCCATATATTTTTGTTATGGAAAACAAAATACATTGGTGGAACGAGCGTGCCTATGATTTGAATCATAGACTGATGCTACGGCAATTTGATGACGGTTGAGAGGGTGAGTTCTTTCGAGAGTTCTCTCTTTCAAAAACGTCTCTAACGAAGAACGAAATTCGAAGCAAAAACCACTACTAAACCTGTCATCCTGCCTGCCCAACTACTGGCGGGAAGGCATGTGCGCGGCTTGCAGGGGATCTCCCAATGGTTTGCAGAATCGCATCAAGAAGATTTTCCCTTCGAAGGTAACGGCTACGTTCTTAGAGGATACTAACGATTGGAGTATGCTTTCATTCCGGGAGATCCCCTGCTTACCGGCAGGTTCATACGCGCAAACCAGGCGCTGCAACCCCTACCAATGACAAGAAATTTAATTGTTTGAAGTGTACGTTTTCCACCCCCCTCCCCCCGCCAGCGGGGGACAAGTCTGCGAATGAGTGTAATTGTCATTTCAACTTTTTTCCTTGGCCCAAGGTGTTTAACTCAGGATGACAGGTTAAAGAGGTGGTGTTTTGATGACAGAGGGTGAGTTCCTTCGAGAGTTCCCTCTTCGTACTCACAAACAAAACACCAGTTCCATCTTTATCCAAAGAATTTAGTCAGGTCATCAACCCCATCTTGTATTGAAAGATGCCGGCTATGGATTGTGCTCTTGACTTTACTTCCGCAGCTTTGTCTCCTGCAAAATTTTCATCAACCGTTTCTTCAAACAATGCAAGCCAGCGACTGAAATGTGATTTATCAATAGCAAGGTGTAAATGTTTTTGTAACGGATTACCACGATACGTCTGATCTCCCAAAAGCATCGATGACCAGAAGTCATACATAATGGGCAGATGATGCGGCCAGTCTACGTGACTGAACACCGGGGCTAGTAAAGGATCTGATTTCACTTTATCATAAAATCTATCCACTAATATTTTAATGTCTTCTCGTTGCTTGATATCGTTCATCACACTCTTTGTTTCGTTGTAAATTTATAAATAACATTTGCATAAATATTTCTCCCCGGACGAGGTACGCCGCCCCAATCTAAATGTTCCCTGTAATAATTGTCGAAAATATTTTCGATTCCTCCATTTATCTGCCAGGAAGAATTTACTTTCCAGCCTGCCCGCACCGAGAGCAAAGAGTATGCTGGTGTTTGTTGTTCGCCGAATGATGTGCTTACATGATTTTGTGCTGCTGACCAATCCCATTCAGCCTGTACACTTACCTTCTTTAATTCATAACGCAGTGACGTTACTGCCTTAAGAGGAGGAATAAGCGGCAGCGCTTCATTATCAGCGCGGATACCATACGTATATTTAACTGTTGTAATCCATTGTAATGATGGTAACGGACTGGCTAGTATCATTAAATCAATTCCGGCGAGATCAGCATAATTGACATTTACATTTTGCTTCACGCCTTTTGCGCCAATGGTCATGGCACTTAGTTCAGGTACAACTTCACCCGTAATATAATTTTGAATTCTCTGGTAGAAAGGACTAACCTGAAATTCAAACTTTGATCCAAAATAACTAAGTGTAGTCTCCACATTCCATGATTTCTCTTTTTTTAAATCAGGATTACCCAGGTAGTCGTAACCATCAAAACGGTTGAAGAGATAAAATCCATACCGTTCATTCAATGTCGGGATTCTCTCACCATAGCCACCTTGAAATTCCAACTGCACATTGGAAGTTAAATTATACTTGTAGTTTGCAGTAAAGGTTTTGAGAAACTGTGTTGATGTTTCAGGAATCGACGGATTGAATACTTGCCATTGCTGCAGACCAATTCCATCCATTAAATGATCGGTCACTAAATCCGACCGAAACGCGAACAGAAATTTATTTTTATTATCGATACGATATTCCTGTTGAATAAAAAAACCGATGTTCTGTCTTCTTGTTTCGGGAGCAGTTTGCATGTACATGGGAGCGCCTTCTTCGGGATACATTGTCATTTCACCCAGTAATCTATTGGTAAAGTATTCTGCTTTCATAATAGTTCTCTGTTCATGAAAAATGTGCACGTCACCTTCAAAAAACATTCCTGAGGTGCTGCTTTCTCCCGGCATGTCCATATGCATGGCAACATCTTTTCGCTTTGTGTCATCCATGTTATGACTAATGCTGTTATGGTAGACCTTTGCTGAAAAGTTATGAAAGATGAACCAGGGCGCTACTCTTCGATAAGTTGCAGAGTATATACCGGCAGTTGCCTTGCCAACATCCATTGGCAGCGCTGGATATCCGATATTCCATCCCTGGTCAAGTATAACATCGGCCTGTAGCGTATCATGTTTACCCATTGTCCATTTCCCGGAAGTAGCAAAGTTGATTTTCTCATATTGTGAATAGAGTATTTCTTCACCACCGCCTGCATGATAATTATTGCTTTTTCGATACGTTAGATTAGCGCGGTAGGCACTTGCGTTTCTGCTGATGTTAAAAGATGAAAAATAATTTATTGACCTGGCTGATGATTGAAAATCCAAACCGGCCTGGCCATCAACACCTGGTGAGCCAACCACGGGCTGAGCAAGTTTCATATTGAGTGATCCGCCAATAGTGCTACCGAATTGCGAACCTTGCGTACCCATTGAAGTTTGAAGCGCAGAAAGATTCATGGGCTCAACATAAATTGTGACAGGATCCATTTTATCCGTGCATGCGCCGAATATTTTCATTCCATCAATTGTAACATTGATCTGGCCATTGCTCAATCCCCGAAATACCGGTTCCTGTCCATAAGCGCCCCGCCTGATCAATGACACTCCTTTCATTCTTGACAAAATATTTTCCGTAGTTGCAGATGCATTTGAGCGATAAAAATTTTGTAATGTATCGCCTTCTGTCTTTACACCGTGTACAATGATTTCCGAAAGAACTTGAGTCTGAATACTGTCACTTTCCTGCGCGTACAAAAGTGAAGAATGTAGTATTAGATATACAATAAATTTTGCTTTCATAATTTCAAACCGCGAGATGATCTGCTCTGGATCACCTCCCCTTAAAATTTAATTCACCAGGATATCAAAGTATTTTTCTCCAATGACCGATTCATTTTCATCGATCAGTTCGAGGTTCAGTCTCCAGTCACCCGTCATGGTAAAATTGGCCTTCCCTTTATAATGACCCTTTGCAAAATGTTGAGGATCCTGATTATTGGGTGATCCGTGATCCATCGAGGGCATCGTTGGTGTAAAGTTGATCGTAAGATTTTCTACCGGTATGAAATTACCTTCAGTTATTGTATAGACGATAACTTCAAAATCATTCACGCCAACTTTCATTTTTTCAGGGAAAAAGTATGACAAATAGTATTTGGCTCCTGTACCGGTCTGAAAGGAAGTCACGCGTGAAGAAGTTGTGTTTTTAACATTGATACTCAATAATGCTTTTCCAAAAAGGCCATTCAGATGATTGTGAATTTTAACTTCGAGGCTCCAGCTTCCCATGTCGCCGGAAGGCATGGTAAACATAATTGCAGAAGGAAATAATTCATTCACTGCTTCTGATTCCGGTTCTTCAACGGGACAGGAATGTGACATGGTGTGCATATTCATCACGGGGTTTAGATGAATATGAGAATCATGTATACGATTACCAGTTGTCGAATCATACAAAACAAAATACAATTGATTGTATCCGGCAAATAATTCTTCTCTTGCCCAGAGCTCAACTTTAGCACCGGCTCCCAGGGCATAGCCTTCCGTGATTTTAACAAGGCCCGCGGTAGGGTTTATTTTTGTTTCATTTTCTGAACAAGAATAAAAAAGTGTTGAAGCTGATAATAAGTAAAGTAAAGGCAATATGGTTTTAATGAAAGTGAATTTCATGACAGTAGCATTAAATATTAATTGAAAAAATTATAGTGTGCGAGAATAGGAGGTATCAGCACACGGTTGAAGGAGGATGAAAAATATCAGCGAGGAAGTTGTGAGAATAAAAAATAGGTGAAAATAATTGTTGCGATTTGTTGGTGTTGTTGTCTATCGTTTTATTAACGGGTGACAGCTCAACAACGGCTATTGGATAATCTTCAAAATTTATTTTAACAGGAGAGGGAGCGATGGGTTCCTGCATTTCATCATTCATGGCCTTTATCCTTTGCATCAGGATGCATTTACCATCGCAGTGCAGTTCAGGTTTTGCTTTGTTTATACAATTTAATTTGTACTCTTCCAGTTTTACATAATACTCAACTAACCGAAAGGCTGGCCTTACAAGCGCCAGCCCATATAATCCTAAAAATAGTATGGTAACTGCCCATCTCATTTCAGTTGGCAATATCTGTTTCTATGTGAAACAACGTTATGACTTTTGTCATACTTCTGATTAATTAGTGTCTGTCCATAATGTCAATCTTTCGCAGATCAATTTTATAACCCATTTGTTGATTCCAACTAGCACTTGCGTGTTTTGTCTGCGAGTACGAAGGATCTCTCTCATACATACCTGTCATCCTGCCTGCCCGACTACTGGCGGGAAAGCATGTGGGCATGGTTTGCGTGTATGAACCTGCCTGCGGTAGGCAGGGGATCGACCGAAATGAAAGCATATATTCATCGTTAGTAACCTCTAAGAACGTAGCCGCTACCTTCGAAGGAACATCTTCCTGAGATGATTTTACTAACCATTGGGGGATCCTTCATCCCCTGCAGGCCGCACACATGCCTTCAGGATGACAGGTTTAGTACTGGTTTTTACTTCGAATAGTTCGCTCTTCGTTAGAGACGTCTTTTTAAAGAGGAACTCTCGAAGGAACTCGCCCTCTCACCCTGTCATCCTGAAGGGTCGCAGCGCTTGGTTTGCGCGTATGAAGGATCTCCCTGAATGAAAGAATACTGCCATCGTTAGTATTACTTAAAACGTAGCTGCTACTATCAAAGAATCATCTTCCTGAAGGGATTCTGCTGACCATTGGAAGATCCTCACCCCACAACATATGCATCCCCATCTGTAGTTGGGCATTCAAGATGACAATTAGTCTAATGGGGTACGGCATCGATGTGTTACCTGCAGATATTTTAGTCTTTTATCAGGGTGAACCTACCAATACTGGCACGTAGGTCTACAGTTATCAGCAGGAGAAACTCATCTCCTTATTTACTTTATAGACAGACTCTAATAAGATTACTCAGGAAGAAGAACACCATCAATAACATAAATTATTCCATTCGATGCCGGCACGGTTGCTATTACATTTGCTCCGTTGACCTGAATCTTATCTCCACTCTTTTTGAGGTTAACATTCTTACTGTTAACCTGATTCAAGGTCATGCTTTCCTGGATCATCGATTCACGAATCACTCCAACATAAACGTGGTATTCAAGTATGTTCTGAAGTTTGAGTTTGTTCTCAGGCTTTACCAAATCTTCTACTGTGCCTTTAGGTAATTTTGCAAAAGCGTCATCCGTCGGTGCAAAGACCGTGAACGGGCCAGCGTTTGAAAGTGCATCAACATACTCGGCGGCTTTCAATGCAGCGACAAGCGTTTTGTGATCAGGAGATCCAACAGCCGCTTGTACAATGTTTTTTTGTGACTCGTCATCCTGAACAGCAGATTGACCAGCAAGCGCAACTTCTTCTGTACCGGATAAATGCTGTTGAGATGGTTTTGTACATGATATTGCAATCAATATCATGATCAACATTAAGGGAAAGGAAAGCTTTGTTTTCATAATTGGAATATTTTACTACTTCAAATATTAAGCTTGGCACATTTCGCTCATATGACTGAAATCATAATAAATTATGATGTTACAGGTCTTTTTTACTGAATATTCTTAGCGAAAGAAGAAAGGGTGTGATCACCCATAGAAACAAGATAAATGTAGAGAATAGTATCCCGAAAGAGCTTCCAAAGAATTGCTTATAAAATGCGCCGGTGTAGCCCATTAATGCAGCGATATCCAGTTGAAGCAACATGATAACCCGCGCAAGATCAACCGGGTTTAGGGCGATCAGCGTAAGGGTAAGTTTTTCAAGCGGATAATCACCGAAGGCATAAATAACCCAAAGTAAAAAGCCATCATAGATGAGAGAGAAATAGAACCAGAAGAGCAAGGCGATTCCTATAGCTTTTGCTTTATCCCGGGTCAGCACTGCGGCTAAAAATGCCAGTGAAACAAAAACCATTGTTAAAATTATTCCGCAGAAGAGCAAGGCCAAACCGCTGGAGCTTAGACCGTAGATTACCATCGGTGCCCCTATCCCAACGGCGAAAGCCATGCAGAGAGAAAATGTTACCGCCAGGTATTCGCCTATGAATACAACTTTTCTGTTTATGGGCTGCGCCAGCATAAGTTCAATGAACTCATAAGAATTATAAAAATGAATGGTGGTGAAAACAATGCTCACTAACGGAACAACCATAAGCACTATATTCAGCAAGCTCATTACAACTTTGCCTGTATCACTATCCAGTTGAAACATGGCAAACGTGCTGATAAAAAGGAGGGCTGTGTAGAGCAATATAAACCTTGTTCTGAGTATATCGTAAAAAACGTATTTGATCACTCTTGTCATACCCTTGTTACCTGTTAATGGAATCTATCAATTGCTTTTGCCCAATCATGGTTGCAATGGCCTTTCCCAATTTTTTCTCCTGCGTTTCTTCCTTGAGCGCTTGTATAGTGTTATTGTAATGTACTTTGCCTTCGTAGATGTAAATCATATCCGTTGTCAGTTCATCAAGGTCGCTTAGTATATGAGATGAAATGATCAGCAGTTTTCCTCTGCCTTTTTCTTCCAGGATTTTTTCTTTCAGTAATTCAACGGAAACAGGATCGAGTCCTGCGGTAGGCTCATCCAGAATAAGCACGGGTGGGTGAAACAGAAAGGCAAGAGCCGCGCTAACCTTTTGCCGGGTTCCGCCGGATAACGCGTGCATACGCTTGTCGTAAATCTTATATAATTTGAATGCTTCAATAAGACTGTCATCCAACTCGGATGGATTCTTTCGTATATTTTTCATCATATCGATCAACTGGCCAATCGTCATGTTTTCCGGGTACCGGCCGATTTGTGGCATGTACCCGATATTCTCACGGTACCTCCAATCTTTCGCTATGCTTTTATTATCAAAAATGATTTCCCCATTAGAAGGAATGACAAGACCAAGAATACTTTTGATTAAAGTAGTTTTTCCTGAACCATTGGGGCCAACCAGGGCATACGATTTTCCCATCGACAAATCGAGTTCAACATTTTTCAATGCGCTTAGCTTTCCGAATTTCTTATTAACCTTCTTTATCGAAATCATAGGGTTTCATTGCAGGGAAATTATCTTTCAAATTTTCTGGTGTAATTGCCGGTATTGCTCTCTCCGCCTTATCGATCAACAACACAAGAAAACTTCTCCATAGAAGTACGGCTGTCGGCATTCGTTCCACGATCATTGAATACATGCTTACGGGCCGATGGGGAATATCTCCTGTATTGTCTTTGTTCAGATCATATCCTTCATAACGATCCCAATAATTTCCATCCATCGTATTCAGTACAAGGCTTCCGTTTGTGGCTACATCAAAAGTGTTTGATGAGAAATTGTTTTTCTTAAAATCGTTGTCATCACAACTAGCCTGTAGCTTAATAGCGTAACCGTTATTCGCGAACAAATTTTCTTTAAATTCTATGCGGCTTGATCCTTCCATGTAGATACCTGTTGAATTCTCAATAAACCTGTTTCCTGTCACAAAGCTATCACGAATATCTTTCAGCAGTAAACCATAAGAAGACGGTCCCCAGTTATGCTGAAAAAGATTGTTGATCATTTTTACCCCCTTGGTATACATCACCGATACGCCCGCTCCATTGTTGATAAAAGCGTTATTTCTATACTCGTCATCATGTGAAAACATAAAATGGAGGCCATACCGGATATTACCTTCACTGTGATTGTTGATGATCAGCGAATTTGTAACAAATTCAAAATATATCCCATCGCGATGTCCTTTTATTATATTGTCTTTGATGGTGATATGGTTGCATTTCCAGAGATGAATACCGTTTCCAATTTCGTGTTCGGCTATCGCATCGGATTCAAGTACATTACCTTCAATGGTTGATTGAGATGAATTTGAAAAATGGATACCGAAAAAAGCATTATCCAAAATATTGTTGGTGATCCTTATTCCTTTGCCATTCATTACTTTAATGGCGGCAATGTCATTCATGCTGGCTGTACCTGTGTCTATTAGTTTAAGCCCTGATACGGTTACATTGTCAGCATTAAGCGTGAATATTTCATACTTATTCTCACCATCAAAAACGGGATAATCTTCGCCAAGAATAACGATTGGTTTATTGACGACCAGATTTCCTTCCCGGTATAATCCCGGTTTTACCAGTATAGTATCCCCTGCGTTAGCTACGCTGATTGCACCCCTGAGCGTTTGATATTTCTCCCGGGGCCCGACAGTGATCGTACCCGCGAACAAATAAGCAGCATCGAACCAAAATAAGATGATGAATAATGCAGATCTCATTGTTTAAATTGCGTCACCAACTCTCCCCAAACCAGGTAAATTCCGTTTAATTGCTTCTTCGCATCATCCAGGCTTTCCTTTTTTCCGAAGGCTGCCACCTGGCTGGCCATCGGACTTTTAATCTCATTTGATTTCAGATAAAATGCATTTGCAGCATCAATGAGTTTTGCGGGTTGAGAGAAGTCGACAACAAGTTTGTGCGAAAAGTCTTCGGGCGAAACTTCACTTGAGTTATAAAATGTAAGCATGCAATTCACGTCATCAAACTTGTAGATCTTTCCTTTTCTGGTGACCAGTTCGGCACCAAACTTTTTATCCATTAATGTCATTTTGCAGTGATGGCATCCGTCGCTACCATATTGAAGCGCTTCAGGTTCCACTGTACATGAGAGTAAGACACATATCAGGATTCCCGTGAGTAAGATTTTCATTTTAACTTTTTAGATTTTCTAATTTCAAATATGAGCACACCGATCGCTAACAGACCGGCTGCCAAAAAAATCCATCCACCCGTATCCGGGCCGGAGAATGCAGTGAAATTGAGAAGTTGTTTTGTGCCAATAAGGGGTGGTTGATACGCCATGCCGGGAACTACAATAGGGGCATGGGGATCAAGGTTGTGGCCATAGTCATAGCCCCAAAGATAGAAATCTACCAGCGCTGCAACGCCGCACGCAATTATGATCAGCACATACGTAACCGTCATAAACCGTTTGCCTGTCAGACTTGTCAGCAATCCGAATCCTATAATAAATGCCAGTATATAAACCATATACTGAAACTCAGGAAACATACTCACATCAATATGGCGCATACCGATGTAGTGATTCAGGGCGCTTATGATTTTCACATCACCCGTTATGGTATTGATCCATATCTTCATTTCCAATCCTTCCGGATACTGTGGAGCCCACATAAGAATTTGCCATATCGGTACAAAATATCCGGAAATCAGGAGCAAAGCTGAAATGGCAATAGCAATACGGGATGGGGTTGATATTTTTTTCATTATTGGATTTTTAAAGAATGGACCGTCCAAATATTGAACGGGTCCATTCAACCTGTAAACTATGAGCGGAAAGCTTTACAGACCGCCACCACTAGTTTCACTTTCTATCTTGCCTGTTGAGAACTTAAGGGGAGTTTTAACACCGACCTCAGAGATCCTGATATACCCGGACATTTCCTGGTGCAATGCTGAACAGAAGTCAGTACAATAGAACGGATAAACTCCTGCTTGCTTTGGCGCCCACCTGAGCGTTTGCGTTTCACCAGGCATAATGAGTATTTCTGCGTTGTTTGCTCCTTTGATTGCAAATCCATGTGGCACATCCCAGTCTTGTTCAAGATTCGTTACGTGGAAATAGACATCGTCACCTACATTTACACCTTCTATGTTATCCGGCGTCAGGTGAGATCGAATCGCTGTCATGTAAACATGCACTTCT
This sequence comes from uncultured Roseivirgaceae bacterium, assembly GCA_964521255.1. GTDB lineage: Bacteria > Bacteroidota > Bacteroidia > Cytophagales > Cyclobacteriaceae > ZC4RG29. The sequence continues at coordinate 17,744 of CAZFRM010000014.1, forward strand.
TTTCCCTTTCTTTCCACTTTTGCTTTTCCCTCGCCCAGGGCAGCGTAGGGATGTTCATTTTCTTCAAGCTTGTAAAATTTCGTTGAGTTGGCCTGAATCAAACCTGCCGGTAATGCTTCCGCATAATGTGGCTCGCCTACGGTAGGGAAATCAAGCAAGAGTTTCATTTTGTCGCCGGTGATATCGTAGAGCTGTGCTGATTGCGCTAACTCAGGGCCTGTAGGTAAATACCGGTCCTTAGTAATCTTATTATAGGCAATCATATATTTTCCATGTGGATTTTTTGTTGGTCCTCCCATTACACTTAAGTGTCCGATTGAATAGTAAGTCGGGATGCGATCCAGTATCTCAAGCGTTTTCACATTCCACTTCACGATTTCTGATGACACAAACATGGATGTATAGGCATTTCCCTTAGCATCAAATTCTGTATGCAACGGACCAAGGCCAGGCTTTTGAACTTCGCCATGAAGTGCGGCCTCGTACCGGATAACCGGTACACCATCAAAATCACCTTCGAATTCTTTGTTAGCAATGGCATTTTGAATTTTTGTGAATGAAAAGACCGGCATTGTAGCGGCCAGCTTTCCACTCCCCACGATGTACTCACCAGTAGGGTCTACGTCTGTTCCATGCGGAGATTTTGGGCATGGGATAAAGTACACAATCTCAGGAAACTCTGAAATGTCAAGAACCTTAACTTCATTGAGTATAGTTGATGTTGCAGAGTGCGTCTTCTCGCTATAAAGATTATGAGCGTAATTTGATTTTTCAATTTTTCCCTTACCCTGTGCAATATATTCTTCCGCCTTCTTCCAATTGACGGCCATGATATAGTCTTTGTCTCGCTGCGAAGCATTCACTTCCAGTAATGTATAAGCCTGTTCCGTGTTATACGTTGAAAAGAAGAACCAACCGTGAGAAGGTCCTTTGCCTGCACGGCTCAGGTCAAAGTTGAAGCCTGGTGTTCTTAACTGAAAGGCTATGTTCATGTGACCACTGGTGGGATCAACTTTTATGAAGCTTATTGATCCTTTGAAATTCTCTTTATATGAGCTGATCGGAACATCGGCCCCTTTCATGGGAATGCTGAAGCGGGTTCCTGCAACAACATATTCGGTGTTTTCCGTAATAAAGGGAGAGGAGTGATTACCGCCGCTATTTGGAATTTCAAGGATCTCCTCCGTACGGAATGATTTCAGATTGACCCTTGCAACTCTGGGTGTATTGTTACCATTGGCAAAAACCCACCTGCCGTCGTGCTCACCATTGGTGGTTGAAATGGCAACGTGATGAAGATCATCCCAGGGAACAAAGCCATGTGATGTGTTCAGCATCGGCTTTGTTTCTTCGCTATAACCATATCCATTTTCAGGGTGAACGGAGAAAACCGGAAGTATCTTGAGTAGCCTTCCGGACGGAACACCGTACACACTAAGCTGGCCGTTAAACCCGCCGGAAACAAAATTATAAAACTCGTCATATTTACCGGGAGCGACATAAACCTTTGAGGCGGCGTCTCCTATGGCCGCATCTTCGGGCGCTTTTGGTTTGCAACTGTACATCGAGAAGGCTGTAATTAACCCAACCGTTCCCAGTAGAATTCTATTTTTCATTTTCATTTTAGTTTATGATGTTTTTAATTTTATTTTTCACCATCGTTCTGGCGCATGAATTCCAGGATATCCCGCGAATCACCGACACTTACATTCTGGTTTGGCATGCGTGTTAAGCAAAGCTCCAGGAGCTTTCGCGCTTCGGCATCCTGATCCAGCATAACATCAACGTTAGTGATCATGTTCATGATCCATTCCGGCTTTCTATTTTTGGTTACATCCTTCCAGCCCGGTCCCACAATACGTTGATCGGTTAATTGATGACAAGCAGAACACTTCATCTCATAAATAGCTTTTCCCCTGACAACTCTTTCCTGTTCAAGCGGTGTATTCAGTGTTACTTCTTTGATCTGTCCAATTCCTTTTCCATCGTCTTTCTTTTGTCCATCGCCATGAATTGCTTCATAGGAATCTTCATTTCCTTGTTGATTTTGTTTAGGTTTCTCATTACCACAGGATGCCAGGAAGGCAATCAGGATGACCAGGGAAAACAACTTTTTCATAGTTTTTCTGTTTAATTTGAATAATAAAAAGAATGTGTCTTTTATCTTCGATGCAAAGTACCTTTGGAAATTACCTCCGATTATGATTCCAATCATATAGGTTCCCTGATTTAAATCAGTTTTTGAGGACTCTATTCCCCGATCAGGGTTTAAGGCAAACAACAGTGAATGCCTGATAAAAATACAAAAATTGCTTGTTTGGCAAAGCTTAAAATTTATCAGATCGGAAATAGCGTGTAAATGAGATTTTGAAAGGGACGTTAAAGTACTATCAAATTGCTTTACTGAAGAAATTGCCTTCCACCTGGTTTACACTATTTTTCATTCTTAAATCAAACACGCTGCAAATATTCCGAATGAAAGGACGTCCTGACTCCGTTACCTGAAAGCCCGTCATGTTAGAACATAGAATTCCTTCTTCATTCATTTTATAAAGTGCAGGAAGGATCATTTCTGATTCTATATTTTGGATATTTTGATGTCGTATCTTCCCTTCGCAGGCAACTTCAAGGATGCATTTTTTAAGATATAGATCTTCGTCTGTCTGAATGTGGCCTTTAAAAATAGCCAGCTTGTCATTCGTTATTGCTTCTGCATACGCTTCAACTTTTTTCAGATTCTGAGCATAGGCATATTTTGCATCACTTATTGCCGAAGTTCCCAAACCAACCAGCAGATCGGTATCTGTGGTTGTGTAGCCCATAAAATTCCGGTGAAGCCTGCCGTTGCAATGTGCTTTAAAAAGTGAATCGTGAGGCAGCGCAAAATGATCCATGCCAATATCATCATAACCATGCGATTTAAACAGCGCTCTCCCTGTTTCATATATCTGTCGCTTCACAATATCTGCCGGGAGATCTGCATCTTCGTATCCTCGTTGCCCGGGTTTGAGCCACGGAACATGCGCATAACTGTAAAATGAAGCGCGATCAGGCTTGAGTGCCAATACCTTTTCAATGGTATTGATAATGGTTGTGGAAGTTTGAAACGGTAAACCATAGATCAGATCATAATTGATCGATTCATATCCAATAGCCCTGCTTAGGTTTGTAACCTTTTCAAGATTTTCAAAGGGCTGGATGCGATTTATGGTTTGCTGAACTTTTTGATCCAAATCCTGAACACCAAAGCTCACCCTCGTAAAACCCAGATCGTAAAGGGTTTTTAAATGTTCGGCTGTTGTATTATTGGGATGGCCTTCAAAACTGAATTCTCTATCATCGTGGATATGTACATCTTCCAAGAGGTAATTGATTAACCATCGTAAGTTTTCAGGACTAAAGAATGTCGGTGTTCCCCCGCCAAGGTGAAGTTCTCTTATAACAGGCTTTCTGCCAAAAATATTTTTATACAATTCCCATTCTTTCAACAGGCTCCTTATATACTGTATTTCTACATTATGGTTTTTGGTAATTCTTGTGTTACAGGCGCAATAGGTACAAAGGCTTTCACAAAAGGGCAGGTGGAGGTAAAGACTTATTCCTTTCGAATCGTTAGACTCATCAAATGTACGCCTCACTGCGGCTATCCATTTTTCCGTTTCAAATTCTTTCGTATCCCAATAGGGCATGGTTGGATAACTTGTATACCGCGGAACAGGTACATCATATTTTTTGATTAGCTCTGCCTGACTTGCAAAATTGATCATGGCAGCAAAGTATCGGCCTTTATCTAAATCGCTTATGAGGCTGATCAATTTAAACCCTGATTTTTGTCAGCTTCTTGTTAGAAGACAAAATGAACAAAATCAAGCAACTGATGGAAAGTATTACCGAGAAGAAGAAGATACATTCAGACGGCTGAAATTTATTTAGTCCGGGTACTCCATTCCACCAGGGAGACAAAATCAGGCAAACCTCCATTCCTGCAAATGAGATGAGAAAAAGGATGATAATTCTTTTTCCTGATTCAACGTCTATCCGATTGGACTCAACGTACCAAACAAAAAGTGATATGCAAATTATTCCCAGCAAGACCATGTGAAGATAAGCAATTACAACAGGACGTAATTCATATGCCATTTGCGCAACCGCAGGAAAAGCGGAGATCAATTGGAGTAGTAACTTCGCTGTGAATACAGCAAGAACAATGAGCAAAAAATGAATGGATGATTTGTTGAGTGTGCGTTTAAAATCACTTGCATGTTTTGATACAAACGAAATCAGCATTCCCAACGCATAAAGTTGAACTAATGCGGTTAATCCACCTAAAATGTTAAAAGTATATCCTGGTTTTGCCCAAAGAATACTTAGCAGATATGCGGGCACGCAGGTGAAGGCTAGTATTTTTCCAAATGACATTGATTTTGCAATACTGAATTCAATTTTCTTTTTCTCCAGCACATTAAATAAAAGACTGAATACACCAAAGAGAAAAAAGCCATTGTATTGAAAGTGCAGGTAAAAATATATGGAGAAATAATACCACTGACTTTGCCCCATTCCATTTGCCATTAAATAGCCAAGTGAAAATGGCCCCAGAGTGGAAATGAGAAAAAACAACAATGCAATACGGGCATATCGTATTGATGCAAAGGTTTCAGGTTTTGATTTTGTGTAAAACTTTACAATGAAAATAATGGCGCCAAGCGTGTGAAGAGTTGAAAAAAGGATTGAGTAAAAACCATACCCTTCAACAGGAAAGGAGATCAACATTCCTATAACCAGAATTTGCAATACAATAAATAATATCTTGAAAAATCGTTGCTCGTTTTCTGAAATATGATTTGTAGTGAAGCCGATGTAAAGAGCATTAAAGATCCAGCCTAAAAACATGATGTGAGAGTGCGCATGCAGAAAGAAAGTATAATTAACACCGGGTGTAGGTGAAAGAAATTGCCATCGCAAAAAAACTCCCAAAAGGGAGCCAATGAAAAGAAATAACAACGGCACGCTATTAAACTTTGACATGTCGCCGACTTCTTGTTGTTAAAATAGCCATCGTTATGAAATATCCCAGTATGGCGAGAGCACTTAACAGACCGCTCATTTTTCGAACTTCTAATTCCACCAGAACATCAGCAAAGATCCTGATAAGCCATGAAATATGTAATACGATAAGCCATACATATAAGATAGGATTGAACGGTGTTACAGCAATTCCCATAACGCCAGGTAAGATCATGGGTCCGTGAGCGAAGATCATTGAAAATACAAACCCAATAAAAAAAGTATGAACAATGGCATCGTATGTCAGCCACTGGTCGGAGAGAGAGAAGAAAAAAATTCCTGTCAACAGCAAGCACACATAGCCGGTTAAAAGAGAAATAGCCGTGAACCTGGGCAGGTTGGTTTTTTTAACATTTATCCCAATCATATCATTCTTCAATAGCCAAAGAGAAGAACCAACAAGGGACAAACCACAAATTAAATTTCCTGCTCCATGAAATGAAAAAAGAACGCCAATGATAAAGCACATCAGCAGTACTATAAAAATATTTTTATTGAACCGGCTGATGGGGCGAAACTTCATAAGTTCCATGCGTTCTGCGGCGATAATAAACAACACGAATGCAGCCCACCAGGGGAAAGCAAGCGGATAAAAGAACTTTGTCAACAACAGCACGTTTCCTGTGAGCCAGCAAATAGCGCCAATGAACATTAAAATATAGATGCGTTCACGCTGTATGCGGTAGTAATAAAGAAAAACAAAAGCAAGCGCTATGCTGGAAACGACTAGTATATAAATTGAAACCTTCGGTTGATTAAAGAAAAAAAATACAACGCTGGAAGCATTTACAATCGGGATCAGGTATAAACTTTTTTTCTTTAAAGGAATTATCTTTTCCAATGCGATAAGTGTTCCTAAAAATCCGCCAACCATAATAGCGCCATGATGCGCGGTCAATGGCGTTGCATATAAATTCCATCCGATTCGGTTTAATCCTGAGTAAAGCCCTGAAAGAAGACAAAGCATTGCAAACAACAGGATCGGCAGTCGTTCCTTTTTTATCATAGGGAAATAGGAAGTATCCAGGTAAGTAAATTTTGTCTGGATACTTTAACTATTGTTTTTTATCCGGCTTTAATTTTTTACTCTTTGGTTTATCTTCAAATAACATTCTTACCGATGGCGTGTACGTATCATCATACTGGCCACTTTTCATATTCCAAAGGAAAACCAGTAAAAATATTACTGCGATCGTTAAGCTTATTCCAATGAGAAGAATAATAATTATCATCTCTAATATTCAGTTCGTTCAAATTCATACGTATGGAAACGATCAAAGGCTGCTCTTTCCAATGCTTCGCGATGATTGGGATGAGCAATTTCAATCAAAGCCTTTGCACGCTGACGCATATTTTTTCCGTAGAGATATGCGATTCCATATTCAGTAACAATATAATGTGCGTGCGCCCTTGTCGTTACAACACCTGCGCCTTCTTTAAGAAAAGGTGAGATTCTCGAAACGCCTTTTTCAGTGACAGAAGGCAATGCAATGATGGGCTTGCCGCCTTCCGATAGTGAAGCACCACGTACAAAATCCAATTGTCCGCCAACGCCGGAGTAATGATAAGTTCCAATAGAATCAGAACACACCTGACCTGTGATGTCAACTTCGATAGCACTGTTAATAGCCGTAACTTTTGGATTTGTTCTGATCACTGCAGTGTCATTGACATAATCAATACTTAAGGCAACAACAGATGGGTTATCATCAACAAAATCATAAAGCTTTCTGCTTCCGATCAAAAAAGAGGTAACTGTTTTGTCCCTGTGTTTTTTCTTATGCTGATTGGTGATTATTCCTTTTTCAATTAAAGGAATAATGCCATCCGAAAACATCTCAGTATGAACACCAAGTTCTTTGTGCCCGTTAAGTGAGGCGAGCACAGCGTCAGGAATGGAACCAATTCCCATTTGAAGTGTCGCTCCATTTTCAACCAGTTCTGCACAATAACTTCCGATCCGCAGGGACAGTTCCGTTAAATCACTGCAGGCAACTTCTGGTAACTCATGTTCTGCATGTACAATGGCGTCAAAGTCATCTATTTTTACAATGCCGTCACCTAACGTACGGGGCATTTTCGGATTTACCTGGGCAATCACATATTTGGCAGTCTTTACAGCAGTGACTGCAATGTCCACCGAAACTCCCAGGGAACAAAAGCCGTGTTTGTCGGGTGGAGAAACCTGCACCAGTGCGACATCAATAGGAAGGATATTGCGCTTGAATAAAATAGGTATCTCACTTAGAAAGATAGGCACATAATCGCCTCTGCCTTCATTAACGGCTGCACGAACATTTTCAGATACAAACAACGAATTGATTCGGAAGTTGTCTTTGTATTTTTTGTCGGCAATAACGGCATCGCCCTGCAAGCTGATGCTCACAATTTCAACGTTCCATAACTCTGAAGATCTTTCCGCGAGTTTTTTCAATAAATGATGTGGTGTTGCTGCACCCCCATGCACGAAAACGCGATGTCCTGGTTTAATCGCTTTCACTGCTTCTTCTCCCGATATATAATTCATGATTATTTATGTTTTAGTTAATTGAAGGTAATTTTCTCTTTGCAATAAAATTCACTGCCAAAGTAGAAAAGCTCACTACACTAATACTACTAATGGGCATTAAGATGGCTGCAACCAGCGGCGTGAGATGTCCTGTCACTGCAAAACTTAAAGCCACTGCGTTATAAAAAAACGAAATGACAAAACTGATTTTAAGAATAACGGATGAAGCTTTAGCAAGTTCGAGGTACTTATCTAACAGGTTAAGTTTTTTTCCGTTAAGTATTCCATCACACGCAGGTGCAAACACACCCGTGTCATCGGTTATTGTTACGCCAACATCACTTTGCTTCAACGCACCGGAATCATTTAAACCATCCCCAACCATCAGCACGGTTTTTCCATTCTGTTGTAAGTCTTTTATGTAATTGAGTTTATCGTGTGGAGTCTGATTAAATAGTAACGGCATCGATTTATTAAAAATAGAATGCATAGCTATTCGGTCTGCATCATTATCTCCCGAAAGAAGGCCTGCACATTTTGCCCCCAATCGATCTATCATGGTTTTGATATTTTTCCGAAGTGTGGTTCGAATGGTAAAGTAACCAATCATCTTATTGTCGATAGCTACGAATACATTAGAACCGTTTTTGTTTTTGTGCCGAACGCCAATGACAAATTCCGAAGAACCAACCTTAATAAGACTTCCTTCAAACATTGCCTCAATTCCTTTGCCCGGAATTTCCTTAAAGTCGGAAATATTTTTTGCTGCAGGTTCTGCAATAGATTTAGAGATCAGAATGCTCAATGGATGTGTAGATGAACCGGTTAATAGTTTCACAACTGCGAGTTGACTTTTATTTATGTTGCCAACAAAATCAACTTTGGGTTTATCTCCGTGAGTTACCGTTCCTGTCTTGTCAAAAACAACGGAGTCAACTAAAGCAAGACGTTCTATGACATCTGCATTTTTAAGATAGAACTGATTTCTTCCGAAAACGCGTTGCATACTTCCATACGTGAAGGGTGCAGAAAGTGCTAACGCACAAGGACACGCTACCATTAAAACGGCTGTAAGCACTAACCACATCTGGGAAGGACTGGTGATTTGCCAATAAACAGCAGTAAGCGCTGCAATGGCCAAAACAACCCATGTAAAATTCCTTGCCGCGCGGTCTATTATTTTTTTGTACTTGCTTGTTGTTACCTTGCTAAAAGCCGCATTGTTCCATAAGCTCGTAAGATGGCTTTGTAATGTTTTTTGATTCACCACTAATATGACTGGCTGACCAATCAATCTCCCACCCGCATATACTTGCTCACCCTGTTTCACTTTTACTGGTCGTGATTCACCGGTTACAAAACTGTAATCGATATAGGCGAAATCATCCGTTAACGTACTGTCGGCGGGAATGATTTCCATATTTCTGATGCGAATCTGATCACCACAATTCAGCTCATGAATGATAACAGGTTTCCACTGTCCCCCTGCAAGTTTGTGTACGGCAAGGGGAAAATAGGATTTATAATCGCGGTCGAAAGCAAGACTCTCGTATGTTTTACTTTGGAACCATCTTCCGATAAGCAGGAAAAAAACAAGTCCGGCAAAGGAATCAAGGTATCCGGGACCTGAATGACTGATGATATCATAGCTGCTTCTGAAAAATAATGCGATAAGTCCCACGGCAATCGGCACATCAATGTTGATCTCTTTCTGCTTAAAACTATTTAAAGCTGACTTCAGATAGTCGGTTGCACTATAAAAAAATACCGGAAGGGCTAGTACGAGATTTAACCAGGAGAAAACTCTCATGAGAAACCTGTCATTCTGATCGAGACCCAGGTATTCAGGAAAGCTGAGCAACATAATGTTTCCAAAACAAAAACCGGCTACTGTTAATTTAATAACGAGGGATTTATTGTCAACCTTATTCTCTGTTTTACTATCAAGGTGAATTTGTGGTGTATAGCCAACGGAACTCAATAGGCCGGCAAGCCTGCTAAGCTTAATGTGATCCGGATTAAAATCTATAGTGACAGATTTTTTTGCAAAGTTTACGTGCGAACGGAGAATACCTTTTTCTATTTTCTGAAGGCTCTCCAACAGCCATATGCACGATACACAGTGAATGGCGGGGGTGAAAAATGTAGCCTTTGCAAAACCTTCGGAATCGAAGCTGAGAAATTTCTTACGGATATTTTTCTCATCCAGGTAAGCAAAATTTTCATCGTTGATATCTTTTACAGATACACCAGGATTTCTATCCAGGGTGTAGTAATCGCAAAGGTTATTCGCGCTTAGAATTTCATAAACGGTCTTGCACCCATAACAACAAAAAACTTTATCATCCAGCGTAAATGTTTCTTCACAATCCTGGCTGCAGTGAAAGCATTTCAGCGCGGTCGCAACAGGTATGTCATCAATAATTTTTTCCACTTAACTAAGCTTCAGCAGATTCATTTTTAAGCGAGTAGGTCCAGATAAGGCTCTTGGTATGATTTACCACATCCTCTGCTAAACTGCCATTGAGCAGATGGGCAATACCTTTTCGTCCGTGCGTACCCATAGCAATCAGGTTACCTTTGACTGACCTGGTAAATTCGATAATTCCTTTTTCTTCATTCGGATGATTAAAGATGTTGATGGTATAATCTTTCAACATAAAGCGTTTAGCGAAAGCATTCAGGCGTTCGTAGGTAATGGTGTCCGAAGTGAAGTTGAGCGGTGTATTAATCCACACAATATGCAGTTGAGCTTTGAAGAAATTTTGAAGCGCTTTAACCTTCATGGTAAGGTCTTCCTGCTTTTCAGTTTCCAGCGTGTTGGGGAAAACGATATTCTTTATTGGTCCTTTAAAATAATCTTTCAAAACAAGAACAGGTATGGACGAATTCCGTACAATTTTTTCTGCATTAGAACCGATAAAGAATTCTCTAAGACCACTGGCGCCATGCGAACCCATGACGATAAGGTCAATAGATTGATCTTTTGCATAATCGAGTATCATTTTTGAAGGGGCACCAAAAATAACTTCCATTTTTACTTTTACGCCTTCCGCGCTATACTTTCCGGTGACCTTTTTAAATTCGTTTTCTGATTTTTCTTTGAGTTCTTTAAATAGTGCATCTTCAAAGTTGAGTACGGGCATTAATACAGAATCGTGCAGTACAGGAAGTTCTATTACATGCAGCAAATGAACAGTACCTCTGTTCACAGAAGCTACATCTAGTGCAAATCTATATGCGTTTATCGCTGGTTTGGAAAAATCGCAAGGGACGAGTATTTTTTTCATAACGATAATGTTTTAATCCAACATTTCTAACAGAATCAAAAGTATTGGTACAAAACCTTGAAGGGGTTGATTATCATCAAATGAAAACATGATTTACATCAGGTTTTGATATTCTCAAAATCTTTTTGGCCTTTTTAAATCAGGGGGGGCAAGAGTTTACGGACGGTTGGTGCTATAAATGATTTTCCTGGCAATTGATCAGTGCTGATTATTAAGCAGACGGTAAACCAAAATTAAAATGATAACCAGGACAATAGTTGAATAGATCTCCTTGTTGTATTTCGCAAGCCAGTTAGGTAAATAGATATCAAAATTTGCTTTATCTGAATTAGAATATTGCCGGGCGATCAATGTGACAGGGCAAACATTTTTACATACAAGAAGTATCATGCCTTCGACGAAAATAAGACCGAAACAGATCCACACCCATTTGTCTATACGATTAGAAAGCACCGCATATAAGAGGTAAAAAATTACAATATTGAAGAAAATCCAAATCAGTGTGTGGATAATCTTAATGGCAATTAGTTTATTGGCATCGCTCATGTCATCGCAGATAAATCTTCTTCATTCTGCTAAAGCCTTTGGCCCAAAACGATTCAACATCATCGGCATCTTGAATAATGTTGTACTAGTGTCGTGTCATATTTGAGTTGACGGTCATCCATCGCTTGCCCCTAGCCCGCCAGCTGGCGGGGAAACAGCGCGCAAGAATGCCCCTTTAGGGGTTAGGGGCTGCGTAGGAGACATGTAACTTTATTTTTGACATGACATCAGGGTTTTCTAACCGCGTTCTTCAGCGCGTTTCGAACTTTCAGGTAGTTGGCTGAAATTATTAATGGTGGAAAATAAAAACCGGGTAACTTGAAACAGCGCTGATACTTCTTATCAGGCTGTTGTGAAAAAATCGCTCAAGCAAATTTCTATGTACAGCGCAAAGCGCAAGTAAATCAGGTTGCGTTCTGAGTACATAGCTATGAATGCTTTTTGCAATTTCATACGAACGAATGGTATCAAAACTTAATTTGATGTCATCGGCATAAAGTGTTTTCGATATGAATTGAAGCTCTTTTAATTCGTCTTCCGCTTCCTCACTATAGGCTTCTTCCATCACTTGCAAAATGCAGAGTTCACTGTTGAGTGATTTAACCAAAGGTTTTAATTGCTCAATGGGCAGTTTACGCTCCCGGAGGTAATCGAAGGCATAAACCACGGTTTTAATTTCGTTGTATTCACAACCATCCGGTATTAACAGAACAGGCACAGCGCTTTTTACACTGGCATTGTATGCGTTACTTCCTGTCAGAAACTGATATACATCGTCCGGTCCATTGGTTCCCATCACAATGAGATCATAATCCGCGGCTTTGTCGGCAATGGTCTTTGCAAGTGTTGAAGTTGATGGTTGAACTTCAGCATAACAGGAAATCTTAAATGTCCGGCTTATTGCCCGGCTTTGAGCTTCGAGCGATTCCGTAACGGCGCTGAAACTCACTCCGCCTCTGCTGGCTATTTCTTGTGCCACCCGATCGAAGATTGATTGCACATTGAATAATACCAGCATCGCTTCAGTAGTCTGGGCCAGCTTGGCTGCATAAGCGATTGCATTTTGAGCTGTTTCAGAAAAATCAGTCGGACAAAGTATTTTTTTCATACGATGTGATTTTAATCTGTGGGAATAGACCTCGCATTATTTTCTGTTTTCACTACGGGCGCTATTACAACGCGTGATTTAATGGAATTTGAAATAAGGCAGGCATCACCTGCTTTCTTTATTACACGTTCAGCCTTTTCTCTGTCTTTTTCTTGTTTGATTGTTATGGAGGGGAGCAATAAAATTTCAGTCATGATAAAATTGCCTTCTATTTTCTCAAGCTTCCCGCGTGAGCTGCAGGAAAATTCAGTGAATTCAAGTTTTGAATTTTCAGCAATGGAAAGGAAAGTAGTCATTAAACAACTGCTGACCGCTGCAGTGAATAAATGTTCCGGTGACCAAATACCTGCAATACCTTTAGGAAATTCCGGAGGTGTAGCTATTTCTATACAACCTCGGTCTGTTGTGAACTTCGTTCCTATCTCTGGTGAACACAATATTCCCTTGCGATCTTTACTCCACCGGATATCAACATTATAATAGTGCGTTTCCATATCTTTTGAATTATTTTTAGTGGAGCCATGCAGCTTTGTTGTTCGCAATGCTGTATCTCCATAAGAATTTTCCTTTTTCTATATATCTTTTTAATGAAACCAAATTTCTTATTTACTGCTGGTCATATTCCTGATTATAATCAGAAGCCCGTATGATTGACATCAGAAATTACCCCTGACTATAATTTAATTTTACATCGCAAATGTATTCTTATTACATTGAGCGAATCATTCACGATGAGAACAATTAGCGCCAAAAGAATTCAAGCGTAAAATTCTAACCTGGAATTGACTGTATGCTGAAAGATCACCTGTCACACAACAACGATACTCATCTTAAAACACTCGCCTATGTTTTGTATGGTGGTCTGATTCTTTATTTCGCCCGTAATATTCTTATCCCACTAAGCTTTGCAGCATTGATAAGCTTTGTCATTTACCCTTCATGCCTGTGGCTGGAAAAACGCGGGTTCAAAAGAGTGATAGCTATTTTAATAAACATTACGCTATTGATTCTGATCGGTGCCGGCATTGTTGGTTTGCTCATCCATCAGTTTATCACTTTTCTCCAGGAATGGCCCGAAGTAAAGAATAAAATTGCCGGAGCATTTCGAATGCTAAGTGAATTTATCACGCAATCATATGGGGTTTCACCTGAACGCCAGGGTAGATTGATTACTGAATTGTTTAATCAATCCGGGGCTGGAGCTTTTGCTATTCTGAAACAGATGATAACCATATCAGCATTCTCCACCGTTCTTATGGTGCTCATCCCTGTTTACGCTGTTCTGATTTTATACTACAGAGAACTTTGGGTAAAAGTTTTACTTCGAATTTTTCCCAATGAGCGAAAGGAGAACATTAACAAGATTCTTTCATTGACAATTTCAGCTTACTATAATTTTATAAAAGGAATGGGAATTGTTTATTTAATCGTTGGCATATTAAATAGTGTAGGGCTTCTCTTGTTGGGCATCCCTCACGCCATACTGTTTGGCTTTATAGCTTCCATCTTAACATTTATACCCTACGTTGGAATTGTTATTGGATCATTACTTCCCATAACAATGGCGTGGGTTACGTATGATTCCATGTGGTATCCGGCAGGCATCATTGCACTATTCGCTTTTGTTCAATACCTGGAGGCGAACATTATTTTCCCGATGGCAGTCAGTAGCCGCCTCAATGTAAACACCTTAGTAATGCTGATTGCAATTTTTACAGGTGGATTACTGTGGGGTATGGCTGGCATGATTCTTTTTGTGCCTTTTGTAGGAATAGTTAAGCTGATTGCCGATCACAATCCAAAACTTAAGACACTTTCAATACTCCTGGGGGACCGATAATTCATGATGAGACAATAAATATATTTTATGAAAATAAACAGACAATGGCATGAGAAACATCTTATGCCGAAAAACGCAACGATTGACCAACGGATAGCCTGGCATATTGAACATGCCAAAGAATGTGCTTGCCGTGAAATACAGGAAAAGCTGAAACTCGAAATGAGGAAGCGTAAAATCAAAATTAAATAGAAGCCATGTTTGATGAAAAAGAGAATAAAAAATCAAGTGCGCTTATTAAGGTATAGCGCTGGCTTTAATATCTTCAATAAATTTTTGGATTGCTTCATGATCAAGCCGGTAAACAGATTCATCTATTCCCTTTACTTTTTTTACTGAATCCTTTTCATGGGCATTCATTTTTTCAATAAGAAATTCTCCGCCAACCATACCTTTTGCTATAGCATGTTTCCTGAGTTCGATTGGAAATGAATCTTCGAATTCTTCTTCCTGCAAATCATCGTTCATAAAGCACATGAAAAGGCCTAATCGTTTTTTTAGCAATTCTCTTGTGTGTTTGGTGCAATACGTTATAAGCTCTTGCTGAATCGTTCCCGCGTGAACAGAGCCTCCAATAATTACTGTATGAAACTCATCCAACGATGGCACATGATCCTTTTCAAGATCAATGAGCGTAGTTTTTTCAGTTTCCAGTTTTTCTTTCAACTCAGTGGCAACTTTTGCTGTTGTACCGTGACGACTCATATAAATGATAAGATAACTCATTTCCTTTTTTCAAGTGTTTCATTCATTCTTTCTTCAAGATCTTCAAAAAAATTGACCTAAAAAAGATAAACCTCCGCTATTGCAGAGGCTTATCCAACACTTACCTACCTACTTTACTTCAATCGCTCGAATGACTTTTGGCTTAACTGTTATTTTCTTCGGAACGGTTAACCTTAGAACACCATCGACATAGTTTGCTTTTACATCCTCTTCGTTAACGTCTTCAGGTAGTGTAAAGCCCCGGCTGAATGAACTGTAACTGAATTCACGGCGCGTATAATTTTCTTCTTTTTCTTCATTTTCCACTGTTTTTTCAGAAGAAATAGTCAATACCCTGTTTTCAACAGTAATGTTGAAATCTTTTTTGGTAAGGCCAGGCGCCGCAACTTCAATTTCAAACGACTTTTCAGTTTCTTTTACATTCACTGCGGGTACGGATTGTTTTCGGAGCCAGTCTGAATCCAAAAACCTGCCCGTGTCAAAAAAATCAGACAACCATGAACCATCAATTAGTGATGGCAATTCAGATCTTTTAATGAGTGCCATAAATACCTCCTTTGTTTTAATTTTTGTTTGATGAGTCAAAATTCTTTATGACTGTTTAAAATAGCTATGCAATAGATCAGTTTGAATTATGATTTTCATCAATCGATTTCGGATTTCCTTGACAAAAATCAGTCTATCACTAACAACGATCTGGCGACCATACTCTTACGCAAATGATTCGCAGGGAAAAATATTTTGACCTGCCTTTAGGCCTGCCGAAGAATGGCTGTGAAACGTGATTAAATATTTCCAGCTACTATCTCAACAACGACATGTAGTAGATTAACCCTGTAGCCTCACAAGCGAATTTATGGGCTGATAAAAATCATGTGTCAGGATGTCCGTTAATCATAATTACCGAATGGTCTATGCAATAGATTCGGGCATTAAACCAAAGCAAAATGAAAGCGATAAAACTAATTATCATAGTAGCATTTTTATTTCCAATTATTAATCATGTTCAGGCACAGCCATTTAAGGTAAAAAATCAAAAAGTAACCATTAAGGGAACTTCTTCCTTGCATGACTGGGAGTCTGTGGCGGAAAGTATAGAATGCAAAGGGACTTACACACTAATAAATAATGAGCTTACTGAAGTTAAAGATGTTTCCTTAAAGGTTAAGGTGGATGGCATTAAAAGCCCAAAAGGTAAAACGATGGATAATAAAACGTATGAAGCTTTTAAATACGAAAAACATCCATACATCATTTTTTCACTTCGTGATGCAAAAATAGATGAAGTTAATTCGGTAATGAACCTGAACGCTGATTTGACGATGGCTGGTGTCACCAAGCCAATAACTATTAAGTCGAATTATCAAATACTTCCAGGCGGAGAATTGCGGATTACGGGCTCGAAGAAATTAATAATGACGGACTATAACATGGTTCCACCTACTGCTATGATGGGAACAATCAAAGTAGGAGACGAAGTGGAGGTAATCTTTGACATGACATTAAACAACAATAAAGTTTTATAATTCTAAATCGCTTAAACACAATTTATATGTTACTACTTAACAAAATACGATTCATGATCCTTTCAATGCTCGTGATCGTTACTACTGGTGCTTATGCACAGTTGAGCCCTATGCAATACTTCCGCCCCTATGATCAGCGTGGTATTAATGTATTTGAAACCTCTAAAGTTGATACTTTAGGATTTGACGGTTTGAAGCTGAAAATCGGTGCAAACTTTACACAACAATTCCAAAGCTTATCTCACTCGAATTCTCCTAACATGGCTGGAGAGGTGAACAGGAATGCTTTGTATGATCTGAGCCCCGGGTTTAACCTGGCCATGGCAAATTTTAATATTGATGTACAACTGGCCGATGGTGTCAGGGTTAGCCTGGTGTCTTACATGTCTACCCGTCACCACAATGAATTCTGGGTTAAAGGCGGATATTTTCAAATAGACAAAGTAAGCTTTCTCAAAAGTGAGGTGATGGATAAACTTTGGAAAAACCTGACGTTAAAAGTCGGTCACATGGAAATTAACTACGGTGATGCCCACTTCCGCAGAAGTGATGCCGGCAATGCGATTCACAATCCGTTTGTTGAAAACAACCTGATGGATGCTTTTACAACGGAAATAGGTGGTGAGTTATACTGGCAGAAATCCGGCATCTTGCTGATGTTGGGTATAACCGATGGTGAAATACAGGGAAGCGTAACAAAAGGAGACGATCGCGAGCCATCTATCTATGGAAAAGCAGGCTACGACAAAACGTTTGATAATCTGCGCGTACGGTTAACCGGATCATTTTATACAACAAAATCTTCTATCAGCAATACTTTGTACGGTGGTGACCGCGCAGGATCACACTACTACTTCGTAATGGAACCGGTCAATGCAACATTAACAGGAAATTCTTTCTCCGGCCGAATCAACCCAGGCTTTAGGGATAATGTCACTGCATTTATGATTAACCCCTTCGTGAAATTTAAAGGTTTGGAAATTTTCGGAACATATGAAATAGCCCAAGGAAACAGCCAGATTGAAAATGGTGAACTTCAGTCTACTGACACTACACTACCAACCCTGACCAAACTTGAAAACCGTGAGGTTAGCCAGTTTGCCATTGACGGACTTTACCGGTTTGCAAATGACAGGTTGTACATAGGTGCAAAATACAATGTACTTAATGGTGACCTTGCCTTCGGACAAAGCACTACTCAGCCTAACATCAATCAAGGTACACGCCAGGATGTAAAAGTAGAACGCAAAGCCCTCGCTGCCGGCTTCTTCGTAACTAAAAACGTTTTGCTCAAAGCCGAATATGTAACTCAGAAATACGAGGATTTTCCTGCGACCGATCTTCGTAGCAATGGAAAATTTGACGGATTTGTAATTGAAGGTACAATAGGCTTCTAACTCTAGTGAAGCAGGGCTCAACCAGCGCCCTGCTTTTTTATTTCTTAAAATTGATTGGTATGAATATGAAAAGAATAACACTGCTTGTTCTTGTGTTTTTTTTAAACAGTGGATTTACAGACAAAGGTATGTGGATCATTGATTCAGACAGCAAGCTTACTATTCAAGGATCTACCAATATTAATGAGTTTAGTTGTAAGATTAATTATTACCTGGGCGCAGATACACTTCAATATGAAAAGAATTACAATAGTGGAATGTTAGTGTTTTCAAATAATTGTATGTCTATACCCATCACCAATTTTGAATGTGATACAAAGCAAATCTCCAGAGACTTCCGGGAATCTTTAAAGGCAGAAACCTACCCGGATTTGACAATATATTTCCGATCTCTTGAGTGCCCTGGCAGTAAGAATGGTTTGATCAATGGTGTTGTAGACATTTCATTAGCAGGGGCCACTACACAATATACCATTCAGTATAAAGTTACGGTAAAGGACAAAAAAACAATCTTGCTCAAGGGAATACGCCCTGTCGCCTTTTCTGATTTTAAGCTTGTTCCTCCAAAGAAATTACAAGGCCTTATAAGGGTAGATGAAATTTTAAATGTTGAGTTTGATCTGGTATTGAAGCAGATATGATGTTCAATTTGCTTACACTATTTTTCAAATCTCTCCCTCCACCAAAAAATTAAAAGCCCGGATCCATTACGGATTCGAGCTTTTTTGTTTTTGCATTCATCTCTTCTTACATCGCCTCATCACATACGCTCATTACGTTTTGGCTATCTGTCAAGACGGGTATGAAGAAGAATAATTCTGAAATTACTTTTTAAGGAACTTCAGGATCGCTTGCTGATTCTTAACAATCAGCTCAAGAGTTTTTTGATTCTTTAGAATAGAGCTTTGGTTTTTGATGATGGTTTGTTGGTTGGAGAGAATTGAACGCTGGTTTTCCTTCACGGTTTTCTGATTCTCAACAATTACTTTCTGGTTTGATTTGATCAGACCTTGATTCTTCAGGATCATACTCTGATTGCCTTTGATTTGTCCCTGGTTACTAATAACCGCTTTATTGTTTTCAGCCATTGTTGTGGATTTTAGTTTAGTAAATTTTAGTTAGTAAATTTTATTTAGAGTCGTTGAATAATTTTAAATCTTTTCATTTTCAAAATCTTCTCAAATTTTTCATACTTCTTACCTTTTCAGTTTTCTAATCCCTGCAGACATCATGTGCGTATTCAATTTCCGGACTTCAATATCTCCGATGTGTCGATAGGAGAAGGTGTAATTACCTCTGGCACAAAATCGCGATCAATAAGTTCATGCATGGGTATCTGTTTTTCAAGAAGACCCATTTTCAATCCCATGTTCTGGATCATCTGAAGGTCTTCGTCTGTTGGTGTCAGGTTAACATAACTTACGCGATGCGGGTCGGACGTGAGCACATAGTTGAGAACTTTTTCATCCTGGCGAAAATACGGCGACACTAATTTCGCCGCTTCCTCGCGGTGAGTCTCAGCCCATGCCCCGGACTCTGCGATACCCCTTACCAAATCCTGAACGATCTCCGGATTACTCTTTATCAGATCCTCATGCACTACCAATGCACAAGAAATAAAGTTAGGCCATATATCCCTCGCATAATAAAGAACTCGTCCGATGCCATCAAGTTCTGCTTTTGCGCAAAATGGTTCGCCAACAAAATATCCGTCAATCGCACCCGCTGCAAGTGAAGTGGGCATATCCGGTGGAGGCAACACTACGAATGTAATATCGTCCTGCTCCATGCCATGATCGGTCATGAGTTTGTGAATCACAAAATTCTGATTGCTGAAGAGACTTGGGATTGCCACTATCTTGCCTTTAAGATCACGCAGGCTCCTGATCTTGCTGTATTTGCCAACCATAATTTCAGAACCATCACGGTGGCCGAGATAACAGATCTTAACCGGTACACCCTGTTCGCGAAGCTTCATTGCCAGAGGCACAATCATAAAAGTTGCCTGCACCTGTTTCGCTTCCAGGGCGCTTACCACCGTTGGAAAATCAGAGAATACCCGGGAGTTGAAATTTGTATTTGTCTGTGTTGTTTTGGATGCGAAATCTGTAACAGGACAGGTGAGGTGACATGTCACCGGTAGAAAACCTACGGTAAGCTCACGAAATGCTTTCTTATTTGATCCCTCATGTATTACATCACGCGCAGTGTTGTATCCGCTACGGTTCCATGGACGATAGCGGAGCAGACCCAGCACAGTGAGGATAAGAATGACACCAATTATCAGCCGGATACTTACGGATAATCTCATGTTAGTTGAATTAAAATTTAAACAGTTCTATCCCTCTAAATGTTATTGGATGTTTGCAACCCCAGCTCCCTGAGGATCTCGTTCATGACTTCGATGACTGCCTTGTCGGTAAGTCCACGAGGGCGTAATGCTTCTATAGACAACTCACGGCAAATCGTTGCAGGCCGATTGGATAATACCAGTACCCGGTCTGCCAGTTGTGCAGCTTCTTCAATATCATGCGTAACAAAGACTACAGTACGAGGTCTTTTCTTCAGAAGACGAACCAACTCCCCCCGCATGCGAAGTCGTGCCTGGTAATCGAGTGCAGAGAACGGTTCATCCATGAGCAGTATGTCGGAGTCCCCTGCAAGAACTCTCGCAAGTTCAACCCGCTGACGCATTCCACCCGACAATTGATGCGGATAATGATTTTCAAAACCCTCCAGGTGGATCAATTCAATCAATTCGGCAAGCTCCTTTTCCCGCCATGCGGCATCATTCGAGAAACGCAAGCCTATTGAAATATTTTCTGAAACCGTTAGCCAGGGGAAAAGGCCATTCTGCTGGTATATTGTACGAATAATGCCTTCTCGTTGTATTGATCCCGACACCGGTTTGATATGACCGGATAACAAATTCAATATGGTTGTCTTGCCACAACCTGAAGGGCCCACGAGGACGACCACTTCGCCGGCGTTAACGACGAGGTTCAGATCATTCAGCACTGATACAGCCCCGTAGCTATGCGAAACTTTTTCCAGTACAAGCTGGCTGGCAGAATGGTTATCTCTCATAGCCCCACCGTACACCCGGTAGTTTTGTTAATTGAGCCAGCAACCGATCAATGCCCATGCCCAGCAAACCGATAATGATCATATAGCAAACTGCAGAGTCCAGCCGCAAACCATTGCGCGCTTCCCAGATACCATAGCCCAGTCCGTCCTGACAGCCCACCATTTCTGCAGCAACAATTACTACCCATGCAATTCCATAGCTCACCCGTAGCGCTGTAACTACCTCCGGCAGCACAGCAGGGAAAGTTACTTTCGTCAACAATTCGATGCCTTTGTAATGGTAATCCTGCGCCACACGGAAATAAATGTTGGGAATAGTTGCCACTGCAACCATGGTAGCGAGTACGAGAGGGAAGAAGGTTGCCATGAATATGAGGAAGATGGCTGGCTTGTCTCCAATGTGAAACCAAAGTATAGCAAAAGGTATCCACGCAAGAGGTGAAAGGAAGCGGAAGAAATTTAGCATGGGTACAAAAGCGTTTCTTGCATGCAAATGTTGCCCAAGCCATAAACCAGCGGGAATACCCAGCACAGCAGAGATCACAAAACCCACGGCAACTCTCCATAATGAGGCTATCATATCGTTGATTAAGCGTCCGGCAAGTATCTCTTCGCGAAAGCTCTTTAATACTGCTCCCGGTGATGGGAACGCATACGCAGGAAACAGATTCAGGTAAGATATAAAATACCAAATCAATATTATGACCACGAGCACGATGACCGGTAAGATGAAACGAAGTGCATCAGTTTTTTTCATGCGCTATATAATATCCGTGTGCTTCAGAAACTTCTTATTGAATTGGAATTGAAAAGTAAGAAGAATACGCCAATGCTGAAAATCAGAACCGGGAACATTCTCTGTCAAACAAATTATCAGACAACTCCTGGTGTTTAACATGTTTCCGATTATCTCAACCACTTGGTAATAACCTTGTGTTGACAACTTTACTACTTACAACGCTGATACCAAAAATAACTATTGGTACTGTTTCGTATCCGGATGGAACGTTTTCCAGCTATGCCAGAATTCCTGGTAAGCTTGTATTCTCCTCAACGGTGGCGTTGACTTCCCTACAGCACGACCACTGAAATCATACACATGCTGATTGTTGAACAGTGTATCATTGCGAATAGAGAAAGTTATCGTGTCATTGGGAATTTCAAACGCTGCAAAACTTTGCTCATCTTCAGCGAGTGCAATTACAACAGGAACTTCTCCAATTCTATCGTGGATGATACGTTTTGATTTCAGATCACTCCAGTCATAGGCTTTACTGAAATTTCCTTCTTCAATGCCCACTACCCAGGATTTATCCTTCCATGAAAGACTATCGGTGCGCGTTAACTTGCCCTTGCTTTTCCCCTTTTCATAACGTGCGAGCGAATCGTAACTTTCCATAGATGCTTCATCCGCCTGCATTACTTTACCAAATGGGTACATGGAAAAGAATTTGTTCACTGTCATTTGCATGGATTCGACTTCCGGTATTGCTGAACCTTTTAATGGTCCGGCAACGGCTTCACCGGTTACTTGCCGCCACCATGTTTTAGTGGATTCATCTTCAAACATAGCATTGAAATGATCCATGCCCACCAATCTGAAATTCTCCAGCTTTCCATTAACCAGCGGTTCAAATACCCGCCCCGTCCGGCATACGGTACAGTACGTAACCATGACTGGCTTGTTACCAATGGTATCACGTACCTGGTGATGATAGCCTATATAACGGATAGGGTAAGCTTTAGATTCTCCATTTTGGGAAACAGCGATGACAACACTGCTATCGCTCAATAAATTTTCACTTTGTGTTTTGAAGGAGAGTGCTTGTGGTTCTTTAAAGATACTTTCTGCTGTCATTTTAAAATTGAAGTAGTAAGTAACAATGCCGGCAAATAGTATGGCTAGTGCCGGCACCCATTTCCATTTAATTTCAAATGCCTTGAAACTTCCAACTACAATCATCAAACAGAAGAGCACCCTGAAATACCACCGATAAGTATGGAGGAAATAAGCGGCATCCAGGCTTTCTATTGTCTGACTGCCAGGCATAGGCATGATAAAGTATACTTTGAGGATTTCCAGTATGGCAAGTCCGGTGATGCCCAGGTAAAATACTTTTTTCATTTCTTAAAATAAGTTTATGGTTGGTATGAATGATCAATGATACGGATCATAATTCGCATATCCCTCTTCCGCTCTTTGCGGTGCCCGCTTAATGTAAAACTCCCGGTCTGAAGGTGCCCCCGTACCCAGTCCGTCAACATAACGATTGAACATACAAAACGCTGCAGCGATGAGTACCGTATCGTGAATCTCCATATCAGTCGCATCAAGTTTTCGCGCACGATCAATTTGTTCCTGGGTAACGTGCTTACCGCTTTTCTGAACGCTGGCTGCGATATCAAGCAGTGATTTCAATTTATCGGAGATATTAGTCTTACGAAAATCATTTTTCACACTATCGATAAATTCCATGTCACAAGAAAGATAATGTTGAGCAAGACCTCCATGAGCGTTCTGACAAAAGAAGCAATCATTCAAAGAGGAGACATAAGTGGCAATTAATTCCCGGTCACCTCTTGATAAAGAATTCTCGCTTCGAAGTAAAACTTCGGCGAGATCATTCAGCGGTTTTGCTGTTTCAGGGCGGAACGCCATGGGCCCGCGTATGCCCGGCAAGTCTTCAGGTAAAGTAATATAGGCCATCAGTTTTTTACAGGTTGAGGTAGAACATATCCCAGGGTAGTCATCCGTTTGCCCATTTCTTCATAAGCTTTTGGGTCTGTAGGAGTGAGGCTTGCCAGTCCATCCACATATCTGTTGAACATGGAGAAGGTAGCGGCGATGAGCACAGTATCGTGAATGTCACGATCATTGGCTCCTTGTTTACGTGCTTCATCAATGTCTTGCTGAGTAACCAGCTTGCCACTTTGCTGAACCTTTCCCGCAATGTTGAGTAAAGCTTTCATCTTATGGCTGACAGGCGCAGTACTTACATCACTTATCACACAATCGACTACTTCCTTACTTTCGCCAAACAATTCTCTTGCCGCTGCTGCATGACTCATCATGCAAAACGTACAATTATTTCTTGATGAAACATGCGTGGCAATCAATTCGCGTTCAGCAGGAGTGAGGGTTGATTCACCACGCAACAAAACCTGCGCGAGATCATAAAGCGGTTTGCCACTTTCCGGTCTGAACATTACGAGGCTCCTGATACCAGGAACTCCTTCAGGTACTGAAATGTATGCCATAAATATTTAATGGTTAATTTTTATCATTTGAGAAACGAAGCGTTATCCATCCAAAAAGAAAGACTACTGAGAAGGTAAGTATGGCATAACCATAGCCACCTAATGTAGTAACCAATGCGCCGACAAAAAAAACGGCTGCTGCTGTAAACAGTCTCCCGATATTAAAACAGAATCCTGTTGCCGTAGCTCTTATCGATGATGGGAAGAGTTGAGGTATATAAACAGAGAGCAATCCCTGGCTTACACCAAAACACAACGCAAGCATCGCGATGCCGATGTAGATAAGTTTGGAAAAAGATGTTGTGAGTCCGAACAACAGACACGACAAAACAAAACATCCTGCAAAGCACCACATCATCGCTTTACGCGTGCCATATCGATTGGATATCCATCCGGAAAAGAAACCTCCTGAGAGGCCAAATCCTCCGAGCAACATCATGCTTATTCCTCGCTCCGCTTGTCCTCCTTCGGTGAGCAGACTTTGCACCCAGGTGGGCAGCCAGGAGAAAATAGCCCATAGCCCTATGACCATGAAACCAAAAACCAACGAACCTTTAGTAAGGTTGCGTCCATTCTCGCGAATAAGTTGGGTGAACGTTTCAGTTGAGGAGGATCGTGGTTTAGCAGTCGCCCATTTTTCAGACTCTTTAATAAAAAAGATTGCAGTGAGGGCGAGAAGAATCGGAACAACGCCAATGTTGAATCCTTGCCGCCAACCGGATACAAAGTAATTAACAGCGCCTGCTGAAAATATTCCAACAGGAAAACCAATTGACAACACACCCAGAAAAATAGCTCTCGTTTTTTGAGGCCACACTTCCGATAAAAAAGTTGCCGTGATAACGAGCACACCACCAACACAAAAACCAGTGATCATGCGAAGCAGCACAACCATTTCCCATGTGTTTGTATACGTGAGCAGAAATGTAAATAGACCATATCCGCCGATAGAAAAGACGAGGGACTTGGTGCGGCCGATCTTGTCACTGATGATGCCCCAGCTAAATCCACCCACAGCCCATCCGAGAATGTAGAGTGCGTTAATATAGGCTGACACTTGATTCAGGCGATCATCCGTTACATTACCCAACAAGTCACGCACTACAACCGGAAGGTAGACCGACATCAACGTTGATACCGTTCCGCCAAGCACGTTGCTGACAAAGCAGATTCCAAAGAGCACCCAAAAGTAGGTGCTGATCCTCTCAGCGCCTACGTTAGGTGAAGCTAAGTTTACTTCGCTGTTCATTAGCGTAACAGATCATCAAAGGTCAAAGACACATAATAAATGCCGCCAATAGATGGCGAGCCATAAGCCTGATATATTTGTTCATTGAAGAGGTTGTTCGCCCCGATCTTAACAACAGACTTTATGTTCGGAAGTTTGCAGCTGATTTGTGCATCTACCAATGAATATGCAGCGATGCGACCTGGACGGAGTTCGTTAAATGATCCTACCCAGTCAAATGCATCCTGCCAGCGCCAGGCAATGCTGAACCCGACGTTCTTTGTGACAGCCGAGTTACCAAACGTTAGGGCTGTCTGGAACTCGGGAGTGTTGAAGGCCGGAACATTATTCGGATTTGCATCTTTGATGTCGAATGAAGCCCATGTTCCGCTTGCCGCCAGGGTATATCCTTTTGGCAGGATGTAGGTTAAACCCAGCGTAGCTCCCTGTGCTGATACTTCATCGGCAGCATTCGTATAAAGCTGGAAGGCATGAACCTGGCCGCTGAGAATATCAGCCGCTGCCTCAGGATTAATTGTTCCATCGCTACCGATCACGTCGTGCTGCGGCTGGATAACAACCGTATTAAGAATGAAATCGGTGTAGCTTCCAAAATAATAGTTAGCGTCAACCATGAGTTTATCAGCGATCATGCTCTTATAACCGATCTCGAAAGTTTTCAGTTGCTCTGGTTTGATATAGGGCACATCAGATTTCACCAGGAGATCCTTGTTATTCATCAGGGCCTGATCGGGAGGTGTACCGCTTCCTACGGCAGCGCCAAAAGCTCCGCCGAAGGCACCAACCGAAGATGCAGTGAATGAATTTTCATACACATTCATTCCCTGGCTATTGTCCGGTACTCCACCTAAAATAGTGATAGGGCCAGCGTTAAGTTTAATGTATTGATCTACCGGTGTAGGATTTCGGAAACCCGTCTGGTAAGATGTTCTGAAATGATGGTTATCGGCAACGGTTAGTACAGCCGAAGCACGCGGCGTCATCCTTCCTTCAAAATTTTGGTTTTTATCATACCGGTCTGATACCGTTAATTTCAATTTATCATTCAACAATCGTTTTGAGATTTGTACAAACGCTCCACCTTCTTTGATGGTAATGGTTTGGTCTTTATCATCAAACAAAGTGCCATTGGTGAACATATCGTACATCCGGAAATTTCCACCGATCTGCACATCGACTATTTTTATTTTATTGCTTAGATCATATTGTCCTTCAGCATGATAAAACTTGCTGTTACTAAAGACCCCTGCGCCATCTAACCCGTCAATATTTATTAACCTTTCCTTTTCGGTGTTGAAACCGGCTGAGCCTGGTAAATATCTTCCGTCGTCCGCAAAGGTGCGCGCAGCAGAATGGTTTCCGGCTGTTACGCCATTAATGTTACCGCTATAGGCTTCGGCATAGCGGGTGAACCACATGTTGTCGGCCTGGTTGGCAGCAACAATATTCCCATCCAGATCCCTGACCCATGTCCTGTTGATTTGCTGGCCAAGTGCCCGTGCGTTATAGGAGTCGTGTGAATCTTCTATGGAAGTGTAAGCACGAATAAAATAGTGAGCCCCCTTTAGCTCTGCCCGATGTTGTTGAAGGACAAAGTTGTTTAAGGAAAAACGATTGCTCCCGGTATAAGCTGCAGTGCCCTGGCCAACATTGTATTGGTAGATCAATTCCATATTATCATTTATGCGATAATGTAGTGCAGTACTGAATTTTAAACTGCTCACGTCGTAGTTCATGAGATTACGTTCCTCATAACCCGTACGGGATACGCGGCCTATTCCATTAAGGGTGCGTACCACTTCATCACCATAGATGTTCAATGCATTTCTGGCAGGATTGCTATCACCTCTTTGTTCGGGTGGTGTTTGTGGATCAACATCAGTATAGTTGGTGGCATACCAATCCAACCCGGTGAAGTAGGATGCATTTATCTTGAAGGCAAATTTATTCTTAAATGCTTTAGCATAGCGTATTGAAAAGTCATACAACCCATGCGGGTCAACAGTCTCCTCGTTAATGTGATTCACTCCTGTTTTTACCTGGGCACTTAAACCCTGGTAAAGGAAGGGGTCTTTTGTTCGCATCATCAATACACCGTTGAATGCCACCGGGCCATACAGCGCTGATGCGGATCCGGGAATGAGTTCAACACTTTCCATGTCGATATCGGATGAGCCGAAGAGATTGCCAACAGCAAAGTTCAACCCTGGTGTTTGATTGTCTACGCCATCAACAAGCTGGAGAAAGCGCGCATTACCTGTGCTGTTAAAGCCACGTGTGTTCACTTGCTTGTAGGTCAGGCTGCTGGTAACCATTTGCACCCCTTTGAGATTTTGGATACCATCATAAAAACTTACGGACGGCGTTTCGCGAATAGCTTTGCTATCCATTTTTTCTATACTGACCGGTGACTTGAGTATACTTTCTTCAACCCGGGAAGCGGAGAAGACAACTTCATCCATGATCGCTGCCTTTTGAGAGAGGCTTATGGAGAGGTTACTTTCAGTCGATACTTCCACCTCCTTGTTCTCGTATCCAATAACCGAGATTTGCAAAGTCAATGGAAGCTTCAGTGCAGTGTTAAGTTCAAAGAAACCTTTTGAATCTGTGATTGTTCCAGTCAGCTTTCCTTTGATAATAATATTAGCGCCCACGATGGGTTCATTATTTTCTGAATCGGTGATGGCCCCTGTTATTTTAGTTTGGGCAAAGACCAGTGTCAGGGTTATAAAATATAGATTCAGAATGAGTAGCAGTTTCTTCATAGGTTTACGGTTTGTGTTTACTTCTTTTTTAAATGATCATATCCTTGCGGCAACCTTGTGTAACCATGATTTACAATTCTGTCGGCAAGTGATTTGTAGAATGAAGGATCTGCAGGCGTAACGGTAGCAAGTCCGTCAACATAGCGATTGTACAGGCAGAAGAGCGCGGCAATCAAAACGGTGTCATGAATTTCAGTATCGGTTGCACTTTCATTTTTTGCACGCGCTATGTGTTCAGGCGTCACGCTTTTTCCGCTAATCTGAACATGACGGGCAATGGTAAGCAGCGCCTTCATTTTCTCACTTACAGGTGCTGTTTCGATGTTCGCTTTAACTTTTTCCGATGTCTCGCATTCATGGAGCAGCAGATCAACCGCTGCGGCATGCGCTGATGTACAGAATTTACATTCATTGTTGTGGGAGACTACCGTTGCGATCAGTTCACGTTCACCTTCTGTTAAGGTGTTCGGACCACGGAGCAGGAACTGTGTCAGCTCACGGATAGGCTCAGCGGAATCTTTCCGGTATTCAAGCAGGCCGGTAATGCCCGGCAAATGCCCCTCTACGGATATGTAAGGCATACAAAAAAATTAAGGTTTGAGTCATGCCGAATCGAATGATAGATTGATCCATCACTTTACAGCTATGAACAATTTGTTTAGAAATGATTTTACTTTGAGACCATTGCTCAAATGGAAAGACTACTCACTATGAAGATTTAGAATGACCATAATTAGTGGCCTTCTTCAAGAGAGTCTTTGATTTAAATTACCTGGTGTGAGTAAGTCCTGAGATCAGATTTCGGGAGGAGGAGTTAGTACAGGATAGCTGTTCATTATTGGGTTTTCATCCTTTGATGAATAGTTAATGAATGAAAGCAGATATACACTGGGATTGATTCGAAGTGACAACAATGATTCAAAGTCTTTCGAATAGCTGCATAACAATTTGAAGGCAGAAGAATTCACAGGCTGATCATGAGAGGCTTTGGTAACATCAGCGAAAAACGTTTCCAGTCGTTTTTTCTCTTGGTCTTTGATGCAAACCACGTAAAGCGTGTCATTCTGCAATTTTTGTTTTACCAGCTTATAAAACTCTCCCTGATACGTAAACGCACCATCAACGCGTTCAAATTCAGTTGAAGTAATCGGGTAGGCAAGATTCAGAGGAACTTTAATGGTCACCGTTTCCTGCTCATCATATCGATTTTCATCAAGACGTTCGCTTAATTCCAGGTGTGCTTTTTCAGATAACACCCAGAAAACACCATAATATCCAATAAGTCCAAAGAGGAAAACGAAGAGCAGAAAAAGGGATGATACTCTTTTCATTTGGAGTTACGTGTTAGCATAGATAAAGAAAAAAAATGAAAATGAATACTTTTTGGAGGTTATTGTCTGAACCTTGACCCGCCTACCGGACGGGCAGGTTTGTGGGATTAAAGGATTGCCATGATTAAGTCGTTAAGACGATGGCTGCGTTTGATTGGGATTCCTAAGCCCTTATTTGTGTTCTTCAAAAACACTGTATTCCCTTTAACTTAATAGCATTACCCTACGGGATTATAATTATTCAAAAACAGTTCCTGAATCTTCTCAATACAACTAAGCTAATCATGGAAATCCTTTAATCCCACAAACCTGCCCGTCCGGCAGGCGGGTCACGGTTCAGACAACCACAATATTTATATTTGTAAGGATTTGCTTTTTCAAACCGGGCGCTGGAAGTTGGGACATAATTACCTAAAGCGCTCTATCTTCTGCAGCAGCAATTAAAATGTATAACCAATAACTCAGTAAGCGTTATGAAAAGTATCATCAATTTCCTGATCATCGCCATTGTTATTACCACTGGCGTTGCGCATGCACAGGTGAAGGATTATCCAATTGCCGGTGTTCCTTTTACGAATGTAAAACTGAGCGATAAATTCTGGTTACCGCGTATCAAGACCAATAAGGATGTCACAATACCTGCATCCTTTGAAAGATGTGAAAGCACCGGACGGGTTAGAAATTTTGAAATGGCATCGACAAAGACGGGTGCGTTTTGCACTACTTTTCCGTTTGACGATACGGACATTTATAAAACTATTGAAGGAGCTTCGTTTTCATTAAGTGTTTATCCCGACAAGAAACTGGAAAGTTATGTTGACACGCTCATAATGAAAATAGCTGCCGCACAGGAGCCGGATGGCTATTTATATACGGCGCGAACAATTGATCCTCTGCATCCACACAAATGGGCGGGAATGCAACGATGGGAAAAGGAGCGTGAGTTAAGCCATGAGTTGTATAACTCAGGGCACTTGTATGAAGCTGCCGCGGCTCACTACCAGGCTACAGGCAAAAGAAATCTTTTGGATATAGCCTTAAAGAATGCAGATCTCGTTTGCTCCGTATTTGGTCACGATAAAAAACATGTTGCCCCAGGCCACCAGGTTATTGAAATGGGACTGGTAAAACTCTATAGAATTACAGGGAAGAAGGAATACCTCGAAACCGCCAAGTACTTTATCGAAGAACGTGGTCACTTCGATGGCTATGACTCTACAAGTAAAGATCCCTGGAAAAATGGCTCCTACTGGCAGGATCACATGCCTGTTGTAAAGCAGGACGAAGCCATTGGTCATGCTGTCCGTGCTGCCTACCTCTACGCGTCGGTAGCCGATGTTGCAGCGCTTACAGGCGATCAGGAGTTTGTAGCGGCTGTTGATAGAATTTGGAATAATATGGTGGAAAAGAAATTTTATGTACAAGGGAGCATAGGGGCTGCGGGAGACGGCGAACGTTTTGATGGTAACTATGTACTCCCCAATACGACTGCTTACAATGAAACATGTGCTGCCATCGCTAACGTGTATTGGAATCAAAGAATGTTTCAGCTTCATGGCGATTCAAAGTATATCGATGTGCTGGAGCGGTCTCTTTACAACGGTCTTATTTCTGGTGTAGGTATGGATGGTAAATCATTCTTCTATACCAATGCTATGGAGATAACGAAAGCATCTACTCATCGTCATGTGGAAGTTGAACGTGCAGGATGGTTTGAATGCTCATGCTGTCCAACTAATGTCGCGCGCCTGATTCCATCTGTTCCCGGATATATGTACGCGGTTAAGGATGATGCCATCTATGTTAATTTATTTGCCAATAGTACCAGCACAATTACAGTTAATAAACATAACGTTGATATAATTCAGGAGAACAACTATCCCTGGGATGGAGCGCTGACCTTTAAGGTACAACCGAAATCAAAACAGACTTTTAAACTATTGATAAGAATCCCCGGATGGGCCGGAAAGGAGGTAGTCCCTTCAGACCTCTATACTTTTGAAAATCAAGAAACGAAACCTATTGTAATTTCTATCAATGGTAAACCGGTGACTTACAATATTGAGAAAGGATATGCAGTGCTTTCACGCACATGGAAAAAAGGGGACGTGGTTCAAATGAATTTGCCGATGGAAGTGAGGAAGATTAATTCCAATGAGAAGGTTGTAAACAACATAGGTAAAGTTGCACTCCAACGCGGACCTCTCGTTTATTGTGCCGAATGGAAAGACAATTTTGATCTTGTTAGTAATCTCATCCTGCCTTCGGGCGCATCATTTACTGCGGAGTCAAGACCCGATTTGTTAAATGGTGTTACGATTTTAAAAAGCGAAGCGCAGGCCATAACCGTTGATATAAAAAATAATACCGTTTCAACCAAGACACAACCTTTCACCGCCATTCCCTATTACGCATGGGCACACCGTGGTAAAGGAGAGATGATCGTATGGCTCCCTGAAAAATTAACGGGTATTCAAATTCTGACGAAATAGATTACGGAATGTTGTCTGTTTATCACAGCGTACGCCCTTAATTTTGATTCACAATGCCATCGCTGCCCTCTGACTCCCTGAAGCCTGCATCCTGGCGTAGGCAAGGGAGAACCACTGCGTGCAGGTCCCTTCAGGGATAAAGGGCGTGGGTGGGCAAAACCTGTAAACTTTTTTAGAACGAGACACAACTTTATGTGCAGAAGGTACTAATCATGGCAATCCTTTAATCCTACAAACCTGCCCGTCCGGCAGGCGGGTCACGGTTCAGACAATCATCGCATCAGCAGACTACCAGAAAACCGTGTAGAGGGCTACCAAAATACCGGTAATGATCAGGGCGCCGACGAGGAACTCGTTGTTTACACGGAAACTCTTTTTATCAATTTCAAGATAAATAAAAAAAACTGCGTAATCTTCTGTAGCGAGTTTGTTCATTTCACTGTTGAAAGAAGATACGAAGCATTTGAGTTACTCAGAATTTTAATGTTGGCGGAAGATATTTTGCTACCAGGTCTTCATAGTAGGGTCGCAAAACTTTCCAGTCCGGGGGATTTGGATTTTTTGAGTAGAGGTCATAAGGATTAAAGAGTTTAACCCATTTAAACATTTCATGATCATGTTCATCCATCAAATGATTGTAAGCGTGTTCGCGATGCTGCGCATAGAAAGAATGATAGCGTAACATATAAAGACCTGATTCAGGAAGATAGTCTTTTACCATGTTGTACACGTACTCATCATGGCCCCACGACATATGAACATTTCTCAATCCGCAGTTGGGTGAATAAACACCATATTGTGTATTGTATTTTTCATTTGTGCTGTCAGGATTAAGTGCAAAAAATTCTGGGTAAACAATTTTATCGGAATGAGCACAGCCAACAGGAAATGTATCTCCTACTACAGCCCATTGAGGCTCACCGAAGAGGCATAAAACTTTTCCCATGTCATGAAGCAAACCAACCATCACCATCCATTCGGGGTGGCCATCATTGCGAATAGCTTCTGATGTTTGAAGTAAATGTTGTAATTGATCAAGGTCAGTATCCGGATCAGAATCGTCTACCAACTGATTCAAAAAATCATACGCTTCCCAAACCTGCATTTCCTTTTTATCAAACTTCAGAAATTCTTCTTCTTTTTTAAGAACAAAATCGTACGTCTGGTAGGTGTGGTTCAGGCGATAAAATTCCTTTACAGTATCGCGTTGTGGGTTATCATAGTTTCTGTACTCTTCAGACGATTTGCCATTGGCAATTGCTTCGGGATCGGGATACCTGCGAAGCAAGTCTTCTTCCCATTCATCAAGATTTTTGAGCGGAACGGCTTCAAAATTATCTTTCATAATCATTGGTGTTAGGTATCTAATTTAACGCTAAAGAAGTAAGAAACAATCAGCAGATACATAAAAAGACCGTAAATTGTGTCTCCCCTGATTAAGTATTTCCTTTAATGTATGGGGAGTCAAATTAATAAGTAATCCAAACCAATTATTCTTATGATTACATGGAAGGGAGTGTTTCCGGCAATTACCACAAAGTTCACAGCAAAGGATGAACTTGATCTAAAGATGTTTGAGAAGAATCTGGATGCGCAACTCGCGGCTGGAGTAAATGGAATTATAATCGGGGGAACACTTGGCGAAGCAAGCGTTCTGACAGAAGAGGAAAAAATAAAACTCCTGAACTTCACATTAGATAAAGTCGAGGGTAAAATTCCTGTCGTTTTAAACATCGCGGAAGGCGCAACGAGGGAAGCGGTGAGGATAGCAAAGGATGCTCAGAAAATGGGAATCAGCGGATTGATGATGCTTCCTCCCATGCGCTATAAATCTGATCATCGTGAAACGGTGACATATTTCAAAACGGTTGCTGAGTCAACTGATCTTCAAATAATGATCTACAATAATCCCGTTGATTATAAAGTAGATGTTACGCTCGATATGTTTGAAGAACTCACAGCATGCAAAAACATTGATGCCATAAAAGAATCAACGCGTGATGTGGTGAATGTAACTCGTCTTCTTAGTCGTTTTGGTAATCGCTTCAGCATTTTAAGTGGCGTTGATACGCTCGCTATGGAATGCCTGGTGATGGGCGCGCATGGTTGGGTGGCAGGTTTGGTATGTGCCTTTCCGGCAGAGACTGTTGCTATTTATAAATTGGTAATGGCAGGAAGAATTAAAGAAGCGTTGGAAATCAACCGCTGGTTTATGCCGCTGCTTGAGCTTGATATACATAGTAAGCTTGTTCAATACATAAAATTAGCTGAGGCTGAAGTTGGTCTTGGAACGGAAACGGTCAGACCGCCTAGGCTTACTTTGACAGGAGAGGAACGTGAACAAGTATTGAAAACAATTCGCGATGCTGTTAAAGTGAGACCCGTCCTTCCTTCATTTGAAAATGTATCCAAAAAGCAAAGCGTTTTGTCCTGAAGTTAATCTCCAATAAGTACATAGGATGAGGAAAACTTTTTTTTGTATCGACGCTCATACGTGCGGCAATCCTGT
This sequence comes from uncultured Roseivirgaceae bacterium, assembly GCA_964521255.1. GTDB lineage: Bacteria > Bacteroidota > Bacteroidia > Cytophagales > Cyclobacteriaceae > ZC4RG29. The sequence goes on from CAZFRM010000014.1 coordinate 52,444, forward strand.
GCGCCTTGTGGCAGGAGGAGGGCCCAATCTCGAAGGAGAAAATATGAGTGAAAAGCGGCAGCATTTTTTACGTGAATTTGATTGGATACGAAAAGGACTAATGTTTGAGCCACGCGGCCACGACATGATGAGTGGCAGTATTCTCTACCCGCCTTGTGATCCCGCTAACGATATGGGTGTGCTGTTTATTGAAACCAGTGGTTGTCTCCCGATGTGCGGTCATGGAACAATCGGAACAGTCACCATTGCCATTGAAGAAGGACTGATTACACCGAAAACTCCGGGCATATTAAAACTGGAAGTACCTGCAGGACTCATCACTATCGCGTATAACCAGGAAGGCAAAAAAGTAAAATCAGTAAAAATCAGAAACATCAAAGCTTATCTCGCACAGGAAAATATTACCGCTGAGTGCCCCGAGCTTGGTGAACTGACGTTGGATGTTTCCTACGGTGGAAATTTTTATGCTATTGTTGATGAACAGAAGAATTTTGCAGGACTTGAAAATTATACAGCCGATCAATTGATTTTGTGGAGCCGTGAACTTAGAAAAGATATCAATTCAAAATACACTTTCGTTCATCCTGAAAATTCAACTATTAATGGATGCAGTCATATTTTATGGACAGGCAAAGTTATTGACCCCACATCCACTGCACGCAATGCTGTGTTTTATGGTGATAAAGCCATCGACAGATCGCCTTGCGGAACGGGAACTTCCGCGCGCCTTGCCCAATGGTATGCTAAAGGAAAATTGAAGAAAGGACAACCGTTTATTCATGAAAGTATAATTGGCTCTAAGTTCATTGGACGAATTGAAGAAGAAACTGAGCTTCAGGGAAAACCTGCTATCATTCCGAGTATTGAAGGTTGGGCGATGGTAACGGGTTATAATACCATAATCATGGATGATGAAGATCCCTATGCGCATGGGTTCCAGGTGCTTTAAAAAAAGATAATCAGTTAAAAATATTAATGAAGCGGATCGCTATTATCGGTGGAGGAATAATTGGACTTAGTTGCGCCTACTATTTACAACAATCGGGGCATAGGGTTACCGTTTATGACGATGGAAACCTCAAAGACAATTGTTCCAATATTAACGCAGGAATGATTGTGCCCAGTCACATTATTCCATTGGCTGCCCCGGGAATGATAGCGAAAGGTATTCGATGGATGTTTGATTCAAAAAGTCCATTCTATGTGAAGCCGCGCTTAAATGAAAATCTTATTAAATGGGGACTAAAATTCTATTCTCACGCCAGCAAAGAACACGTAGCGAAATCAATTCCTCTTCTTAAAGAAATAAGTATTCTTAGTAAATCACTTTATCAGGAATTGAACAACAAAAAGATCTTTGATTTCGGTTACCAGGAGAGAGGTTTGATGATGCTCTATAAAAGTAGAGAGATCGAAAGAGAAGAAAACGAAGCGGCACATTTGTCGAATAGGCATGGTGTCGAAGCTCACATTCTTACCTTACCGGAAATTCAGAAAATGGAACCCGATGTAAAGGTAAATGCCAGGGGAGGTGTCTACTTTACAGGAGATGCCCATCTGATACCTCACTTGCTGATCGCCAACCTCATTCATTATCTCGAAAAAAACGGCGTTACAATTCATTCCAATACCAGGATAATTGATTTCTCTACTGAGAATGATAAAGTTAAAACCCTGGAGCTTTCAGAAGATGAGCTTAGCTTCGATGAGTATATCCTGGCAGCAGGTGCGTGGTCTGGTATCTTGAGCGCTACGTTGCATATTGATCTTCCCATGCAAGGTGGTAAGGGGTATAGTTTCACTCTTCAAAATGTTAAACCCAATGTTCATATTCCAACACTTTTGCTGGACGGTAGGGTAGCCGTTACTCCGATGGGCAATGATCTTCGCTTTGGCGGAACGATGGAGATAAATGGAACAGACCTTTCTGTTAACATGAACCGGGTTAAAGGAATCATACAAACTATTCCTGATTTCTATCCGGAGTTCAATATTGCACTACCGACAGAACAAGAAGTGTGGAGCGGACTTCGTCCGTGTTCGCCTGATGGATTGCCCTACATCGGACGAAGCAAGAAATACAAAAACCTTATTATCGCTACCGGTCATTCAATGATGGGAGTAAGTTTAGGGCCTGCTACCGGTAAACTTGTTTCAGAGATTGTTGACGAAAAGAAAACAAGTATGAACATAGCTGCTTTTAATCCTGAAAGATTTTCTTAAAACAGATTTTGAATACTCAATAAATTCTATGATGAAAATCACTTTCCTTGTTATTTCTTTTATTTCAATATTCCCTACACAAGCACAAAATGTGTTCACCCGTGAGGATTCTTTACGGGGCACCATAAATGCAGAGCGCAAATGGTGGGATGTTACATATTACCATCTTGATATTGCAATTCATCCGGAAAACAAAAGCATTGAAGGCAAAGTAGAGATAGCATATAAAGTAACAGAGCCACATCAAGTCCTTCAGATTGATTTACAACCGCCATTGGTAATTCAATCTATTACACAAGACAATCAAAACTTAACCTTTCACAAAGACGGACGTAATGCGTACATCGTTTCTTTGCAGAAAGATCAGAATAGCAATGCTACTGAATCGATCATCATACACTATTCAGGAAATCCTTTGATTGCCAACAACCCTCCGTGGGAAGGAGGATTTCAATTTACAACAGACGATGATGGAAATCCTTTTATTGCAACATCTTGCCAGGGACTGGGCGCCAGTGTATGGTGGCCTTGTAAAGATCATAGCTATGATGAGCCGGATAGTATGTTGATAAGTGTAACTGTACCTGATCACCTAAAAGATATTTCAAACGGCCGTTTGCGAAATACAATCACGAATGAGAATGGTACCAAAACATTCCAGTGGTTTGTACAAAATCCTATTAACAATTATGGTGTGAATGTGAATGTTGGAAATTATTCTCACTTCGCTGACACATTGCATGGAGAGAAAGGAATTCTTGACCTGGACTTCTATGTACTTCCTTACAACCTTGAAAAAGCAAAAGAACAATTCAAGCAAGCCAAACTTATGTTGAAAGCATTTGAATATTGGTTTGGGCCATATCCTTTTTATGAAGATGGTTATAAACTTGTTGAGACTCCTTATTTAGGAATGGAACACCAAAGTTCAGTGACCTATGGCAACGGATTTCAAAATGGATACAGAGGAAAAGATCTGTCGGGCACAGGCTGGGGATTGAAGTGGGATTTTATTATCATCCATGAGTCGGGGCATGAATGGTTCGCCAACAATATCACCTACCAGGATATTGCCGATATGTGGATACATGAAGGTTTTACAAATTATTCTGAAACTCTTTTCACCGAGTATTACTACGGTAAAGAAGCCGGTACCGATTATTGTGTAGGTACCCGAAAGGATATTAAAAATGATATTCCCATCATCGGTATTTATAACGTAAACAAAAGAGGTTCTGGCGACATGTACCCGAAGGGAGGAAATATGTTGCATACCATTCGTCACAGTATAAACAACGATACATTGTTCCGCGAAATATTAAGAGGATTAAACCAACAGTTCTATCATCAAACGGTTACTACCGATCAAATTGAAAATTATATTTCCGAAAAAGCAGCATATGATTATAAGCCGGTTTTTGATCAATACCTGAGAACAATTAAAATTCCCACGCTGGAATATTATACCAGGAAGAAGAAATTGTTTTACCGATGGAGCAATGTTGTTCCCGGCTTCAACCTTCCGGTTGCCTTGCACAAAGACAAAAACTATTTGAAGATCATACCTTCAGAGAAATGGAATGAAATTGAGATAACCAGGAAACAAAAGCAGCTTCTCAATCCAGCTTATATTGAAAGAATGTATTATTTGAAATCATCGAAGGTACAAAAGATTAAATAGGGTGTGCGAGGTCAGTATTCCTCTTAACTTAATGACATTGGCCGGTGGGACACGGCTGATCTATTCCACATCAATTCTATGCGTCGGTCGTGGATAGCCAGGTTTAAATGCAGACCATTTTTCATTGATGATTTTACAATCGTAGACTTGTTCTGTTCTGGCACACACTTCATCAATCAACTTTGTCAACGTATCAGGTTCGGTTTGAACTCTTGCATTGATTAGCATCCTTACTTCATTTGCTTCCACATGCATGACTTTTATATCTGCGCTCGTGGTGGTTGTTGTAAAACTGACTTTTTCCTTCCAATGATCGGCTTCCAGAAAGAACTTCAAATGACCGATTGTAAAATGCTGCTTTTGAATTTGATCAAATACAGATCCTATTATTTTATGAGCAACAAAAATTCCATTGCCATGTAAAGTTTGAATTGTAATGCTCTTGTCCAGCCACGCTAATTGAGCTTCTCCTTCGCCATATACATCGTAATCGATTTCCAATGAACTCCGTTTTTTTAACGTATGAAATTCGTTAAGTACATTAAGCCAATTTGAAATATCTTTTTCTTCTAACGAATTCTGATAGAGAACGATTTTTTCTCCATATTCTGATTTGATCACATTATTTACTGTAGCGAGTTGCTCTGATGAAAGAAGATCAGTTTTGTTGATGACCAGAATATCTGCTTCTTCCAATTGTTTTTTATAAATGTAACGAATGGACTCTTCTATAAAAGAAGATCTTCCTTCGATTAAAGCACACAAAAGATCAGCATCTGCAAAAACAGAAATGCTCACATCTATTTCCGGCTTGAACTTATTTAGGGGTTTTGCGATAGTGGCAATCAGATCAGTGCACGAGCCTACGGATTCTGCGAAAATGATATCAGGGTGATCACTTTCAATAAGTGATTCAAAATGTGCATCCAGTTGATTATAGTTGCAACAAAAGCAACCATTGGAAACTTCACGTGTGGGTATTCCAAAATTTTGTACAAATGCATAATCGACTTGTTGATCACCCTGGTCGTTTGTGACAACGGCTACTTTCTTACCCTGATTCATTAATTGCTGACAAGCGTTTACAATAGCGGTAGTTTTTCCACTTCCAAGAAATCCACCCACAAGAACGACTTTCATAAATATTTCGATTTTGAAATTGAAGATACTAAAGTTTTGAAATTGAAGATTACATAACATCGTACTACCAAAAAATAAAACTATATTCATCTATCCATTCAATTCGTGAAAACTCATGAAGAATAAATCAGGTAGACGTTCATTCTTAAAAAAGATTGGTGTAGGAAGCGTAAGCGCTACACTATTGCCAGCAACTTTGCTTCAACACGAAGCGAATGCTGAAACACATTCAACATATAAGGGAGCTAAACCAAAAATTAAAAAAGCAGAGCGTGAGTACAACGGCGTTTACAGGGATGAATTTCTAAAGCGGGTTGCTTTTCCGCTTGGTGGTATTGGTACAGGTATGTTTTGTATCGAAGGTACGGCCGCAATCTCACATCTGTCGATCAGAAGCAAACCTGATGTATTTAACGAACCCGGAATGTTTGGCGCTATATCCCTGAAAGGAATTAAGAATGGCGCCAAGATTGTTGAAGGTCCTGTACCCGATTGGAAAAGTTTCGGGCAACCCAACACGGGCAACGGCGCAGGAGGAACCATCTTCGGCTTACCCCGGTTTGAAAACGTATCATTTCTTCCACGATTCCCCTTCGGAACGATAGCATTGGAAGAGGAAGATTACCCGCTAACAGCAGAAATAATTGCATGGAGCCCTTTCATTCCCACCGATGAGTATAATTCAAGCTTGCCATTAGTTGCGCTTGAATACAATTTTAAAAACAAGAGTAGTCAATCAGTTGAAGGTGTCTTCTCTTTTCACAGCAAGAACTTTATGAAGCCGAAAGTGTCAGGCCCCGATGCGGAAAAGTTGGGGAAAGACATGATTAAAAGTTTTGATCACGGATTTATTCTTTCGCAATCAGGTTCAGAAGCGCGGCCTTATGATCAGGGCGACTTTGCCATTTTCACCGACGCATCAGAAACCGTTGTTGATCATTGCTGGTTCAGGGGCGGGTGGTTTGATCCACTTACGATGGCGTGGGAGTCAATCCGAAAATCAGAAGTAAAAAAAGTTGATCCGGTAGAGTCAGGTGCACCGGGCGCTTCACTCTATGTACCTTTCAATCTTTCAGCAGGTGAAGAAAGAAAAATTAAGGTGATGATGGCTTGGTACATTCCATTGTCAGATATGCGTCATGGCGGTGATGCAAAAGACGATGAGAAGTGTGATGTTGCTTCCGGATGCTGCGGAACATCGGCGGAGCTTGGCGTTACCATCGCCGATGAATCGTATACTTCCGGCAATTATAAGCCGTGGTACAGCAATGAGTTTAAAGATATTCAAAATATTGCCCGGTATTGGATAAAGAATTACAACGAGCTTCGTCAAAAATCTGAGTTGTTTCGGAATGCTTTCTATTCCAGTACACTTCCCGCTGAAGTAACGGAAGCCATAGCTGCTAATTTAACCATTCTAAAATCACCAACCGTTATGCGGCAGTACGATGGCAGGCTTTGGAATTACGAAGGCTGTGGTGATTCCTGGGGATGTTGTCATGGATCGTGCACACATGTATGGAATTATGCGCAAGCTATCCCGCATCTTTTCCCCGCATTGGAAAGAACGCTTCGTCACACGGAGTTTTGTGAGAATCAAAATAAAGAGGGTCATCAAACGTTCAGAGCTGCATTACCCATTCGGCCTGTCGATCACAATTTTTATGCAGCTGCGGATGGCCAATTAGGCGGCATAATGAAAGTGTACCGTGACTGGCGGATAAGCGGCGACAATGAATGGATAAAGAAAATGTATCCCATGGTGAAAGTAAGTATGGATTATTGTATACGAACATGGGATCCGAAAAATAAAGGAGTCATTGAAGAACCGCATCACAATACATACGACATTGAATTCTGGGGACCGGATGGAATGTGTACAAGCTTTTACCTCGGCGCGTTAACCGCGATGACAGAGATGGGTAAGTTTTTGAAAAAGAAGAAAGATGTTGATACATATCAAAAACTTTTAGAGAAAGGGAAGAAGTTTATTGAAACCGAATTATACGATGGAGAATATTTTTATCAGAAGATACAAGTTACAGGATTGAATGCACCGAACCCCATTGATGCATCAGAAAAATCTATGGGTGGACACTATTCAGAAGAAGCGCGTGCATTGTTGGAAAAGGAAGGTCCGAAATACCAATATGGAATGGGTTGTCTTTCTGATGGCGTTCTTGGTGCATGGATGACAAAAGTTTCCGGACTGAAAGATCCATTCGATACACAAAAAATAATAAGCCATTTAGTTTCTGTTCATAAATATAATTTCAAGAGCGATTTAAGCGAACACGCTAATCCACAACGTCCATCTTTTGCATTGGGCAACGAAGGGGGACTGCTCCTTTGTTCCTGGCCGAAAGGAGGAAGGCTTTCACTGCCTTTTGTTTACAGTGATGAAGTATGGACGGGTATTGAATACCAGGTAGCATCACACTTAATGTTCATGGGGAAAGTAGAAGAAGGTCTCGACATTGTCCGTGCCTGCCGCGATCGTTATGACGGACGCACGCGCAATCCATTCAATGAATATGAATGCGGTCACTGGTACGCAAGGGCATTGGCAAGTTATGGATTGCTTCAGGGATTAACGGGTGTACGCTTTGATGCAGTCACAAAAACATTGTATGTAGATTCTAAAGTTGGCGACTTCAAATCTTTTCTCTCCACAGAAAGAGGCTTCGGAACGGTAAGTCTTGTTAATGGAAAAGTATCTGTAGATGTAGTATTTGGAAATATTCCTGTGACAAAAATAAACCTCACTGGTAAGATTTCGGACTATAAAACTACTTAGCGCTCCTTAGCGTCTTCGTGCCTCTGCTGTAAAAATCGAAAGGACTATTCTTCTAAAATAAAATTTACATTGAATTAAAATTACTCCTCTCGATTTTTACTGCAGAGACGCCAGGACGCAAAGTGCCGCAAAGGATAACCCAGTTGATTTTTAAACCCAGTATTAAAATAAATTAAACCATGCGATTAAACCTGACCATTCTAATCCTAACAACATTCTTATTCTCCTGTCAAAAAAGTGTGCAAGAAGTACCAGGCACAAATCCGATCGAAGGAACCTGGCAACTGATATCGGGAACACTCATTGAGAAAAATGCCACTACCGTTACGGATTACACGCAAGGCAGAAGCATGATCAAGGTGATTAACAAGACGCACTTTGCATTTTTAAATCATGATCTGAATAAAGGAATAGATTCTACCGCCGCATTTGTTGCCGGTGGCGGACCTTACAAACTTAAAGGCGATCAATACACCGAGTATTTAACCTATTGCAGCGACCGGCAATGGGAGGGAAATGAATTTCATTTCACGGTAAAAATTCAAAATGATACTTTAATACAAAGTGGAGTTGAAAAAATTGAAGCAATTGGCGTGGATAGAGTTAATATTGAGAAGTATGCGAGGGTGAAGGAATGATTTCATCCATTTGATTCCGTGCATAAGGTTCGTTCTTGAAAAAAGTAAACTTATTATTCCAACAATTTACGTATCGCTTTTTTATAGTCAGGATTGTCAGTCATGCCGTTATGTCCCTGTCCTGCAAGGGTGATAAGGGTGTCTTGCGCTTTAAATTCATTTTTAAGTTTCAATGATGAACCATAATATATTACTTCGTCTTCTTCGCCGTGAAAAATAACGACGGGCATTTTGCATAACCGGAGATACGTGTTGTTTTCAAATTTATACTTTAAGATGAAAGCTGGAATAATGGGAATTGTGTGTTTCACAATATCTGTCATGTTATAATAAGGCGCCTGAAGTATAAGTAATCGTGGGTTATTTGTTGAGGCAAGTCTTGAAGCAAGGCCTGTCCCTAGAGAATATCCTAATATGATAATTTTGTTTTCAGGGTATTGGTTTTTCAGTTCGTTATACGCTGACTGCATATCATTAAAAAATTGTTCTTGTCCGTTTATTGAACCCTCACTTTTTCCGTAACCCCTGTAGTCTAAAATGAAAACATCGTAATGTAAGTCAGTATACGTCTTTGCTACATAACCCCAGGAACTTAATGAACCTGCATTTCCATGCAAATAGAAAATTAATCCCTTTGAGCTGTCTGCTTTAAAAAGAATCCCATTTAATAAAATCCCATCTGTAGTTTTGATATTTTTTTCTGTGAATTTTTGATCAAAACTAAATTGGTAATCCTTATCTAAAGTTTGAGGAAAGAAAATGAGTTTCTCCTGAAATACATATAACAAGCAACATATAACGATGTATATAACTAATAAAATTATGAGGGCCGCTATAAAGATTTTCATTTTTAAACTGTCATAAAGTGTTGGTCATTGCTCAGCTACTAATGAAATCAATTTAGAATCTTTTTCTTAAATGTAGCTGTGGTAAAAATCTTATCGAAATTGTTTTATCGATAATTGAGTTTTATAAATTACATTTGATCCTCTTATCCATTACCGTTGCCTGCCTTCTTGGATATTTTCAAAAAAGTATTGCTTTACCAAACATGGAAAGATGTAGATGAAAATAGTAATTTCTTGTGAGCATGCCGGTCGTAACATTCCTCGTGAATACAATTATCTTTTTGAGAAAGATATTGATGTAGTCAAATCTCACCGTGGTTGGGATCTGGGTGCATGGGAGCTAACCTGGTATTTATCACAAAAGTTGAAGGTTCCGGCCTATGGATGCTTTACTACACGCCTTCTGATAGAGGTCAACCGGTCTTTTGACCACCCTCAGTTGTTCTCTGAATTTTCCAGCGGGCTTAGTGATGAAGAGAAAAGCAAATTAACCAAGGATATTTATTTACAATATCGAAATATTGTAGAAGAGGAAATCTCAAATTCTACAAGGCCCACGTTACACCTTTCCGTGCACTCTTTTACACCCGCCCTGGATAATGAAGTGCGTGAATTGGAAATAGGACTTTTGTTTGATCCGCAAAGATCGGGTGAGAAAATATTCTGTGAGGAATTTTCGAAGAAGCTTTCTGACCGACTGCCTGACTATCGTATTAAATTTAATGAACCCCATAATGGTACCGATGATGGCTTTACAACTTATTTAAGAACACGGTTTGACAACGACGCTTACCGTGGCATTGGGATGGAAATAAATCAGAAGCTGGTTAATGTAGAGCAATGGAATTTGTTAAAAGAGTCTCTCGCTTCATGCCTGATGGATTATAAATTCTCCTGAAGATCAGATAATAGTTCTTTCAGCTTCTTCAGATGTTTGCCGTACAACTTATTGAGATACCATTTTGTGAACCATAATGATGAAACCAGGAACACACCAATAAGGAGGAGGATATACAATATCATCTTCCAATCTTTTAAAGCCTCAATAAATTGGTCTATCCCCCTGTCAATAATGACAAACAGAAAAACCAGGACCGTATAGATGGGATACATTATACTATAGCTTTTCTCATAGAATTTAAGATAGGCTTCAAGGTCGTTGATAAGATTTTCAAGATTCATTTTAATGTTCTCCCTGCCTTCTTCAAACCGGTGCAGTATCCTGATTTTTTTTACATAGTATATAGCGTAACCAAGAAACATAAGAAGAAAAGCCATGAATGTCCACCGTAGTGCTCCATCCGGGATGGTAAAAGAATAATATAAGAGAAACAGACCGGCGAGGATAGTAAAGGTAAGTTCAAACCATACACTCCATTTTAATTTGGTGATAATGGATTTACTTCTTCTTCTTAGCATGGACGATATTTCTTCTTCCTGCTTTGGTTTGAAGCCTTCGCTTTTTTGCCAGATGTTTTTAAGGTCGTCTAACTCCATAATTAACGTGTCATTAGTTTTCGGAGACGTTCACGTATTCGATTCATTCTTACGCGTACATTATTTTGTGTTATGCCGATGGTCTCGGCAATTTCGTCATAAGGCACTTCATCCAATGCCATCATGATCATAGCGCGGTCTATTTCATTAAGCTGGTGTATAGCCAATTGAAGGCGCTGGAAATCTTCCTCATGTGCATCACCATCAGCGTTGTCTGAGATGTTCAGGTGCCACTCGTGGATATCTTCTGTTAAAAGTTTTCTGTTTTTTTTCCGCAAGCCTGAAATGGCTGTGTTGAGGGCAATCCGGTACATCCATGTTGTGATCTTTGCTTCTCCCCGAAAAGAAGGGAAAGCTTTCCAAAGTTGAAGCACAATTTCCTGGAAGAGATCATTCCGCGCTTCATAATCCATTTCATACATCATGCATATCTTGTGAATAAGCGCCTGATGCTGATTAATAAGGTTGACAAAGTTTTTTTCTTCTTTTAATGCCAACTGAATGGATTTGCTGATAAGTCGAAAGTAGGAAAAGAAAATTACAACTGGAAAGCTGTCACCATCGAAAAAAAGAGCGACCATATTCGCCGCTCGTACCTTACTCCTTAATTATTCAATCATTCAATCCTTCATCAATTCAATTATTATTTTGTCAGATGCTCCTTAAATAAAGATAAAGGGCCTTTAAATTCAGTATCGGTATACCCCTTCGTCATGGTACATGGCATTTGTGACAAGTAATTGTAACGTTGAAATACGCCAAAAACTTTAAACCTTAGACTTTGAACATTGAACTTAGACTTTCTCTTTCTCCACATTAAAGAGATCGAGCAATAACTCGGAGAGCGATTCTGTGTCGCCGCGTTTGCAGGCGGCTTTAAGATGTAAGACAGGATATTTGAGAATCTTTTGCATGAGCGAACGGCTTAGTTCTTCAAGCTTGGCCACTTCTTCTGGGCTGGAATTCTTGAGGAATCTCGCGAGCTCTTCCTTGCGTATATTTTCTAATGCAAATTTTAATTTCTGAATAGTAGGAGAAACCACCATTTCCTTAGACCAGTCGTTAAACTCCTCAATAGCTTCACTGATTATTGCTTTTACTTTTGGAATGGATGCTTTTCTTTTCTCTAAAGCTTCATCGGTTTTTTCACGCAGGTCATCAAGATTGTGAAGTATAACTCCAGGTATTTCTTCAACTGAAGATTCTATACTTCTGGGAATAGAAAGATCAATGAAAAATTTATGTGCTACAATCTTAAGATCTGCAATTTGTTTTTTTGTGATCAAAGGACTTTGGCCTGAAACTGAACTGATCACAACATCTGCTTGAGCCAGTTCTGTTGTTAACTCTGCCAATCCGCCAAATTTGAATTGACTTTCTTTGGCGAGCTTCTCCGCTTTCTCAACTGTGCGGTTAAGGATCGTAACATTTTTCAGTCTGGAACCGGATAAGTTACGCACTACATCCTGTCCGATTTCACCTACACCCAAAACCAAAATTTTTGGATCGGTGTATCCAATGGTTATATCTTCGACAAGTTCTTTTGCTGCATAAGAAATGCTGGCTGCACCATCACGAAAAGAGGTCTCCTGAACCACTCGCTTATTCACGAAAAATATAGTGTGCATGATGCGGTGCAGGAATGGTCCCGCTATATTTTCATCTGCACTCCACTGATAAGCATTTTTGACCTGACCGGATATTTGCAGATCGCCAACAATCTGAGCATCCAAGCCTAATGAAACTTCAAATAAATGTTGAACTGCCTCCTGGTGATTGAGAGCAATAAAATGTCTCTCAAAACCGTCCGGTATATTCTTGATAAGTTTCAGCCCATTGAAAATCTCCCTGGAAAGATCACGACCCGAGTAGTAATAGATTTCGGTCCTGTTACAGGTGGAGACAACAAGCACATCGGAAGCTTGTGCATAATCCTTAAGAAAACGAAGAAGCCTTTTAGCTCCTTCCTCATTAAGCGAGACCTGCTCCCTGATTTCAACCGGAGCTGATTTGTAGGTCAATATGAGTGCTTTGAAGTTTTCGCCCATAAAATTTCAATTGCAAAAGTACAGTCGGATTAAAACATTTTAATGATAATTGTCAGTCGGACTCTTAATTTAGAATCGTTATAAATTAGTTTCGCCCATGTTTATAGCTCAATACAGCGCTAATACGGAAACAGTTGATAATGAGGCTAATTATTATTCAATTTTTTTTATGATCTTAAACCGCATTAGTAAGGTCATTTAAAGTGACCCCGTTGAACAAAAAATAAGACTCTCGTGAACATCCTACGGCGCTGGGTAAGGTTTCTATTTGGCTTTTCAAGACGCGAAACCAATGGCTTTTTAATACTGATTCCGTTAATAATGCTCGTCCTTTTTTCGCAGCCGCTTTATAGGGTACTAAGCCGACCGGGGTTAAAAGATTTCTCAAAGGAAAGCGTTAAGTTGGATAGTATGGTGGCTGTTATTGAGGCTAATCAGCGATTGAATGCAGATACCGTAAGAGCGCAACATCTGTTTGCATTCAATCCCAATACTGTAACCAACGATCAATTAAAGTCATTGGGATTTGAAAAAGAAACCATTAAGAGGATGATCAACTACAGGGAGAAAGGAGGCAAATTTTATGTCAAATCTGACGTGCTTAAGATCTATGGAATGGATTCGTCATCGTATGAGAAGTTGTATCCTTTTATCAGCCTTCCGGTCGAGAGAAATTCTGTTAAGGTTGTCAGTCAGTTTGTACCCACGCAAAGCAAGGTTGATTCATTGTTTGATTTGAATAGTGTGGATTCTGCCAGGCTTCTTAAAATTTATGGAATCGGCCCGGTGTTGTCATCGAGAATTATTCGATACCGGGAAAAGTTGGGAGGCTTTATTGACAGGGACCAACTCCTTGAAGTTTATGGATTGGATTCCGTTGTAGCAGACAGAATTTCCCGAAAATCTTATATACAGAAAGATTTTATCCCACGAAAAATTCAACTTAACGATAGTAACACGGAAATGGAACTGTCCGCTCATCCTTATCTTTCGAGGGCTGAGGCGAAAGCGATTGTCGCTTACCGATTTCAGCATGGCCCTTTTTCTTCAGTTGAAGATATTCGTAAAATTCACAGTATTGGTGAAAAAACTTTTCTTAAGATTGAGCCCTACATTAGTATAAAATAGGGATTAGGTTAACAAGCTCCTTTTGAAACCAGCGCAAAAAAAAATACTTCAAACTTATCTTAACAGGCTCACCAACCTGACGGGGAACAACCGTTCACTTCTCTTGCTTCGTCTTTCAGCAGAACAGATGATGGATCTTCACGCTTTCAATTTTTTGACGGGTGATTCTTTTTCAATAATCAGCGCATTGATGACAGGTAAGCGAAAGAAGCTTGCCCAGGTACTGGATAGCAGAGTGGAAGCAAATAATGAATTAAGTCATAGGCTTAAAAGACTTCAACGCATAGATAAATTCATTTATGAAGAACGCGGCTCCAATGATTTACATATTGGCTGGCCATTCGTAAGAGGCAAATTCATAGATGGAACTTTAGTGAGGGCTCCGCTACTTTTCTTTCCTGTATCGATCGTGCAAACCAACAATGACTGGGAACTTGTTCCGAGAGAAGATGCAGGTATTACTTTTAACAAATCGTTCGCGCTGGCGTACGCTCATTTTAATAAAGTAGATGCATCGGAAGAATTGTTAGAGGCAACATTTGATGAATTCAATCCGGATAGTACGGTATGGAGAACGGAACTTTATCAGCTTTTGAAAGATAAAATTGAAATCAATTTTAACCCTGATAATTTTCGTGATGAGTTGATAAAGTTTGAAGAGTTTGATAAGGCATCGTTTCAAGAGAAACATCGCTCCGGGGAAATAAAACTATTTCCTGAAGCAGTGTTGGGAATTTTTCCACAAGCCGGCTCGCAGCTTTTACCGGATTACATGCATTTGCTTGAAACGGAAAACTCACAAGACCTTGAAGAATTTTTTGTAAAGCACAATCAGCGTGATGGTGGTGATACAGAGAATCAAAATAAACCGGATACGGTCAGAGAGGAAAAGATACACACGCCATTTGAAGTTGATGCCTGGCAGGAAAATGCAATAAAAACCATTAAGGCAGGAAAGTCAATTGTCGTTCAGGGCCCTCCGGGAACAGGAAAGTCACAGCTAATCTGCAACCTCATCGCTGATGCTGTTGCGTCTGGAAAAAAGGTACTCATGGTTTGCCAGAAAAGAGCTGCACTGGATGTGGTGTATCAACGTCTGCAGGATATTGACATGGATGATTTTCTGGGACTCGTGCACGACTTTAGAAATGATCGAAAGGAAATTTTTGAGAAAATTGCAAGACAGATTGACAGGATAGAAGACTACAAGGCCCTTGATCGAAGTGTTGACATTATACAAATGGAGCGCAGGTTTCTTCAACTATGCAGAAGTATTGATCACATTGTTGAAGAGCTTGATGAGTTTAAGCAAGCGTTATTCAGTGAAGAGGAGGCGGGCATTTCAATAAAGCAACTTTATCTGAATTCTGATCTCCATGGTGAAGCCATAAATTTAAAGCAGGAATTTCAGTTCTTTCATTATTCTGGTCTTGATGAATTTTTGCGAAAACTGAAGAGCTTTACAAATTACGCTAACCGCTACGAACGTGACGGCTATGCATGGAAGATTCGCAAATCATTTGCCTCATTCAAATTGTCTGACATGAAGGCGATGATTAAAATGATTGAAGGCATTCCTGAATTTCAAAAATCCCTCGCTGAAAAAGCCTACGCGCTTTTGTCTGCCACATTGAACCTTGAGGATTGTCACTCCTTCCTTAATCGTGAAGATGATATCCTGGGTATGCTCAGCGTATTAAAAGATGAGGACACGTACCGCTATTTTGTTGCTATGGTACATGAGCAGGACAATGAAACCAGCCTTCTTTGGTTGTCCAATGTAGAGCGTGTGGTAGTGAATTGCTACGAAGATGTTGGGCCTGAAAAAACGGTTGCCTCTGAAGATTTGGGAAAATTGCAACTTGCTTTACGACAGTCACTGGCCGCACGAAGAAACCTCATCCGTTACATCCGATGGCAGTGGTCAAAAAATAATTACTGGTTGAAGCGGGTAATGGTCGCTAATGATCTTCCGTATAATAAAAAGGGATTGCGACTGCTGGAGCAAAAGCTTGATAACAGATTAAACCTGGAACATCATCTTACATCGTTAAAAGGGAAAGCCTGGCTTATTGAGCTACCCGAAACATACGCGATGGAACCACTTAAGAAGTGGTTTGGCCAAAAGAAATTGGCGATACGTGCAAAACTGATTTTCAATTCCTTAAAAGAAGTAAAAGATTTTATTAAACCTGGAAACTACACGCGTAAAGAGTTTACCAAACTTTTTCGCGATTTGACAAAAATGTTTGTTGAGGTTCCTGGTAAGAAAAAAGAATGGCAGCATTATTTATCGAGCTTTCAGATACGGCATCTTATTCGTGAGCCACTGCAGGCCGGTGAATATGTTTCATTACTAAAAAGCGACTTCGACAATCTCTGTGAATTCGATAAGCTAAAGGAAGCATTGACTGAGAATGAATTAAATACGATAAAAAAACTTCATGCTCAGTCTGGTATGTGGGAGTTCGAACGGCATGAACCTTTATTTAAAAACAGTCTTGCACTCGCCTGGATTGATTATATCGAGACAAAATATCCTGTACTTCGTATTGTAAGCTCCCTGAAGATTGAGGAATTGCAAGCTGAATTATCGAAGCTTGTTGCAGAGAAGAAAAAGCTTAGCAAGGAAATTATTTTACTTCGGGTACGCGAGCAGCTTTACGACAACCTTGAATATAACCGCCTGAACAATAGAATAACGTATCGTGATTTACATCACCAGGCTACAAAGAAAAAGAAATTGTGGCCCTTGCGGAAAGTGGTTCTTGAGATGGAAGAAGATCTTTTGAGATTGATACCATGCTGGTTAGCTTCACCGGAATCTGTGTCAGCGATCTTTCCTATGAAAGAGATTTTTGACATGGTTATTTTTGATGAAGCTTCTCAATGTTTTGCAGAGCGCGGAATTCCGGCAATGTATCGCGGTAAGCAGGTAATAATAGCCGGTGACGACAAACAGTTGAAACCTTACGAACTCTACCAGGTACGTTGGGACGAAGAAAATGATCATCCGGATAGTGAGGTCGACTCTCTGTTAGAGTTAGCTAAACGATACCTTCAGTCAATTCATTTGCAAGGTCATTACCGAAGCCAGTCTCCGGAGCTAATTGATTTTTCCAATAAATACTTTTACGAAGGGCGTTTGAAATTATTACCGGATCGGTTGCGTCTTAATTTGAATCAACCTGCAATTGAATTTCACAAGGTAGATGGTAGGTGGGAAAATAACGTTAACCCGATCGAGGCTGAAACAGTGGTGGAGAAGGTGCTCTTGTTTCTTCGTGATTTCCCGGATGTACAGGTTGGGGTAGTTACCTTCAATGCTCCGCAGCAAATGTTGATAATGGACAGGTTAGAGGAGGAAGCGGGTAAATCAGGACTAACATTACCGTCATCTTTATTTGTGAAGAATATTGAAAATGTTCAGGGCGATGAAAAGGATGTAATCATTTTTTCAATCGGATATGCACCGGATAAGAAGGGAAAAATGGTTATGCAATTTGGTAGTTTGAATCAGGCAGGCGGTGAGAACCGATTGAATGTGGCAATAACGCGGGCGCGCATACAGGTGATAATTGTAAGCAGTATTTGGCCGGAAGAGTTAAAAGTGGATGATAGCAAAAACGAAGGCCCTAAGCTACTAAAGGCTTACCTTGAATTCGGTCGCATGGTACAGGAGGGACAATTTGAACCGAAAATGTATCAGACGGGTAAACAGGAGAGTTCATGGCATCTTAAAACAAAAGTGAGAGAGATGGCCCGGGTTCAGTTTCCTGATATAATTTTTGAAACACATGCATTGCCTTTCACAGATGTATGCTTCAGGCAAAACGGAAATTACATGGGTGTTATTTTAACCGATGATGAGCGTTACTTGAATAGTCTGTCCGCAAAAGATTTATATGCTTACACCACTGACCAATTAGCCCGGAAACATTGGGAACACAGAATGATTTACAGTCGTAATTACTGGTTGGATAAAGAGAAAATTGAAAATGATTTATTGCGTCTGGTAGGTGCTCAGATAGGATAAGATACATTCGGATGACGTTTCTTCAGGTACCTATAGGCTTTTCCATTTAGTTCAGTAATGCCATAATAACAGTTAAGAATAGAATCCATTTTTTCCCGCCCTACAGCAATATTGGATACTTTGTTCAGAAGCGCTTCTCCCAATAAATGTATAAGAGGCTGTTTTACCCGTTGAAAATTTCCCATTGCTGAAAGAAGCTTGGCATCCCAGTCGTGATGGAAACGAACCGTATCATCAGGGTAAACTACCTTTCTGTTAACACCTTTTTCAGGAATTGTTTCAAAGGGTTCTTCTACATTGAGATATCCGTAATCATCGGTAAGTTCTTCACCGGGTTGAATATCACGTATAGCGATTTCAAATTCATACGCCGTGGTAAGACAATTTGAGTTCGAGCTATGATTTACAAATCGGGCATTGTCCCAACACAGAATGTAATCACCTTCAGCATTTCGGTAGGTATATTTGTCAAGTACATCTTGATAGAGGGGATCCATGGCTTTGATTTGCTCTCTCGTAAAAAACCGGTCGAGCTTGTCAAGCACCCACGTTATAGTTCCTTTTGGGATAAACTGCGTAGCCACCATCCCATACCCAATCGTATCATTAATGAACTTTATTTCTGTATGCGGGTGAATCATATATTCAGTTCTGCATTTCAACGGCATAAAAAAACGCTGCACAAAAGCGGGGAATCTGGATGCTTTTGGTGCAGCGTTTACCGTTCATGTGTTTGTCAAAAAACAGCGTTTGATTTAAACTTTTACAGCCTTAACGGTCTTAATAATTCTGGCTGCAACCTTGTAAGGATCCGCCGAAGAATTTGGACGTCTGTCTTCAAGGTATCCTTTCCAACCTCTTTCTACAGTTGCCAGAGGAATTCGGATGGAAGCGCCACGGTCTGATATGCCGAATGAAAAATCATCAATGGAAGCGGTCTCATGCTTACCGGTTAGGCGAAGGTGATTGTCTGCACCGTAAACGGCAATGTGTTCTTTTATCACAGGACGGAAGGCTTCACATACTTTTTCGTACACTTCTTTACTGCCGGTAGTACGAAGAAGATTGTTTGAGAAGTTAGCATGCATACCAGAACCGTTCCAGTCGAGAGTGCCGAGCGGTTTGCAATGCCAGTTTACTGCAATGCCATATTTCTCGGCGGCTCTCTCAATGAGGAAACGGGCTACCCAAATCTGGTCGCCGGCTGACTTTGCACCTTTTGCGAAAATCTGGAATTCCCATTGGCCGGCAGCCACTTCAGAGTTAATACCTTCAACGTTTAAGCCTGCCTCAAGACAAAGATCAAGATGTTCTTCGATGATATCGCGCCCGAAAGCATTCTTTGCCCCTACTGAACAATAATAAGGACCTTGAGGTCCGGGGAAACCGCTAGCCGGAAATCCAAGAGGTTTGTTTGTCTCAGGATTCCAAAGGAAATATTCCTGCTCGAAACCAAACCAAAAATCATTATCATCATCTTCAATAGTGGCGCGGCCATTCGATTCATGTGCCGTTCCATCTGCATTTAAAACTTCACTCATAACCAGGTAACCATTTTTACGCGCCGGGTCAGGGAAGAGTGCTACTGGTTTAAGGATACAGTCGGATGAACCACCGAGAGCTTGCTCCGTAGAGCTTCCGTCAAACGACCACAATGGACAATCAGATAATGTGCCACCAAAGTCAGAAACGATTTTCGTCTTGCTCCGAAGACTTTGAGTGGGCTTGTACCCATCCAACCAGATGTACTCAAGCTTTGTTTTAGCCATAATTAAATAAGAGAATTTAAATTGTTGAACATTTTAGGATTGATAAACCTTTACCCACCAATATATAGGGTAAAGGTTTATCACAGAATCAAATTGCCAGAATTTTAATTTAACCTGATTCTGAATTAAAATTTGTAAACAGCTGCGAGGGTGAATGTGCTGAGTGATTTTGTGAGTGAATTACCATCAACAAAGAAATCATCAGACATGTTATCCACTCTGAATTCAGGAATTATCATCAGATTTCCAATCGAATAGTTGGCTGTAAAAGTGAGCGCCAAAACATTTCCGTCGCCATTGTCACCAAGACCAATTACGGTTGCATTTCCCTCCCCATCTGAAAGATAATACTCCTTCACCATGAAGTATTCACCTCTTAAGCCTAATGCAAAGTTGTCAGATAGAGAAATTTTAGGATATAAGGCAACACCAGAAAAACTGCCATCATCAGTTTTCTGCAATGAAGTATTAAGGCCCAGGTAGAATGACTTTGTCAGGTTCCACCCTGTTGTCAGGTCGATTTGGAAAGTGCTAGCGGCGCCATCAACTCCAGATTGATCTCCGGAAAGAACATTAAGCCAAACACCACCATTATCATTTGAATACCCCAACTGTGCACCCACCGTGTATGTATCAGTATCATTGAATTCGACATGATCAGTAGCGTTCATGACGGCAAACTTACCAACCAGACCGCCGCCAAAATCAAAATCTGCTCTAAGACCGGTATGGCTGAATGGGCCATAAGAAAACAGGTATGAGGTAGAATAGTGAAAATTTACGGTTGGTGAAATAACTTCATAACCCAGGAAAGTATTGAACTGCCCTAAATTCAGGGTTACAACCTTACCCAGTCTTACGTAAGCGTAAAGCTGGTTTATTATATGCTGGCTTGAATACTCACTGTTAAAAACAGCATCGACCCCTCGGGGTCCATAAACGAGGTCCGCTACAAAACCAACTTTTTCACCACCATAAGACGCTATCAGGTTGGCCATACCAAGTCCGAATCCGTTCAGGTTCGCGAAGGCAGATTGGGGTTGTTGATCTGTATCAGCACCAAATGATTTGTGAAAATAGGTGTCGATTGATCCTGCGATTGTAAACTGTGGAGCTTCTACTGTTGCTTCATCCTGTGCAAATGCCATGGGACTGTACAATAAGCCAGTAAGCATTATAAAAAGTAATGATTTGATTTTCATATTCTGTATTTAAGTGTTTTAAGAGATTAGTCGGAGTAATCATAAAAAGCCGGGGTGATAAACCCCGGCATAAAAATTTTCTAAATTATTTTGATGGGAACGTTGAATAGTCAACCGGGTAAAGGTTTTCGCCATGCTGGCTGAAATCTGAACCAAGAACTTTTTCTTTTTCGTTCACACGCAAAGGAGAGATAAGGTCTGTGATCTTCAACAAGATCAGGGAACCACCGAAACTGTAAGCGACAACAATAACCAGTGCTTTCAGGTGGGCTACAAAAAGAGCGGTTTCACCAAAGAAGAGACCGTTACCTGTAGTGTTACCGCTATTAACCGCAGTGTGTGCGAGAAGTCCGGTCATGACCATACCAACTGCTCCGCCAATTCCGTGACAAGGGAACACATCTAATGTATCTTCCAAAGAAGTTTTGGATTTCCAATGAACCACTACGTTACTTATTATAGAAGCGATGGTTCCAATGAATATGCTGGAAGGAACTGTTACAAAACCGGCAGCCGGTGTGATAGCCACAAGGCCTACAACTGCTCCGATACAGAAACCAATAGCGGATGGTTTTTTACCACGAACGCCATCCCAGAGAATCCATGCCAGACCTGCTGATGCAGATGCTGTATTGGTCGCTGCAAAAGCTGAAGCTGCAAGAGGACCTGCACTTAATGCGCTACCCGCATTGAAGCCGAACCAACCAAACCAGAGTAAGCCTGTTCCCAATAAAACAAAAGGAATATTGGCGGGTGAAATGTGAGCCTTCTGCTCGTCTTTATTTCTCAGGTAAATCGATGCTGCAAGTGCTGCAAAACCTGCTGACATGTGGACAACCGTTCCACCGGCAAAATCAAGAACTCCCATATTGAGCAGGAAACCGTCAGAATGCCATGTCATGTGTGCAAGTGGCGCATAGATAATTAAAGAGAAGAGTATGATGAAAATGATATAAGACTTGAAGCGGATACGCTCAGCGAATGTACCGGTTATCAAGGCCGGTGTAATGATGGCAAATTTCAGTTGGAAAAAGGCGAATAATACCAGGGGTATGGTTCCCCAAACAGGTGCATCAAGCACACCTTTGAACATAAAGAAAGTGGAAGGGTCGCCTATGAAACCGCCGATATCGTCTCCGAAGGCAAGACTGAATCCAACTACGATCCACAACACACTGATCACCCCCATGGCAATAAAACTTTGAAGCATGGTGGAGATGATGTTCTTGGTATCGATCATACCACCGTAGAAGTAGGCAAGACCTGGAGTCATGAGTAATACAAGAGCGGCCGCACAAAGCATCCAGGCCGTATCGCCTGAATCAATACCCTCTGTATTAATCTGAGTAGGAACTGCGGGCATCAGCACCCCCAGTATACTCACGATAACAAGTACAGCTAAAAAGATAATTGATTTTTTCATTCATTTAAGGAGTTTAAGTTTTAGATAAGTTTTAGGAGCATCGAAGGTTCTGTCCTTAGAAACTTCGCCGGGGAGTCGATGGTAACTATGTATTCATATGATAAGCGTTAGGTTTAGGGTTGTTCTCATTTGAACTCATCAAATTTTTACAGATTAGGGTTAAAAATGAATCAGTTTTTAATAAAAATTTACGAAATCGTTGTAGTCAGGTTAAATTTTTAACCTTGATACCTAAAAAATCACAATTTTTTAACTTTTGATGGTTATTGTTGAACTTGCGCAACACGCCGCAATCTCATATTTGGCCAAAAAGATGTTACCCGATATAAAATTTTGGCAAATGGAGGATATTCCTATAAAATTATCGAAGGGTAGAAGCCAAATGGCAGGAGAATGAAAAGGAATGTATTGGGTAAATGCCCAATTGATGAAAAGTAGTGTACGATTTTATTAATGAGAGCAATCATTTTACTAAAACAAAACATTTTATCAACAGATATTAACCAATGTTGAAAAGTAGGCAATCGCAGTAGGCAAAATTACTAAGTAGCACTAAATCACTAAACGATTAATAAGTCACTTATCAATAGCACAAATTAATTTGTAATGTGCTTCTTCCACCAATATTGAAATACAATCAACGCCCAAATTCTGGCGTGAATATCACCTGGGTTGGATGAGAAAAGTTTGTTCTTCAGCACTTTGATTTCTTTTGGATTGAATATGCCCTGCGTTAAAATGAAATTGTCATCCAGAAGATCATTCATTATCATCGATTTCATTTCTTTTCGAAACCACTTGAGTAATGGAACTTCAAATCCCTTTTTCGGACGGTTGTATAATGGATCAGGGAGCAGTTCTCGAAAGGCATCCTGTAAAATTCTTTTACGAATGTTGTGATTGATTTTGTACTCCGCAGGAAGACTAAAAATGAAATTCACAACTTCATAGTCAAGAAAGGGAACACGCACTTCAAGACTATTTGCCATGCTCATGAGATCTACCTTTGTAAGCATATCATTTGAAAGTACAAGAGTGGCATCGGTCAGGAGAATTTCGTTGATGGTGCTTTCCGGGGAAAGATGGTTTAAAATCTTACTTTTTCGTGAAGTATATTCTTGCCGCAAAACTTTTTCTTTAGCCGCATCACTTAATATGCATAGAGCCTCTGTTTCTTTTGCAAATCCTGCCCAACGCCAATAACGATCCGAAAGTGCGAGTTTCATCCCCTCGCCAAAACGACTTATTTGTCGGAATTTATTTAAAAGAGCATTATTCCTCGATTGAGGAATGAACCGTAAGAGAGGCGCTATTCCTTTGGCGAGATTTTCTTTCCAACCTGGATTCATAGACCGGAGAAAAGCTGCATGCTTATTATATCCTCCCAATAACTCATCGGCGCCATCACCGGACAGGGCTACCGTTGCATGTTTGCGGGTTTCTTTGCTCAAAATGTAAACTGCAATAGCAGATGAATCAGCAAAAGGCTCATCAATGTAATTCAATATGGAGTGAAGATGTGCGTACAGATCATCATTCGAGAGGGAAAATACTGTGTGATCAGTTTTAAAATGTTTTGCTACCAGTCTTGCATATTCGGTCTCGTCAAAAAACTTTTCATCGCTGAAGCCAATAGAGAAAGTATGAAGATCAGGTTTATGTTTGCTTGCCAAAGCTGTGATTACAGATGAGTCGATCCCGCCACTGAGAAAAGCGCCAAGGGGAACATCGGCAACCAGCCTTCGCTGTACGGATTGTTCGAGCAGTTCCTTAAGCTTTTGCTTAGCTTTTTCATAATCAGGGTAAGTATTTAATTCTTTACTGTACGGAATTTCATAGTAGGTGTGTTCTTCAATTTTTTGACGGGTTATTTTCAGGAAGTGACCGGGAGGTAATTTTTTTACTTTGGTGAAAATTGTTGATGGAGCAGGGATGTAGTTTAGCTGGAGGTAAGTATAGAGTGAGGTGTAGTCAAGTTCTTTTTCAATTCCATATTTCAAAATGGCTTTCATCTCTGAAGCGAAGATGAATTTGTCTTCATCAAATAAGTAAAGCAACGGCTTGATTCCGTAACGATCCCGCGCCAGGAACAGCGTTTGTTTCATTTTGTCATATACACAAAACGAAAAAAAACCATTTAGCCTGTTAAGGCATTGTTCCTTTTCCCTTATGTAAAGTTTGAGAAGTACTTCGGTATCACATTGTGAATGAAATAGTATTCCCTTATCGATGAGTGATTTTCTGAGCTCTTGAAAATTAAATATCTCGCCATTGAAGACTATGCAATAGCGTCCTCCCTCATCCCACATCGGCTGATTTCCTGATTCACTTGTATCTATAATAGAGAGCCTGCGATGCCCCAGGCCAATCCACTCATCAATATAAATATCCTGAAAATCCGGGCCACGCTTTTCCAGTGCCATGGTAGCGGCGGTAACATGGATCTTATTAAACTTTCCTACAAGATTAAAAGCAAAAACGCCGGTGATGCCACACATGAGCTATGAGTTATCTAATGTGCTAATGTGCGGATTTTTTTTATCTAAGCCTTATGGTAAGTGCTTGTGACGGAGAAGAGGGAGCGTCATTTTTTGAACGACTAATTAAGTTTTGGTCTTGTTTTACTTTTTTGAGCAACACTTTTCCCTGCCCCGATTTTAGAAATTTTTCTCTTTTACGCGCTTGCGTTCGGGTATTAAATGACTCCACTGACAAGACTTCAAATGGTCTATATGGTTTGGTAGTTTTATTATATCCATTGTTATGCTGAGAAAACCTTCGATCAAAATTATCGGTCAACCCAACATAAATATAAGAACGGGTGAGACTTGATATAGCATAGACAAAAAACATGACAAGAGGATTATTAAAGTGCCGAAGGAGGGACTCGAACCCTCATGTCTTGCGACACACGCCCCTGAAACGTGCGTGTCTACCAATTTCACCACTTCGGCAGGTTAAAAAGCTAATCGTTAAAGTTTAATGGGAATTATTTCCAATACCCAATGGCTCACAATATAGGAACATTTGAGGTGAAGGTTTTAGGAATTTTTGAAACATGTGATTTAACGATAGTGGTATTGCTTGATTAAAGAAATTAAAGTGCCGAAGGAGGGACTCGAACCTGCCTGCCAGCCCTCAGGCCAGCGCGATGGCAGGCAGGCCCTCATGTCTTGCGACACACGCCCCTGAAACGTGCGTGTCTACCAGTTTCACCACTTCGGCGGTTGAAAAAAGTTAATCGTTAAAAGTTAAATGTTAATGGGAAATACACCCCACCATTAACGTTTAACTTTTAACGATTAACCAAGAAAAAGTGCCCAGAACTGGACTCGAACCAGCACACCCTTTCGGGCGCTACCACCTCAAAGTAGTGCGTCTACCAATTTCGCCACCTGGGCATAAGCATTGTATTCTGTGTGAATGTAGTGTGTGTGCAATCTATGAAATTTCAGGGGCGACAAAAGTAAGAAAGCCATTAGACTTTGCAAAATTCAAACTAAAGCAGACCCTTCATCAATAAAAATCCTCCCCATACGGCTCCGATACCAATTACAAAACTACCGGCGCTATAAAGTATTGCCTCCAAAAAATTCCTTTGCTGTATAAGCATGAGGTTTTCCCATGTAAAAGCTGAAAACGTGGTGAACCCGC
This sequence comes from uncultured Roseivirgaceae bacterium, assembly GCA_964521255.1. Taxonomy (GTDB): domain Bacteria; phylum Bacteroidota; class Bacteroidia; order Cytophagales; family Cyclobacteriaceae; genus ZC4RG29. The sequence goes on from CAZFRM010000014.1 coordinate 78,528, forward strand.
CACAAAAGCCAACACCGAGGAAGAGATTGATGAATTCCTGGTTTTCAATTTTTTTGGCTGAAACAGCATAGACCATTCCTAAAAGTAAAGAGCCAATAATATTAATCAGGAAGGTCCCCAATGGAAAAACTTTTAGCATTGCAGCTTCATGAACGATCCTTGATAGACCGTATCTGCTCATGCTACCAAAGAATCCGCCAAATCCTACGAACAAAAATTTTTGAAGACTCATTCTTGTATAAAATATAGACCTCTGATTTCAGCTATTACCAGAGCCGGGAATGGGATTTGAACCCACGACCTGCTGTTTACGAAACAGCTGCTCTACCGCTGAGCTATCCCGGCAATGATCTTAATATCTGCAAGTGAGTCAATAAACACTTATGACTTCACATCCAATGGTGAAATTTAAGTACAAAAACATAAATTGAATCGTTTTCTGAAAGAGTATGCTCTCAAAAAAATGTAAATACGCCATTCATGCCCTTGTTTATCTGGCAGAACGATATCAGCAGGGACCTGTTCATATCCAGGAAATCGCGGAAGAACAAAGAATTCCCAAGAAATTTCTTGAGGCAATTCTATTGGAACTCCGCAAAGCCCAGATTTTACATAGCAAGAAGGGCAAAGGAGGTGGGTACTACCTCTACAAAAAACCCGAGGATGTTAACCTTATTGAAATTATCCGGTTGATGGATGGGGCTATAGCCATGCTGCCCTGTGTTTCCCTGAATTACTATGAACCATGTGAGGAATGTATTAACGAACACCTTTGTGGAATTCGTGACGCTTTTTTGGGAGTGCGTGATGCAACTCTAAAAGTCCTATCCGAGCACACACTGGCACAAATTGTAAAGCTGAAGCGCAAGAAGCAATTGAAGCTGTAATTTTTGTACAATACCGAAACAAAATGCTTCGATTTCATGTATGCTTAATTAACGTATGCTTTTTAATATCCGGGCCCTTGCTCCCATCTTAAAGCAAATTCAATTTTAAACCAATAAAATAAATAATTATGTCACTTAGGTTAGGAGATGTTGCCCCCGATTTCGTTGCAGAAACCACGGAAGGCACAATTAAATTTCATGAATGGTTAGGTAACAGCTGGGGAGTGTTGTTTTCACATCCTGCTGATTTTACACCTGTTTGTACAACCGAACTGGGTGCCGTAGCGAAACTGCGTTCAGAATTTGATAAACGCAATGTGAAAGTTATGGCCCTTAGTGCCGATCCGCTGGATGCTCATAAAAAATGGATTGGGGATATAAATGAAACTCAGGAGACATTGGTTAACTACCCGCTGATCGCTGATCCGGAATTTAAGATTGCCAATATGTATGGAATGGTGCACCCGAATGTTACCGATAAATTCACGGTTCGATCTGTTTTTGTAATTGGACCCGATAAAAAAGTAAAACTGACCATTACTTATCCGGCATCAACGGGGAGAAACTTTGATGAAATACTTCGCGTCATCGATAGCCTTCAGCTCACTGCTAACTACAGCGTGGCAACACCGGCTAACTGGAAGCATGGAGAAGATGTAGTTATTGTTCCCGCCATTCCGGATGCTGACGTACCGGCTAAGTTTCCCAAGGGTCACAATAGAATTAAACCGTACTTAAGAATGACACCACAGCCGAATCTTTAGTGCTGTTTTTAAAATTCATAAAAAAGGTGCTCTTGAAAGAGTGCCTTTTTTTTATGAATAATTATGAGTCTTTCATGGGTGTCTTCACCGAACAACGGCATTTATAAATACTCCAACCGGAGAAATTGATTTTCATAGATTCTGATAGTCATCCGGGGGAACCCAAAAATAGCATGATACGTTTGAGTTCAAATATTGTCTTTGATTACTCGTGAGTATGATCATTTATCAATCAAGAACAATAAAATCAAAATAAGCAATAGGGGTACACTTTAGTTGCATTGTCGTAGATATAAACGAAATGATTATGATCAACAGAAAGAACCAAAGACAAGCTGATGGAAATTCCTATGTCCAGAAATTTATTGTTGCTCAGATGAATCTCAATGAACTGATTCAGGAAGAACGATTAAGGCGTCGGCTGAATAGAAACGCTAAACAGAATCTTAAAAATTAATGAATCATCTTTAGTGTTTAGTGAATTCATTTCCAGAATTTTTTCGCTGGCTAATTGTTTATTTTAGTGTCTCCTTCAGCCATCCAAAAAATTCTCTTTGCCAAACAAGTCCGTTTTGAGGTGTAAGCACCCAGTGATTCTCATCAGGAAGATAAAGCAATTTGCTTTTGATTCCCTGTAGTTGTGCTGCCTGAAATGCTTCAAAAGCCTGGCCATCGGTAACACGGAAATCTTTTCCTCCTTGTATAATTAATATCGGAGTATTCCATTTATCTGCCATTGTGCTTGGATCAAATTGTGAATAGCTTTTCTGAGCTGCTTCATTATTCATGTCCCAATAAGCGCCGCCATAATCCCAGTTGGGAAACCAAACTTCTTCAGTGGTGCCGTACATGCTTTTTGTATTAAAAATTCCATCGTGCGATATGAATGTTTTGAATCGATTATTGTGAATACCGGCCAGGTAAAAGACAGAGTATCCACCATAACTGGCGCCAACACATCCGATGCGCTGGTTATCAACATACGGTTCCTTAGCCACATCATCAATGGCTGAAAGATAATCCTGTATCGCCTGGCCTCCATGATCTTTGCTGATTTGTTCATTCCAATCTACGCCATGTCCGGGCATACCCCTTCTGTTAGGTGCAACAACGATGTATCCATTCGCCGCCATGAGTTGAAGATTCCATCTGAAAGAATAGAATTGTGATAGTGCGGACTGAGGCCCCCCTTGACAATAAAGAAGTGTTGGATATTTTTTTATTTTGTCAAACCGTGGAGGATAGATCATCCATACCAACATTTTTTTACCGTCTGTTGTCGTTACGTATCTTCTTTCAAATTTGCCTAACGCTATCCTGTTATAAATAGAATCGTTGGTATGCGTAAGTTGTTTCATTGATCCGTTGGCAAGATCAATGGAAAATAACTCAGCCGAGTGATTCATATCTGTCCGCGTAACAATCATGTTATTTTCTGATTGCCCTACAATAGCAGTAATATCAAAATCGCCTTTTGTGATTTGCTTTACGGCAGGAAGCTTTTTGGTAAGTCCCGGATAGTCGACTTCAAACAATTGTATTGTCCCGTCAGTTGGCGCGACAAAAAATATTTTTCTGCCATCGGCGCTCCACTTAAAATCATTCACAGTGCCATCCCATTGCTCAGTAAGGTTTAACCTGGCAACGCCGTTGTCAACGATAATATCATTCTTATCTGCCTCATACCCATCACGCTTCATACTTAGCCAGGCAAGTGTACCACGCGATGAGAAATTAGGATGAGTATCATATCCCATCATTCCTTCTGTGAGGTTGGTTGTAACGCCTGATGTTACATCATAAGAATATAGATCTGTATTTGTACTTGTAGCATAACCGGTTCCAAATTTTTTCTTTGAGACATACACTATTCTTTTGCTGTCTGTGCTCCATGTAAAATCTTCATTACCTCCTGAAGGTTTTTGTGGACAATCATAAGGTTCTCCTTTCATAATATCCTTTCCATCATCGGGCACACCATTTTTAATAGTGTGTAGAAAAAGATGGCTATAGGCTCCATCTTCCCAGGTGTCCCAATGGCGATAATTCAAATTGTCAAAAATGAGTACGTTGGATTTGCTAAGTTCAGGATAGAATTCTTTGCCTGTTACCTTGTTCACCTTCACTTCAATAACACTGATTTTATGAAGGCCATCAGGAGAGGTGAGCTTGTCGGGTAATATTTTTTCAATTGAAGCAACCTCAACAGGAGTGTCTCCAGTGATTGAAATGCTGTACACTTTAGAATTGATTTTATTTTCCTCCATGTTTGGAGTACTCACTTTATAGAGAACACTCTTTCCATCTGCCGTAATACCTAATCCACTCACTCTGCCAAGGCTCCATAAAAGTTCGGGTGTCATGCGTTCCTGCGAGAATGTTTGTAGCGTGGCAGACGCTATTACAATAGTAAGTATCCAATGCTTTTTCATATACAAGTATTAATCAGGTGTGAATATTGTAAAATGAATAGGCCAAAACAAAAACGGGTACATGAAATATCATGCACCCGTTTTGATGGATTATTCCTTCATCTGAAGCTAAATCCTCTTAAATGTTATTGGCAAAATAAACTTTGTATTGACTGGTTTGCCTCCTTGCTGACCGGGTGTCCATGCCGGCATATTATTGACAGCTTTCAATGCCTCATCTCTTAAAGCCTGATCCTCAGGTCCGCGAATTACCTTTGAATTACGAATACGTCCATTTTCACCCACAACAAATTCTACGAACACGGTACCTTCCTCCGTGCCGTCACCAGGATACCTGAGATTTTTCGTTAACCATTTTGTCATTTCTTTCTCTCCCCCACTAAAAGCTGGTTCAATCTCAGCCTGGTTATAGATGGTCAAACCGCTTTCATCAAGGTATGTGGAACTTCCTGCAATATTTTCTATTGCACCTTTGTTTCGGAATCTGTGGTAACAGCGTCTGACGATGGTATGTCGCTGATTTCAGATTCTACTGCGGAAACGTCATCGGCAGTAGCGAAGTCGTCTTCGATAGTTTCATCGGTTTTTTTCGAACCACAACTTGTTCCAATAGCCAGGCATAAACCAATAATTGATGGAAAAAGGATACTTCTCATAGTGTTTAGTTTTTATATAAAAGAAAACATGAGAAGGGAAGAAATGTTTTTACTTGCGGCCGCCCCACAATAAGCCAACCCGGGCGTCTACAAACTGGTGGTCATATAGCATTTGATAACCCAGGTTGAAATCAAATCGCCTGATGCTCAGCCCGAAGGATGGAATAAAAACAAATTGACTGAATTGTTCACCAAAATAATAACCGACACGACCTTCGGTATAGAGAGGCCCAAAGAGATTTAACTTTAAGCCTCCAACGGCGTTCCAGGCTTCCGCGTCACCAGCTTCTCCACCAGACCATTTGTTGTATCCACATTCCGCTGTCAGAGACAGTGGCCCTGGTAGTTCAAGCTCGCCATTAACCTTTATTCCAAAACCTTCATTATTGCTTTTCTCGAAATCTTTCGAAGGATTTAGGTAGGAAAAAGAATTACCGAAAATTATTTTTTGTGAAAAGGCCTTTGAGGCATCGATCGTGAATAGTAGTAATAAGATGTGGAAAAGACATCGCGCCTTAGGAAGCATTAATAAAAACTGGCGATGATTGCGTGTCATAAAACCTGACATACTTTGGAGACGATGTTAAGTTAATTCTTTTATAAAGAGATCAAACAAAATTACAGCAATTTATTAATAGATGCCTGATTTAAATTGTATAGGGTAAACATCTGTTGTGAGAGGTTCTTGCTGTTAGACAAGCTTGATTTTCTTCTTTTTAGATAGACAAAGAATCATAAACAATGACCTTTTCCCACAGGTGCGAATAGTTTTCAACAAACTTTTTATGAATCGGATGAACCTGGTAAACGTCTTGCCCGGCTACATCATCAAAGAAAAGAAGTTCTGAAGCGCTATAGCTATTATCTACTACATCTCTCTTTTCTGTGCTGGCGGGCACACCGATATGGATGGCTCTAACGGTTTCAATTTTTTCAAGCGTTCTGAGTCCTTCAATTAATTTGTTAAGATCTTCTTTTGAAGAAGGATTTTTTAACCAGAAAAATACGTGATGTGTAAGCATGTTTTTCTTTTTTGATGTCAGGGGTAAAGCACTGGCTGTAGCGGAAAGGCCAAGTCCAACTGCAGTTGCAACAAAAGTCCTACGGGTTTGTTTTTCCATGATCGCGTTAGTTTTAAGACCGGAAAATAGCAAAAAGCTCAGAGCAGAAAGCAAAAAGATAATGCTGAAAGGTTGCTTTGTGCTTTATTAGGACTTCAGGTATTCCGGCAGATGTAAACCTGCCTTCAATCTTTCATCAGCAATCGGTGCCAGGCGTTCTAACTTTAAGGGTACGACGCCTGCCCATACATTAAGCGCGTAATCTTCTTCATCATCTTTCGGTCCACCGGTACGAACTTTTGCTGACGCTTCATCAATAAGAAAGGAAAGTAACATCGTTTCCTTCCATTCATTATTAGTTGGTTGCCTCACATCATTCCAACGACCGGGTTGTATTTTGTTAGTGAAAACTTCAAGCGCCTGGTAGAGTTCACCTTGATCTGTTACTTTTTCCGGGTGACTAAAAATAACAACAGAACGATAATTAACCGAATGATGAAAAGCTGATCGTGCGAGAACAAGTCCATCCATAAGCGTCGCACTTAGACAGACCATTGGTTTGTTTGCTGCGAGTTCACGCATGTAAAAGCTTCCAACCGATCCGTGAACATAAATTTTATTTTCAATGCGGCAAAAGCCAGTGGGTATCTGAAAAGGCGTATTGTCTTTTACATAGGCCAATGTGCAAAAGAGGGCTTCATCCAGAATGGAATGGATTACTTCTTTATCATAGACACCTCTTTTAGGAAGCCTTGTTATTTTAGTTCGCGGAGTGATGGGATACTTATCCATGATGATATAATTGTCTATTTAGAAATTTGAAGAACGATTTTGCCAAACTGATTGGCTTGTTCCATGTGGGCGAAAGCATCTTTTACATTTTCCAACGGAAAAACTTTGTCGATGACAGGAAGCAGTTTATGTCCTTCAACAAATTCAAGCATGGAAAGAAATTCATCTCTCGTTCCCATGGTGCTTCCAAAAATGGAAAGTTGTTTCCAGTACAACAGGCGGGTAGAAAGGTCAGTGATGTTTCCAGCAGTTCGCCCAAAGTTTACAATGCGTCCTCCCGGCACTGCCAGTTCAATGTATTTGTTAAACTGATTTCCACCTGCGCTGTCGATAATAATGTCAAAGCCAGATGTTTCTTTCAAAGCTTTATCAGCCCATTCAGGATCTTTATAATTGAATCCTTTAATCGCGCCAAGCTTAATTGCTTTATCAATTTTCTCTTCTGAACTGGAAGTCACATAAACATTTGCTTTGTAGGCAACGGCAAATTGAAGAAGCCACAACGCTGCGCCGCCTCCAATGCCCGTGATCAAAACTTTTTCTTTCGCTCTCAATCTTGCTTTAGTGAACAATGCACGATAGGCAGTTAATCCTGACAATGGTAACGCTGCTGCCTGTCCAAAATTCAGGTGCTCAGGTTTTTCAAAAATGTATTTTTTGGAAACTACGATGTAGTCGCTGAACGTTCCATTATCCGGAAAACCTAAAATTTTAAAAGCGTGTCCTTGTACAATTGAATTTGTGCCCCACTCCATACTTGGATTTATAATCACCTCCATTCCAATCAGGAGTGGATCTGCGTCTTCACCCACCATCTCTACAACGCCGCTTCCATCTGATCCGAGAATAATTCCTTCGGGAAATGATTGTGTTTGCTCGGTAATAGTCCAGTAATCACGATGGTTGAGCGCAGCATTGTGAAGACGAATGAGTACCTGATCTTTTACAGGCTTTGGTTTTTTTACCGGCTGAACAACTAACGGTTCTTCCTTGCTCTTGAAAAATACTGCACGCACTATGAAATGAGATTAATATTAGATATGTAATTCTTCGTGTTCCATTGTGATTCTCCGGGTTCTTTGTGTAACAGCTTGTATTGCACAAAGGACACCAAGAATCCCAGAGGAGCACAAAGTTATTTAGCTAAGCGGAATAATGTAGTTCCATCCAAAGGTATCGGCTTCAATACCCATTCTAATGTTGTTTAACTTCTGCTTCGCCCTTAATTGGAAACTATTTTCACTTACAGATGGTAAGTTGTAATCTTTTCCTTTGATGGTGATCGTTGCAATAGGCGATACAACGGCAGCGGTACCTGTTCCGAAGGCTTCCGTAAGCTTACCATTTTCCAGGCCCTTTATGATTTCTTCTACACTCACTTTTCTTTCCTCAACTGTCATACCTAATGAAGGCGCAAGTTTTAAAATTGTATCTCTTGTTACACCTTCCAGAATGGCGGAGCTTAAGTTCGGTGTTACCAATTTTCCATCCAGTACAAACATAACGTTCATCACACCGGCTTCATCAATGTATTTGTGTTCTTTTGCATCCGTCCATAATACCTGGTCGAATCCTTGTTGGCGAGCAAGATTAGTAGGATAGAAAGAACCACCATAGTTGCCGGCGCATTTGGCAAAGCCCGTACCTCCTTCGGCTGCGCGTACATACGTGTCTTCAACTTTTAAGCGTAAAGGTTTGCTGAAGTATGGTCCTACCGGACTAGTCATTAAAACATAGAGGTATTGGTCCGATATCTTCACGCCAAAACGAGATTCAGTAGCAAAAACCAATGGACGAATGTATAATGATGATCCTTCAGTAGTTGGAATCCAATCCTGATCAAACTCAATCAGGTGATGAAGACTTTGAACAAACATATCTTCACTAATGGTTGGCATGCACATTCTTTCAAGCGATTTATTTAATCGTGAACTGTGTTTCTGTGGCCGGAAAATACAGATGTCGCCATCCTTGTTTTTGAAAGCTTTCAAACCTTCAAAAACGGATTGTCCGTAGTGCAGCGCGAGAATAGCTGGTGTCAATCGCATTTCTCCATAAGGAACAATCTTCATTTCCTGCCATTGCCCTCCGTCATAGGCTACCACGAGCATATGATCGGAAATGTACTTTCCGAATTCCAGGTTGTTGAAATCAGTTTCATTAAGCCTTGATTGTTTCGTTCGTTCAACAGCGATAGAAGATGTCATGTCTGCCATAGTATTAAAATTTAAATTGGATTGTAAAGATATTTTTTTACCCCTAAATCCCCTAAAGGGGACTTTAAACATTCACTGCATTCAAGTCCCCTTTAGGGGATTTAGGGGTAGGGGTAGGAGTAGAGGTCATTCTACTCAAAACTTCAAAAGCAATTTCTATATCCTTTTGCTGTGTTTGCCAATTGGAAACAGCGGCTCGGATGGCTGGTACTCCTTTATATATAGTAGGAGTAAAGAAGGCTCTTCCATCATCCCGTATCTCATCAAGAAAATTTTGCACCGATTCCATTGTCAAATTCTGTTGATTTAATGTGAAGCAAACAACATTCATTTTAACAGGCGCCAACAGCCTGAAGTTTTCAGCGTTTTCAATCCATTCCCCAAGTTGAAATGCCAGAGCGCAATTTCGTTCTACGATTTCGCGATAGCCGTTTCGTCCATAGGCTACCAAAGTAAACCACGCCGGTAGAGCCCGGAATCTTCGGGAATTTTCAGGCGTGTAATGAAGTATGTCTTTACTCACGTTATCACCACCCAGGTATGCAGCCTGGTTTTGAAATACTTTTTTCTGAAGATCCTTGTGACGTGTGAACTGCATTCCTGAATCGTAAGGAACATTGAGCCATTTGTGTGCATCAACCGTTATGCTATCTGCATTATTAATGCCATTGAGGTAATGAGAATATTTTTCTGAACACGCGGCAAATCCTCCGAAAGCTCCATCAACGTGCATCCAGAAATTGTATTTGCTTTTTAGTTCACCAATCGCTTCAAGATCATCAAAGTCAACGGTGTCAACTGTTCCGGCGTTAGCCACTACAATTACAGGTTCATTTATTTTTTGTAAGTGATGTTCAAGATCATTCACATCAACAGCTTCACGATCGGGAAGTGTTTTTATTTTGACAACTGACTTTTTCCCAATACCCAACATTGACAGCGCTTTGTAAATGCTGATGTGTGGAGATGCGCTAAGTATTTTAATTGGTGTTGTTTCTGCAAGGCCTTCCCAACTGAAATCAATTCCTCTCTGCTCTCCAATCCATTGACGGGCTACGGCAAGATTGGTAAAGTTTGACATGGTAGCACCGGTTACAAAGGTTCCGAAAAATTCGTCACTCAATCCAAACAGTTGCTTAAGATAATGAATGGCTTGATGTTCTATCTGCGGCGCGATGGAATTGTTGCTTCCAAATGGATTTTGATCGTATGTGCTAACCAGCCAGTCACCGGCAAGAGCGGCGGGTGTTGCTCCACCAACCACGAAGCCGAAGTATCGTGGCCCTGCACTGTTTGTTATTTTATCAGCAAAATTCTTTTCGAAAAATGTCAATGCAGCTTCCGCACCTATTCCATCTTCCGGGAGGTTTTCAAAATTAATATCAGGGATATGAATTCCAGGAGGCAGTGCATCCTGTTTCTCAAAATACCGTTCAGCTATCTTCTTCGTTTTATCAAGTAGCTGACTAATATTTTTTTGATCACTGAATAATTTATTTGAATGTGTGCTCATGCCTTGAAGATTATAGTTTGTCTAAAAGTTTTCGGTGATAATTCACCTGACGCTCTTCATATCACAACACTAACTCCATTTTTATATCACTTCGTTTGTACGGTCCATCAACTGGAATTTCCCTAAATCCAATTTTTCTATACAGGGATATGGCCGGGGCTAACAATGTATTCGAATAAAGAATGATCTTTTGTCCTCCCAACTCTTTTGTTTTTTGAATAGCCGCCTCCGATAAAGCTTGCCCAATTCCTTTTCCCTGAAACTTTACATCAACTGCCATCTTCGTGAATTCATATACACCGGGTTCAACATATTTCAACGCTACAGTACCGGCAACATCTTTTTTCCAGTAAGCCATAAGAATCGCTCCGCCTGGTTTGATAATGTATTCGTCAGGATGTTCCAGCACTAAAACATCCACAGGCTCCATCCGGAAATATTTTTCGATCCACGTCCTGTTCAGATTTTCAAAATGAATTTGGTGTGTGGGCTTATAGTCTTCAATGCAAAGTTCTGCTATTACCATATTCAGTTTGTTTACCGGGAGAATTGTGCCTTCCAAACATCTCTTAACTGGTAGCCACGGTTCACAATGTAAATGCCGGCTATCGTAAGTATGATAGCAATGCCCATTGTTGCGTTAAGTTTTTCGTCCAGCACCAGCCACCCCAGGATGACGGCAACGACCGGGTTGATGTAGGCGTAAAGTGAAACGATGGTCATCGGTAGTTTGCGTAAGGCATAGGAGTAGCAACTGTAGGCAATGACGGATCCGAACACGATAAGATAAAGCAAGGCATACATTGCTTCTCCGGACCAATGAACGGAAGACAGGTCGTCAAAAGTGAGGCTTAAGGGTATGCACCAGAGTCCACCAAAGAACATTTGCAATCCTGCATTGAGAAACAGATTGGTTTGCCGGTTATGCTTTTTGACCCAGACGCTTCCGCCAGCCCAGGCAATCACAGCAAGAAAGATGAGAATGATACCCAGCAAGTAGCCAGTCTGTGTAAACTGGTTAAGGTCTTCGCCGAAGATCATTGCGATACCGATGAACCCCAGCACAGTTCCGACACCGATAGGGATATTGGGCCGTTCTTCACGATTCGCCATCAGGTTGATGAGGATCACCGTTACGGGCACCAGCGAACAGATCACGGCGGCAATTCCACTGGGGATATGCATCTCCGCCCAGGCAACAAGGCCGTTGCCCAACGTAATTAAAAAGAAACCGGCAACTGCCTGATGATATAAATATTTCCATCCCGGCAATTTGATTTTAGCGAAAATCATCATGCCGCCAGCAAGAAGTAATCCGGCAATTACCTGACGAATGGCCACAAAAAGAAAAGGTGGAAATTGCGTCACAGCCACCCGGAGCACCAGGTAGGTCGTACCCCAAATGAAACAGATGGCAGTAAGAGCCAGGTAGGCAAGTAGATCTTTTCTCATCACTTAAATCTAAATCAAAACTCCCTATTAATACGCAAACATAACAGTTTCAGTTTCGTAAGTTTTAACCAGATCAGTTTGAACTAAAAAGCTGTTTAGAAATAGAAAATGATTATTAGGGCATCTCTAAAAACTTCCGCTGTCCTTCTCTTTCGGAGAAGGGAAGGGATGAGGCCAATAAAAAATAGTTTTTAGAGATGCCCATTAATAAATGCAATCGTTAGAGACTACCTGGAAAGTTTTTGTTTTGAACCTCGCATGGTTCATTGCTCTTCTACTTTCTCAATTATATTTTCTTTCCAGGTGAAAAATCCTGTAGGAATTTGTTGGCGCTCATTATAGTAGGCCTCGTAATCTGATGAATAACGGAGGCGATGTTGTATAGTCTGGTCAAAATTTCCCTGTAAACCGATTAGCAATTCACAAGCTTCGCGAACAGCAAAACTTCCACCGGGCTGTGCTGTGGTGTAATCAGCAAGCTCGTTTTTGATTACATAATTCTTAAAGAGTGGATTGGCTTTTTGATCGATCATTATTCGTATGCCGCAGGCTTCAGCGAGGGAAAGATCCAGCACATCATCAAAAACAAAAGCGACCTCGTTTGGTTTTAATTCATGCTCCTGGATGAAGTGATCAAAAGCCTGACGTTTATTTTTAACTCTGAAATATACAGCATGAACATGTTCACGTTTCCCATACTGAAAGGAAAGAATATTTTTTTCTCCCGACATAACGGATACGATAGGCATTTTCTTCCTGGCGATGTAATGCGAAAACCTAAGGAGGTTGGTACCCATAGCATCTACCTCACTGAACGAGCTGCTGCCATGCTCATTTTTGATACCATCATTAAACACGCCATCCCAATCGAAAATGTATGCTTTAATGCGATTAAGCTTTTGCTGTAGCCCGCCCACAGGTATGCAGAATGTGCCGCCTTGTTGAGTGAAAATCTTTTCGAGGTGAGTCATTGAGAAGTTATCAGTTATCCGTTACAAGTATAAAAGTAAACACTAATAACGGATAACGATTAACTGATAACTAATTACTGCTGTTCGCTTTCAGATCCTGAATGTCAAGCATACCAACTGGTTTACCGTATTCAGTAACAAGAATAGTATCAACATTTGTTTTCTTGAAAAGTGCTGATGCATCATTCAACAGTGAATTGGCATCTACGGCGATGGGTGATCCATAGGTAAAGTCGCCCATATTTTTCTTCAGTACATCACGACCATCGGCTTGAATTTTTCTTCTCAGGTCGCCATCGGTGAAGACACCTACAAGACTTCCATCTTTATTCACCACCGTAACGGCGCCAAAACCATATTCAGTCATTTTAACAATAGCATCCATTACTGCGGTATCTGCAGTAACGGTAGGGTTAACGCCATTAATGGCATCTTTTACTTTTACCGTCATTAAGCGAGTGTGTTCAATGAATTGATCGGTACCCAAGGTTGTAAAGCTGTTCTCTGTTAATGACTTCATGATCTTCCAGGGAACAGTGATGGTGTGCACTCCTATGTTCAGCGCGTTGCGTACATGCTCAGCATTGCGTACAGAGGAGAACATTATTTTAGTATCATAACCATAATGATCGGCAGCAAACACGCACTGCTCAACTAATGAAAGGGCATCATGACCCTGATCTTGCAAGCGACCAACTAGAGGACAAGCATAAGTTGCTCCTGCCTGCATAGCCATATAAGCCTGTTGGAGTGTGTAAATTAAATGGACATTCACAAGCAAACCTTCCTTGCGAAGCATGTGACAAGCGCGAACACCTTCCAGCGAAACTGGAATTTTAAATACTGTTTTTTTAGGATCAAGACCCAGGTCCAGTTGACGGCGTGCTTCTTTCAAAACATCTTCTGCTGTATCGCCCAACGCCTCAATCTGAAGAACAGGCACCATCTTGGATAATTTGACAATTAACCCATCCACATCGCTTACACCACCACGGTGCATAAAGGTGGGGGTAGTGGTAAGGCCGGTTAGAAAACCAAGCTTGGCTGCCTCTTCTATTTCTTTGAGGTCGGCTGAATCAAGATATAATTCCATGTGTCAGTTATTGGTTATCAGTTAATAGTTGTCCGTTAAAAGTTTTCAGTTAATCGTTGTGTATTAGTTAACATTTAAAAGTATGAATAGTTTGGTCGTTGCCCACGATTAAACCATCACGCCGGTACAACCTGGCGATCCCGGTACTTCACTTCAATCTGGTGAAGTTCCAGTAATGGTTTCAGGAATTCTTCGAGATCGTAAACACACAGCTGACTTGCGGCGTCACACAAAGCCTTATCGGGTTCCGGGTGAGTTTCTACGAATAATCCATCCACGCCTGAAGCAATACCAGCCCTTGATAGTACGGGAAGAAACTCCCTTGCTCCACCTTTCGCATCGGCGCTTGGTATTCCATATTTACGGATAGAGTGCGTAACATCAAATACAACAGGATAACCAAGTTTGCCCATATGATAGAAGCTGCGCGGATCTACGATCAGGTCGTTATAACCAAAGGTATAACCACGTTCGGTAAGAATGATTTGATCGTTACCTGCTTCAACACATTTTGTTACCGGGTGTTTCATATTGTCCGGTGCAAGGAACTGGCCGTGCTTGATGTTAACAACCTTTCCTGTTTTTGCAGAGGCTACCATCAAATCGGTTTGCATGCATAGATATGCTGGAATCTGAATTACATCCAGTACTTCGCCAGCAGCCGTTGCCTGATCCGGATAATGTACATCCGTAAGCACAGGAAATCCGAATTGCTCACGAATCTTTGCCAATATTTTAACACCTTTATCAAGACCCGGTCCTTTATAATATTTCAGGCTGCTGCGATTGTCTTTTTGAAAAGATGACTTGTAAATGATATTGATTTTAAGGCGCTGAGAAACTTCTTTCAGTTTTTCCGCGGTCTTCATCATGATGCTTTCTTCTTCAATTACACAAGGGCCCGAGATGAGGAATAACTCATCTGCTCCACAAGGTATGTTTCCAACATTTACGATTTTCTTGCTCATTGTCTTTTGGTTTTATTGTTACCCCTAAATCCCCACCAACTGGCGGGGACTTTGGTTTACTTGATTGAATATTACTTCCCCCCCTTTAGGGGGCCGGGGGGTTACAGTCTTCTAAATAACCCCTCCATATCTTTCAACGTGATCTTCTCTTTCCAATCTGTACCCAAGGCATGGTTCCACATGTGGGGAAGATTGTAAGTTACTTTTGCCATCGCGGTGATCTGTTCGTCTGTCCAGTCTTTCGACAAATTCTGTGGAAGATCGATCTTGTGTTTCTTCACCATTTCTTTAAATTCTTTCACGCCTTCATCATAATAATCACCGAGATGGTTGAAAGCGACGCAATTCGCAAAGCAGTGACGCATGCCCAGAATCTTGGATAGCCCGTACGAAAGTGCATGACATACGCCAACTTCTGAATACGTTAGGCTCAAGCCACCCATAAGAGAAGCGACCATCAACTTGTCATCATTCTCCGGTGTTTGACCGCTGTCTTTTCCGAGAAAGATTTCACGACATAGCTTTAATGACTGTTCCGCATAAGCGTGGCTGTATGCGTTATTATATATTCCGTTCTCAGATTCAATACAATGAATGTAGGTGTCCATACCTGTATAGAACCACCAGTTGCGAGGAACCGATGCGATCAGTTCAGGATCAAGAACTACCTGGTTGAAAACGGTCCACTCACATTTTAATCCCAATTTTTTTTCCGGTCCGGTAAGAACAGCAGTCATTGAAACTTCTGCACCTGTTCCTGAAATGGTTGGAACACCAAGGTGATAAATACCCGGTTTCTTGATGAGGTTTAATCCCTGGTACAAAGTTGACGAACCTTCATTGGTGAACATTAACGATGCTGCTTTTGCAATATCCATAATGCTTCCTCCACCAATTCCTACAACACCGGCCGGTAGCCCTTTGGATGAAAGAATGCTATCGCGAATACCATCGATCTGTTGTGTAGTAGGTTCATGCGTATCAACATCGATAAACATTATCACATCTTCCTTCTTTACGGGAATACGCTTTTCGAGCGGCTTTCCTTTAAAGTATTGGTCAACGATAAAAAGCATGAACTTGCCATTATCCTGACGCTTTTCGTCCAATATCGAACCCAGCTGATCAAAACTGCCTCTTCCGAAAACAGTTTTTTCAATGCCTTTGAAATTTTTATGCATGAATGGTCGCTAATGCTTTTTGAATACTAGTAGAAATTTTATCGGCCAGATTCTTAAGATCTTCTTCGGTCCATGTAACTCTTATGCCAAAGGAGATAAGACGTCCGATAACTTCTTGTGACTTCGGTAGGTTTAAGTTAAGATAATCCTGGGGTGCGCCAAAGTGGTGAATAGGTAATTTAGCAGCAGATTTTAATTGCGTAAGGTGTGTCCACTGGTTGATGAAGTGATACATGTTGATGTACCAGTAATTGAATCCACCCACACCGTTTTTGTTAAATTCTTCTACTACCCGCTTTGCTGAATCGGTATCAGGCAAGAGTATATTAAGGAATGTAGCGGAGTCGCCGGCAGAATCTACTAACGTTGAGAATTCAACGCCCTGTACTTTTGCTAACCGGTCCATAAGAAATTTCTTATGTTTTCTATTCGTCTCAAGTATATAAGGAACCTTACGGGTTTGTGCTACACCAATGGCAGCATGCAACTCGCTGATTCTATAATTAAATCCGAGGATAGGGTGATTCTCCATTCCACGATTGCTTCCAATATGGTCATGTCCATGATCCGAATAGCTGTCTGCGAATTTGTAGCACTGTTCGTCATTCGTCACAAATATTCCGCCTTCGCCAGCAGTGGCTATCTTAAAAAAGTCGAACGAATATGAACCTGTTTTCCCCAGCAGACCAACTGAAGTTCCTTTATATGACGCACCAAAAGCCTGACCCGCATCTTCAACTAATGTGAGTTTATGTTCTTTGCAAATGGCAAGAATTTCATCTACTCGTGCCATGGCTCCGCACATATGTACAAGGAGTATGGCTTTTGTCTTTGGCGTGATAGCTGCCTTTATTCCTTCCGGACTCAGGCAAAGCGTTTCATCAATCTCAGCAAAAACCGGAAGTGCTCCGCAGAATAAAACGGCTTCCACTGAAGCGATATAAGTAAAAGGAGGAACGATAACTTCATCACCCGCTCCAATTCCTGCAGCGGCAAGTGCACATGATACCGCAGTTGAGCCACTGGAAACGGCATGAGCGTATTTGGCGCCCGTTATTTTCTTTACTTCATTTTCGAAATCGCGCGCTTTCCAGATGTCTTTGCGCTGCGCCTCATGGTTGTAGCGGAAGAAAATGCCCGTTTCGAGCACGTCGTTAATTTCTTTTTTTTCTTCGGCCCCAAATAATTCGGTCCCTGGCATAGCAATTATTTTAAAAATGGGCTCAAAGGTAGTACAAATGCGGGATTTTCGCTAAAGGAATGGTCAACCCGAATTCCACTGACGTACGACATTTTTGCCCGGATCTTTTGTTTGGCGGCCCCCTCGTTCCTCGGGCCGGGCTATCCGTTCCAAGTCCGGCCGGCACGCATCACCAGCGCGCTTCGGGCTTTCCACTCCTATCCCTGGCCGAAATGCTTGCCTGTTTACAAAATTGGTATCTAATACAGTGTGGTTAACCTTTAACGGCTGAATTCAAAACCACAGCTTTTGCACCGGTAGGCTGTTTTGTAGTGAATCGGAAAGACTATAGACAAAGGGATCAACTCGAATGGACGGTACCCTCATGGGTTGTACTTTATGATTTTATGGTGTGTAGTCCCGGTGGCGGTTTGAATCGTAACAATGTAGCTGCCCTGCGAAAAGGCGGAAGTATTCAGTATACGCTCATGACTTCCCTGACCTAATGTTTCGTTCGCCACAATATGTTGAGCCCGGCCCATCATGTCGGTTACCGTTATTGTTACCTTGCTCTCCCTTTTCAGGGTAAACTGTATGAACGTTTCATCCGCCACAGGGTTAGGATAAATGATTCGTCCTTCCGCCTGGATATTGTTGTCAGTTGAAACTACTGTAGCCTGTGTGCCTGCCACCACGATATCATCCAGTCTCAACTGCGCGCGCGGCCCGCTTGTGACGGTGAGATGGTGGTACCTCCATAAAAGCTGTACATAGGGATGCCCCAGTACATCAGCAGGTAACTGTACAGAAGAAAATGAACGGGTATGTCCGTCGGTCCCGGTAACATAACCGGCATCCGGAACATTGATGAAGGCGCCTTCCGTGCCGATCCTGTACTGTAAATCTATTCCATATACCCTTGCGTTCTGCAAAAGGGTTGCGCACAGCCAGTTGGTGTGAACAGCATCCAGGTCCTCTGTGTTGATGGCCAGCAAGGCCCCGCCAAGATCCCTGCCGCGGCCGGTGTTAATAAAGGAGATGCCTTCGTCGCCCAGTCCGTTAAGCCTGCTTCTGCCCGTGCTTTTGTACGGAAACCCGATAGTAGCTTCATCATCGGCATGGTAGTCGTCATGAGCAACATAATAAGGATACAACAGCGGGTAGTCTATACGTGGATCAGCGATGTCACTTTGCAGGAAGATCATGTGATCGGGATACGTCCGTTCCGGGTGATCACTGCTCCATTGGCCGAACGTAAAATCAGCATCCCTTAGAACAAAGGCCTCAGGGTACACCAGTACGCGGAACACATGAGAGACCGGTGTGGCCTGGCCGTCATCGGCCAATAGGGTTATCGTTGCATCCCCGCGACGCAGGGGTGTCAGGGTCAGCGTATTCTCCACCTGTTCCGCCACTACAAAATCCGGAGCGCTGCTGGTCACGGTATATGTCAACAGATCACCATTGACATCCGTGAAAACGGTATTCAGGTCAAGAACATGATTCTCTCCTCCTTCGATCAGGGTTATCAGGCCTGCCGGTTGCGCTACTATGGGCGGAACATTCGTGCCTTCGAGCGGTGCCCCGTCAACCGTTACGTTGTCAAAACGGTTATTGCCAACTGTGCTACCGGTGCCTTGCTCAAATGTGATGCGCACGGCAAAATCCGGATTGTCATTGGCCGCTTCCACTTCCGTGAAATCGAACGTATACAAAACCGGGTCACCATCGATAATTACCAGGGTTTCAAATTCTTCGAACGAGACTCCATCGGTAGTATATTCAACGACCTGGATCCCGGCTCCCTGCCCTGACCTTCGTGTTTCGTACTTCAATACAATATCCTTATACCCCGTAGTCGGCAATGTGAAAAGGATGCCCGCGCCTAATGGATTGTTGATGCGAAGGTGCGTTCCGGTATTGTCGCCCAGTCGTACATTTTCACCCGAAAAGCCATTACCATTCCCATCCGTCACTTCTGTGCTGGGGCCCTCGGTAACCGTGATTGCTGCGCCTTCTGTCGTATAAGTGGGTTCCTGTAATGCACCGGTATCATTAAAATTCCAGTAGTGCATGAGTTGGGTTGACTCACCCTGTACAAAATGAGCTGTCAGGGAAATATTTCCTTCGGGTGTAAACTGGATTTTTGCTGTATTGCCACCGGCTATGCCTTCCCATCCGGCGAACCGGTAACCGGGGGCAGGTATGGCTTCCACTTCCATCGGCACGCCCCGGAAATAGGCTCCTGAAAACGGATAAGGATTTTCACTGAGGCCGGGTGTTGAACTTTTTATTTCCAGCGTATTCACCCGAACATGGCCATGCTGCGGATCGGAAACATTGACGGTAAGGTTTATATCTGCGCCCAACCCAAAATAATTACGGATGTGCTGGCGCTGGTAGGCCGGCCGTTGTTGCACGAAATTAAGCATAACATTTACCCGGTTGTTCCATGTATTGACGCTGGAAGGTACTTTCCAGCGGGCAATGTGTTCGGCCATCTCCGGCACATATGCCTGCTTCATTTCATTTACAATGGCTGTGGTACGCTCCGGCAGAAAAGCGGAGTTCAGCATGTCATCGAAGCGGTTTATGAAAGCCGTTTTGAATTTTTCATTTTTCAGCAGCTCCCGGAAAAGAAAGGTTGACCACGGAGGGTTGGGCCAGTCCGGCCCGTTGGACTGCGCGGCAAAAGCCAGCGTGTTATGCGTATAGGTATTATCCCATATTCCAAATCCGAAGTCCGTATCGTAAAGCATCCAGCGCCATCTTCCGTCGTGTCCATACGGTGCACCGGGTTGGTACTGGCTGGTCTTCAGTCGCCAGAACTTTATGTTATTGCCGGGCCAGTCGGTATTGCGCGCGAATATCTGTATGATCTGGTAATCAATAAAGTTATCAACATCGATCCGTGTTTTGATGTGCTCATAGTGCTGATCCTGTACGAGCCCGTTAGCCTGTATATAGCTGATCGTGGCGTTGTAATGAGCAGCATCACCTTCATCGGGGGTGCGGTTATTTTCAAGGATGTCGAGGTTTTCGGCATCCACACCGTACATCCGGTTCAGGTAATGTTTGTCGTACCGCTCACGCATATTGAGCAGGCCCCAGTATTCACCATTCAGGAACACAACCGCCGGACGGTATGCCTGCCGGTCGATATTCAACGGTGAGGCTACTGCCTGTATGGCTGCATCGCGGAAGTAGGTATGATCCCAGTCGTTGCCGGAGTTTCGCAAGAGAAGCCTTTTATATTCGGTAGAAGATCGTTCTGAAAACAAAGGGTAATCGAAATGCGATTTACCATATTCATTTCGTGCATACAGCCGGAGGCTCTTGGTGGGAAACGAACGGCTCCATCCGCCGTGGATGCGCATCCCCATCCGCTGGTCGATGATCGTACCTGCCTGGGGATCAAATATTTCCACATGGCCGGGATATTCCGCCGCGTCGCCGTCTCGGTGATAATTAGCCATCACGCCGCCGTCGGCTTGTGCTCCCGGGTTTTGCGTGCGCCAGTCGTCAAAAGTTTTTCCGGCCGTGTAGATGCCTTCTTCATAACCAAAAAGCAGATTCTCCTGCATGGAAATGGACACCACCGGCAAGGTATAACGGGCCTGTGCTTCCGGTGTAACGAAGAAGGTATGCGTAACGATCTCACTGGGCATATGTCCCCCCTTTACAGCCCTTGCCCGTATAACTGTTCCTTTAAACACCGGCGAAGCAGGAGCATACCAGGGAGATTGGTCATACGTGGAAGAACGGCCGGTGAGACGGTTCTGTTCCGTAGAGCGATCTGTGATGGATAGGGGAGCTGTGTAACTGAACGTACGGTACGATCCGTTGAGAATTGGCCCGAAGGAGTTGCCTGGGTTCTGTGGGTATTGATTTTTATAGGTATATGTCACGCCGGCGAGGTTGGCTTCATCCGGGTCGGAACTATCCAGTGTGTAAAGAATGATGGCGTCCGGGTCTGCGGTAATATTTAATGAGAAGGAAGCATTGTAAAAACCGCCGGAATGTGAGAACGAGGGTGCCTGCAGAAGGGCTTCATAGCCGGTGGATGTTGTATTGGTGCTTCCCGGTGTCGGGGCATTGAAAAAATACCAGCCGCCGTTTCCATCCGGTTGCCTGCCGTATGACATATCTGACGGTATAGCTACTGGTTCTACGGTATCAATAAGACCTTCGTTGGGGTGAGTCAGCAGGATATCCTCTCCTTCAGCCCCGATGCTGAAGTTGGTGTGCAGCGGACTGCCTGGTGCAGTCCGGTTTTTTCCGGAAGCCCATACAAGCAGGTATTCACCGGATGCTATGGTTACGTTTGGAAATGTCCACTTGAACGGTTGACTGGAATTGTCAGAAAGCCCGTGGCCCGACAGGTTTACCGCAGAAGGGCCTTGGTTATACAATTCGATCCAATCATTAAAATCACTGTCTTCATCGGTAATGGTTGATGCGTTCGAAGACATTACTTCGTTGATCCGGACCGTTTGTGCCGGCAATACAGAAGGGAAAAAATAAAAAAGGAATAAGAAAAGAGAGGATAAGGAAAACTGTTTACAGAACGTCATGATGCTTTCTTATAGTTTTGACTGAAGCATATGGCTCACCTTTCGCCCGCTTGCCTATACACAGAACCGGAAAGGTAAACAATTGTGCTCTTTCGGCAAAGTGTGAAATTGTCAGGGCAGATCCACCGGAGCTAACCGGTAACGACATTGGATTTTCCTCGTGCGCCGAATCAGGCAGCACGACTTACCGAACGCTCCTGCATCATAATGTTTTTACGGATACGACTGAGGGATTGGGGTTTGATGCCGAGGTATGATGCTACATACCGCTGCGGAACACGCTGGAGAATACGGGGGTAGATGTTCAGCATTTTGAGGTAACGTTGCTCTGCCTGCTCGTTCTTTCTGCGGATGGTCTCATAAATTAAATCGTTATAACGATCTTCCGTAATCAGCAGCATGAGCTTGGAAAAGGATTTGCAGTTATCAAACAAGTGGAGGTATTTCTCTTTCTCAAGTTTAAGAATCAGTGTATCCTCAAGCGCTTGAAGTGAAGTGACGGCGGGTTCCTCGTAAAAAATGCTTCTTAAATCTCCAAAACAGGAATTTTCAAATTCAAAACTGACCGTTGTGTCTTCGCGGCTGTCTTTGTTTGCATGGAAATGACGCATAACTCCTTCCAGGATAAATCCGCCATAAGTGGGGATATTGTCTTGCTTATAAACAAGATCACCCTTTTTTAATCGTTGGGGCTCCGACAGGTTAGCCACCATATCGAATTCTTCTTTCGAAAAGGGAACAATTTTATTAAAGTGTTCCCAAACCCTATGATAAGCCTCGTTAAAACTGGTCATACGCTAGATCAAATTGTTGATACGATTCCAGGAAAGCTTTGTTTCAGCTATCGGAGTTTAATTGAAAGTTTGTATCGCTATATCTTGTCAAAGGAAGGGAGGAAAGGGACTGATGGCAGGTAATGTGTATTGTAATACAACAGCTCAAACAATAACTACATTTAAGCCAGAAATTTTAGCAAAACCTTTGTCGGCTGTGAACAGCGTTAGTCTTTTAGCTATAGATGAAGCAGCTATCACAGCATCAGGTAGCTTTGTTTTATGTCTCTTCCGTATCAGTACCGCCTGACGTCTAACCTCTGCATCGAGTTCGATGAGGAAGCAATTGGAAATAAAATCACGCATCAATTGCTCATCTGACGGTTTTTGGAAGGGAATACTTAATAGTTCTATTTCAGTGATAACGGAGATAAAAGTGTACGTCCTTCCAGCAACTCACGCACTTCCCGGACTCCTCCAATACCAAAAATGATTAGATTGGTATCAACCAGGATGTTATTTACCCCACTCATTCCTTATTTTACGCTGGTAGGCAAGGGCATCAAACGGAAAGTCTATCTTACCAAAATATTTGTCCCAATTGATACTTTTTGATTTGGCAGTAGCTTTGGCAAGCTTTCGTGCTTTAGAACTTGCAGAGTCACGTTTGCTAATTTTGATTGTCATAGAACAAAGATACGTAATTTGACTTTCCGGTCAACATGCTTTAATCAGAGACGTTACTGGGGATTCCTCCACTTTATTTTGCTTTGGAGGGTAGAATGAGTTTCAGATTTAGTGTTTGGAAATCGATTAAAAACTCCATTGGGGTTTCCTGTAGGTGGAACTGTCAAAGTAGAATTGATTTAAAAATACCGCGAAATGTTTATCGCATTGTGGAAGGGAATACACCAAGGGGATATGCTACTGCTACTCGAGAAAAAATCAATTGTTAAGGTCTCTTTTACGAGTATCTTTAAATCTTTCAACTGCTGTACAAAAGTCCTTTACATAATTTTCCCAGAGAGGTCAATTGTGGCATCTCTGTCTCGGAAGTATGCAGGTCTATATCGTTTGATGAATTTGTTCATGAATATTGATGATAACATTTTAGTTTAGTACAGCATACTATTGTAAATCCTTAATGTAAGATCAGTTCATCCAGTCGTACAATGCATCTTAATCACGAGAATCTTCTTATCCTCAGTCTAGCATTTTATTTAAAATAATCGTTTAATTTAAGTTTGTAAAAAAAAATCCCTTCAAGCATTCAAATCTCACCCTTAACCTCACTGTTAACATTTCAACCCCTTTTTAGAAAATTTCGGTACACTTCGTTTTATCCGTTATTCTCCATTTTGCACGACTTTGGAAAACGAATAAAAGTAAACCCAACTATAGAATAATGTATCATCATAAAAAACTAACCAGGCTCTTTGCCTTTGCGTTGATAATGGCCAGCCCGGTAATGGTCTCCGGGCAGCTTCTTGATAAGAAGGCAACCTCAGAAACTAAAGCTTTATACGAAAACCTCAAAAGAATTTCTGAGCAGGGATTCTTATTCGGCCATCAGGATACAGATGCCTATGGCGTTGGATGGAGAGCGCAGGAGGGAAGATCGGATGTGAAAGACGTCACAGGATCTTATCCCGCCGTTCATGGCTGGGATGTTGGTAAAAGCCTTGCCAATCCCATGAACATTGATAGTGTATCGTTTGATAAAATGCTGAATTGGATAAAGCAAAATTATCAACGTGGGGGTATCAACACTATTTCATGGCACGTTGATAATCCTGTTACAAAAAATGATTCGTGGGATAAAACTCCTGCCGTGAAAGATATTTTGCCGGGAGGTAAAGTGCATGCTGAGTTTCTTAAGCAACTCGACCTTCTTGCCGGCTTCTTAAATAAGTGCAAGTCAGGGACTACTCCCATTCCCATCATCTTCAGGCCGTGGCATGAACACAACGGTGATTGGTTTTGGTGGGGAAAAGGGAATTGTACCGAAGAAGAATACATTAAGCTCTGGCGTTTTACTATTGAATATTTAAGAGACAAAAAGCAATTGCACAATTTGATTTATGCATGGTCACCTGACCGCAGCCGTACAAACCTCGACGATTTTAAAACAACTTATTTATATGCCTATCCTGGTGATACCTATGTTGACATCTTAGGCCTGGATAACTACATGGACGTAGGTGCAAAATGGAATGAACGAACGATAGCCGAGCAACAAACCGATTTTGCAACAACCCTCAAAGCGGTTTCTACTATTGCGCAGGAGAAAAATAAAGTAGCTGCACTGACAGAGACTGGTCTGGAAGGAATTCAAAATCCGGAATGGTTTAGAAGAGCAATCCTGGAGCCCATCAAAAAATCAGATATTAAGATCGCTTATATGCTGGTATGGCGCAATGCTAATAAAACGCACCACTATGTACCGTTCAAGGGTCACTCTGCCGAAAAAGACTTTGTGATTTTTTACGATGATCCTAAAACGTTTTTTGAAAGTGATATTCAAAACTTCTATACACTTAACAAACCTCTCACGCGGAAATGAAAATTCTTGATGTATCCATTATACTGATTTATTTACTGGCAACAGTGGTCATTGGCTTCATGCTGAAGAAGCGGGCTTCTAAAAATATTAAGAGTTACTTCTTGGGTAGCAATACCCTGCCGTGGTACATGCTTGGTTTGTCGAATGCGTCCGGTATGTTTGATATTTCGGGCACCATGTGGATGGTGACTTTATTTTTTGTGTATGGAATTAAAAGTGTTTGGGTGCCCTGGCTGTGGCCGGTATTCAACCAGATTTTCATGATGATCTACCTTTCGGCATGGCTACGCAGGTCTAATGTACTAACAGGTGCGGAGTGGATCAAAACCAGGTTTGGAGAAGGGAAAGGGTCAACCATGTCGCACATGGTAGTGGTGGCTTTTGCGATTCTAAGTGCGCTTGGATTTTTGAGTTATGGATTTATCGGAATAGGAAAATTTATTGAAGCGTTTGTTCCCTGGAGTTTGGTGTCACCTTACGTTCCGCTCGATCTCAATCCTGAACAGGTAACTTATTTCTATGGCATTGTTTTAACTTCCATTGCAACACTCTATGTTATCCTGGGGGGAATGATGTCCATTGTATGGACGGATCTTCTTCAATTCGCCATCATGACGGTTTCCTGTTTTATCATTGGCATCATCGCCATGAATAAAGTTGATCCCGATGTTTTGCAGACCATGGTGCCTAACGGATGGAATAACCTTTTCTTCGGTTGGGAGTTGGGATTGGATTGGTCCAACATTCTTCCTTCAGTGAATGATAAAATTGCTGCCGATGGATTTTCTCTCTTTGGTGTCTTCTTCATGATGATGTTATTCAAAGGAATCTTCGCCAGTATGGCTGGTCCTGCGCCGAATTATGATATGCAAAAAGTATTGGCTACAAAAAGTCCTTCTGAAGCGGCGAAGATGAGTGGATTTGTTTCCGTTGTATTGTTGTTCCCCCGGTATTTCATGATTACAGGTTTCACTGTTCTTGCTATTGTGTTTATGCAAGATCAATTTGCTGGTTCGGGTTCAAGTGTAGATTTTGAGAGAGTGTTACCATTAGCCATTAATGAGTTCGTGCCTGTGGGATTGATGGGACTATTTCTAGCAGGGTTATTGGCAGCGTTCATGTCAACCTTCGCATCAACAGTAAATGCAGCGCCGGCCTATTTGATCAACGATATTTATTTGAAGTACATTAACCCTGACGCAGATCGGAAAAAACTTATTAACTACAGTTACCTGATATCACTGCTTGTTGTTGTTGTGAGTACCGTGATCGGAATGGTGGTCATGGACATTAATAGTGTAATACAATGGATTGTATCAGCATTGTATGGTGGTTATATCGCTGCCAATGTTTTGAAGTGGCATTGGTGGAGATTTAACGGACATGGTTATTTCTGGGGAATGGCTTCCGGAATTATTGCCTCTATGATCTTTCCACAGATTTTTGCGAGTGTGCTTCCGTTATATTATTTCCCCATCACATTACTGGTTTCATTTTTAGGATGTATCGCCGGTACATATGCAGCGCCAGCCACCGATGAAAGTGTTTTAAAGAGTTTTTATAAATCTGTTCGCCCATGGGGTTTTTGGAAGCCTATCCGTGATAAAGTGTTGGCGGAGAATCCTTCATTCAGAGAGAACAAAAATTTTAAACGTGATATGTTCAATGTTGCTGTTGGAATTGTTTGGCAAACCACGCTTACGGTTACTCCTATATATATAATTCTAAAAGAAGAACTTCCCCTGATCACCAGCATTGGCATTTTGTTGGTCACTACATTAATCCTGAAAAAGAATTGGTATGATCATTTGAAAAAAGAGGACGAAGGAACTGTCCCATTAAATGAACAAACTCAACCTGTCGTACCTTCGAAAAATGTTGAGACCGTTTGAATTTGCTTAAGGAACAATAATTTTGTCCTCTTAAGTAGCCCTGGAATGTATTAAACCCTTTTTGAATTCAAAATGAAATTGAAATATTGAACGTATAGAATTTATGCAGCACATTGAAAAAGTTAAACAGCTCTTCAGTAATCACGAAAAATTAATTACCCGAAAAAACGAACCGTTCCAGGAAAGCAACGGCATTTATCAACGCTTCAGGTATCCTGTCCTTACCGCAGCGCATACCCCTGTGTTTTGGCGCTACGACCTTGATCCTGTAACAAATCCATTCTTAATGGAACGGCTTGGAATGAATGCGGCATTTAATTCCGGTGCAATGGAGTGGAATGGGAAAATAGTGTTGGCAGTTCGCGCTGAGGGTGTAGATCGTAAATCATTTTTTGCAATAGCTGAAAGTGAAAATGGAATTGACAATTTTCGTTTCTGGGATTTTCCAATCATAATGCCTGAAACCGAAATACCGGATACGAATGTTTATGACATGCGCTTTACTAAACACGAGGACGGCTGGATTTATGGATTGTTCTGCACAGAAAGAAGAGATCCTAACGCTCCGGACTTCGACCAGTCGGCGGCCAGTGCGCAATGCGGAATAGCAAGAACAAAAGATCTGGTGAAATGGGAACGCCTTACGGATTTAATTACGCGCGGAGGGCAACAACGGAACGTCGTTCTTCACCCGGAATTCATCAATGGAAAATACGCTATGTACACCCGTCCCCAGGATGGATTTATCGATGCCGGTAAAGGTGGCGGTATTGGCTGGGGATTGTGTGATAATATGGAGAAAGCGATCATCAACGACGAAAAGATTATCGAACCGAAGATGTATCACACCATTAAAGAAGTAAAGAACGGTCAGGGACCTGCACCCATTAAAACAACGAAAGGATGGTTGCATCTTGCACATGGCGTGCGAAATACTGCAGCAGGCCTGCGTTATGTATTGTATATGTTTATGACCGATCTGAAAGATCCATCAAAGGTGATTCACCGTCCCGGTGGTCATTTCATTGCACCGGAAGGTGACGAACGTGTTGGAGATGTTTCCAACGTTACATTCTCCAATGGTTGGGTGGCAAAAGCGAATGGTGATGTATTTATTTACTATGGATCATCTGATACACGCATGCATGTTGCTACAACAACTGTTGATAAACTGGTCGACTATTGTATAAATACACCCGAAGATGATTTCCGCTCTGCGGCCAGCGTGGCTGTGAGAAGTAAAATGATCGGAAAAAACCTGGAGTGGATGAAAAAGAATTTGTGATTCAGAAAATTCATGGAGGCAAAAACGAAGTCACAATTGGTTCCGGTTGACGAACTGCTGAAGGAACTGAAGGAAAACATTTTTCCATACTGGATAAACAAAATGGTTGATCCCGAGTATGGAGGCTTCTATGGAAAACGCGATGGTCATGATGTATTGGAAAAGAATGCCCCAAAAGCAATCATTCTGAACACGCGTATCCTCTGGACTTTCTCCAAAGCTGCCAGAACTTTTAACGATCCGACGTATTTTCAAGTGGCTGACAGGGCCTATCATTATATCATTCATCACTTTATTGATAAAGTCAACGGTGGTGTTTTCTGGATGGTTGACTATCAGGGTAACCCACTTCAAAGTAAGAAGCAGGTATATGCGCAGGCATTTGCTCTTTACGCTTTTACGGAATATTACCTTGCGACCAAAAATGAAGAGAGTTTGAAAGAGGCGATAAAGTTCTTTCATCTCATCGAACGATACAGCTTTGATGCAAAAGAAAATGGCTACTTTGAAGCTTTTGATGAGCGGTGGAATTTACTGGAAGACTTACGTCTTAGTGATAAAGATGCAAACGCGAAGAAGACGATGAACACCCATCTCCATGTGTTGGAAGCTTACACTGTTCTTTATCAGGCGTGGAAAGATGACTATCTCGGTAAGCAATTGTATAATCTCATTAAGATTTTTCAGGAAAAGATCATTAACAAAAATTTTCAGTACGATTTATTTTTTGATGAGCACTGGAAGTTGCAATCAACAAAGACTTCGTTTGGTCACGATATAGAAGGTAGCTGGTTACTATGTGAAGCTGCATATAGTCTGGGTGATGAAAGTCTCATCAAGGAAATTCAGGCGTTAGCGATCAGGACAGTAGATAAAACTATTGCCGATGGTCTTGATAAGGATGGCGGACTCATGAATGAAGTGGAACCGGGTGAGTTTCTTGATGGCGATAAGCACTGGTGGCCTCAAGTCGAGGCTATGGTTGGGTTGGTGAATGCCTGGCAAATTACCAATGATAAAAAATATTTAGAGAAGACGAATGAGGTTTGGTCTTTCATTAAAAATAATCTCATTGATCATGAACATGGTGAATGGCATTGGATGGTACATCGAAACGGCGAGGTGAATTACAAGGAAGAAAAAGCGGGGCCATGGAAGTGTCCGTATCACAATGGGAGAGGATTGATTGAAGTTTATAAAAGATTGTCGTAGCATTTTTTTTACACTGATTGTGTCATGCGATCCCATCAGGAGGCACCTACAGAGCCGGATAAATCGTATTTGTCTCCGGAAAAAATAACGTAGGTGAATTGTCTCCGTTAGGAGCCTCCTGAAAACTTTGTTTAATTTGCACCTTACCCAAACTAATATGAATCTGGATTTCGCTGTTAATGCTGATAAGCAGGAAGTTTTTAAATCAATTGAAAAGTATTTGTCATCGTTAAGTCTTTCCTCAGTAGCGAAAGATTTCGATCGCCCATGGGGGGGATTTTTTGTTATTGATGAAAAGCAGGCCAAAGAATTTGCTTCTATCTTTTTTCCGGATCGTGAGTTTTCTTCCATTCAACTCAACCGTAAACTCAGCCCGAAAATTTTAATCGTTCAACCCAACAAAAGATTATCATGGCAATACCATCATCGCCGTTCGGAAATTTGGAAAGTGATTGGCGGAAAAACTGGTGTCATAACCAGTGAAACAGATGCCGAAGGTCCGCTTCAAATATTGTCAATCGGAAATGTTATTGAATTAAAGCAAGGTCAACGCCATCGCCTTGTTGGTTTAGAAAGTACCTGGGGTATCATCGCCGAGATCTGGCAACATACCGATACTGAACAACCTTCGGATGAAAATGATATTGTAAGGGTGCAGGATGATTTTGGAAGATAGATGCCGCTGAGGCACTGAAGCACTGAGAAATTATTTTTCAGTGCCTCTGTACCTCAGTGGCAAGACTGCATTTAACGTTAATCTATTATATGGAAAGAAAAAAGTACGACCCCTCTCTCTACCCTTTTCAGGATCAAACTGAAACTATTATTCTTAAAGGAATTGAAATACACAAAACGCTTGGCGCTGGGTTTCTGGAGATTGTTTACAAAGATGCATTTGAATATGAGTTCAAGAGTGACTCAATATTTTATGAAAGAGAGAAGGAATATAGGATTACTTATAAAGGTGTTTGTCTGCCCCATCGCTTTTATGCCGACTTTGTGATATTTGGAAATATTATTCTTGAGATAAAGGCGAAAGAAGGCGGCATTGCTGAAGAAGATTATGCACAAACGTTAAACTACATTCGCTGCGCCGGGTGCAAAGTAGGTTTGATTCTGAACTTTGGAAAGTCAAGACTTGAAATAAAAAGAGTCGTTTTTTGAAAATGCCACTGTGGCACAGAAGCACTGAAAAAATATTTCTGTGTCTCAGTACTCCAGCGGCAATTTTTATAAAGAGTTGTTTTTTGAAAATGCTACTGGAGGCACAGAAGCACTGAAAAAATATTTTCTGTGTCTCAGAGCTTCAGTGGCAATTTTTATTCATACTTCAATGACTTCACCGGATTTGACAATGCTGTTCTGAGTGATTGAGCACAAACTATTAGAATGGTGGTGATGAAGAGAACGATAACAGGTACAATAAACATCCACCATTGTAAACGAATATGGTAAGCAAAATTATCCAGCCAGTAATCAGCAGTATAGTAAGCTAATGGACTTGCTATCAAAGATGCTATCATCATCAAGATGGCGTATTCACGCGACAACAAAATAAGAATGTTCGAAGCAGAAGCACCTAAAACTTTTCGTATACCAATTTCCTTAATTCGTTTGGATACGTTCAATGAGACAAGTCCAAGTACACCGGTAAGTACAATGATAAGCATCAGGACGGTAGCTATTGTAGAAGCCCTCTTTAGTTGTAATTCAGTAGCATAAAACATTTGTAATCTTTCATCCGCGAAGGTATAGTCGAACGGATCATCCGGAAAAACTTTTTTCCAGATTTGTTCAACTTCTTTGACGGAAGCAACAAGGTTTCCCGGCTCAAGCTTAAAGGAAAAATAACGATAGGCTTGAAATTCCTCTGTATGCATAAATACAACGGGCTTAACCGGTTCATGTAATGATTCATAATTAAAGTCTTCTACAATTCCACCGATTGTGAAAACATTAATACTATCACCTTGAAATTTCACCTTGTCACCAAGATCGACAGACAAAGCCTTTTGTGCGGTACGATTAATTACCAGTTTGTTGAGTTGTGAACTCGCTAAGAATTCACCTTCGGCTAATTTAATTTCAAATACCTTCAAATAGTCTTCATCGGCACTGGTGAGGGATACCCTGGTGCCTTCTTCAGGTGATGTTTCCAAACGATAGACTTGCAAGTCAACAGGACTAAAATTCCACCCTGGTGCGCCCCAGGATAAAGAAACATCTCTAATCTTTGGTGAGTGGAGAAACTCTTGTTTCGCTGATTCCATTTTTTGAAACCCTTGTTCGTCAAATAACCGGGGAACGGAAGTAACAATGAGAACGGAAGATTTGTCGAACCCTAAATCTTTTTCCAAAAAGAACGATACTTGTTTAGAGAGAATAATTGCTCCAATAAAAATAAAAATGGTGATAAGAAATTGTGTGGTAATGAGGCCCCTTGAAAAATGGGCAGTACCTTTCACTGATTTGAATTTTCCTTTTAGTGAGTCGATGGCTTTTGCGGAAGATTGATACAGCGCTGGATATAAACCTGCAAATAGTCCAATCAATAATATTCCCATTGCAATCCATGTCCAGATCATTTGATCAAATTGTATTATTGATGGATATGTCGAATTCAATACTTTTTCAAAGTAATGATGGAGAAATTCATAGCTGATTAAGGCAAGAACACCAGCGACGATGCTATACATCACGGATTCCAACAGAAATTGAATAAACACCTGATTCTTCACTCCGCCAATTACCTTGCGTACACCTACCTCTTTTAATCTGGAGAATGAACTGGCAATGGAGATATTAATGAAATTGGTAACGGCTAATGATAAAATGAAAACAACCACAACAATTAGTGAAACAATCAGTTTTTTTACAACGCCATGGTTTGTAATGAGATAATAATCTTTGAGGGAATTAAGTTCTACGTTTCTGTTCTCTGCAACGACAGGAGCATTTTCTTTCAATAATTTATTGAGTATAGTCCTGGCTTCTTCAGGATTGCCCTGTGGAGAGAGTTTAACATAGGAAATAATATCGGTTGCCCATGTGTTGGGATCGGTTTGTGAGAAGAAATCCCTGATGTTTTCTAAGGATAAGAAAACCTGAGCATCCATGTTCATAAAATCAGAAACCGAATTTTTATCCTGAGGCTCTGCTACAACCGCGGTGATTTTATAGTCCTTTCTTCCTTGTTGTTCGGTTGAAACGGAGAGGGTTTCACCTACTACATCTGTCGTTGCAAAATATTGTCGTGCAATTTTGTCTGTAATCACTATTGAATTGGGAGCATCCAGTGGAGTTTTACCATCACCATGTAAAACAGAAAATCCAAAAATCTCAATAAAGGAAGGATCACCCACCATACTTTGAATCCTGAAATGCTTGTCATCTTTAGAGATGGTAATGTTCCGGTCGAAAAAGCGATAGTAATTTTCAAACGTTGTTGGATACCGGTCTATCGCAGTTTTTGCGAGTAGCCCGGGGACAAACCATTCGAAATTTCCGCGATCAGTTTTGTATTTGCTTTGTAGCAGGTAAAGTCTGTCAATATCTTTCAGGTCCTGGTTGACTTGTAATTCACCATGAATAAAGACACCGATCAACAGTGCGAATGTAATGCCTACTGCGAGGCACAAAATATTGACGGATGAGTAGAATTTTCTTCTTACGAAATTTCTATACATGATGGTGAAATAATTCCTTAGCATATACAAATGGTTTAATTCAATTGAGATTTTTTTTCGTAACACTATTCCCGGCCTGAAGAAGCGCATCGCATTCCATATCAAACTTCGTTTTGCTTTGCGTCTGCATACGTAGCAGTCGTTGTGCTGTTGCCTCTGTTAATTGACAAAAGATGCAAAACGAATTGCACAATGCAGGCCATTACTTATAGTTTGTTGGCGACTGGCTTATTTATGTAAACTCTAAATTCTGTGGATTTTGTCAGGTGTCCCAAATCCTGATTATGCTAATAGTTTTAGAGTCATCGGTGTAGAATAACTTATAACTCTTTATCACTTTAACGGAAACTCTGATACGAGTTTTGCTGCTTCGTTGAAAAGTGCATCAAGTTTTTTACTGTACGAGTCGCTCTTGTTTTTTTCAATCCAAAATTTATAAATTTCATATCTGTCTCGGATTGATGTTTTCGTCCACTCTATTTTTCGAGCCATTCCTTAATCATGTTTTCAGCGGCCTCAGATGAGTAGACACGTCTCTCCTTTACGTCCTTCAGTCCATCGGTAACGGCGCTCCTTTCAGTATCGGTAAGTCTGTAGATAGAATCCATTTCAGACTCAATATTTACCAGTTTGTAAATCTCCTCAAGGATCAATTCATCAGTTATGGCGGTCACTTTATTGATTATCTGCAATTTGAGCTCGGTCAATGACATACCTGTAGATTTTAATATACTAATATCGGTTTAGTTTCTGTTCAAAACAAACTTGCCGCTTTGCAATAAATCGCCCAGCAGAAAGGAACTATTAAAAAACTATAACAAACCTAAACATCAAAAAACTCATGCTTAGCAAAGATTATGATAAAGCGGATTCGCTATCGCGACCTAATTGTTTTAATTTCCGGCAAAGCCAATTGCATCATAACAGGCGATCCTGATTTGCAGATTCTCAATCCGTTTGAAAACATTCCCATCATTTCACCCAAAGAGTTTTTAGATCGTTTTTCATGACCTGAATGGCACGATGAAATTCTGTTGTTATTCATACTTCAGACTTTCAGCAGGATTTTTTAGCGCTATAGAAATTGACACAACAGAAACTAAATTGAACAAAGCAGATTCCGTCAACACCTGGAATAATAATTCGAATCGTGAAGCTCCCACTACTTTTCTTACTCCAATTTCTTTAATCTTTTCCGTTGCTATGGCTGTCGAAAGATTGATGTAATTGAACCAGGCAATAACGATGATGAGAACAGCCAGGACAATCAGGGCATATACCAATACGTTGCTTCCATTGATTTCTAACTCATCGGAAAGATGAGAATGTAAATGAATGTCTTCAAGACCCTGTAAGTGAAATGTGCTTGCTTGTCCGTAGTCATCCTTGTTGATTTTTAAGTCATTATTTATGCGCGCAAGTTCATTCAATTTATTTTCCAAAAGGGAAGTTGTTGTTCCTTCCTGCAAGGAAATGTACACCTTGCCGGCCCAATCCCAAAAGCCGGTTTGTCCATTCCAGAAATTGGTTTCATTAGCAGGTGCGTGAATGAGTATGTCAAACTTAAGATGAGAATTGCCCGGCACATCTTTTATTATTCCGGTAATGGTGTAGCGATAACGTTGTTCACCGTCATTCGTTTCAAGAATTTTTCCGATAGCATCGTCATTAAAATACTGATGAGCCATCGTTTCAGAAATCACGGCTGAAAGAGGATTTTTCAGTACCAGGGTACGATCGCCCTCCAGTAATGGGAATGAGAATACATTAAAGAATGAATTGTCGGTAGAAATTCCCTTGTATTCCTCAACGGGCTGCAATTGATGTTTCCCATCCTCTATTCGAACAAATGTGTTATCCGGATTGAAACTTGCAACACGGGTAGCGGCATTTACTTCCGGGAATTCTTCGCTCAACGATTTTAGTATTCCTTCATACGTACTCGCTTCATGGGTAATAACCTGATTTTGTAGCGTTACCCTGGTACTTACGCGGTAAATGCTGGGAGCATTCAGATGGAAGTTGTCGTAGCTGAACTCATAGCGAACAAACAGTAAAATGAGAACGCACGCTGTCATCGCTACTGAAAGCCCCAGGACATTGATAAAAGAAAACACTTTATTTTTTACCATCTTTCTTGAAGCGAGTACGAGATAAGCTTTTACCATATATATGGAGTTTAGTTCAACTGAGAATTTATTTCTCAATACAATCCCCGGCCTGAAGAAACGGATCGAGTTCCAGATCAACCTTCTCCTGGCTTTTCTTTCTCCAAAGTTTTTTACATCTTTTTCAAACTTTTGAACCAGATCTCCTTCAATTTCTTCTAACAATTCGAACGGACAGAACCAGCGGAGGAAGCGGGAGGTAAAACGGGAAGAGTATTTCTTTTCTACCTCATTCATATTTCAATGTTTCCGCCGGGTTGACCAGGGACGCTTTAATGGCGTGGTAGCTCACCGTAAGCAATGCCAGCACAAGCCCACCCAACATGCTCAGGGCGAACAGTTCCCAACTGATAGAGATGGCATATTTAAAGCTTGCCAGCCATTTGTTCATAAAGTACCATGACAGTGGTGCGGCTAATAAAAATGCAATAACAGCCAGCCACACAAATTGCTTGTTGAGCAGCACAAATATGTGCGACAGTTCCGCGCCCATCACTTTTCGGATGCCGATTTCTTTTGTCCGGTTTACAGCATTGATACCGGCTAAGCCAAACAACCCGAGACAGGCAATGAAAATGGCGAAGAATGTGGACAAAGCGGTAATGCTCATCCACCTTTTGTACGACTTATATTGATTGGCTACATCTTCATCCATAAATGAATAATCAAAGGGCTTGTCAGGGTATAGTTCCGTCCAGGCACTCCTTACTTTTTCAATTTTCGGAGAAATATTACCGGGCGAAAGCTTCACCATCATGGTATTCAAATGACCTGCCTTCTCTTTGTCCATGGTCAGGAACATCGGCTCTATATTGCGTTCCAGCGAAAGAAAATGGTAATCGCCCAGCACACCGATCACTTGTGCGCCCAACCCAAGGGTATCCTCTCGCCAGTTCAGGTGTTCTTCCAATGGGTTGTCCCAGCCCATATCACGTGCCAGCGCTTCATTGATGATAACGGCATTGCCATCAGAAGCCATGCGCGTGTCAAAATTTCTTCCTTCCTTAAGCTTGAGGGACAACAGGCTGATGTACTCCGGGTCAACCCTGTAAATATAGGCCCACCTGATCTCACCGTTGATTTCATAACCATGCTGCGACCATCCCCGGTTGAACGAAGAACTGGTCCCTGAAACACTTACAACGGAAGGTTCGGTGCTCATTTTGTTCCTGAACAACTCCACTGCCTTGTCTGCTTCTTCGCCCCCGGCTTGTGTACTGATCACCATTACATGCTCTTTA
Organism: uncultured Roseivirgaceae bacterium; assembly: GCA_964521255.1. GTDB lineage: Bacteria > Bacteroidota > Bacteroidia > Cytophagales > Cyclobacteriaceae > ZC4RG29. The sequence continues at coordinate 115,088 of CAZFRM010000014.1, forward strand.
TCATAACCCAAATCCTTGCTTGCAATAAATTCCATTTGCCGGTACATAATCACCGAGCTGATGATCATGGATGCGGAAAGGAAAAACTGGAATACTACCAAGGGTTTTGTAAAGCCTGCCTTCATCTTCGAGGTAGAGCTGCCTTTGAGTACTGCCACAGGTAAAAATCCTGAAAGAAAAAGAGCGGGATAGCATCCGGCCAATATCCCGACAAGCAGTGTGATGGCAAGAGATGTGCCGGTTACCAGTAGCATGTTGAGCGAAGTAAGCGCGATTCCTTTCCCGGTAAATTCATTAAATGAAGGAAGAAACAATACCACCAACCCCAGCCCGATGATCATGGAAATCATCGCCAGCACTACCGACTCCAACCCGAACTGCGCAACAAGCTGTTTCCTTTGCGCACCCGCCACCTTGCGTATGCCGACTTCAGTTTTGCGCGATGCAGAAGTGGTAAGCGCCAGTGAAATATAATTGATGGCAGCAATCACTAGAATCAGAAGAGCAATGCCACCTAAAATCCATGAGTATTTCGGGTCGCTGACCTTTTCCCAACTTACTTCTGTATCCAGGTGAATATCTGCCAGGTTGGTGTATGTTAATTCAAATACCGGGAACTCAGCCGGGATATTTATTTCTTTACGCCTCCGCTCAATCATATCGCCCATATATTTCTTTATCAGCGTGTCGGCTTTTACTTTCAGACCGGCAACACTGGCTCCGGAATGAAACTGAACAAACGTAGGATGGCTGAAATTAGCCCACTGTTGTAAGTTACGCTCATACGATGGGTGGTTTTCGTATGGTACAAGGATTTTATAGGACAAACTTGAGTTAGCAGGCGGCGCCTCTATGATACCGGTAACCGTAAACTGTTTTTCACCCTGCCAGTCCAGCGTAACGGTTTTTCCTACCGGGTCTTCATCGCCAAAATATTTTTCAGCAATCTCCGGCGTCAGTACGACCTCATGCTTGTCGTTGAATAGGCGGTCGGTTGAACCGGATATGAGCGGGAAAGAAAACATGCGGAAAAAATCCGCTTCGACATAGGTCAGCCCTTCGGTAAAAACTTTCTCTCTGTAACGAAAAACAGCCTGCCCTCCCCTGAAACGGGTAAGGTATTGCACTTCCGGGACCTCATCTTTCAACGCCTGTCCCAAAGGAAGAGATAAATAAGCCGATCTCTGAATAGGATTTTCTCCCTTTTGCGCTGCTTGTACACTGTAGCGGGCTTCATTCAGTCTGAATATATTTTCTTTGTTCGCATGAAACCGGTCGAAGCTTTTCTCATCCTGTATGTACAGGTATATCAAAACACTAAAGGCTATACCGATGCTCAACCCGACAGCGTTGATGAACGAATACAGTTTTCTTTTGGCGATGTTGCGCATGGCAACTTTAAAATAATTTCCTATCATCAGTGTATCGATTAATCGACTTGAAAAATGGTTTCTTAAAATAATTCCCGGCCTGAAAAAGCGGAGCGTGCTCCACCATAATCTTCTCTTCGCTCTTTTTTCTCCAAAGATTTTTACATCCTTTTCAAACTTTTGAATAAGATCACCTTCAATCTCTTCTAACAATTCGGACGGACAGAACCAACGTAGCATTCTGCCGGGTACTCTGGTTGAAAAAGATTCTCTTTCTTCTTTCATTATCTGATTCATTCCGATCGCAGGTTCCTCACTGGATTGTGCAATGCCGCTTTTGCCGCCTGAAATGAAACCGTGACCAGGGTAATTACTAACAATGAAAATCCGGTGATTATGAAAATAGAAACATTCATTTCTGTTCGGAAAGCATAGTTCAACAGAAATTGTTTTCCTATCCACCATGCAATTGGGAAACCAATCACTAAAGCCATTGCAACAAGCAAAACAAAATCACGGCAAAGCAACACGATCAATTGTGTTACCGTTGCACCTAAAACTTTGCGTATGCCAATCTCTTTTATTCTTCGCTCTGCCATAAAGGATGACAATCCGAATAATCCGAGGCAGGAAATGAAAAGAGCAATGGCCATAAAGGAAGCAGACAATTTTCTGATAAGAATTTCATTCTTGTATTGCTGATCAAAGGATTGATCCATGAAAGTATATTCCATTGGGAAGTCGGGTTCTAATTTTTTGTACGCAGCTTCAACGGCACTCATCGCTTCTTTTAACTTATCTGGCTCATAATGAATAAATACGCGGTTCGAATTTTCGGGGCGCATGCTGATGATCACAGGCTGAATCGGTTGGTTCAGTCCCTTTGCATGGAAATTTTTGATCACTCCGATGATCGTTCCTTTGCGGTCAACTTTCAATGTTTCACCTAACGGATGTGTCAGTTTCATTCTGCGGGCGGCTTCTTCATTGATGATGAAGTTGGCAGAGTCGGCAGGAAACTGTTCGGAAAAATTCCTTCCCTCAACAAAATCAAACCTGAACGATTTTAAGAAGCTATCATCACAGAACAACCATTGAAAAATCACCTGATCATTTTTTGTTTTTCCTCTCCAGCCATCGTCTCCCATTTCCAACCCGTTCTGAATATTCATCGGCTCATCTGCAGCACGTGACACAGCGTTTATAACCTGATGAGTTGAAAGAGCCTGTTTGAACGCAACGAAGTTTTTATTCAACTGATCATTGGCCCGAATGTAAAACACATGCTCCTTGTCAAAGCCAAGGTCTTTCTCCCGCATATATTCAATTTGCTTATAGACAACGAAGGCACCGATAATCAATATAACAGAGATGCTGAATTGAAAAACGACCAGGGCCTTTCTAACATTAGCGCCACTTGTTCCGGTCATTTTATCTTTTAAGATGTTAATGGCTCGAAGAGAAGAAAGAAAAAATGCAGGGTAGCTTCCCGCAACTAACCCGGTCAGCAATGTGATAACAACCGAGCTTGTCAGTAAAACAGTATTTGTATAATCAACGACTATTCTCTTTTCTGTTAACAGGTTAAAATAAGGGAGCAATAAGTGAACAATAGTTAACGCCACCCCCAATGAAATAATAGAGATCAAAAGAGATTCGGTTAAAAATTGTTGAGTCAATGATTGACGCAAGGCGCCTATTACTTTGCGCACTCCAATTTCCTTTGCGCGAATTAGTGAACGTGCAGTAGCCATGTTCATAAAGTTGACGCAGGCAATCAACAGGATGAATCCCGAAATGACAACGAAGTATTTTAAGTAGGTAACTCTTCCTCCTGACTGTTTACCATTTTCAAAGTTGGCTCTCAAATGCCAGTCGCTCAACGGAAATAAAAATAACTCTACATTATCCCCCCAGCGTGGCCATATTTTTTCATGAGTAATCTGCCTCGAAATTTTTTCGTCCAATGCATTTATGTTTGTTCCTCCTTTTAGTTTTACATAAACATTTCCGCCCGTCCATGCGCCCCATTCCTGATTGTACTGATCTTCTTTCGCGTAGAGGTGATACGGAAGAACAAATTGAAATTGTAAAGTGGATTGCGAAGGCAAGTCTTTCACAACAGCAGTAACGCGAACATCTGTTTTGTTATCTATGCGAATGATTTTTCCAAGAACATTTTCATTATTGAAATACTTTTTGGCAAGTTTTTCTGAAATGGCTATCGAATTATTATCCGGCAGCGGATTGTTTACATCACCTTCAATAATCGAAAAGGTAAAGAGTTTAAAGAGTGAAGCATCTGCATAAACGCCTTCCTCAAAGAACGATTTGTTTTCATAATGAACCAGTACCCGGTTCCGAAAAACAGAACGTGCGGTTTCCTCAATCTCAGGAAACTCTTTCAACCCTTCGGTCAATCTGCCCGAAGTATTGGCATACGTATAGATACCATCATCAAAAGTAAAGTTTACCATTACACTATAGATGCTTTCTTTGCCCTCATGAAATTGATCGTAGGCAAACTCATCTATCATCCAAAGCAAAGTGAAAATGCTGCAAGCCAACCCCACAGCCAACCCGCTAACATTAATAAAAGTATAAGCTTTGCTTTTTAATGAAGTGCGGATGAAGATTTTGATAAAATGATTGAACATATAAAATGGGTTAAAACCTGGTGAAAATTGCTTCCTCAACACAATCCCCGGCCTGAAGAAACGAATCGTGTTCCAGATCAATCTTCTCTTGGCTTTTCTTTCTCCAAAGTTCTTTACATCCTTCTCAAACTTTTGAATCAGATCACCTTCAATCTCTTCGTACAAATGATCCGGGCAGAACCGTTTTAAAAAGCGGAGAGCGAATGAATCGGTGATTTGTTTCATTTCATTATTCGTTGCGTAAGCTCTTCACTGGATTTGTTCCTGCTGCACGGATGGTTTGCGTGCTGATCGTTAAAAGAGCGATCAATAAAATAGATAGTGCGGCGGCGAGGAATATCCAAAGGTTTACGGAAACACGATAAGCAAATGAATTCAACCACCAGTTCATGGCGAACCATGCCAACGGACTGAACAAAACAATGGCAATGAGAATGGGTTTTAAAGAACTCATACTTAAAAGTTTCGTGATGCTCAGTACAGATCCACCTAATACTTTTCGGATACCAATTTCTTTGATTCTTGATTCTGTCATGTAAACAGACAACCCAAGCAGGCCAAGGCATGCAATGAAGATGGCAATAGAGGTGAATAGCGTCGTAATAGTGAGCGTTGATTTCATATCAGAAAACTTTCGCGCGTACTCAACATCTGCGAAGTGATATTCAAACGGATATTCGGGGTTATATTTTGAGAATACTTTAGAAAGTTTCGCGATATTTTCCTGTGTGGTATTATTAGGGTTTAGTTTTATGTGAATTACATTGAAGGCCCATTCATTCTTGCCTCCTAATAATACCATAGGCTCAACTTTTTGATATGGAGAAGTCAGGATGAAATCCTTGATCACGCCCACCACATGATATTCCTGGTCATCGTCAACAATGGTTTCACTTATTGGATTTTTAAAACCCATCAGCTTTACGGCTGTTTCGTTCAGTATTACCGCAGTAGAGTCGGTAGGGAAACGTTGTAAATCCATATCTCTTCCTTCTATAATGGTAAAGCCTGCGGTCGTAGTGATACCCTCATCAACATTGAAGCGCTCTATAACTGTTTTATCTTGCGGATTTTTCCCTTTCCAATAAATTCCGGATGTGTTACTCATTCGTTGGGTGATGGGAGAGCTGGTTTTAGTTACGGATATAGCTACTCCGGACTGGATTAGTTCATTCTTATAAGCCTGGTAATTTTTTCCAAGGTCACCTGTAAAGGAGTGGTATACCAGGTTATCTTTTGCATAACCGGTTTCCCTGCTCTGTACAAATTCAATTTGCTTTCTAACTATTATGGTGGATACAATCATCGTAATAGCAAAACCAAATTGAAATACGACCAGCAATGTCCTTAATGTATTTTTACCGGAAGTAGAGATAGTTCCTCCTTTCAGAATTCCGACAGGACGGAACGATGATAAGTAAAGTGCCGGGTAGCTGCCGGCCAGTATACCTATCATCGTAATAAATGCCAGTGATCCTCCCCAGAATGTTATATTTTTAAAATCAAGAGAGAGTTGTTGCTTAACAAGTGTATTGAAGAAAGGTAGGGACAAATAGACAGCCAGTAACGAAATTAGTCCGGCCCCTAATGCGACAAGAACGGATTCACATAAAAACTGTAACACCAGTGAACGCCGGTATGCTCCTGTTACTTTTCGAACCGCTACTTCTTTCGAACGTCTTTGGGCGCGCGCGGTACTCAGGTTAATGAAATTGATACATGCAATAAGAATAAGACAAACACCGAGGATGCCAAGCATGCGAACAATTTCGATCCGTCCTCCAGCAGGAACTCCATTTTCAAACCTGGAGTAAAGATGATTTTTGGTAAAAGCATAGAGGAATACCTCCGTATCATCTGCACCGGCAGTGTGTTTTTTCTTGATGTCTTTTATTTCACCATTCAATCTTTCGATATCAGTTCCTTCCTCAAGTTGAACAAATGTAGTAACGGAATTATTATGCCAGTTCTCCTCTTCACCACTCAGACTTTCCAGGAATTGCCAGGGTATTAAAAATTCAAAATCAAGGTCGGTGTTTGATGGAAGGTCTTTTAAAATTCCTGTTACAGTGAAAGGAAAATTTATACCCGACGATGAGACAGTCAGTGTTGCACCAAAGGCTTCTTGATCTCCGAATAATTGTTTTGCAAAACATTCCGTCAAGACAATTGAGTTCGGATTATCCAATGCACTGGCTGCATCGCCTTTAATGAGTGAGAAAGAAAATAATGTTAAAAAATCAGGATCTGTAAACTGAACACGATCTTTCATGATTCGCGTTTCTCCTGCGGAGAACAGATAACTATCCGTATATCGCGTGAAACTGACGGCCGTTTCAATGCCGGCATAATCCCTGGCAAGGGTCGGAGCCAGTACCCGTGGCGTTGTACTCCAGCAATTCCATTGACCTTCGACCATCTGTCGATTCCATGCAGTATAAATGCGGTTCTTATTAATGTGAAACTGGTCGTAGGTGAATTCTTTTCCGATCCAAAGAAATAATAATGTTGCACCGGTAATACCAAAAGCAAGACCAGCGATGTTGATGGCAGAATATGTTTTGCTGCGGACCATTACACGCAGCGCCACTTTAAAATAGTTCGTTAACATATAAAGAGGTATTAGATTAACCGAAGGACTATGTCTCAATACAATTCCGGGCCTGAGAAAACTGACCGCGTTCCATATCATTCTTCGCTTTGCTTTTCGTTCTCCATAAACTTTTACGTCATGAGAGAATCGTTGCAAAAGATCGCCTTCGATTTCTTCGAGCAGATGAGGAGGGCAAAAAAAACGAAGTAAGCGGAATGCGAACGATTCTTTCATATCAATTCATGTTTATTTAGATGGAATGAAAGTCTCCTGCATTCTTTTTTTATCAACCTTATTTTTTTAATATCTTTCATAACATTATTATCTTTGTTGCATGAAAACTGTTTCAATAGAACTTAACGATGACCTTGCTGATTGGCTGGTAAAAATGGACAGCCAAAAACGAAATGTTCTCCTCAGGTTTCTCAACAACCTTGAAAAGGAAACGGATTGGAAGAAGACTTTTGCTAAAACTGCCGAACAAGCCGCTAAACAAGGACTGACCGAAGAAAAGCTGAACGAACTTTTGAAAAAATAGATGCGGATAGTTCTTGATGCAAACGTTATTGTCAGCGCAGCACTTTCAAAAAAATCAATTTCATACCGGGCCTTTGAAAAGACTGTTGAGAAAAATGTGCTGTTGATTTCCGAAGATACATTTGATGAATTGTTTGACGTTTTATATCGCCCGAAATTCAGAAAGTATTTTATCCCTGAAGATACAAGACCCGATATTTTGCTAACAGTTTTAAGATTCGGTGTACTAATTACTCCTGCTGTAAAGGTAATAGCTTGCCGTGACCCTAAAGATAATATGTATCTCGAACTCGCGCTTTCAGGCAAAGCCAATTGCATAGTAACAGGTGATCCTGACTTACAAATTCTTAATCCATTTAAAAATATTTCCATCATTGCACCGAAAGAATTTCTCGAAAACTTTTAGCGAACCGTTTATCCAATCTTCAATTGAGGAATAAGCTTCCACAATTCTACTCTTGCCTCTTTCATCGTGCGAAGCATAGCTAAACCTGCACTGGTAATGGTGTAAATTCTTTTTCGTCTCCCGCCGCGTTCATTGGTAGCGCCACCGAGTTTGGATTTGATAAGACCTTTGTCTTCCAGACGATAGAGTGTTACATGTACCGCGCTGAGATTTACATCGCGTTTCATGCGGGTTTCAATTTCTTCCGCAATGGCAGCGCCGTAGGCATCTTCCTGTAAAGCGCCCACCAGCGTTAAAACGAGTTCTTCAAATTCTCCCAGATATTCTTTAGCCATATATATGCTTATATTTTGTTAAGTAAATAAAAGAGTTTTAAAAATTAGTTGCAAGTATTTTTGCCACAGAGACACTGAAGCACTGAAAATATTCTCAGTGCTTCAGTGTTTCTGTGGCATCTCTCTGAAACATAACAGTTTTGTTTTTCGTACTTTTAACCATATCAATTTTTCACAGAGATGAAAACACTCACCCGGCCCGATCACAAATACATAGAAGTAGCTGAACGAATTGAAACCCTCATTGAGAATGGCGTTATGAAAGTGGGGGATAAGCTTCTTTCGGTACGGGCTTTGAGCAAAGAGCAGGGAATAAGTTTGAGTACGGCTTTTCAGGCTTATTACTCTTTGGAGAGCAAAGGACTGATTGAAGCGCGACCGCAATCCGGTTACTATGTGAAGTTCACACCAAAACTTTATCCTGAACTACCTACTGTATGTGATCCCCCGGAAGATGCTATGCCGGTGACGGTTGATGAAATGATTGCCAGTGTTTACAAGGAATTGTATACAAAACCGCTTATTAATTTCGCTTTGGCCGCACCTCCGGTTGATTTACTTCCTTCCGCTAAATTGAATAAAGCGATTACGGCTGCAATAAGAAATTCTGAAACAAGTTGTCTTCATTATGAAGCCGCCCAGGGAAATGTTGAGTTAAGAAAGCAAATAGCCCGTCAGGCATTCAACTGGGGTGGAACGTTTAAAGAAGATGATGTTGTCGTAACGGCAGGGTGCCTCGAAGCGATTTCACTTTGCCTTCGGGCGGTAACAAAAGCGGGAGATGCCGTTGCTATTGAGAGTCCAACTTTTTTTTCATTCTTCCAGGTGATGGAGAGCATGGGACTGAAAGTAGTGGAAATACCTTCAACGCCGCTCACGGGTATTGATTTGAATTATCTTGAAGATGCCATAAAGCGTTTCGAGATCAAAGCCTGTCTTTGCGTACCTAATTTCAATAATCCTATGGGAAGTTGTATGCCGGATGAGAACAAGAAGAAGTTGGTGGAAATACTAACAAACCGGGATATTCCATTGATTGAGGATGATATTTACGGAGAACTGTATTTTGGGAAAGTGCGCCCTCGTACTTGTAAAACCTTTGATAAAAAAGGAATGGTGCTTCATTGCTCTTCCTTTTCAAAATCCCTGGCGCCGGGCTATCGCATAGGCTGGACAATTCCCGGAAAGTATAAAGATGAAATTGTTCGCCTCAAGCGTATTAGCACAGCGGCCACTAACACTTTAGCACAAACCGCCCTCGCAAATTTTCTCAGCAATGGTAGATATGAATTGCATTTACGTCGTATCCGCAAAGACTTGCACACACAATCGTTAAGGTACGCGCAGGCAATTTCCGAATACTTTCCTGACGACATGCGCATGACCCGTCCGCAAGGAGGATTCACAATATGGGTGGAACTGAATAAAAAAATAAACACCTACAAACTTTTCAAGAAAGCATTAAAGCATAACATCGGAATTTCGCCAGGACAAATTTTTTCATCACAAGGTAGGTTTGAAAATTGTTTTCGCATCAGTTGCGGAATTCCGTGGAGCAATAAGGTGGAGGAAGCGATTAAGACATTGGGGAGATTGGTGAAGGAGATGAGATAAGATAAGGTTAGAAAATCAATGAAAATACTTTGAAAGAATCAGGATGCCAAAAGGCCGCAAAAAAATTATTACGAAAGTTGAAATCTTCAAAAAATATTAAATCTTTGAATGATAAAAGACTTTTGAAGCGGTTTATCGCTAAAAAGTTTTCCTATAATAGTATACTTAGCAAGGCTGTATAAGTGGAGAAAGAATTTCGGAATGTATTCTTACTAGGAGCTGGTTCTGGAAGCAATGATGAGATCCATCATTGCTTAAAAATCCTCCTATCGAAAGGGAAGGGTTCAATTTTCTTAACAGATATTTTTTTGAAATCCAGATGGTTAGGATTGATCAATATATTATAGTCACCTTTAGTGACTGCGGAAGGGACTTTTAATAGACAGGTGTTTTTTTGGTTTGCAAAATCATCACCTATCTGCTGAGTCGACATGGAGTGAGGAAAAACATTCCAATCTTCAGGTAAATCGTCTTCATTTATTTCTGCCATTTTGATGTTGTCGGGTATTTCAATGGATATCATTTGAAAATCGTCGGGCAATGTGGCTAGGGTAAGATGAACGGCTACTTCAGCCATAGCCAATGACCGGTTTGCAGATGTATAAATCAGTTCAACTCCTTTTGAATTCCACCTGGCACCTTGTAAAGCCGCCCCTTTGCCGGATAACTTTTGAACGTATTTTTTTCGTGCTATCCGGTAAACAATCATCAGGAAAATATTCCGTATTCAATTCTTGTCAATTCTCCCATGACCAGGTCTTTTCCGTAGGAGTCTTTCAGTAATTCAAGAGGCTTTAATTTACCCAGGCTAAAATTTGGCGTGTGAAGCCAAAGCTTGAATTTTTCCATGTCGCCAAAAACTTCCAGCCCCAGTTGAGTTACTTCGGCCAGTTCGATTATTTTTTCAGTGTGAATGGATTTGAATTTAAATTCTCTTCTGGACTTATACCGTTGAAGAGATTTGGTGGACAGGTTTAAAAAATTAGCCCAATCATCTTCACTAAAAGGAGTTACATTTTGGATGAGGTCAAATAGTTTGTAGGGTAATCCTTCCCGGATCGAATGAATAACAAGCATTCGGTTATTCAGGAAATCATGATAAGTGAAATGTTTTTTAGAAGTATTATAAACTTCTTTGCCCTCTTGCACTTGCTGGACAAAATCATCCACAGCTTTATCCAGTTTTTTAAAAGTCTTAGTAGCCATCAAGTATACTGACAATTGTCCACAAAAATATGACAATTGTCTTTAAAAGCCAATAGAACTTGTCGATAAATTGAAAAAGTGTAAAACAAAGTATCAGAAGCAGAGATATACTCGTGAGTAAGGAATGGATAGGGTTCACCGATCATTTGATTTCCGGGTTCGCAAGGGTTAAATTTTATTTAATGTATTTCAGCTTTTTGCTCCGCCACCATTTCCTCTACCGGCAACTCTTTCTTATTTACAAACGGCACCTTGTCCATCCACTCAACTTCAATCATGCTGACGCCAAAATCTTCAACTACTTTTCCTTTTATGAAATAAAATCCTCTCCCCCTGAATGGAAATTTCCTCGATGAATCAGGAAAATGCACCGTATCGAAAACTTCTCCATGTTGATCATAAAATGTTCCGAAGTGCATGGATTGTGAATTTTTTGTGCTGGTGTTTTTCGTGGTGATGAGATAACCCAGAATATTGACATGACGATTGATTTTATGAAGTAACTCTTTTGCAGAGGTATCTCCATAATTTTTTGTATCCACCAGGATGAATGGATCACATAGCGGGAATCCGAGTAATTCAATTTCATCAAAAGAATCTTCAACGGAATTTCGCTGTAAAATGGGTAGCGGATATTCTTTGGGTTCTGTTTCAAAAAGATCAGTTGTAGTACGTGATCTGGCTTTTGCATTACTAAAGTAAAGCAGTGCTTCCCAAAGTAATCGTTGTTTTGATTTTCCAGTGAACCGAAAGGATCCCATCCGGATAAGAATACGTATTTGTTCTAAGCCAAGTTCAACACGACGTAAAAAGTTATCCAGGCTTTTAAACGGTCCATTCAGTTCACGCTCAACAGCAATCTGCTTCGCTACTTTTGTCTCCAGGCTTTTGAGATGAATAAAGCCAATGTAAATATGATCATCATAAATAGTAGTGAGGTATTCACTTCGGTTCACACAAGGCGATTGAATTTTTGCTCCATTCATGCGCGCCTCGTGAAAATAGAATTCAGTTTTATAAAATCCCCCGAAATTATTAATCACACCTACCATAAACTCAAGCGGATAGTGTGCTTTCAAATAAAGACTCTGATAACTTTCAACAGCATAACTTGCTGAATGTCCTTTCGCGAATGAGTATCCACCGAAACTTTCAATTTCATACCACACCCGGTTAGTAATAGCAGGCTTATATCCTATCTCATCACAATTTTTGAAGAACTGATCTTTAACACGTTGAAATTCTTCGCGTGAGCGATATTTACCTGACATGCCTCTGCGAAGTACGTCCGCCTGGCTTAATGATAGCTTAGCAAACCCGTGGGCTACTTTAATAACGTCTTCTTGGTACACCATCACACCAAAGGTATCCTTCATCAACTCATCCATTTTCTGATGGATAGATTCGTATGTGCCACCGTTCTTAACGATGTGGTACCGTTCAATGTAGGCGCGCATCATTCCTGAACTGGCGACACCCGGACGAATAATTGAACTTGCAGCTACCAGGGTGAGGTAATCTTCGCATTTTAATTTTCCCAGCAACATCCGCATGGCAGGTGATTCAACGTAGAAACATCCCATCGCTTTACTGTTACGCAATAGATCTTTTACTTTTTCATCCTTCGTGAAATCTTTAAAGCGATGAATGTCTACATCAATGCCTTTATTCCTTTTTACATGTTTGACAGTCTCTTTCAAATGTCCGAGCCCACGCTGACTTAAAATATCAAACTTGAATATGCCCATATCTTCTGCACTGTGCATTTCAAATTGCGAGACGGGATAACCTTTGGGTGGAAGTTCAACGGCCGTGTAAGCGTAAATTGGCTTTTCCGTAATGAGTACTCCACCGGCGTGAATGGAAATGTTGGAAGGAAGATCTTTCATGTAATCAGCATACTTGAAGATGAGTTCGGTGATGTGATCACGATTTCTGTTTCTGTCGGGCTCTTCAACAATGGCGTCAATCTCATCTTTTGGTAAACCAAAAACTTTTCCTAATTCACGAAGCACAGATCGTTTTTGATAGGTGACGTGCGTACCAAGAAGACAGACATGATTCTTGTCGTATTTTTCAAAAATGTAATTATAGATTTCATCACGGTTGTCCCAGGAGAAGTCGAGATCAAAATCGGGAGGCGAAGAGCGTTCTGGATTAAGGAATCGTTCAAAGTAAAGGTCAAGCTCGATTGGATCAACATTAGTGATGCCTAAACAATAGGCTACAACACTATTGGCGCCACTGCCGCGTCCAACAAAATCAAACCCCCTTTGTTTAGCAAACTGAACGAGATCAAAAGCAATAAGAAAATACGCACAGAATTTTTTTTCCCGAATAATGCGGAGTTCTTTTTCAAATCGTTCTTTGAGATCAATGCTATTTTCGTCATAGCGATATTTCAAACCTTTTCTTGCTTCGGAAACAAGTAAGGTCCAATCACTTTCTTCGCTGCCGGTAATACATTTTTTATTCTTATCTGTTTCGAGCGGAATGGTAAGCGAGGAATTATCAAGAATGTATTTTGTGTTCTCGATAAGTTCGGGATATTGTTCGAAAAAAGATTCAAGCTCATGCTCCGGCATCATGCTTTCATTTTTATCAGCTTGTTGATGTTCAGGAAGTTTGCTGAGCAACGTATTCTGATCAATGGCGCGGAGAAGACGGTGAATGTTGTAATCAATTTTATTAGCAACTGTAACAGGATGAAGAATTACAAACTTATTTCTAAACTCATGCCGTTGTTTGTAGACTGAAAATTTAGTTCGCTGCTGTATCCGTATACCAATGTATTCGTGTAGTCGCAGTTTTTCTGGTTCAATTTTTTCAAAAGGATAAATGATAAAAACATTTTCATCGTCAAACCCTGGAGCCGGGAAAGGAATTTTTTTATCCGTCAGGTTAATATGAGATAAGAACGTATTGATTTTTTCAAACCCGTCATTGTTCCTGGCGATAGCAATGTAAAGTAATTCATTATCCTCTTTTCTGAATTCAACGCCAACAGCAATTTCCAGTGCGTACGATTTTTTTTCATACTTCGTCAACGCTTTTCTTTCCGGATCATCAAGATTACATAGCACGGGAGCATTCTCTTCACATATGCGTAGCATCTCAATGTACGATGATGTGTTGTTGATTTCTGTCAGCACTAATTTATGAACACCACACCGCTCAGCTTCCTGGAAAAGCCGCTCGATAGAGAGCGTTCCATATTTAAAGCTGAATGCGGTGTGGCAGTTGAGGAACATGATTTAAGTGTTGAGGTGTTGGTGTATGGAGGTGTTGATGTTTGTTTGAGTTGAAAATTGGTTATGCGCGATCACCATCTTTATCTCTCCATAACTGTAATCATTGCCGAGTATATTTTTTACAGGCGCTAAACCAATTGCATTTGCTTTTACAATAGCATCCTGAATCATCGCCATTCTATCCTGGGTAAGCGTTTTTTCGATTGGCAATTTGCCCGTGGATATGTAATAGGCAAGATGCTCTTCAATGGTACTGGGTTTCAATTCACGCAATTCTGCTATTCTGGAAATGGAATGTCCAAGATGAAACAACTCCAACGTTTGACGCTTTGTATCATTATCACGTTCGGGCCGTATTAATCGTTCGTGTCTAAGGGTCTTAAGATGAATGCGTGATTTCAAGTCATGTTCACGACAATATTCAGCAATCACTTCCCAGAAATGTTTTCCATATTTTTCAATCTTCACTTCTCCGAAGCCGGATATTTTTCTGAATTCATCTTTGTTGTGTGGCAAATAACTGGCCAGCTCCATTAATGTAGCATCCGATACTACAATGTATGAGGGCACATTTTCAAGATTAGCCAACGCTCGTCGTGTTACTTTTAATTTTTGGAGAAGTTCTGTTTCGTAATGATGAGAAGTTGATTCCTGAACATCAACGTGTTCTTTTGTTTTAATGAGCATTACCTTCATCTCACCATCGAGCACAGGTTTACTTTTGTCTGAAAGTTTTAAAACGGGATACATGCCATCCGTTTTGATGAGGTAGCCTTGTTGAATGAGATCGGCAATAAAACCTTTCCATTCTTCTTTACTGTAATCAACACCAATGCCATAAGCAGAGAGTTGTTTATGTGCGTCAGTTATTTTTACACTATTGGATCCACGTAACACATCAATAACATAACCGGCACCCATTTTTTCATTGAGATTCAACACGGCTGACAAAACTTTCTGAGCAATAGCTGTTGCGTCGAAAAGTTCAAGTCGTGTGAGGCACACGTCGCAATTTCCGCAGTAGTCGGGAGCAGTTTCGTCAAAATAGTTTAATAAATATTTTCTTCGGCAGGTTGCCAGTTCACCGTAGGAACTCATCTGATTTAATTTTTTGAGATAGATTTCCGTTTGCTCTGTATTACCTTCTATCTCAACAAACCGTTTCATTTTAGTCACATCACTATAAGAGTAGAAGAGGAGCGCTTCACTGTTCAATCCATCTCTTCCGGCTCTTCCGGTTTCCTGGTAATAGCTTTCGATATTTTTTGGAAGATCCATGTGAACAACATAGCGCACATTGGACTTATCGATGCCCATGCCGAAGGCAATAGTAGCTACGATGATCTTGGTTTCATCGCGAAGAAACATTTCCTGGTGCCTGGAGCGTTGGTCTCTTTCCATTCCTGCGTGGTATGCGAGTGCATGGAAACCTGCCTCGCTTAAATCTCTGGCCAGGTTTTCTGTAGAGATCCGTGACAAACAATAGACAACACCGGAATCATCTTTACGCTTTTCCAGAAAAGTGATGAGCTTGCTGAAACTATTATTTTTCGAATCGATAGTGTAGCGAATGTTGGGGCGATTGAAACTGGCAACAAAAGTATTGGGTTCTTTCAACTCCAGTTTTTCAACAATGTCTTTGCGTGTGAGACGATCAGCCGTTGCAGTCAATGCAATTACAGGAACATTTGGGAGAGCATGCTTCAATTGCGCCAGCATTAAATATTCCGGTCGGAAGTCGTGACCCCAATGGGATATGCAGTGAGCCTCATCAATAGCAATGAGACTGATATCAAAGGAAGTGATGGTTTTGAAGAATGTACTTCCTGGCCGTAATAATCTTTCAGGTGCAAGGTAAAGTAGCTTCAACTCCTTCTTCCTGACTTTGTCAAGAATGGATTCTTGTTCCCGGTAAGATTGCGTTGAATTTAAATAAGCCGCTTCAATACCATTTACACGCAAAGTATCCACCTGGTCTTTCATCAATGCGATGAGCGGTGAGATAACAAGTGTAAGGCCATCGAATAACAATGCCGGTATTTGATAACACAACGATTTACCTCCACCGGTAGGCATTAGTACAAAGGTGTCCTTCTTTTGAAGAACAGATTTAATGATAGCCTCCTGCTCCATACGGAAAGAGGAATAGCCAAATTTTTCCTGAAGAATTTTTAAAGGATTCATAGTAACGTTTTTGAGAGTTTTTTAATTAAGAGAGTTTTTTTGAAAGGTGTGACCCCTAAATCCCCTAAAGGGGACTTGAATACAAGAGTCTGCTTAAGACACCTGCATTCAAGTCCCCTTTAGGGGATTTAGGGGTAGGGTAGGTGCTTTTTTATCTCACCTAACACTTCTTCGATATGATATTTCACTTGATCATTTTTAAATCGAATTACGTTAACGCCAAGGAGATTTATTTCATGGGTTCGGTTCTTATCGTTCTGCGCTTGATCCTCATTAGAATGATACTGTCCATCAATTTCAATAACAAGCTTCGCCTTGTGACAATAAAAATCAGCAATGAAACTTCCGATGGGATGTTGCCTTCTGAATCGGTAATTACCTAGTTTCTTTTTTGAAAGATGTTTCCACAAAATGTTTTCCGACTCAGTCATTCTAATTCGAAGCTGCTTGGCATTTTCGAAAGTTGACGCAGGGGCATCATAAAACATACTCATATTCATGTTGTTTAAAACTATTTTGCATTAAGTCCCCTTTAGGGGATTTAGGGGTCAGGGGTTACCACCAAACTCAATATCCTTATAGTGCACCCACCTCTTTTCAAATCTTGCGAGCACAGTTATTCTGTCGCAAGTAAAATGCTGACTATAATGTAAACTTTTCAGGTAAGGCCAACATTTTAAAAAGTCTTCGTCAGAAAGATTCTTTGCAATGGTGACATGCGGCGTGAAGTCAACATTTTCTTTTACTGTTTTCTCAAATATTTCCCGGATGGGATACTTGTTTACAATATCCATGTAAATGGTACGCTTTGATCCATTGTAAAAAACACTGAAATCTTTCAGGAAAACATTGAAGGGCTTGAAGTGTGCAGCTTTTGATTCTACAAAACGTATGATATCATCAGTATGTTGATCATCGTATTTGAAAAGTGATATATGTGCTTTTGAAAATCGATCATCGAATTTATGACCGATCAAGTATTGTACGTCATCTTTGAGTACAGACACATCGCTCATAATATGCGGAGGAGGAGCAATGATGAAGAAAAGTTCTTGTACAGATTGCCGGAGGTTAATTGTTGATGGTTTCATATGTGTATTGTTTTAAATTTTCTATGTATTGCTTTTGGTGGAAGAGTGCGACAACCCCGCCATCGCTTAAGCTCACGCCCCCCTTTATTAAGGGGGATTTGTGTGAGGTGTGGGTGAGGAGTGTGATGGTGTGATGGCCTATCCTATGTGTGTAGCTTGAATATAGTTTTGTCTACTTGTGCATTACTCCTTGTTTTTATTACTCAATAAACTTTTTTATCAAACTTCATCTTCGAGTATTTATCACACCCTTCACTCACTCCCAATTCCCCCTTAATAAAGGGGGGCGCAGGATGTGTGTCGGCGGGGTTGTCAACCGCACGCTCAATCGATCTAGTCCTTTCAAACTCTTCGATGCAGTATTGTATAGTCGCCAATACTTTATTCATCTCCATCTTCACATCCATGTCGTCAATGCGAAGTACATTTAATCCCAATGCTTCTAACTTTTTCTGACGTTGCAGGTCATATTCAGCTTTACCATGATGACTGCTTCCGTCAACTTCAATGATGAGTTTGAGCTTGCTGCAAAAAAAATCTACTATATAATTTTCAATCGGTTTTTGTCTCATGAACTGGTAGCCCATCATTTGACGAGCTTTGAGTTTATTCCACAACAACACTTCCGATAGTGTACTTTTGTTTCGGAGGTTGCGCGAGTATGGTTTTAGTTTTGATTGGTAGTATATTTTCATAGTAGTAAAAGTTTTGTAAAAGAGTAGCGTGACAACCCCGCCATCGCGCTGGTCCGGCGCCCCCCTTTATTAAGGAGGATTTGTGTGGGTGTGAGTGAAGAGAGTGTGGCTTTATAAACAAAAAGTGAAAACATAATCTCAAGTCCCCTTTAGGGGATTTAGGGGTCACCTCAAATTTCCTTTAAACATATTCATCTCCATTCTCACTCTTCTGGCTACACCTAATGTAGTGGCGCGCACAAGCTTCTCGACACCGTGCTTGTGTTTGATATGATCAATAGCTTCGTACAAATTGATTGACTCTGCGGTGTCATCGAATAAACTGATTTGATAATTGCCATGCACCAGACTGCTCAACCGAACACCTACCAGACGAATTAACATTCTTCGGTTATAAAGTTTGTCGAATAGTTCAGATACGGTGCGCAGGATCACATGATCAGAAGAGGTATAAGGAATATGAATTTGTTTTGTTTCCGTATCGAAGTTGGCGTAGCGTATTTTCACCGTGATGCATGACGTCAACTTTTTCTGTTCGCGAAGCTGAAAGGCAACTTTTTCAACCATGGAGATGAGCACCGACTTCAATCGCTTTACATTGATGGTATCTTCTTCAAAAGTACATTCTGTTGAAATTGACTTTTGTTCACTGTAAGGAACTACGGGTGAATCATCAATGCCATTCGCTTTATTCCACAGTGAAATTCCATTTTTGCCAAAAGCGCTGATGAGAAAGTTCAACGGCATCTCTCGTAGGGTTGACACCGTACGTACGCCCATATCATATAAGAAGGAAGACGTTTGCTTTCCTATCATCGGAATTTTTTCTACAGCTAAAGGAGCGAGAAATTCTTTCTCCGTTCCCGCGGGAATATGTTTCTCTGCTTTCGGTTTAAATTCCGCTGTGGCAACTTTTGAAACAAGTTTGTTCACTGACATTCCTAACGAAATAGGAAGTTTACTTTCCTTCAAAATTTTCTTTTGTAACTCTAAGGCCCATTTAAAGGCGCCGAAAAATTTATCCATTCCGCTGGCGTCAATGTAAAATTCATCGACCGATGCTTTCTCAAACATGGGCGCGGAGTCAGCAATGATATCAGTAACCTGGTGAGAAGCCATACTGTACGCTTCCATATCCCCCGAAATAACTTTGGCTTCGGGACAAAGTTGAAGTGCCAAATACATAGGCATGGCAGAGTGAACTCCGAAGCGGCGGGCTTCGTAACTACAAGCCGCCACTACACCTCTGCGGCTGCTTCCTCCTATAATTAAAGGTTTGCCGATAAGTTTGGTGTTTCGCTGGCATTCTACGGCGACAAAAAACGCATCCAGATCCAGGTGTATAATGTTCCGATCCATGATGCTAATTAACTAAAAAAATTAGTTAAATGTTTTTATTATTAACTAAATATTTTAGTTTTGTCCTGTTGTTTAGCCATAGCGACACTCTTTAGCTGTGTGGAGGTGTTGTCCGAAGGACTCCTTCGGAGAGGACCTGTGTATTGTTTTTGTGCGACACCTGGTTCTGTATTCACTTCTCACAGCGACAAGGGGCAATTCATTTGAACTACGGATTGTTGAATTCCATTTCAGACCTTTGGTATAGCCCGAAAAAGAACCATCAAAATATTGAACCCATGAAACAACTCATCCATTTCCTTACCGTTGGCGTTCACGATCTTGACAAGATGAAAACCTGGTACAAACAAAAAATCAGCTGGGAAACTTTAAAAGATGAAAATGGAATTGTCTTTTTCAAACTCAATGGTTTTATCTTCGCGCTTTTTTCGGCAGATGAACTGGCCAAAGATATAGGTGTGCCTGGGGATGGAAATGGTTTTAAGAAATTCTCTCTGGCTATTAATTTTAATTCTGAAAAAGAAGTGGATGATGCAGTTGCTGATTTGAAGAAGCAAGGTGTAAAAATTATCAAAGAACCTCAGAAAGTTTTTTGGGGAGGCTATCATGCCTACATCACCGATGCGGAAGATAATTATTGGGAGTTGGCATACAATCCTTTTTTGAAATTTGATAAAGATGGAAATGTGGCTTCGCATGAATAGTAGAAAAAGTCGGAAAAGTCCGGAAGCAGTGACCTTGCATTTTGAAGCTGATTCCATTCGAATCATAATACTTTCAGGCTTTGATCATCACTTTCGAACATTAAATTCGTACCTCGTAAATTGTACCTCGTACTTATACATTTATGCTCATCAACAAAAACCTAAAATTCCTTCGCACCCGTCAGGGGCTAACGCAAAAACAGTTTGCTGAAAAACTTGGATTGAAGCAGTCTGTGATTGGAGCTTATGAAGAGGAACGCGCTACTCCACCTATTGCTTGTCTGTTGGATATTTCTGAAACGTTCAAAGTTAGCCTGGATACACTTACGCGACAAGACCTGAGTAAAGTATCGGATAAGGAATGGAAGGCTCAACAATTTTCGAGAGGCAAAGATGTATTATCCATTACTGTCGATAAAGAAGGAAATGAAAATGTTGAGCTTGTATCACAAAAAGCTTCTGCCGGATACCTCAACGGTTATCATGATCCTGAATTTGTTGCCGAATTGCCAAAGATCAGTTTACCCGTATTACCACGCAACGCTACTTATCGTGCTTTTGAAATTAAAGGTGACTCTATGCTGCCGGTTCAACCCGGCTCAATTGTATTTGGTGAATACATAGAAAATGTAACCAGCATTAAAAACGGAAAACTTTACATTCTTGTAACCAAAGATGAAGGCATTGTTTTTAAGCGCGTATTTGCTGATTCGGATAACGATAAATTTCTTCTTGTATCGGACAATCGACAGTACTCTCCGTATGCGGTTGACATGAAGGATGTATTGGAGGTATGGAATGCGAAAGCATTTTTCTCAACAAAGTTTCCTGAGATTGAAGAAGGTACTCGCGCTATTTCATTGGATAACCTGGCAATGACCATTCTATCGCTTCAAGCGGAAATTAAAAAACTAAAAAAGAAATGAGTTGGCTGTTTGTTATAGTGTGCCGGTCTTGTACCGGCTTTCTTTATTGCATCTCATCCAATTGCATTCTTTCCACCGCATTAAGATTTAAATCTTTTGCGATTCTTTCCTTCGACGGGCGATAAAAATAGAATGCAATCAGGAGAAAAACTACAATAACAATGAAGTAAGATCTTCCTGTAAGTATGGTAGCTACCCCTGCAAATAACCCTGGTGTTTCAAGAAAAGCCGACCGAACCAGTAGGGCAGGAAAGTATTTTGATATCTTATTTTTCACATCCAGTTTCTTATCAATCCTGTTGATGAGAATACCGGGAATAACTTGTGCGCCAATCAATCCTCCGATAAGAAGCCCGATCAAAACATATTGAAGCATCTTTGCAAGATCATTGTCTACGGAGCCTATGTTTCGAACATATAAGGCGACAAGACCAAAAATCATCATAATTGCTACCTGAATCAGGTATACAAAGCTCATTGTGCGTAATGGGGAGGCAACTTTGAAATGATCAGTCATTGTTGGTTATGAGTTTTTTGTAATCATGTTCTTCATTATGTTGAAAGTTTTTTCTTTTAACGAAGCAACATCGCTCGTTGATAGTCCATCGACAGGAATTTCTTTCCCAAAGATAACTTTTATAGTGCCCGGTTTAAGATCAATTGTTCCGGGAGGCATCAATGGACCTGCACCAATAACAACAATGGGTAAAAGAGATTGTTGTGTATCCACAGCCATACGGAATGCGCCATCCTTAAAAGGTTGAAGAATTTCTTTCGTGCGGTTTTGTGTGCCTTCTACAAAAATTAAAATTGATAACCCCATCTTTATTAATTCTTTCAGGTGATCCATGCTGGCTTTTCTGCTTTGTGGACTCGAACGGTCTACGATTACCCCTGCCGTTTTAGCGATCCAACCAAAGATGGGAATTTTTAACAATTCTTTTTTAGCCAATGGTCTGAACCCTCCGGGTATGCCCATTGTAATTCCGGGTATGTCAAGAAAGGACGTGTGATTGCTCACATATATGTAGGACTTTCCTTTTTGAATATTCTCCTTTCCTTTATACTTATAATGAATAAAATTCAGCATGCTGAATATCCATGACCACAACGCGAGAAACTTATAGCCGATCCATCCGAACCGTTGTCCGAATAAAAAAGGTAAAATAATACCGGGGAGCAAAATAATCATGAAAACGGTAAACACCAGGAATACCCAAATCTTGTAAAGTGTACTGAGAATGAAACGAACTGCTTTCAATAGACGGTTGATCAAAAATTAGCCTGCAATTTAATTAGCCAATTGTCAATTAGCGAATTAGCCAATAGGATTTTTATTCTTGAGCTGACCTACATTCTAATGAGCTTCATTGGCTAATCTCCGAAGGAGTCTGGTGTCCATTCGGACGGCTAATTGATAATGTTCTTTTTATTCAAATCAATGTTAGCATAGAAGCCCATGTCTTTGTCCTTCAAAAGTTTTGTCCAGAAGATGATTTGACCGGTATGGTAGGAGTAGTGTTCAACAACATGGATGATGATACCTATTGCGGAGAGCTCATAACCCTGGACGGAGCGCTTTCTCAGCAGATCAGTACGATCCATGTTTTGAACTACAGAGGCAGCTTCATCAACGGTCGACTTCAGCTTATCATACAATTCTTTTTTGTTCAACCCACCACGAATGGAAAATTCTTTATCACGCTCGCGTTTGTCTTCAACATTTCCGAGTGATGAAAGAATGTATTGCGTGATGTTCCCGCAGAGATGAACGATGATATTGCCGATGCTATTGGAAGATGCATTCGGTCTTTTCCAGATTTCTTCTTCGCTTAGTTCATCCAGGCACTTTTTAATTTTAGGCGTATTTTCATACAGACGGCTAATCGCTTGTTCAATAAATTCACTATTTACAGTTTTCATAGCGTTTAATATTCCGGAAGATTCCTTAAGAAGTCAACAGTTAGATTCAGATACTGCCTGTCAACTTACCCGAAAATGTTAGAAGCTTTCTATAGCTATAACGCACTGGCTATTCTAATATAATTCTTATGCTGTTTGAAACGGGGCCTCAGGTTCTGTCCCTGGGATGAAGGTGAGGTGACAGCTTAATGGATTGCTTCCGGAAGAAATTTAGTTACAAATTCGGTCAGGTTTGTTACCGTTACTTCTTTTAGTTTGTAGGTGTCCGATGACGGAGTTACTACAAATGCTTTTCTAAATAACCATGAAAATGTAAAATGGTATTTTAATATTTCATGGTTATTGACGCTACGAAGATTCACAAAAAATTGCCTGGGAACACCTGCAAATACCAGCCCCTCGTACATCATAACCGATGATTCCTGCGGTGACGAATTTTGGCTGCGGATACGGAAGGAAGAATTTTTATCGCTGTTGAACCGGTTGTAAGGCCAATTTTATTTAGACCTGGGTATATGGTTTTAGGGCAGGATTTTCACATAATTAGTTCTTATTCTGTGATTTTTTTCACATTTTAATAACCAATTCTGTGAAATAGATGGTTTTTAGGAGAGATTCAGTTTACGGAGCCGCTCCTGCCATTTACTTAATAAACATCGCCGGCCGCTGAACGGAAGTAACGCCGTTCAAAAAGCCAACGTTACTATAGAAAGAAAAATCAAATAGAAATGGCGATGCACAAAGCTCACCTAAAGGGATGTTAATGAATCTTGTCCGTTAAAAATTTAAATTATTAACACATGAAACATTTTCTACAAACCGTACTCCTGGTGTTCCTTCAGGTGCATTCTTACGTCCGCAATTATTTTTAAGACTACCAAAAGCAATACAAATGCATCAGGTGTATTAAAAATACTCATTAGTATTGCGCCGCCGATCACCACAGCTTGTTGTATGAAAATGCGAACATAAGGCTGGGTCATCAGTCTTGCGAGTCCTGTCCTGGTGTACTCCCGCTTACCGATATAGTTGCTGAGAAAAGAAAAGAAATGGCTGGCAAACAATCCCCCGACAGACAATCTTGTTTCAGGGTTAGTAATGCAGAAATCCAATACCTGCGAATACATTTCATTGAATTGAATCTCGTGGTACGATTCATTCAGGAACAGGAGAACAAAGATGGTTTGAATGACCACGAAGCCAAAGTAATGTACAGTGAAGAAGGGGATGAGGAAAAACTTGAACACACTGACATTTCCTGTTAGGCCCGCCGTTTGTTTAGTTGGCTCCGTTTCCTGCAGTTGGGTGCAGAAGATCATTTTCAGGATGTTCAACACGCCGATAATGGCAGTTTCTATCACATAGATAAGAATGACATCAAGCACTTTCCACTCCATGAACAAAACTCCGAAAGCCGGGATCAGGTTTACAAGGATCAGCACCCATACGGAGGGATACCGCCGGACAAGGGATGGATCATGAAAAAGCTTCATAATATATAAGCGTTCCAGTTTATTTTTTAATCCCGCCTTTCTGATCCTGAAATTATAAGGTCTGTTGAAAACCTTCAGCGATAATGAGTCAGTTCACCGGTGAGCATAGCGGATGCTTCGTTTACAATTTTTTGCAGATGGGTAATATGAGTTGTCAATTCATCGTGATTTCCCTGTAGATCAAAGCTTTCGAGCTTGTCTATGATTTCAAGTACTTTGTTCATCTGAAAAAGATTAGCCGTTGATTTGAGTTTATGTGCCTGGCTTTTTACTTCCTGAATATTATTTTCATGCAACCCTTTTTTTATTGCATTGACTATGTCAGGTGTTTGATCAAGGAACAATTCAATCGTCGTTGTAATAAACTCGTTACTTCCACGCGCCAGGTCTTTAATTGTACTAAGATCGTACAATGCCTCGCTTGTTTTTAAATCAGAATGATCTTGTTCAAAAACTTTCGGATTGGTGTCTATACCAAGGTGCTTAAGTATTTTGCTATAGAGTACAGTTGGATCAATGGGTTTGGAAACAAAATCATCCATACCGGCTTCTTTTGTCTTAGCGATTTCTACGGGTAGAGAATTCGCTGTCAATGCAATGATGGGAATTTTACTTTTGAGTTCTCTCCGCACGTAAATGGTAGCCTCCAATCCATTTATCACAGGCATTTTAATATCCATCAATACGAGATCGAAATTTTCTTTCTTTAATTTATTAATGGCCTCTTCTCCATTTGCAACCATCGTTACATTGATCTTCCAGTCTTTTAAAATAGACTTGATAACATATTGATTGATTTCATTGTCATCTGCAAGCAATACTTTTTTTCCTGCAAGTGATGATTGCTCAAGTTCTGTTGTCACTATTTCATCCATGAACTCGTTTTCGCTTCCTATCCTGAAAGGAAGTACAACAGAAAAGATTGATCCTTTTCCAACTTTACTCTCAACACGCATTTTTCCTTTATAGAGATCGACTAATTCCTTGCAGATGGCTAATCCCAATCCTGTTCCTCCAAATTTTCTGAAGACTTTGTTGCTCTCCTGTTCAAAAGCTTCAAAAATAATTTTTGTGTCTTGTATACCCACGCCACTATCTTCCACTCTTATCTCTATTTCACATTTATCACCTGCCATTTTTTTTAGTTCACAATCAATTCTGACATAACCGGCATTGGTGAACTTGATTGCATTACTAACCAGGTTCATTAGAATTTGATATAACCGTACCGGATCACCAACTAAAACGGGCTCTATGTTTTCATCAATCTGGTACAGTAATTCAATTCCCTTGCTTAACGTCTGTTCTTCGAAATTATGGATGATAGATTTTATAATCTTGTTAAGATTAAATCCGATTTCTTCCAATTGCAGTTTGTTGGAATGAAGTTTTGCGAGATCAAGAATATCATTCAGTATAGCCATCAGATTCTGACTTGACATGTAAATAATATTCAGGTATTCGCGCTGTGTGGTATCAAGTTTTGTTTTTGCCAATTGACGAGCCATGCCCATAATACCGTTTAGCGGTGTTCGAATCTCATGACTCATATTGGCAAGGAAGCGTTCTTTTGCAAGCGCATTTTCCTTGGCGAATTTCAAATCGGTTATATCTCTGGAAATGCCAAAGGTACCTATGATTTTTCCTTCCGGTGATTGCAAAGGAAATTTTGAAGTTGACACCCACGAGACCATGTTATCTGTGAAGTCTTCCTTTTCTTCATAGTTAATAAGGGGTTTGCCGGTATTGATTATCTCCTGTTCATCACGAAACGCTTGTACCGAGTGATCTTTACCAAATACGTCAAAGTCTGTTTTTCCTTTCAACGCATTGGCGGAAGATGAGCCAAAATGCCTGGCCATAGTTTCACTGATGAGAAGAAATCTGCTTTCAAGATCTTTGAAATACACAGAGTCTGGTGTGTTCTGTAAAAAATTTTTTAGGAGAAGGTTAGATTCTTTGAGACTCTCTATTTCCGCTTCAAGCGCTTCATGTTTTTTCAGCAGCTCATGGTACAACGCTTTCCATTGATTTTCCGCATCTCGTTTCTGTTCCTGACCCATAGGTTCAACTGGCTGCACGTTCGGTAATCTGTGAACCCTGAGAAGTCCGATCAGACCAGGGTTCAGAGATTACCATAATTAATTTACAATAATATTGTGTGGCTTGCGCTTCGAAGCTTGATGATATTTACAAGTTATACGACGGATGGTTTCTATAATCTTTCTATCGTCGATATACCGCTATAAATTTGTTACCTATACAAAATACTTCGTCACACCAGGAACTGCTACCGGATAGAACCCATCTTCATTAGGAAGTACGGGTGGTTTTGCATTCCAGTCATAAGTAACAGGCTGAATGTCTAAGCCTGAGTTCAAGGTTTTATCCCAATCGATTACCTGGCCAGAGTATGTTGCCAGGCGACCAATGATGGCTGTAAGTGTTGCCTTTGCTCCGTTCTCTGCATCGGAAAACTTATATTCACCTTTTGCAAGTGCAGCGAACAATTCGTCATGCTCTGTTTGATACGGATTGTTTTCTTTTTGCATGTCGAACTTGTAAAGCGAAGAGCCTTTGCTTACAATTTCACCAGCGCCACAATTTATAACTCCCTTCGTTCCTACTATCTGTTCATCAACCTTGGCATACGTTCCTTTGATGTGACGACATTGGCTATTCATTATTGATCCATCAGCATATTGATACTCTACATAATGGTGATCGAAGATTTCTCCAAATTCCTTTCCGGTACGCACTTGTCTTCCACCCATTCCCTGGGCCTTCACCGGATAGGATCCTTTGAACCAGTTCATCACATCCATATTGTGAATGTGCTGTTCAACGATGTGATCACCACAAAGCCAGTTGAAGTAATACCAGTTACGCATCTGGTATTCCATTTCTGTTTGGCCTGGTTGACGGAGGTTTACCCAAACACCATCGTTATTCCACCACACTTGTCCTGAAGTAATATCTCCAATCATTCCATCTTGCACGCGCTTATATAATTCGCGATAGGAATTTTGGTAGTGGCGTTGCAGACCTACTACTACATTTAATTTTTTTTGCTTGGCTATTAATGCTGCATCCAATACTTTCTTTACACCGGCAGGATCAGTGGCTACGGGTTTCTCCATGAATACATGCTTGCCCTGACGGATCGCTTCCTCGAAATGAATAGGACGGAAACCCGGAGGTGTTGCCAGGATAACAACATCAGCAAGCCTGATGGCATCCTGGTAGGCATTAAACCCAACGAACTTCGTTTCATCGGTTACGGTTACACGATCTTTTACCGTAACACCTTCGTCATCCTTAGATGTTAAAGCTTTATAACTGTTATCAAGGCGATCGCGAAAAGCATCTGCCATGGCAACGAGTTTTACATTTTGTTTTGAGAGCAGTGCCTGCATAGCCGCACCGGTTCCACGCCCTCCACAACCGATGAGCGCGACTTTAATAGTATCATCTACACTGTGGAAGTATCCACCTTGTGATGCAAAAGGCATGGCCATTAAGCCGCCACCAAGCAGCGCTGAATTCTTAACGAATGTTCTGCGCGAGGAATTAAAATTTTTCTCATGCTTATTCATATCTCTATTCCAGTTAGATTATGTGTTACAAGTTAGTAAGAGGAGGTCATTTATCCAGATAAACTTCAAAGAAGCGGGCGATCTCTTCTTTGGTGGGCTGATTATATGGCTTTACTAAACGAAAACCAACAAACATTCCATCGGTAAGCCACCATTTGCTTTTGGGAATCTGAGGATCGCGTTGATTCCAGGCTGGCTTGGAAGGAATGCGATTTGCACACCGAAGCTCTTTGGCCTCATCCATGTAAGAACCGCCTCTTACTACTCTCGGATAGCGGTTTGAGGGGGTGTTCACAGGATTATTTATACGCATCTTTTCGTAGCCGTTTTCAATATATTGATCAAGCGTCCACTCACTAAGATTTCCCAACATGTCGTACAATCCCCATGCATTCGGTTTTAATTCCCCTGTCTTATGAAATTTTGCATTGCTGTTGTCCCTGAAGTAACCATACTCTATTAATTTGGAAGGGTCATTGCCGAAAGGATACATAGCTGAATTCCCCGCGCGACAAGCATATTCCCACTCTGCTTCTGTAGGCAACCGGTAAAATACACCCGTCTTATCGTACAGCCATTTGCAATAAGCAATTGCTGCTTGTTGACTCATACTATTCGCGGGCTGCCTTGGATCGCGACCCATTCCCCACGTGAGATCAATGTATTGTTCGGTGGGCCGGGAAACGCCGTCAATATTTTTTTGCTGAGGCAGGTTGATGTTTTTAGCAAAGAGATCCCATTGGGCAAAGGTCACTTCGGTTTCACTCATCCAAAAAGGAGATAGCAAAACATTTTTCTGTGGACCTTCATCTCCGGTTCTTCCTTGTTCTCCCGACGGACTTCCCATGATAAAACTCCCCGCCGGAATGGCCACCATTTTAATGGTCACTTCCGTGTCTGGAATAGTCTGCGTGAATGGTTTTATTTTTTGCGCGGCAAGGGAAAAACTTCCAAGGAGCAAAGGACAAAGCGCTACTTTCAAAAGTATTAGCGCCACCTGTGAGCAAGCAACGTGACTGAACTTTTTCAATTTATAAAAAGGATAGTCTTATGAAGTTAATCAAAAATAATAGACCCGCTACAAGCTTTTTGATTTTTTAGAAAGGGTGATGTAATAAATCTTTTCTTTTACCCGAAAAGCATCATATATTCTTATTTAGCGCAATTTCAGACGGTAGATATGTTCTTCCGTTAGTAAGGTTTATCTATGCTCAATTATATAAATGAGTGAAACGATCTCGATAATACTTCTTTTCAGTTCATGCGCCGTCAAACTTTGGAGCACTCCACCAACCAATCCCAGGGATAAGGATCTTTCATCCAAACGGGAGGAGAATCGAATTCTGTACTCCAGTCAAATTCCAACTTGTCAATGGTATTGATGGAAAAATTAATGCTGCTGAAAAGGGCCTCCAGTTCTGATTGAAGGTAATGTTTGGTTGGAACACCGTCGATGTATATGAGACCCTGAGCCGTATCGATTCCACCCCTGATATGCAATTCATCTTTCGGAATTTCATTCGCATTTACACCTTCTCGCTTGTACCAGTCTACCAGCCGCCAGGAAGAAAAGAGCGCTGATTCAAGAGAAGGAACTACGATGATGGCTTTTCCATTTGTGCGAAGGGTCTTATAAATGTTTCGGATAATAGAAACATTTTTCGCAAGATCAGGCAGGATAGCAACGTTACAGCAAAAAGCAAAATCAGTGGGAGGCAGACGGAGATTGTTTGCAGTCAGGTCAAGTTTTTTAAAAGAGATATTTGCGTATTCTTTTGACCTTGCGATGTCCAATAAATTTTCTGAGATATCAATGGCTAATACTTTTTTAAATGAAGGAGCGAGGTATTGGAAAGCTTTTCCTATTCCACAACCAAAGTCTGTTGCCGTATGTTCTGCGTTAGCATTTTTCCTGAAGTAGCTTTGCAACTTTCCGTTTTTGTTCGACTTGAATACATCAAAAATTTCATCGTGGTAATTTTCACCAATGGTATTCCAATGCTTTTCTTCATTCATACTGAAAGGACTTGATACATTTATAGCTGCTAATATAAAAAATTAATTGAGAGGGATTTTGATCTGTGTTGAACAACTAAATGTGTTAATGGCTAACTTTAGAGGGTACAAACTTTTGTGTTATGAAAAAAATATTAGTGCCTTGCGATTTTAGTACTCAGGCCATTGATGCTTTTCGTGTTGCTCTGGATATAGCCAAACAAACCGGGGGAGAGATTCATCTGATCAATGTTATTGAAATGCCCGTAATGCAAGACACGGTCCTTATGCCGACATTGTCATTTGAGGAGACACTCTTTATGGAAATGAAAGCAAATACTGATAAACAGTTTGAAAAGATAAAAGCAAAATATGCTAAAGACTTTACGAATATTAATATGACCAGCCTTTATGGGGTAACGGCATTTACAATTTTGAACTACGTCGAGGAAAATAGTATCGAATTGGTGGTGATAGGTTCGAAAGGTGCAAGTGGCATGCAGGAATTTTTAATTGGGTCAAACGCTGAGAAGATTGTGCGTCGATCTCAAGTACCCGTGCTGGTTGTAAAGAAATACACGAAGGTATCTTCTATTAAGAGTATTGTATTTCCAAGTACACTGGAACGGGATCATGAAGATCTTGTTATGAAGATAAAACAGTTGCAGAATTTTTTCGATGCTACTTTGCATGTTGTATACGTAAACACACCAGGCCATTTTAAACGAGACGCTGTTACCCTGAAGCAGTTAAAAGATTTTGTCAAACGTTTTATGATAAAAGATTATACCCTCAATATTTACAATGATTCTTACGAAGAATCCGGTGTTATAAACTTTACGCATTCCATCAGCGCTGACATGATTGCTATGGGAACACATGGAAGAAGAGGGCTATCGCATATCTTAAGCGGAAGTGTAACAGAAGGTGTTGTCAATCATGTTGATTGTCCCATTTGGACGTATACGATTAAAGATTGAAAAGTCCGAAGTCAGGAAGTCAGAAAGTCCGGAAGCAAGATCAGCGAATTATTATGAATTTTCTTTCATTCGCTAATCGGCTAATTAATCCATCCGCTAATTAAGATTACATATTCCTCCTGTACTGCCCACCTACATCAAACAGGGCCCTCGTGAGTTGACCTAACGAGCAAACTTTTGTTGCTTCCATTAATGTTTCGAAGATGTTTTTATTTTGAATGGCTGCTTGTTGAACGAGTGCCAACTGGGCCGATGATTTTTCTTTTTGAAAGTCATGAAGGCTGTGCAGCATTTTAATTTGATATTCTTTCTCGTCTGTAGTGGCGCGAATTACTTCGCGAGGGGTGATGGTAGGAGAACCTTTGGAACTCAGAAAAGTATTTACCCCGATGAGCGGATATTGTCCTGTGTGCTTTAACGTTTCATAGTACAAACTTTCCTCCTGGATTTTGCCGCGCTGATACATTGTCTCCATTGCGCCAAGAACGCCACCACGTTCAGTAATCTTGTCGAATTCGCTTAGTACGGCTTCTTCTACAAGATCCGTAAGCTCTTCAATTATGAAAGAACCTTGTAAAGGATTTTCATTTTTCGCAAGTCCTAACTCTTTGTTAATGATCAGTTGAATGGCCATCGCACGTCTGACTGATTCTTCTGTTGGTGTAGTTATAGCTTCGTCGTAAGCATTGGTATGGAGCGAATTGCAATTATCATAAATAGCATACAATGCCTGTAGCGTAGTGCGAATGTCATTGAAGTCAATTTCCTGTGCGTGTAACGATCTGCCTGAAGTTTGAATATGATACTTCAGCATTTGAGACCGCTCATTGGCGCCATATTTTTCTTTCATTGCTTTTGACCAAATCCTTCTTGCTACTCTTCCGATTACAGCATATTCAGGATCGATGCCATTGCTGAAGAAGAAAGAAAGGTTAGGAGCGAAGTCATCAATGTGCATGCCCCTGCTTAAGTAATATTCAACATACGTAAATCCATTCGCCAGTGTGAAAGCCAATTGTGAAATAGGGTTAGCGCCAGCTTCAGCGATATGATATCCGGATATAGAAACTGAATAAAAATTCCTTACTTTTTTATCGATGAAATATTGTTGAACATCACCCATCATGCGAAGCGCGAATTCCGTTGAGAAGATGCAGGTGTTCTGTGCCTGATCTTCTTTTAAAATATCTGCCTGTACAGTGCCACGTACTTGCGACAACGTTTCTGATTTTATTTTCTCGTAAACATCTTTTGATAAAACCTGGTCGCCGGTTACGCCTAATAACATAAGTCCTAAACCATCGTTGCTTTCAGGTAAGTCACCCTGATAGAAGGGATGCTCGCCTTCATGTCCACTGTATATTTTTGTGATTTGTTTTCTGACATCCTCTTCAAGACCATTCTTCTTAATGTAGATTTCACATTGCTGATCAATGGCTGTGTTGAAAAAGAATCCCAGCAACATCGGTGCAGGACCGTTAATAGTCATTGAGACCGATGTTTTAGGATCAACAAGGTTGAAACCGCTATATAATTTCTTGGCGTCATCGAGGCAGCAGATTGACACACCGGAGTTGCCAATCTTACCATAAATATCAGGCCGGTAATCGGGATCGCTTCCATACAAGGTTACCGAATCAAACGCAGTTGATAAACGCTTGGCAGGCATGACGCGACTTACATAATGAAATCTTCTGTTTGTTCGTTCAGGTCCTCCCTCGCCGGCAAACATGCGGGTAGGATCTTCTCCCTCACGTTTGAAAGGATAAATTCCTGCAGTGAAAGGAAATTCGCCCGGTACATTTTCCTGTAAGCACCACATTAAAATATCACCCCATGCTTCGTAGCGAGGTAATGCAATTTTGCTGAGTTGGGTATGAGATAGCGATTCAGTATGTGTCTTAATAGCAATTTCTTTTCCTCTCACATTGAATTTGAAGAGTTCTTCATGGTATTGTTTTAATTTCTTTTCCCATGATTCAATGATCTTCCAGTTTTGTGGATCGAGTTGCTGTTTTAGTTTGTTAAATTCTTCTTCGATGTCGCGTTGAAGCGCTGGATATTTTTCAGATGTTTTTAAATGTTCTATTGTTTTTTGCAATGCGAATAACTTCTGGGCGATATTCTTTTGTTCAATAGCCCATTGATCATATTTACGATTGGTCTCTGTGATGTCACTAAGGTAACGCGTGCGATTGGGAGGGATGATATAAATCTTTTCAGACATTTCCTTTGTGACTGCAAAGGTTGAATGAAGATCGGCACCTGTTTTTTCTACGATGGTAGTAATCAGATTTGTATAAAGCTGGTTAGTACCCGGGTCGTTAAATTGAGATGCTATGGTACCATACACCGGCATATCGTCAGCGCTTTTGTTCCATAACTGGTGATTGCGTTGAAACTGTTTCTTTACATCGCGTAAAGCATCGAGCGCTCCACGTTTGTCGAACTTATTTAAGGCAATGATATCTGCGAAGTCGAGCATATCAATTTTCTCAAGCTGAGTTGCGGCACCGTATTCTGGCGTCATCACATACATTGAGACGTTGCTGTGATCAAGAATCTCTGTATCACTTTGTCCAATACCGGAAGTTTCAAGAATGATCAGATCAAATGACGCAGCTTTTAATATTTGAATAGCTTCTTTAACATGTGCTGATAAGGCCAGGTTGCTTTGACGGGTTGCAAGGGACCGCATGTATACCCGCGAGTTGTTGATTGAGTTCATGCGGATGCGATCTCCCAGTAACGCGCCGCCTGTCTTTCGCTTTGAAGGGTCAACGGATACAATGCCGATGGTCTTTGCCGGAAAGTCGATGAGAAACCTTCTCACCATTTCATCTACTATTGAAGATTTACCTGCACCACCCGTTCCCGTTATGCCCAGCACGGGTGTTGCTGATTGATCTGCTTTCGATTTGATTTCGTCAAACAAATCTTTATTGCGTTCAAAAGAATTTTCTGCTGCTGAAATCAGTCGCGCAATGAGAAGTGGATTTTTTGATGTTAAGTTCTTCACATCATCAGCCGAAATATTTTCTCCTGCAGGAAGATCACTTTTTTTTACAAGGTCATTGATCATTCCTTGCAAACCTAAAGCGCGTCCATCATCAGGTGAATAAATCCGGGTGATTCCGTACGTCATTAAGTCCTTTATCTCTTCGGGTAGAATTACACCTCCGCCACCACCAAATATTTTAATGTGACCGGCTCCTTTTTCCCGGAGAAGATCATACATGTACTTAAAGTATTCATTGTGCCCGCCCTGGTAGCTGGTCATAGCAATGGCTTGAACATCTTCCTGGATTGCTGTATTCACTACTTCTTCAACACTGCGGTCATGACCAAGATGTATCACTTCACAACCCGTGGCTTGTATGATGCGGCGCATAACATTAATCGCTGCGTCATGGCCATCAAACAAGCTGGCGGCAGTGACTATACGAACTTTGTTTTTTGGCTTATAAGGTTCTGGTGCTTCGTGGCCCGCCAGGTTTGGTTTATCTTCCTTTTTCTTGTCTAAAATCTTTGTACTCATGCCATCAGCTTTATGAATCAAAAGTACGAAATGCTGGAGTTTATTAATCGTTTAGTGATATTAGTACTACTTGGTTCATTCAAAAATCTATGATACAAACGAAAAAATGGCAGTAAGCAAATGGCAATAGGTAATTTTGCCTACTGCGATTGCCTACTTTTCAACATTGGTTAATATCTGTTGATAAACGTTTTATATTAGTAAATGATGTTCTCATTAATAAATTTAAAG
>CAZFRM010000015.1:0-145131 GCA_964521255.1 uncultured Roseivirgaceae bacterium
ACTGCTCCCGTTAGCACAAGAAATTATTTTCCTTTGGGAAAAATGGGGAATTACTACTAACGTTTATGTATAAGATGTGGCGCTGAGCAAAAATAAAAAAATGTCTCCTTATCAGCGCCATTTCATATACATTTTGTTGAACTAAACCTCCGGTAGTTTGCTCAACGTAATCACTATTCAGATAATCATGCCTTGCAAAAAAATATTCCTTCTTTGCCCTCAAGCACAGGCGTATGGTCCGTTTTAAAATCCCATTAGATAAAAAGCAGAAACTATTATACCTGCGCTTCAGTTCAATTTATCTACCGAAGGCATGACAGCGGCTTACATCAAAGTCCCGCGCAGGATCGCCTGAGCTTCGTGACCAATTCGCTGCGCACGGGATTTCGTTTAAGCCTTATATTTTGGTGGTAGCTTATTTTTTCACTTGAATAAAATAGTCCCACGCGGCTCTTGCAATATCCGCAATGATTCGTTCATTGGTTGTTATATCTTCTTTTGAATCGGTCACGAAAACACTGATATAAAAATGTTGTCCGTTTGGTAAAAATACAATTCCAATATCGTTGACTGCGGCTGTTATTCCGGTCAACTTGTTTGTTCCTGACCAACCTGTTTTGTGAGCGACTACGGTTGCTTCAGGTAATTGTCCCCTTAATCTATCTTTGCCTGTTGAGGTTTCCTGCATTACTTTCCAAAGGAAGTCATAGCTTTTTTGAGAAAGCAATTTTTTCTTATTATCATAAAATGATTCCAATACTTGATTGGCAGCATTGGGGGTCGTCCAATTTTGAAATTGTAAATCCCAATTGCTCTGCATCACTTCTTCATTGATTTTTATTGAAATGTCTTTGAACTTATTATTCACAAAGTAATTTTCAACAGTCTGAGGTCCTCCAAGAAGCCTTAATAGAGCATCGCAACCTATATTATCGCTTTGAGAAACCGTGTATTCCAAAATTTCTGCAATGGTAAGGGTCCCTCCTTCAGGGTATTTGTCTCTGATTGGGCTGTGAAAATTAGGAAAAAGGTCTTTTTTATGAATTTCTATTTTTTGGTCTAATCCAAAATTACCTTTATCAATTTCAGATAGCATGGCTATTCCTATATGGAACTTAAAAACACTTTGCATCGGAAAGTGTCTTTCACCATTTATAGATAGTGTGTCTCCACCGTTGTTACCAACAATCGAAACTCCAATCACAGCATTCTTTGATGATAGTATTTGCTTAATGTTCTGTAGTAATGAGTCAATAGTTTGTGTGAATGCTTGAGAAGAGATCAACAAAAATATTAGCGTCATTAGACGTTTTAGCTTAGTCATTTCTTTAATGTTTGTAAGGTTCTGCGAAATTGCCGCCAATCGCGTAGACGGCTCGTGAGTTTAACGACTCACAGGATGTCTACCCGATTACCAGCATACCCTTTTTTTGTCAACATTTCCTGGTTGTGTTTCTAAACCGTTTGATTTCTTTTGTTTTTCAAAATAACCCAAATAAGAATAGCGGAAATAAGAGTCAATGTAGCAAATGATTTCTCAAAAATTGTCTTTGCAAAAAGATTTCCAATAGTATTTAGAACAAACAGGATAAGAAAAATCCAGAGTACAATGTTTACTACACTTCGTTTAAAATAGAGTTTAATGTATCCACCTTTCATTAGCAAAATGAATCCTAAAAACAAGTTGATAATAATTGAAATGGTTTCAAAAAAATACATTTCTGAATCATTTTGAAGCCGTCCACCCCAGGTGATTTCATAAGGGATGATTTTAGTGATTATGCATAAATGAAATATAACCACCGCTAGAAGCAATCCCAACATAATTTTTATTACTATTCTATTTGTCATCTTGCAGGTTCTCGTAAAATCGGTTTCAATTTGTTTGGTTCTATTTTTCTAAAGTCGGACAAATACATTTCGTGGTGAAGTCTGCTTTTGTCGGTTTCATAAATGCCCGGATTTGTTATAATGATTCAATTCTGTTTGCATATGATTTGTCAGAAGGGGTTGCCTTTGCCACAAATATAAATAAATGGAACTGTTTCAATTTTTGCACTACTTCGGGCTTTGTCTTTACTGTAAAATAGGTCTTATACCTTTTTGTAAGGTCAAGTTTGTGCATTATTTTTTTCTCTGTCGTTGTCTTAGGGGTTGATTGTAATGATATGGGGTATGTGACGCTGTGGGTATTTGAAATACAAAATTGTCCCACATGACAAAGCGTTGTTACCAAACTTCGAATTTACACCGCACCCGCAGGCACATACATTTTGTGTACGTCCAGCATGGGAGAAAGGTGTCTGTACGCTAAAAAACTGAATAATGATATTAAAAAGTAAAACGAAAAAACTTCTGATCATTATATCCAGCCACCAGGGATACGGTTATTCCGTATCTGAAAATTGCCCCTTCAATCTCCTTACAATACGTGCCTGTTCTTCATTATTAAAATCCCTGTGCTTGCTTTTGTGCGTTGGCGTTATTCATTCGTCAGTAACTTGATTGTCTGATGCCAATAAAAAAGCGCTTCTCCTTTCGCTACAAATTTCAATCGCTTGTTCAGGAAATTGTAATCCGTGTTGGTTATCAAATAATCATTCAACGGAATTGTTTCGCTGAATTTTATTAGGTCGTTGTTGCCTGTCAAGATAAGGGCAGCTAAGTAAGCGGCTTTTGCAGATGCAACTTGTGCCTCTAAAATTTCAAACCTTCCCACAAACACAAAGTGTCGGAATTGGTTAATGCCCGTATTGATTTCTGCAAACTTCGCTTTTTCGTCTTTGGTTTTCAGAATGTCTTTTTTCGCTATCAGCAAAGCTGTGTCAATAATGTCGTGAAGAATTTGTTCAACCGATTTGATTTTTCTTTCAGATCGGTATTCAATTTCTCCTTTAGCTGTTTCCAAAAATGATTTCTTGAAAACGCTTATGTCTGTCAGGATATCAAACAAATTGCCGATGTCAAATAGTTGTTTCAAAATTTCTTTTTCCTTTTCTGCATTGTAAGGAACGCCTGTTGTATTCGGTGCAAATGCTGTGAGTTTGTCGCCCAAAATGGAATTGATGTCAGGTGTTGTAACCGAAATAGATTTGTCGATTTGTAAAATCCATTCTGTTTCCAATGGAATTTCAACTAATTCAGGATAATGGTTTTCGGCGAACAAAATATCCAACAAAATTTCTCTTTTAGGATTTGAAACAACTTGTCCTGCCTGATTTTTGTTAGCAAAGTTAGAGTTATAAATAAATTTGTAATGTGCTTTTGGAATATCGCCTTGATAACTTCTTCTTTCGTCTAACTCCATTCGTTCAAACGCACTTGTTTTCTCAATCTCTGAAAGATGCTTTTCCAACTCTTCTTTACCGATTTTCGGACTAACGATAATGTCAATGTCCACCGAAAAACGTTTTGGCTCTTTCACCAGCAAAATCAAACTTGTTCCACCTTTGAAAATGAAATTTAAACCGCTCAACTGTAATTGCTCCAACAAATACAAGGCATAAATCATACTTTCCATTAAGTTGGGGTCTTTGTTGTATTTATTTCTTTTTTCAGCAATCCATTCGGCTGAAAGCGTCTTCAAATCAATCATTCAATATATTTTTAGAAATGTCGGTTTTCGTGGTAAAAAATTTCCGCAACTCGACGTCTTTTCTTCTTCTTTTGGCGTAGTGAAACATTTTTGTAAAATCAATAGCGTAGCGATTGTAAGCCGTATTTACAATGTGAGCCAATTCACTACCATGAAAAGCAGCAAACATTTTTTTGTCGGAATACAAATCAACAATCAGTTTTTCAAGGGTAGTGGTCGTAACTTTATTTACTACTTGTGTTGGCGATTTTGAAACCAACGACAACAACACAATTGCTTTGTGGCTTTCGTAAATGTATCGTTCAATTTCCTTTTCTTCGGGCTGAATAAAAATGTCGCCAAGTTTTTGTTCTTTCAGAAAATCGTAAACAGGTTCTAAGGCTTCTTTTTCTGCTTGCACGATTACAATGTGTTTGGCAGGAATGTGAAGCATAAATTCGCTTACAACTCGCGTTGACCAAACGCAAAATTTTAGTGTTGGGAATTGTCGTTCAATTTTTGAATAAATTTTCTTTTCTGATTTGTCGGGTTCGGGTTGAAAAGGAGGTTTGAATGAAAACGTAAATCGTCCTTTGGAAACAGCGGCAATA
Source organism: uncultured Roseivirgaceae bacterium (assembly GCA_964521255.1). Classification (GTDB taxonomy): domain Bacteria; phylum Bacteroidota; class Bacteroidia; order Cytophagales; family Cyclobacteriaceae; genus ZC4RG29. The sequence continues at coordinate 4,186 of CAZFRM010000015.1, forward strand.
ACTTGTTGTTCTTTCAGATTAAAAATTATCCACCTGAAAGTTGTGTTTTTCAAATCGGGCTTAAACTGCTCGTAAAAGGCATAAAGTTCCTCTCTGGAAAAGGATTCTTTTCCTTTGAAGTATTGCCTGAGTTGTTTTATGATAGTGTCTTTTGCCACCGCCCTTTTGCTTTACGGAACAAAGATAATAAAATTCAAACAAAAGACAGCAAAATGAAAAAAGTGGCAAATGTTTGAAATTGTAAAAGGCTACTATTCTTAAAAATGGAAAGATGTCACCGTCTTGTGCTTTGATCCTAATGCTCCGCCATCTGTAATAAATAACAAAGTGAAAATTAAGGATTGACCGAAAGCTTATAGCAACCCCACGACAGTGGAGCAACATCTCATTGTCTGTACGCTAAAAAAACCGAATAATGATATTAAAAAGTAAAACGGAAAAGTTTCTGATCATTGTATCCAGCCACCAGGGAGATGGTTATTCTGTATTTGAAAATTTTTCTCCTTACAATACGCGCCTGTTCTTCGTATTGAAATCCCATAGGTAAACCCTGGAAACTGCCGAAACTTCAGTGAAGGTATGACAGCGGCTTACATTGAAGTGCCGCGCAAGATCGCCTGAGCTTCGTGGCCAATTCGCTGCGCGCGAGACTTCGTTTAAGCTTTATATGTAATGTGCTGGGCGGCTTAGTCTGTACTTTGCAATTTAACTCTGTATAAGTAGTCCGTTATTTTGAAAATTGCATAGTTCTTGTCATTGGCTGTCTTACCAAAGAAATTCCCATTTGTCAATTCGCTGATTGCCTGCCCAAATTTTATTGAATTTGTCCGGAACTTTAAACCTTCAAAGTCAACTGTCCATGGTGTAAAAAGATAGTTGGGCTTATCATCTGAATTTTCAACAATCAATTTTGTTTTGTCCTGAAACACAAAAATAATTCGTCTCCATTCAGTTGTCGTACTCCAATTGCCATACTCTAACCAAAACACCTTGTCAACTATATCGCTTGATAATGACATTATAGAATCAGATGTACTTCGATAAAAGTTAAAATCTGTTTTCTCTCCAGGAAACGAGTATAAATTTGCATAGTCAAATTTGTCAATTCCATTTTTCTTTATTCGTTTCTCTTCATTGTCTACAAACTTCTTGAACGCGGATATATCCTTGTCGGTCAGCGATAGCTCACTAACACTTACTTTTTTAAATCTAGAATCGTCAATAAACCTCACGAGTTCATTTATTTTACCTTCGTCAATAGTTGTTGGAGCGTTGGTCAAAAAATCTGGTTTGCTATCCTTCCTATTCAATTTAAATTGATTTCCTTTTCTAAGATATGAACGTCTTTTATTGTTGGAATGGAAGCAACCTTGGCTTCCAGTTTCAATGTGAAATTCCTCTATTTTATTAGTGGATAGTTCAAAAAGAGATTTAGGTAATTCGAATTTATCTAAGGACTTTGCGCTTGGGTTTACCGAGTAATAAGTATTTAAAGTTGCATCGGAAACAATTAATTTATCTTCAAAAGTCGTTGCGTTGCCAATTCCAAAACCCAGAGTCATCAGTCGAGCCCATTGTTTGCTTTGCTTGTTGTAAGTTAGAATATCAGCTCCATCAAATCCGTAGTCGACACCTCCATGATTGATTTTTAAATAGGGTTCACTAATTGGAATATCATTCGTGAATAAATCAGATTTGATAAAATCCTTTTGGTTTATTTTATAGATAGAATTACCAGTTAAAATAAATAGATTCTCATTCCTAATTCCCATGGCTCGTATATAAGCCTCAATTCTACTTGGAGATTTCCATATCGAATTAAAGCCCTTGTCAAATAGTTCAATTCCTAAACTTTTGTTTATTGTATAGAGATTTTCTGATTCCGTAACCTCAAAGTCAATAATATCTCTCAGAGGTTGCCACTCAATGTTGTCCTGCTTAGACACGAAAACTCTTCCTTGTTGATTTACTATATAATACTCTCCAAGTTGCCTAACCTTTCGGAAGTCCGGTCTTTCTTCTTTAGATAGTCCTTGATATTTATTTTGCGACAATGGTGTTGGTAATTTCTCCCACGTCTTACAATTATCCTTTGTCCTGTATAGAACATTATAGAAAGAGCCGAACAAACCAGTAATTTCATCTTTAGCAAAGTGAATTGTCGCGAATCTCAAATTTCCTGTTTGCTCAATCTTGTCGAATGATTTCCAAGTCTTTCCTCTATCTTCTGTGAAGTAAATGAGTTGTGAATTACCGCTCATCCACGCCTTTCCGTTATTATTTGTATACGCTGCATCAATCCAACTACTCTTTCCAAATACTACTTTTTCCCAAGTCTTTCCATGATTTCGCGACCAGTAAACAAAATCTTGCTTACCGTCCTCTTGAATGAATCCAGAAATCATTAAAGTGTCTTCGGTGAAGAAATTTATTCTTTCAAATGTCTTTCCAGTACTGAAATTGTATGGGTCTAATGAACCGAATGGTCCTATATGCCATAATTCACTGATTCCCTTTGTGTAGTAAACATTACCAGCTTTTGTAGCAACCCATATTTCTTCGGATGGAGAAATCCCAAGTTCTGAAACTCCTCCCGAAATAGACAGTCTCGCTAATTGTTCATTTTGGCAAAACACTGTCAACGGGAACAAAAGAGTTATTAGTCGTAAAATATTTTTCATGTCGTTATTGTCAGTCCGTCCCTTTTTAGCCGCCTTGCCCATCAACAATCGCACATGCATATTGCTGATACATCAGTTTTACCCGTCCCGATTTGGCGTCTGCATTCAACAAGAAAGCTAATAATAATTCAACTATTATATTTTCTTATTCCCTGAATACAAGGAGTGTATCAGGATTCACCACAAAAAATCAAACGAAGGTTAAATGAAAATTGCCGATGAAGTCTCTACTTTCATCGGCAACAAATCTTATGATGCTGAATTTTACTTATCCGCCGTTATCGTCTCTATCGAACCATCGGCATTGTGTTTCAGTTCAGTAACTTTTACACAACGCAAGTGCGTCTTTCCACCAGACAAAGTACTGTCGTGGTAAAACAAATACCACTTGCCGTTGACCTCCACAATAGAGTGATGGTTAGTCCAGCCAACAACGGGATTCAACACTACACCTTTGTAGGTAAACGGTCCGTAGGGACTGTCACCCGTAGCATAATTGATGAAGTGTGTGTCACCGGTAGAATAGGTAAAATAATATTTGCCGTTGTATTTATGCACCCACGGCGCTTCAAAGAATCGCCTGTCGTGATCTTTGCCTAAAATCGGATTTCCATTTTCATCGCGTATCTGGACTTCACGTACGGGCTCGGCAAAACTCAGCATGTCATTGCTCAGTTTGGCTACACGGGGATTGATAGCCGGCTCATCATCTTTTTGCAAGTCTGTCTTGGAGCCATTCGCATCATACTTTCCATCACTCCAGCGTTGCAACTGTCCGCCCCAGATTCCACCGAAGTACATGTAATAGCTACCATCGTCATCTTTATATACGGCCGGGTCAATGCTGTAACTTCCTTCGATAGGCTGAGGCTCTGCTTTGAATGGTCCGGCAGGAGAAGAACTCACCGCTACACCAATACGAAATACATCTTCCTTATCTTTTACCGGGAAGTACAAATAATACTTTCCATTGCTAAAAGCAGCATCCGGCGCCCATAATTGTCGTCCGGCCCAGGGAATATCTTTAATATCAAGAGCTACCCCATGATCGGTAACGGGACCGCCTATTTTTTCCATGGAAAGAACATGGTAGTCGCGCATATCGAAATGATCGCCCATGTCATTTTCAGGAGTACCGGCATCAATATCATGCGAAGGATAAATGTATATTTTGTTTTCAAAAACATGGGCAGAAGGATCGGCTGTGTATATATTCGTTACAAGGGGCCCCTGGGCAACCTTCTCTTCCGATGGGGTTACCGTACTCGTTGTTGTACCCGTGGTGGCAGTATTGGAAACTTTACAGGATGTTGCCAGAATGGATATGCCGGTTAAAGCAACAAATGATTTAATAATAATAGATTTTAACATGTTTAGATTATTTAATAACTATCCGAAGGTCTTAGTTTTAATCACGATCCGAAAAATACAAAAAGCTTCCTTCAAAAAAAGGAAAACATCATTGATTTAAGCACACAATAAACGCAACAAGCCTGGAGGCAGATCAGGCGTACACGTTAAATGGAATGACGAAAAATACTATACCCTAATACACAGATATACGAACCTATGTTTATTGCTATCGGCTGGTCACCTGTGAAGTTTAATTTTTTGACTTGTCTTCATTTTCTTCATCTTCTTTTTTACCGGCCTTCTTGCTGAAGATTTATCTGCGACTTTTTCTGCGGTATTTTAATCTGCGATGATCTGCGGGAATGAAATTGGTACCACCTGAAAAATTATCCACCCTTCTTCCTCACTCTTACACTCATCGCTTCCACCGGATTTTTCACCATTAACTGATCAAAATCTTTTTCATTAAATCCTTTTTGCTTCAGACGTGGAAATAGTTCATTAAAAATATTTATGTATCCTTTAAACTCACCATCCGGTTCATCAGGTTTATACCAGCCGGCATCATGTGAGATTAAAACACGGTGAAGAAGTTTTGCTGACTTTAATCTCTCCAGAGAATCGGCATAATTATCAAGGTCGCCCCAGCCAATTCCATCAAGACTTACCCATGCGCCCAATTTTGCTGCACGAGTGTGAAAACTTTTGTCTTCCTCCGCCTGCGCATGCACCCAGACAAAAGCTTCAGGATGAACACCGGATTGCTGTAAAATTTCAATTTCCTCAAACGCTGTTTTTCCGGGTCCTGTATGTGAACATATCGTCAGCCCGGTTTTAAGGTGTGTTATCGCGGCAGCTTTTACAAGCTTCTGATGAATGCCTGACAACTTTTCATTCGCATCGACACCGATCTTTATAAATCCCGGTTTAACATTCGTATTCTCTATTCCGTTTTCAAATTCACTTATCCAGCGATCAGCCAGTTGTTCCGCCGTTTCAGTAAACGCCCACGATGGAAGGTATTTATTTTCTCTTGCACCGTAGTATCCCGTGTTGGTGATGATTTGTACTCCACTCTCCTTAGCAAGCACCTGCAGCAATGCTACGTCACGGCCAAGAAAGTTTGGCGTACAGTCAAAAATACTTTTTACGCCAGCCTGTTTGACTTCAAGGAGGTAAGGCAATACTTTTTTAACAACAACCGTACGATCCCACCGGTCAAACGAAATTTTATCAGCGCCAATAAAATCTACGAGGAAGTGTTCATGGATAAGAGCAGTGCCCAATTGTGACGAATCGATTGATCCGTTGATCGTCATAATTTTTTCATTGCGTGATTTCATCGCGAAGAAGAGACCACCAAGAGAAGTGAAAAGAAAATCCCGTCGTGTTAAGTGTAGCATAAAATTTCAGCTTTGGTTAACCAGCAAAACTATTTTACCAATGTGCTCACTGCTCTCCATTAACTGATGAGCGGCCATTGCTTGCTCCAGGGGAAAAGTTTTATACACAACAGGTTTCACCTTGCCATTGATCAGCCAGGGCCATACATTTCTTTCCAATGCAGCAGCAATGTTAGATTTAAACATTGTATCGCGTGCCCGAAGCGTTGAGCCGGTAATAGTAAGACGTTTTAACATAATGGATGAAAGTTTAAGCGTGGTCTCGTTGCCCTTCATAAAATTAATCAGCACAAGTCTTCCTTCTTCCGATAGGATGTCAAGATTGTCCTGTGTATAATCTCCACCGATCATATCCAGGATAACGTCCACACCTTTATTATTTGTGACACGCTTAATAACATCCCGAAATTTTTCCTTTTTATAGTTAACAGCTTTTTCTGCGCCAAGACTTTCACAGAAAGCACATTTCTCATCCGTACCTGCCGTTGTATAAACGGTAGCGCCATGCACTTTTGCTAGTTGAATAGCCGTCACGCCAATGCCGCTTGAGCCACCATGCACCAAAAAACTTTCACCCGGTTTTAGTTTTCCCCGATCAAAAACATTCGTCCATACCGTGAAGAAAGTTTCTGGCAAAGAAGCTGCCTCAGCAAATGATAAATTATCAGGAACAGGAAGGCATTGTCCTTGCGGTACGGCTACATACTCTGCATAGCCACCACCGGCAACCAATGCGCAAACTTTATCTCCTGGCTTCCACCGTGTACAATCTTTCCCTAACGCTTCAACAACACCGGCAATCTCCAGGCCTGGTATGTCAGGTGAAGCGCCAGACGGAGCAGGGTAATTCCCCTTTCGCTGAGAAACATCCGGCCGGTTGACACCTGCAGCAAATACCTTCACCAGAACTTCTCCATTATTAAGCGATGGCTTTGGTCTCTCTTGTATTGCTAAAACTTCCGGTCCGCCCGGTTTGGTAATAACGATCGCCTTCATACGTACGAAATCCTTTTCTTGAATACGTTAAATGTAGAAGAATTACGGTTCTCCTGCATTTAATTTTATCTAATAAGAATTCTGTGATATCAATCGCGATGCGTTAAGCGGAATAACCCGATTTTCGCTCGCGGATGTGTAATGCCTTGTGATAGATGAGTGGAAAAACAAGAAGCGTGAAAATGGTGGCCGTCACTAATCCACCGATAATAACGATGGCCAGCGGCTTCTGACTCTCCGAACCAATTCCTTTGCTGATGGCCGCAGGGAAAAGTCCGAGCGCCGCCATTAATGCCGTCATCACTACCGGCCGTGTTCTCACTTTTACGGCGTTGATAATAGCCTGGTTGAGATCTTTTACGGTTTTCGCTTGCTTATGAAATTCTGCGATAAGTATCACACCGTTCTGCACACAAATCCCAAATAGCGCAATGAATCCAACCCCTGCTGATATTCCAAAATTTATTCCTGTAACATGCAGCGCAAGTATTCCTCCGATAAGGGCAAAAGGGACATTGATCAATACATACCCTGCATCTTTAGCGTTTCCAAACATGATGAAAAGCAACACATAGATCATGACAAGACTAATGGGCACTACCTGACCTAACCGCTTGGTGGCACGTACCTGGTTTTCAAACTCGCCGGTCCAGCCAAGCGAATAGCCTGTCGGCAACTTAACATTCGCTTTCACATTTCGCTGCGCTTCGGCGATGGTACTTCCCAAATCACGTTCACGAACGGAGAACTTTACACCGATGAAACGTCTTGTATCGTTCCGGTAAATAAACGCAGGACCTGTTACTTCTTTGATTGTAGCAATCTCTTTCAATGGTATGCGTCCGCCGGAGATGGTCGGAATCATGAGCATCAAGATGTCATCCTCGTTTTTCCGGTATTCTTTATCATAGCGTATTCGGATGTCAAACTTCTTATCGTCTTCATACTTGATGGTTGCCGTCTTCCCACCAATGGCCATCTCGATCACGGCCTGTGCTTCTCCTTTCGGCACACCGTATATGGCCATCTTCTCTTCATCAAAAATGACGCTGATCTCCGGTTGGCCTATGTTCCTAAGGATACCGACATCTTTAATGCCGGGAACATTTTTGATTTGTTCAATGACCTGGTTGGCATACTTATCCAGTTCATCCAGGTCATTGCCAAAAATTTTTACAGCATTGGAAGCATTCATACCGGCTACGGCTTCCGCCACATTATCAATAATGGGTTGAGAATAGTTATAATTTATTCCCTGGTAATTTTTAAGCTTTGTATCCATTTGCTCTACCAACTCATCGATTGTGATACGTCGTTCCCAATCCTCCTTTGGCTTGAGGTTCACCTGCATCTGCACATAATAGAATCCGCTGGGATCTGTCCCGTCATTGCTTCGGCCCGTTTGGGAAAGAACCCCGTTTACTTCAGGGAATGTCATGAGTTCTTTTCGTAAAACTTTCACCATGTCTACCGTATTGGTTAATGAGTAGCTCATAGGCATTTTTGCTTCCACCCATAATGCTCCCTCATTGAGCTGGGGAAGAAATTCAGTACCCAGCCAGCGAACCGAAAATATAGTAAGTCCGAAACTGGCAAATGCAATGATCAGCGTTATCCGCTTCCTGTTAAAAGTCCAGTTAAAACATTTCTCAACGGCAGTGTTAATAAACCGGGTGAAGAAATTATTTTTTTCCTTCACATTCTTGTTTAATAGCAACGAACTTAAAACCGGCACGAGCGTAAGCGTAAAAATAAGCGCGCCCAGCAAAGCAAAGCCAAGCGTGTAAGCGAGCGGCGAAAACATTTTACCTTCCACTTTCTCAAAAGCGAAGATGGGTAACAGCGCCGAGATGATAATGAGCTTGGAAAAGAAGATGGCCTTTCCCATTTGCGTTCCGGTAGTTCTGATAAGTCCGAGTTTGGCAAGCCGGTTGAATTTCTCCATCCCCACCTGGCGCGCCTTGTGATCGAGGGCCACAAAAATTCCCTCTACCATTACAACAGCGCCGTCAATGATTATTCCAAAATCAATCGCTCCAAGCGAAAGCAAGTTGGCACTCATTCCCTTGAGCTTTAACATAAAGAAGGCGAACAGCAGGGATAAAGGAATGACAACGGCCACAATGACTGTCGCTCGCCAATCCGCCATAAAAAGGAATACAATTACCGTAACGAGAACAATCCCTTCAACAAGATTATGCATCACCGTTTTGGTGCAATAGCTCATGAGGTCATCACGGTCATAGAAAGTCACCATCTCTACATCAGCAGGAAGGATGGACGTATTGAGCTCCGAGATTTTCTCCTTTACGCGCGCCAGTACTTCGCTTGGATTTTCTCCCTTGCGCATCACCACGATTCCCTCCACAACATCGTCGTCATCATTCAGCCCGACCTGCCCGACACGGGGCATACTGCTTTCATGAACCGTAGCTACATTTTTTACCAGCAGGGGGTTTCCGTTAAAAATATCTACAATGGTGTTTTCAATGTCAGTCTTTGAATCCAGCAGGCCAATCCCCCGCACAACATAAGCCTGGCCATTTTTTTCAATCACATCACCGCCCACATTGAGGTTGGATTTACTTACTGCTTCGAACAGTTCAATGGAAGTCAGCGCATATTGCTGAAGCTTTAACGGATCAACGGATATCTCGTAAATTTTTTCCTGTCCTCCGAAGGCCACTACATCGGCCACACCCGGCACGGCACGAAGATGGCGGTCGATCACCCAGTTTTGCAACGTCAACAGGTCACGTGTATCGCGGGTTTCGCTTTTTAAAGTATACCTGAATATTTCTCCGGTGGGGCCATACGGCGGTTGCACATCAGGCTCAACACCTTCCGGCAACTGAACATTCCGCAGTTGATTGTTGACCTGCTGGCGTGCAAAAAAATCTTCAACGTCATCTTCGAAAATCACTTTAATAACGGAGAGACCAAACATGGTAATGCTTCGCACACTGGTCTTTCGCTGAACGCTGTTCATGGCAATCTCGATGGGACTGGTAACAAAACGCTCGATTTCTTCGGCGCTCCTTCCATTCCATTCCGTAACAATAATGATCTGCGTGTTGGTTACATCCGGAAATGCTTCGATCGGAATCCTGACAAAACTTACTGCCCCGGCAATTACCAGCAACGTCACCCAGAAAAAAGTAAAGAATTTATTCTTAAGTGAAAAAGAAATTATGTTCTTAATAAATTTATTCATCGCCTGTTAGTCATTTATAGCATCATATACCAGCAGGCTGCTGCGGGTAATAACCGTTTCACCTTCGTTTACACCATTGTTCAAATACGTAATGTCTCCCAATTGACGATGGATGGAAACCTGGCGGGTATCGATATTATGCCGGTCTTTGAACACCATTACCCAGTATTTGCTTTTGTCAAAAATAACGGCTGATGACGGTACGGCTATTTTCGTTTCGTTCTCTGTAAAATGAACACTGACGGTGCAGTTCATTTCGGGCTTCAGTTTAAAATCTTCGTTCGGAATTTTTACTCTTGCCTTCATCGACCGCGTCTCCGGGTCAATAGCATTGAAGACTTTATCGATCTTTCCTTTATATACCTGGTCAGGGAAGGCCAGCGTTCTCACTTCGGCATCATAGCCTACCTGTATCCTGGATATATCGCTTTCATTTACGTTTGCGAGCGCCCATATTTCGTTGATCTCTGCAATGGAAAAAATAGGGGCTGACATATCCGAAGGCAATTGCTCGTTCTGGTTGATCTGTTTCGTAATTACAAAACCGCTCATGGGGGCCGTTACATCATAAACGGAGCCACTCCTCAGGTTATAAATCTTGTAGATGTCGTTGATACGGTTTAGCTCCGCCCGTGCATTCTCCAACTCTTTTTCCGCTACGGCCACTTCCTTTTCCGAGTTAAGCTTCCCGGTGAACAGGTCATTCGCCACCTGGAGGTTCTTCTCGGCAATAATTACAGCATTCGTTGCATCATGCTTTTCTTTCTGGAACTGAGCTACCTCGCTGCTCTGGATGGTGGCCATGATATGCCCTTGTTTCACATAGTCGCCGAGCTCTACGTGAATAGATGTCACCACACCTCCCACCACGGGATACACCTGGGCAGTCTTGTTGTTGTCGGCCGTAATTCTTCCGAACAACCGGATTTCGTTCTTTACTTTTTGAAAACCGGCTTCCCTGAACTCACATCTCGCCATCATGGTGTCGCTCAGCGAGAACGCGATATGGTCTTCTTCTATCGGTTCGTTCCGGCAGGATGAAATGATCAATACACAGACCATCATCCATACACATGCTGAAAAAGTTTTCCGGTATATCATATGATTAATAAACATCTCTTCCTATGGACAAATTGAGTAATTCGGCAGAAGTAACAAGCTGCGTTTTCATCCTGGCCAACTCTGCCAAAACCTGGTTATAGGATTCAAAAAAGTCGACAAACTCGATCAGCGATACATTCCGCTTTTGAAAATTGTCGGTCATTCCTTTCAGCGTGATCTCAAAATCATCATTATACAACCGCGTCGCTTTCTGGTATTCGGCTACGGTTTGTGTGTAGAGCGCAAAATTATTTTGCAGGCTGCTCAGTTTTTCCATCTGCAGGGCCTGCAGGTAATATTCGGTTTGTCTTATCTGAAATTGTGATGCCTTAATATTTCCCTGGTTACGGTTCCACAAGGGCAGCGGTATAGCGAAACCGGCGTTGACCTGGTTGTTGAACGCTCCGCCGCGCTGATCATACGATGTAAAGAAATTGACATCGGGAATGGCCAGTCTTTTTTGATACTGAAGATATTCCTGCGCCAGGATTTGATTTTGCCTGCTTATCAGTAACTCAGGGTGATTGGCCAGCGCTTCTTCTTTTAAATCATCCAGTTGCAGCACTTTGATGTAAGTATCAATGTCCTCGTCAGAGAATTGAAACGAGACAAGCAGTTGCGTTTGCAACAAGGTTTGTACGTTGGCCTGCGCTTCAAAGTACTGATGCAATAATTCAGCGCGGTCATTGTTCAGGTTGAGGTAAACGCCTTTCAGACGAACAAGGTCCTTCATCGGAATATTTCCTCTATTGACCTGTGTTTCATAGACCGTCACGATAGTATCAAGCAGGGAAAGCTGGGAATTATACCGTTGAAGAAGCGCCTGCTGCTGCCCGATCTCAACCAGTCCGGTATGGAGCTTGAATTTTAACTGCCGCGCAAGATTCTGAAATTCCAGTTCAGCAATGGCGGTATTGGTCTTCGCTATTTCAATCTGCGACTTTCTCTTTCCGCCCAGCAAAATCAGCTGATCGATCTGAAAAACTTTCTGACCGGTCTGGCCAATGTGAAAAAATTTATCGTTCTCCGGATCGTAAGCGTTAAGGTCAGCCGTAAAAACCGGGTTAGGAAAAAGCTTTACCTGGATTTCCATAGCACGCTCCGCTTCAACATTCATGGAGGCGGCCAGCAAATAATAATTATGTGAAACGAACAGGCTATCCGCTTGCTGAAAGTTTACCCGTAAAGTATCTGTCGCTGCCTGTGCGCTAAAAGATAAAGTTACGCTGATAACAATAAAAAAAATTCTCAAGCGCTTCATTTTGCCCGCCGGTTTCATGGAGCGGGCAAAGGTGAACAGCATCACCTTAAAAACACCTTAATACGGTTAAATTTTAGCTTAAAGGAAGTGAAATGGTAAAGGTATTGCTATCTGCGGCATTGTTGCTGTACGATACCTTTCCGCTATAAAGGGTGAGGATTTTATTAATGAACACCAAACCAAGTCCAAAGCCTCTCGTGCCCTGACTGTTCTCACCACGAAAGAAGTGTTGAAATAAAAACTGGCGTTCCTTCTCAAGGAGAATGGAACCATGATTTGTAAAGTCTATTGTCAATCGATCTTCACCCGTGGTGATCGTGATCCGGGCCCGGTTGTCATCACTGTATTTTATGCAATTAAGCATCAGGTTCGACAGCGCTGCTTTCATCAAGCGGTCGTTTGCTGTAATGGTGAGATTGCTTTCATTAACCGAATTATCAGAGTATTCGATTGCAAATTGAAAATCGGGATAGAGAACATTGAATTCATTGATCAGGTCAAAAATAAGTTCATCGATTCTTACTCTCGTTTGCAATGAATCATTGCCCGACTCTGCCTTGGCGATTTCAAGCAATGAATTGATGATCTCACTTAAGCTTTTGGTATTTTCTTTCTGAACGTTGATCATCTCCTTTATTTCTATTTCATCGGTTTCCTTTTCAATTTTTTCGAAATTGGAAACGAGCACTGCAATGGGCGTTTTTAATTCATGTGATATGTGATGAACAGCATGCTTCTGAAAAGCAAAGGCTTCATTCATGCGTTGCATGAGTTCATTAAAACGATCTGCAAGTAATGATATCTCGTCTTTTGATCCTGTGGCAACAATTGGGTTGCTCTGGCCATTGAATTTGAAATCATTGATCTGCCGGGCAACATGATCAATGGAGTGCGTTATCTTTCGCGAAAGATAATACGAGACTAAGATGACAGCGAAGGAGATACCTCCGAGGGTAAGAAACAGAACATATTTAAGGTAGTTCAATTTCAGGTAACCCGATATATCATACGCCTTGCTTATTCCATAATAGGCCTTTTCCTGGCGCTCAAGATATAACCCAACTACATCATAAAGACCATCCTTATGTTCAGTAGAAGGATTTGCCGGCGATAGTTCATCCAGTATCTGTGTTGAAAAAGTTATCGGCACATCATCTATACTGGAGTAGACAAGCGTTTTGCTTTTATCAAAGATCAGCAGCTTTTCATCATAGAGATCATGAATGCTGAGCTGATCCATCGCCTCAATCAAGCTCTGATCGATTTCTTTAAACTCGGTGAGAAACTTTAATGTGGTGTTAATTTTTTCGCGCTGACGCTGCTGAAACTCCTCCTCCCGGTATTGTGCAAACAAAGTGTAAATAAAAGCCAGGGCGGACGCCACCAGGAAAATGGTCACCACAGAAAAGTAAAGCAGAATTTTTCTTCTTATGCTCATTTCTCATCAAAGTAATAACCGTAACCAATCTTTGTCTTGATCGAATCCTTTCCGAACGGCTTATCAATCTTCTTGCGCAGGAAGTTGATAAACACTTCTATGGTATTGGTGTTGGCATCGAATGACGCTCCCCATATTTCTTCGATCAGATCTTTTTTCGAAACCACCTCTCCTTTCGACAGCACTAACCGAACCAGTATTTGATATTCCCTCGGGGTAAGAATAATTTCTTCGTTCTTTCTTGTTACTTTTTTTGTTGATGTGTTGATTACAATATCTCCTGCACGAATGGTCGGGTGGTTGCTCCCGGTGGCGGTGCGTGTATTGCGCTTTAATAAAGAATTGATCCGAAGCACCAGTTCCTTCATGTAGAATGGTTTTGTCAGGTAGTCATCGGCGCCGCACTCATATCCCTGCACTTTATCTTCCAGTTCATCAAAGGCAGTAAGTATAATAACAGGTGTGCTCGTATTATACTTGCGGAAATCTTCACAAACAGTAAATCCATTTTTGCCCGGAAGATTCACATCGAGAACGACGCAGTTATATTCATTCTTCTTAAGAAATTTCTCTGCCAGCAATCCGTCAAAAACCGAGGTCACATCAAACGACTCGGCCAGCAAGGCTTCTTTTATGTTTTGATTGATGATCGGATCATCCTCTATTAATAATATCTTTTTCATGAAGTCGCGCCCTCCGCGTACGAAAATTAGGCAAATATTCAGAGATGCATTATATTTTGTTTTGTTCCGACACACTCGCTTTACTTTGAAAACTTATAAGCATAAGCTTTACTAACGTTCAACACAGACATGAAGTATTTACCATTTTTAACAGGAACGTATACCACCGCCCCCGGGCTCTCTCCCATGGCCAAAGCCGAAGGGAAAGAGAAACTAATATTTCAGATTGATGAAAATTACGATCACTATTTCGAAAACAAGCTGGCGTGCCGGAAAGAAAACATCAGAAAATATTTTTTGGAATACGAATTACGGAGCGAAACAATACAAGCCGCAAATGCATTCCTTGTAAACCAACTGGTGAAAGAATATCCTGATCAATTTATTTTTCAACCCACCGCGGAAAGATTCTCACTCATCAATAAGAGAAATAATGATCACTTCGTATGGGATAAGGATTGGTATGCTGTGGAGAGCACAATCTATGCAACTCTTTTTGATGCCTTGTGCAGCCAGGTGCAGGAGGATGTTGCCATTGTTCAAGTCGATAACGAAAGCGAATATTTGACTGCTATTCATCTTTGCTCACCAAACCACTGGGCACCCAAAGATAAAATAGGAAAACCATTCACGGCCATCCATGCACCTGTACCGGCAATGGAGCGAACACTCCTTCACTATCAGAAAATGTTGGCTGCCATAATCAACGGACCAGCATCCACTCGTTTCGCGTGGGGCATTGCTACCGATACACGATTGAATCATCATCCGGAAGCACCGCCCGGAATTGAGCAACATGAATGGGATGGGAGAAAGCACGATGAGAACACAACATGGTATGTTCGGAGTGAAAGACAAAACCTTATCGGCTTACCGGAAGTAAATGCATTTCTGTTCACAATAAGAACATACTTTTACGAAGTTGATGAATTATCACATCATGAAAAGTTGATGTTACTATCTGCAGTTAAAAGTATGAGCCAGGATACATTGCGATACAAAGGGCTTACGGACTCCGTTAGGCTACTGGAAGAAAAATTAAGTGAATGATCTTCGCTCTCTTTATTCCCGCTGATAACGCAGATTATTAATAGAAAGCCTTCTGCGTTTATCTGCTTGCCTGCCGAAGCGGCTTCACGCAGGCAGGCGCGATCTGCGGGAGAATTTATGGCAAGACGATCTTACCTTATTATTAATGAGAGCATCGTTTACTAATATAAAACATTTTATCAGCCAGATATTAACCAATGTCGAAAAGTAGGCAATAGGCAATCGCAGTAGGCAAAATTGCCTATTGCCATTTGCTTACTGCCATTTTTTCGTTTGTATCATAGATTTTTGAATGAACTAAGTAGCACTAAATCACTAAACGATTATTAAATACTTGTTTTAATTGGGATCACTCTTTAAACTTGCAGCCCAATAAATTTACGCCCATGAAAATAGCTGAAATACACACCAAAAAAGGAGTGATGAAAATTAAGTTCTTTGAAGAAGATGCACCGGGTACGGTAAAGAATTTCATTGACCTGGCAGAACATAACTTTTATGACGGACTGATCTTCCATAGAGTCATTCCCAACTTTATGGTTCAGGGTGGTTGCCCGAATGGAATTGGCAATGGCGGACCAGGTTATAAAATCAAATGTGAACTAACGGGACAGAATCAGTATCACGACAGAGGTGTACTTTCAATGGCACATGCAGGACGGGATACCGGTGGATCACAATTCTTCATTTGCCACAATCGTGAAAATACAAAGCATCTTGATCGTAATCATACAGTATTTGGAAAAGTGTACGAAGGCGTTGATATCGTTGACCAAATACGTCAGGGAGATGTGATGGAGAAAGTTGTTATTAAGGAAGTTGAATCAGTTTGATTTATCAATGTATCGATGTACCAATTTTGTAATCATGATTGGTACATCGGATACAGCATATCAAATGACCCTTATTTTTGTGAGGTGACTCAGTTTAAAATCTGTCTTACTATTATCAACTCCAAAACGTGAATTAACATATCCCTTTTTATATTTTTTAACACGTGCCTCAAACTCAATACTAACGCCTTCTGACAGTACAAGCTTCTCAAATGCTTTTGTAAAATTAATCCACACGTGATCTGTGATCATCTTACTGGTTTCTGTATCGACAACATTTTTTAACAAAATAGTTTCCTCGCTATAACCCTTGAAGTTTATTTTCTTGCCAATGCGACTAAAAACTGCCCTGAACTTTTTCCGTTGTCCATCTGACGCAGCTAATTTTTTACGGATCATTAAAAATGAAGTTATCTTCTGAAGTTTGGTAAAGAAAGTCTGTACTTCACCGCCAGCAAGCGAATGACCAAAATAAGTATGATTGAAACAATGAGATTAATATCCCGGTCAACACCTGCACGATAAAGAACTAAATACAAAATGGCTCCTGCAAGACAAGCCGTTGCATAAATCTCCTTTCGGAAAATAACCGGTATTTCGTTGGTAAGCGTGTCGCGAATCACACCTCCCATCACGGCGCTGAACATTCCCATGATAGCTGCGATTTCAGGGCGTACGCCAAGGCTTAGCGCTTTCTCAACGCCAATGATGGCAAAAAAAGAAATTCCCATGGCATCAAAGAATAAAAACGTGCGGCGAAGTTCAACAAGGTGTCTGAAAAATACATAAGCAACGATAACACCGGCAAAAATAGAATAGAGAAAATAAATATCACCAATCCATACAAGGGGATAACTTCCCAGCATAATATCGCGCACAGTACCACCACCGATAGCCGTTACAAATCCTGTAAACCCCGCACCAAACAAATCATCATGATGACCCTGAATAGCCAATGCGCCAGAGACCGCAAAGAAGAAAGTGCCTGATAGTTCAAGAATGTATTGCAGGTTAGTCATTCAATGATGTAGTGAATAATAGTTTACATTAATAATTGCTGTCATTCGACTAAAATGTAGCATTCGTTTCAATCCCTTGATTTTCTTGATGTTTCTTTCTCTGGCCCTGCCTTTGCCGGCAGGCAGGCTCACTCATACCTCTCTCCGAGGGAGAGAGACTATGGAATCAAGAAAATCAAGGGATTACATAAGTCTTCGTTTTTTAGTCGGACATTAGTGATTAATAATTACTTGTCCACTCTTTTCCACCCCTTTAGTTTGCTTATGTATTCGGTCAGTTCATTGCCGTTCCTTTCATGTTGTGCTACATTGGGATGACTGTCAACACCTATTCCAAGATCACCGGTTTGCTGCGACATCTCAAAGAAATAAACACTCCCTTTTTTCTTTTCATTAGCCTTGTCAACAATTACCTGCAAATACCGTCTTACATGAAGAAGATCGTCGCCTGACAACATTGACCCCAGTAAGCATAGAATGTCAGCGCCTTTATTATAGTCTTGTACACTTTCAATAAAGTTAATGTAGTTACTTACATACAATGCAGAATCTCCACCACCTGTACTGAAATCATTTGTGCCCAGGTTAATACAAATCAAATCCGGTTTTTCTTTAAAGCTATAAATGGGAGTATCGTCATAAAGAAAGATACGATTATAATAATTGGGCATATTATCAGCATTCCCTTCAAGAGGTCCGTCGTAATTACGATAAATTCCGATTCCCGATTTGCAAACTGCAAGATGCCTTGCATTAAAGTTACGTGAGGTAATGGCAGCATAAGTAAGGTAGTGATTCTCTGTCGCTGCGCTGAATTTATCAACGTCGTTCTTTCCTTCATTGCCGTAACCACAGGTTATTGAATTACCTATATATTCAATGAGGTGATCACGCTTGTTCTTTACCGGTTCAATACTTCCACCTTTTTCAAACACAAAGCCAAGGAATTGTGTCTTCCCAAACATTTCTTCCGTCAGTTTGAATATTTCAATTTCGTGTACATCATCAGAAAGATCCCTGGCCAGTTCGTAGGTCTTTAAACCTCCCTGCACTTTTAACCTGGAGATAACCTTATTGTCGAGAATGATATTGTAATAGTTTTCTTTACCATCATCATATAATATGATTGATACATCAGGTCCTTTGAACGCTGCACGAATAGAAACTCCGGAATAAGAAAACTTTGGCGCTTTAGGTTCTGAGAAATCAATTCGTCCGGTATATTCAATAAGCTCATTGCCGGGATCAATTGTAACCGGTTTGATCGTACAGCCTGTGATGGTTATGATCAGGCCGACCAGGCATAGAATACCTTTCATGGATGATAAAGTTTGGAGTTCAATAATAAAGATAAGACGGTAGCTAACCAACAGGTAATTTTTGTATCGGGTAAAATCCTTACAAGCGATATCCAATGTATCAGAATAGAGCATAGTATACCCTCCAACAATGCCTATCAGAATATAATATAAAGCAGAAAAAGTATAATCAATACGATGGCTATCCATTTCATACCTGAACTGTAGCCTGTGAATTCATAACCACAGATAGGGCAAGTCCTGCTTTTCTCGTCAACCTGCATGGCACATGACGGACATTCTTTCTTTTTCACCTTTCTTTGTAAAATTGAATCAAATTTAAGAGAAAATAGACAGTACTGCATTCGTCAAAAATCAAATCAAAAACAATAAGGCTTTTAATCAAAAAGTAATTAAATTAATTTGGTTATATATCAAACGATGAGTTCCTTCCAGAACCGGAGCATGTGGCGCTACTTACAATTATTATTCTTCATTCTCATTTCACGGCCTGTATGCCTCGCACAGGATAATTCAGAAAGTTCAATTCGCTTCCATCACATAACACCGGATGAAAGTTTTGGAGTGGGAAGCACCTGGGCTATACTGGAAGATCATGAAGGCTTTATCTGGTTTGGCACAGAAGACGGCTTGCTTAAATATGATGGTTATCAACTCACCTCATATCGTCAAAGCAACACGGGCTCAAATTCTCTAATAGGCAACATAATCGTGTGTCTCTTTGAAGACAGTCATCACAATTTATGGATCGGATCATTTGGCGCAGGTCTTAACCTTTATGTCAGGAGCGAAAACAAGTTTTATAATTTTAATCATGATCCTGACAATCCAAACTCATTGCCATTTGATGGTGTGAAAACAATACTGGAAGATTCAAATGGAATCCTTTGGTTCGGCACAGAAGGAGGCGGTATCGCTACTCTTCCTGTTAATGAAGTGAATCAGAATCTGCCAAATTTAAAATTCAATGTTATCCAGCACGATCCGAATAACCCTAATAGTTTAGGCGCTAATTCTATCAGGTCCCTGACACAAGACAAAAAAGGGAACATCTATGTAGGCACATACGGAAACGGTCTCAACATAATCGACTCTACACGAAAAAACTTCACGCGACTTCCCCACGATGATGCAAACGCCAACAGTCCTGGAGGAAATATTATTTTTGAAGTTTTTGTTGATTCGAAAGAAAGGGTGTGGATCGGTACACACAACGCCGGCCTGGACCTTTATTTACCGGAGGAAAAAAGATTCATTCATTATCCGGCTTCTTCAAGTCCAACAACACTCCATCACAATGAAGTTGAAACCATAACAGAAGATGAATCAGGTACCATTTGGGTAGGCACTGACAACGGACTTAGCCGGATGCTGGACGCCCACAGTCCTGTTCCCGAAAATAAATTCGAAACATTTCATCACGAGCCGCAATATGGATCTGGCATCTTAAGTAATTCTATAAAAATTGCTTATGTCGATAGTCATAACACACTGTGGGTAGGTTCGTACTACGGTGGCATTAACGTCTATAATAAAAATCATTTCAAATTTCAGCCTATCCGTAATAAACCATGGAAGAAAAATAGTCTCAGCGGTAATAATGTAACTTCTTTTGCAGAAGATCAACACGGCAACGTATGGATAGGAACAGATGGCGGGGGACTGAACTTGCTTCCGAATGCATTTGAAAACATTCTAAAGGATCAGTATAAAGTGATTGAACTGATCAATCCATTCACAAAGAAAATTCAATTAAAAATTAAGTCCCTTGCCCTTGATACTAGCGGCAATCTTTGGGTAGGCACCTGGGGGAGTGGCATGTTCAGATACAATACTGTCAACGGCAGTTATAAATATTTTGGACAGGATGACGATGACCCCTCATTTGAGGGCTACAGTGTGCTTACTATGAAAGTTGATAAGGATAATAATCTCTGGGCCGGCACCTTAACTAACGGCCTGACCTTTTATAATCAAAAGAAAAATTCATTCTACACTTACCGTGTGGAAGCCGGTAGTCGTCATAACCTTACTGCAACCCGGATCAATTCTATTTTTATTGATTCGAAAGATCGTGTTTGGATTGGTGGTGACATCGGTGGGTTAAACTTGTACAACAAAACGGATGATACCTTTACACAAATCCGTTACGAGACGATTTTAACGGATAAGGTATCTATTCTTAGCCTCACCGAATCCAAAGATGGAAAAATATGGATCGGCACAATTTCAGGCGTGGTGGTTTACGATCCTGAGCAAAAGACTGCAGTTTCTTACAGCGAACAGAATGGATTACCGGATAATGTCATTCATGCAATGCTGGAAGATGATGAAGGAAGAATTTGGATGAGCACCAACCGGGGTATTGTTGTATTTGATGAGGAGTTGGGTGCTGTGTCGGACTTTAACAAAGGAGACGGGTTGCAGGGCAATCAATTTAACCATAACAGCGCATACCGGTCACGTAATGGATTGATGTTTTTTGGCGGTACAAATGGATGGAACGCTTTTTATCCGAAAGAGATACAAAAAATTGACGAGCAATTACCCATAGCATTTACCAAATTTTGGGTTAATGGCGAATTGGTAGATTTGAATTCTCCGGCTTCGCCTTTAACCGCTCCCCTCAATTCATCTCAAACAATAAATTTATTGCACGACCAAAATTCATTTGCGCTGGAGTTTGCTTCCCTTGAATTCAACTTTTCCGATGAGAGCAATTATGCCTATATACTTGAAGGATTCAACGACAAGTGGCAATACCTTGAAAACGACAGAAAAGTCTCCTTCACGAATCTTTTTCCACGAACGTATACATTAAAAATCCGGGCAACCAATAAAGATGGCTTTTGGTCGGAAAGAGCCCAGCCATTAAAAATAATTATTCATCCTGCCTGGTGGCAAACAATATGGTTTAAAATCGGAACCCTGGCGCTGCTGGGTGCCTTGATTTTTATTGCGCATAAAATCAGAATTCGTTTGCTTGTGTCTCAACGAAACAAGCTTGAAACACTTGTCAATGAAAGAACCGTTGAACTCAGGGATTCTAATCAAATGCTGAAAAGTAAAATTGAGGAAATCAATTCCATTAATGTTCTCCTGAACAAACAACGCAATGAGATCATTGAAAAAAATAATGAGATCCTCTCACAAAATGAAGAGCTCTCATCACAAAATGAGCAGATCGTACTTCAACAGCAAAGTTTGCTCACAGCGCAGGATCGCCTGAAAGAAATCAATGAGAAGCTTGAAAAACTTGTAGATGAAAGAACAGCTGAGCTTCAATCAACAATAAAAAAATTAAATAAAACTGTAAATGAGCTGGACCGGTTCGTCTACAGCGCCTCGCATGACCTTAGTGCGCCGTTGAAATCTGTTCGCGGATTAGTTCAACTCGCAGAAATGGAGAAGGAACAAAAACAAGTAAAAGAGTATTACCAGTATATCAATCAAAGCATCCTCAAGCTGGAAGTGGTGATCGGAAGTCTTGCTGAATACTCAAGGAATGCGCATCTTGATCCGAAAATTGAGCGCTTTAATCTTTATGGACTGGTGAATGAGGTGCTGCAAGAAGTTGCGTTTTGGCCTGAAGCATCAAAGATAAACTATCGGATTAATGTCGGAAGAGAACAGGTTGTTCAAAGTGATAAATCCCGGCTCAAGGTTGTACTTCATAACCTGATCAGCAACGGAATCAAGTATGCTGATCTTATGAAAGAAGAATCATTGATAAATATCACTTACCGGGAGAATGGAAAGTATTGGGAATTCAAAATTGAAGACAATGGTATCGGAATCGACGCGGCTCACATTGACAAGATTTTCGACATGTACTTTCGTGCAACAGATAAATCGAAAGGATCAGGTCTTGGACTGTTTATCGTGAAAGAAATTCTTAACAGGCTTGGAGGAGACATCAAGGTTGACTCCACGAAGGGCCTGAATACCTGCTTCACGATATGGCTACCCAAAGAGAACCCGGTGGTTTAAACAATTTCCTTCGCTATCGCTGGATTCCACTTAATTAAACATTGGAAACTATAAAACTATGAAACCAATCTATCTTATTACTTTTCTATTGTTACTTGCATGTAGTAATAAACCCAAAGAAACTACAAGCAAAGAATGGATACAACTCTTCAATGGTACTGATATCAATGATTGGATTGTAAAGATTCATCATCACGAAGCAGGTGAAAATTTCGGCAACACGTTTCGCGTTGAGGATGGAATGATCAAAGTTCGATATGATCAATATGGTGACTTCAATGATCAGTTTGCACATTTGTATTACAAGCAACCATTCTCTCATTTTCACTTAAAGCTTGAATACAAATTCACAGGCGAACTTCAAAAAGGCGCACCCGACTACACATTGCTAAACAGCGGCGTTATGTTTCATTCACAGGATCCGCGTTCCATGCCGAAAGAACAGAATTGGCCAATCTCGGTGGAGATGCAATTTCTCGCAGAACTTGGTGATGGAAATCCTCGGCCTACAGGTAACATGTGTTCTCCTGGAACGGAGATTGTATACCAGGGAAAGTTATACGATGGTCACTGCCTTAATTCAAGTTCAAAAACCTATGATAAAGATGAGTGGGTAAAAGCTGAACTCATTGTGCTGGGAGATTCACTCGTCACGCACATTATCAATGGTGATACGGTTTTGCAATACAGCAAACCTACCATGGGTGGCGGCGTTGTTCAGGGTTATGATAGTGTGATCTGGCAACCCGGCAAACCCTTAACGTCAGGCTACATAGCATTGCAAAGCGAAGGTCAGCCCATAGATTTTAGAAATGTGGAATTGCTTAACCTGGAAAAATAATTTTAAACTATCCAGTTAACAACCAGCAAGGTGAGCATAGCAGCGATACCAATAACCAACGTCCCAAGCGTGTAAAGCCGAAATCCCTTTTGCACATCCATTCTTGTCACTTGCGTAACAATCCAGAACAAACTGTCATTGGCATGTGAAACTATAATGGCGCCAGCACCGATCGACACTACAACAATTGCCTTCGACGTTTCTGATTCAAAACCCAAACTTGCCATCATAGGCGACAGCAAAGAAGCGGTTGTAATCATGGCAACAGTAGAAGAACCTTGCGCCGTTTTCAAAGCAGCGCTTAAAAGAAAAGGCAACCATAATCCCAGGTTAATTCCGGCCAGTGACTCTCCCAGCACACTGGCTATCTGTGAGTTCTGTAAAATTTTTCCAAATACTCCACCTGCGCCTGTGATGAGAAGAATGATGGAAGCACTTGTTAATGAACTCCCCACCCATCCAGTCGTTGAAAGCATTTCACGATCAAATTTTTTAGGTAAGGTGAAGGCAATAAACATTCCTATAAGTAAGGCAATTACGGGTTGCCCAATAAACGAGAGTACCTGAAGAAAAACGGATTGTTGAAGTAATTCCTTCTGTACATCAACGAGTGATTTGATCACAATGAGAAAAATGGGTAATAAAATCGGGATGAAAGAATGCGCTGCACGAGGGGCGTTACGAAGCGTTTGATTTACTTCTTCTTCAGAAACATCAGGCGCCGGATCGATGTAGGTCTTGGAGACATACACTGTTGAGTATAATAATCCAAAGAGCATGGCAACAAAACTGACCGGCAAACCATATAGAATAACTTTTCCCAGGTCAGCATCCAAAATTCCCGCAGCTCCAATAGGCCCAGGTGTAGGAGGAACAATGCAATGTGTTGCAATAAGACCAAGCGCCAAAGCTACGGCAGGACCAGCAAGAGAAATGGAGGCTCGTTTGGCTAAACTTTTTGTTAACGGACTAAGGATTATGAAGCCGCTATCAGCGAATACAGGAATGGAAACTATCCAGCCAATAAAACTCATTACCGTTGTTACTCTTTTCCTTCCAATTATTTTTAGTATCTGTTCCGCCATGGCAAATGCTCCGCCTGACTTCTCAAGAAATTCTCCAATGATCACACCGATGATAATTACCAATCCGATCTTGCCCAGTGTACTTCCAAATCCATCATTTACCGATTCGATTATTATATTCAACGGCATCCCGGAAAAGATTCCAAAACCCAGCGCAGCAAACAATAAGGCAAGAAAAGGATGAACCTTAAATTTTGTGGTAAGCAAAACTATAGAAACTACAGCGGCAAGGAGAAGAAAAACGTAGAGCAAAGTTTTGTGATATGATTTTAAATATAGTTACAATTAAAATAAATTCAACTGCTCATCTTCCCTGTTCTGCCGTATTGGTCTGATAGCTCCATCACCCAAATTAGAAAGAGATATTCCCAACAGCCTCACTTTATCTTCACTTTCCGTTGCCAGTAAAAGTTGTTTGGCGGTTTCCAGAATGGTTTCATAATCGTTAACAGGTGAATCAAAAGATTTACTTCGCGTAATTTGTCTGAAATCACTGTACTTTATTTTTAACGTAACCGTCCGGCCTTTCAATTCATGCCGATGAAGCCGGTCAACAACCAGGCCCGCAATTTTATCCAGCTCTTTGATCATCTCTTCAAATGAAGTAAGATCAAATGGAAAAGTATCCTCAGCGCCCACTGATTTTGTTTCACGATCAGATTCAACTTCCCTATCATCTATACCCCGAACAATCCTATAGAAAAAGCGACCTGACTTACCAAAGTGTTTGGTCAATTCACGCTCGGCTAATTTTTTTAAATCAGCGCCTGTATGCCAACCCCTCTTCTTCATTTTCTCTGCGGTAACTTTGCCAACACCGAAAAATTTTTCGACGGGTAGCGCCTCCATAAATGCTTCAATACTTGAAGGCCCGATGAAAGTGAGGCCATCCGGTTTATTCATATCCGAAGCAATCTTGGCGACAAACTTATTAATAGAAACTCCAGCGGAAGCAGTTAACTGCAATTCATCTTTTATGGCAAGTCGTATCTGTGTAGCAATCTCTATGGCCGAACCAATATCTTGTTTATCATAGGTGACATCGAGAAAAGCTTCGTCAAGTGAAAGCGGTTCAATTTTATCGGTATACCGGTGAAAGATAGCGCGGATCTTTTCTGAGACTGATTTGTAGACATCAAATCTCGGCCGGATAAATATGATGTGAGGGCAGAGCTGTTTAGCTTTTTTAGAAGGCATAGCTGACCGAACACCAAACTTTCGCGCTTCATAACTGGCTGTGGCAACCACACCACCTCTCCCCTCTGGTGAACCTCCCACAGCAATGGGCTTTCCACGATACTCCGTATTGTCACGTTGCTCAATGGAAGCATAAAAGGCATCCATATCAATGTGAATGATTTTGCGATATCTTTTGTGATCGTTTTCCATCCATTAATGCTTCATGGACAAATCAGTAATAAGATTCAAAAATAACCTTCCGGTTGAGATATCATTCCTGATGTTTTTCTTTGACCGAAAATATCCTTTGCCATAGCGTACATTAAAAATCTCAATATTTTATTAAACATTCTGAGCATATCTTTAGGCCTGTTATTTTGAATTAATGTTTTTAACAGCAACCGGTTCCAAACTTTTTTATTCCAGGTACGGACAGGGCAAAAAGACCCTTATCCTACTTCACGGATTTGGACAGGATCATTCTGTTTTTAAAACAATAATTGAGACCCTCTCTGAAAAATACACTTGTTACGCATTTGATCTTTACTTCCACGGCGCCAGCTTGTGGGCGAACAATGAAGAGGCTCTTGAGAAAAAAGAATGGAAAGAAATATTTACCGGCTTTCTAAAAGAAAATGAGATTAATGATTTTTCATTGTTGGGCTTTAGCCTGGGTGGGAAATTTGTATTGGCGACACTAGAGGCCTTTCCCGAAAAAGTAAAAGAAATTTTCCTCATAGCTCCGGATGGAATCAAACCAAGTTTCTGGTACAGTCTGGCTACCTATCCCATCATAATGCGTAAAGTTTTTAAAAGCATGATCCGAAATCACAATAGGTTTTTGAAGGTTGCCAATTTTATTCATTCACTTGGCTTGCTTGAAAATGGCGTATTGCGATTTGCGGAAAGTCAAATGAATACAGACGAAAAGAGAAAGCGTGTTTATTACTCGTGGGTGGTCTTCAGGCATTTATCGTTTAACATGAAGAAACTTGCTGTAATTATTAACAAACACCAAGTCCGTGTTTTGATTATTACCGGAAAGTACGACAAGGTAATAAGGCCTGAAAGTATGAACGGCCTGATACAGCACCTGGACCACTATGCCTTAGAGATTATGGAGGTTGGTCATAATCACTTGCTGGGACAGGAAACTGCAAAACTTATTTCATCAAAGGCAATATAAAGTCAGGATAATTCTCACGATTAACCGGAGTTAGTTGTGCATCGGGGTAGCCTTCCATAAAAGATTTTGGAAATTTGATTTTATTATGTTTACTCCATTTAATTTCAAAGGCTGTCATCTTCCCATCGGCTTCTTCAACATAATCAATTTCCTGCTGTGAATGAGTGCGCCAAAACCACTTGTTAACATAACGGTTAGTGTAAGCGTTAACCTTAAGTCGTTCAGCAATTAAAAAATTCTCCCATAATACACCATCGTCCTGGCGAAGAGAAAGTGGATTAAAATTCTTAATTATGGCATTGCGGATACCATTATCCCAAAAATAAATTTTTCGGGCTCGCTTCAACTCGTTCCTGAGATTTCGGCTCAGACTCCCTAAACGAAAAACAACGAAAGCTTTCTCCAATAAATCAACATACCGCTCAACCGTTTCATTGTCGGAACGGGTTAACTGCGCCAATTCCAAATAAGAAACTTCATTACCCATTTGAAGGGCCAACGCTTGTAACAAATTCTCCAGCAGAGCGGGCTTTTTTATTTGTTGCCAATCAAAAATATCTTTATACAAATAACTTGAAGTAAGCAGATTCAGAAATTTTTTTTCCTCGCCGGGTTTGGTAATAATTTCAGGATAGTATCCATACACCAGCCGGTGCTCAATCAATCGTTTTTCCTCAATCAAGCTTGTGTGATTCACCATCTCACTAAAGGAAATTGGGTATAAAAAAAATTCAAACTTCCTCCCTGTTAAGGGTTCATTTATTTTATTCGCCAACTCAAAAGCTGATGAACCCGTAGCAATGACCTGTACATCTTTTAAGTTGTCAGCAAACAGTTTTAACGTGAGGCCAATATTCACGATCCGTTGAGCTTCATCTATAACTACCAATCTTTTCTTACCCACAATATTCTTCAGGGCAGTGGAAGTTGTATCGGTGAGCATCCGTCTCACATCGCTTTCGTCTCCATTCAACCACAACACTTCATTACCAAACGGTTTCATTAATTCCGTCATTAAGGTACTTTTCCCGGCTTGCCTTGGCCCGGTAATTTGAATGATTTTACCTTTGAAAAGGCTTTCCTGAATTTCTATAAGGAGACTTCGTTGAATCATAACCGCAATATTTAATCAAATATAGCGGTTGAAATCGCAATATTTTAATTAATGTAGCGATTTAAAATCGTGCGTTTAACTAATCTGGTAGGCATATAATTTCAAAAAAAACCTCAAAAACCACCGGAATGCTTGTATTTTTGCAGCGCAAATCCTGATTTATCTCAAATGATTTTATTCTTTCGTTCTAAAACCAACATCGTTTACGCGGTTGGCACGGTACAACCTTTCCAAAATTCTGACATTCAAAAACTTATCTGGCTATTTAGCGGAGCTGAGCCGGTTAAGGAAACTGTTCTTTCCGGATTTTTCGTTGGCCCAAGAAAAGAAATGATCACCCCCTGGAGCACGAATGCTGTGGAGATCACCCAATACATGGGAATTACTGGCATTACCCGAATTGAAGAATTCTTCGTGGTTGATGATGCTCATGCAAAACACGATCGCATGCTTCAGGTACTTTACACAAAGCTTGATCAGGATCTCTTTACCATACATCACACACCTGAACCTATTCGGAAAATTGATAACATCAAGGCTTATAGCGAGAAAGAAGGACTTGCACTGAGTAGCGAAGAAATTGAATACCTGGAAAATGTAAGCAATGAATTAAAACGTAAGTTAACCGATAGTGAAGTGTTTGGCTTCTCACAGGTGAACTCTGAACATTGCCGCCACAAGATCTTTAACGGAACCTTCGTTATCGATGGAAAGGAAAAAGAGTCTACACTATTTCAGTTGATCAAGAAAACTTCCAAAGAAAATCCGAATTATTTAATATCTGCCTATAAAGACAATGTAGCCTTCATCAAAGGACCGAAGATTGAACAGTTTGCACCCAAACGACAGGACATTGCAGACTACTTTGAGATAAAAGATATTGATTCTGTTATTTCATTAAAGGCAGAAACGCACAACTTCCCCACAACCGTTGAACCTTTTAACGGTGCGGCCACTGGATCAGGCGGTGAAATACGCGACAGGCTCGCAGGAGGAAAAGGTTCTCTTCCATTAGCCGGAACTGCCGTATACATTACTTCCTATCCGCGACTTGAAAACGGAAGACCATGGGAGAGAAAATTTGAGGCCCGCAAATGGTTGTATCAAACACCGGAAGAAATTCTCATCAAAGCATCAGACGGCGCTTCTGACTTCGGAAACAAGTTCGGTCAACCACTGATCAATGGCAGCGTACTTACTTTCGAGCATTTCGAGAACAATAAAAAATACGGATTTGATAAAGTGATCATGCTTGCCGGAGGAATTGGTTTCGGCAAGGAAAAAGATAGCAAGAAAGAACATCTCCAACCAAACGATAAAATAGTGTTGCTGGGTGGAGACAATTATCGCATCGGTATGGGCGGAGGTGCAGTATCATCTGTAGCAACCGGTGAGTATGGAAATGCTATTGAACTCAATGCCATTCAACGATCCAATCCGGAGATGCAAAAGAGAGTGATGAATGCTATTCGTGCCATGGCCGAAGCCGATGAGAATCCCATTGTCTCTATTCACGATCACGGCGCCGGCGGACATTTTAATTGCTTGTCTGAATTGCTTGAAGAAACAGGAGGAACTATTCATATCAACAAACTTCCCATCGGCGATCCTACACTTTCTGATAAAGAAATAATAAGTAACGAGTCCCAGGAGCGAATGGGGCTGGCCATGAAAGAAAAAGATATTGAGTTAATGAAGAAAGTATCTGATCGTGAACGCGCACCCATGTACGTGATCGGTGAGGCTACTGGTGACCACCAGCTACACTTCAAACGAAATGGTGAACCCGTTAAGCCTGTTGACTTTTCTGTTAAACATTTATTGGGATCATCTCCAAAAACTATTCTTACTGATCAGACACAACCATCTTCCTTTAAACCTGTTGCGTATGATGTCAAAAAAATAAAAGACTACATCGAACAAGTATTGCAACTTGAAGGAGTAGCCTGCAAAGATTGGTTAACGAATAAAGTTGACCGTTCCGTTTCAGGAAAAGTAGCCACACAACAAACCTGCGGTCCGATTCAACTACCGTTGAACAACCTTGGCGTGATGGCGTTGGACTTTCAGAGTAACAAAGGCATCGCCACGGCAATAGGTCATGCACCTGGCGTGGCACTCATCGATCCGGCCGCAGGAAGTAAGCTTGCCATTGCAGAGGCGCTCACAAATATTGTCTGGGCGCCACTAACGCATGGGCTGAAAGGCATTTCATTAAGCGCAAACTGGATGTGGCCTGCGAAGCAGGAAAGTGAAAACGCCAGGCTGTACAGTGCAGTAGAGGCTGTAAGTGACTTCGCTATCAAACTTGGAATTAATATTCCTACGGGAAAGGACTCTTTGTCAATGACACAGAAATATCCGGATGGGGATGTTGTGTATTCTCCGGGAACAGTAATTATCTCAGCGGTTGGTGAAGTTGAAAATATAAGGCAGACCATTTCGCCGGTTATTCAGCCTGTTGAGGGTTCAAAAATTATTTACATTGATTTATCAAGCGACGAGAAGAAACTCGGCGGTAGCAGCTTTGCACAAATATTAAATCATCTGGGTAATGACGCTCCAACCGTGAATGATGAAAAATATTTTGCTAAAGCATTTGACACTATTCAACAACTCATCCGGCAAAACAAAATCCTGGCAGGGCATGACATCTCATCCGGCGGATTGATTACAACGTTGCTGGAAATGTGCTTTGCTGTTCCTGATGTAGGTATGACATTAAATATTTCTCCATTGGGTAATGACCTGGTTAAAATCCTTTTTGCGGAAAATTCCGGAATAGTAATTCAGGTAAACGATGAAAATGAAGTGACGTCTGTTTTAAATAATCAGGGAATTTCATTTACCCTGTTAGGACATATCTCAGGTGAACGTAAGGTAGTTATTCATCATCAGCATGATCTGTTGAAACTGAACATCGATGATCTTCGCGATGTGTGGTTTAAAACATCTTACCTGCTCGACGCAAAACAACGACCTCACCACGCGGAGAAAAGATATCACAACTACAAGCACCAGGCGTTACAATATACTTTCCAAAAAAAGTTTGAAGGAAAGTTTGAAACCTATGGCATTGATCCGAAACGCAGAAAACCTTCCGGAGTAAAAGCAGCCATCATTCGCGAGAAAGGTGTTAATGGTGATCGTGAAATGGCCTACACCCTTTACCTCGCCGGCTTTGATGTAAAAGATGTTCACATGACTGACCTGGCATCGGGTCGTGAAGATCTTTCCGATGTCAATATGATCGTATTTGTTGGTGGCTTTTCAAATAGCGATGTGCTTGGTTCAGCAAAGGGTTGGGCGGGTGCATTTCTTTACAATCCCAAAGCGAAAGCTGCTCTTGATAATTTCTACAAACGTAATGACACGTTAAGTCTTGGTGTGTGTAACGGGTGCCAACTTATGATGGAATTAGGATTGGTTTATCCTGAATGGAAAGATCACCCCAGGATGCATCACAACGGATCAGGAAAATTTGAATCCATTTTTGTAAATGTTTCCATTCCAGAAAACAATTCCGTGTTACTTAAAAGTTTGGCAGGAACACGCTTGGGGGTTTGGGTAGCGCATGGTGAAGGACGATTCATAATACCAGAAAATAATTCACACTCCCGGATTGCCGCTAACTACTCATACCCTGAATATCCCGGTAATCCAAATGATTCTGATCATGCTATAGCTGCGTTAAGTTCGAAGGATGGCCGTCACCTGGCTATTATGCCGCACATTGAAAGGTCTTTATTCCCATGGAATTGGCCTTATTACCCGTACAATCGAAAGGATGATCTGATCTCGCCGTGGATTGAGGCCTTCACCAATGCATTTGATTGGGTAAAAAAACAATCCTGAATTTAACAATACCATAAACTTTACTGTTGTTCCAGTATTGAATTTAGTCTATATTCATCTTTCGATTTATACGATTGTCTATCAAAAAAATCAGTTGGTCTATGAAGATTTTCTACTTTGCTTTGGGTGCACTCTTACTGACAGGATGTTTAGGATATAAAGAGTTGCCGGTTGAATACGACTACAGTTACAAGGGCAACTTTAAAAAATATCGAACCTTCGATATTATGCGGCCTGCATCTCCCTCCGATTCCTCTATGACAAATGAGCAGATTGAGAAATCTATCATAGCGCGGATGAAATTTCTTGGATACCGGCAAACCGCCAACAAGCCTCACCTGATCATTGGATTTAAAATGTTTAATGACAGCCTTAGATTTCACGGATACAATCAGCCGGATATAGAAGAATGGATTCGTACACAAAATGAAAATCTGAATTATGAGGCCAAAAACTACCATTTGAAAACGGGTACTTTATTAATTCAATTCTACGATAGAAGACAAAACCGTTCTATCTGGCAAGGGTACGCCACCACTATGTATGGCACTATAGATTTTAACAATAGCAGGCACCTCAGAAACGCGGTTATATCCATCCTTGACAAGTACAGATTCTGGGCCGAGGGCTTCCTGGAAGGCGCAACAGCCTCCCAAAGCGACCTTTAATTAATATTCCCTGCGTTTAGATTTTAGAGAAATAATTTTACCTTTGCAATCCCAAATTTGGGAATTGAGCCATTTTGCCCGATGGTGTAACTGGCAACACGCCTGATTTTGATTCAGGAAAGTCCAGGTTCGAGCCCTGGTCGGGCAACCCGGAATCCCGCTTGTTCGGGATTTTTTATTGGATAGTAATCATCGCAGGATGTCAGTTAAGATCATAAGCGGCAGCTCCACTATTTACCTTGCAGAGAAAATTGCTCATGCTTATGGGGAACCATTGGCCAAAGTACTCTATCAAAATTTCAGTGATGGAGAGATGTCGCCATTCATTGCCGAATCAGTACGCGGTCACGAAGTTTTTCTTATACAATCAACTTTTCCTCCTGCGGATAACCTTCTTGAGCTTTTATTGATGATTGACGCTTCTAAACGCGCCAGTGCATCAAGTGTAAATGTCCTTATACCCTATTTTGGCTATGCACGTCAAGACAGAAAAGACAAACCAAGAGTTGCTATAGCTGCTAAGCTGATTGCAAATCTCATAACCGCCGCTGGTGCCGACAGGATTATGGCGTGTGATCTCCATGCCGATCAGATCCAGGGCTTCTTCGATATCCCTGTCGATCACCTTGATGGCTCATACATTTTTATTCCATACCTCAAGTCGTTAAATCTGAAAGATATCATGTTCGCTTCACCAGATGTTGGTGGCATCAAGCGCGCCAGAAGTTTTGCAAAGTATTTCGATGCCGAACTGGCGGTTTGTGATAAGTACAGGAAAGAAGCAAACAAAGTAAGCTCCATGCGCCTAATCGGAGAAGTAGATGGCAAAGATGTTGTTCTGGTGGACGATCTTGTTGATACAGCCGGTACAATCTGCAAAGCTGCCGCACTTTTAAAAGAGAAAGGCGCTAAATCGGTAAGGGCAGTTTGCACGCACGCTGTTCTTTCAGCAAATGCTTATGAGAATGTAGAAAATTCAATGCTTGAAGAACTGGTCGTTACAGATACCATTCCGCTAAAGAAGCAATCCAATAAAATTAAAGTATTGACCGTATGTGATCTGTTCGCGAAAGCTATTCGCAAAATTCATGATCACGAGTCCATTAGTTCACTATTCATTCGTCTTTAACTTTTATTAATATAAACCATAAACAATTATGAAAACAGTTGAGATTATAGGGTATCGAAGAGCAAATCTCGGCAAATCTGAATCACAGAGAATTCGTGAAGAAGGTTCTGTCCCTTGTGTTTTGTATGGAGCAGGTGAACAAGTTCACTTTTTGGCTCCTATGATTCTTTTTCGTGACATTGTCTACACAAATGAGGCTCACTTTGTACACCTTAACATTGAAGGTGAAGAGTGCCAGGCAATTCTCCAGGAAGTTCAATTCCACCCGGTGAGTGAAATCATTTTGCATGCTGACTTCCTCCGAATCACGGAAGACAAGAAAGTGAAGATGAATATTCCAACACGGCTGGTTGGACAAGCTAAGGGTGTTGAAAAGGGCGGAGCACTGGTTCGTAAAAGAGCTGCATTAAGGGTTTTCGGTTACCCGAAAGATATGCCTGATCACATCGATGTGGATGTTACCGAACTCGATTTCCATCACGCGATCAAGGTTTCAGATATGAAAATGAAAGGACTTGATTTCCTTGATCCCAAACAAGCATCCATTGCTGTCGTTGAAGTTCCTCGCGCCGCCAAGATGGCTGCCGAAGATGCTGCTAAGGCTGCCACTCCTGCTGAAGGTGCACCTGCTGCCGGAGCTCCTGCTGAAGGGAAGAAGGAAGAAGGGAAAAAATAAACTAAGTCTGTTTGAATCTGAAAGTCCCGGCTTTTCCACCGGGACTTTTTTATTTTAGCACCATTGAAATCTATTTTCAAAGATGAAGTATCTCATTGCTGGATTAGGAAATATCGGACCTGAGTACGAATTAACCCGTCACAATATTGGTTTTTTAGTTCTTGATCAATTGGCCGATAAGTTTAATGCTGATTTTTCAACGGTACGGCTGGCTGATAAGGCAGAAATCAGGCATAAAGGAAAAAGTATTCATCTCATTAAACCAAATACCTACATGAACCTCAGTGGCAAAGCTGTTTCATATTGGCTTAACGAGTTGAAAATACCTAAAGAAAATCTTCTCGTTGTTATGGATGATGTAGCGCTTCCATTTGGAAGTATCCGGATGCGAAGTAAAGGAAGTTCAGCCGGACATAACGGGCTCAAAAATATTGAGCTTGTACTCAACGGCCAGGATTATTCACGCTTGCGTTTTGGTATTGGTGACGATTTTGCAAAAGGAAGACAATCTGACTTTGTACTCAGCCGTTTTTCAAAAGATGAATTCAAACAATTACCCGATGCAATCCAGAAAGCCGTAGACATGATCCTTGCATTCTGTACGATGGGTGTTGAAAAAACGATGAGCCAATATAATGACTAGCATTGCGTAATTCTCTTCAACTACTCAATATCTGCCCCAGGCAGACAGGTTCAATCATTCAACTATTAATTTTTATGGAAAATAATATTCATTTGGCAATACAAATCATTCCGCTAAAAACTAATCAGCAAAATCTTTATTCGATTATTGATAAAGCTATTGATGTTATTGATCAATCCGGTTTGACTTACCAGGTATGTGCAATGGAAACCGTCATAGAGGGAAAGTACGACCAGGTTATGGCCGTTGCAAAAAAAGCTCAGGAAATTGCAATGAAAGAAGGTGCAGAAGAATTGATAGTAAACATCAAACTACATATTCGAAAAGACGGTGATGTTACCTGGAGTGAAAAAATGGAGAAGTATTCTTAGTGTTCACAGTTCACGGATCACAGATCACGGCAGTTACTACTGTGATCCGTGATCTGCAAACCGTTACCGAACCTCAACTTACAGAAGAGCCAGGTTCCACAATTGTATCCGGCTGAATAAGTTTAAGCTTACCGTCTTTATCCTCCGCCATCAAAATCATTCCCTGCGATTCAATACCCATCATTTTTCTCGGCGCAAGATTGGCGACAAGGGTCACTTGCCTCCCTACCATTTCTTCCGGCGAGTAATGTTGAGCGATCCCACTGAGAACAGTTCGTTTATCAATTCCGGTGTCAACAACAAGCTTTAATAACTTATTTGATTTTTCCATTTTCTCTGCCGACAAAACTTTTCCAATCCTTATATCAAGTTTGGCAAAGTCATCAAACACAATTTCAGATTTTAACGGAGGCGTTCCATTTTCAGTATTTACTTCCACTTTCTTTTCTTTCTTTTTAAGTTTCTCCGTCTGCTTTTGTATATCCTCATCTTCCACATTGCGATAGAGCAATTCAGCTTTGTTCAGTTGATGATTCACTGGCAACGTTCCAATCAATTCTCCTTTTTTCCAGAACTCACTCCACTTTTCTTTAAATGATGTGCTGTTCAATTGTCTGTGAATACCCGCGGCACCATCCGGCAGAAAAGGTTCACAAGCCATCGCGATGTTGCCAACAACCGTAAGTGCGTAATTGAGGATACACCCAACGGCTTCCATATCATCTTTTGCCAATCTCCAGGGCTCTGTATCCGCAAGAAACTTGTTACCAATACGAGCAAGGTTCATCATTTGAAATTGCGCTTCACGAAACCGGAAATTATCAAGTGCAGTAATCATTTCCTTTGTTGTGGAATTCAATTCATGGTGTGCCTGATGATATGATTTTAGTACTTTCTTTCTTATTTCGTTTGTAGCCGGCAATTCATGATCTGATGGAACTTTGCCATCAAAGAATTTCCACGTCAGCACCATTACACGATTCACAAAATTTCCAAGGATAGAAACCAACTCACTATTTACTTTTTGCTGGTAGTCCTTCCAGGTAAAGTCGGCATCCTTTGTTTCAGGACTTATAGATGTCAACACATAACGAAGCTCATCTCTCCTTCCTGGAAGTTCCGCTAAGTACTCATGAAGCCAAACCGCATGATTACGTGAAGTAGAAAGCTTATCTCCTTCCAGATTAAGAAATTCATTAGCCGGAACATTATCAGGAAAAACATAATCACCGGCAGCTTTTAGAATAGCTGGAAAGATGATGCAATGAAAAACAATATTGTCTTTACCGATAAAATGAATCAATCGTGACTTAGGATCTTTCCAATATTTTTGCCAATCGTTTGGTCTTAATTCTTTAGTCGCAGAAATATATCCTATCGGAGCATCGAACCATACATAAAGTACTTTGCCTTCTGCACCAGGTAATGGAACAGGAATTCCCCAATCGAGATCGCGCGTAATGGATCGTGGTTGAAGACCTTGATCTAACCAGGATTTACATTGTCCATAAACATTTATTTTCCAATCATCTTTATGTCCTTCGAGCAACCACTCTTTCAACCAGTCTTCATATTTATCGAGTGGAAAATACCAATGCTTTGTGGGTCGAAGCACAGGTGGTTTTCCTGAAACCGTTGAACGCGGATTTATAAGCTGGCGCGGACTCAAACTTGTACCACATTTTTCGCACTGATCTCCGTAGGCATTTTCATAGCCACAGTTAGGGCAGGTTCCAATAATGTATCGATCGGCCAGAAAAATTCCTTCCTGTTCATCATAGTATTGATCGGAAGTTTCTTCAAGAAAAATTCCTTTATCATAAATGTTCTTGAAAAACTCCTGGGCCGTCTCATAGTGTACGCTGTTAGAAGTTCGGGAGTATATGTCGAAGGAAATACCAAAATCCCTGAAGGTCTTCTTCATCAGTTCATGATACTTGTCAACGAAGGCCTGTGGACTAATGCCTTCTTTTCTTGCGCCCAGTGTAATTGCTACGCCGTGCTCATCGGAGCCACCAATATAAACAACATCTTCACCACGAAGTCTTAAGTAGCGCACATACGTATCAGCCGGTAAATAAGCACCGGCTATATGACCAATATGTAAGGGGCCATTGGCATAAGGTAGTGCGGAAGTTATTGTATACCGTTCGAACTTTTTCATTATGTAAATACAGATTAGCTGCAAATAGAGCAGTGTGCAAAGATGATAATTGAAAAGTAGGTAAAAAAATTCCTAGACGATAACTTCTTTGCGCATTTTGGAAGTGGTCAGGGAGAATTTGACGAAGAATTCAGTATATCCTTCTGGTGTTGTCTTTAGATCGATCTGCCCGCCAATTTTTTCAGTGGCAGTTTTGGTAAGGTATAATCCAATGCCTCCGGTACCCGATCGTTCGGAAGCCCTGGAAAACATTTGGAATATCTTATCCGGGTTAACCTGACTGATTCCTATTCCATTATCAATTACTCTTAACTTAAGATAATTTCCTTCCTTCTCTACTTTGATCTCAACGAATGGATCTATCCGGTCAGAATCGTTATAGAATTTTATGGCGTTATCAATGAGGTTTTCTAAAATTATACGAACGAGTTCTTTATCTGAATAAAAAATAATTCCTTCTTCAATTTTCTTTTTTATACACAACTTCGGAGGTAGGCCACGCTTTTTCTCCAGTATAATAACATCATTGACTATTTCATCAAAGTCAATCTGTTCATGGCTGGCCGATGAATTATTAATTTGGTTAATGATCAGCAACCGTGTTAAAATAGTATTCAATCTTTCAGCGGTAGCATCAAGTTTCTGGAAGTAATCTAAGGCCAAAGTATCTTTAACGTCCAT
Source organism: uncultured Roseivirgaceae bacterium (assembly GCA_964521255.1). Classification (GTDB taxonomy): domain Bacteria; phylum Bacteroidota; class Bacteroidia; order Cytophagales; family Cyclobacteriaceae; genus ZC4RG29. The sequence goes on from CAZFRM010000015.1 coordinate 42,119, forward strand.
GATAGCTACGTTACACATACCTTTCAAACTTGCCAATGGTCCACGAATATCGTGTGAAGTTTTGTAAATGAAATTATCCAGTTCATCATTCACACGTTTTAATGCTTCGTTAGCCACCTGAAGTTCAATGGTTCGCGCATCGACCATTCTTTCAAGATTGCGGTTTAATGATGTGAGCTGCCGGTTTTGATCTTCAATTGTTTCTTTTGCCTCGGATAGTGCCTTGTTTACTTTCTTCTTAACCAGATTGCTGCGATAGAGAACAAAAACAATCGTTCCCGCAAGAACAGCAATGATAGCAACAGCTACGTTAAATTTTCGTTGGCGTACAAGTGCTTCTTCTTTAGAAGCGATGATGGCGATGTTCTCTCGTTCCTCATACTTAGTTTGAACCCGTGCGAGGTTTCTGATTACCTGATCGTTGAGAATACTATCATTCAACTGGATGTATTTGCCTTGGTAATAGGCAGCTTGCCTGTAATCCTTTTTCTGTGTATAAAGATCAGCCAGTGAATAATAAACCTCTCTCTTGTGAAAATTGTATTTTACGCTATCCAGAATTGATTCCGCTGATTTAAGATATTGAAAAGCCTTAACAGTATCACCCTCCATTAAGCTTATACGATGCAAACTGTTTAATGATATAATTTCAAAACGCTTATTCCCATCGCGACGAGCAATTTCCAAAGCAAGATTTGTATTTCGGCTTGCTGCTTCTATATTCCCTATCCCCAGGTATGCTAATCCAAGGTTTGAGTATCCTTCAGTTATTACACCCTCGCTGCATCGGTTTTCACATAGTGATAAGGCTTCATTCAAATATTGAATTGCCTTAGGAAAGTCGGACAATGCATTATAGCATATGCCTATGTTTATCATGCAACGTTCAAGATCGTATAGATCATTCTCTTCATGTTTTAATGAAAGCGAGCGTTGAAAATACTCAAGGGCTTTCTCATGATCGGAAAGATGGAGATATACTATTCCAATGTTATTACAGGCAATACTTATTTCACTTTTGTTGCCTTCCTTTTCCCGCAATTCAAGGGACTGCAAGTTATAATCTAATGCTTTATCATAGTTTGCCCTATACGTATAGGCCAAAGCAAGTGTATTTAGAACAAACTTTAGTTGATCTTTAACATCATTACGCCTGGCAATCCCTAAAACATGATTCAGTGTAAATATTGCTCCATCAAGATCATTGAGGGTAGTCAGAAACATACCCTTTACCCTACCTGCTTTCACCATGTTTGAACTGTCGCCCATGCCTAACGCTACCTCATAGGCCTGTTCAATGTATGATAACGCTGCTACCGCATTAGTGTCACTGTTAATCTTTGCCAACTGATAAAAGGCATCGAATCGATTCACGCCTCGCGCAGTTCTCAAAATAATCTTTAGTGAATCTTCCTCCTTACTCTGTGCTAAAGTATCGAAGTAAAATCCTGCGATGCCGAAAAAAAATATGGATGCGGCAATTAAAAATTTAAAAAAGTTACGGTACACGGGTGATTTCCAAAATTTTATTAATCAAAATAGTCCAAATACATCTTGCACCTTTGACTTACAATTTAACGAAACCGAAAAATAATCAAAAACCTAAAACCTAACTATATGAAAAAGCTATTCTACATTATGTTGTTATCATTGGCAAGTTCATTCGCTATTACGGCCTGTGCAGATGAAGATGTAAAACCAGTCCTCAAACCAATCAGTGGTGGTGGTGGCGGAAGCCAAGATCCTATGTAATTGAACATTAAGTCATTTAAATCAAACGAATTATGAAAACGAAATCCATATTATTCATAGTAGCAGCCGTTGTACTTCTGTCATTCACCTTTGTTTCAAATCAAACAAAAGAAACAACTCATACCAAGCAAACCACCGGAACCAATTCGAATCAATCGCTAAAAGGTGGCCTTGCGATGGAAGATAAATGGTAATTTAAGCTCAATTAAACATTATGAAAGGGCGCACTGCAAAGTGGGCCTTTTTTTATTTGTTTACCCCGCCTTTCGTAAAAAAAGAGCTATGCTGCAAGGAAATAACGGTTTACCCTTAGAATTCCCCTCTGCTTAAATATTAAATCTTATCACGAATCCATTACTGGTTTTCGTAAAACCCGATGAAAGAGGAATTTTCAAGGCAGGCCATCGATTTATACGAAAGATCCTCTTCAAAACTGTCTGTGAACAACAAGTATAGGCTGTGAGTTGCATGAAACCTGGTATCAGGTAACCAATAATCAGTGATTCTCCTGTGTCAGTATGATGTAAGATTTGACGATTCTTAGTAGGGTTATGGTTAATATCCCTACATTCTGCTCTAAATATTACACCGAAATTACCCTCAAATTGAGGCCATGCTGGTTACTTCTTTATAAGATTCTCTCGGTTTGAGCTGAAGAACCTGGAACATTTCCTGGTCCTTAACGAACCCTGGATTTGGCGTTGTAAGAAGCTTATCACCCGCAAAAATGCTGTTGGCTCCCGCCAGGAAGCATAAGGCCTGTTCCTCCAGGTTCATGCGAACTCTCCCGGCCGATAGCCTGATCATACTTTTTGGCATGATGATACGTGCGGTTGAAATCATTCTAATCATTTCCCATACCGATACTTTAGGCTGATCTTCCAATGGAGTTCCCTCAACAGGAACCAAAGCATTTACCGGTACGGACTCAGGATGTTCGGGTAGATTAGAAAGCGTATGAAGCATGCCGATGCGATCCACTACGGTTTCTCCCATACCAATGATCCCTCCGGAACAAACCGATATTTTGGCTTTGCGCACATGTTCAAGCGTTTCCAATCGATCGGTGTATGAGCGGGTGGAAATTATTTCTGAATAAAATTCCTCACTCGTATCAAGGTTGTGATTATAGGCGTACAATCCTGCTTCTTTTAATTTAGTTGCCTGATCGGGCGTAAGCATTCCGAGTGTGCAGCATACTTCCATTCCTATATCACTTACACCTTTCACCATTTCAATCACTTTATCAAAATCACGATTGTCCCGTACTTCTCGCCATGCAGCGCCCATACAAAATCGGGTGCTGCCGGAATTCTTTGCTTCCTTTGCTTTATCAAGGACATCCTGCACTTCCATTAATTTATGAACCTTCACATCAGTATGATATCGCGCTGCCTGTGGGCAATAAGCGCAGTCTTCAGGACATCCACCGGTCTTAACAGAGAGGAGCGTGCAAACCTGCACCTCGCCCGCATCATGAAACTGCCGATGGGTTGTAGCAGCTTTATAAATTAATTCAAGAACTGGTGTGTGGTATATTTTGGAAATTTCTTCACGCGTCCAATCATTGCGTATTGCAGTATTCATCATCTGAAATGATTTTTTTATTGTAAAGTAAATTCGAACGGTAACCTTGCCTGAGCTCCCTGGTATTTCTTAATGCTATTCCATTGTTGATATAAAATGTAGTGCTCTCCTAATTCTTCTCTTATGGCTTTGGTTTTCGCGTTCTGTTGCGTTTCACTTAACAATTGCTCGAGGAATGATTTACGCTTAGGATAAAACTTGATTTTATAATCGTCCGAAATATCAGCATTATCTGCCGCTATTTTTACAGCATCATAAAATCCACCAATCTCGTCGACAAGACCGTGTTCTTTAGCCTGAACACCTGTCCATACACGTCCCGCAGCAACTTTTCTTATCTCATCCTTTGATGTATGACGACCCTGTGCAGCTTTATCAAGAAACTTCTCGTAATTCTGATCGAGCATTCCCTGCCAGTATTTTTTTTCTGCATTAGATAACGGTCTGGTTACTGTATACATTTCACCAAAATCGCCCGTCTTGATTTCCTGGAACGTAATACCCAGTTTGTTGTCGAAGAATTTACTCATATCAAACATAATCCCAAAAATTCCGATTGAACCTGTCACTGTCTGAGGCTGGGCTACAATGGTATTACAAGCCATAGCAATATAATATCCACCGGAAGCGGCAAAATCGCCCATGGACGCAATCACCGGTTTTTTCTCCGCTGCCAATACAACTTCACGCCAGATCATATCTGAAGAGCGATACTCACCACCGGGAGAATTCACGCGCAATACAATGGCCTTCACACGATCATTTTCCCGCGCCTTTCTGATTTCTTCAACGAATGTATCTGCACCTATTGTTGGTTGAGACTGATTTGCTGAACCGGGTACAATAGTGCCTTCGGCTACAATCACAGCGATTTCATTTTTGGATGAACTTACAGATGAAAAACTCTTGCGGTATTTATGAAAATCTACAAATGAAATCTTATCATCGTTATCCAGGTCCAGTCTTTTCCTCAGGTTGTGATCAAATTGATCCTTGTAAAAAAGAGAGTCGACAAAGCCCAATGAAATTGCATCATCAGCATCATGTATTAACATTTTATCGGATACTTCTTTCAATTTATCAACCGGAATATTTCGCGATGCTGATATACGGTTAAGCATTGTAGCGTAAATCGAATTGATCATTTCTTCCAACTGTAACCGGTTTTCATCACTCATCTTCTCCAGCATAAATGGTTCAACCGCACTCTTAAACTCTCCTACCCTGAAAACCTCGGGCTTAACTTCCAGCTTATCCAATAATTTTTTAAAAGAAGTGAACGTAGCAGTAAGTCCATTAAACTCAAGTTCGCCTTCGGGATGTAAATAAACCTGGTCAGCAACAGAGGCTAAATAATAAGCGCCTTCCGACATCACTTCACTATATGCAACAACCCACTTGCCGCTTTTTTTAAAGTTATTCAACGCGTTTCGTATCTCTTCCAGTGACGAATAAAATGTAATAGGACGACTCACATCCAGGTAAATACCTTTGATCTTCGAATCATCCTTTGCATGATCAATAGCCTGAAGCAATTGCATCAAGCCAATATTCGGTTCATTTACGCCGGGTAACGGTATGGGAGTATCTTCCTGTAATTCATTGATGGGAGAATTCAACTTCAGGTGAAGTATCGAGTTATTGGCAATAACAACATCCTTCTCTTTCGTGGCTACAGAAATAAGTGCAACGAGCAGGATACAGAGCAAAATCATAGCCGCTAAAGCGCCAAGACAGGATGAAAGAATATTTTTAAAGAATCCCATATACTTATATTTATGCCTCAAAAGTAAATAAACACCGGACGATTAAAAAAACGTATTTAGTTGTTGATTCTTTTTTATGATGAATAACGTTTTCCTCTTGCTTGGATCGAATCTGGGGAATCCCCTTGAAAATTTAAACGCAGCAAAAGAAAGTATCATCCATTCAGTCGGATCAATTACAAAAAAATCATCTGTTTATCGGACGGCTCCGTGGGGTGTCACTAATCAACCTGAATTTTTAAATCAGGTAATTATTATTGAAACACCCTTTAGCCCTGGCATGGTATTAACCAGAACAATGTTAATCGAACAGCAGATGGGTAGAATTCGAAAGGAGAAGTGGGGATCACGATCAATTGACATTGACATACTTTTTTACAATAACGAAATAATAAAACAAAACGAACTTACTATTCCTCATCCCGGTATACCCTACCGGAAATTTACCCTTGAACCGCTGGCCGAAATTGCCCCGGAATTTCTTCATCCCGAACTTAATATAACTATCGCAGAACTTCTGAATGAATGCGAAGACAACGCGAACGTAGCGCGAACCGATCTATAAACTACCCGCTTCCACTGCCGGTGATATTTTCTTTACAAGGCCCTGAAGAACCTTGCCTGGTCCGCACTCATAGTAGGAAGATGCTCCATCTGCGGTCATTCGCTGTACGGATTGAGTCCATCTAACAGGAGCCGTAAGCTGTGCGATGAGATTATTTTTTATCTGACTTATGTCTGACGAAGGTAATGCATTGGCATTCTGGTATACAGGACATATTGGTTTACTAAAATCAGTTGAGTTAATAGCAGCAGCCAGTTCTTCCTTAGCTGGTTCCATCAACGGTGAGTGAAACGCACCACCTACTTGTAGAATCAAAGCGCGTTTTGCTCCTGCTGCTTTCATTTTTTCGCACGCTATTTCAACGCCTTTGATTGTGCCGGAAATAACAAGTTGACCCGGGCAGTTATAATTAGCGGGAACAACTATTTCATCTTTAATGGAAGCGCATATTTCTTCTACAACGTTGTCGTCCAATCCAAGAATAGCCGCCATGGTTGATGGGTTTATTTCACAAGCATGCTGCATAGCGGCGGCCCGTTTCGCGACAAGTGACAGCCCATCCTCAAACGACAAAGTTTTGTTTGCTACCAGAGCGGAGAATTCTCCCAAAGAATGGCCGGCAACCATATCAGGATTAAACTCATTGGCTGAAGCAGCCAGCGCAACGGAGTGAATAAAAATTGCCGGTTGCGTAACTTTTGTTTGCTTCAGTTCCTCAGCAGTTCCACCAAACATTATCTCGGTGATATTAAAACCAAGGATTTCATTCGCCCGGTCAAACAATGCTTTTGCCTTGGGAACTGACTCATACAATTCCTTACCCATTCCTATGAATTGTGACCCCTGACCCGGGAATACATATGCTTTCATAATCAAAAAGTTTTGGCGTGAACGTAAACTTTACAGCGCCTGCAAAAATATAAATTCTTATTGCATTACAAGAATCTACTCTTCAGCTCAGGCGTCGGAACCATACATTCATTTTGACGGCCGAAAAATCTATAGCGGTTCTTTGATACCCATTGATAAATAGCATTTCGAATAAACCCTGGTATCAGACGACCGAAATAGTAGAACATTGGCCAGGGAGCGGCAAGCCGACGAGCGATTTGCAGAACTGCATCGCTGTTTTGAAATACCTGGTTGTCGTGAATAAAAATTATACTATGGAACTCTTTTGCGCTGAGCTTATGATTTATAAGAAATGATTGCCCCACGTCTGACTGTAGTGAAGCAAATTTAAGTTTACCTTCCCGATCTCGCTTTATAATAAATTGAACAGAAGCATTACAGAGATTACAGACACCATCAAACAATACGATTGACTCACTCATCTAAAGATATGAACCCAGCCTTTTATCGTTTGGTTTCGCTTGGCAGGATCAACCGTGATAAAAGTAACTTCTGCGATATAATAATATACACCACCCGATAGCTCTCTGCCATTATTGTCGCGACCATCCCAATCAATATAGATAGTTCCTTCACTACCGCTCCGATAATTGTATACTTCCTTACCCCAGCGATTGTAAACTATAAACACTACCCGATCAACAAATCGTGCGCATTTCGTCGCGTCTTCCGCTCTAATCCCACCACATTTAAACCCGCCTGTCTCTCCATCACTCGCCTGGGGTTTACCGTATGCACTGAAGACATTGTTACATTCATCGAGATCACCATTGGGTGTAAAGACATTTGGAAGTTCGTAATAAGGACAATTGTCAATACATATGGGCTCACTTTGCTCGCCTTCATTTCCGGAACGGTCAATAGCTGAGACTCTATAGCACCTCGCGTACGAAGGCAAATTCTCATCTACATAAAACAGATCCCTAATTCCCGACGCCAGTAAAATGTACGCACCATCAGTCGAGGTTGCGCTATACACATTATAGTATAAGATATCGTTCTGACACGGTCCCTCATTGGGGCGCGTCCATTCTATCCTGTTTGAAAAGATAGCTTTAGAGCAATCAGAAGCAGAATAGTTGTTACAGTCAGGCCCCTCTACTGAAATGGGGATACTTACCTGGCAAGGAGGAATGGTATCACTGGGCTGAGCGCATACAATTTGTGAAAAGTTTATAAGGGGTTCATCAATTTGTGGGTTGCCATACGCTCCACGTGTCATTACGCGATAACAATAAACCTGATCGTCTTGTAGCGGCTCTCCATTAAACTGTCCTTCATCAACATACACAAAACCATTTACATTCACATTTACTTCATCGATCAATTCCAACTCATCTTCTGTTGATCCTTCTGGCCCCCTATAAATCGCATGAAGCGGATAGGAAGGTGAATTGTTAGTCCAGGGAACGAAAGCCGACCAATTAATTTCAATACTTTTCAGATTGGATTGTGCTTCGAGTCTTACAGAAGAAGCAACAGCTGAAGAATCAACGAAACCATTATTTGCATCATAAGCCACAACAGAATAATGATATACTTCATCGGTTGTATTCAGGCCGTTATCAACAATGGTTAGTTGATCAATGGGTGTATCTCCGGTAATTCTTGTGGTTGTCGCCCCTGTAAATCCTGTTCCTCTAAATACGTGATATTTATAGGGTGGCGGAAATTGCGCGGGATCCAGATCAAAAGGTTCTCTCCATTTTATAGTAATCTCTCCGTTAGTCTGGTCAGTTTTATCAACTGTTACATTGGTAATGACAGGAGCATCAGCTAAGATGGGGCCAACGCAAATTTCTTCCGACATATAACTTTCACCACCCTTTGGCGTTGGGAATACCGCCACGAGTCTATAGCAATAACTCGCTCCCGGGGCTAACCCGCTTCCTCCATTTGTATCAACAAAGTTGGACACGCCAGCGATTGGAAGTTCCTGAATCAATTCATATCCAAGAAAATCTGGCATCCCTGTCTCGCAGTTCGCGGGTGTATAAGGGAAGCTGTCAACTCTCCTGTAAATCTGCATGGTCTGAGCGTTAGTACAGGAATAATCTTCCCAATCTAACGCAACGCTGCGTTCATTTGGGATAATGGTAGCGCTTTGCCAAACAGGTTTGGGACCTACAACTTTAATATTCCATGTTTTGAAAGTTACCAGCTTAGGACCTGTGTTACCGGGATTATCTGTAATCTTAAAAACAACCTGGTACGGTTGTTCCTTAACATGATCACATATTGTATTCCACTCAAAGTTTAACTCAAAGGGTGGATTAGACGGTCTGAAATCAGGCGCTGGTGATATGGTTGCCGGTGATTGTGCTGCACCAAAATTAAATATCTCTGAAAAGGCCTCAATCTTTACAGGATGATTTTCTGGATCAATCCCCAGGATTACTTCCGACAAGGTAGTACCTGCCTCAATACAAGTATCCGGTGGAATAATCATATCCGGTCTTTCATTGTTGCAATCGTTCACCAGTATCTGCATGTCCCTGCGAACAAAACCCACTTCAACCCATCCCTGCCCCGCTATTTCTCTCCATTCCCTTATAATGAAGGCAATGTTATATTCACCTTGTTTCCCAGGAGCATTCCACTCAATGGTACCGTCCTGGTCTATAGTGAATGAAGGCGGGCCATCTCCATCCTCGTTGCCCGTTGTGTAATCCAAATAAAAATCTCTTGGGGAGTCGGTTGCAGGATCCTGGTATCTAACTACAGGAAGACCCCGATCACTATAAGGAGTAACTAATTCATAAGTTAACCGATCACCATCTGGGTCGTAGGCACCTGGATTGTGAAAGAAAGCCACACCTGTACATGCCTGGTCAATGGGGGCAATCAGGAGCTTAGGAGAGTTATTGCAACCAAGAAAAGGATCAATCTTGATTTGGGTTTCAATGTAGAATCGCGTGTTGACCGAATTATCCATATTCAATACGCCTTCATTGCGGTTCGGCTCGCGATAGCTTATGGTGTATTCTCCCGGACCAGGGTAAGTATGAACTACCGTAAAAGATGCCGTTCCAATATTTGGTCCCAAATCCGGACGTAGCGTATTGGGTGTTTCCGGAACAAGCATAGTGACACCATCACCAAAGTCCAGGATATCTTCCTCTCCCACCCGGCCCCCAAATAAAACTGAGGAACCCGTGTTAGTATAAACGGTAATGGTAATTCTGAACTGCAGGCTATTACAATTGTCACGTACCACGGTTATTTCACCAGCCCGTAAGTGGGTGGCACGCACCTGGTAGCCAACCATTAGTAAAATTGCGGTAGCAACTAAGAACTTATAGGATGATAAAAGTATTCTCATGCCCGCGCGGTTTTCAATGCAAAACAAAACTTCATGACAAGGTTACAAGATAAGGGCTTCCGGTCAACTTTGAAAGCCAATTTAACTAACGGTATTTCAGATACTTTTATTCTTATTAAATCAAAATTCATTTTCACGGCAATGTGTTGTTCACTAATCCTTTGAGCTATTGTTTCTGACCGGGCGCAGAAATTCGAAGATTCGGTTTTATGACTTGCTACATATCCTTACTTCCTTGACTACCTTGCCTGAAATTTGAACCCAGCACATGCGAATCATTGCCGAACTTCCTCACCCCGATTTTAAAATCACGGTATTTCAATGGAACAATCGCTACCTGATAAAGATTGAACAAGGTTATTTGGAACAGACCTACAAAATCGATCAGTTTGAATTAGCCGAAAGTGATATTAAAAAAGTGTTGGATCAAGCGTTTTTAACACAGGTATCACAACGATTTGCTGAAATGCATAAGTCTTTGCATGAGGCTCTACAAAGGGTTGAAAATCAAATGAATTGAGACGCGATGGCAGAATTTGTGTTATTTTGCACCCCCAATGGAAGTAGTAGAGAAGAAAAATAAGAACAAGAAGTACAAACCTATACTCGAGGATATCCCCGACTGGCCGGTTTACCAACTCAGTAAAAACCGAAAGGAGTTTGTTGATGAGGTGACAAGAATAGCGGTGGATAGAATCAAAGGACTGCGCCCGACAACAAAGCAACTCGTTGATGAATTAGAGGCTACCGTATACCGGGAACAACAACGGATGAAAAGAAACCGTTGGCGTGTAGACCCTCCTGATGAGGCACGGTTTTGGGCCCGAATTAAAGAAGAACTTGTTTCCCTGCCCGGAAAACCGACAGAAGAAACCAATACTAAAATTGATGAACTCCTGGACCGTATCGTGTCGCGATACTCCAATGAAATTGCCGGAAACTTTAAACCAAGCTCATTCCGGCTCGCACGCGGGGTTATTAAATTTTGGTTCTCCCGGCTTTTAAATGGCGCAAGGGTTAAAAAATTCGGAGCGTTCTTTCGCAACCAGTATACCTTACGTGATAAAATTCATATTGTCGGTAAAGCAAAACATATACGCAAGCTTGCCAAGCGCGGTACGGTAATTATGGTACCAACCCATTTCAGCAATCTCGATTCTGTTTTGATAGGTTGGGTAATTCATTCATTAGGACTACCTGCATTTATCTATGGCGCGGGGCTGAATCTTTTCAACATAAAGATCTTTGCCTACTTTATGAATAGTCTGGGGGCATACAAAGTTGACAGGAGAAAAAAGAATTTACATTACCTCGAAACGCTGAAGACCTATTCAACACTGGCCATACAAAAAGGTGCACACAGTCTTTTTTTTCCAGGTGGCACAAGATCCCGCGCCGGAATGATAGAAAAAAACTTAAAGCTTGGATTGCTCAGTAGCGCAATAGAGGCCCAAAGAAATATTTACCTTAATACACCACCGGGAGATGAGCCCAGGAAAATATTTATCATGCCCGTAACACTCAACTACCACTTTGTATTGGAAGCACCTGATCTGGTTGATGACTATCTCGCTGTTAAAGGTCAGGATCGTTATTTACCAGAACAAGACAAATACGGGAGCTGGCAGTTAATCCAGTTTCTTTTTAAATTTTTTACAAAAGGATCCAACATCTCTGTTTCCATCGGTCAGGGTCTTGACATCATGGGTAATTTTGTGGATGATGAAGGCAACAGTCTTGATCATGATGGAAGAATTATCGACACGGAGGATTATTTCAAATCAAATGGGGAGATCTCAATTGACTACCAGCGTGAAGATGAATACACACGAATGCTGAGTCAAAAAATTGTTCAGGAGTATCATCGTATCAACCGCGTTTTCTCAAGTCACCTCGTAGCTTTTGTTGCTTTTGAGATGTGGCAAAAAAAATATTCCAAACTTGACCTTTTCGGCCTGCTTCGTTTGCCGGAAGAAGACGAGGTTATTGAGTATGAAGAATTCAAAACGGCTTGTAAAAGAGTTCGCAAACAGATTTCACGGTTAAAAAAAGAAGGCCGTGTCAATATGGCCACTCACCTGAAAGAAGACATGGATTATGTAATCCGTCACGGGCTTGACAACGTTGGTATCTTCCATTTAAAAAGACCATTGCTCCTGAACAAAGAAGGAAACATCATCACGCAGGATTTCAATCTCCTTTATTATTATCATAATCGCCTCGTCGGCTATGACCTCGAGAAGTTCATCTGACAATAAGCCGGTCGGAGTGATCGGCGCCGGAAACTTCGGAAGTGCCGTGGCTAATCTTTTGGCACGTAATACCAAAGTATTATTGTATGCCCGCGATGAAAAAGTAATTCAAAGGATACAGGAAAAGCGTGAGAACCGTGGCCATAAAATGCATAAAAATATTGAGCCCACGCAAAGCCTTTCTCAAATTTCAAAAGAATGTGAAGTAATATTTCCAATCATTCCATCGGAACACTTTCGTTCCATGATGAAAAAACTTTCGCCGCACCTTCACCCCTACCATGTTCTTATTCATGGCACAAAAGGATTCGATATCACATTACCCAAGGGACATACAATAGAATCCATAACAAAATTGGATCGAAGCCAGGTGAAAACTATGAGTGAAGTGATTCGGGAAGAAAGTGTTGTCGTACGTGTAGGCTGCCTGGCAGGACCAAACCTGGCGAAAGAACTTGCAGAAAAACATCCGGCCGCTACGGTTATTGCCAGTCATTTTGATGAAGTGATTGCTATAGGGAAAAAATTACTTAGAAACGATTCATTTCAGGTCTATGGAAATAAAGATTTGGTAGGTGTTGAACTGGCCGGCGTCTTAAAGAATGTAATCGCCATTGCATCGGGAGCGCTGAGTGGAATGGGCTACGGTGAAAATGCAAAAGGATTGCTCATCAGCCGGGGGGTAATTGAAATGATTTATTTAGGACGGGCATTGGGAGGAAACACTGAAGCATTTCTTGGACTGGCCGGAATAGGAGACCTGGTAACTACCTGCAACAGTTCTTTGAGCAGAAATTTTCAGGTGGGATATAAGCTTGCCCAGGGAATTAAACTTAACGAGATTATTGCAAGTACAGATGAAATTGCAGAAGGTGTCAACACCGTACGAATAGCAAAAAAATGTGCTGACTATTATAAAGTGAGAGCCCCCATTACCGGTATGTTGTACAAGGTTCTCTTTGATGATCTTACTGTCGCAGAAGCACTACAATATCTTATGCGGTATCCGTTGAATGTTGATATTGATTTTCTCTAGGGGAGAAGGTTAATAGTTAAAGGTTAATGGTTAATAGTTGGACGTTTTAAATTTACTCAATTCATATTAAACGTTTAGGTCTCATATTATAAACCGTCCAATCAGCTATTAATAAAATTACAAAGTATGCTATCAAAAATAGGATGCCTCGAATGTCCCACTCAATTGCCTTAACATGATTTCCACTGCGTTCAATTGAGTCCGATAATGCCAAATAAAAGGAAATAATAATGAATGCAGTAACAAGTCCAAAGACCAGTCCCCAAAGCAATTTATTATTTCTGATAATTTGCAGCACTAACATAATTGTCGGGACCGTGTAAAGAGTTAAATAGTTAACTCCTATCGAACTTTCAGAATATGGATATCTTGAAATATTGTCCCAGGCAAGAATTGTCCATAAAATTAATCCCACTCCATAAAGAGTTCGCTGAACAAAGTCCTTTGCTAATATGTCCTTTACCTTATTTATCAACTTGTCCTAAATCAAAATGGCACACAACTATTAACTTTTAACGATTAACCTTTAACAATTAACTTCACCTCCGCGCTGATTTTCTCAGCAATTGAAATCAACTCTTCCTTACTGAGTTTAAGTTTCGGGTGACTGAAATTAATGTCGCCCATGGAATTTAATGGAATGAGATGAACGTGTGCATGTGGTACCTCAAGGCCAATAACACAAACACCAACACGGAGGCAGGGAATAACTTTTTCAATTCCTTTCGCAACTTTTTTACAGAATACATTCATGGAGGCTAACGTATCGTCATCCAGATCAAAAATATAATCCACTTCTTTTTTAGGAACGACCAATGTATGTCCTTTCACTAATGGGTTGATATCAAGAAAGGCAATAAACCGGTCGTCTTCAGCAACAATGTATCCCGGTATTTCGCGATTGATAATCCTGGTGAAAATAGAAGACATTATTAATCGTTTAATGATTTAGTGCTACTTAGTTCATTCAAAAATCTATGATACAAACGAAAAAATGGCAGTAAGCAAATGGCAATAGGCAATTTTGCCTACTGCGATTGCCTTTTGCCTACTTTTCAACATTGGTTAATATCTGTTGATAAAATGTTTTGTATTTAGTAAATGATGCTCTCATTAATAATTAAAGGTCTTATTGTTACAAGATGTTATGATCCTATATCCAAAATCTCAAACTCAATTTCTCCTGCAGGGGTTTTGATCTTTGCTGATTCGCCTTTCTTCTTCCCCAATAACCCTTTGCCTATTGGCGACATGGTTGAAATCCTTCCTGCTTTTAGATCAGCTTCTTCCTCAGAAACTAAAGTATAGGTAAATGATGCACCATTTTTCTTATTCTTAATGGTCACCTTGGAAAGAATAGAAACTTTAGAAGTATCAATGTTGGTTTCATCCAGTAAGCGTGCATTGCTTACAAGATCTTCGAGCTGGGCAATCTTAGCTTCCAGCATACCTTGCGCATCCTTTGCTGCATCATACTCAGCATTCTCACTCAAGTCACCTTTATCACGGGCATCAGCAATCTGCCTGGCTATTTCTGTTCTGCCTTTTGATTTCAATTCACTTAGTTCGCCTTTAAGTTTCTCCAAACCATCTTTTGTATAATAGGAAACTCTCTTGCTCATAATACATCCTTTATTTGAAGTATAATAAAAAAAGAAACAACGGCTTCAGCGCAGGAAGCCGTTGTCAGTAATAAGTCAAAGGTAAAGGTTTATTTTTTCAGGAACAAAATATTAGCCGCTAACCAGTTCCGGCAAATTGGTTTTGATTTGTTCTAACACTTCGTCATCAAATTTAGCCAGGTAAAGGGTTTTAACTTTTGCGAGTTGTTCAACGGTAAGTCCTTTGGCGCCGCGAAGATCAGCCTTATATAAGCTCGCATTCTCGAAGTCCGCTCCCATCAGGTAAGCGTTTTGCAAATTTGCTTCCATTAAAAAAGCGTTTTTGAAATTCGCCTTGATAAGAAATGATCCATTGAACCTGGCCTTTATTAAAAAAGCATCTTTGAAATTAGTACCACTGGCATACGCTCCCTTAAGGTTGGCCTGGTTTAAATTAGAGTTCTCAAAATTAGTCTGATTGAGGCGGGCATTTTCAAAATTGACTTCAATGAGGGAGGACTGAGAAACGTTAGCGGAATTAAGATTTGATGCTGATAGATTTACATAGTTCAAATTTGTTCTTGGCAAAAAACAGTTAACCAAATTAATCTCGTGTATTCTATGGCGGTTTAATCTTTTTATATTACCCACCGTACGAAACGCAGCTTCTTCAGATTCCCACAAACGAAAGTCATCAATCTCATCTTTATACATACGTATACGTTGACGCTTCTCCCCGCTTTGGTTAAGCCAGAAAATCAGGATACCAATCACGGCAATATCGAAAATCATACCGTGAGCCTCCGCAAGTATCTCCTGGATGAAACTATCGTAATCCCTGATGTAATACTTCATACTCAGGCTTAATACAATTATGGCAACACCCACCAGTACAATAGTTGAAGTAAGCAATGGCTTTTCAAGTACCGAGTTGAAGAAGTCGTTAGCTCTCTTAAGTTGATTTGAAATAAAGCGCATAGCTTGACTTTGTGTTAAGCGTCAAAGAGGCTTTTAATGATGCCTGAATATTGACTGCAAAAAGCAAATCTACATTATTTTGAATAAGAGCCACAATAGGCACTGACTCATAATGGTGGGTTATCTTACACGGGTTTAAGCTTCATTAATGGTAAGTCAACGATGGATTGGCAGGTTATTTCCGCTTGTCTGGTCTTAAAAAATAATTCTCTGGCAGAGGTATCAGGGAATCTTACATGATCACGTTAATAAATTCTATAATAAAATATGCACTACGGAAAAATAAACACCCAGACCGAGCAAGTCATTTATTGTGGTGATGAACGGACCAGAAGCAAGTGCTGGGTTAAAGCCCATTTTATTAAGTATGAGAGGTGTTAACGTACCGATGAACGAGGCAAACACAACCACACAAAACAGCGCTAAGGAAACAACCACAGCCAACTTGTTTTGTCCGTCTAATAATACATTAGCAAAGTATACGATCAAGCTTAAAAAAATTCCATTGAGCAAGGCTACCAAAAAAACTTTCAACAATCTCTTTACCAAACGTTCCTCAACAAAACCTGGATTAGCCAGACTTTGCACCACGATAGAGGAAGATTGAATTCCAACATTTCCTCCTGTCGCCTGGATCAGCGGGATAAAAAATGCGATAGCAGTAATACGTGTTAGCTCAGCTTCAAACAGCCCCATAAACTGAGCGCTAAAAATTCCGCCAATAATACCAATTAATAACCAGGGAAGACGAGCTCTCGTATTTCGCCAGACACTATCATCCTCTTCAACATCTTCTGTGATACCGGCCATCATTTGTCTCTCCTCCTCCGCCAGTTCGGTTATTACATCCACTACATCATCGATAGTAATCCTTCCTACCAGTTGTCCCTGAACATTAACCACCGGCATAGATTCCATATCGTATCGCTTCATCAACTCCGCCACCTCACGCTCCTCCATAAAAGTTTCAACGCTGGGTACATCCTTTTCGTAAATGTCAGCTACCCTGGTTTTGGCATCGGATACAATCAGGTTTTGTAAGGCCACTCTTCCAAGAAGTTTATCCGTTTCATCCACAACATAAACGGTGTAGAACTTGGTTACATTCTCAGCCTGTTTCCTGATTTCGTCAATGCATTGAACAACGGTCCAGTTCACCCGGGCCCTGATCAATTCCTTCGCCATCAAACCACCGGCTATGTTCTCCTCATAACGCAATAATTCAGTGACCTGTGACCGCAGTTGATCCTCAAGCCCGGACAAAACTTCCTCGCGCAGTTTAATCGGTAACTCATTTATTATATCGGCAGCGTCATCAGAATCCAGGAGGTTTACCATGGATGATATTTCCCACGGTTGATATACTTGGAGATAATGTTTGCGGGTATCCGTATCAAGATCATTGATGATTTCTGCCTGCTTTTCAAAGGGAAGAAGATCCATTACATATTTGGATTCTTCAGCCTTGAATTCATAAAGAAGAGCCGTGATATCAGCAGCTTTAACGGTCTCTAAAGCCTCGCGTATGAATTGATCATCACGCTCATCAAGCGCTTGTTGAAAGCGATCTCTGAATTCTTTTGTTAATTCAAACTCAATCGATAACACGATGCTCCTGGATTAGAGATGTAAGGTGAATAAAATCTTCAACCGATAGTTGTTCTGCCCGCTTATCCAGCATGGAAAGGGTTGAAATTTCAGCGGGCAAATTTAGATTTTTTAAAGCGTTACGCAACGTTTTGCGCCGGTTATTGAATCCTTGCTTTACAACTTGCACAAAAAGTTTTTCGTCGCAAGAAAGTTTATCTCGCTCATTTCTTCTCAGGCGAATTACTCCTGACATTACTTTAGGTGGTGGCGTAAATACACCGGGTGGAACTTTGAAGAGAAACTCTATCGTGTAAAAAGTTTGTAACAAGACGCTGAGTATTCCATAGGTTTTGTTTCCGGGAGGCGAGGCGAGGCGATCAGCCACCTCCTTCTGAAGCATGCAAACCACTTCAGTAACCTGATCGCGTTGTTCCAGTACCTTAAAGAATATCTGCGATGAAATGTTATAGGGAAAATTGCCAATAATAGAAAATGGAGAAGTGAACAAGGCATGAATTTTTAATTCAAGAAAATCACCTTCAAATAATTTATTCGTCAGGTCAGGATAATGTTTATGAAGATACGCTACTGATTCCCTGTCTATCTCAATTACGTATAGATCAATGTCTTTTCTCGTTAATAAATATTGTGTCAAAACTCCTGTACCCGGTCCTATCTCCAGCACCTTCTGCCCTTCTTTTATGGACAACGCCTCCACAATCTTTCTTGCAATATTCTGATCCCGTAAAAAATGTTGCCCCAGAAATTTTTTCGGACGAACCGTCATTGTGATTAGTTATTGGTTATAAGGTTATCAGTTATTAGTGTTTCACGGTTGAACTTACTTGTTATGTTAGCAGATAACTATCAACGGAAATCCAATCTACAAGGAACAAATTAAAATTTTTGTTAAATCGGGATAGAATTCAAACGAATGACATCTACCAGGCCACATGAAAAACCTCGCATTGGTATCACCATCGGTGATCTTAACGGCGTTGGACCCGAAGTAATTTTAAAAGCTTTGGCTGATAACCGGTTGCTCTCCCTGCTTACGCCGGTGATCTATGGTTCAACGCGTGCCGTTTCTTTTTACAAGAAATCGATGAGCCTGGAAGAGATTAATTACTTACAAGTGAAAGCAAAAGGACATTTTGTTCCAAAGCACATAAATGTTGTCAATTGCTGGGAAGATGTTATTGAGATTACTCCGGGAAAACCCTCAACGGAAACAGGGAAAGTCGCTTTTAAAGCTATTGAACAAGCTTGCACGGAACTTAAGGAAGGGCTAATCGATGCTATTGTTACTGCTCCAATAGACAAGAAGACCATTCACAGTGAAGCTTTTCCCTTCAGGGGACACACCGAATACATTACAGAATTCTTTGGGTCAAAAGAAAGCTTAATGCTAATGTGCAGTGAAACATTAAAGGTGGGTCTTGTTACTGAACATTTACCGTTACGCGATGTAGCTGCTAATATTACCAAAGAACGAATCCAGTCGAAAATACAATTGCTTGAGCAATCCCTCCAAAAAGACTTTGGTATACCTAAACCAAAAATTGCTGTATTGGGACTAAATCCACATGCCGGCGATGGGGGATTGTTGGGAATGGAGGAAGAAGAGATCATCAGACCAGCGATTATTGAATTGAAGAATAAGGGCAAATTGGTTTCCGGGCCCTATCCTGCTGACGGTTTCTTCGGTTCGGATTCGGCAAGAAAATTCAATGGGGTGCTTGCCATGTACCATGACCAGGGCCTTATTCCCTTCAAGGTTTTAAATTTTGAGCACGGTGTTAACTTTACAGCCGGGCTGAATGTTATAAGAACCTCACCCGACCATGGAACAGGGTACGGAATAGCGGGAAAAAACCTGGCGGATGAAAGCTCTATGCGTGAGGCGATTTATATGGCAAGCGATATTTTAAAAGTACGCTTTGAACCGTCTAAAGAAAAATTACCTTAATTGGTTGTGTGTATTTGCCATTTAACCGCTCACATACAGGGTATGGGGATAAATCAATAAATTTGAACTTCAAGTAAACTGCTGAAATGGATATTGTCACAAAAAAGCAACTTAACATTCTGATCCAACTGGCTGAAGCTGATAAGCACTTTGCCAAGATTGAGCGGGAGATGATATTCAAAATTGCCCGGGAACGTAAATTCCCGGAAGAAACGGTTACTGAGTTAATCCGTAACCCGGAACCCATCGACTCCCTGGGAGCGCTTTCCCTGGACCAGAAGTTCGAGTATCTATGGTCTGCTATTGAGCTTGTCTTTGCCGATCATAATGTTTTCGAAAGCGAACTTATTTTTTGTAAGAACATTGCCATAAAACTGGGCTTTAAGAAGGGTGTAATCGATTTTTTCATCGAAAATTACGGTAAAAAGACCCGTGAGGAATTCAAGGAAATATCCTTAACAGAGTACATTTAAAGTCAGTTTCCATTCATTTGGAGTGGTTTTCAACTCCATTTTTTAATTTCTGACGATTTCTACTAAATTTGCCGACTTATTTTTTAGAACCTGCTGGTTTTGAAATGGTGGATGCGTTTCGTGTCAATATTGTCGGTCTAAGTAATACAATTCATCACTTTGATTATGAATTAGGGGATGAATTCTTTAAACGCTATGGAACGGACCTTATTTCCAGGGGTTCTTTTGTAGTAAATGTGACCATCAATAAACATGAAACCTTCCTGGAAGTTGATTTCGATATTAAGGGCACAGCACGATTAATTTGTGACCGTAGTTTAGACGAATTTGACTACCCCATTGAAACACATAAAATGGTGGTTTTCAAATTTGGTGATGAGGACAGGGAGATCACGGAGGAAATTATGCTTATCCATCGTGATACAGTGAGTCTTGAACTTGGACAATTTATTTATGAGTTCATTAGTCTGACGGTTCCCATGAAAAAACTTCATCCAAGATTTACTGACGATGAAGAAGATGAGGATGAAGAAAGTGAAACTGGTAAAATTGTTTATTCATCCTCATCAAACGAAGAGAACGATAGAGAAGATGACGACGATATAGACCCACGATGGGAAAAATTAAAAAAACTAAAATAAACATTTAAGAATATGCCAAATCCGAAACGAAAAACCTCGAAGACCAGAAGGGATAAAAGGAGGACACACTACAAAGCATTTGCAAAGCAATTGGCTGTTTGCCCTACAACCGGTGAAAACCATTTGCCTCACCGTGCTTTCTGGCACGAAGGTAAACTCTATTACAAGGGCAAAGTAGTGATGGAGAAAGAAGTGCTCGCATAACTAATTCATGGCAATAACCTTTTTTTCAAATTGCTGCGTGATTAATTCGGATAAGGCTATCAGCATTAACCCTTATTCAACAATATAATTATAGCATGACCTTAATGCCTGATTTTAACAATCGGGCATTTTTTATTTTCAGCAGGTGACTTTCTAATTGAAGCATCTGAACAATTAAAGCATAAAAGAAATTTAAATGAGTAAAATTCATGCGGCCATTACCAGTGTTGGAGGATATGTTCCTGATTACATTCTTACCAACAAGGAATTGGAGACCATGGTAGATACCAGTGACGAATGGATAGTCACACGAACCGGTATCAAAGAAAGAAGAATTTTGAAGGGCGATGGGCTTGGTACTTCTTACATGGGCATAAAAGCCGTTCAGGACATTCTTAATAAAAGGAAGATTGATCCCAAAGAGATTGACCTCATCATCTGCGCAACCGTAACACCTGATATGCTATTCCCTGCAACAGCCAATTTAATTGCAGATGGAGTTGGTGCCACCAATGCTTTCGGATATGATGTAAGTGCCGCGTGCTCTGGATTTCTTTATGCCTTAACTACAGGGGCTGCCTTTGTTATGTCAGGTCAATACAAAAAAGTAATTGTTGTTGGCGGCGATAAAATGTCATCCATTGTCAATTATCAAGACCGTACCACTTGCATAATTTTTGGTGATGGCTGTGGCGCAGTTTTGCTTGAACCAACAACCGAGAATATCGGAATAATGGATTCGCTCCATCGAAGCGATGGCTCCGGAGCTTCATACCTGAGGATGGAAGCTGGAGGGAGCCGCATGCCTGCATCGCATGAAACTGTTGATGCAAAGCTTCATTATATACATCAGGATGGCGCCATTGTATTTAAGTTTGCTGTTACAAACATGGCTGACATATCTGCCCAGATTATGGAACGAAATAATCTTCGCGGTGAAGATATTGCGTGGCTTGTTCCTCATCAGGCAAACAAGCGAATCATTGACGCAACGGCTAGCAGAGTAGGACTGACGGATGATAAGGTAATGATGAATATCGCCAATTATGGCAACACAACAGCAGGAACAATTCCATTACTACTTTGGGATTATGAGAAAAAGCTCAGGAAAGGTGACAAACTAATCATGGCCGCATTTGGCGGAGGGTTCACCTGGGGATCGATCTACCTGGTTTGGGCTTACGATTCAAAATGATTCTATTAATTGCATTTGAATAATTGATTTGTAACTTGATGATGTTTTAGTACTATGGCTACAGTTAGTGATTTAAGCAGGGGCAATTACGTTCGATACAACGGAGAGGTGATGCAGGTTGAAGAACTCCAACACAGAACCCCTGGAAACCTGAGGGCTTTCTACCAGGTGAAATTAAGAAACATAAGAAACGGTAAACTTGCGGAAAATCGTTTTCGCCCGGGAGAAGAAATTGAATTGTTGCGGATAGAAACGAAAGAATATCAATACCTCTATCCCGATGGTGATAGTCTTGTTTGCATGGACAACCAAACCTACGATCAAATTTATCTCGACAAAGCATTGTTGGGTGAATCGGTAAATTTTATAAAAGAAGGCGTAACGATAATTATTGCTTTTGAAAACGGCACCTCTCCTATCACGGCTGAGGCACCGTCGCATGTAGTCATGGAGATTTCGTATACCGAGCCAGGACTGCAAGGCGATACTGCAACGCGCACTTTAAAACCTGCCAAATTGGAAAACGGCACCGAAATTCGGGTACCTTTATTCATCAACACAGGTGACAATATTAAAGTAGACACACGTACCGGAGAGTATGTTGAACGTGTAAAATAATCCCCTTGACTTATGTCAAAATCAAAAGGTGCTAAAACAATAACCAAAAAAACAACATCGTCTGCGTCATCAAAAAATAACGCAAACGCATCAAAAACGGGTGCTATGAAAACATCAGAAATCAGAGACCTCATCGACTTTATTTCCAAAACCGGATTGAACGAGGTCGATATTGAAACAAGTGAATTGAAACTCCATGTTAAACGGGAACCTGACCAAAAAATAATGAAGTCGTCAACACCTATGGTGACTTCCCTGGTTCCACAAGTAGCCTCCAGCCAGACTGTTACTTCACAAGTTCCTTCTGCAACTTCCACTGATAATAAGAAAGAAGCTGCGGCATCCGAAAAGCGTACGATTGAGATTAAGTCACCTATGATCGGAACATTTTATCGTTCCCCTAACCCTGACTCACCACCCTTTGTATCCGTAGGTGATAAGATAAGCAAAGGCCAAACCGTATGCATCATTGAAGCAATGAAACTCTTCAACGAAATTGAGGCTGAAGTCTCCGGTACTATTGTAAGAGCTCCGTTGGAAAACGCCACACCGGTTGAGTATGACCAGGTGTTGTTTGAAGTAGAGCCCGATTAATACCAGTCGGGTCGTACCGGCTTGCTGATCTTACTATCACATTCTCAAACTTTGATCTAACTTTTCTCACACTGTGTTCAAAAAGATATTAATAGCGAATCGAGGAGAAATTGCATTACGGGTAATCCGAACCTGCCGTGAAATGGGAATTAAGACTGTGGCCGTTTATTCCACAGCCGATCGTGAAAGTTTACACGTTCGCTTTGCGGATGAAGCCGTATGTATCGGCGGCCCTCCAAGCAAAGATTCTTATTTAAATATTCCAAGAATTATATCTGCCGCAGAGATAACCAACGCAGATGCTATTCATCCTGGCTACGGTTTTCTATCCGAACGATCTGAGTTCTCAGCAGTATGTCACGAGTATGGAATCAAATTCATTGGCCCATCACCGGCTATGATTGAAGCCATGGGTGACAAGTCTACCGCAAAAGATACCATGAAAAAAGCAGGCGTACCAACCATTCCGGGTTCTGACGGTCTGCTCTCTTCTATTGAAGAAGGAAGGAAACTCGCCAAGAAGATAGGCTATCCGGTAATTATAAAGGCAACAGCAGGGGGCGGCGGAAAAGGAATGCGCATCATTAACGATGAATCCGAATTTAAAAAAGCATGGGACGATGCCAAGCGTGAAGCAGGAGCTTCCTTCGGAAACGATGGATTATACTTAGAAAAATTTATTGAAGAGCCCCGCCATATTGAAATTCAGGTGATTGGCGATCAGTATGGAAAAGTATGCCACCTTTCAGAAAGAGATTGTACCATACAACGGAGGCACCAGAAGCTGTTGGAAGAAACTCCTTCACCAATCGTAAGCCAGGAGCTTCGTGAAGAAATGGGTGAAGCGGCTATTAAAGGTGCCAAGGCAATCAACTATGAAGGCGCAGGTACAATTGAATTCCTGGTTGATAAGCACGGCAAGTTCTACTTTATGGAAATGAATACACGTATTCAGGTGGAACATCCCATTACAGAAGAAGTTACCGATTACGATCTTATTAAAGAGCAAATAAAAGTTGCCGCAGGAGTACCTATTTCAGGAAAGAATTATTTCCCGAATCTTTACGCAATGGAATGCCGTATCAATGCTGAAGATCCTGCCAATGGATTCAGGCCATCTCCGGGTAAGATCACAAATCTTCATATGCCAGGTGGTCATGGTGTTCGAATTGACAGCCATGTATATGCCGGCTATACCATTCCTCCCAACTATGATTCGATGATTGCAAAATTAATTGTGAGCGGTCAGTCACGTGAAGAAGTAATTACAAGAATGAAACGCGCACTACAGGAATTTGTCATCGAAGGAATCAAAACAACAATTCCTTTCCATATCAAGCTGATGGACAATGAGAAGTTCCGCTCAGGTAAGTTTAATACGAAGTTTTTGGAGACTTCTTTTGACTTCTCACAGATTAGTTAATCCTGCCTTTGCCGGCAGGCAGGCGTTAAAGGTTAAACGTTAATCGTGAATACACTTTAGACTAATGTTTTATGTATGGACCGTTTAAATTTACCTTATAAAATCAATTCATAAAATTTAAATGACACCCAATGTTGTTGAACGTTCGTGCTTAACTTATTCTTCTTTTCTTTTTATCCTTGTCCATACTCTCAAGAATTTTGTTGGCCCAATTTAGGTAGTCTGCTGTCGATTTATCCAAGTCGCTTTTATTAAACCTTGTCTTAATTTTATCCCAAGAATTTTCTAGTGCTCCAAAGTCTTTATTCAAGTATTTTTTTATTTCCTCCAAGGTTTTTAGTAATCCGAAGCGACTTTTTCCTTCATACTTTTTGGTCCACCAAACTTCAAATTTATCAGTGGTTTGAAGTCGTTTGTTTCGTTCACTTATGAGTCCGATGCTCTTTAACTTTTTTGTCCCAGTTATAAACTCTGAATAAGTCATTATAGCATGATTGATGTAGTCCGCATATTTTATAATGTCAGTCACAGTTGCCCCTTTGTCTTTGTCCTGTGAAAGTTTGATTGCCTCAAGTAATAGAGCGTCTGAATAGTGAAAAACCATTAGTCCCAATTTTTATTTAAGCATTACGCCAACAATTCCCTCCGATTAACTTTTAACGATTAACCTTTAACCTCTTTCACTTCTTCAACTACACGAACTAACTCATCATACCATTTTTCCCCATATTTTCTGATCAGGGGATCTTTCAAAAATTTATAAAGAGGTACTTGCAGTTGTTTCCCCAGTGTACAGGCTGGTGAACAGATGTGCCACTTGTGATAATTCACGGCCTCAAAATCTTTTTTCTTCGTAATCCTTATGGGATACAAATGACAGGAGATAGGTTTCTTGAATTTTATTTTTCCGTCCTTATGCGCTTCTTCAATACCACACTTCAGAATTCCTTTTTCGTCGTAATGAGCGTAAGCACATTCGCGTCCGTCAATCACCGGGGTTGAATAATCTCCGTCAGGATCAACTACATGTGTTCCCTGTTCTTCAATAGCGCTTATACCTTCTTTGGTGAGGTATGATTTTATTTTCGGATATATCTTTTTCAGAATCTCCAATTCATCCTCTTCAAGAGGCGCACCATAATCACCTTCCACGCAGCAAGCGCCCTTACATTTTTCCAGGTTACAGACAAATTCCTTTTCACGAATATCATCTGAAACTAAAACCTCACCTACTTTGAACATCTGATTTTTTTTTTAAAGATAGTAAAAGCTTAAGCTTAAAGCAGAAAGTTGAAAAGCTTTATATGTGTCAGTAATCAAGTTCATTGCACTGTTGACTAAAACCACCTCTTTAACTCGAAATTTTTATTTCAAAATTTCCTTTTAGCTTTCCGCTTAAGCTTTGAGCTTTCTGCTTTAAGCTTTTAGCTTTAATTTGCAGCTGATTATGACGGATTATCTATCGACTTTAAATGAACCCCAGCGCGAGGGAGTAATTAACACGGAAGGTGCCTGTATGCTGATCGCTGGAGCAGGATCTGGAAAAACGCGTGTACTCACTTACAGGATCGCCTACCTGATGCAAAATAAAAATGTTGATGCTTTCAACATAATGGCGCTCACCTTCACCAACAAAGCCGCGAAAGAAATGCGCGACCGGATTGAGAATGTTGTAGGCCATGATGCGCGCAACCTTTACATGGGAACTTTTCACTCAGTTTTCGCCCGCATTCTCAGAGCGGAGGCACGCCACATCGGGTACCCATCGAACTTTACCATTTATGATACCGACGATTCTAAAACATTGTTGAAAAACATTGTGAAAGAAATGGGACTTGATGATACCCTCTACAAAGCAAACACAGTTTATAATCGAATCTCCGCTGCTAAAAACCGTTTAATCGGGTGGCAGGAGTATCTTAATAATGTTGAGTTAATGGGTGATGATGCCGCCAACATGCGCCCGGAAATCGGAAAGATTTTTAAAACCTACTCACAGCGTTGCTTCAAAGCAGGCGCTATGGATTTTGATGATCTTTTATTTAACACGGATAAACTTTTTAAAGAGCATCTCGAAGTCCTCAACAAATACCAACATCGCATTCATTACATACTTGTTGATGAGTTTCAGGATACAAACCTCTGTCAGTACTTCATCATTCGTAAACTTGCAGCGGTAAAACAAAACATTTGTGTTGTAGGCGATGATGCACAAAGTATTTACGCTTTTCGCGGAGCAGACATTACCAACATTCTGAATTTCGAACGGGATTATCCGGACCTGCGCATTATCAAACTTGAACAGAATTATCGTTCAACACAGAACATTGTGAATGCTGCCAACTCCGTAATAAAAAAGAATCGAGCACAGCTTCCTAAAAATGTATGGACAGAGAATGAAGAAGGTTCGCTCATAGAATTGATTAAAGCTGTATCGGACAATGAAGAAGGCCGGTTAGTTGCCTCCTCCATTTTTGAAGAGAAGATGCAGTACCAGTTAAAGTTCAGTGACTTTGTTATACTCTATCGCACCAACAGTCAATCACGCGCCATTGAAGAAGCTTTGCGCAGAATGAACATCAAGTACAAAGTAGTTGGTGGATTATCATTCTATCAGCGCAGGGAAATTAAAGACTTGCTGGCATACCTGCGCTTTACCATCAATCAGCAAGATGAAGCTTCATTCAGAAGGATCATCAACTTGCCGAAGAGAGGTATTGGCGATTCTACCGTTGATAAAATTATTGTAGCCGCAAATGATCATGATATAACCATCTGGGATGTTCTTCAAAACTCAGGAAAATTTTTAGGTGGGCGTGTGGCTGGTCCTATTGAAGATTTCGTAGCCATGATCAATAGGTTCAGTCTTGAAATTCAACGTAAAGATGCTTATGACGCCGCTTTCGAAATTGCAAAAGGCTCTGGTCTGCTGCGTGAATTGTACGAAGACAAAACCGTGGAAGGATTAAGTCGTTACGAAAACGTTCAGGAACTTCTCAACGCCATCAAAGAATATGTAGACGATTCGGAGAAACAAGATAAAAGTTTAGGAGCTTTTCTCCAGGAAGTATCACTGATCACAGGGCAGGATGAAGACAAAGACAAAGATCCAGAGAAAGTTACTTTGATGACCATTCACATGGCAAAGGGTCTTGAGTTCAAATACGTTTACATCGTAGGTTTGGAAGAGGATCTTTTTCCTTCACAAATGATGTTAAGTAGTCGGGCTGAACTGGAAGAAGAAAGAAGATTGTTTTACGTTGCCATCACACGTGCTCAAAAAAGATTGTTCCTCTCCTACGCGCTGACACGCTATCGTTATGGGCGATTGAAAAATTGTGAACCCAGCCGCTTCCTGGATGATGTTGATCAACGCTTTATTAAGGTGAGCACAAAGTTCAATACTTATGAGTCAGCACCCTCATCAAACTACGCAAAGTCATTGGTCAATGGTATTAAGAAAACAGTAAGTTCTGCGCCTGTTCCAACGAAAACTACCTACCGCCCCTCACTTGATTTTACTCCAAGTGACACATCTCAACTGGTGGAGGGGATGAAAGTGGAGCATCCGAAATTTGGCTATGGCGTTGTTGTTCAGATGGATACAAACGGCGCTGATCGCAAGGCAAAGATAAATTTCACAGAAATTGGCGAAAAGACCCTGTTACTGAGCTTTGCCAAGCTTAGAATTGTTTAGAGAATGATTATCTTTGAAACCGCTATGAGCGCTAAAAAAGAAAATATTAAGGAAGTAAAAGTAAGGTATAAACACAGGGGTTCAGCTAAAAAACAGTCTTCTGCTCATAGAAAAGAAGAATTTTTGAAACTATTGGAAAACTTACAGGGAATTGGCAAACACGTGTGGAAGGAGGATGCTCAAAAGTATATCAACCGAATAAGGAGTAATGACAGGTGAGAGGTTATTTATTGATACCTCACCACTTATTTACCTGGTCGAAAATAATCCTAAATTCTCCGAAGCCGTTTCATTGTTTTTGTCCGAAGCGATAATGAATAATTCGATTTTTGTAACCAGTGTATTGACGGTTGCGGAATTCGGAATCAAACCAAGAAGATTAAATAGAAAAGACGTCCTTGATAAATTTGATAAAACAGTAAAAAGACTATTCCAGGTTAAATCAATAACTTGGGATGTTGCAGAAATATCATCTATTTTGCGAGCCAAATATCCATCTCTTAAAGCTATTGATTCATTACAGATAGCTTGCGCATTGAAACATGATTGTAACAAGTTCTTTACGAACGACAGAAAACTGAAAGCGGTAAAAGAAATACAAATACTTCTTATTAAAGATTTATGATCGGAGAGTACAACACCCAAAGGCCTTTTATTATACTGAAAGAATATGGCCGTAATGTTCAAAAGCTGATAGAATTTATTCGCAGTGTTCCAGATAAGGAAAAAAGGACAGAGCATGCTTATGCTCTTATTGATCTGATCAGGCAACTTACGCCAAGCTTAAAAGATCAACCTGAAAATCCACAACGACTTTGGGACGACCTTTACATTATCGCGGATTTCAATCTTGATATAAACAGTCCTTACCCTGTACCCGAGCGCGATATTCTTTTCAAGAAACCCATGCGCATGAAATATCCGCAAAGCGACATCCGGTTCAAGCACTATGGTAAGAATATTGAACAGCTTGTGAAAGAAGCTTTGAAAATAGAAGATCCCCAGGAACGCGAAGATGCTATTATCTATCTCGGCAAGCTGATGAAAACCTTCTATGGTAATTGGAATAAAGAAACCCTTGATGATTCTGTTATTATCAAAGATATCAAGCAGATGTCAGGTGGCGTTCTAAGTATGAACATTGATAAAGTGCGCGAAGACAACTTGTTTGAAAAACTTTATCGTGAACGCAGCACCAAAAAAATGAAAGGTGGCCAGGATGGACCACGCCAGGATCGTAACAGGGATCGGGATAGGGACCGCGACAGAGGCCATCGCCCTTTCAATAAAAATAAAGGACCGCGGAAGAAGTAGTTATAAGTTATCTGTTAAATGGTTATCAGTAATGTCAGGAAAAGACTGACTAGATTTACTTCGTGTCTTTGTGCCTTTGTGGCCTCCCTTTGAATTTACAACACTTCAAATCCGAAAGTCACTGGCCATGTCTCTGGATATCCTGTCTAAAAGAAATGGACGATAGCATTTCTGTCGCACCTAATTCTTCTTATACTTGCAGACATTTCGGCTAAATGATCCTTCATTTGAACATTTACCGGCAGGAATTTTTTAAAAGAACCTGATCAAATTTCCATGAGCATCTTCCGAATTAAAGGCGGCAAAAAACTGAAAGGTGAGATCATTCCTCAAGGCGCCAAAAATGAAGCCCTTCAGATTGTAAGTGCTGTATTACTTACTGATCAACCTGTAACCATCAACAACATTCCCGACATCAGAGATGTAAACAAACTCATCGAGCTGATAGGAGATTTTGGTTGCAAAGTTGAAAAATTGGGCAAGGATTCATACCGATTCACAGCATCTGACATCAACACAAAATTTCTTGAAACGGAGGAGTACAGGCAAAAGGCTGCCGCACTTCGCGGATCGGTTATGTTACTCGGCCCTATACTGGCACGCTTTGGAAAGGCGAGTCTCCCAAAACCAGGCGGCGATAAAATTGGAAGAAGGAGATTGGATACTCACTTTCTGGGCTTTCAAAAGCTGGGCGCAAAATTCAACTTTGATTCTGAAGAACACCTCTTTCACATCGATGCCTCTGCCCTGAAAGGAAGTTACATCCTTCTTGATGAAGCCTCTGTAACCGGAACAGCAAACATTGTAATGGCTGCCGTGCTGGCTAAAGGAACGACAACGCTTTACTATGCCGCTTGCGAACCTTACTTGCAGCAGTTATGCCTCATGCTTAATCGTATGGGTGCAAAAATTTCCGGCATCGGTTCTAATCTTCTCACGATAGAGGGAGTAGATAAACTGAATGGAACAGAGCATACGCTTCTCCCTGATATGATTGAGATCGGAAGTTTCATTGGCCTTGCAGCCATGACGCAATCCGAGATCACGATTAAAAATTGTCGCATTGATATGTTGGGTATTATTCCTGAAACGTTCAGACGATTGGGAATTAAAATGGAATTCAGAGGCGATGACATTTACATTCCCTCACAGGAAAAATATGAAATTGAAACTTTCATCGACGGTTCCATTCTTACCGTTTCAGATGCTCCATGGCCGGGCTTCACACCTGATTTGATAAGTATTGTTTTGGTTGTTGCCACCCAGGCAAAGGGAACTGTGCTTATTCATCAAAAGATGTTCGAGAGCCGTTTGTTCTTTGTTGACAAACTGATCGACATGGGCGCACAGATCATTCTTTGTGATCCGCACAGGGCTACCGTGATAGGACTTGAAAGAAAAACACAATTAAAAGGCATCAAGATGTCATCACCTGACATTCGAGCAGGGGTCGCGTTATTGATCGCGGCTTTATCCTCTGGCGGCACCAGTGAAATTTCGAACATTGAACAAATTGACCGCGGTTATCAGAATATTGATGCGCGATTGAAGGCGTTGGGAGCTGATATTGAGCGTGTATAGATAAAAAAGTCAATGGTCATTGGCCAATAGAAAATGCTCACTCACGATTAAAGATCATTGACGAATTCCAGTTAGTACTCCAGCATCAATCCTACCGGGCAATGGTCCGATCCTAAATATTGGTTGTAGATAGGAGCATCTTTTACTTTTGAAACTAATTCTTCGCTAACAAGAAAATAATCAATACGCCAGCCTACGTTTCGTGAACGGGCATTGAATAAATAATTCCAGTAAGTGTATTTAATTTCTTCGGGGTAGAATCGTCTGAACACATCAACAAATCCAGCACTGAGCAATTTTGTAAAGCCATCAATCTCAATTTGTGTATAGCCGGCTGATTTGTTATAATTTTCTTTTGCCCGGGCGATATCGATAGGCTGATGCGCTACATTAAGATCGCCACAAAGAATTACCGGTTTCTTTTCATTGAGAGCAACAAGGTGTTTTCTGAAATCTTCATCCCATTTGGCACGGTAGTCCAGTCGTTTCAACCCTTCACCAGCGTTGGGTACATACACCGTTACCAAATAGTAATCATCATACTCTGCAGCAATCACGCGCCCTTCCTGGTCATGCTCTTCAATGCCCATGTCGTAGGTAACATTCAGGGGTTTTGTTTTTGTGAGAATGGCTGTTCCGGAATATCCCTTTCGGGCTTTTGAAGAGTTCACGTACATCTGATAATCCGGAAGGAGTTCTAATGCCGACTTCACTTCCTCCAATGCTCCCTTCGTTTCTTGTAAACAAAGCACATCAGGATTCATCATCTTCACATCTTTCAGAAAATCTTTTTTAATGATTGAGCGGATACCATTTACATTCCAGTTGACAAGGTGAAGATTGGGCATTGTGGTTACCAGTTATTAAAAGTGAATTCAATCTTAAAAAGAAATGAGCGGGTAAAAAAGAAATTGTTAAATAGTTCGCAGCCTGCCGGCAAAGGCTGGAGAACGATCACAGTTCTATGGAAGATTGACATAAATGAAAAAAGCCCGCTTTAAACGGGCTCACAATATCTTAATTCGATACCAGGATCAGCTTTTCGCAGCAGCTTTAGCCTTGAACTCTTCTTTGACCTTTTCCATATCAACGCCCCTGATTACGGGCTGGAAATTCTGGTTCTTCAGCGTTTGACGTCTTACTTTAGACTTTGACTTATCCTTACGATTCTTTCTTTTCAGTCTGGTT
This sequence comes from uncultured Roseivirgaceae bacterium, assembly GCA_964521255.1. Taxonomy (GTDB): domain Bacteria; phylum Bacteroidota; class Bacteroidia; order Cytophagales; family Cyclobacteriaceae; genus ZC4RG29. The sequence continues at coordinate 74,377 of CAZFRM010000015.1, forward strand.
ACTGCCATGGCACTTTTCTTTAAAAAGGAACGCAAAAGTAAACGACTTTTCCGAGTTTACAAAGCCGGGGACAAAAATTTAGCCCTTCATTATTAGCACATTAGCCTAATGGCGCATTAACTTGGCCTCCAATATGGAAAAACCTACGCTTCCCAAGGGAACACGCGATTTCGGTCCTTCTTCAATGGCCAAAAGACAATTTATTTTTAACAGCATTCGATCTGTATTTCAAAAGTTTGGCTTCCTGCCCCTGGAAACCCCGGCTATGGAGAATCTATCAACATTGACAGGAAAATATGGAGAGGAAGGCGATCAGTTACTTTTTAAAATTCTCAATTCAGGCGATTTTCTGAAAGATGTTGAAAATCAAATGCTGGAAACTAAAAATTCAAAACGCTTAACATCTGAAATAGCAGAAAAAGGCCTCCGCTACGATCTTACTGTTCCCTTTGCACGCTATGTAGTAATGAACCGTCATGAAATTGTACTTCCATTTAAACGCTATCAAATTCAACCTGTGTGGCGCGCCGACAGACCACAGAAAGGAAGGTACCGTGAATTCTATCAATGCGATGCCGATGTAGTAGGAACAAACTCCCTGGTTTGTGAAGCAGAAATTATTCTGATGATTAAAGAAGTTTTTGCGAAACTTAACATCACAGATTATGCAATAAAAATTAACCACCGCGGCGTATTGGCAGGGATGGCTGAAGTACTAGATGTGAAGGGAAAAGAAACTGAACTTTACACAGCCATTGACAAATTGGATAAAATCGGCGAGAAAGGTGTTCGTGATGAATTGGTATTGAAAGGTTTTGATGATACTGCGTTAAACAAACTTTTTGAATTACTTCATACATCGGGTAATAACATTGAAAAATCAGATTCACTTAAGAAAATTTTTCAGCACACAGAACAAGGAACAAAGGGTGTAGCTGACCTTCAGGAAGTTCTTGCATTGCTTGGTCATTATGGAAATAATGATGAGCATGTAGAAGTTGATGTTGCATTAGCGCGTGGACTAAGTTATTACACGGGAACAATCTTCGAAGTAAAAATTAATAACGTTGCTATTGGCAGTGTAAGTGGTGGTGGCCGCTACGACAACCTGACACAAGCTTTTGGTGCAAAGGAACCTTTGCCCGGCATTGGAATTTCTTTTGGTGTAGATCGTATCTATGATGCTATGGAAGAACTCAACCTCTTTCCTAAAGAAGCACAATTATCATCACGTGTTTTGATTTGTCACCTTGATGAGGCGTGTATGCAATTTGGTTTCAAAATATTGTCTCAGCTACGAAATGCTGATATCGCCGCAGAAATTTATCCCGATGAATCGAAACTTAAAAAACAATTGGACTACGCTAACAAAAAAAATATTCCTTTCACCCTTGTGATTGGATCAGAAGAAATAAAGAGCGGGGAGTTGGTTATAAAGAATATGGAAGCCGGCGAACAGGAGAAGCTTAGTTTGGATAAGATTATTCAAAAGCTGAAAGCGAATTAATTTGTTTTGCCACTAAGGCACCAGGACACAATGAATTGAAGAAAATTTCATAGACCTAATAATGTTCTTCGTGACTTTATGCCTTTGTGGTCTCACCTATTGGAAAATTCTCAAAAAACTCCTCTTATCTTAAAAAATAATAAGATACTTTTAGTCATTTGATAACGTTAATATTGAAGCTTAAAGACTTGAAGTTTGTCAATCCTGTATTGTGGCTCTATTTGATGAATGAAGGATTAACCTGATGATGAGAAAAATTCTTTTCACATTCCTTGCTTCATTGCTCTCCTGCTTAGTAAGCGCCCAATACCTGAGTAACCAGGGTCGCTTTCAGGTTGATGAGAAAAGTGGATGCGCTCCTCTTACGGTTAATATCACCATTAATCCACCTGATGTGTGTGATGGATCATTTCCTTGTAATATGGATTGGAATGGTGACAACGTTTTTGATGATCAGTTTCTTACACATACCTATACTCAACCTGGCACCTATTGGCTGCAGATACTAATTCAAGCCAGCGGCGTCGACAGCATTCAAATTGAAGTACTTCAAGATATTCCGCCTACATTCGAAATTTATACTTGTGGCGGATACAGCGTACAGTATCGGGTGACGGATACTAACTATGATCAATATGTAATTAATTTCAATGATGGTTCACCAGTTGCAATAGTTCCATCAGGTGGCACAGGTTCAAAAACTTATGCGTCCACTCTTCCTCAATCCATGACTGTTCGCGGGCGCAACCTTAGTGCTCAAGATAATTGTACAGCAATTAGTCAGTCGTTCCCGGTATTTCCTACATTATCGGCACCTTTCATTGATGAGCTTCGTGTCTTGGATGCGTCCCAGATTCAATTAAACTATACAGGACAAAATTATATTCAATACCGTCTTGAAATATCCTTGAACAACGGTCCGTTTCAATTCGTACAAACGCTTTATAACACTTCAGCGGTAATAATCCCTAATCTGCAACCTGATAATAATTACTATTGTTTTCGACTCAATGCATTTGATCCCTGCAATAACATATCAAATTATAGCAACACCATCTGCAGTTCAAATTTTGATTTATCCGTTCAGAACGATGTTAATGTTCTTAATTGGATAACTTCAGCAACAGGTGTAACCGATTATTCTTTGCTTAGGGACAATGCTAACTATATTAATATTACACCTCCAGCTAATTCATTTAATGATGTTGACATTGTTTGTAAAACAACTTACACTTATCAGCTAATCACCAATTATGCTAACGGAAGCCGTAGTTATTCTTTGGAAAAATCGGGAACAGCTTTCTCAACCACTCCACCGGCACCCGTTCAAAATATAACTACCATAGTGAATCAAAATTCCGTAATGCTTGAATGGGACCAGGATCCCGGGTTTGCTCCGGATGAGTACACCATCTCAAAGTCCACGGTTAATTATACTGCCATTGGAACAGCTACTTCACAAACCTTTACAGACAGCAATTATTCAACGGAAGAGGCTACTTGCTATCGCATTACTTATGTTGATCTGTGCGGCAATCAAAGCTTATCGGTAATTGAAGGTTGTCCCATTCAAATGACAGCAACTTTACAAAATGATAACAGCGTTGTTATAAACTGGACGGCTTACCCGGGATGGCAGAATGGTGTATTAAATTATTCGGTAGAAAAATACAGTGAAGATGGAATATTTATGCAATCGTTTGATGCCGGAACGTCTACCTCTTTCACAGACAATGTTATCGATCCGTTGACCCAGGTATATGTATATGTTGTTAAGGCAAATGCTATTGACCCTTTCTTAAACCAAAGTGTATCCAACACGGTTACGATAATCAAAAGTCCGAATATATTTTATCCAACCGCTTTTACACCTAATGGTGACGGATTAAATGACAACTTCAATGTGACGGGACAATATGTAAACAATTTTCAGATGTTTATCTTCAACCGCTGGGGTGAACTTCTTTATACTACCACTAATATGGATGAGGGATGGGATGGAACATTCAATGGAAAAGTAATGCCCGAAGGAACCTATGTATTCAATGCTGATCTTACCGATCTTGCAGGACGTACATTCAATCGATCCGGTTCAGTTTTACTGTTGAGAAAAAAATAACTTTTCCCAGCGACAACCCTCCAAGGATTTAGAACCCTTGGAGGGTTGTTTAAAAAATCGTAAATCGTAAATCAAAAAAATATTGACATGTTTGACATGATGAAAATGCTGGGGAAGATGAAGGAAGTTCAGGCCCGCATCAAGGAGGCGCAGGATAATCTGGTGAATATAAAAACCACGGGTGAATCCGGAGGTGGAATGGTAAAGGCAACCATGAATGGGAAACGCCAACTGATTGCAGTGGACATAGATCCAACATTGCTTAAATCCGACGATAAAATAATTGTACAAGATCTTGTTGTTGCTGCTGTCAATAAAGCATCTGAAGAAGCCGAGTTACTTGCGAAAGAGGAGTTAAGAAAAAGCACCGAAGGGCTTCTTCCCAATATTCCAGGAATGGACCTCGGCAGTATGATGGGCGGATAAATAATAAATAGTTGAATGATTGAATATTGAATAAATGAATACACTCAATATTCAACCATTCTATATTCAGTCATTCAATATTCAATCCTTATAAATAGATGGCATCCGTAGCAGTAGTTATTCTCAATTATAATGGGGAAAAGCTTCTGCAGGAATTTCTCCCTTCTGTTGTTCAATATTCTGCTGAGGCAAAGATATACGTAGCGGATAATAGCTCTACCGATGATTCACTTACCGTTCTGGAAAGAAAATTTCCAACAGTGAGTATTATTCCCATGCCATTCAACTATGGCTTTTGTAAAGGTTATAACATGGCGCTCCGCTGCATCGAAGCCGATATTTATGTATTGGTTAACTCGGATGTAAAAGTTACTGAAAACTGGCTTACACCAATGTTAACGTTGTTTGATTCAAATCCTTCAATTGCTGCCATTCAACCAAAGATAAGATCATACCGTGAGCAGGATAAGTTTGAATATGCGGGCGCCGGCGGTGGAATGATCGATGTTTTAGGTTATCCTTTCTGTCGCGGAAGGATTTTTGACCACCTTGAAAAGGATCATGGCCAATACAATGATGAGCGGGAAGTGTTCTGGGCATCCGGGGCTTGTTTAGCTATTCGCTCAGAGGTTTTCAACAAACTGGAGGGATTTGATGAGGATTTCTTTGCTCATATGGAAGAGATTGATTTATGTTGGAGAATTCAGCGCACCAATAAAAAGGTCTACTACTGTGGCTTGAGTACAGTTTATCACCTTGGCGCTGCCACGTTACCACATGACAATCCACGAAAGACATTTCTTAACTTTCGCAACAACCTGTGGATGCTGGTAAAAAACTTCAACACACTTGAGCTTGTCTTTAAAATACCGTTGAGAATTTTGCTTGATTGGACAGCTGCCCTGGTCTTTTTAGTTAACGTGCAGCCTCAAAATTCTCTTGCTGTCATCAAAGCCCATCTTGGTGTATTTGGAAGTCTTACCCGCACATTTAGAAAAAGAAGGGCATTACGAAAACGTTATCCTCAATATGATAAGGGATGCGTCTATCCGGGTCTGATCATTTACGATTACTACCTGAGAAGAAGGAATGAGTTTACTTTATTGAACAACTAATGTCATGTCATATTTAAGTTGGCGGTTCATCCATTGCTTACCATGGCCCCTCAATGTTATTAAGTTAAGGAAATCAATAGCACAAAGACCAGGGGAGACGCTGAGAATCACAAAGGTTTCCTTTTAATCAAGCAATCAAGGTTCCTGCATTGCGTGTCGTGATCGTTCGCATTTCATAGAACATGCCCAGTCGACACGCTGGCATTTATTATTCATTTAACCCGGAGCTAAGCTCCGGGCTACAGACAGGAAATCCCTACGGGATTATAATTATTTAATTAGTCCCTTAATCTTCTCACTACAGCTGAACTAAAAAAAGATTATCAAACATGCGCTTGCTTAAGCCATAGAAATCACAAAGAAAATACCTCCGTAACTTTGTGCTTCTTTGAGATTTCTCTGTGCAACAGCTTTACAGGTACTGACTCGAATCAAGGAAAATTTACTAAATTCTTTTCCTGGCAGCTCGGCCAGAGGTAGTTATTGCAGTAGAGCTTCACGGAGAATTTCACACAGAGGACACATATAGAAAAAACCTTAGGTATCTGCTATGAAATTCTTGTGAAACTTTGTGCCTCCTTTGAGATCTCTGTGCAACAGCTTTTCTGTGTAATAACTTGCATTCCCCTTAACTTAATAACATTGCCTGGCCTCTAAAAGGGGAAACAACGCGCAGGAATGCCCCGCTGACTAGCGAGGTTAGGGGCTGCGTGGGAGACGCGAAACATTATTGTTGACCCGACACTAGTAATCCCAAACCGGATTACGCTTCCTCAAATGTCTGCGAAAGTTAAGAATAAAGGCCAGTGCCAGGTAGATAATAACCGGTGAGCCCACCGTAATAAAGGTGGCATAAATGAAGAAAAGCCGTATACTGGAGGTAGCTACACCTAACTTTTCCCCTAGCATAGTACAGACTCCAAAAGCATGTCCCTGAAAGAAATGCTGGATTTTGGTGACTAAATCATTCATAAATCTCTCTCAATTAACTTTCAACTACCATTTTAGTTGATTCATCGAACAAAAATCCGGCTTACAAATATATGGTTACAACACCTTCAAAAGGATGGTCAATATCTTATTTTTTTGACTATAATTGCAAAAAAAAACTGATAATCATAGTTTTACAACTTTTAAAACAAACCAATAAATCTAAATTCCAATGAGAAAAGTAGTTTACTCATTTCTGATCTTAGGTGCAATTAGCCTTGCGGGCTGTACACTGCCCAAGATGGTTAAAATGGCTAAAGAGCAACAACTAACTGTCACCCCCAACCCACTGGAGGTGCATAAGGATACAGTTGCTTTTGATATGGCCGCTAATCTCCCCGTTAAAATGCTGAAGAAGGGTACTGCATATACAGTTAATACCTTCTATAAGTATGGAGAAAATGAAGTGGCATTAGAGCCTATCCCATTTAAAGCGGAGGACTATCCCAACAGCGCTACGGAACAACCTCGCGTGACTAAAAATTTCGCATTTGCTTATGCTCCTGCAATGAAAATCGGAGTATTAGAGGTTGAAGGCGTTGCTTCGAAAGCAGAGAAATCAAAAGCTACAGCGCGTTTGCCAGTAGCTACTGGAGTAATCACTACTTCTAAATTGGTTTTACCTGCCTACTTTGCTGCCTTTGCAGATCATGGTTATAATAACCAGGAAGAGCTTGTTCCGGTAATCATCCCTGATTTCATTTTTGAACAAGGAAGATCAGTACTTAGAACCTCAGAAGTGAGAAGTGATAAAGGAAAACAATTGGATGCTTTCATTGCTTCCAAAAACGCTACCCGTACCGTTACCATTACGGGTACTCACTCACCAGAAGGTGCTGAACGAATTAACACCAGACTTTCAGAAGAACGCGCTAAGGCTATAGAAGCATACTACCGCAGGCAAATGAAAAAGTATGACTACAAAGGTATGGCCGATTCTATCAAATTCATTCTCAAACCAGTTGTTGAAGACTGGACTGAATTCAAAACTGCCCTGGAAGGTTATGGAGGTATCACTTCTGAACAAAAAGCCGAATACCTTAATATAATCAATGGTGGTAGTGATTTCGAAAGCCAGGAAAGAGCTATGAAGGCACTTCCTACGTATAGAAAGGTATTTAAAGATGTATATCCTGGCTTAAGAACAGCTAAGACTGAAATCCTTGTTGTAAAAGATAAGAAAGCCGATGCTGAGATTTCAGTATTGTCAAAACAAATCACACAAGGCCAGGTGAAAGAAGACACACTTTCTTTTGAGGAATTAATGTATTCTGCATCCCTTACCCCTTCTCTTGATGAGAAAGCTGCTATCTACGAAGCCGCTACCAAGAAAGGAACATACTGGAATGCTCACAATAACTTAGGCGCAGTATACCTGGCGCAGGCAGCAGAAAATCCTGCTAATGCCACTGCACTTGCTGACAAAGCTCTTGCTCAACTTGAAATCGCTGCAAGGTTAAAAGAAGCTCCTGAAGTTCATGCTAACCTGGCTACAATTGAATCAATCAAAGGCAACCCTTATGCTGCTTACAGCCATGCTACGAAAGCCCTGAGCGGTGGATTGAGCGGAGATAATGCAGCCGGTATAAATGGTGTGAAAGGTGCAGCCGAAATTAAAATGGCAAGATATAGCGAGGCTATAAGCTCTGAATCAGCTGCCACAGACAATGCTACTAACCTTTTCAACAAAGGCTTAGCCCAAACATTGAACAAAGATTATCAAAACGCTCTTACTTCCTTTAATGAAGCAACCAGCAAAGACAGCAACCTTGGTGTTGCCTACTATGGCGCGGCAATAGCTTCTGCAAGGCTTGGTAACGCTGACGGCGTGTCAAGTAATTTGACCAATGCAGTAAACGCTGATCCTGAATTGAAGCAAGCTGCTCTTACCGATCCTGAGTTTGCAAAATTCTCTGCTTCTGAAGCATTCAGAAACGCATTGAAATAATTTAATATCCTATCATTTGGAATTGGTAAAGCCCTGGTTGTACAATCAGGGCTTTATTTTTGATATTTTAATACCCCTGGTAGCGGCGACTTAAAATAACTTGTTCAAAAAGCCCAAGCCGTTTGTCCAATCTCCCCTTACATACTATTTTTACGCACTTTCTAACAAAGCAATGAGAGAAATCCAGTTCAGAGAGGCCCTTCGTGAGGCCATGCAAGAAGAAATGAGAAAAGACCCCGGTATTTTCCTGATGGGTGAAGAAGTGGCTGAATATAACGGCGCCTATAAAGTCAGTCAGGGCATGCTGGATGAATTTGGGCCAGATCGGGTAATCGACACCCCTATTTCAGAATTGGGCTTTGCCGGAATGGGCGTAGGCGCTGCCATGAATGGCGTCCGACCTATCATTGAATTCATGACTTTCAATTTCTCCCTCGTTGCCATTGACCAGATAATAAATTCAGCGGCAAAGATCCACTCTATGTCTGGCGGGCAATTCAGTGCCCCCATTGTTTTCCGTGGACCTACAGGGAATGCAGGACAATTAGCAGCCCAACACTCTCAGAATTTTGAAAACTGGTTTGCCAATACACCAGGCTTGAAAGTAGTTGTACCTTCAAATCCTTACGATGCCAAAGGATTACTTAAATCCAGTATCCGTGATAATGACCCTGTTATCTTCATGGAATCAGAGCTTATGTATGGCGACAAAGGTGAGGTGCCCACGGAAGAATACATCATTCCAATCGGTGAGGCTGATATTAAAAAGCAAGGCAGTGATGTTACAATCGTTTCCTTTGGGAAAATCATGAAAGTAGCCTTAGCTGCTGCTGCCGAATTGGAAAAGGAAAATATTTCAGCAGAAGTAATCGACCTTCGCACTGTTCGCCCAATTGATTATGCTGCTATCGTTGAATCCGTTAAGAAAACGAACCGCCTTGTAATTGTAGAAGAAGCCTGGCCTTTAGCGGCTATCTCTTCTGAGGTTACATACCATATTCAAAAGCACGCATTCGATTACCTTGACGCCCCTATTCATCGTATCAATAATATGGATGTTCCCCTTAGCTATGCACCAACATTGATCCAGGCCGTATTGCCTAATGTTGAGCGTACCGTAAAAGCAGTAAAAGCGGTTCTATACAAAGATTAGTTTAATTTATAGGTACCTATAAAACTAAACTGTAGAGACGCGATGCATCGCGTCTCTACAGTTTAGTTTTATATCACCACCACTTCCCTACCTGAATACAGGTACTCAATTTCTTTTTTTATTATGAAATTCTAACGGTTTGAGAAAGTCTACAAAAACCTTTTTTTGTAGCTTTAGTATAATCCTCATTATTCTCCTTTACATCTTTAACCCCACAATTATGGAAGACTATCTTAGTCAAAAAACTCCACGCCGGGAATTTATAGGTTCTCTGGCGGGTGCGGCTACGCTAGGTATTGCCGCTTTTACAGCTCCCATTGGTGTTCAGGCCAATGTAAACGCTCAACCGCTAAGCGGTGACGATCCTGAAGCATTCTTCAACAAAATTCAGGGCAAACGCAAAATTGTTTTTGATGCCACTCAACCACATGAAGTATTTCCTTTTGCCTGGCCTCTTGTATTTCTCATGACCAACGAAGCCACGGGTACACCTAATGTCGATTGCAGTGTGGTAGTAGTGCTTCGGCACTCTGCTATTGGCTATGCAATGAAAAATGAACTATGGGCCAAGTATAAATTAGGCGAAGTGTTTAAAGCGGGAGATCCTGTGGCAGGCACAGCTGCGGCAACACGCAATCCTTTCAATGCTCCTAAACCGGGAGATTACAAATTTCCAGGTATTGGGGAGGTAACGATTGGTATTCAGGAACTCCAGGCAAAAGGCGTAATGTTTTGTGTCTGTAGTGCGGCAATCACTGTTTATAGCGCAGCCGTAGCGGATGGGGCTAAACTTGATGCAACTGCCGTCAAACAAGAATGGATTGACGGACTCCTTCCTGGCATACAAATGGTTCCCTCAGGCGTATGGGCCTTAGGCCGTGCACAAGAAAAAGGATGCGGATACATTTTCGCCGGGTAGATTAAAGTTTAAAGGTTTAAGGTTTAAAGTTTAAGGCTTGCAATCAATAACCTTGAGCTTTAAACCTTGAACTTTAACCATTGTACTACTGGCGTTTCAACAATAAAGTTTCATGTCTCCTACGCAGCCCCTAACCCCGCTAGCCAGCGGGGCATTCCTGCGCGCTGTTTCCCCGCCAGCTGGCGGGGCTAGGGGCAAGCGATGGATGAACCGTCAGCTCAAATATGCACGACACTACTTTAATACAACCACCGTTATCCCATCCCCTCCCCGTTCTACATGTTCATCGGATAAAGAGGCTACTTCTCTGTAACGTCTTAGTTGATCGCGCACTACTTTTCTCAATACTCCCTCTCCCTTGCCATGAAGAATTTTTATTTCGCTCAAACCGAGTAGCAAAGCAGTGTCAACAAACTGATCAAGCACAGGTGCAACTTCTTCTACACGCTTACCGCGAATGTCAAGCGTATTATTGAACGTTGCACGCTTCTCATTTACATTCACACCTGACGAGGTTGTCTTTACCGCTACCGGGGCCGGCGCGTTACTGGAAATTTTTTCAAGTTTGTTAAGGTTGATCACCGATTTCAATTCACCAAATTGAACGACTGCATTCTTTCCTTTTATAACCTGGATTATTCCACTTCCTTCCTGTCCAATAATGCGGACGCGATCGCCTTCTTTTAGAACAACAGGTTCTATCTTCTCCTTCTTTATTTCACTTTTAACTTTCTCTGAAAGACCCTGAAGATTCTTTCTGACTTTCAGTGTTTCTTTTTTCTCCGCTTTGTTCTCGCGAATGTGCCTTATCGTTTTTTCTATTTCACGATTTGTTTCTCGTAATAATTGCTGTGCTTCTTCTTTTGCCTTGTCGATAATATTTTTCTTGCGACTCTCAAGTTCTGTTGAAAGAGAAGTGTACTTCTCCAGTGATTGTTTTAACTCACGGTCGCGGCGTTCAAGCTCCTTTACCCTTTCGCTCAATTCCTGACGTTCCTTCTCCAGCGTTCTTACAAGCGTTTCAAACCCCGCCAGTTCCTTTCCGACAAGCTGCTCTGCTTCAAAGAGTGTTTCTTCATTCAATCCGGTTTTACGTGCTATCTCCAAAGCAAATGAACTTCCGGGTTTGCCGATATCAAGAATGTAAAGCGGAACAAGATTTTTATCATCAAATCGCATGGCTGCATTTCTGATTCCTTTGTGCTGACCGGCAAATAATTTGAGATTGTAATAATGCGTTGTGGCGATTCCCCAAACTTTTTTATTTAATAAGGTATGCAATACAGCCTGTGCTATCGCTCCTCCAAAATTTGGATCTGTGCCAGAACCAAGTTCATCCATCAGCACTAACGAGTTTTTGCTTGCTGATTGAATAAACACCTTCATATTCTGAAGGTGACTACTGTATGTACTTAAATCATTTTCGATTGATTGCTGATCACCAATGTCTATGAATATATCTTCGAATATTCCCATTCGTGAACGGTCAGAGACAGGAACCAACATTCCACATTGCAACATATATTGAAGAAGTCCAACGGTTTTCAGGCAAACGGATTTACCTCCTGCATTGGGTCCACTGACTAATAGCATGGGGTTTTCACTATCAAGATCAATTTCCAATGGAACAACTTCACGCTTACCTTTCAGACTCAGGTATAGTAGTGGATGTTTTGCGCGATACAATACAAGCTCAGGTTGACGATCTATCTTTGGCATCTCGCCATTAATCTCAACACTGAGTTTTCCCTTGGCGCGGATAAAATCAATTAACGTAAGAAAATCAAAAGCGGAAGAAAGAACACTCAACTGATCGCGCAGTGCGTCCGTAATAGCTTGCAAAATTTTTACTACTTCTCTCTTCTCTGCATATTCCAGTTCACGGATTTCATTGTTGGCATCCAGCATCTCAGCAGGTTCAAGAAAAACCGTTTGCCCGGTTGCTGATTCATCCAATACAAATCCTCTTAACCTGCGCTTGTGCTCTGCAAGAACAGGTATCACTACTCTTCCTTCACGAATTGTAGGTAAGGCTCCTTCCGGTACCCACTTCTCTTCCACTGCCTTTCGGAAAATTTGCTCGGACAATTTTCGCAGGCGACCTTGTTCATCACGAATTTTTCTGCGAATCCTTCCAAGTTCCGGACTGGCGGAATCCTTAACAGAAGCTGTGCTGTCGATTTTTGATGTTATGAGTTGGCCCAGTTGTCCGGAAAGTGTAACGGACTCAGTAAGTTTATAAAGTTCAGGATATACTTCTCTGTTCTTTTCAAGGAAATTCTTACAGGCAAGAATAGTGGACAAAGCGTTTGCAAGATCAAGCAATTCTTTTTCATCGAGATAATTTCCTTCAAGCGATATTTTCTGTAACCATAATGTCGGATCAAAGAAATATTGAGAAGGAAATGTTTCACCTTTTTCAAGTATCTGTTTGAATTCAAGATTCTGACGCAATGAGATATCAATCCATGAATAGTCTGTTTTGAAATTTAATTCATGAACAAGCGCTACAGCGGCTGATGAAGAACATTTATCAGCTAATTTTTGACGAATCTGATCAAAACCAAGTTTTTGCTCGAAATCGACAGGATAGATCATTGCCTATTTGGGAGGTATGGAGAGGCGCTGTTCACGCAGATTAAGTGAATCGATGAGCGCAGCGTAGATTTTTGCAAGTTCCTGCGGCCGTTCCATATAGTAAGTCATCGAACGTTTAAAAGTTGCATCGGTAGTCCCCAGCTTTTCAAAAACTTTATCATCAAAATAATTAAACACTTTCGCAGCCGAATCATGATTCAGGCCCAATCTGTTTACCTTTTCCTCCGTTATATATAGTTCACTCATCGTTTGAACCATTTCATCGCGTGACAATATATCCCTGGGATGTTTCCGGTTGTTGCAGGATAAGCAAGCAAACAAAGCAAACAAAAGAATGATCAAACCACTCCTGGCATAACTATTACCTTTAGTCTTATAGAAATAATCATACTCCTTCATACGCGAGGCAAAATAATGATAATTGTTCTATTTTTGGCATCAGCGAAAATAGTGTCACAAGCTTTGTAATGAAAGAACTTATTAAAAAGCTCCGTAAGTACGAAATACAAATCCGCAAGGCGATAAACAGCCAGATGCAGGGAGACTTCCATTCTGTATTTAAAGGCTCAGGCCTGGAATTCGACGATGTACGACCTTACCAATACGGAGATGACATTCGCACCATCGATTGGAATGTATCCGCAAAAGGACATGGAACATTTGTAAAAACTTTCAGAGAAGATAAGGAACAAACGGTTTTTTTTGTTCTCGACGTCAGCGCTTCAGAAGATATTGGTAGCCCGGGGAAAACAAAATCCGATATAGGCAAAGAGATCTGTGGTGTGCTGGCCCTCTCTGCGGTAAAAGAATCAAGCCATGTGGGATTGATATGCTTTTCTGACCAGAAAGAAAAATACCTCAAGCCAACAAAAGGCTCAGCACAGGCGTATGCGATCATTTACACCCTGATAAATTTAAAACCACAATCCCAAAAGACCGATCTTTCAAAGGCATTGGCTTTTACATTAAATACCATAAAGCGCAGAAGTGTCATCATTTTTATATCCGATTTCATTGATGAAGCGAATTATTTTCAAAACCTTAAAGCGCTCGCCAGAAGACATGACCTTGTAACCATTCACATCAGCGATAAGCGGGAAACCAATTTACCCAAGCTGGGTATCATACCCATTGTTGACAAAGAATCAAAGAAAACTGTTTGGATCAATACTTCTTTTGGTAATTTCCGTCAGGCTATCAGTGGCCGGCTGAATTCACGGAGAGAAGCGCTGGAAAAATTTTCGCGCAAGCATCAGATCAATTTTATTTCCCTCGATACGGATGAAGACTTTATTCCCAAACTTTTGCGCTTGTTCAAGGTGCGAAACAAAACGGTAAAAAACTGACGTCTCTCATGGGCAGGTTAATCATCGCGTTATTTTCCCTGATTTTTATTTGTCATTCCGTTTGTGCACAGGAATTAAAAGTCAATGGAAAGTTTGTGCAGGACAGCATTAAAATTGGTGAAGATGCAGCTTACTATTTGACTGCACGATACCCAAGCGAGCTTAATATTTTATTTCCTGATTCTACGACTTCATTTTCGCCTTTTGAATTTCATAAGCGCCAATACTTTCCAACAAAAACAAAAGGAGGAATCAGTTATGACAGTGTAGTGTATCACCTGCGTACTTTTGAAACCGATAGCATTCAAAGGTTTTCACTGCATGTATTTGTAATCCATCCCGCGGATTGTACCCTTGTATCAGCCGCGCCTGATAGTTTGATCTTACAGGCTATGATAAAAAATCTACCGGATTCAGTTTCACTGCAAGACTTACCATTAAAAGAAACCATAGCCTTTGAACCTATTCCGACTGTATTTAACTACGTCATTCTTTCTTTCATCCTGGGTGTATTACTTGTAGCTGCTGCAGCAATCTGGATATTATTTGGCAAGAAAATCAAGAGACATTACCTGATCAAAAAGCTTCAGCGAAATCACAACCGGTTTCTTGAGGAATTCACAACAAACCTTTCAAAGCTGCAAAGTAGGCCCGCTTTAACCGTGGCCGAATCCACAGCAACATTGTGGAAAAAATATCTCGAAAATCTTGAATCAAAACCTTATACTAAACTAACGACGAAAGAAATCGTAAGGCTGGTTGAAAATGAACAAGTCAAAGACAGTCTGCGCTCAATTGACAGGGCTATTTATGGAAATCAGGCGGTCAACTCACAATCATTTGATGGGTTAAAAGATTTTGCTGAATTTGAATTCAGAAAAAAATTGGAGGCGGTGATGCATGAATGATATAATAACACCATGGTATAAGACCGATTGGTTTACACTTTCAACGTTACGGGCATTTACATGGGAGTGGCCTGCATTTCTTTATGTAATACCCCTTGCTTTATTACTATTTGCGGTTCGGTGGTTTTTGCGGTATCGCTTTAGCCAGAAACTTCCGGTGGCTGTAACGCAAAAGGAATTAAAGACCTCTCCTTTAAATCTTATCCGGCTGTTACCCGAGTTTCTTTTGATGGCCGTGTTATTTCTCTTACTGGTAGCAATGGCACGTCCGCAAAAAACAAATGAACGCGTGGACCAATGGACAGAAGGGATTGATATTATACTTGCACTCGATATCTCACAGTCGATGCAAATTGAAGACTTTACACCTAACCGGCTACAGGCTGCTAAAGGTGTTGCTTATGATTTTATCAATGGAAGAGTACAGGATCGTATTGGACTCGTCGTATTTTCCGGTGATGCTTTTTCGTTGGCTCCACTTACCACCGATTACGATCTTCTAAAAAAATACCTTGATGAAGTCAGTTTTGAAATGATTGAAAGCCGGGGCACGGCTATTGGCAGCGCTATTGCTGTTGTGACAAACCGGATGCGTGAATCCACAACAAAGTCAAAGGTGTGCATATTGCTGAGTGATGGTGACAGTAATGCCGGTAACATTGACCCGCTGACAGCAGCAGCGCTTGCTTCTGCTTATGACATTAAAATCTACACCATAGTTGTGGGAAAGGAAGGGATGGTGCCTATGGGAAAAGATTTTTTTGGGCGCCCCCAAATGTATCCGAACACCATTGACGAAACGACCTTACGCAAAATCGCAGAGATCACAAGCGGAGAATTTTTCAGAGCAGCAAACAACCAGGCATTGAAAAATGTATTTGCCCGCATCGATCAATATGAAAAGGCTGAAATAAAAGAGACGCGCTATAAGAACACAGCAGATTATTACTATGTATATCTTCAATGGGCTGTTGCTCTCTTTCTTCTTTGGCTGCTTTTAAAATCAACGTTTCTAACGAACGTCTTGCAGGATTAGAATTAAGAGTCAATGGTCGTTGAATGAAGTCAGTTCTGATTAACTACTCACATTCTTAGCAGCTCACACTCCTCTCGCACTCTCACACAAATCCCCCTTAGAAAAGGGGGGTGTAGGTCGCAGCGATGGCGGGGTTGTAACACGCGTACCAGTTCTTGATAATTTCTTGCAGGTTTGGAGTTTTGGTTTAACAACCCCTCTAACACACATGCCACGCCCCCCTTTGTTAAGGGGGATTTGTGGTGTGGGTTTGCAGCGCACGGACAGCAATGCGCATTGGTGGTCTCATCAGCAACTCCGCCTTGTCCCATGTTTAGCTCTGAGGTACACTAAGGCATTTTACTTTGTGATTTCTCAGTGTCTTCTTCGTGATTTCTGTGTAATGGATTTCTTAACTTAACGACACTGAATGACTAAGGCATTACAAATTGATCGGCAAAGAAAATAAGGCGGCCGCCAAAAATCATTAGTAAGATACCCAGAACAATATTTAATGTTCTTATCGAGCGAGGAGTTATGATGAGACGAAGTCTATCGGCAAGTTTTGCCTTGATAATATCAGTGGCAAACACGGTCATAACAATGGAAGTAAAATAAATAATAGCCTGCGAATAGCTGGCGTACCCAAGTTCTGTAGTAGCAAAACTTACCGTTCCCACCCAAAACAAGAATACCATCGGGCTAAGACCATTTATTATAAAGCCTTTGGCAACATAACGAAACGGATTTCGTGGCTTTGCTTGTTCATAACCAACTTGAAGAAGTTTTTTGCTTTTGATAAACAAGTAATAAATTCCAAACAAAAGTAAAATGATTCCTCCCGCGTAACCAAGATAGGTTTTGAAACCTGGATTATCCATGAATTGGGACAATCCCAGGTAGGTTAATGATATATAACATGCATCGCTGAGAGAAACACCAATAGCCACAAATGCCCCGCTTTTAAAACCGCGTTCAATACTGGTTTGCAGAATAGTAAAAAAAACCGGTCCAATCAGAAAGGACAAAATGATACCCGATAGTAAACCTTTAATTATGATGTCCATTTCTGTTTTTTTCAAGGAATGTTTTCCAATCTTCCAACTGAGTACTTTTCATTACCCGTGGAAATTTATTCTGGCCGCCAACTTTACCTTTCGAACTCATCCAATCATAAAATGTTTTTACCGGAAGTACATCAACGTAAATTTCTTTCAATGCCGCACTGCGTTCAACAGCGTAATCATCATTCAAAATTTTAAGGCACTCGTCTAATTTATTTTTAATCGCCGTTGCATCGACCTTATCGTCCGTGCCTACATACCAATGATGTGCGAACAGCGACTCAAAGGGAATACCGGCAACAGCAAATTCCTTAATTGAAATATTAAGCTCATTGGCTACCAGTTCAACAGCCTTGTTCATGTTGTCAACGGAAAGATGCTCACCGCACAAGCTTAGAAAATGTTTTGTGCGACCCGTGATTACAATTTCTGATTCTTCAACGGAAGTAAATTTAATCACATCACCGATAAGGTAACGCCACGCGCCTGCACAGGTTGATAAAAGAATAGCATACTCTTTTCCTTCTTCTATCTCGTCAATCATAAACGATTCTGCATCGGGTTGAATTTCCCCGTTCGCGTCAAAGTTCTTCTCTTCGAACGGCACAAACTCATAAAAAATACCGTTATTCATTACGAGCCGCATAGAGCGACGGTTTGGATACGCCTGGAAGGCAATAAATCCTTCAGATGCAAGATAAGTCTCTATGTAATAAATAGGGCGGCCCAACAACTTCTCAAAACCTTTGCGATACGGATCAAAAGAAACACCGCCATGAACGTAAACTCTGAGATTCGGCCAGATATCGTGAATAGTTTTCACTTTGTAATGCTTCAACATTTTCTCCATAAGAATCTGGATCCATGCAGGCACACCAACTATTATTCCAACATCCCAATCCCTGGCTTTACGCATGATTTCATCAAGCTTGGCGTCCCAGTTCCGGGTCTTCGCTATTTTTTTTCCGGGCTTGTAGAAATGCTGGAACCAGAAGGGCAAGCGGGCGGCCTGAATGCCACTCAAATCTCCTTCAAAATAACTACCACGGCGATTAAGGTGCGTGCTGCCTCCCAGCATAAGAATACCCGCTTCAAAAAAATCTGATGGCAAGTCATACTTTGACAAGGTTAGTATCTGACGAATGCTTGTCTTTTGAATTGCTTTCGTCATGTCTTTTGTTACCGGAATATATTTTGAAGACGCTTCCGATGTACCTGAGCTCAAAGCAAAATATTTTACACGCCCTGACCAGCAAATATTCTTGGCTCCCTTAAGTGCAAGCCTCCACCAATCGTTATGAATTTTATTATACGAATGGACAGGTATGTTTGCTTTGAATCTTTGGTAAAAATCTTTATTACCCTTTCGAAATGAATTCAGGATATCAGCAAAATTGTAATACCTGCCAAATTCAGTTTGACTTGCTGTTATTAAAAGTTCTTTTAATTCCCGTTTCTGCAAATCGAATGGGGAAGTGTATTCTTGTTCAAGCATTTCCCGGATACGAATACCTTTTTTTAGCAATGTTCCAAGGATAGCCATATTTTGCAGCGATTTTTAGGGCCCAAAAATAACAATGAGCATTAAAGATAATATTTTCAATCTGATTCAAAACTTACCTGCACAATGCAAACTTGTAGTTGTAAGCAAAACGCAAACCGTTGAACGGGTCAAAGAAGCTTATGATGCAGGGCACAGGATTTTTGGTGAGAACAAAGCGCAGGAACTGACCCAAAAGTATGAGGCGTTGCCCAAAGACATTGAATGGCATATGATTGGTCATCTTCAGACCAACAAAGTAAAATATATCGCCTCCTTTGTAAGCCTCATTCATTCTGTAGATAGCCTGAAACTTTTGATGGAAATCAACAAACAGGGCGCTAAGTGCGGCAGGGTAATTCCTTGTTTGCTTCAGGTTCATATTGCTACTGAGGAAACTAAGTTTGGATTTTCAATAGATGACGTTAAGCGTGTCATTCAATCCAATGAACTTACTTCGTTAACTAATATCCTGATTGCAGGGCTCATGGGAATGGCCACCTTTACCGATAATACTGAAAAGGTAAGAGAAGAATTTAAACTCTTGAAGAATACTTTTGATGCACTGAATTCAACGCCACTTCCTCCCAATGTGCAGATGAAAGAGTTGTCTATGGGTATGAGCAGTGATTATCAAATGGCAATTGAAGAAGGAAGTACATTAATACGTGTGGGCACCGCGGTATTCGGCGAACGGCAATATCATTAGCAATCGAATCACGCTTTATGAATTCACGAATAATTTTAGCAACCGGATCTATCACAGGAATGTTAGCGTTAATGACAGGCGCCTTTGGTGCTCATGGTCTCAAAGACGTGCTTACAGCCAATGGGAGAATTGAAACATTTAATCTGGCAGTAGAATATCAGTTCTACCATACGCTGGCCTTACTGGCTACAGGAATACTTTCAATTTATGCCCCGTCAAAAAAATTTGGATATGCAGCCATAAGCTTTATTGCCGGAATTATTTTTTTCAGCGGAAGCTTATATTTTCTCGCGTTGCTAAACAAACCAATATTAGGCGCTATTACGCCCATTGGTGGTGTTTGCTTCATACTGGGATGGCTGTTTTTGTTTTTGGGTGTATCTCAAAACAAAAAAGCCCTGCTTTAGCAGAGCTTTCTGTTTATAAATTCTATAGCTTTTTTACTGAGGCTGCTTCTTTTCCAAAACGTTTGTAGCGAATGACACAGTATTATTGGTACCAGAGGCGTTCGACACAATAGTGATTACCTTATTTTGTTTGCCAATTTTTCCCGTGCTGTTAAAACCTATTGTTATTTCTCCTTTGCCACCGGGTGCAATAGGATCCTTTGGCCAGCCTTTCGGTGTTGTGCAACCGCAGGTTACCTGGACGTTCGTAATGATAAGGGGCTCATTTCCTGAATTGGTGAATACGTAAGTATGTTCAACTTTATCGCCCTGGTAAATGTCTCCAAAATCGTACGCTGATTTCTCCCAGGTAATGACCGGACCATCTGACTGTGTGCTTTGTGCGTAGGCAAATCCTGCAACAATAAAAAATGCTAATAACAATGTTAACTTCTTCATAAGCTCAATTTTTTCAAATTTAGAAACTCTTTTCACAACAACTTTGCCAATTCCTGTGAATTTAGCTAATTCATTTTGTGACTTCGCTTTGGATCGCGAATTAACACAATTTGTAACCTAAAATGAACGAACAAATCGACAAATTATTTGGAAGGCGAGTCAGAGTGCGGGCCTGCGGGTTGTATTGGGAGGGTGACAAATTGCTTTTGGTTAACCACTCAGGTCTGACAAAAGGTAACTTTTGGGCTCCGCCGGGAGGTGGCGTAGAATTTGGCCAATCTGTCAGGGAAGCGCTGAAGCAAGAGTTTGTTGAGGAAACAGGGCTAATAATTGAACCCGGCGAATTTCGTTTCGCAGGTGAATTTATTAAAGAACCGCTCCATGCTATAGAGCTGTATTTTGAGGTGAATCGATTATCCGGTAAAATCCGGGTTGGGTCCGACCCGGAAATGGGAGAAGACAGTCAAATTTTAAGTGATATCCGACTCATGCCTTTCACAGAAGTAATGCGATTGCCAGGGGATGAGCGGCATGGCTTGTTTGATCTGTTTCCTACTGAAGAATCGTTGAAAACGGCTTCAGGATATTGGAAAATATAGACCCAAAGCATAAAATGTACCTTGCGATTTATCTCTTAAAATGCCTATAATTGTAACCTTAAACCGTATCAAATGAACCTTACCAAAATTATCTCTATCGTTCTTTTCGTCTGCAGCTTATTGCTTGCCGGGTACTTATGGCATAGCATCTATTCAACAATTGAATTCCGCGAGTCGATTGCTTCTACTGAAGGACAGATCGTTGAGAAACTAAGCATCATAAGGGAGGCCGAGAAAGTCTATTTGGAGCAACACGGACGTTATACTTCTAATTGGGATTCCCTCATTAATTTTATTAATACAGGTGAAGTACCTATTACTGTCCGTACAGAGACAATTATTCCATTGAGCTACGGTCAGGATAGCATAGTGGTTAAGATTGATACTATTGGTCGTGTTTCGGCTAAGGATAAAATATTTAAAAAGACTTACACCATCAATGCTGCTGATAATGGTATTTTCAAAGGATTCTTAGTTAAAGAAGGAGATGAGGTGGTTAAAGGTGCAAAGTCATATAAACTACTACGCGCCACCAACAATAAGCTGGAGGAGTTTACTTTCCTTGAAAAAGGAAGGGTAAGCAGTTTGGCAAAAATCAATGCAGAAACCGAAGTACCTAAAGGGGCCTTCCTGATTTCAATTGAAGACTATCAGTTCAACCCTAATTTTGATGTGACTACGCTCAAGGAAGTTCCGGTATCGGGTAAAGAATTTGGACTTTTTACTGACAAGATAGACCGGAATGGCGTACCGGTAAACGTGATCTATGTATGGGATCCGCAACCAATAAATCCAAGTCGCAGAGAATCCAATGAAGCGCTAAATCGTAAGCCCTTGCAATTTGGATCTAAGACTGACGTGAAAACATCAGGTAACTGGGAATAAATTGCACACCACAGCATCTCAGTATAAGTTATTAAAGAAGATCAAGGATGAACGTTTTGATGAAGATCAAATTCATCTTTACAATCTTCTCTTACAAATTGGTACACACGATTTACAATTAGCCGTTGTTCAGTCGGGTGATAACCGCGTTTTGATACTTGAAGATTACGTACTTCCAAATGTTCAATCCGAAGGAAATTTATTGGAAGGACTTGAGTTGATCTTTGATAGTCATGAATTTCTCAAAGCCGGCTTCTGGAATTCAATAAAAGTATCGGTAAAGAATAACAAGTTTGTTCAGGTTCCTGATTCTCTTTTCATTGAAACCTCTGCCGGAGAATACCTGCGTTTTAATGCAGCCATTAATGCCGACGCGGAGAACTTTTTACACATACATAATTTTCGTGCAGAAGCGCAAACTGCTTTTGCTCTGCGAAAAGATTTACAACAATGGATCCAGCAAGCCTACCCCGCTAAGCAACCTGTCTTCATGCATCAATCAGCCGCACTCATTGAAGGTGTGATGGAATATGCGAAAGAAAGAACTGATAATCCATTGTACATATACATTGATCGGTTTAAACTTCATGTTCTCTCCAGCAAAGACGGCAAACTTATTTATTATAATCAATTCAGCATAAAGCAATTTTCTGACTACATACGGTATATCATGATGGTGATGAAGTCACTGGACATGAGCCAACAAACAAGTCAGGTAATACTATGGGGCTATATTGGAAAAAATTCTCCTCACTACCAGGAGTTTTATAAATACATTAATAATGTGACGTTTGGCGAGCGCCCGCGCTTCCTGCATTTTGGTTACATGTTTGACGAAGTTCAGGACCATCACTTCTTCGATTTATACGGCATGTATCTTATCGGTTGACATACTTCAGGCAATGAAAAAAATTGCGCTTTTTCCCGGATCATTCGATCCCTTTACAAAGGGGCATGAGGATATTGTCTTACGCGGACTAAAACTCTTTGATGAAATTATCATTGCACTGGGTCATAACACAAAAAAGTCAACGCGCTATTTTGACGTTAATCTTATGCTTGAAAAAATAGCAACCACTTTCTCAAAATATCCAAACATAAAAGTGCAGGCTTTTGATGAACTCACGGCTGAATTTGCCAAACGTAACGGCGCAAAGTTTATCTTAAGAGGTCTTCGTAATACCACTGACTTTGAATTCGAAAACAGCATTTCGCAGGTTAACCGCCATTTGAATGACGATCTTGAATCTGTGTTTCTAATCACATCTCCGGAATTTGCTGCTGTTAACTCAACCATCATAAGGGAAGTGCACCGTTATGGCGGGGATGTCTCGAAATTTCTTCCCTATAAACTCTGAGGTGGAGATTTCAGCGCCTTAATAGCATAGTATTGTTTAAATACATAGCTAATCGACTGGTAAGAGTATTCGAGCGCATGATAAACTTCTTTGGGACTCATCCATCGCGCTTCTTCTATATCCTCTTCCGTGCTGGGCTTCATTCGTGAATCATCTTCAGCGTCCATAAGATACCAGCGGGTTTTCTTAAGCATGGCATTCTTATTCATGGTGTAGGTATGCCATGTCGTACAAATTTTCCTTCCAACTTTAATTGAAATGTTGCACTCCTCTTCTACTTCCCGTTTTGCAGTTTCTCTGTACCTCTCTCCTTTCTCCTTCTTGCCTTTCGGAAGATCCCATTTCTTCATTCGATAGATCATGAGAAATTTGTCCTTCTTACGAACGAGCCCGCCAGCGGCTCTTACAATTTTGAACTTACTTCGCAAATAAGCTTTGATAAATTCGTAATTCTTAACAGCAAGATGAAGGGATAGTAGATTTGTTGGTACGTTTGAATTCAAAAAGTCGAGGAGTGTGTCCAGGTCTCCGTCGTCTACATTTTTCACCAAAACGTGATGGATCAGTTTTGCCCGGGTAATGGTATCAGATGTGGCATCAATGATGTGATTTACGTGTCCCTCATCAGGCTCCTCGTTCTCCCTTAAAATCCGCACCGGGATGTCATTGATAAAAATAATCATCAAATTTCCATTATAGGAGTACCACGATCGCAAAAGAATAAAATATTTGGAAGGTGGCAAGGAGAATTGGCATTTTTTTAGAAAATACTTTCCATTCTTAGCGCCGGACTTACCAGGACATGTCCCCGGAGCTTAATACACGAGGAAAAATATTGACCGCAATAACTCAAAATGTCTTTTTCAAAATCATAACTTTCGACCTATGCCAATCATTAAAACTCAGGAAGACACTGCCTCAAGAATAGCGGGCATGTTGCTACAAATCGAAGCCATCAAGCTCAGCGTTAGTAAACCTTTTATCTGGAGCTCTGGATGGAAGTCGCCTATTTATTGCGATAATCGGTTGTCGCTGTCTTATCCTGAAATAAGGGATGCCATCAAGAATGGATTGTTGAGCGCCATTCGTGAAAATTTTTTTACCGTTGAATCGATAGCCGGCGTGGCTACAGCAGGTATTCCACAGGGTGTTTTGGTAGCTCAGGATCTCAATCTTCCTTTTCTTTACGTTCGACCAAAACCGAAGGACCATGGCATGGAAAATCTCATAGAAGGCAAGATTGTTAAAAATCAAAAGGTGGTTCTTATTGAAGATCTTGTGTCAACGGGAGGAAGTTCACTTAAAGCAGCACAGGCTTTGAGTGATGCCGGTTTTAAGGTTATTGGGATGGTGTCGGTATTCAACTATGGATTTGATATTGCCCGGAAAAATTTTTATGATGCCAATGTGTCACTTATCAGTCTTAGTGATTATAGCCATCTTCTTCGTGTGGCCGTAGAACAAAACTATGTGAGCGAAGACCAGCTCAATTCGTTAAAAGCATGGAGTGTAGACCCTGCGAATTGGAATAAATAATGCCAACGCCAAACACGAACACCTTTGCTCCTGAAAATCATGAATTGAATTCCTTCTCACTCAACGCCTGTAGCCCGGGAAGTAAAATCATTGTTGTTGGCGCCGGGGCCTTTGGCGGGTGGAGCGCATTATCACTGTTAAGAAAAAAATTTCAGGTCACTTTAATTGATGCCTGGGGAGCCGGTAATTCCAGGTCAAGTTCGGGTGATGAAACGCGTGTTATCCGATCAACTTATGGAGGTAATGAAACGTATTTTGATCTGAATGTGCGATCACTTACACTGTGGAAGGAATTCGAAAAGCAATGTAAGAGGAAAATCTTCTTTAATTCAGGTGTAGTATGGTTGTGTCATGAAGAAAGTGCACCAATCGTTGACGATTCCATACCTTTCACCCGAAAACATAAAATGGAGTATGAATATCTTTCCAAAGAAGATCTTCAAAAAAAATATCCTTCTGTTAATTCTGCCGGTTTACATCACGCGTACTTTGATCCGTTCGGAGGATATTTAAAAGCAAGAGAGTCTTGTCAATTCGTTAAGGAGATATTTGTGAAAGAAGGTGGGACATATCTTTCTTCCTACATCAAACCCGGCACAATTCGTAACAAAAAGTTAAGCGAAGTCGAGCTAAGTGATGGTACAAAGTTGAGAGCAGATGCTTACCTCTTTGCATGTGGTTCGTGGCTGAGTAAAATTTTTCCTGGGGTTTTAAAAAATATAATTACATGCAGCAAGCAGGAGGTGTATTACTTCGGCGTGCCGGAAGTGCACACAAAACTATTTGAACAGTTACCGGTTTGGGTTGATGTTGATGGTAAAGATTTTTACTATGGCATTCCTTCCAACGAAGGAAGGGGTTTTAAAATTGGCGTTGACAAGAGAGGTGAACCGTTTGATCCCGGTAATGATGAACGAATACTGAACACAAAAGTACTTGCTGATGCAAAGGAATTTATTGCCCATCGTTTTCCTGATCTTAAGAATGCAATCCTGCTGGAAAACAGAGTCTGTCCCTACGAAAATTCTCCGGATGGAAATTTTATTATCGACCACCACCCGGAAGCAAATAATGTGATTATTGTTGGCGGAGGTTCAGGTCATGGGTTCAAGCATGGCCCAGCCGTTGGAGAGCTTATTACCGAAGCATTAGCAAGTGATCGAAAAATACCTGGTCTGTTTTCGCTGAAAAGGTTTACATAATGCGGACGAGAACATCGTATCATGTTGTCAAGCTTTAATGGCAATGGTGGGTTAAATTTTTCAACACTTCCTGGAGTAGTCTGGGTCATAAAAGGCGTCTGTGCAGTCTGGGACGTATCTACAGTCAGATATTCTGCAAATTATAAGGTCAGCTTTTTAGGATCCTGATGACTATTCCAAAATCGGATCAGGTGTATCTCTTTATTACTTACCTTAAAAAATAACGTGACCTGCTTTCGAATTACTGCTTTCCGGACTTCCGGATAGTCAGTTAATGGGTATAATTCCGGGTAATTTTTTATTAACTCAATAACTGCATCAACATCTTCAATAAACTCTATTGTTACCTGCTCCGACCATTCCTTCAGTAAGTAATCTATATTCTGATGATAGTCCGCTATAGCTTCATCCGACCAAATGATTTTCACAGTATCAGATTACTTGAACAGGTGAGGGTACTTTTGTCGGGTAGCTTCAATAACTTCATCATGAGATTTAAAGCGACCTTCTTTTATAGAAGTCACGCCTGTATCTATGGCTTTCTTTTCTTCAGATGAAAGATTAACAGAGGCAGCTTCTTCATTCGATCTTTTTAGCATTCTAAATTGTCTGATGATGTTGCTGTCGTTGACTCTTGCCAGCCATTGTATAATATCCAGTTTTTCAGCTTGAATATTCATTCTTTCTAAAATTTAATCTCTCAAAGATAAACAATTTTATAGCCTTTTTTTTATTACTTCTCCCCAGCAAAAGTTCTTGCGTAATCGTAATGCAAGTCACAACTCCCTTATTTAAACGATAACCCCACCTACCCCTTCTTCAGCCACGAAGAAGTGATCTCATTCAGGGCTCTTACCTTTTCATCAAAGTCACCTTTCATTTTGTCGCGAATGGTCCGCATATTTTCCAACAAGGTATTGGTATCATTAGGAAGAGCCTCCTCAAGGTATTCGCGCATGCGTTTAGCAATGGTGGGGGATTTTCCATTGGTAGAAATTCCAATCTTTAAATTTCCTTTGGTTACCACGGAGCCGAGATAGAAATCACAAAGGTCGGGCGTATCAGCTACGTTGATCAGTAAATTTTTTCCGCGCGTCATTTTCCTGATCCGGCTATGCAGTTTTTTATCATCTGTGGCGAGGATTACCAAGTCTTTGTTCCGGAGATCCGTACTTCGGAAATTGCGATTGACCAGTTTTACACCGGGATGATCTTTGGCGAGCCGCTTCAAAGGTCCGTGTATTATTCCGGCAACTACTGTAACACGCGCCGCCGGACTGTTCTTCAGGATGGCAGAAAGTTTTTCAAGCCCAACATTTCCACCGCCAATAAGCAAGGTGTTGAGTTCTTCTAATTTGAGAAAAACCGGGAAAAGATTATTTCGATCCATTTGCTATCGGGCTAGCGAAACCCCTTGTGAAAGTAGCAAATCTTTTACTTTACTTTCTGATGCATAGCGCACTACTTCACCAATCACGATCACGGCAGGCGATCCTATCTCCTCTTTGGCTACATCCTGAACAATAGTTGATATTGTACCCACAACAAAACGTTGATTGGGCAATGTTCCATTTTGTATGACAGCAACGGGAACATTCTTTCTGCCTTGCTTCTGAAATATTTCTGCTATCTCATGGATCTTATTCAAACCCATCAATACTACAATGGTAGCTGTTGATTGTGCCGCAAGCTTAACGTCATCTGATATACTTCCGGTTTTTGTTGTGCCGGTAACTACCCAAAAACTTTCGCTGACCTCACGGCGGGTTAATGGAATATTCACGCTCGCCGGAACAGCAAATGCGCTGCTTATACCCGGAATTACGTTCACTTCAATTCCTTTCGTAATAGCATATTCAATTTCTTCCTGACCACGGCCAAATACAAACGGATCACCACCTTTCAGTCGTACGACATGCCCGTACTGATAGGCAAAATCAACCATGAGGGTATTTATTTCTTCTTGTTTAAAGGAATGAGCCCCTGCCCGCTTTCCAACTGACCATGCCGGTATATCTTTAGGAATAAGTTCAAGAATTTCATTAGAGACTAAAGCATCGTACAATACGACATCGGCTGTCTGTAAAGTTTTTAATGCCTTGAGGGTAATAAGTTCAGGGTCGCCAGGACCAGCACCTACGAGTGATATTTTAGGATTAATATTTTTCTCCGTGGAACTCATTTCACCTCAACGGTTTCTTTTTTTGTTTTTCTGAATGCGTGCACACCTTCCAAAAAATTAAATGAATCTTTCAGGAATTGTGCTGCAAATACTTCCGTTGGTTCTTCTTTACTAATGCGCAATACATATTCAATGAAGCTCTGATTGAAAGAGAATTCGCCCGTATCAACAAAATGTTTTTGGAAATCACGTAATACCTGAATCTGTGTACTGGGTCTTACTTCATTTGTCAACAGAATCGCTTTGGCCGTGTTGATGAAAGCACTGTAACTGTGATACAATGAATCAGCATATTGTTTTTGCTCCAATGCTTCTTTGGCCCAGGCTAACTTCTCATCACTATCATACAATAATGTAGCCACGAGGTCAATGATTACACCCGCACATTCGCCTACTGCTGTATGTAAAATAAAATTATGATCTTCACCCCAATCAATATATTCGTCAGGGTTTACTTTAGTTACATCACCCAGTGGCTTGATCAGGCTATAAAAATATTTTTGACCTCCGATGCGCTGGTAGTACATATGAAAATATTCGCCTTCAGTACTATTTGCTTCATAATTATTTAAGATCAATCGCAATGCATCCAGGCCACGCTTGCTGGGTATTTTAATAACCTTATCAGCAATAATTCCATCGCCTTTACCAAGATTTGCTCCTCCCAGTAAAACCACAAGAGCAGGGATCACATTGCCTTGCTTATCTTTTATAGAGCTGCCATGAAAACCGATACTTGCTAATCCGTGCTGACCGCAGGAGTTAGGGCAACCACTTATCTTGATCTTGATATCATTATTGTAGATCAAATCTTTATACTCTTCTTCAATTACCTTTTCCATAGCCACGGCAACGCCATAGCTACTGGATATACCAAGATTACACGAGTCTGTACCGGGACATGCTGTAACATCACCAACACTATCAAAGCCCGGCTCGGCAAGTGCGATCTTATCAAGCGCCGCAAAAAGATGTGGCAGCGCTCGTTCGCGGACAAACCTCAGCAAGTATCCCTGATTGACGGTTATGCGTAAATCATTGGATGCATACTTATCAACAATGTCAGCAAAAGTGCGGGAAAGATCAGACGACAAATTACCCAGGGGAAGTTTTACATAAACGCCAAAGAATTCTTTCTGCTTCTGTTCGAAAACATTAGTCTTTCTCCACCTGTCAAATTTTTCTTCGTTGATAGCAGGAGCAGGCGTACCATTCAGGTCTCTTGGTAAAATAGGTTCAGGCACAGCATTGCGATCAATTTTATACGATTGCACTTTCAGCGCTTTACGTTCTTCATTAACCAGTTCCATTATCTTTTCAAGACCCAGATCATCCAGCAAGAATTTGAAACGTGCTTTCATTCTGCGTGTCCGCTCGCCATAGCGATCAAAAACCCGAAGCAAACTTTCTGCAAAAGGTATGATCTGATCTTCGTGTAAAAATTCAAACGCTGTAACGGCCAGGTAAGGGTTTGCACCCAGGCCTCCACCAATTACTGCTTTGAATCCACGTTCACCATCCTGGATGCGGGGAATAAATCCTATATCGTGTATGAAGGAGTAAGCTGTATCATCATCGCTTGAAGAAAAAGAGATTTTAAACTTACGGCCCATTTCCTGGCAAACAGGATTGCGTAAAAAATACCGGAATGTTTCATACGCATAAGGCGACACATCGAATAGCTCCTTCGGATCGATACCCGCAGTAGCTGACGCAGTAACGTTACGAACTGTATTACCGCAAGCCTCGCGAAGTGTTATATCATCCTGTTGAAGCTTTGCCCAAAGCTCAGGTGTTCTGTCCAGGCTCACGTGATGTATCTGAATATCCTGTCTTGTAGTTGCGTGAAGATTATGACTCGCGTATTCATCTGAGATGTCAGCAATTCTTCTTAACTGCTTCGTTGTTACTTTTCCAAAGGGGAGTTTGATCCTCACCATTTGAACGCCGGGTTGGCGCTGACCGTAAACACCTCTTGCCAAACGCAGGCTGCGAAACTTTTCTTCATCAATCTTACCATCGCGAAATAGCCTGATCTTTTTCTCCAAATCAAGAATGTCTTTTTCAACAACAGGATTGTGAAGATTCTCTAATTCTGTTCGAAAACTTTGCATGATATACCCTTTCTCTTTTGTCCTAAAAAATGAGCCTTCCTAATTATTTAAACCAGGAAAGGCTCAATCATTATTAACCTAAGTGTTATTCCTCTAATATTTGATTCCTTCCTGCTCACACTACCAGTAATCTAAAAAACTATAGTTAGTCTACCGTAAAAGTAGAGTTATTTAATAACCATTACAAGAGTTAAAAGATTTGCAGTGTAAAGATTTTTATCATCGTCCTAACATCTATTAGTTTGGAAGACAGATACGTTAAGCTGATAAAGTTTTGATAACTAACGAATTAATGAAATGCTGTAATTGCCTTGCCTGAAAGTAAGCGTTTGCACTTTTTAAAAATGATAGTCTCCTTTCCATCATTGCTTTGTGAACGAAGGTCAACAGCATCATTATCATTTAATATCATTGTTGTCCGACTAAAATGTAGCATTCGTTTCAATCCCTTGATTTTTCTTGATGTTTTTTTATCTGGCCTCTCTCCGAGGGAGAGAGAACTATGGAATCAAGAAAATCAAGGGATTATGTAGGTGTTCGTTTTTTTAGTCGGACATTTTAGATAAAAGTTCAAGAGAAGTAGGCATTAGCAAGTTTACAAGGAATACACAAGCCAAAAGAGTTTTGAAAAATCCATAAGTGGTTAACAGGTATGGATTAATTTATAGCATGTTTGCGACATCTGTCACTAATAGCATAACTTCATCTATGAAAACAATCTTACTCCTGTTGGCTATGGCTTTTTTTTCCGGGCTGCAAGCACAAAATCAAAATGAGTACCATTTGCTAATTGGAACGTACTCCAATAAAGACAAAACCAACGGCATTTATGTTTATCGTTTCAATTCTCAAACCGGAGAGTTTAGTACGAACGTACCCGTTACAAGTGCTGTAAACTCTTCTTACTTAGCCATCAGCGCCGATCGAAAAAATGTTTATGCTGTCAGTGAAGGCGGCAGTGGTAACGGAGGCGTCAATGCATATTCGTTTGATCCGGTATCAGGAAAGCTGACTTTTATAAACAGTGTAAATTCTGAAGGAGATCATCCCTGTTATGTTTCAGTTGATGACAAAAAGAAATTTGTATTCGTAGGAAATTATTCTGGGGGAAATTTGCTTTCCGTTTCACTGAATACAGATGGCTCATTCGGTTCTAACATTCAAAACATTCATCATGAAGGAAGCAGTGTAAATAAAAGCAGGCAAGAAAAGCCGCATGTCCACTCCGTAGTTTTATCACCTGATAATCGCTACCTGCTTGTAGCCGATCTGGGAACTGATAAAGTAAATCAGTACCGTGTGGATGTTACAAAACCTCAGGCATTAACTCCTGCTGCCCCGCCTTTTACCAGTACAAAACCCGGTGGTGGTCCAAGGCATTTAGCGTTTCATCCAAATGGAGAGTATGCTTACTTGATTCTTGAAATGGAAGGTGCTGTAGTAGCATTTGATTACAAAGACGGAAAGCTTTCTGAAAAGCAAACGATCACCATGCTGGCCACTGATTTTAAAGGAAATGTATCCGCTGCTGATATTCATGTTTCACCGGATGGCAAATTTCTTTACGCTTCTAATCGCGGTGACGCGAATGAAATTGTTATCTATGCCATTGATGGAAAGGGTAACCTGACTTTCACTGGCCGTCAATCCGTTCTTGGAAAAATCCCACGCAATTTTGCTATTGATCCTTCAGGAAATTTTCTTCTTGCCGCTAACCAGGACAGCAATGATATCGTCATCTTTAGAAGGGATTTAAAAACCGGATTGCTAACACCGACAGGAAAGAAAATTGAAGTGGATAAACCAGTGTGTTTAAAGTTTGCAGTGATAGGCAATTAAGGGTCTGCCGAAAAAATCAATCCCACTCTTTTCCCGCAGAATTCGCTGCCTTGCCGAAACGGCTTCGTGCAGGCAGGCGGATGGAATGCACGCAGATTTGCGCTGAAGATTTATCGGCGACTTTTTCTGCGATATTTCAATCTCTGATCTGCTTATCCGCAATTTCGCAGGCGAGGGTCGCTCTGCGAGAGAAAAGCATTTCAGCGGCTATCAGTCGCATCCCTGCATCCCCTCTAGGTAAAAGTATTTGGTCCCCTTAGAAACTGCCCATTTGGTCTAAAAAATATATGCATTTACATATATTATTGAATATATATTATATTTATATCTAAATACATATAATTTCAATCATATTATATAAAATTATATTCAAAAGCATATAAAATGCAACGACTTGCCACATTCGTAAAAGAGAAACGAAAGAAAACTAAACTCACTCAAACCGAGTTTGCAGCGCGCGCAGGTGTAGCCCTTACCGTCATCCGGAAAATAGAACAAGGAGACATGCGTCTCAACCTTGAAAAAGTAAACCAGGTATTGAAGATGTTTGGTCACGAGCTAGCCCCAGTAAGTCAGCGGGATCTAACCAATGAATAACCATGAGACGTGGAGAAATTTATTATGATGATACACTGGCTGGCATCCTGACGGAAACCGATGATGGTGAATATACATTCACCTATAACGATGATTACATTGCAAAATATCCGAGTCAGTTTTTAACCTTCTCAATGCCGGTAAACAAAACAGTTTATCGCGACAAAAGGCTATTTCCATTCTTCGACGGACTTATACCGGAAGGATGGTTATTAGACATCGCTGCGAAAAGCTGGAAGATCAATCCCAATGACCGCATGGGATTGCTCCTGGCGTGTTGCCAGCATTGCATTGGAGCGGTGAGTGTAAAACCTATTACTGAAAAAGATGAATAGCAGGTGTCTATATTGTTACGAGCTTTTAGAAAAAGAAACTGATTTTCATGCGCGATGCAGCATGAAATTCTTCGGAACGAAAATAGCGCCTGCGTTGGAATATTCACTCGGAGAAATGGCTGCACTTGCCAGGAAAGTTGTAGAGAGCAGCGTCGCTGTTCCAGGGGTTCAGCCTAAACTCTCTCTTACCATGGTCAATGAAACCAATGCCGGCAAGAGGCTTACAGTTGTAGGAGCACTGGGTGGTTTGTATATACTGAAGCCACCTTCATCTGATTACCCTGAAATGCCGGAGGATGAGCACGTCACTATGCGCGTAGCCGAAGCATTCGGTATACCAACAGTGCCATCAAGCCTGATACGATTAAAGTCCGGCGAACTTGCCTATATCTCCCGGCGCATTGACCGCCGGCCGGATGGAACCAAAATTCACATGATTGACATGCTTCAAATTACCGAGGCCTTCGATAAATACAGAAGCTCTATGGAGCGCATCGGTAAAGCTATTGCGGAATATTCCACCAATACACTCCTTGAACAGGTAAGCTTTTTTGAATTAAGTGTCTTTTGCTTCCTGACAGGAAACAATGACATGCACTTAAAAAATTTCTCCATGATAAAGAATGGAGACGAATGGAAACTTTCCCCGGCATATGATCTCTTAAACGTTGTAATAATCAACCCTAAAGATGATGATGAGTTTGCGCTCACCTTAGAAGGAAAAAAGAAAAAATTGAAACACGACAATTTCATAAAACTGGGCAAAGGGCTAGGCTTGAATGACAGGCAGATTCAAGGAGTGTTTAAAAGAATGGAGGAAAACAAAGGGAATGCGGTGGAGTTGATCGAAAAATGTTTTTTGTCGACGGAGAAGAAGGAAGAGTATAAAAAAGTATTGTTGGAAAGGTATGATGTGCTAAAAAACTAAATGATCTCGCCATGCAAAAAGGGTTTGCAGAAAAACTATTGTCATGTCAACAATAAAGTTTTCATGTCTCCTACGCAGCCCCTAGCCCCGCCAGCTGGCGGGGAAACAGCGCGCAGGAATGCCCCTTTAGGCTTAGGGGCAAGCGATGGATGAACCGTCAACTCAAATATAACACGACACTATACTATACCTACCCATCTAACACCTCTTACAATTCCGTCTTGTACTACTGCTGATACTCCGCTGAAAATAAACGCTCAGATATAAAAGCAAAATGCCATCAAACATAAAATTTGATGGCATTTGGTCTTGAGGCGCTGAGCGGATTCGAACCGCTGTAGAAGCTTTTGCAGAGCTCTGCCTAGCCGCTCGGCCACAGCGCCAGAAAAGGTTTAATGTTCAAGGTTTAACGTTTTAATACAATGCCTTGAGTCACGGCAAAACTAATCAATTCAGTTAAAAAACTTTAAACCTTGAACCTTAAACTTTAAACTAAAACAAAAGGTGATCCCGATAGCCATCAGGATCACCTTTCTTAAATAAGAATCAATACTTATTCAGATTTCGATTCCTTACCTTCCTGAGGACCCGACAACTTTTCTTTTAGTGCACTAAGCGCTTCAAGATCGCCAAGCGTTGAACGCTCTGACTGCTGGTTGATGTTCTCAATAGTTTTATTTTTCGAAGGAACTTTCTTCTTCGGTGCCGCGGCCCCTGCTACCTTATCATCTTCGGCAGACCATATAGATTTATGCGACAACACAATTCTACGATCATCTTTAGAAAACTCAAGCACTTTGAAATCCAGCGACTCTCCGATCTCTGCTTTTGAATTATCTTCTTTAGCAAGATTTTTCACTGAACAGAATCCTTCTATACCATACGGAAGTTCAAGTATTGCACCTTTATCATTTTTGTTGATGATGGTACACTTGTGAACTGATCCAATCGTAAAGATCGTTTCGAATGTATCCCAAGGGTTCTCTTCAAGATGTTTGTGGCTTAATGCAAGTCTGCGATTAGTAGCATCCAGTTCAAGCACTACCACTTCCATTTCATCACCCACTTTTATGAATTCTGAAGGATGTTTGATCTTCTTGGTCCAGCTCAAATCGGAAACGTGTACCAATCCATCAATACCTTCTTCGAGTTCAATGAATAAACCGAAGTTGGTAAGGTTACGAACGATACCTTTATGACGCGTTCCCACAGCATATTTGCTGAGAACATCCTGTCTTGTCCAGGGATCTTCAGTAAGTTGCTTAATGCCAAGAGACATTTTTCTTTCATCACGATCCAGCGTTAGTACAACCGCTTCTACCTCGTCTCCCACTTTCATGAAATCCTGAGGATTGCGTAAGTGCTGAGACCAGCTCATTTCAGAAACGTGAATCAATCCTTCTACGCCTGGTTGAAGTTCAAGGAACGCTCCGTAATCGGCAACATTAACAATTCTGCCTTTTACTTTAGATCCTACCTGAATTTCTGCAGATAATGAATCCCAGGGATGAGGCGTGAGTTGCTTCATGCCAAGAGAAATCCGTTTCTTGTCTTCATCAAAATCAAGTACAACAACTTTCACTATCTGATCAAGCTTGAGCAATTCATCAGGATGATTGATACGTCCCCAACTGATATCGGTAATGTGGAGTAATCCATCTACACCACCAAGGTCGATGAACACACCAAAGTTTGTCATGTTCTTGATAGTACCTTCCAGTACCTGACCTTTCTCAAGGTTGTTGAGGATCGCTACCTTTTGTTCTTCGAGATCTTTTTCGATGAGTACTTTGTGAGATACTACTACGTTGTCGTTCGTATAGTTGATCTTCACCACTTTCACTTCGATAGACTTATTCACAAACACATCGAAATCACGAATAGGTTTCACATCGATTTGTGAACCAGGTAAGAAAGCTTCGATACCATATACATCAACGATAAGACCACCTTTGGTTCTGCGTTTTACAAAACCTTCGATCACTAAATCTTTGTCAAGAGCTTTTTGAATGTTCTCCCAACCTTTAACCAACTTAGCTTTTCTGCGACTCAATACTAACTGGCCCATGGAGTCTTCTCTCTCTTCAATGAAGATATCAACTATATCACCAATCTTCAGGTCTGTTTTATCTTTGAATTCAGCCAGAGGAACAAGTCCGTCAGACTTAAAACCAATATTTAAAATAACATCGCGATCGTTTATACCAACCACAATACCTTCCACAACTTCACCTGTATTAACAGTAGTGACAGTTCCGGAGTACATTTTCTCCATCTCGTCACGCTTGTCTTTCGAGTAACCTTCTCCAAAGCCTTTGCGGTCGAACGCGTCCCAATCAAATTCTCCCGGAACTTGTTTTTCGCGGACAATTTTTTTCAATTCTGCTACCGGAATTGCTTCGGTAACAATTTCTTCTTCTTTTTTTAGAGCCTTGAGCTCAAGCTCCTCATTGAGGTGCTCAGGTTCAGGATCGGCATCTGGCGCAATAACTTTAGCTTTCTTTGCTGGAGGTTTCAAATCCAGCGATCCTTGTTGGCCGGGTTTCTTTGACTTGTCCGGTCCTTTTAGCGGTTGCTTAGCCATAAAATGAAAATGCCCTTCAATACATGCAGCAGCCGGGCGCTCAACTGCACTTTTCATTGTTAAACACTCCTGTTTTGCTTAAAACAGGCCCAACTCGACCGAGCGGGGCCGCAAAGATAGAAAAAAATGGAAAAGTTTCAGCTATACCCTTTTGTCTGGGTGCATTTCAAATTGTCGCTGTTGAGAGTATTTCGTCCCTTATACGGCAATGTCATTAAGCTAAGCTCACCACACGCCCTCTAACTCCCTAAAGGGAGAACCACAGCGCGCTGCCCCTTTAGGGATACAGGGCGTGCGAGGGCTGTATTCATCTTAACTTAATATGATGGCGGGACAATTTGAAATGCGCCCTTTTGTCTTTGGGCTCGAATAACCGCATTATGGAATGTCTTCAAACTTTAATGTTCCCAGGGAATAATTGATAAAAAGCCGCTGGAACATAAGGTTGTACAGGGAGTTCTGGTAATCCGACTGCGCTCGTATGTAGGTTTGATTTACTACAGCCAATTGAACAATGTTGGATATTCCAAGGTCGTAGCGCTCTTTCTCAGTTTGATAGGAAAGTTCAGCCGCCTGAAGTTGTGCCTGAGAAGCGCCATAATATGTTATAGCATCTCTGAAATTCTGTGATGCAAGGAGGACATCTGTCTTGACAACTATTTCCGTATTCTCATGAAGAATTTTTGAATTCTCATACAATGCCCTGGCCTGTGCTGCTTGTGAACGATAGGCGAGCCCATAGTAAATAGGAATATTAAGACTTAATCCATAACGCAACTGGGTATTATCTTGTGTGAACTGATCGTGGAAAGAGCGGTTATCGTCTGACTGATGGTTATAGTTGTATTGCGATCCATAACTTACGCCAGCCGACAGATTAGGAAAATATCTTCCTTTAAATGAATGATAACCGAAACGCGCAGCCTTTTCTATATAATCCGCTTGCTTTAAATCATTCCTTCTGTCAAGGGCAGTTGCATACATCTGATCAAGGGAAAGTGTGTCGCTCATTATTTTATTCACATCCCAGTTTATTTCTTCCAACTCGAAATGTACCGAGGGGTCAAGCTGTATAGTTTGCGCCAAAATGGCTTTATCATTTTTAAATTTGTTTCTGGATCTTACCAATAAAAGTTCAGCATTCTTAAGTTGATATTCCTGGTTGTAAAGATCAGCTTCTGCTCTTGCTCCTAAGTCTACATGTCCTTTGATCTGATCATACTGCAATTTTTGAGCTGCGACATTTTCCTCATCAATTTTGATTAGTTGCATATCCAAAAGACACGTCAGATATTGATTTGATACATCCCGTATTACATCCTGTGACGAGCGCTGAACTTGATTGAGCTGTGCTTCATTTTGATTATTTGCCTGGCGATAACGATTAAGCTGGTTCAAGCCATTGAAGATAGGCATTGATGCACCGATCGATGCATTAACATTATCAAATACACCGTTCACTACAACACCTTCGCTTTGGTTAAATGAATTACCATCACTGCGATAGGCATTTGCATTGACATCAATACCTGGCCCCATTTGCAGCAATGAAGACGTCTTATTGATCTGTGTATAGTTTAACTGGTTCTTTTGTTGATTCAGTGTGACATTGTTTTCCAAACCAATTTTTACTGCATCACGGAATGTGAGCCTGGTTGGCGCCTGCGAATAAACTTGTACAGAAAATAGTAAAGCACCTGCAAAAAAAATCCCTTTCATAATCAATTAACTCATTACACCTACAACATTCTCATCGGCCACTACAGCACCATCCGCTACGCGTACAATGCGCTTACCATAGCGGGCATTTTCTTCCGAGTGCGTCACCTGGATAATGGTAATTCCTTCATCATTCAGTTTTTTAAAAATTTCCATGATCTGTTTTCCCTGGTCGGAATGAAGGTTACCGGTGGGCTCATCAGCAAGCAACAATTTTGGCTGACCAACAATCGCGCGGGCAATACCGACCAATTGTTGTTGTCCTCCGCTAAGTTGTTCTGGGAAGAGATCTTTTTTGGCCACCATATTAAATCTGTCAAGCATTTCAGCAACCATGCTTTTGCGCTGGCTGCCGCTTACACCTTTGTACAATAATGGTGTTTCAATATTTTCATACACCGTGAGTTCATCGATAAGGTGATAAGCCTGAAAAATAAAGCCTATATAATTTTTATGCATTTCCGATTTCTGCTTCTCCTTCATCTTATGAACCGGCTCATCAAAGAAATAATATTCACCTTCTGATGGCTCATCCAGCATACCAATTATATTCATCAGGGTAGATTTCCCAGCGCCACTGGGACCCATAATCGTTACGAATTCACCTTGTTGAATATCTAATCCGATACCCTTTAAAATGAAGGTGCGCTGAAAGCGCGAGTCGACATATTTGTCGATATCAATAAGCTTTATCATGCAAAAGAATTGAAGGTTTGTTTCTCCGGGTCACGTTAAGGCCAACAATAATGCCAAGGGAAATTCAAGCCCAAAAGCCTATGTTCATGCAATTGTTCGTCCGCTAATGCAAAAGAGTGTCCTTTTTCGGACGGTAAGTTAGGTTTAAAAGGTTAAAAGTTAAATCGTGGTAATCTTAAACTAAGAGGTTTGTCTAAATGTAAAGACCCGTTAGCTCACCATTGACTTAACTAAAAAACGATAGGATAAAGGATAACATCAACTCTTCGGTTCATGGTCATTCCTGAATAGGTTTCGTTGCTGTAAACCGGATTCTCCAGCCCCCAGTCTTTAATGGAAATTTTGTTCTCCGGTATTGGTCGTTGTACAAGGAGGTTTTGCACTGCCTCACTTCTCATTTTAGAGAGCCATTCGTTATACTCGCGTCCGCCGATCGGATCGGTATGGCTTATTAACTGAATCTCATATTTCTCCAGGAGATTAGGAATGGTATCAAGCCAATTATGAAGCTCCCGGGCCTGATCCTCTTCAATGTAATAACTACCACCGCCAAAATAAATGCTCATTCGGATTTCGTCGGCATCGGGTTGCTGAGCAAAACAATCCCATGTCAAGATTGAAAGTAATAAGACAGACCCCAACTTAAGCATGATATGAAGGTAACGAAAGCATCACCCTAATTCAACATAATATGCAGCAATTGTTTGTAGCATTGAATGACAAAAATAAAATCATCGGTTCGAAAAATAACCTTGGCAACCTGAACTTCGATCTTCAGTTGTATGAGAAAGCGATGAAGAATTATTCCGAAGCCTACCAGCTAAGCCTTCAAAGCGGAATCAAGTTTGCAGATCCGGTTAACAATATCGGGAACATTTATTTTCGACAGGGAAATTACCAGAAAGCAATTGAGAACTATCAACAGGGCCCTGAATATAGAAAGAGAAAATAACAACCGGTTGGGAATAATTAATACGCTCACCAACATTGGTATAGCATACGTTAATGCCGGTCAACCAACACCGGCTCAAAAATATTTAAGCGAGGCAGAAAGTTTATGTAATGAACTTCAGGCTTACACCTACCTGCCAACCATTCTTAAATACGATGCTGAGATACTTTCAAGACAAGGCAAACCAAAGGAGGCATATGAAACGATGATACGATATGATTCGCTTCGTGAAAAAATTTATGGTGAAGAAAGTACACGTAAAATAGCCCCAGATGGAAATGGCCCTGAGCTTTTATGAAAAAGAAAAAGAATTTGAGATGCTACAAAAAGAAAACAGCATTAAATCCCTTCAGTTAAGAAATAGTCAATTGTTCATTGTTCTTGTCATTCTTGGTCTGATTACCGCTATGGGAATTATTAATTTCTATTATATGGGTAAGCGGAAAAAGATGTTCGGCTCTTGAGTGTTAATGGTTATCAGTTAATGGTTAATCGTGAGGTATGTATTTACCATGTAGTTTACACTTTTCCGAAAAAGAATCTTTAAAGTCCCTCTCCTTTGGAGAGGGATTTAGGGTGAGGCCAAAATCACGACTATTTAACTATCACTTTTAGACTTTAGACGATTCAGTTGTTACCGATATCTTTTACTTACTTTCTGATCCATCAACCTTTAACTGATAATGGATAACTATTAAGGGCAAAAAACTATTTTTTATTTGGCCCTGCTTGAACAGGCAACCTCATCCCCATAGGAGAAGAACGGCGGATGTTTTTAGAGACGCCCTAATGGTTATCTGGGACGGAAATTATCAGTTAAAAGTTTCTAACTCAATAAATAACTAAGATCTGTTCCGGAATCGAGGTGTTCCGATGGAGTATTGAATTGAAACAGTTTCGCGGAGCCATTTCCTTTTAGCCACAGATTTTTTCCCTCACGTTGAAGACACATTCCCTCGGGTAATCCAATAACTTTTCTATTTGGATTCATGATCAAAAACTCTTCAATTCTTTGTTGTCGTGTTTCACCGCCATGCCCTTCAGGATTAAAATCTGTAAAATGCGGATTGATTTGAAACGGTATCAGGTTCAATGCTTCGAAAGATGGTGGACAGACAATGGGCATATCGTTAGTTGTCATTAAGGTAGGGCATGCCATATTTGCACCTGCGCTCCAACCAATGTAAGGCTTCTCCTGACGTACATGATCACGGATTAAATCGATCAGGTCATTCTCATACAACCGATTCAACAATACAAAGGTGTTGCCTCCACCAATCACAATAACAGTTGCTTCTTTAACCGCTTGTTTCCTATCACTTGCTACATGAATACTCTTTAATGAATAGCCCAGATTTTCAAATGCTTTCTGCACTACTGCAGCATATTCATCCTGTGAAAATGTCACTGCGGCATAGGGAATAAAAAGAACTTCCATTTTTTCATTTCCCAGAAATTGATTGACAAAAGGGCCAGGCCAGGAAAAAAACGGCGTTCCCGGCATAGTAGAATTGCTGAGCAAAAGTAATCGTGACATTTAGCGAACGTGGTTTTTTGAATTCGCCCTAAAAGTATAGATTTGCCATCTAAAGTTTAAAGTCATGTTTCAACAGTATATCGGAGACGGGGCCAGCATTTTTATCACTATCGTGGCCGTAATTATTGGTTTTGCAGCAGCACTAGGCTACATCGATTTTTTGAAAACCAAGAAAGAAGAAAAGAAAGAACACTAGGAAGGTACGAGGGACGATTTACGAGGTACGAAGTAATCCCTCTATTTCGAGTACGGTGATTTGTATTCTTTTTGAAAATCTTCGAAGGATTTAGTCTTGTAAAAATCCTTGCCGATATATTCAACGATCTTATGAAATTCATCAGCCTTTCTGTAACCGGGAAGGGGTTGAATTATTTGAAAATCTTCTGTAAGAAATACGACCGTCGGATAGCTGAGTTGATTATTAAGTAGTGAAGCCGCCAGTTCATGATATCCACTCCTTCCATTCGCTACAAACTTAAACGTGTGACCCGCAAATAAAATCTCTTCACGTTGCTCTGCATTAAATTTTACAGGGTAAAACTTTTCATTTAAAACTTTTGCCACCTGTGGATCATTGAAGGTGTTCTTATCCATTACTTTACACCATCCGCACCAATCGGTGTAAACATCAACAAATATTTTCCTCTTCTCCTTTTTAGACTTTTCAACAGCTTCTTCAAACGACATCCACTTCACGGTTCCCGGCTCATTCGAAGTGAATGAGGAAACCAGTGCAATTCCAACGATCACAACCCCGTATGTCAATAACTTCTTCATATTTTTCATTCCTGCAAAATTAAGGAATAAAACAAATCCTTCTTTAATAACATTCCACCAGACTATCGTAACCTGCGCTAATCTGCAGTTAGATTGTACGCTATGGCTTTTCAAATGTCCAAAACCGAACAATGTTCAGGCCAAACCATCTGAAATTCTTGAATAAATAGCTGCTTTTGGCTTTGGCACAAGGGTTGGTAATAGTCAACTCATGAAATTGAGAATTACATATCGGGAACTTTCAATTTTAGCCGGAGTTGTAGTGGCTCTTGCTGTTATTTTGATTCTTTGGGTAAGTCAAATGGAGTCTAATGGTACATTCTCTTTGTCAATGACCCCTGAACTCAGTTGGGATTCCGTTAACCTGCTTATCGACAAGACCCTTATTTTTATTTCGCAGACAACCTTCCCAAATTAATCACGATAGGCATAATAGTGCATCACTGCTTCCAATGCTTTTTTGATCGCTACATTAATAGGATATAATGTTCTCCCCAATTCATCATCAATCATCATTAACTGACGATAATATCGATCCGCTATCGGAATGGAGTGATCGTCGTTTTCTATATTATTAACCGCTTTTAAATAATTTGTTTCCTGTTCGGTCTTGATGATTTTACAGGTAATCATTTCAGGTTTTCCATACTTATTCATACGCGCCGAATACCCAAAGACCCTGCAAATCATTCCACGATGTATATAATTGCTGCACATTCCATGAAAGCGATTTGAATCAAGAATTATGCACAGGCCATTCAATTGTTCATTTGTTTTTTCGTAAAGTTCTTCAGCCTTACCATCATGGTGAGCGTGAAAGGCCATCGGCAAAAATTCCAAAGCAGTTGCATTGATGTCTGGTTTAAAACAGCACTTACCACAACCTGGAGGGCAATGTAAACCTGACCACTCCTGAAAAGAAGCTATTTCCGAATCAAGTTTTTGAAAAATATCTTCGACTGATTTAACTTTTTCAGTTAGCGTCATAACCCTGCATTGATTTCAAGTGCAAAGTAATGAAGAAGAGGTCTAGCTCAATTAGATAAGACGCATTAGTTTTAATTCTTCTCCCGCAGATTTTCGCAGATTTAGCTTCTGCGTTTACCTGCCTTTGCCGGCAGGCAGGTCTGCGTAATCTGCGGGAAAGAAACCGAATTCTTAATTCAATCTGACCGGATACCGGATAATGGTCTTCAGTTTTTCAGGACTAACCTTTCTTGGGTCAGATAAGTATATTTCGTGATGATGACCGTTTTGATCCAGCTTCTCTGACTTCATTACATTTCTGATTTTTTCTACAGTTGATTCTTCCGCTGTATACGGACCAACATGTAAAATCTGTAAGCTCTTGCCTTCGCTAAACTTTTCAAAATTCACATCGAGAATAAGATCAAGTCTTTTCTTCCGCACAACCTCATCCTTAGCTTGTTTGACCGTTTCCGCTTTAACAAAGTCGGGCAGATGAATTATAAGTTTCCACGACCATTCCTGTGGAGGAACTTCCAGCACAGACTTGTTGCCGTCAATCCACCAAAGTCCGCCCATTGGTGGAATCGTGAAGTCGTTGTTTTCTACTTTGCAAATTTTCTTAACGCCATAAGCCAACGCATATAATGCTTCTATTTTTTTGTTGAACTCCTCCCCCGCCGGCTCTCCCCTTCCTTTGATAGATAGACATTTGATTGTCGGCACATTGATAAGTTCCGGAGTTTTAGGTGTGGAGTAGTATGTTTTGTATTCTTTCTTTAAATCAAGTTTTTCCATGGTATTTATTGTTTGATTGTTATAAAGTTCCCTGTTAACGGATCACCGGTCACAGGAGTAGTGTTTTAAAATTCATCGAAAACTTTCACCTTGAATTATTCAAATATTATGTGCAAAGGCATCAACTGATACATTCGGCATAACTGACTTCGGAAAAAACTGCAGCCAGAAGTT
The DNA here is from genome assembly GCA_964521255.1 of uncultured Roseivirgaceae bacterium. Taxonomy (GTDB): domain Bacteria; phylum Bacteroidota; class Bacteroidia; order Cytophagales; family Cyclobacteriaceae; genus ZC4RG29. Next base: position 118,357 of record CAZFRM010000015.1, read on the forward strand.
GAGTCCCTCATTGTCCATTACATTCAATGCGGTGAAAACTTCTATTGCAAAATCAACCATTGCAGTTCCGTTAGCGGTTATGATGTTGCTCGTTGCAACACAAGGTTTGTTAACATACCAGTCCTCACCATTATACATTCCCCGGGATTGCTTGAGAAAATAAAGATGATTACTGGTATGCTGAATGCCGTTCAAATATCCGTGAGCGCCGAGAAAAACTGTTGCACCACAAATCGCGGCCACAACTTTTCTATGCAAGCGTAACGTATCAATCAAATTCCTCACTTCGGTGTTTCCGCCATTCTCCCATGCCAATCCACCGGGTAATACCAGGGCATCGACATTTTTAACATCAACGTCGTTCAATCCCATATCTGATTTGATGTTAAGGTTTCCCATCGATCGAACTGGTTTTCCATCCAGTGAAAATGTCTTCACATCAACATCTGTGTATTGCATCAATCCCGCTGTTACCAATGACGGCTCCCAGTCTGAAAAGCCATCAAACACAAAAAGATAGCAACCTCTGCTTTTCATAACCCACTTTACGTTAGACGATATGTGTTGTCACATTTTTTACTTCCGGCATTTTAGCAACTTCAAAAAATGAATCTGCACTAATCCCGATTTGTACCTCAGTAATATTGGCCGACGGGTTATTAAAATCCATGTTAATGTATATTTCCCTGTTCAGGGCAACCGGATTTAACTGATGATCGCCAATAAAACTCATAAGCTTTTCATAACTGGCAGGAAGATCAAACCAGCTACCTTCATGGAGAAGCGACACACAATAAAAGGTATCCTCACGCTTCACACGAAACTTGCCCTCATATTGTGTAGGAATTTCAGCAACAGGCAAACCAATTTCGAGGGTAAATTCATTAGAGACATCTCCGGTAAATCCGATATAGTTCCAATAAACAGGACCGGATACCTCCAGGTTATTGACGGCCGCATCACGATAGAGCTCACGGGCAACAATGCCAATGTACCTGCCCAGTTCACTTACCTTTGTTTTAGTGCGAAAGAACAGGAAATTAATGGGTTTGATTTCTTTGATCTGCATAACAAGTTGTTTTTTATGCTAAGAAAGAATACCAAACTGTCAGCCCTATGTCAGCAGATAATGTGATGAGATTATTTTTCGATTAAATATTCCGGAAGTATGAAAATTTACTCAGCAGTAACTTTCATGTAGTGCGCCTCAAGTTCTTTTACGAGATCAATTAACAGATCATTTAAGTGCTCTGGCGATTCAACTTCTACCATGTTGCCGTAAATGAGTAACCAACGGGCAAAAGAACGTATATAAGCCGTGAGGAATGTCATGCGGACTTTATCATCAACAATTTCCTCTCCGATGTAACCGTAATTATACTTTTGCTGACCTATATAACGCACAACCTTTTTATCAAATAGTACTACCGCCTTCTCAACTTCGCGGTGTTCCATCGTTACCGTCTTCAGATATTCCTGGAGGGAAAGGAGGTTATGATTCTGGAAAGGTCTTCCTATATAACGCAATTCTTTGATCCGGTCGGCCCTGAAATCGCGATAATCATTTCTTAACTGGCAAAAAGCTATCAGGTGCCAGGCAGCGCTATAATAAAATAATCCGATTGGCTCAATCATTCGTGTAGTCAACTGATCATTATAACTGGCGAAGTAATCAATCTCCACCATTTGTTTCTGAACGACAGCACGTTGCAGCTCCGTGAGAAAACTATCGGGAAAGTCCGGCTTTTTATCATCTCGATTTGATAGTTGCACCTCCACACTTGAATGAAGTTCTTCCAGATGATCCTTTTCACGATCATTCAAAACAGATTTAATTTTCATAAGCGCTGATTCGAAAGCCTTTAACACAGATTGATCCGTCATTTTCTCAACCAGCTTTCCGGCCAGTAGCATTGCACTCGCCTCCTCCTGGCTGAACATTACCGGTGGTAAGTGATAGCCATCAACAATAAAGTAGCCTGTACCGGCTTCCGAACCAATGGGCACCCCTGCTTCCATTAACGCCTTAACGTCGCGATATACCGTTCGAAGACTTATTTCAAAACGTTCGGCCATCTCTTCAGCTTTAACAATTCGCTTAGACTGAAGGTGTATCAGGATGGCAGCAAGTCGGTCAATACGGTTCATAGCATAAAGATAAAAAATGGTCTTTACCAAAGCACATCACCAAACCGTTGGCGCAAACAATTTCGCAAATGTTAATTTGTATAAAACTTATTCCGCATGTTCAAACAATTATGAAATATATCAGAGTATCGAATGACTTTTATCATTCTTCCTGCAAGGGTCTGTGTGTAAAATTACTTACACGTATTTAAATAAAAGATTAATGAAGATTAGAAAAAGTGAAAGCAAGTTTTACTAACTTCCTACTTGCAAATAGTTCTGTCTGTTTAAGGATTTTGAATAGGCTGACCATTATAAATTTTTCTTTTCCCTTTATTGCGTTCCGTTACATTTTGTTTACCCGATGGTAACAAATGGTTTTCTTCTGCTTTTTGTTCCTGATTAGTTAACAAGAACCTCTTGACAAGATGAAAGTTCTAATGCTCGGATGGGAGTTCCCACCAATGTTTAGCGGCGGATTAGGTATAGCAACTTACGGAATTGTAAAAGCATTACGATCGAAAGCTCAGATAAAACTTATTGTGCCACGTAGCGATCCTACATCCTCATTTGAAAATGTAAACATTATCGGATTAAACAATTTTATCACCGCCCAACTTTCTGACGAGCAACGCAAATTTAATTTAGAAAAAATTTTAAGTGATGTTCAGCAAATTCCACTTTCGTTAAGCCCCTATCACGAAGTGAACAAAATTCTTCAACGACAAACTTCCAAAGAAGAAAAAGAAGTAACTGAAGCAACAGGAAAAATAATTGAAACCGTACGTCATTTTTTTTCCGACGGCGATATGTACGGTTATGATATTTTGAGAAAGACTTACCTCTATGGTGAACTTGTTGGACAATTAGCCTCAACGGGAGACTTCGATGTCATCCACGCACATGATTGGGTAACTTACCCGGCGGGTTTAAAGGTCAAGCAAAATTCTGGCAAGCCGCTAGTACTTCATGTTCATGCATTGGAAACTGATCGCGCCGGTGAATCCACAAGGAATGAAATTTATCACCTGGAAAAAGATGCTCTTGAGCGAGCTGATAAAATTTTCGCCGTGAGTCATTATACAAAAGATCGGATCGTTCACCTTTATGATATTGAGCCCGGTAAAATTGAAGTAGTATACAATGGCATTGAACCTAAAACCTTTACCCGCAAGGAGCACAAGCTCAAAGACAAGGTCGTTGCATTTCTCGGACGAATCACGCATCAAAAAGGTCCTGATTTTCTTTTGGAAACAGTAAGCAAAGTTGTTCGTGTTTACCCAAATGTAAAATTCGTCGTAGCCGGAACGGGCGATCAGTTTGCACATTTGTTAGAAACAGCAGCTTATCAGAAACTGGGGAGAAAATTTATTTTCACAGGTTTCCTTCCAAAAGAAAAAATTGATGAACTCCTGAGAATGGCTGATGTCTACTTTATGCCTTCGGTCTCAGAACCTTTTGGACTTACAGCACTCGAAGCTGCTCAACACCATGTCCCGGGTGTACTTTCAAAACAATCTGGTGCCAGTGAAGTCGTGACTGCTTCATTGCATGCCGACTTTTGGGATACGGATAAGCACGCTAATTATATATATGCTCTCTTGAAGTATAACAAACTTCACGAAGAGCTCGCAAGGAAATCCAATGAACAGGCCAAAGCCATGACATGGGATTCTGCAGCAGAGAAAATTTATAATGAATACGAGAAATTAATTTAGATCACAGTTATAAAAACTTATGTCGTAAACACTAAAACACATACAAATGCCTTCTCTCTGTTTTTATTTTCAGGTTCACCAGCCATTCCGGCTTAAACATTATGATTGCTTTAAGATTGGGTATGATCATACCTATGAAGATGAAGAAAAGAATAAAGCAATACTTAACCGGGTATCAGAAAAGTGTTACTTACCCACTAACAAAGTTATTTTTGACCTGATCCGGAAACACCGGGGAAAATTCAAAGTTTCATATTCAATATCAGGAACAGCGTTAGAACAATTTGAAAAGTACAGACCTGATGTATTAAAATCATTTCAGCAATTGGCACATACCGGGTGTGTTGAATTTCTTTCGGAGACCTACAATCACTCGCTAAGTTTCCTTTATTCGAAGGAGGAATTTATCAGGCAAGTGGGCAAACACAAACAAAAAATCGAAGAGTTATTTCATCAAACGCCGCGCGTTTTCAGAAACACCGAGCTGATTTATAATAACGAACTTTCCCGCTTTGTAGATTCCATGGGATATGAAGGAATTGTCTGTGAAGGACTTGATCATGTTCTCGGTTACCGAAGCCCCAATTTTCTTTATCATCCTCCTCACAACGAACACCTGAAATGCCTTCTTAAAAATTACAGGCTATCGGATGATATAGCTTTTCGCTTTTCAGACAAAGCGTGGAGTGAATGGCCATTAACTGCACCTAAATTTGCACACTGGGTTCACAAGATTGCAGGGAATGGTGATGTTGTAAATCTCTTTATGGACTATGAAACATTCGGAGAACATCAATGGCCCGAGACCGGAATATTTAACTTCCTGAAACAACTCCCCGCAGAAATTCTTCGTCATCCTGATTTCAATTTTAAGACACCATCTGAAGTAATCAATTCCTATCCTGCCCGTGGTGAGTATGATGTTCACAACTTCAGCTCATGGGCTGATTTAGAAAGAGATTTGTCTGCCTGGCTGGGTAATAGTCTACAACATGATGCCATGGAAAGAATTTACTCCCTTGAAAAAAGTGTTAAAGAAACCGGTGACGAAAAACTAATTGACGACTGGGCGAAGCTTCTTACTTCCGATCATTTTTATTATATGTGCACCAAGTACTGGCAAGATGGCGATGTGCATAAATATTTCAGTCATTACAACACACCTTATGATGGATACATTAATTTTATGAACGTTGTCACCGATCTTGAATATGTATTGGAGTCAAAACAAACGGTGCAATTGAAGACTGTTGCTCAACAGAAAAAACTCAGGATGAAGAGAGACCACAGCCATACCGATGGCAAGTCCCAGAATGTTAAGGCCCGCAAAGAACTTTTGTTTAACCAGGTTGTGGAAAGTTGAAAGGAAGAGATTCGTATCATAGGAAAGGATAAGTTGGACACTATTCAAGACTATCCGTTGAAACCTGGGGGGTGTTTATTTTAATGGAATACCTGACATGCGTGGTGTTTGTCCTTTAAACATATTCCAAAAAACCTCAAAGAGAATTGCCATTTTGCTATTTTTAAATCATGGCAAAAATCATTTCGTTCATCAGCCGCAAAGGTGGAACCGGTAAGACGACCAATGCGATCCACCTCGCAACAACTTTTCACAACGCAGATAAAAAAGTTTTATTGGTAGAAACCGATACAAACTATACCCTAAGCACATTGCGTAAGATGGAACTGTTCAAAGCGAATGGATCTGTGGCACCATTTGAAATATTGGGTTCACAGGATCACGATGTAGCCGATGAACTTATCCGGATAAAAGAATCAAAACGTTTCCACTATATCATTGTTGACAGTGCCGGAAAAACGACAGATGAAGGAATTAAAAAACTGTGCCTTGTAAGCGACGCTGTAATTGTACCTACCAGTCTCACTCAAAATGATCTTTTGGTTACCTACCAGACCGTTACTGACCTGGCGCCTGCCCGCGAACTAAACCCAAAATTGAAAATCCTGATTTTACCCAATCGTATTCACAGCGCCACGGGAATTCATACGGTGAGAGACAATCTGAAAAATCTGGATGCAGTAGTTCTTCCCGTTGTTGTTCATCAGAAGAATCTTTTTGTAAATTTCAGCACCATAACACCCGAAAAAGATTACCTTCCGGTTGCTACTGAAATACTGAAGAACTTATCATGAGCAAGAAGAAAAATACACTAAAAGATCTGGATGAATTTTTAAAGCAGCAAGCTGCTTCTATCGTAGAACCTGCGAGGTTGAGTGACGAAGTGAGTGCGAAAGAGATACCTTCAAAGGACGAGTCCCTTATTGTAAAAACTGACGATATCAATCTTGAAGAAATTAATGATCGTTTAAAAAACTTATCTGAACTTAGCGGCATTTCTTTTCGTGAAAATCTTTATGATTTTATAATTCACTCCCTCGAATCTCTCGATCACTCTCAGCCTGAAGACAAAATGTTGATCAATACTGCTCTATATTTAAAGAGTGGGGATCAATGGAAAGAAGTGATCCGCCAATATTGGAGAAAGAAAATTGGTTATTAGGTTATTGGGTGGCCTCTGCTAATAAACTCAAGACCCATCTAAAAGATGTTGTTAACTTAATAACTCAATACACTTAATAACTTAATAACTAACCATGAAATTCGGAACCAAAGCTGTACATGCAGGAATAACGCCAGATCCATCTACCGGCGCTATTATGACCCCAATTTTTCAGACGTCAACTTTTGTTCAGGACTCACCGGCCAAACACAAGGGTTATGCTTACGCGCGAGGTACTAACCCCACAAGGAATGTATTGCAAAAAAGTATTGCAGCGCTGGAGAATGCTAAACACGCTATTTGTTTTTCTTCAGGCATGGGAGCGACAGATGCAGTAATTAAATTATTAAACCCTGGCGATGAAGTGATCACCAGCAATGATCTCTATGGCGGATCGTACAGAATGTTCAGGCGTGTATTCGAAAAGTATGGAATCAAGTTTCATTTTCTTGATCTGACACATGAGGACTCGATCGCTCCTTATGTAAATGATAAGACAAAATTATTCTGGCTCGAAACGCCTACAAATCCCCTGATGAATATTATCGATATAAAAGCGTGTGTCGATATCGCCAAAGAGAACAAAATTATAGTTGCCGTTGATAATACATTCGCTTCGCCTTACTTACAAAACCCGCTAGACCTTGGTGCAGACATCGTCATGCATTCAGTAACAAAATATCTAAGCGGACACTCTGATGTTGTGATGGGTGCGTTAGCGATGAACGATGATAAACTTTATTCAGACCTGTCATTCATAATGAATTCCTGCGGCGCTGTTCCCGGTCCACAGGATTCGTTTCTTGTGTTACGCGGAATCAAAACCCTTCACTTACGCATGGAGCGCCACTGCTTCAATGGAAAAAAAATTGCTGAGTATTTAAAAAGTCATGCGAAGATTGGAAAAGTTTATTGGCCGGGTTTTGCGGATCATCCCAATCATGCAATCGCTAAAAAACAAATGCGTGATTTTGGCGGTATGCTATCATTCACATTAAAAGACGACCGGCTTGAGACTACAATAAAATTAATGGAGAGTGTTGAGCTTTTCTCATTAGCCGAATCATTAGGTGGCGTTGAATCGTTGATCAATCATCCTGCATCAATGACGCACGCCAGCATCCCAAAAGAAGACCGCATTAAAAGTGGCTTAGTGGATTCGTTAATTCGTCTCAGCATTGGTGTAGAAGATGTTGAGGATCTTCTTGAGGATCTTGAGCAGGCTTTGAAAAAGGTGTAAGTCATTCATAACTTAGTGTGAATAATTTCCTGAGTTTGAAAGTCAAGCTCTTTTGCAATTTTAGATCTGCGTGTTGGTTTGCGAGAATAAATTGCAAATGTTCCTGTGTGGCTATGTTATACTATTCTAAGTTCTCATTGATACTTTCCTTTGTTCGTTGTCGTAGTTTGAATGGATTTTCTATGACGATGTCAAATGCCAGGTAGTGAACATCATAAGTTTTTGTTAGTCCAACCAAATTGTTCATATAGCCGATGCTGAAAATGAACGGTAACGTTTTGGGCAATAAAGAATAATACAACGAAAATCTGCTTTCTCTGTAATTAAAGCCTGTCCAGGTGTTCGGAGGTGTTTCTTTGCTTATTGAAAATAGTTGCTCGGAACTTACAATCAGCCGGCGTGTCTTTTTACTGTCGAAGTTTACAGTTAATTGTAACCGGAACCGTGAACGAAACTGATAATTTTCGGTCAGATTTTTAAAGCCAGGAGTATAGAACTTCCTAAACTCTTGTCTTAGTGTCGGAACAAATTTTATTCGTGCTGTTTTTAGAATATATGAAAACCTACCGTAAAACCGAAATTCTTGTTTTAATCCTGGGTTTGAGTGTTCATAGGGTGGGTTGTTAAGATATTCATCCTGCCTGCGATAACTTAAAGCAACCGAGTATTGCCAACGACTGTGAAACTGATGATAAAATTCCTGGTTGATAACAAAAATGGTGCGTTTAAATAATGGGTCGTAATTATCGGGATTGCTTTTCCGTCCCAAACCGATATACGACATAGATTGCCAACCTTTGCTTTCAATTGTGTCTAATTCCTGTCGTATGCCAAAGGCAAACCAGTCTGCCGTGTTGGCTTTGCCTAAACCGGGTGGACTGATTTGCGCCAAACAATTTGTTACAGAAAATATTTTTGCAAGGCAACAGACAAAAATATATTTCTTCAACTCAGTCGGCAACTTTGCTTAAAACATTCCCCTCAGTATCAAAGGCCACCTTCCATTCTTCCGTGGAAGTTTTCAGTTCAAGTGTATAGGTTACTTTACCGCTTTCTGTATTTTTTTTCACATCATCCACGTGATAACCACTAAAGCCGGCATTTATTTTTGTCAAAACGCTTTGCGGTAAATCGCTTTTAGAAATTTCCTCTTTGTGCCTTACCAACTTTCCCGTTTTGTCATACCATGCATCGTGATCCGTTCCAAGCAAACCTGTTTCAAAATCCACTTTATACATTTCTCCATCCATTTCCCACTCCACATCAAAAGCTTTTGGAAATGCTTGCTGAAAGCTGTTTACTACGAGCGAGGGAACCTGGCCTTGCGGAATGTCTTGTCCGCAAACCATGTTTGCGAAGACCAGCAACGCAAATGCACCGATTAAAAAACTCTTTTTCATATGCTTTGATTTTAAATTATGCTACAAATTAAATTCGCGATTCTGGAAACAAATGGGCTGTTATCGCCCCAGACGTGTTCGGCTAAAGCAGTTTTTGTAATCAATCGGTTTTTATTGAGCAGAAAATAGTTTAAAATATCAAATTCTTTTCTGTTCAAGGAAACGTGGTCTCTGTTTACTGAAAGTTTTCTTTCGTTTATATCTAAGACAAGGTTGGCAATTTCAATGGTGTTTTTTCCTTCCAGTTGTTTTCTCCGTAAAACGGCTTTAATTCTTGCGTTAAGTTCTGCAATGTGAAAAGGTTTTGTAAGATAATCGTCTGCGCCTAATTCCAATCCCTTCAGTTTATCATCCAACGAATCTTTAGCTGAAATAATAATCACGTTGTCGGCTTTGGCTGATTGTTTTAATTGTTCCAGCAGTTGAAGTCCGCTGCCGCCAGGAAGCATGATATCGAGTAAAATACAGTCATAATGATAAACGCTGATTTTTTCTGATGCAGAATGGAAATCACTTGCTGTTTCAATTATAAAATGTTCTTTTGTCAATGAAGCGACAAGCGTTTTTAATAATTCTTTTTCGTCTTCAATTATTAAGATTTTCATAATGGCAAAGATAATTATTGAATTTGGGAAAGAATTGGGAATGTCAGATGTTCCCTTTGTTACGGTTTCGTCGTGCCTTGCCACTAAATAATCATTATGACGTTGCCGGTCTTTAAAAGATTGGACGACCTACAAACTGATTGTAGCCAGTGCCCTTTCATTCGCAAAAAAATATACTTTTTCCATTTATGGTTAACCATACCGGTAGCGATAAACCGGGTGCGACCATCGGTATTATTAGAGAAGGCAAACTCATCTTTCAAATCCACATCTGGCGTTTTGTGGCAGGCACTTTGTTTGAAAAAATTCTATGTCCTTATTGTCATTCATAATTTAGCGTGAATCAATCACCGGAATTGAAAGAGACTCATTGGATAAGTTTTTTGCCGCGTTGTTCCACGTAATAATCCAGCGCAGTATAGGAAGCATAAAACTTATAAATATTGCTTACATATTCTACGGTCTCCCGGCCGATCTCCTGTGCAGCAATGATTTCAACATGATCAAACCATAAGTTCGGATTCAACCCCTTTGCTTTAGCCTTCCTGCGCAATTGAGCTACTCTGGCTGGACCGGCATTGTAAGCAGCAAGTGCAAGCAAATGGCGGTTTAGCGTATCAATCTCAGGTTTGTCAAAATATTGATCAATTAAGAAACGCATATACTTGGTGCCCGCATGTATATTGTTATCAATGGTATTAACATTCTTGATGTAGATGGGACGACCTGCTGCGGTGGAAGGCCTGACCTGCATAATGCCAACGGCACCGGCATGACTTACCCTGTTTTGATTTAATCCCGACTCCTGGTAACCCTGCGCCACCAACAGAAGCCAATCGAGTCGATACTGGTCAGCATATTTTTGAAAGGTAGTCTGAAGTGCCTTCACCTGCGTTATGGTTTTTTTGTTGTGCATGCCGGGAGTGAGTTTTGCATCTTTTACATACCTGTTGTAAAGGATGTTGCCCATCAACGTGCCCCTGGCATTTTGTTTAATGAACTTATCTGCAGCAGCCCTCAGTTTCGGGGAGTCCTTCCGGAAAACCCAGCCGTAGGAAATGTTGTTTGCCAATGGAATCTGGTCATACAATACCAAACTATCCAGGACCTTCGACCATGACCGTGCTACGTCTTCAACCATTGCTGAAAATGGAATAGCCCCTGAGTTGACCATTTGCAGGATGTCTTCTGACTCAAGATAAGGATCGACATGTTTGATGATAATGGGTGGCAATCCCAACCTTTCAAGTGAATCACTAAGTTTCAGGGCCGCGCCTTCGTAGCTGCTTCCTGTACGCAGATAAATTTCCTTTCCGGCAAGATCGGCAAGGGTGTTAAGCCTGGGCGATGCCGGTCCACCCACGACAATCTCTTTGAGGCCGGTAATAGAGGGGCTGGAGAAATCAACCATTTTTTTTCGCTCCTCGGTGATCGTCATGCCGGCAAAAGCGAGATCAGCATAGCCATCCCGTAAAAGCGGTATTACCTGGCTACGATTGACGGGGATGAATATAATCCGCACCCGCTGACGTTTAAAATTTAATTGCTTATTAAGTGATTCTTCAAAATTATTCAACGCTTCAAAGGCAATACCTTTTCGCTCCTTACCATCGATATAATAGTAAAGGTGGGTATAAGCGACAAGGGCACGTATCTTTCTGCGGGCAACCATACTGTCGAGGTCGCCAAACTGTTGCACGCCTAAGCCGAGGAATTCATTATCGGGATCAAAAGTGTAGGAATCTACTGCGAAGTTCGCCGTCGAGTCTGAAATTGCAGTTGAATCGGAAGCTACCGATTGTAGTTTTTCGCTTCCCTGACGGCAGGAGACGTTCAGGGAAATGATCAAAATGCTGTACATCACTATTCTTACAGTCACCATAGCTTTTATATAACTCCATTCAATTTCTCCGAAATTCCCCACATCTCAAATGCAATCGGATTATATATTTTAACTACAAGTTAGCGCTAATACCCCACTGGCAACTCAATTGTAAAATCAGAAAAATTTCCTTCCTCTGTTTCTGCTTTCAACTCACCGTCATGAAATTTTACGATATCATAGCTTAAGGATAGTCCAAGCCCTGTACCCTGTCCTGTTGGTTTTGTTGTAAAGAAGGGCTGGAATATTTTATCGAGTATTTTTTGTGGAATTCCATTGCCATTATCCTTTACTGATATTTTCACTTTATCTCCTGATCTTTTTGTTGTGATTAAAACGGTTGGTTCATAATCGGAATCCGCCGTTTGCTTTTTAAGGTTCACTGCATAAAATGCATTGTTACAAAGGTTCAGTATAACTCTCGATATATCCTGGGGCACGACAGCTACTTCACCAGCACTTTTATCAAAATCAGTTTTAACGCCTATGGTGAGTCCCTTGTTTTTCGCTTTTAATCCATGATAACTTAAACGCAATGAATCATCCACCAATGCGTTGATATCGGTCAATTTTTTCTCCCCGGTGGTTGATCTGGAGTGCTGGAGCATACCTTTAACGATCGCATCAGCCCGTTTGCTATGATCATTTATTTTCTTAAGGTTCTCTGCAAGACCACTCATAATTTCATTGGCGATGGCTTTATCCGAAGCTTCCAGTTTATCCAGAAATACTTCTCTCATCTCGTCCAGAATTTCGATATTTACTTCAGAGAAATTAGTGACAAAGTTTAAAGGATTCTGTATTTCATGGGCTACACCTGCGGTGACCTCTCCAAGAGAAGCCATCTTGGCTGAGTGAATCATTTTCTTTTGTATGGATTTCAATTCTGAGAGGGCATTTTCAGTCTTGGTTTTTTGCTCTTCGGTGGCCTGTTTTTGTAAGTTTAAAACCTCATAAGCTTTTTTCTTTTGACGGTTGTTCCTTAATAAGATAGAAGCAATAATGATTGCCAAAATCAAAATGATTGCCAATGAAATCATAATGCTCCTCTGGCCCCTCTTCTGTTGATTGAGTAAATCAACCTCTATTTGTTTTTGAGAAACTTCATAGTTCGTACGCAGGTCGGCCATTTCCTGTATTGCCTGAAGATTATGAACACTGTCTCTTCCGGCAATATGTTCCTTATAGAATTTTAATGCATTACCGGCATCCCCGGTTTTTTCGTAGATATCAGACACCTTAAGATTGGCATTAATAACCTGTTGGTTTAATCCGTATCGCCTGGCGAGGGCAAGACTTTTCAATGCATTATTCAATGCTGCGGTTTTATCTCCTCTGTGGAGATATACATCCGACATGGAAAGCAGATAATCGCAACTGGCATTGTAATCTTCGTTGGCTTCCAGTATGCCGATGGCTTCCTGAAGATATTTTTCAGCAAGGCTGTTCTTGCCGGTACTTGCATAGACCATACCGATATTTCCCAGGCTGTATCCTTTACCGGTTTCGTATTGAAGCGTGTCAAAAATCACTTGAGCTTCTACAGCATACAAAAGAGCCGTGTCATATTTTTTTGCCTTAAGATATTCGTCTCCGGCGTTCAACAATGCAGAAGCCAGACTGATCGAGTCGTTAGACTTTTGAAGTAGCCTGATGGCCTTCGCATAATATTGGGTAGAAGTGTTATGATTACCTGCATTGGAATAAATATCGGCAATAGCTATATAGCACTCCCCTTCTTTGGCAACGTTATCCATTTCCTTCGACAACTCAGCACTCTTAATAAAGGAAGATAGGGCCTCCTTCATATTCGTCAGCAATCTCTCTTTGGTTCCCTTTATAAAATAACCTCTCTGAAGATAATTTTGAGCGCCTTCATCTTCAGCCAGGCTTATTAGCTCGTCCGCATAAAGCAATGCCTTTTTTAAATCCCTGATTTCATTAAATGATAGTTCCTTCAGCATTTCTAACCTGGCCTCATCGGTTAGCACATCCTGTTGATAGATGATTTTAAGGCTGTCAGCAATCCTCTGATCCTGGGCAACAAGACCAGAGGTAACAATACAAAAGAAGATAAAACCAAATGAAATAATCTTAAACGTCATCCGTGATCCGGGTGGGATTTTCATATTTTGGTATAAAAGATATCAGGCACCTGGCCCAGTACTAATTATCTTTCTAATGTCCAAGAGAGTTATTACGACTGCCAAAAAAGCATACACTGCGTAAAAAGGCCACTCTAAAAAATCATAGCCTTTAAAATCTATTGATGGTTTTATAGCAATCTTAGGGTCAAACGGATGCGGCTTTCCTCCCATTTTATCCTTCCAGATAATTGAATATTCATAGATAATTGAATCCCCAGGCTCAACATGTTTTGTACGCGCTGTTTTTTTTTCGGCTCTTATTAATGATGATGGAGAGTTATGCCATTTAAATCCTAATGGCGAATTATTTTTTATCCATATCCTAAACGATTTAACATTATTATTGGGATTATTACTGAGAATCCAGGTAACTTTTTGTTCAGGAAGTACATCGACTTTGCCAGGAGGAACTAATACTAATGAGTGATCTGCTGTGTTCCCACTAACAATCCTTATGGTATCGACTTTAGTGGTATCGACTTTATACAATAAGTTATTAGGACTGAAGTTGGAATATAAATTTAATGTTAGATACAAAACGCCAAACAATAACAATTGCTTGACTAGAAATAGAATAATTATCCGTTTCATGGTTAGGGTTTTTGTTAGGTTAAAATATATTCTAAAGTATTGCACTGATCAGCGTTGAAGTTGATCAAGCCTTACCGTGATGCATTTTCAATAAATCTAAATCGTACGTGTTACCGGATCTTCACTCAAACACGTTCACCACATCTTGCTAACCCTTTTCAAAAGATACTAAAATTCCTGCGTACATTTTCAGGTTTTCATTTCCTTTTATGAATTTAACGGTCTTAGCATTCCGGCGCATCATCGCAACAGCTTCCATACGGCTCGATATTCTCTACTTCATCGGCTACAACATTGATGAACCCCTGGCCTGGCACAGCACCCTGCCGTACTCGCCAACGCTATGGTGAAGACATCTTTAAAGAACTCTTTCGAAAAGGTCCTCAAGCAATGCATCGATAAAGGAATGGTCGCCGGACGAAGACAAGCTGTAGACAGCGCACTCATCAAAGCCACTGCCTCCATGGATAGCATCGCAGAGAAAGCTGTACTGAATGAATTGGCCATAACGTTTGGCTGTTTGCTATTGCGGGCATAGGGGGTAGTCATTCTTCAATTTTGATGCTCATCTGAAAATCAAAAAAAATATGAGCTTTAAAAAGAATGACTATTACGCATTGGTGCAGCAGCCACCAGGGATATGTTAATCCATATTTCAAAAATTTTTACCCTCCAATCTTCTTACAATACGAGCCTGTTCTTTGTATTGAAATCTCATAGGTAAACACCCGGAAACTACCTGCGCTTCAGTTCAATTTATCTGTCGAAGGCATGACAGAGGCTTACATCGAAGTCCCGCGCAGGATTGCCTGAGCTTCGAGCCAATTCTTTGCGCGGGTGAGCTACACCTTCTCCTGGCGGACTGATTTGTGAAAGACAATTTATTACGAAAAACGTTGTTGCCGGCAACAGACAAGAAGATGTTTTTTCAATTTAATCAGCAACTTTACTTAAAAGATTTCCATTCTCATCAAAAGCTACTTTCCATTCTTCTGTAAAAGTTTTCAGTTCAAGCGAGTAAGTTACTTTACTTCCTTCGGTTATTTTCTTCACGTCATCAATTCGATAACCACTAAAATCGCTGTTTATTTTCGCCAAAATCTTTTGAGGTAAATCGCTCTTGGAAATTTCCTCTTTGTGTCTTACCAATTTTCCGGTTTTGTCGTACCATGCATCATGGTCTGTACCAAGCAAACCAGTTTCAAATTCTACTTTATACAAATCACCTTTCAATTCCCATTCCACGTCAAAGGCTTTAGAAAATGTTTGCTGAAAACTGTTTACTATCAACGATGGAACTTGGCTTTGTGGAATATCTTGTCCGAAAGCTGAACTTGCGATGAACGACAATGCAAATGCACCGATTAAAAAAGTCTTTTTCATTTTTTTGATTTTAAATTATGATATAAAGTAAATCTGCAATTCTGGAAACAAATGGGAACGTTATCAAGGTTCATAAATAATTCTGAAAAAAGAGCTGAAACTTTCGCCACTTTTGTTGATGGAAAAACCTGTTACAACTCCGATTGCAAGATTTTGATTTAGCTTTAATTTTACCTGCGGACGAATGGTCATTTCAAATTTTGCCTTATTGATTTCTTTATTCAATTCAATACCGATAAAGTGTTTTGTTTGCGGAATGGTGTAAAGAAATGAAGTATTGATTTGCCAATTAACTAAAGCAGGCTCTTTATAAAAGTCATGTTCAATCAACGGACAAGCATAAATCAAGGTATGAAAATTTTCGCCCCAACGTTTAGCTGCAATAAAAAATGGATTGTAAACCGTGCCTGTAACGATATTATTTTTTCCGTAGTTTTTAAAATCAGTAAACTCAACTATTTGTGTGTAACCGGCAGCTAATGTTGTTTTCAACTTGGTTGAAACAAAAAATGAATACTGTGTTGAAAGCCGCAAAGATTCCAATTTGTGGTTCGGAATTTCAACATTGTCAGCAGTTCTTTTGAAGAAAGAAAAATCAGTTTCTATTTCAAACCCCAAACGGTTGATGGGTGCAAATTCGTACTCCGCTAAAATTATATGTTCGTTGTAATTTTTGATGTTGGTGAACCCTGTACCAACATTAAATTCCTTTTCGCCTTTTCTTGCACCCAAATCACGCACCAAATCAAAATAAAGTGGTTCAGCGTGCGAAACCTTGTCTGGTTTCTTGTCGATTTGTGCAATTCCGTTTGTAACGAAAGTAAAAATTACCGCAACTGAAAAATATGTTTTTATCACATTCACGATGCAAAGCAACAACGTGAAGTTGGAAACATTTGGGAACGGAAAAGTTATTTGAAACGCAATTCAAAAGAATGAAGATTATTTTCAAAGTGATACAAAACAGAAAAGTTGTATAAATCGCAAATAGCTTTTACGATTGCCAACCCAAGGCCTGTGCCGTTTGTGTTGTTTTCAGTTTTGTAAAAACGTGAAAATATTTTCTGTTTATTAATCGGTGCGTTAATTCCTGTGTTGCTTACTCTGATTGCTTCTTCTGAAATTTCAACGTTTACAATTCCGTTGGAAATATTGTGAAAAATCGCATTTCTAAGCAAGTTTGAAACTACAACATTTGCAAGCGAAACGTCCATTTGTGTAGTTAGCTCGCTTGTTTCCGAAACAAAAATTTTTACGTTTTTAAATTCTGCGATTTCCTCCAAATCGTTCCCGCTTTGGTGAACAACTTCATTGAGCGAAACTGTTTGATTATCTAAAAACTGCTTATTTTCAATTTTAGTCAAAAGCAACAACGATTTATTTAAGCGAACCAAACGTTCAACAATGCTCATTATTTCGGCAATACTCTCGGCTTGTTTGTTTTGAAGATTTCCTTTTTCAATCAGCAATTCCAATTTATTGGTTGCTATTGCTAATGGTGTTTGCAACTCGTGCGAGGCATTGCCGATAAACTGTTTTTGCTGCTCATAAGTTTCAATACTGTGTTGCAACAAAGTGATTACGGCATTTTGTAAGTCAGTAAACTCTTTGGTTTTGGTTTTTACTTCGGGTAAATTTTTACTACTGCCAAGTCGGTAATTTTTAAGTTGATTTAGGAAAGAGTAAAACGGTTTCCATAAACGTTTTAAAACAACATTGTTTATGATAATGATGCTTGCAATCAAAATAAGATATAATGCAAGGACTTCTCGTAGTAATTCTTCAACTAAATCATCTTCTTCTACCATTGAATTTATAATACTCAATTCGTAGTAATGTCCGCTGTTTTCAAATGCAGTTGTGAGCATACGCACAGGTTCAAGTTCCGGGCTTTCATCGTCTGCGTCCTGCATATACATTAACGTATCAATGTAACGGTCTTTGACTGACAATGCCTGCGATTGCGTTATTTCACGAATGGTAAAAAATCCTTCGTCAAAATTATTTTTTTTGAGAACGGTTGAATCTTTTTGCGATTGGTAAACAATTTGCCGTTTGTAATTGTCCAATCCTTCGTCAACACTTTCTTTAATTTCATCAAGCATATTGAAATAGAAAACGACAGCCCATAAACCGACAATGACCAACAGCGAAACTGACAAATAAATTATGGATTTGTTGAGTAGTTTCATTTTTCTATTAGCTTGTATCCAATTCCGTAAACGGCTTCGATTTCAATTTCTGCATTGGCTGCTTGTAATTTTTTACGCAGATTTTTGATTTGATAATAAATGAAATCAAAATTATCGGCTTGGTCAATGTTGTCGCCCCAAACGTGTTCTGCTAAGGCGGTTTTCGTAACTAATCGGTTTTTGTTGAGCAAGAAATAATTCAAGATGTCAAACTCTTTTCTGTTTAGCGGAACGTTTTCTTGGGTCACAAAAAACGTCCGTTCTCTCAAGTCTAAAACAGTATTTGCAATTTCAATGGTGTTTTTTCCGTCTAATCTTTTTCTCCTCAACACAGCTTTCACCCTTGCATTGAGTTCGGCAATATGAAAAGGTTTTATCAAATAATCGTCAGCACCCAATTCAAGTCCTTTCAGTTTGTCATCAAGCGAATCTTTGGCAGAAATGATGATGACGTTATCTGATTTTCCTTGTCCTTTCAGTTGTTCCAATAGTTGAAGTCCGCTGCCGCCGGGCAACATAATGTCTAGCAAAATGCAGTCGTAGTCATAAACTTCAATTTTCTCGCTTGCAGAATAAAAGTCGTCTGCCATTTCAATCACAAAATGTTCTTTTGTAAGCGAAGCGGCAATCGTTTCTAACAATTCTTTTTCATCTTCAACAATCAGAATTTTCATAACTACAAAGTTAATTATTGAATTTGGGAAAGAGTTGGGAATAAATTTTTCTTGCAAAATTCAAGGTGATGGGTGGGCTTGGTTCGCTTATCTTTAATTTTTTTCCTGTCGGTCATGTCGGGTTGCGTGTCGTCCTACCATTGGCTATAGCGTTTGTGTTCATGCAGTGCGGGAATAGGAGGGCTTAAAAATGAATCCGCCAACTGGCAAAGAAATGTTAAGCCCGACCATCTCCGGTCTGTCCCACATTACCGAACTAAATTAAGAAATTGCTTTTAATGCCTACGCTGAACCTCCGCATTGCATAAACATTTTGTTGAACTAAACCTTCGGTAGTTTGCTCAACATTCCCATTTGCGTCAGCAACATTCAAGTCATTCTTCAATTTTAATGCTCATCTGAAAATCAAAAAAATTATGATCTTTAAAAAGAATGACTACAACACATTGTGCAGCAGCCACCAGGGATACGGTTATTCCCTATTTGAAATTTTATCCTTACAATACGTGCCCTGTTTAATTAACATGCTGATCTATTTTTTTAATGTTGGCTGTACTCTGTGCTTTGTTCCCTGCTCATACGAGTAAGCCAATTTAATTAAAGTAGGTTCTGAATACATTCGACCCAAGAACTCTACTCCTGTAGGCAAGTTCCCGTCCATAAAACCCATTGGAATACTAAAAGCAGGCTGACCTGTGTGCGGTGCAACAGCCCCGGTATTTTCACCGGTGTATTCCTCAATGATTGAGTCCATCCTGTAAGGTTTTACATTCCACGTTGGGTAAATAAGGGCATCCAATTGTAATCTATCCATATAGTCTTCGATAGCATTACGAAAGGCAACTCTTATATTATCAGTGTATGCATCCCGGCACTCGATTTCCGGATGCTCAGACCGTCCGATGTGATTGGTGACTAACTTCAATTGATCTGCTGTGAACGGTGATTTTGTACCAATCCTGATAATATCCTGGATTGTTTGCAGCGTGTCATTTTTGACATACGTGGTCAGATAGTTTTCTATGTCGGATTTGAAATTTTCACACCATTGGTTTTTGCGCAGGATTGCAAAATCCGGAATCTTAATAGAATCAATTATAACGGCACCCATCAACTTCATGTCCGCTATTGCCTTTTCAAATAAGCCCAATATTTCAGGATCAATTTCGGTCTCAATGATTTCCCGAAGAACACCAATGCGAGCTCCTTTCAACCCATCGGCTTGAAGAAACTGAATATAATTATCAGGAGTTTTACCATCTGAATAACTCGTTAATGGATCCCCGCTATCAATCCCGGCTATAATTTCCAAAACACGTGTTGCATCTTCCACTGTTCTGCACATTGGCCCTGCCATATCATTTCTCAGGTCACATGGGATAATTCCTGACCGGCTAACCAACCCCATTGTTGGTCTGAAACCTACCAACGCGCCATGAGACGAGGGTAATCGTATTGAACCTCCTGTATCTGTACCCAGACCAATAACACCAAAATTAGCAGCAATAGAAGCGCCTGTTCCTCCGCTTGAACCTGCCGATGAGTACTCCCCATTATAGGCGTTTAAAGTAGCCCCGTTAGTAGAGCTAAAAGAGCCCCATGGAGTAAATGCCCATTCAGCCATGTTAGATTTAGCCAGAACGATGGCTCCTGCGTCTATTAATTTCGTTATAATGAAAGCATCTGTATCCGGTATAAAATTCTGAAGTGCCAATGCCCCAGCCGTAGTTCTTAGTCCTTTTGTGTGAATATTATCTTTAACGATGAGCGGAATACCGTGAAGTGGGCGCAAAAATTTTGTGCGTTGATATTCTTCATCCAATTCTTTTGCCCGCGAGAGTGCATTGGGATTTACTAAAGTTATGGAGTTGATTAGCGGATCAAATTGGTTTATGCGTTCTACATAAGCAGCTATCAATTCCTGGCTACTGAAGCGACCTTCCCTGAAAGCCGCGTGAATTTCAGCTACTGTCAATTCCCCCACATCGAATGGTTTATAAGTTTTAGAAGACTGACACGCAATGCAAAGAAAAATCAATGAGAAGCAAGTAATTGTGGCCTCTAACTTTTCCATCATCTATTATTTAGATTAAGAAGTTTTCATTAGTCCTTTATTGTTGGCTGATCTTTGTCGGGTTTTGAACGCACTGGCGGCGTAACATTCAAGGTAATCATTATTCAATTTTGATGCTCATTTGAAAATCAAAAATTATGAGCTTTAAAAAGAATGACTACCACGCATTGGTGCAGCAGGCCTGTGACGCTGTGCAGTAAAAAGCAAAACAGAAAAGCTTCTGATCATTATATACAGCCACCAGGGAGATAGTTATTCCGTATTTAAAAATTCTGCTCCCTCCAATCAATACGTGCCTGTTCTTCGTATTGCAGTATTTTTTAGTCAAATAGCTCTTTTAGTGTTTTGGTTGCAATAAACATTTTTTCACTGTCCGGAAGTTTTATAAAGTCATACTTTTCATAAAACAGTTCAGCTTCTTCGTCTATTGGGTCAACAACAACCGCAAATGAGCCTATTTCTTTCGATATTTCATAACTTCTTTTCAAAGCGTCTATTAATAAGATTTTTCCAAATCCCTTTCCTTGACAGTTTTTATCAATCGCTAATCTCCCAAGTAGTGTTGTCGGAACGGAAACATAGGATTTAGGAAGCCTCTTTTTAATTTGCTCAGGAAAACTACTGAGTGGAATGCTATTGTTAGATAATGTGTAGTGTCCTTGAATGTTATTTGTTTCTTTTTCTACTAATACAAAACAAGCAGCTAATTTTCTTTTTATGTCTTGTCCGGCTTGATTTTTCAGATAGTTGTTTAATAAACTCTTTCTCACAGTCAAAATCGTTTCGATTGTGTTTTTTGCCTAACAGTTCAATCATTATTCTATTTCGAGTTTGAGACAAAAGCATTATAATCATCCAAAGCCTTTTTCAATGCTTTAGATGGTTTGTTAGGTTTTGTTATCGCATTGAAAAAGATTTGACTATCTTTTTCAGAGGCAATAATTTGTTCTTTCTCTTTGATTATTGCTTTTGCTTTTTCTTGAACCGTAAGAATGATGAAGTCGGTTAAGTTTCTGTACCCACCTAAATATGCAGCTCTCTCAAAGAATTGTTTTTGTTCTTTTGGAAGTCGTGCGTCAAATCTCGATTGTTCTTTAATTGTTGCACTCATAGTTTCAAAATATTTTACAAAAACGGATAAATTCCGTACACGTCACAAAAATGTACGTCGTATTTCAGTACGAAGTTTCGGGTGTAATATTACGTAATACGTGTAATAAATCGTTTTTCACGTCACTATGATTTTATTGCATTATTTGGTTTATAAAAGAGAATCGTTCACTTTGGTAAAATCTTCCTGGCTGTCTGCAAGAACCATTAAAACATCTTTTGCTTCTATCGCTGTTGAACCGCCCGGACGGATATATACTCCGTTTCTTTTAATCATTACGATAAAGGCAGATTTTGGAAAATTCAAATCAACAATTCTTTTGTTTACAGCGTGAAAATCGGGCAAAATTTCAAATTCCTGTAAAGATGATTTTGGAAGGTCTAAAATGAGTTTTTCAATTTCTGAAATTGGTTTTACTCTTTCAGGTAAGGCTACGTTCAACCATTTTGCTACAATTGATAAAGTTGTACCTTGAATGAGCACCGAAGTAACTGAAATAAAGAATACGATATTGAAAATCATATTTGCTTTTTCAATTCCTGCCAAAAGTGGGTAAGTAGCAAATACAATTGGAACTGCACCACGCAAGCCCACCCACGAAATGTAAACCCGCCTTCTTAATTTCATTTTGAAAAATATCAAACTAAGAAAAACACTTACAGGTCGAGCCACAACAATCAGGAATAATGAAATGAGCATACCAATACCCACATAAGGAAAGACTTGTGAAGGGAAAACAAGTAGACCCAAAGTAAGGAACAAAACAATTTGCATCAACCAAGCCAGGCCGTCAAACATTTTGAGAATGGTTTTCTTGTGTATGAGGTCTTGATTGCCCAAATAAACCGCACAAATATAAATAGCCAGAAACCCATTACCATCGACAAAGTCAGTGGCAGAAAATGTAATAAACATCAGGGCGATAACTAAAACAGGATAAAGTCCTTCAAAATCAAGTTTGATTTTATTAATGATGAATTTGCTAAGTCTGCCAAAAGCAAGACCTGCAATACCGCCCAAAATCATTTGTTGGAAAAACAACGGAATAATAGAAGCTAAACTTTGGTCCTGGTTAATTACCAGGGTCAGGAATGCAATAGTAAGCACATACGCCATTGGGTCGTTACTTCCGCTTTCCAATTCTAAAGTTGGTCGCAGATTAGTTTTCAATGCAAGACTTTTTGAGCGTAGAATGGAAAATACAGCTGCTGCATCTGTTGATGAAACGATTGAACCCAATAACATACCTTCGTAAATGGTAAAGTCAGTCACGTACCAAACGAAAATTCCAAGTGAAAGGGCTGTCAATAGAACACCTAAAGTTGATAAAACAAGTCCTTCACGAAGTATTGGTTTTACAGATGTCCAATTGGTGTCAAGCCCACCTGAAAACAAAATGAAGTTTAACGAAACAACACCAATGAATTGAGCAATTGTGGGGTTGTTGAAATGAATACCAATGCCGTCAGAACCTGCCAACATTCCGATTGCTAAAAAGAGTAATAAAGTCGGAACGCCAAATTTATAAGATGTCTTACCTACAATAATGCTTACAAAAAGTAATAGAGAGCCAATTAATACTATATTTTCTATCGCTAAATTCATTCTTTTTATCTCTTATTTCAGTTTGCACAAAGTTACTTTTTATAGTTTGTTAAGTTGTCAAATAGTGTCGTGTCAACAATAAAGTTTCATGTCTCTTACGCAGCCCTAACCCCGCTAGCTAGCGGGGCATTCCTGCGCGCTGTTTCCCCGCCAGCTGGCGGGGCTAGGGGCAAGCGATGGATGAACCGTCAACTCAAATATGACACGACACTAGTCATGTTGTTTTTCTGTCTTATCGAACCGAAAATGGTCAGTTCACCGGCGATGAACTCAACTCCTGTCGCTATCGGCTTTGCGTGCATGATCAAAAATCAGCTAATTCAAACAAGCCGTCTACGGGCTGCGAACATTCAAACAAAAGACAGCAAAATGAAAAAATTGTAAGCAGCTTTTACGTTCATTCTGTTTTTAATTTTAATCCTCGATTGCCTCAATACCTTGTTCTGCAAGTTTTGCAAGTCCATCTTTCATTGCTTTGATTTGTTCTGGTGAATGTCCTTGCCAGATAGTAATTTCTCCAACAATCTTAAATGGGTGTTTTGAACGGTAAGACTTTGTTGGATTGCCGGGAAATTTTTTGTCCGTTAAATTTGGGTCATCCTCTATTACGCCTGTTGGCTCTACTAAATAAATTCTTTCCCGTCCTTCGCCTGATGCAAGTTCAGCGCCCCAAATAGCCGCGTCCAAAGTCGCTGTCAGATAGATATATTTCGCTTTATTATTTTGTCCGTAGTTTGAATTAACGCCTGTTTCAATAAAGTCGCCAATTTTCAGATCAGCTTTTGTCCCGTGAAAGTATGTCTGAGAAAAAGGGCTTTGAACAGATTCATTCGATTTGTTCTCACTTTTGTTTTTTTCCATTGTCATCAAAAATTTCTTCATCAACTTTAATCCAGTCCATTTCTCCGTTCAGCCTGCTACAAAACCGTCAAGCGATATGTGCATAAATGAAATTATTTTTCTCATATAGTTGTATTTTTTATTGTTGTCTTTGGTTTGTTACTGTCTTTTTACAATGACCGCCAATTGTGGGCTGGGCTATTCACAAGTCATTTTTAGTCAATTGTTCTTTTATCCATTCAATCGTCTGTCGTTTCTTAAAGTCAAACCATTTTTGTCGGTTGTCAAGCAATTGTTTCTCGTTTTACAATTACCTTTGTTGTTTCTGTCAGAAAAGCACTTTCCGCGTTCTCCCAACTTTCAAGTTTCGTTGTTGCTAACTCAAAAGGGATTTCTGTTTTCTCTAACAGCTTTAATACATTTTCTCCGTCTGTTCGCGAATTGGCAAGTCCGATTTTAAAATTTACGCCTTTTGCATACATTTCAATTAATGACAAAGGCGTTTTTTTAATATAAATACCCGAACTCGATATAGTTCCAAAATGTCTTACAGATTTTAAAGTGGTTTCTAACCCTTTGCTTGTTGAACTTGTGTCAATTACCAAATCATACTTCCCTGTTACTTGACGGAAGCTTTCAAAAATGTTATTGGCTCGCAGTTTCTGAGCAATTTCTAAACGCTCTTTGTTATTGTCAACATAATCAATTTCTGCAACGCCCAATGCTTTTGCAATCATCAAAGCATATATCCCAACGCTTTTGGCTTGCCCAGCCACAATAAGTACTTTCTGATTTGGGTTAGTTTCAATACCTTTTAAATGCCGATACGCATCTGGAATGTTATCAGAAAGACTCGCCAAATGAATAGGGTCAATATAATTGGGGATTTTCAAAAGCATGGCATCCGCAAAAGGAATTTTTATAAAGTCTGACATTGCACCACCAAATTGTAAATGCTTTCCGAATCCAAACATCGAAAGAGCTGGAGTTCTTTCACAAACACTTGTAAATCCATTGTTACAATTAATACAGCTCCCACAAGATATTTGAAAAGGAACACTGACTATATCGCCAATTTTTATGTTTTTAACACCATCGCCAATTTCAATTACTTTTGCTACACATTCGTGTCCAAAGGGAAATGGGCCTTTTAAAATATCTCCAAAGATTGAATTATATTTAGGATCAATCTTTCCTAAGGCGGTTCCAATTTTAATTTTAACTGTTAAGTTATTGAACAAAAACGCATCATCAAGATCACATTTTGCAACAGCAAACGGTCTTACTATTGCTTCTTGTTTGTCAGAAATTTCAGGTCGAGCAACCTCTCTCCATTCTAATTTTCCTTTTTTAATAAAATACAATTGTTTCATGCAGGGGGTTGAATATACCATCAACGATAGTTTCTTTATAATTTAAAAATACTTTGTCTTAATGTAACAGTTTTCTATTCAGCTAAGGTGTCGCTTCACAATGACCGCTAACATAATGTATTTGTATTGTTACTTTTTTCCCTACCGAAACAAAAATTAAACTAAAAAAAGTAACGACCGATACCGAGTAGGGCTCCTCACCTCACTTCATTTGTAGCTCAATCTTTTATCACTCATTAATTGAAGTAAGATACAAAATGGTTTAGCTTGCTCATCAACCTCGCCTGATTTAAAGCCCAACGTGTTAGTAGTTATTTTTTTTCAATGATTGTTTTTTGAGTTTTTCCTGTTTGATTTT
The DNA here is from genome assembly GCA_964521255.1 of uncultured Roseivirgaceae bacterium. Taxonomy (GTDB): domain Bacteria; phylum Bacteroidota; class Bacteroidia; order Cytophagales; family Cyclobacteriaceae; genus ZC4RG29. The sequence continues at coordinate 144,202 of CAZFRM010000015.1, forward strand.
TGGTGGTCAACGTTATCTTTTCTTTGTTTTTAAACGCAGATTCTTTCGTCATTAGGTCACAAAGCTCTATGTTTTCATAACTAATTTCGTCTACGGCTATAATTTGGTCTCCTACCTTAATTTTATCATCGAGAGTAGCATCCCATACAATCCCGACTTGTATCTGATTATTTCTGTAAACCGGTTCTACAGGAAAATCCTTTTCTAACAGATTTATTTCTTTACTAAAGAATGGCTCAAAGTAGAATTTCCTATTCTTGTAGTCAATGGTTACAATACCATTTTCTAAAAGTTTACTTCCAATTCTTGAGTTATTACTATTAGTGGTTTTAATAGTGATATTATTTAATTTTGATGCATTAATTTCCATTGAAGGTAGTCGCAATTTGTATTGGATAGTATCGTTTGCTGTTCCGTGCATACCTAGTGTATAGCTGCCATTTGCTTTCCCCAGAATTTCAAAGATGTTGTATTTTTCAAATAACGCATAATGGCTAAGAGATAAGTCGTACAGTCCTTCCATGCCACTATCAAAAAGCAATTGCTCTCTCGCTTTCTTTTTGTTTTTAAGTTTTATCCAAAAGAATGGACTGCTTTGAATTTTATTAAGAAATAATGCTGAGAATTGTTTGCGGTTAAGGGTAAGTTTATCACCATCACTTGTAACAGTAACAGTCTTACTCGCATCATTAAACTGAACAATAGAATTTCTCAACAAATTGCTTCCAATGAACCCATCCGCGTGAAAGCAGTCTAAAAGCAAAGTTTGATTAGCAACTAAAGTAGGAATATCAATAAAAGTTATATCACCTATTGTGATTTCTTTTAATGAAACAACAAACAAACTGTCACTTTTTCCACTTTGGTCAGTAATGGGTAAGCACCCGACCAAGTACATTAGGGGCAAATTACTTCCTGCGGTAGCAGATC
>CAZFRM010000016.1:0-140459 GCA_964521255.1 uncultured Roseivirgaceae bacterium
GAATAAAGCGGTATCTTTCGAATACCTTCGCCCATGCTGGGCGCACACAAAATGTATGTGCCATTGTGGGGCTCGGTTTAAGTTTTTAGTTTTATCTTTCAAGCAACGTTTGGTGTCGTGGGACAATTTACTAATCTTAAACCCACAACGTCACATACATAAACGTTACCTGCAAGCCTTGATGAAAAAGTTCTTATCATAATCGGACTTTATTTCCAGCTGACAATTGTACTCGGACAGGAGAAAGGCAACTCCTTGGACCTATGGAATTACAGCCTTGACATTTACCACAATGCCGACAGTGCAAAATCTATCGGACAAATTTCGTTTTGGAGAACTAAGCCTATTGATGACGGAATTAGCTTGAAACTTTCCGGAAAACTTTGGACACCCAATATTTCTTACGACATCTTCACTTTAGCAGATTCGACTTACTGTCTTAGTCAGTCACAAGCGACAAAAGTGTTATCAAGTTGTGTTGGTTCAAGTGTTGGAGGTGACCTTTTTAGAATTGGGAATTATTTATTTCTCAATAGAAACGTTTGTGTGAATTGTATAAGACATGATACGAACGTTGACTATTGCAGACCGATAATCAAGATAGTAGACAAGGTTGACAAGAGTAATTCTAAGACTTTGGACGCCATCGTCAGACAATTTGGAATTAAGGGGAGTCACCAAAATCAAGGCCAGCAGGTAATCGAGTAGACGGCCTCGCTACTACTCGCAGCGAGGTGCGCCTCTCACACCATCCCGAAAGCTTTCGGGACGGTTCATTAAGATCAGGAGTGTGTCTTGTCCTGAACACGGACAAAATTATTTGGACTATAAACAAAAAGTAAGACGACTGATATGACCGAAGAAAGAAGCACTGCCTACAACATATAAGGCTTAAACGAAGTCCCCGCGCGCAGAGAATTGGCCACGAAGCTCGGGGCGTAGTTTCGGGACTTCGATATAAACCGCTGTCATGCCTTTCGGCAGATAAATTGAACTTTGGCTTCGGGCATTTAGCGTAATGTGATTAGAGGGATAAAGATTTTTAAATACGGAATAACCATCTCCCTGGTGGCTGGATGTAATGATCAGAGGCTTTTACGTTTTACTTTTTAATATCATTATTCATTTTTTAGCATTGAGACAAAAGAGATGTTGCTCCACAGCTTTGGATTGTTATAAGTTATCGGTCAATCCTTAATTTTCACTTTGTTATTTATCGTGAAACAGGACGTTAGAAAAATTACAATTACGTCCCGGAAAAGGAACTCAATATACAATACCTCAACCATTAGATCAAATCAATTGCACTGAACAAAGTCAAGGGATCAATGCAACAATTAAACTCCTCGCACCATGCGCACCTATCACAAGCGATTGTTCAATATCCGCTGTCTTTGATGGTCCTGCTATGAATACGCCATAAGCATTTTCACTAAGGTTAATGCGGGCATAGGCTTCGTGCATGGTGGCTACAATATCCTGTCTTCTTAGTACAATGATCAGATGTTGTGTAATAAAAGGTAACACACGAACAATCAACTTTTCTTCAGGAAGCCATATAGCTGCGTTCTCAGCAACACCAATTTCTCCCTGTACAATGGCAAGATCAAGATCATGCAGGGCAAGTGGATAATCTTGTGAAGAAATAATCCTGGTGCTCTTCACGCCTTCCACCAGGGAACAAATTTGCCTGGCCTTCGGAAAATTTTCACGAATGAGATCATTCACTAACGATGGTGATTCCAACGCAAAGAATTTACCACCATTCTTTTGAAGTGATAGTTTGTATTGTTCTTCCAAATCAGCCCCCCTGCTAGTTGGAAATGTGAAATCAGCCAAAGGTTTAACTTCAGGTTTATTCACACGAATAGATTCAAGTATGCTCTCCCGGCTCCTCATCTTGTATTACGATTTTTGACATACCATTCACGGAAGCTTTCTTTTGGAACTTCAGGGAGTTCGCGTGATTTTCCCCACGGATTCAAAAAATTATAGATCATGAAACGGGGAAGTATCTTTAACATGAATCTGCCAACCTTACCTGCGAAACGATAAGTAGAAGGTTTACTAAATGTAGAGCCCATAACTTTCATACTTTCTTTCTTTGCCAGACCTGCATTGTTATTCTCAGCAATAACCTGGCGCCATTTGAACAGTTGCTCATGAATATCAATTTTCACAGGGCAAACATCACTGCATGAACCGCATAACGTTGATGCAAAAGGAAGCGAACTGTATTCTTTAAGATCAAGGTTAGGGGAAAGTATAGAACCGATTGGACCAGGAACGGTAAAGTTATAGCTGAATCCACCACTTCTCCTGTAGATGGGACATGTGTTCATACAAGCGCCACATCGAATGCACTTTAAAGAGTTCCTGAAATCTTTTCTTCCCAGTTGCTGTGTCCGTCCGTTATCAACAAGAATAATGTACATCTTACAACCCGGTCTTGGGCGATGAAAGTGAGACGTATAGGTAGTAATGCTCTGGCCAGTAGCGCTGCGGGCAAGCAAACGCGTAAACACACCGAGATGCTCAGCCTTAGGAATAATCTTTTCGATGCCCATGCAGGCGATGTGCACCGGCGCCAGGTGTACTCCCATATCAGCATTACCTTCGTTGGTACATACAACAAAACCACCGGTCTCTGCAATGGCAAAGTTTACTCCTGTCAGCGCTGCATCTGCATTTAAAAACTTATCACGCAGGTGGCTTCGTGCTGCTTCCGTCAAATATTGGGGATCTTCAGCACCTTCCGTTGTCCCAATTTTTTCATGAAAGATATCGCCTATCTCTTTTTTCTTAAGGTGGATGGCAGGCATTACAATGTGACTTGGCGGCTGCTTCAGAAACTGCACGATTCGTTCACCGAGATCCGTGTCAACAACATCATAACCTTTTTCTTCCAGGAAATGATTGAGATGGCATTCCTCTGTAAGAATCGATTTGCTCTTTACCAGGTCCTTAACATTGTGTTTCTGAAGAATGTTGTAAACATGTTCATTGTGTTCATTTCCATCCTTTGCCCACAGTACTTCAACACCATTTGCTTTTGCCTTTGTTTCAAACTCAACAAGGTATTCATCCAGGTGAGAGAGCACATTATCCTTTATCTGCGATCCAACCTCGCGAAGGTATTCCCACTCGGGTAAAGAAGATGAAGCCACGTCTCGCTTTTCGCGAATAAACCACAGCGTATCATCATGCCACTTTGTACGTTCCTTGTTTTTAACAAACTCTTCCGCTTGTTTGGGATGGGAGTGCATAAGTCAATGCGTAAATAACTGAATGGGTGAATGAATAATTGCTTAAATATAATCAGGAAAACTCACGCGAGGAACCTCACTTTTTATTCATCCACATGGGTGCAGTTACAAACCACAAGATCGTGCCAATCAACATATAGGTTTTGTGTTGATCGAGCGTCAGGGATCCGGAAAATACCAGGAAAGATGGTATTACCGTCAGGCCCAGTCCTATAAAAGAAAGTATTTTTGTGATCGGTTTCATCTCATTATGCTTTTTGAAAACTGGTTGACTTGTCAGGTGATCCCTGCATTATCTTGTTTGACACGATATAAATAATTGACGCGATAAACCATCCGGGCAATCCCAGGAAAAAGATATCAACGCCACGGGAAAAATTCAGGAAAAGACAAAGTAATAATGTTCCGATCCAGGTAATTCCCGCAGCCCAGTTAAACTTGATACCTTTTACGCTGGCAAAATTACTTTTCAAGCCAAGTTTCGGCAGAACATAAAAGTCGATAACGATTATCGCTCCCATCGGCATCAACATCAGACCATACAGTGCTACAAAATCAAGCAACCTCATAACCAATGCAGGGAACAAGGCAGCAATGGTGGTGATCAATCCTGTTATCAATGTTACTTTCCAACGTTTCTTCGAAGGAACGATAGACTGAAATGCCAAACCTGCACGATAAATTGTCGGGTTTGCTGTTGTCCATCCGGCAATGAGCACACACAACGCTCCGGCTATGCCTGCACTGCTATAAGCAATAGGACCTGGCGCTATATTTCCTGCCGCCGCTGCACATAAAATTCCTGAAGAGATCCAGGCCATAAAATGACCGAGCAACATACCTGTAGCGGACGCAAAACCATGGTACCATTTTTTTGCGTAACGCAAAATTGAAAGGTCAGCCATGCCAATGTGCATAGCCATATTGGCAAACCAGGCAAAGAACATAATATGCCAGAAGGTGAATTTGGACTGACCCGGCGCAGGAACACCCGTCCATATTTTCGTCTGCGCTATTTCCCAAAAATCATCCAGAGAATGAATGCCAAGACCAGGCATAGCGGCAAAAGCAGCTGCAATAAAAACTAAAATCATCCACGGAGCGCATGCATTTGCAAACTTTGAAATCTGTTCGTATCCAAGAATAGCAACAATCGTGATTACAATACCAACAGCTATTACTGTAACAACCCACCCTATACTGGTCGGCAGCCAATCACCCAAACCAGGCATGTCAATATTAAAAGGAATCCCAACAGCAGTGGCCGATACGGCAATCATGGAGCCTGCCAGAAAGCAAAACATAATTCCATTCACAACATTGTACGTGCTTACTAAATAACGTCCACAAATTTTTTCCAGTTGATAATACAACGTCAACCGAACTTTAACGGCTATGGGTGCACAGATAAAAGCCCAGCTCAGTACCGCCAATATATTTCCAATAAGAAGTCCGGAGAAAAGATCAGTGGCCGTAACGCCATGAACAAGGAACAACGGGCCAATAACAAATTCCGTCCCTGCTATGTGCTCACCGGCATACATACCGAGGAAGCTCCCCCACCCTTTCCACTTATGTGACGGCACGGGTTCACGTTCATATTCATTTACAGCTTCGAGGTTGGTGACGAGATTCTTCTTATTAAACATCAGCAAGTGAGAATTTACATTTTACAATTTAGTAAACATAATGTTAACGTCATGGGCTGCTGTCCTGTAGTATGCTGAATAGACAATGAGTGAATGAGTGAATGAGTAAATGGGTGAATAATAATGTTGAATATTGAATGATTGAGTCTTCTTCGGTCTTTCTGACTTCCCGTCTTCCGGACTTTAAATTGAATTTCTATTTATAAATCTAAACGCATTCTTCACCACTTCCTTCTTCTTCGACTGAATCATGTAAGCCGCGGTTTCGCCCATAGCATCAAAGTCGGTGGAGATTACGGTTATGCCGAGCAGATCTTTTAAAGGAGTATCATTGTAGGATATAATGCCAATGTCTTTTCCCATTTCAAGTTTCTTATCACGAATCTGTTTTACTAATGAGACAAGATCATTTTCCTCAATGATTATATAAGCATCCTTCGGGTGCAGTTCCATGTCAGCATAAATTTCATTTAGTACTTCAAAACTGAAATTAAAGTCGGTACAGAATTTTTGAAATCCGTGAAGTATCCTCATCGGATAAGGGTACAATGATTTGGAAGGATAGACCAAAATAAGTTTTTCATATCGCTTTAAATAGCCGCTACCTTCACTTAGGGCTTCGTATATATCCATTTTGAAATCCTGGTAAACTGCAGCGGTTGGTCTTAGCTCAGGAATAATATTATCAATAAAAATAAGCTTATCCTGCGGCAATGATTTCAATAAATCATATACCGCTTTTGTGGCCGTCTTGTGCAATAAGTTTTCATCCTTGAAGTGAGGCATCACAACATAATAATCATACGCACCCACACTTTCTTCCAACTCATTTAAAAAAAGCTTTTCATCACAATGATAAATTTTCAGGTCGACCACAGCGTTGCTACTGATACTGTTTACAAATGAATTGTATATTTTAAGTTTGTATGAACTAAGCTTGTTCATGAGAAAGAGCACGGTTAGTCTGGAGGCGACAACCGCACGGGCAACATAATAACCTTTACCCTTAGCGGATACAATGATCTTTTTTTCTTTTAAATGGTTGTAAGCTTTTTCGACTGTATCCCGTGAAAGATAATACTCTTCACTTATCTCGTTAATGGAAGGAATGCGCTGACCAACTTTAAGGGTGCCCTTCTCGATTTCTTCCATGATGGAATTCACAATTTGCCGGTACTTCGGCATTCTTGATTCGCTGTCTATCTTTAATTGCATCAGGCTCTCCATAAGTCCACTCTATCATTTTGAAATGAATGTTTAAAAATATTGTTTTTTAAACCCTTCACAAAGTATAAGCTATTACTTGATCGAATTTGGTACCCGGAACAAGCCAGAATTTTCTTTCCGACTTTCGGACTCCCGGTGGGCGCATTTCAAATTGTCGCACCATCATATTAAGTTAAGAGGAATACAGCCCTCGCACGCCCTGTATCCTAAAGGGTCAGCACGCTGTGGTTCTCCCCTGCCTTTGCCGGCAGGCTTTAGGGAGTTAGAGGGCGTGTGGTGCGCTTAACTTAATGACATTGCCGTAGGACAAAATATATTCTCAACAGTGACAATTTGAAATGCACCCCTCCCGGTCTTTCGGACTATTACAATTTTTTATTAACATTACACTTCCAAACCAGTGTACGAGTTAAAATTTCAAGTTAACCAACTTAATCCACTCTATTTACCATGAAGAAAGTTTATCTGAGCATGCTCACCGGCATACTGGGTGTTGCTGTGCTTCTTCTGAGTTGTGAACAAAAGCCGACAACCTCCTCTGAAAAGAAAAACCTTTCACTCGCTGATCTGAGGTCGTTTGAGAAAACCACCAACTCGGAAATTGAAAAGAAAATTGATGACTTATTAAGTCAGTTGACCATTGAAGAGAAAATTGGTCAGATGACGCAGATCAACAATTCTGCCGTTGTCACTAATGCAAACTGGGGCGCAGGAAGTGACCTTAGCATTGAAATAAAAATTGATACAGTGAAGCTGGGAACCATCCTTAAAAAATATCATGTGGGATCTTTCCTTAACGGTATTGCTGTTCCCGCAGAAACCTGGTATCAATTTTATAAAGACCTGCAGGAATACAACATGAAAGTATCAAGGTTGAAAATCCCTATCATTTATGGTGTTGACCACATGCATGGACCAAACTATCTTGAAGGCAGCACCATCTTCCCGCATGCACTCAATACTGCCGCCACTTATAATAATCAGTTTCCAGCCGATATGGCTTACGTTACTGCAATAGAAACAGCAGACATAGGACATCAATGGTTGTTTGCCCCGGTTTTGGATATAGCCAGAACACCTTTGTGGGGACGCTACTATGAAACGCTGGGAGAATCTCCCTATGTATCCTCAACAATGGGGAGCATTTACCTGAAAGGCATCCAGGAAAATCAGGACATAGCCCCTTATAAAATCGGAGCAACAGCAAAGCATTTCCTGGCTTACTCCGATCCTAAGTTTGGTTGGGACAGAGGCGCAACCATTATTTCAGAACAAGAGCTTTATGAATTTCATGTGCCTTCCTTTAAAGCAGTAATTGATGCCGGCATAAAGACCGTTATGATTAACAGCGGTGAACTCAATGGTGAACCTGTTCATGCATCATCACGAATTCTTATCCAGCTTTTAAGAGAGGAACTTAAATTCAAAGGCGTGGCAGTTACCGATTGGGAAGACATCATTCGGTTATATAGAAATCACAAAGTAGCGAAGGATGAAAAAGATGCTACATACATAGCTATTATGGCCGGCATTGATGTGGCTATGACACCTTATACTACCGACTTCTGTGATCACCTTCTTGCGCTTGTAAAAGAAGGCCGGATCAGTGAAGAAAGAATTGATCTTTCGGTATCACGCATTCTTCGCTTGAAACTTGAGTTGGGACTTTTTGAAAATCCTTACCCGCGAAATGATCGCTTCAATAGAATTGGAACTGCTGAGAACAAGGCAAAAGCACTGGAGGCTGCACGCGAATCAATTGTACTAATGAAGAATGATGGTACCCTTCCATTAGCTTCGTCAAAAAGAGTTCTGCTTGCTGGTCCTAATGCAAATCTGAAATCAGTACTGAGCGGCGGATGGACCCTTCGTTGGATGACCAGTGACGAAAGTATTTATCCAAAAGATATGTATACCGTCTACACGGCTATGCAGAAAGAATTCAGTAGTGTAACCTTAGCCGCAAATGCTGCCGAGATAAAATCGAAAGCTGCAGGTGCGGATGCAATAGTAATTGCTGTTGGTGAAATGGCCTATGCAGAAGGTTATGGAAGTATTTTAGATATCAATTTACCTGGTGATCAGATTGATCTTATCAAAACTGCTCAGGCAACTGGTAAACCTGTTATTCTTATTATGATTGCCGGAAGGCCTCGTATTATCACTTCTGTGTATGATAAATGTAAAGCCGTTCTCTTTGCCGGTCTTCCCGGATTCCAGGGTGGGCAAGCGATTGCTGAAATTCTTAGCGGAAAAGTAAATCCCAGCGCGAAGATGAGTTTCAATTATCCGCACTCGGCAAACCGGCTTGTGCCACACAATCATAAACCCAGTGAAGTGTTACTTGCTCATGAAATTCCTAATCCGGTGGCACTGGTTCCTTTCGGCACTGGATTAGGTTACACTACATTTGAGTATAGCAATCTCACTCTGAGCGATTCAGTTCTCACTTCACCGGATGCAACAATCACAGCTACAGTAACAGTGAAGAACACCGGCAACCGTGACGGAAAGGAAGCTGTTCTCTGGTTCCTTCATGATGAAGTGGCCAGTCTCTCAAGGCCCGTCCACGACCTGAAGTATTATGAAAAGGAATTGATCAAACCAGGTGAGTCCAAAAACTTTTCATTCACGATCAAGCCATCCGAACATCTCTGGTTTCCCGATAAAACAGGTGAACATGTTCTTGAAGATGGATATTTTACCCTGATGACCGGTACATTAAAAACAAGGTTTAGACTGGAAAGAAAGTAATACCAGGCTTCTCCTCCACGCCGGAGGAGAAGTCTTCTTTTTACACCTCCAAAAAAATATAGAATGAAAACCCTGAAACTCATACTTTTAGTTTGCGCCAGTAGCATTGCCACAACGTTAGTGAACGCTCAAACGCAGGAAACCCTTTGGTGGAAGGAAGAAGCTATAAAAGCTTACACGCAAAAGGACAACATAAAACCCCTTAGTCTCATAAAGGTCAACGGCAATAAATTTGTCGACGAAAGTGGCAGTGTGGTTGTATTCAAAGGACTTTCCATTTCTGATCCTGATAAACTAATCAAGAATGGAAAATGGAGCCGCAAACATTTTGAAGTAATCAAAAGCTGGGGTGCAAATTTAGTTCGCATCCCTGTTCATCCTGTGGCCCTTCATGAACGTGGCATGGTTGAATACATTAAAATCCTGGATGAAGCTGTTGACTGGTGTTCTGAATTAGGAATCTATGTGATCGTCGATTGGCATACCATTGGCAATCTGCGCATGGAGTTGTTTCAAGCCGACATGTATAACACAACACAAAAGGAGACATATAATTTCTGGAGGTTCATTTCAAATCATTACAAAGGAACTTCTACAGTTGCATTTTACGAAATATTCAATGAGCCTACTGTGTACAATGGTACGTTGGGTAATTGTACATGGGAACAATGGAAGTTGATGGCAGAAGATATGATTGACATTATCAAAGCGCACGATAAAAATAAAATACCATTGGTAGGTGGATTTGATTGGGCCTACGATCTTCGGCCGGTAAAGAAGGATCCGATTAACCGTCCCGGTATTGCCTACGTTACGCATCCTTATCCCGGTAAATGTACTCGCCCCCGCGAACCTAAATGGGAAGAAGCCTTCGGTTTTGTGGCAGACAAATATCCTCTTATTGCCACTGAACTGGGTTATATGATTAAGGGTGACGAGAATCACCTGATTGATGATGACACCTATGGCGCAAGCATTATGAACTATTTTAATAAAAAAGGAATCTCGTGGTGTGCATGGGTTTTTGATCCGGACTGGGTTCCTCAAATGATTCAAAACTGGAATTACGAACCTACCGAACAGGGTGCATTTTTCAGAAATGTAATGCAGGGAAAATTTGTGTATAGTTATTAAGTTATTTAAGTATAAGTAATATCCGTTAGGCCGCCATTCTCAATAAAACGTTACCGCAAACGACTTCCGCAAACGTTTACGGTAACGTTTTCGTGAAGTTTTATTGCTGATTTTATAATTAGGTTTCCAAAATTTTTACTTTCGGATTGTGTATAGAGCCTAATAATGTTCTGTGCATTATAATTTACCTAAACTATTTAACCCAAAATGATGATGGAAAAACTCTACAGAAGATTGAGTTTCACAGCCCTGTTGCTGTGGTTTTGTTCATCGATGGCTATTGCCCAGGATCGCTCAGTATCCGGGAAAATAATCGATGAAACCGGGCAGCCGCTGCCTGGTGTCAACGTGTTAGTTAAAGGAACTTCATCCGGTACAACATCGGATGTGGAAGGAGCTTACACGATAGGAGGAGTTAACGATAACTCTATCCTTGTTTTTAGTTTTATCGGGTACCATCCCAGGGAAGTGGCCGTTGGTTCGCGCACGGTGATAGACGTGGATATGACGCTCGATGTCACTTCACTGGAAGAGATTGTGGTAATCGGGTATGGCGAAAAGAAGAAAGCCTTAATAACCGGCGCCAATCTTCACCAGGACGGATCGATGCTACAAGCGCTCAATACCACTACCCCTATTGAAGCCCTCCAGGGCATCAGCCCCGGTGTGAGCATCACCCGGAACAGTGGGCAGCCCGGTGCAGGCACGCGGGTGCGGATCCGGGGTATCGGCACGATTGGTAACGGAAGTGATGACAATGCCATGCCGCTTTACATTGTGGATGGAGTGCCCGTAGGCAATATCGACTACCTGAGCGCATCAGACATCGAATCAATTGATGTGCTGAAAGATGCTGCCTCGGCAGCCATCTACGGCTCTCGTGGCGCCAACGGGGTAATCCTCGTCACTACCCGTAAAGGGAAACCAGGTGCAAAAGCGCAGATCAACTACAATGCGTACTACGGCATCCAAAACATCTATAAAAAGCCCGCAGCCCTCAACGCCCAGGAGTATATGTACATCATGGACGAAGCCCGGATGAACGATGGTTTAGCGCGCTTCGACTGGGAAAACCTGCTCAAGAGCAACGGCTGGCTTGAAACCCAACAACCTGGTTTGGGCGTGCAATATGGAGAGGATATATGGGCCATGTTGCAAAACGGCTGGAAAGGCACCGACTGGGTGGATGAAATGGTGCAGAAAGATGCGCCCATGCAAAGCCATTCTATCAACATCACGGGAGCAGGGCAGGACATGACCTATGCAGCAGGCTTTTCATGGTTTGACCAGGCCGGCATGATTGGAGGCGACATTATTGATGCCGGCTACAAGAGGCTTACCGCCCGCCTGAACACCGAGTTCAAGCTATTCGAGATCGGCGGACGAAAAATCCTGAAACTGGGTGAAAACTTCACCTACACCAACAATACCAACCGCTCAGTAGGCACTGGGAGCATCTACTGGAACGTGTTGCATGACGCATTGGTCGCCGACCCGCTCATGCCGGTTTACTGGGAAGGCTCTCCCAATGAATATGGCTATGGCCCCACACTGGAGGGTATTGCCCTCGGCCGTCACAACCCGGTGGCCGTTACCTTCTACCGCCACAACTATGGCTGGTACAAAGGCAACAGCATCGTTGGCAACGTCTATGCTGAACTGGAGCCGATCCAGAGTCTGAAGCTCAGGTCTTCGTATGGCATCAACTCCTGGTTTGGGCATGGACGGTCATACACTCCTGTCTATAGATTAGGTCATCAGTTTGGCAATAATCCGCCCGATGCAGTGAACCAGAGTATGTACCAGGGCGCTTCCTCTACCTGGACAACCACCGCATCGTACGAAAAGTCTTTTAACCAGCACAATGTGCAGGTAATGGTGGGTAACGAGCAGATCAGAAACGATATATTCAATGGCGAGGTACGTGGCAACAGGCTGAATACTCTCTTTCAGGATCCGGACTATGCCTATTTGAACAATACAGTGCCGCCTCAATCAGTGGCCGACCTGGGCAACTATGGTGTGGACTGGGCTGCCAATGGTGGGGGCATCATGTCTTACATGGCCCGGTTATCTTACAACTTCGGTGAAAAGTACATGCTGGACTACACGTTCAGGCGCGATGGTTCATCTAACTTCATCGGCAACAAACAATATGGTAACTTCCAATCGGTTTCAGCCGGCTGGAACTTCACGCAGGAATCCTTCTTGCAAGGCCTGAGCTTTATTGAAGTGGGCAAGTTGCGCGCCAGTTGGGGGCAAAACGGTAATCAGAACGTAGGTTCATTCCGTTACCTCACCAACGTCGACTTTGTGGGCCAGGGTTATTTCTTTGGCGACAACAAGCTATCGGCAGTAACCACGGCCGCGCCGGTCAATGCCCCTAACCGGGACATCGGCTGGGAAACCTCCGAGCAGATCGATATCGGGTTGGATGCTGCTTTCCTGAAATCGCGCCTGAACCTGACACTGGACTGGTATCAAAAAACCACCAAGGACTGGTTGGTGCATGCGCCCGCACTGGGCACGACCGGCGCCGATGCGCCCTGGATCAATGGGGGTGACGTGCAAAACTCCGGCTTTGAACTGCAATTAGGATGGAAAGACCAACTTAACGACTTCAAATATGGTGTTATCGTAAGTGGCGCTACCCTGAAAAATAAGGTATTGAAACTGAACAATGCAGAAAAGGTATTTATTGGCCCTTCCAACGTGCTGTCGCAGGGCACATCTTATGTGTCGCGGGTAGAAGTGGGCTATCCCATAGGTTACTTCTATGGATTCCAGACCGCTGGCATTATGCAGAACCAGGCTGAGGCCGATGCCTGGGTAGGCCCTGAAGGGTTGCCCTACTTCGAAGATCAGCGCCCCGGAGATGTGCGTTTTGTAGATCAAAATAATGACGGGGTGATTGACGATGCCGACAGAGTGATGCTGGGCAACCCCATCCCCGATTTTGAACTGGGTCTGCAACTTAACGTATCATGGAAGGGCATCTATGCCAACATGACCATGGCTGGTAAGTTTGGCCAGCAGGTGATGCGCTCATACCGGTCGTTTGCCGACAGCTTCGATCAAAACTATACCACCGAAGTTTTCGGCCGGTGGCATGGCGAGGGTACTTCTAACACGCAGCCAAGGCTCACCTCCATTGCCCACAGAAACCAGCAGTTTGTATCGGACATCTATATGCACGACGCAGACTTCCTGCGGATTACCAACCTCACGGTAGGCTACGACTTCAAGACCCTGGGCTCGCTGCAGAGCTTTAAGTGGCTCACGGGAGCGCAGGTGTATATGTCGGTGAACAACCTGTACACCTTTACCAAATATGCTGGTATGGATCCTGAGGCAGCCTGGGGTGGCGATGATACTCCTTGGGCCACAGGCATTGACCTTGGTCTGTATCCGCTGCCACGTACTGTAATGTTTGGTGTAAATATTACTTTCTAAAGACTGAACAATGAAAACAATGAAAAAACTGAAACATATAGTAGCAGCCATAGTGCTGCTGATCCCGATAGCTATTGGTACCGGATGTGACGACTCCTATCTGGACATGAGCAATCACTACGGACAGAATGTGGACACATTCTATAAAACAAAGGCCGATTTTGACGCTGCCCTGGCCGGGGTGTACAATACCCTGTATCTGGCCGGGGGCAATGTGTGGGCCGAAGAACATATCACGTCCAGCATACTCTCTGACGAGATGTTGGCTGGCGGTGGTCCGAATGACCGGGAGGCCAAGTACGTGGACGGTTTCACGGACCCCCTGGACAACACCTACCAGGACCTTTGGAAAGAAACCTACAACGGGATATTCCGCGCCAATAACATTATCGAAAAGCTACCTTTAGCCGATTTTTCATCAAGTATGAGTGCAGCGGAGGCGGAAGCTTACAAAAACACGATACTAGGTGAGACCTACTTCATGCGAGGCTTTTTGCTCTTTCGCGGGGCCAAGTTCTTCGGGGGTATGCCGCTGATGACTGAAACCACCACGCCCCTCGATGTACCCCGCGCCACCTTCTCGGAAACCTTTGGCCAGATTGCTGCCGACTTGAAGCAGGCCATCAGTCTAATGCCAAAGATTGACCCGTCCACTATTTCCGCATCGGAGTATGGCCACGCCAACCACTGGGTAGCCCAGGCCTACCTGGCACGTGTGTACCTGTTCTATACCGGCTACATGACTAACATCGAAAATCAGGGTACAGATGTTTTTACACTGCCTGACGGAAGCACCATTACCAAGCAAGATGTGATTAATGAATTAACAGACTGCATGAACAACAGCGGCTACGGGCTGGTGAGCGACTTCCGCAACCTATGGCCCTACAGCTATCTGAATGAAAGCGCGGGCTCAGAAATATATCCCTGGGCCAATTCAGAAGGCCTGTCGTGGGCCGGTCAGGACGGCTTCAACTCTACTGTGGGAACAGGCAACAACGAGGTAATGTTTGCGCTCCGCTATGCCTTTTCCGACTGGGGTTGGGCAAAAGGAGACAGGACGCACAACCGGGCAGCCCTGTTCTTTGCTATCCGGATCAAACAAGTAGGCGTTTGGGGCCAAGGCTGGGGCTTCGGTATGGTGCACCCCACTATGTTTGCCCAGTGGGATAACGCAGACCCCAGGAAAATGGGATCTGTCCTGCAAATGGGAGAGGCAGCTGAAGGAACTGAGAGCTATGATGGCCCCAGCGAACCGCATGACCACAACACGTGGTTGTACAACAAAAAGTACATAGGTCTGCAATACGATGGCGAGGGTCTGTTCGAACACATTTATGGCGTTACCTGGCCCGACTTCCAGCGCATGAATGCGCAGGACTTCTTCTACATGCGCTTTGCCGATGTGCTGCTGATGCATTCCGAGCTGACAGGGACAGCCGATGGCATGAACCTGGTAAGGGAGCGTGCTGGTTTGGCCCCGGTGGCCTATTCGCTGGCTGCCCTCAAGCAGGAGCGCCTGCATGAACTGGCTTTCGAAGGCTTGCGGTGGTTTGACCTGGTACGATGGGGCGATGTAACCAACGGTGCCAACAATTTCTTTGATGACGTGATAACTGTTGAAAGTTCCGGAGGGCCAACTTCCTACAGCGTGCTCTATCGCCCGGAAACCAAGGGGCTGGTATCCATCCCCGAGTCAGAGATACTGCTATCCAACGGTGTGTATCAGCAAAATCCGGGTTGGGAATGACACGTGTTGAACTTTAAAGATTAAACGAAATGAAAATATTTAAAAAATTATTCACATTCGGGGCAATGGTACTGGTATGTGCCTGCGACCCCATTGAAGACAGGGATGTACTCAAAAACAGTTATGATCCCAATAATATTGAGCTGATTGCGACCCAGACGGCCAGTGGCACCGGCAACGGTATAACACTGAAGATGAATACGCCTGGTGTGAGCGGATATTGGGACTACAAGCTTAATAAGGCGCTTACCGATGAGGTAAGTTTCATATTCCCTATTCCGGGCGTTACTACATTTACTTACTACGTGGCTTCCGGCTATTTACCGAATGGAAACCTCGACGAGGTAGAGTATATCGCCAAGACCATTGATGTAGATGTGCAAGTGCTAGATCAGCCTCTGCCTGAGGCCTATACCTATCTGGTAGGTGAGAATCTGGCGACAGGGAAGACGTGGGTATTCGATGGAACAGGGGGTGATAACGGACTGTGGTGGTTTATGTCCGATCCCGGAGACCCGTGGGGCCTTTGGTGGAATGCCGGAGGTGAATGTTGCCCTCCTACCGATGCCAGTGGCAAAATGGTATTCGACCTGGACGGAGCAGCTAATTACATCTATTACGAAGATGCAGGTGGTTCCGGTGTGACGGGTGGTTCTTTTGCATTTAGTTCTGACTATAAGAGGTTGACTGTTTCAGGACCTGCCGATCTTCTGGGTGTGAACGGTTGTGGCGAGCATTCAAATGGCCGCGACTACAACATCGTTGAGTTGACGGACGACAAATTGGTACTCTTTGTTCCTAATGCCTCATGTGGCAGTGGCTGGACGTGGGTATTTGTCCCTGAAGAATAACAGACTTCTGTCTGAAGGTTAGCTAGGTTATCCTGAACCCATCTCAAAATTCCTTTTGAGATGGGTTTTTTATTTACCTCAATAAAAGCACTGTCTTATTAAGTTCCTAGGTTAATCTTTAAGTGCATCTATTAACGATTAACCATTAACCTTTCTTCTTAAATAGTTTTTTAAAAAAACCTTCCTTCTTCTTTTCTTCCTTTCCAAACTCACGGGATTTAACTTCTTCCTCATCTTTCTTTCCAAACACCTTTTCCAGAAAAGTTTTGTCCTCTTTAAAAAGATCACAACTTAACTGTCTTTGATACGATGTTGGTAAAGGTTTGAAACGTGATGAAACGTACACTCTTCTCTGCGTATCTACAGAAACTTGTTTATAAAACGCTGCAAAAATTGGAAGCGCAGTGTGGGCCCCCTGACCAAGAGCTGTAGTGCGAAACCGGATACCCGGATCGTCAGCGCCAACCCATGTACCTACAACAAGCTTTGGTGTTATTGCCATGAACCACCCATCAGCATTTGATTGCGTTGTTCCGGTTTTTCCCGCTATGTCTCCCTGAAGTCCATACTTTGATCGTAAGCTCGCTCCGGTTCCTTCGTTAACAACCCGCTTCAGCATCTCAATCATTAATGCCGCACTCTCTTCTGATAACACTTCCTCCTTAATTTCAGCATGACTGAAGCGCTCTAAAACTTTTCCATCATGACTGGTTATAGCAGTAATATAAAATGGCGCTACACTTTTGCCTCTATTGGCAAAAATGGAGTACGCAGTAACCATTTCCATCATTGAAACAGAAGGCGTCCCTAAGGCAATGGAAGGAACAGCAGGTATGTCGCTTGAGATACCCATTTTTCGTGCAAGCGATATGGCATTGTCAATCCCGCTTTTTTCAAGCAATCTTACCGAGGCTGTATTTACGGAATAGGTTAAAGCTCCTTCCATAGAAAACTTAAGATTATAATTCTCTTCACCATTTGCCGGCGTCCAGTTTTTCATGTTTGTAAACTCTGTTCGCTCCGCTGAAATGTATTCACAAGGACTAATGCCCTGCTCCAAAGCCGAAGCATAAACAATGGGTTTAAACGTTGAGCCTACTTGTCTTTTTGTGCTTTTCTTTACGTGATCATATTGAAAATAATGATGATCTATTCCCCCTACCCACGCGGCAATCGCACCCGTTGTTGGTGTCATGGCTAAAAAGCCTGTATTTAAAAATTTTAAATAATGCTTTATAGAATCAATCGGACTAAGGTTCATATCTTTTTCGCCATCCCATGTAAACACCGTCATCGGAATAGGCTTTTTCATTTCCTTCAGGATTTCATTTTCAGGTACGCCAGCAGCTTTCATATTTTTATACCGAGCGGACCGGCGAATTGCCTGTTCAAGAATTTGAGGGTTGGCTTTCCAGGGATCTGATTTACTCCAGTGCTGGTTAAATTCACGTTGCAGTACCGGCATGTGTTTTTTCACCGCCGCTTCTGCATACTTCTGCAAACGCGAATCAATTGTAGTATAAATTTTAAGTCCATCGGTATGCAGATTATAGGGCTGATTATTTTCTTTGACATTTTTGTTGCACCAGGCAAGCAATTCATTTTTTATGTACGCCCTGAAATAAGGAGCGATTCCTTCATGATAGCTTAAGTTATTATAATCAAGTTCGATGGGTAAAGCTTTAAGCGAATCGGATTGCGTCTTTTCAAGAAAATCATATTTACTCATTTGACTTAGTACAACATTCCTACGCTTCACGGACCGTTCGGAGAAAATTCTTGGATTATAATAATACGTGGCTTTCAGCATGCCGATAAGTACAGCCGCCTGACCTGCATTCAGTTTACCCGCCGGCAGAGAGAAAAAACGTTGAGATGCCGCTTGTATGCCGTAAGTGTTATCGCCAAAAGAAACTGTATTCAGATACAATTCAAGTATTTGCTCCTTCGTGTAAGTTCTCTCAACTCTTCCCGCAATAATTACTTCCCTGATTTTGTTTACCGGTAGCGATAAGAACGCATACCTTCTCCTCGGATAAAGATTTTTGACTAACTGTTGAGTGATGGTGCTTCCTCCTCCCGATGATTCATTCTGTAGCAGGATACTTTTGATAAATACACGCGCAAGACTTTTGTAATCAATCCCGCCATGTTCGTAAAAGCGATGATCCTCCGTGGCGATGAGCGCATTGATTACATCAGGTGAGATTTTATTGAAGGGGATTAGTGAACGCTCTTGTATATAATACCTTCCTAATAAAACACTATCGGCACTATACACTTCACTTGCTACAGGATTCTGAATTCGTTTCAATTCCGATTGGTCGGGCAATGATCCGAAAAAACCTGCCCAGACTAACCCATACAGAAAAGAAAAACCAACGAAAATAAAACTGCAAAGAAAGATCAGCGCAATGCCCAATTGTTTGACAAAGGACTGTTTACGGAAATATTTAAAAAACTTCATAGCGTTTCTCACGCAAAACTTTTTGCATGCTCACAAAACAACGAAAATAGAGATGAATTCTTACAAAAATTGATAGTACCTGATGAGTAAAGTAAAAAATCAAGGTCAATATTCAATCAATTCTTCACGCATCACAAAATTCTCTTTCACTTTCATTACCCAATTCTCCACTTCTCTGGTATTGTTGAATCGCATGGCCTTGTCATTGTGTATTGCAATAGGTGTGCCGATTGGCCATGGATTGTTCTTAAGAAATTTGATTTTATTAACGGTATTAAGTTTTAAAAATTCCTGAAGAGGGTTTCGTATTGAATGATCCATATATTGATCATCCACTAAATTTATTTCCCAATCATCTAATTTGCTTACGAGTTCCATTAGAATAGCGAAGGAAATGGACTCCTTTGCGAGGTCTATTTTTTTATAATGAAACCCTCCAGGCAATTTACTGACGTAATTGCTTCCTGATCGATCACTTTATGAGAGTGAAAGATAAAGGTCATCTTTTCAAAACTGTTCAATACTTAACTTATGTAGTTAGTTTGCTTTTTGCGGTTTCGAGTTCTTCCTTCGCTGGCTTAACGTATTCTTCCAACTTTTTGTTATAAGTAGTTTTAACGGTATCGAGTGTTTTGGTAAATGAATCAGAAATCTGATCCTTTAACTTCCTGGACTCATCTATCAATTTTTTCCGCGTTTTCTTTCCACTTTCAGGGGCCAAAAGAATACCGGCAGCAACACCAAGGGCTATACCTGTTGCAAAGGCGCCCAAAAACTTCACACTTGATTTCATATCACTAATTGTTTAAAATGTTTTGGTAAGACAATTTTTTACTCAAGTATTATTCCAATGTATTTGAAGTAGTGTTAAGGTCACTTCCTCAAAAAAATAGTATAAGAAATCCACAGACTGTAGAACCGATGCAACAAGTTAAACACTAAAATATGATAATTGTTCTCCGCTTCTATCATAACTTTCATAGCGCCATGAATTTTAAAGTGTCGGCACTAGTCTTATCTTCGCAGATTTAATTCTAAACCCGATCATGCTACCCAACAACAATCCTTCCGAAGCGCCTGCGTGGCGAAAACTTGAAACTCATTTTTTACTCATGCAGGCACATCTGCTTCGTGAGCTTTTTGAGGAAGATCCGGATCGATTTTCAAAATTCCACACCACATTCGAGGATATCCTGGTCGATTACTCAAAGAACCACATCAATGAAGAAACCCTGAATTATCTGACCGATCTGGCTAATGAAGTGGGTCTTCCAGAT
The DNA here is from genome assembly GCA_964521255.1 of uncultured Roseivirgaceae bacterium. Lineage (GTDB taxonomy): Bacteria > Bacteroidota > Bacteroidia > Cytophagales > Cyclobacteriaceae > ZC4RG29. Next base: position 19,829 of record CAZFRM010000016.1, read on the forward strand.
GCAATTCAGGCAATGTTCAATGGTGAAAAAATAAACCGGACAGAAAATAGATCTGTGCTGCACATTGCCCTGAGGAACAGAAGCAATTCGCCTGTTCTGGTTGATGGCAAGGACGTTATGCCTGATGTGAACCGCGTTCTTGATCACATGAAACATTTCAGCGATGATCTACAGTCAGGTCAGTGGAAGGGATTTACAGGAAAAGCTATTACAGACATTGTCAATATCGGAATAGGTGGTTCTGACCTGGGACCGTATATGGTTACCGAAGCGCTTCGCCCCTATTGGAAAAACATAACGCCGCATTTCGTTTCAAACGTTGATGGCACACATATACAGGAAACGGTGAAAAAACTTAATCCTGAGACTACCCTGTTTATCATTGCCTCTAAAACTTTCACCACACAGGAAACCATGACTAACGCAGAAACCGCGAGGCGGTGGTTTCTGGAAAAAACCAGCAACAATGGAGATGTAGCAAAACATTTTGTTGCCGTTTCAACTAACACCAAAGAAGTTACAAACTTTGGAATTGCTTCTGAAAATATGTTTGAGTTCTGGGATTGGGTCGGTGGACGTTACTCGCTTTGGTCCTCGATCGGTCTCTCCATCTCCTGCACGCTCGGTTTCGAAAACTTTGTGAAGTTGCTAGAGGGCGCCCATGCAATGGATCAGCACTTTAAAACCGAATCATTCGGGAAAAATATTCCTGTGATCCTGGCACTGATAGGAATTTGGTACAACAATTTTTATGGCGCGGCATCCGAAGCAATACTTCCTTACGACCAGTACCTTCATCGATTTGCCGCATACTTTCAACAAGGTAACATGGAGAGTAATGGCAAATCTGTTGATCGGAATGGAGAAGCGCTTACTTATCAAACCGGTCCGATCATCTGGGGTGAACCCGGAACAAATGGACAACACGCTTTTTACCAACTCATTCATCAGGGCACAAAACTTATCCCATGCGATTTCATTGCGCCGGCAGTGAGCCACAATCAGGTCAGTGATCACCACCAAAAATTACTTTCCAATTTCTTCGCTCAAACCGAAGCACTTATGAAAGGAAAGACCGCCCATGAAGTTGAAGAAGAATTGAGCCAGTCAGGAATGAGTAAAGAGGCTATAAAATTTCATGCACCCTTCAGGATATTTGAAGGAAACCGTCCTACCAACAGCATACTTTTTAAACTTCTAACCCCACGAACTTTAGGCAGTCTCATCGCCATGTATGAACATAAGATTTTTGTCCAGGGAGTGATATGGAACATTTTCAGTTTCGATCAATGGGGCGTTGAACTGGGTAAAGTCCTCGCCAAGAAAATCCTGCCGGAGTTGACAGGCAAAGAAGGAATCACTTCACATGATAGCTCCACGAATGGGTTAATTAACTATTTCAAACGTTTGAAATTCAGTTGATTATTTAGTTTATGATAAAGTGATATTGTTGTTATATTTTTACCGATTCTTTAACGTTAAATGGAAAATTCTATTCAGAAAATCGGAGTATTTACATCCGGTGGAGACGCTCCTGGTATGAACGCGGCTATTCGTGCCGTTGTTCGTTCAGCAATATATTATAAGAAGGAAGTCTTTGGCATCATGCGTGGTTACGAAGGCATGATTGAAGGTGATATCGTTAAGCTTGGCGCCCGTTCAGTTAGCAATATTATTCAACGCGGTGGCACGATATTGAAGACCGCACGATGTGAAGAATTTAGAACCCCTGAGGGTAGAAAAAAGGCATACGAGAGTTTGAAGCGTGAAGGAATTCAAGCGCTTGTGGCAATTGGCGGAAATGGCACGTTCACAGGTCTTCACAAGTTCTACGAAGAATTTCAAATACCCTCTATATGTCTTCCGGGCACAATTGATAATGACCTGGCCGGAACAGATTTTAGTATTGGTTATGATACAGCAACAAACACAGCTGTGGAAGCTATTGATAAAATTCGTGATACAGCCTTATCTCATAGCCGGCTATTCTTCATCGAAGTGATGGGCCGTCATTCAGGTTACATTGCAGTAAACAGTGGTGTAGCGGGAGGAGCTGTCGCCATTATTGTTCCCGAAGAAACTACAACATTCGATGAATTTTATGATCAATTAGTAGCGGGCAGCAAGACCAGCAAAAAATCTAACCTGGTGGTTGTTGCTGAAGGTTCAAAGATTGGTGGTGCAAATGAACTTGCCAGGAAAATCAGAGAACGATCAAACTACTTCGACATTAAGGTAACCATACTCGGTCACCTGCAGCGCGGAGGATCTCCTACCTATTTTGACAGAGTTCTTGCAAGCAAAATGGGTGTCGCCGCTGTTGAAGGGCTACTTCAGGGAAAGAAGGATGCTATGGTAGGAATCCGTGGAAAGAACATTGTTTATAACGACTTCGAATCTGTTATCTCTTCTCATAATAATCAAATTGATACAGAATCCATGCGCATAGCTAGAATACTTTCGATTTAAAACTCAGAACCAAACGTTAACCTATTTACTAAATACCACCAACGATGAAAGATTTAACCATCGGAATTGATATCGGAGGAACGAACACCAAGTTCGGTATCGTAGACCGTGAAGGAAATGTTATTCACCAGGGCAGTATATCCACGGCAGATCATGAAGAATTCAGAGATTATTTTAACGCTTTAAGTAAAGCTATCCGGGAGGCAATGAATGGCCTTAAAGGAGAATACAAAGATTATAAAATGTACGGCATCGGCGTTGGTGCTGCAAATGGTAATTATTACAAGGGAACAATTGAACGCGCCACTAATCTGCCGTGGAAGGGGATTATTCCGTTGGCTGATATGTTTAAGGAGGAGTTTGATATTCCAACCATTGTTACAAATGATGCCAATGCTGCGGCGGTTGGTGAATTAGTATATGGGGCCGCTAAGGGAATGAAAGATTTTATTGTAATCACCCTTGGTACTGGCCTGGGAAGCGGATTTGTTTGCAACGGACATCTCTTGAATGGAAGGCATGGCATTGCGGGCGAATTGGGACATACATCCGTAAATCCTGCCGGACGTTTTTGCAATTGTGGCAAGCGCGGTTGTTTGGAGACGTATGTTTCTGCAACTGGTATTAAACGCACCGTATATAAGCTACTGGCCGATCATTTGGAGCCAAGTGAATTGAGAGGAATCAGCTTTGATAATCTAAATACAAAAATGATCACAGAATGTGCTGTCCGTGGTGACATTGTAGCACTGGCTGCCTTTGAATATACCGGAAGAATTCTGGGAATGAAACTGGCGGAAACTGTGGTGCATACCGATCCTGAAGCCATCTTTTTATTCGGAGGTCTTTCACTGGCAGGTGATCTGATCTTTAAACCAACAATACGTCATATGGAAGCCAACCTTATGCCCTTGTTTAGAGGAAAAGTGAAGGTTTTACCATCAGCGTTACAGAATCAGGCTGCTCCGATATTAGGTGCAAGCAGTTTGGTTTGGAATTACCTTGATAATGCACCTGTGAGTGAAGTAATGGCTTGATTATTTCTTAGTTAAGTATCCGTTTGGTTTTGAACTAATTACTTCGTTCTGTAGTTAACCTCTCGACCGGGATTATTTGCGAACAATAATCAAATAAAATAGGTAAAGTGTGGTTATATAGCCATATTCATAACGAAATACGCATTTAAGCGGTTATACAATTGATTTAATAATTTAAAAAGAAGAAAAAAGATGGGAAGACCAGCAACCTTACCGAAGAAAAAGAAGAATGGATTTTACGTGGAGGTGAGAAACAAGGGAGCCAAATCAGGTATTATTCTAATTCGAGACAGCTATGAAGCAATGATGCAGGCTGTTAAGCAATATCAAAATACCAAGGACATCGTTATTCTTGGTGAGCACAAAAACGGAAAACCCGTAGGAAGCGGAACAAGAAAGAAAATTGAGCTGTAAGCTCCTTCTCTCCTAACTTCTTGAAATCAATACATCTAAATCCTCACACTTAGTAGGGATTACCTATTGAGGCTTTCTGGGGACATTGGGTCGAAGTGACTGATATCGTTTGTGCATATGCAGTGACGGGAATTTATACTGAGCCTGTCATTGATTATGCATTTTGTAGAGCGGGCGCTATCGCCCCACTGTTTTTAGGTTGGAATTTTTTAATCTATCCGCAATGTACTTTTTCAATTGCTCTAAAGTCATGTTTTGGGTCTCTTCACTAATCTTTTCGCGAATGTCCCGCATCATTTTCACTGCATCAAATGCCTTTGTTTTATCTTTAGTCCCCATATCTCACTAATTCTTGTGGTGTTCTTAAATTCTCTGTATCATTTTTTGTCAACCCTATTTTTTTGTGCCTTGCCTAACAATTAAGCATATGATCATGAAAAAAGATCAGAGCTTAGGTAACGGTCGCCGCGATCGCATGCAATAAATACGATAACACCGGAATCAATTTCGCCGGCAATCTTCAGGGCTGCACTTAAGGCACCTCCACTGCTCATGCCCGCCAGTACACCTTCTTCAAGCGCAAGGCGCTTCGTGTATTTTCTGGCATCAGCTTCTGCAACATCTATGATGCGGTCAACACGATCTCGTTCAAAAATTTTCGGAAGAAACTCAGGTGACCAACGTCGAATGCCCGGTATGCATGAACCATCTGTCGGCTGTGTTCCTACAATTTGAACCTTTTCGTTTTGTTCTTTCAAATATCGTGACACCCCCATGATCGTTCCGGTAGTTCCCATTGCCGAAACAAAGTGCGTGATCTTTCCTTCCGTGTCTCTCCAGATTTCGGGGCCAGTAGTGCGGTAGTGCATTTTATAATTATCGGCATTGGCAAACTGGTTAAGAATATGATAACCATCATTAGCTGCCATCTCTTCAGCAAGCTGCCGGGAATATTCAATGGTTTTTGATGAGGGCGTAAGAATTACTTTCGCACCGTAAGCTTCCATTGCCAACACACGTTCCCTTGTTGAATTGTCAGGCATGATCAAGGTCATCTTTAATCCAAGGATCTGCGCTATCATGGCTAACGCGATTCCTGTATTGCCGCTTGTAGCTTCAACCAATTTATCTCCTGGCTTTATCTCACCACGATCCAGCGCTCCCGTTATCATCCCGTAAGCCGCGCGATCTTTTACACTTCCACCCGGATTATTGCCTTCCAGTTTTCCGTAAATAGTAACATTCTTATTTACGGGGATATGTTGTAATTCAATTAAAGGAGTATTGCCTATGAGTTCGTGGAGTTTCATTCCGTTGTTAGAATATGTGCCGTAGGGATAAATGTTAACTTAACTTTCGTTGTCGGCTTTAAAGATTACCATGTCCGTCTCATTCGTATCACCGTTATACATCTTTGCCTGATAATATATTTTTGAGTTCGACGGGATACTTTTTGTCAACCATACATTTCCTCCTATGATACTGTCGTGACCAACAACCGTTTCACCCCCCAGTATGGTAGCTCCAGCATAAATGATGACGTTATCTTCAATAGTGGGATGTCGCTTTCGCTCTGCATCGTCTTTGTTAACACTTAAAGCTCCCAATGTAACGCCCTGATATATCTTAACATGATTGCCAATGACAGACGTTTCCCCTATTACTACACCTGTTCCATGATCAATACAAAATGATGTACCAATCTTTGCACCCGGATGTATATCAATACCGGTCTTACTATGCGCATGCTCTGTAATGATTCTTGGAATATCCTGAACCCGAAGCTTTAATAATTCATGCGCTACACGATAGGCAGCCACGGCAAAGAAGCCGGGATATGTGCGAATAACCTCTCTCCTACTTTTTGCAGCGGGATCACCTTCATAAAGTGCCTCAACATCCTGTAATAATTTTTTATGCACTGATGGAAGGGTTTCAAAAAAATCATTTGCTACCTTCTCTGCTTCAGCAGGACTATTTAAAGGGTTTTTAAAAAGAAGCTGATCCATCTGGAGTTTCAATTTCTCCATGTGCAATTCAAATTCTCTTGACGAACTGAACGATAACGCGGAAAAATCAGGAAACAGAGTTCCCAATAAATCAATGAAGAACCTGGCTACGGAATCCGGTGAAGGGCAACTTGGACATTGCTGATGCGCTTTGTAAAGCTTATTGATAAAATCTTTATCCATGATCCATAAATGGAATTGGACCAAAAATAGTTTAAAGTTTTCAGTTTAAAGTTTCCGTATTTAAGAAACTTGCTCCCTTTAAATAATTTCCGATAACGTTATATCAACAAATACTGACTTAGAAAAGAGCTTTGGCTATGCGGTAAAGTGGATCTGACTTACCCATTGAATAGTAATGCAATGTTGGAACCCCGTATTTAACAAGCTCCTTTGATTGCTGTATGCACCATTCAATGCCCACCTCCTTGGCAGCTAAATTATCCTTGCAATTCTCCACCTGATCCGCGAGGTCTTCAGGAATGTCAATATGAAAAGTTTTTGCAAGAATTGAAGATTGCGCCTTGGATGTTATGGGTTTAATACCCGGGATGATCGGAACATTTATGCCAATCTCACGACACTTCTCCACGAACTCAAAATACTTCTTATTCTCAAAAAACATTTGAGTAACGATATACTCTGCCCCGAGATCAACTTTTAGTTTAAGGTATTTTAAATCAGTTTTTAAGTTAGGTGCGAAGTAATGTTTTTCCGGATACCCTGCTACACCAATGCAAAAATTAGTAGGCGCAACATGCTGCAGGTCATCATCAAGATAAACGCCACTGTTCATACAAACTACTTGCCGAAGAAGATCTGATGCATAATGATGACCGCCCGGTTCAGGAACAAATTTAGGTTCATTTTTTATTGCGTCTCCTTGAAGTACAAGCACATTATCTATACCAAGAAAATGCAGATCAATCAAAGCATTTTCTGTTTCTTCTTTATCAAATCCACCGCAAATAATATGTGGAACTGTATCTACCTTGTATTTATTTTGAATAGCGGCACATATGCCCACTGTGCCCGGACGTTTACGCGTTGAACGCTTTTCAAGTAAACCACCTTCCTTCTTTTTATAAACATACTCTTCACGGTGATAGGTAACATCAATGAACGGAGGCTTAAATTCCATTAACGGATCTATATTGTCAAAAAGTGTTTTAATATTTTCTCCTTTCAAAGGAGGAAGAATCTCTATCGTAAAAAGTGTTTTACCGTTTGCGTTCTTTAAATGTTCCGTGACCTTCATGTGATATAAAGTGTTGAAGTGTAATTTTAACGTTGTTTTTTACTTCGTAAATATTTTATTAAAGCCAATGTCATGACCACTAAATTTTCCAAAGCCTTCAGCAATGTTGCTCATTGAAGATAATGCCGCTCTTTAAGTTGACTTTTAGTATCGTAGTCCTTTGATAAATTTCCTTTATCAGCATTGTATAAATTTCCCGGACAAGCATTCTTGCTGCTTGCCAGCATCTTAAATCTTCAAATCGTGTTATCTTAGACATAGAGAGGTTTTTTAGTTAAGAAAAATTAAAAATAGCGCTAACATATAACTCCTCCCCTTCAACACACCAACACCTTAAATATCATATGACAAATTCGGCGACAACCATCGCTCTGTCTCTTCTATCGTCATTCCCTTCCTTTTAGCGTATTCTGTTACCTGGTCTTTTTCAATCTTGCCGAGTCCAAAATATTTTGAATCCGGGTGAGAGAAATAATAACCACTCACAGACGAAGCTGGATACATTGCAAATGATTCTGTCAATTTGATTCCGGCTTGTTGTTCGGCATCCAGGATATCAAACAATATTCTTTTTTCTGTATGATCAGGACAGGCAGGATAACCTGGCGCCGGACGAATGCCATTATATTTTTCAGATATCAAATCATCATTGGATAGGATTTCGTTGGGCTCATATCCCCAATACTCCTTTCTCACTTTTTCATGCAGACATTCAGCAAAAGCTTCCGCTAACCTGTCGGCTAATGCTTTCGTCATAATATCTGAGTAGTCATCCTGCGCCGCTTTGTACTTATCAAGAAGTTTTTCAATTCCAATACCTGCTGTCACGGCAAACATTCCTATATAATCCTGCTTTGATACTGAAGATGGGGCAATAAAATCTGCGAGGCAGAAGTTAGGAAGATTTTGTGCTTTCTTATTTTGCTGGCGAAGGAAATGAAATGTAGTGAAAGGTTCCTTATCACCTTCATTTTTGAATAGCTCAACATCGTCTGTCTCCGTCCGTGATGCCGGATAAAAACCAAATACTCCGCAGGCTTGAAGACTCTTATCTTTAACAATTTGATCCAGCATTTTTTGCGCATCGTCAAATAGTTTTTTTGCTTCTATGCCTACAACAGGGTCTTTCAAAATTCCAGGATAACGACCCGCCAGCATCCAGGTTTGGAAGAACGGCGTCCAGTCGATATATTTTCTAATCTCCTCCAGGGGATAGTTGATCAACACTTTGTTCCCTAAAAATTTAGGTTTTGTTATGACCGAAGCAGCCCAATCAATTTTTGTTTGATTTTTTCTTGCTTCAATTAACGGAATATAACTTTTATCCTGCTTACGCTGCTCATGATCGACGCGAAGCTTTTGATACTCTAGTTTATATCGTTGCTTAATATTTGCAGCCGTTGTCTCATTAATAAATTCGCTTGCTACAGGTACACTCCGCGATGCATCCAACACATACACTACAGGGCCATCATACACGGGATCAATCTTAACCGCAGTATGAATTCTTGAAGTCGTTGCACCGCCGATCAGCAAAGGAAGATTGAATTTTTGTCGCTGCATTTCTTTTGCCACATGAACCATTTCATCCAGTGATGGTGTGATCAATCCGCTCAGGCCAATAATGTCTACATTCTCTCTCTTTGCAGCCTCCAGAATTTTCTCCGGGGGCACCATTACACCCAGGTCAACTACCTGATAGTTATTACAAGCAAGTACCACACCTACAATATTTTTCCCTATGTCGTGCACATCTCCTTTTACTGTTGCCATTAAAATTTTGGCTGCAGGTTTTGCTTCAACATTGCTTTGTCTTTTTTCTTCCTCAAGGAAAGGTTCCAGGTAGGCTACTGCCTTCTTCATTACACGAGCGCTTTTTACCACCTGGGGCAAAAACATTTTACCGGCTCCAAACAGATCACCCACTACATTCATTCCCACCATTAATGGTCCTTCTATTACCGTTAAAGGTTTTCCATATTTTACACGCGCTTCTTCGGTATCCTGATCGATATGATCTATTACACCTTTAACAAGGGCGTGCGTAATTCTTTCTTCTACTGTGCCTTTTCTCCATTCATCATCCAACTCCTTCTTCTTTGCAGAGCCTTTTACGGTTTCTGCAAACTCCAGTAGACGTTCAGTAGCATCATCGCGTCGGTTGAGAAGAACGTCTTCAACTCTTACCAGCAATTCTTTATCAATTTCATCGTAAACTTCGAGCATCGCCGGATTAACGATACCCATATCCATACCTTGCTGAATGGCGTGATAAAGAAAAGCTGCGTGCATGGCTTCGCGTACTTTTTGATTTCCGCGAAAGCTAAAGGATACGTTACTCACTCCACCGCTAACATGAGCATGAGGCAAATTTTCACGAATCCATTTTGTGGCCTTGAAAAAATCCACTGCATAATTTCTATGTTCTTCAATTCCGGTGGCTACCGGGAAAATATTCGGATCAAAAATTATATCCTGTGGCAAAAACTTAACCTCGTCAACAAGAATATCATAAGCACGTTTGCAAATGGATATTCTTCGATCATAGGTATCCGCCTGGCCTGCTTCATCGAATGCCATTACAACAACAGCAGCGCCGTAGCGCTTCACCAGTTTCGCCTGATGAACGAATTCCTCCTTGCCATTTTTTAGACTGATGGAATTTACAATACCCTTTCCCTGAATGCATTTCAGCCCTGCTTCAATAACATGCCATTTGGAAGAATCCACCATGATTGGTACAATGGCAATTTCAGGTTCAGATGCCATGAGGTTAAGAAACTTTACCATGGCGGCGGCTGAATCAAGCATCCCTTCATCCATGTTAACATCAATTACCTGCGCTCCTCCGCGTACCTGGTCGAGCGCAACTTCCAAAGCTTCATCAAACTTATCATCCTTAATAAGTTTTAGAAACCTGGCAGACCCTGTTACGTTGGTCCTCTCACCGATGTTTACAAAATTCGAATTGGGTGTAATCGTTACGGCTTCGAGGCCGCTCAACTGCATATATTTAGGCATATTCTAACGCTACCGTTCGGGGTTTATATTTTTTGGCCAGATCAGCAATAACTTTAATATGGTCAGGTGTTGTACCACAACAGCCGCCAAGGATATTGATCATTCCTTCTTTCAAAAATTCTTCTACCTGTGCTCCCATCTGCTCAGCTGTCTCATCGTATTGACCGAATTCATTAGGGAGCCCCGCATTGGGATAAGCGCTCACAAAAAATGGTGATTGATCACTTAACACTTTAAGATAGGGCCTCAGTTGGGCGGCACCTAAAGCGCAATTTAAACCAATGCTTAAAAGAGGAACATGTGAAACTGAAACAAGAAATGCTTCAGTGGTTTGTCCTGATAAGGTTCTTCCACTGGCATCGGTTATAGTTCCCGAAACCATTACCGGAAGTTCCTTTCCCGTTTCATCAAACAATTCCTGGATAGCAAACAAAGCTGCTTTTGCATTCAATGTGTCGATAATCGTTTCCAGCAAAAGCAAATCAACTCCTCCATCCATCAATGCCTTAGCTTGCTCTTTGAAAGCTTTGGAAAGCTCATCGAATGATGTGGCGCGATAACCCGGATTATTTACATCAGGAGACAGCGATGCTGTCTTGTTTGTAGGGCCCATCGATCCTGCAACAAAGCGAGGCTTGTGAGGTTCCTTCTTTGTAAATTCATCGGCTACCTCTCTCGCAATTTTTGCCGAATAGTAATTTATATCATAAACAGCATCTTCAAGATGATAGTCAGCCTGCGCAATGGTTGTACCACTGAAAGTATTGGTTTCAATAATATCAGCGCCTGCTTCAAAGTATAACCGATGAATATCTTTAATGATATCCGGACGTGTTATGGAAAGTAAATCGTTATTTCCTTTTAAAGGATGAGCATGATCCTTGAAGCGTTCTCCTCTAAAATCTGCTTCCTCTAATGTGTGCCGTTGAATCATAGTACCCATAGCACCGTCCAGCACCATGATTCGATCTTTTAAAATGTCCTGGATCTTCATCTGTTAATCGTATTTAATTCTATCGAATCCTGATAGCTATCGGGAGAATATCCGTGCTTATTACACAGCTTTTTGGTTAACACTTTGTTTGGATATTTCATAAGCCCTTCTTTTCGACTTTATCCAGAAGAGCCCGTTTAGATGGGTCGCTTATCTTCTCCCGATTTTTATCGGAATGGGATTTAGCACAACATTCACACAGGGGTGACAGGATGCTAAGACGTCAAAGGGCCCAATCCCTCGGTCTTTCTGGATAAGCTGATTGCAAAGAAAAACAATTCACACCTAAAAGTAAAATTCATTCTCATAAGTTCCCTGAAGATTGTTATTGTTAAACTACATGATATTAATCTGATAGTGAGTGGAGAAACACTTTCCTACAGTGATTGCGACACACTACCTTTCTCCCCAGGACCGATTTAATTGCCTACAGTCACCTCCGGGGTTGGAGCCAAACAAATTTTCAACTTTCAAAAATTAATACGGTTCTTACGATTTATGTTTTTAAGTTTGGATGTCACTAATCAAATATAATTTGAAGCTGGCTGCAATCGATATCGGATCCAACGCAATTCGCTTTCAGGTTTCCACTGTCTTAGACAATAAACAAAGGGTCCTTTTTAAGAAGCTCGAATATATACGGTTTCCGTTGCGCCTGGGGCACGATGTTTTCGGCACTGGTAAAATCAGTCCAAAAAGCATGGAGAAATTCATTAAGCTTATGCGTGCTTATAAACTGCTGATCGAACTGTATGAGGTAGATGATTATATGTTTTGTGCGACATCCGCCATGCGTGAATCGGAAAATGGGCAAGAGCTGGCGCAACGTGTAAAAGATGAACTTGGAATCGTAATTAATATCATTGACGGACACATTGAGGCGGATCTGATCAATAGGGCTATTGGCTCATACCTCGGCGACGGGACTTACCTTCACATTGATGTGGGTGGAGGAAGCACCGAGTTGAATCTTTATGTACATGGAAAAAAGATAAAGACAAGATCTTTTAAAGTTGGATCGGTGAGAATACTTGAGCATCATGACCTGCCTATTATGTGGGAAGACATGGAACATTGGGTGAAAGAAAAGGTAAAAGGAGAATATGGTGAAGTGATTGCTGTGGGTACGGGTGGAAATATCAGTAAAATATTCGAGCTGGCCGGGCTTCAACCGGGAAAGCTTTTGGAAATAGAACGTATCTACGAACTCAAAAAAATGATCGAGGGCTATTCACTGGACGATCGCATTTACATTTTACAAATGAACCCCGATCGCGCAGATGTTATCGTTCCTGCGGCAGATATTTATACAAAGGTTATGGAATGGGCACACGCAAAACATATCCTGGTACCTGAAGTGGGTTTAAAAGATGGAATAATGCTTTACTTGTATGAAAAAAATTCGAAGCAACAAAAAATAGAATTCCTTCAGTAGCCTATATATAACGTGGGGTATATTATAGCTTCCAAAGTCATTTTGGAAAACGTCGTACCCTCGTAAATCGTACCTCGAACCTTTCTTTACCTTCTTCTCTTTTTATTACTTTCCTTGATCGTACTCTTACCTTTTTTACGTTGCTCGGTTTTCAAGTCGATTAAGTATGAAAGTGAGATTCTAAAGCCCTGGTTACGGATTCGCATTGCATCAGTGTGTAATACAGATTCAAAAACACCATCAGTAGTACGGCTAAGAAAGCTGTGACCCAGTTCATAACGGAAGAGTAACATGATTTTCTGGTAACCCATTGGTTCAAATACAAATCCTGTAGCAATGTTAAGTCCAAGCTGAATACGGGTAGGTTCCTTTACACCCATTTCATCCGATTCCACCTCATACATATCTTTATCAAATGCAACGCGATATTCAAGTTCATCAATTCCTCCTTCCGCCAACAGACTTGACGAAAGTTTGCCTTTGCCACCAAGCCAGTAACTGATATTTGGCCCGGCTCCTGCATACCATTTAAACTGCTTGTTCCCTCCAAAATTTCCTTTGAATTCCACCGTATATATGATGGGTACCTCGATATAACTGTATCTTACTTCATTTCGGTAGAGTGGGTCATTTTCCATGGTTGCAATTTTTCCTTTTGTGGAATACAGGAAAGAAGTGTGTAGGAAAAATCTTTTTTGCACGCGGAAGGACAGTGCTGCTCCTGCGTGAAACCCGATAATAGGGCTTATGTTGTAGTCATCTTTGAGATCCTTGTCATCAAATGTGACCCACGAAAAATTGGGCCCTGCAACCGGACCTACCAGGATTTGAGCGGGTACATTAGATACTACAAACACCGCTAAAACAAAAAATAAGGTTCTAATAACCACGTTTAGCTTAAAAAATTATCAAATCAACATCGCAAGGTACAAATTAAATCAATCAAAAATTGACCATGACAAGGTACAACTTACATGATGTCGGAGGAATGAAAAAACGCCGTATATTGGAAGGTTTTCTGCAAGCTAAACTTTAAGTAGTTTAAGTGCTTGCTTTGAAGCGTAAAACGCATTTTTAACTATTTTTTAAGCGTACCCTTTACAAAAGGGTGAACATTTTTTTTGAGTGACCTTTAAGCCTTTGCCCATATTAATGGAAGCTGATGCATAAGCTTTATAGTGTAGTTATTGTATTACTTTCAATGCTTTGGAATTCGCGGATATATGCTCAGAATTATCCGGTGTATAACAGCTTTGTGGTTAATCCTTACCTCTACAACCCTGCCGAAGCTGCCTCTGACTACGCCTATTTATACTTTAATCATCGCCTTCAATGGATGGGAATTGAAGGAGCACCGGTTCTTTCAACAGCTACCTTTAATACACTGATCGATGAATCCTATAATGGTATAGGGACGAAAATATCCAATTATTCCAGGGGAATTTTAAGAACAACAGATGTGGCATTTACCTATGCTCATGGCATTGCCTTCAATGAAAAAAACGTTCTCTTCTTTGGATTATCTGGCGGAGCTATTTCCAATTCAATTGATTTAACAAAGATAGATGTTGATGATTTGGATGACCCGGCACTATCAGGTTATCTGGCCAATAACTTCCAGCCAGCGGCAAGTTTCGGAATGCTTTTAAGAACGACATCAGGAATAAACTTTGGCGTTTCACTCCCACAACTTTTTGCACCAAAATTCAATTCTGCCAGTCAGTTTTCGGCCACCCAATTCTCTCCAATAGACAATGCTTTTGTATCCTTTTATTACAAAAGAAAAGTGGAAGGAAAAATGGTTAATAAAAAGCGGCGGGGAGTGAGAACAAGAAAGAAAACGAGCGACGGCTATGCACCGTTGGAGCTCTATGCTCTTTATAAGTATTCAGCTTTTGAGACCAGCCAGTTTGAAGTAACAGGTAAGCTTAACTTTTCGGAGAACTTCTGGCTGGGAGCTGGTTATAGGCAAGCGTATGGCTTTATCGGTCATATAGGGTTTGCCTTCGGAAAATTGTTATTAAACTATTCCTACGAACCTGCCAATCAACCGGAAACCGGATTTTCTAACGGAAGTCACGAAATCAACCTGGGTTTCCGGCTTGGCGATCAGAAGAATTACCGGAAGGCCACACCGGTATTGCGCTCTACCTTGCAAAGGTCACCAACTGAACAACATACGGCAAGATTCAAGACAGCAGAAGAAAATCCTGCCATAACAGGCGATAAAGAAGACGCAAATAAGAAGACGTATTATGTTGTTCTCAAAGCTTTCAGCGATTTCAACGCTGCTGATGCATACAAAAAGAAAATAGTAGATCAGAAATTCAATGCAAACATATTTTATTACGAGAAGGAAAATAAATTCTATGTGTTTGTGCTAAGTACGCAAAAATCAAGTGAAGCATATGAGGAAGCGAGAAACCTTAAAGCCTTTACAAAACTGAAGGAGGCCAATGTTTTGATTGTTCAGGGTTCTAAATAAAATGCTTAAACAAGAGACATTCGATGCAGAGGGTTACATTTTATGCTGCCAAAACGATTTACACAATAGATATAAGACTATGAAGCGTCATTTGTTAAATGTCTTTTGGTTTTTTCTGCTGCCCATAATGCTGAGCAGTGTAAATCTGTTTGCACAAAAACCTGATGTAAAAACAATTGATAAAGTAAGCGGTGAGGTCGCTGAAATTGTGACCATCAAAGGAGACAATTTTGGAGGAGATGCTTCCATGTTAACCGTTTTCTTCGGCGCTGTCAAGGGTTCAATTCAATCAGCATCGAATCAGGTGGTAGAGGTTAGCGTGCCTCCGGGAACAACTTACAATAATGTTTCAGTAACCAACCTGACAAATGGGCTAACTGGTTACACCGGTGAGCAATTTCTTTTGTCGTATGGAGGAATGCACCCTTTACAGGCATCTAACCTAAGCGCACAATCTGACTTCAATGCCCAGAGCGGTTTATATGATCTCTGTATGTGTGATTTTGATGGTGATGGAAAAAGTGATGTTGCCACGGCGAACACCACTACCAGCTCGATTAAAATTCTACCCAATAACAGCAGCGGGCCAGGTAATATAAGTTTTAATATAACCACTCCTTCCATACCGATCTTAGCGCAATCATTACATACAACCTGTGGCGACCTGAACGGCGATGGTAAACCCGATCTTATCGTTTCTGAGAGTGACGGAAGCCGGATTTTTGTTTTTCGAAATACAAGTACAGGCATTGGTAATTTCACATTCAGCTCACAGGTAATTACCCTTACCGGGCGCAAAACCAAACGCATAGCAATAGCCGACCTTGATCTTGACGGTAAACCGGAATTAGTTGTAACCGATCAGGCAAGTAACAATATCACCATATTGGTTAATCAAAGTACGACATCAGCCATTCAATTTGGCAGCACACCCATAAACTTTCCTGTAGTAGTTCCTGCTCCTAACGCAACGGCTACTACTGACGGGTTAGCTATCCAGGATATAGATGGAGACAAATTTCCGGAGATCCTTACCACCCCCTTTCAAACTTCATCAAGCAAGGTCTATATCATTAAAAACAATAGTGTACCGGGATCCATTAACCTTGGTGCAATCACCCCTGTTAACCTGGGTACAGCCGCCGTTAATCTCAGGGTTGGTGATTTGGATGGTGACAGTAAACCCGATATTGCAGTGACACTACTGGTAGCCAAGAGCGTTGCCATATTTTTAAATACAAGCACATCTTCTTCCATCAGCTTCTCATCACCAAATACTTTTGAAACTCAGGACAGACCCTTCGGCCTTGATTTTGGGGATCTTGATGGTGATGGTAAAACAGACATTGCCGTTGCATCAATTTCCAGTACGGAAAAGGGAATTACGATTTTAAATAATGAGAGTACTCCCGGAAATCTATCGTTTCAAACCCTGAAGATTGCAACTACTTTTATCAATCGCCATGTGAACATTGATGATGTGGATGGTGATGGTAAACCAGATGTTGTGTTTACCAGCGTTGATGACAACAACACCGGCATTCTTTCTTCCAAGATTTCTGTTTTGAGAAATAAAAGTTGTATGGTTCCGCAAGTTACACCTGCAGGGCCTGTGTCAGTTTGTAGCGGTACTCCATTTAAGCTGTACGCCACCGTTAGCAACGGAACAACTTATCAATGGAGAAATGAAACCACGAATACTGTTGTAAAAAATGGTGCGGATCCATTTCTTGATGTTACAGCAACCGGAAAATATTCAGTGACAGCAATTGCCGAAGGAGGAACATGCTCACAGGTTTCAAATTCAGTTGATGTTACCGTAAGTCCGGGAACTGTTAGTGGTGTTGCATCAGCCCTTAATAACGGACCACTATGCGTTGACAATACATTGAACCTTAGCGTTACCGGTGTTACAGGGGCTACTGAATTCAAATGGACAGGCCCAGGAGGTTTCGCAGCAACCGGAAACCCTGTTTCTATAGCGAGTTTCGGAACTGGAAATGTAGGACGTTATTATGTTGACATAATAGCACCCGGAGGCTGTGTCGCACAATCCGCTTCTACTCTCGTGGAGGCAATAGATATTGGAAGTTTTACCGTCACTTATCCAGGCTCACGATTTATGTGCCAGGGTGATTCCAAAACTCTTACGCTCGTCCCTGCCCTTGCAGGCGCATCATATCAATGGTATGAAACGACATCCGGAATTATTGCAGGACAAACTTCTACAACATTGACAGTAACAACCTCAGGAAATTATTATGCAAGAGTAAGCTATCCCGGTTGCTCTAATACACAGACCTCTCCTGTGAACATAGTTGTGGCCTCAATTCCTGTCGCTGCATTTAATATGCCGGCGCAGGCATGTACAGGTCAATTGGTTCAGTTTACAAATCAGTCCACGGTCGATCCCAATGCTACCGCTGAATATTTATGGACGTTTGGTGACGGTCAAACTTCGACATTGGAAAATCCTCAACACACTTACCTGACAGCCAATACTTTTAACGCTAAACTCCGGGTAACTTACGAAGGGGGTGTTTGTCCCAATGAAACACCAACCCAACCAATCGCAGTTCAGGCAGCGCCAATACCTTCGATTACAAGTTCAACCGGTGAATACGAGTTTTGTCCCGGGGAATCGCTTCAACTTCAAGTAGTCGGCTCGTACACTTCATATCAATGGAATACAGGAGAAACCACTCCCACCATAAACGTAACCGCAGCAGGAACCTATAGTGTAGTGGTTACCACAGCTGTCTGTACACTTAATGCAAGCCGGTCTGTTGAAACTTTCTCTGCTCCTGCTCTCCTTGTTACAGCAAATCCGATGAATATCGAGGAAGGACAATCATCACAATTGAATGTTGAAGGAATTATCACCTTTGACTGGTCTCCTTCACAGTCTTTGTCAGACCCGTCCGTTCGTAACCCTGTTGCCAGTCCTGTTATAACAACAACCTACACCGTAAGCGGTGAAGATGAAAACGGATGCATTGGTGAAGGTAGCATAGTAGTCAGTGTAAAGGGAGAGGCGATTGTAAATAAACTGGAACCGAAAAACTTCTTCTCCCCTAACAACGATTCCTACGGCAACCAAAACTGGACGATTAAAAATATTACCGACTACCCTCAATGTGGTGTTGTTATTTATGATGATAAGGGAGTTAAGGTATTTGAGTCTAAACCCTACTTAAATGATTGGGATGGCTCAACTAATAGCGGAAAACAGTTGCCGGACGGCGTGTACTATTTCATAATAAAATGTGATGGAGAAGAGAACATGCCCAAAACCGGCAGCATATCTGTTTTGAGATAACTTTGAAAAAAACCTGTTTATAATGAAATTGGTCGATATTTTTTAATAAATCTTGATAAACCCCGGTTACACCCATACTTGTCCGGGCGATTAAGATGTAAACTGTTGGCCCTGATTTTTGGATTTTTTGGATGATTGAATTTTTTGGTATGAAAAAGCTACTACTGTTATTCATTATTATTATGGCAGTTCCGGCCTACGCGCAGGAAATCTGTAATAACGGAATTGACGATGACCATGACGGGTTTATTGATTGCTACGATCCTGATTGTTCCGCCAGTACCTCGTGCGAGGGCTTCTACATCGGCAATGACGTGCTTTGCGAAGTTGTACCTTCGGAATTTCCTGAGTTTAGAATGACACTGGATTTCGCGTCGCCAAACCAAACGACGAACAACCTGGGCCGGATGTCCATCGGTGACATTGACCGGGATGGCATACCGGAGATTGTAACCATGAACCAGAATACAAAAAAGCTTTTTGTTTTATATGGCAATACCGGGCAGATAAAGCGGGAACTCACAGTAAATTTTTCGCCCGGGTGGGAAATTGCAATAGGAAATATAAATAATGATGGCTGCGCCGAATTGTTCTTCCAGGGCCTGAGAAACGGTGATCTTTATATATTTTCCTACGATTGTGAGCTGAATTTTTTATGGGAAAGACGTATTCGAAGCAATGCAGGTAGCAGTATAACTTCAGGGGATGCCATGGAATACGGGCTGGCTGATTTTGACGGTGACGGGCTGGTGGAATTATACATAAAGGATATGATCCTGGACGCTCACTCCGGTACAATCATCATCAACACATCGGCAACCAGTAACTCACAATGGACTGCTCTAAACGGTGGCCCTGTTGCCGTGGATATTCTAAATGATAACAATCCCAATACCCCCAAGTCCGGTGATGACAACCTTGAGTTGGTGGTGGGCGGCCGGATTTACAACATCAACCTGGGATCACGCGCGGCCAACGCCGGTACCCGCACACTGGTCAGGACACTCACCCCCTACGTAACAAAGTACCCTTACAATGCAACGAGTGTGGCTGACTATAACCTGGATGGCTACCTGGATGTATTGATTTCAGGGGGAGAAACGATTGGAGGAAATAATTATACTACTATTTATTTCTGGGATGTACGAAATGATACTTACCTGAAATATTCAGACCCGATGACAGAAAATTTCAAAGTCTTTGATTGTAATAGTAATCCAACAGGTCAATACTACCGGTACGGCTGGCAGTACGGCACCGGCCGTCTTAACGTAGCCGATCTTGACGGAGACGGGCAGATGAATGTGTCCTTCATTTCCGGCAAATACCTCTATGCACTGGACCATAACCTGAACCCGCTTTGGCCAAAGGTCCAGGTTAATGAAGAGACTTCCGGGTACACAGGATGTACGTTGTTTGACTTTAATGGTGACGGCGCCTCGGAAATTGTCTATCGCGATGAGCGGTATCTCTATATCATCAACGGAACAAACGGCACTATATTCAACCAGCAAACCTGTATCTCCCGTACAAACCGGGAGTATCCGATTGTTGCAGACGTGGACGCCGACGGTTCAACCGAAATTTGTGTAACCTGCAGCTTCGATGATAACCTGACTGATGAAGATTTCTGTAATTTCGGCAACATACGGTATTCTCATGTTCGCGTATTCAAATCGGCTGCAGAACCCTGGGTGCCGGCACGAAGGTTATGGAATCAGCACGGGTATTTTAACGTGAATGTAAACGATGACCTTACTATTCCAAGAAGACAACAAAAGCACCACCTGGTTTGGTCGATAGGAAATTGTACGCAGGGGCCTAACCGTCCGCTGAATAACTTTTTGAACCAATCGCCATTCCTCAACTCACAAGGGTGCCCTACGTATGCAGCGCCGAATATTGCTTATGTAGATAATTCACTAACCGTAAACCCTCCTACCTGTCCGAACGGAAATTTTACCGTTTCCTTCCAGATTCAAAACCTGGGTGACATGGATCTAAGCGGTAATGTGCCGATTACGTTTTATAACGGTGACCCTATGAATGCTTCGGCTTCACCGCTCGCCACCAGGCTCAACACCATAACCGTAACTGTAAATAATTTCAGGCCAGGCGATATTTTATCCGTGAATAATGCCACGGTGAACGGACCGGGGTCGAGTTTCATCCTGTACATTGCCTTAAATGACGCAGGCACTACGCTTCCTCCGCCCATCGAATTTCCCAATACTGACTTCATCGAATGTGATTACACCGATAATATCATTTCAGCGCCGGTTGTTCCGTTGCCGGTTAGCATCACAGCTTTAAAAGTTAAAGACAATATCAAATGTATTGGCAGCACATCACCCGATAATGGCGCCGTAAGAGCATTCATCCCGGTTGGTGCAACAGAAAACATTACCGACTATAATTTTTACTGGTCCATCGGGGCGGTTGCCAAGCCCATTGCTTCGGCAGACCATGTAGGGGCAACGTATAGCAATATTGCAGACGGTACTTACACTGTCTACGCTATTCATAAAACGGCGAACTGTAGCTCAGATACGGTTTCAGTTGTAGTAGGTCGCGTAGATGGAGTGGTATCCGTTGAAATTTTTATTGATAATGGAGCTACCAACTGCGACGACCCTAACGGTCAGCTAAGAGCAGTAGCCAACGGTGGACTGAATCCTACAAATTTTGAATACAGATGGTTTGAAGGCAATCAAATATTCATTGATCCGGAAGTTAGTATAAATGCAATAGCCTCAGGGTTGAGGCCTGGCATAAGCTATACTGTTCTTGTAACCGACAAAACAAATGGTTGTCAAAGTATTGAATCAGAAGAAGTACCGGATAATACCTCAAAACCGGTTGTATCGGTTAACAAAACAGATTTACTCTGTTCAACAAATAATTCAGGAATAGTTTCGGCTTCCGTGGATGGTGGTGTGGCAACGGATTACACCTTCAGATGGTACCAGGGCAATACGGTAAAACCTACACCTGATTTTACAGGAGCTACCTGGACCGGGCTTTCCGCACAGTCATACACCGTTGTTGCCGTTCACAACACTTCGTTATGTATTTCCGACCCGGTTACAGTAACGCTTACCCAAACAACACCGCCAGTTGTAACGGCAACCGTCACAGCAAATCAAACTTCCTGCGACCCTGCTCAACCAAATGGTTCTGCAACGGCAAGCGTAGATGTTAGCGGAACTCCAACTACCACAGGATATTCGTTTGAATGGTTTACCGGGCAAAATACAAATCCGGTTAACCGGATCGCCACAACGCCCACTATTAGCGGGCGAAGCAGAAGCTATTATACAGTTAAAGTAACGGATGATATTACAGGTTGCTCGAGTACAGCAGAGGTGTTTATAAATAATATGGTAACCACCCCTTCTCTATCGGTGGGGGTAACGGCTATGTCTACCAACTGCAATACACCAAACGGATCTGTAACCGTAACACCAGTCCCTGCCGGTGATTACACTTTCGAGTGGTATATCGGTACTACTGTTACCGCCACTCCTGATTTCACCTCGGCAACAAATACCTGGGACGGCCTTGAACCGGGAAGCTATACTGTACGTGCCCGTCACAATATCAATCACTGTATGACCGCCCCGGTCACGGCAACGGTTGGTGATGGAGCGCCGCCAGTAAGTATTACTGTGAATGACGCCGTTACCCAATTGCCTACGAGTTGTGATCTCAATAATGGAAGTATAACCGTGAACATTTCCGCTCCAGAGAATACAGGAGGTTTTGATGTATCCTGGTATACCGGACATACTCCGTTTACCAATCCTCCTTTATTACAACAAACCGGTGTAACCAGCTCAACAGCCTCAAACCTGGGTTCAGGATTGTATTCCGTAGTTGTAATTAACAGGGATAACGGTTGTGAAACTATTGAAACAGTGAACCTTCCTTTTGCCGATGCGCAGGAACTGAAACTGGTCAGCAAAACAGATGTTGCAAAATGTAGCCCTATCGATGAAGGTCGAATTGAGGTCGAACTCATCCCCTCTCCTAACCCTCCCGGAGTATTTAATGAAAGTGATTATGATATTCATTTATACAAAGGAACCGCTGATTTAGGCCGTGCCGTCGGAGACCCTCTTGATGGTCAGTTTATCCAGGAATTCATCGGGGTAAACGGAACATCAAATTACCCGACCAGCAGCAACCTTGAACCAGGCTGGTATACACTGGTTGCTATTGCTAAAAATCCTTTAGTGCCACCGTGCCGGTCTGTGCCTGTAGTCGTAGAAATCATACAGGTTATTCACGATCCTGAAATTGTTGCTTTGCCGATTGATGCCAATACTAATTGCGAAGGCATTACTGCCAATGGCCAGATCGAAATCAATATTGACGGCGGTGCTCCAGCCGGTAACTATAGTATTCAATGGTACGAAGGTACCAATACATCTTTCCCTGCGCTGGGAACCGGAACCACCGGTTCAACAACAGGTGGCGGATTGATCGCTCAAAATCTTCCTCCGGGGCACTACACGGTTGAAGTAACCAACACAACCGGAACCAACACCAATTGTACTTCCACCGCCACGTTCCAGGTATTTGATATGACACCTGTCATTTCTATTGCAAGCGCTGAGCTGGATGTACAAGACAGAGAACGATGTGATGTAAACGATGCTTATGCCTCTGTTGAAGGTATCCGTGAAAATGGAGTTCCTGGTAACCCGGGCGATTATACATTTTCCTGGTATTTTCAAAATTTGAGTCCTTTACTGCCTAGTGGCACTACTCAAACTGCTCTGGACCCTGGTACATACTATGTACAGGCTACCCACCTTAGCAACAACTGCCTTTCATCACTGGTTGAATTTGAGATCAAAGACATGCGTATGGGTACCGTTGGCTTTGACCTGGTAAGCTTTGTTGAACCAACACAATGTTTGAAACCTGATAACGTCCTGGGAGAACTTCATGTAGTTGCGTACGGTACAAGCCCAACCGACAACTATACTATTAATTGGTACGAAGGTCCGGATACAAGCGGACCATTGGCCCACCCCAACGACAATGGATTACTTACTGGCATTACAGTTCCAGCCGGAGAATCCAGCGTTACTTATTCGGTAGAAGTGATCAACAATGACAATGGATGTATGGCCACCGATAATGGCACCTACACATTGAACCTGCTTGTTAGTCCTGTCAGGCTGACGGCTTCAACTTCGCCGCTTACTTCCTGTGCGATGGATGATGGTGTTGCCTTCGCTACCGTAACCACACCGGGCAGCAACGACTACAATTACCAGTGGTACGTTGGAAACACTACCACACAACCTATTCCGATCGATCCCGCTGAGCAGCCTAAAAAGGAAATCACCGGCCTTACCTTCGGAGAATATACAGTGGTAGCGGTCGATCCAGTGGATGCAGCCTGTACAGCCACGACAACGGTAATGATTGAAAACATGCAGGTATTCCCTATGGTAACTGCTACCGCACTGGCTCCTCTTTCAAACTGTGATATTGCCCGTCCTAACGGTGTCGCTACCGCCCTTGTAGATGGAAACTTTACCGATTACATTTTCGAATGGTTCGCAGGCCCTGCAGCAACAGGTGTTCCTTTCCATGTGGGATCAGACGTAGGTAATCTTAGTGCATCCGAGTACACCGTTCGTGCTACTGATCTTGTATCAGGTTGCTCAAGCGCAACGCAGATAACGATCGAGTATATGCCTTTGGCTGTACCGACTGTCGATGTGGAAGTGTTGTCAAATGTTACAAGCTGTGTTACGCCAAACGGTGCGCTCTCGGCTTCCGTCGGTGGTAATATAGCGGATTATGTCTTTGACTGGTACATCGGGTCAACGGTGAAAGCATCACCAGATTTTACCGGCGAAATATTCACTGATCTTGCTGTAGGTACCTATACTGTGACGGCAACAAGTAAAGTTACGGGCTGTGTTTCCGCACCGGTATCCGCGGACATTATAGAAGATCTGGCTTATCCTGATTTCGACTTTATTATTGAAAACTCAGCCTGTAGCCAGGATAGCCAGGGGGATGGAATACCAGACGATATGCCAAGCGGTGGTATTACGCTTATCACCAGGAACAATGTTTCAATTACTTCGATCGTCTGGACTGATTCACAGGGAAATACCTACGAAGGGCCTATTCTTTCAGACATTGAAGCCGGAACATACTCCGTTACCGTTACCTCCGACCTGGGATGCGCAACAACAAAAGACGTTCTTGTGAAAACTGACATTCGCCCTTACAATGGTATTTCAAGAAACGGCGATAATAAGAACTACCTGTTCCACATTAACTGTATCGATGAGTTCCCCACCAACCATGTGCAAATATTTAACCGCGCGGGAACATTGGTTTATGAAGTGGAGGGCTACGACAACATTGACATCTACTTTGATGGTAGAGCCAATAAAGGAATTGTCACGATGGGAAATAACCTGCCGGATGGTACTTACTTCTACGTGATTGACAAACGAGATGGATCCAAACCGATGGCCGGATACCTGGAAATTATTAACTAACCTCTCATGAACAGATTTTTAAAAAATACGTTTTTAACCGGACTGCTGCTAACGGCAGGGATAGTGGCTGGATATGGTCAGCAGTATCCTGTATTCACACAATATTATTTTAACGAATTGGTAATTAACCCTGCCTATGCAGGAAGCCACGTTCAGCTTAGCGCCACGGCCATGTATCGTAATCAGTGGGTAAACTACCCGGGGGCGCCGAAGACTGTTTCATTTAGCGCGCACTCCTCGATTATAAAAGGAAAGGTCGGTGTTGGTTTTTTGTTCAACCGTGACGAGATAGGAAGTTATAAGAATAATAACATCTATGGGTACTATTCCTACATGTTAAGATTTCCAAATGCTACGCTATCAATGGGTCTTCAGGCAGGCGTAAACATGCTCGGTGCAAATTATAATCTCGATCTTCAACACATTGATGATGCTGCCTTCCAGTCATTCTTTAATGAATTTAAACCGAATTTCGGCGCCGGTCTATACTATAACCGGAAAAATTTCTTTGCCGGCTTTTCAGTTCCCTTTATCTTAAATAATAAAGTTGCCAATATATCGGAAGCGTTGGCTACAATAACGGAAGCCCGTTACTACTTCCTTCGGGCAGGCTTTATTCTTCCGATAGATAGAACGGAAAATGTGAAAATCAATCCTTCGTTCTTATTGCGGGCCCAGGAAGAACAGCCCCTGAGCTTTGACTTCAACCTTGCTTTCGTTATCAAAGATGTTTTAAGTATTGGTGCATCCTACCGGAACGTAGATGCCCTGATGACTTTTATCGACCTGAAGCTAAGTGAGCGATTGCACTTTGGTTACTCTTACGACTGGACGCAATCTGACATCAATATTTTTTCCAATGGTTCGCATGAATTCATGTTGAACTACCGTGTGCCCATCAGGAAGCTTCATGGAAACGTCGAGTGTCCTTCGTATTATCATTACCGTTAGAGGGTTTCGTTAAGTAAGTATACGCTCATCATTAAACACCCTCCTCTTACCTGTCATCCTGCCTGCCCGACTACTGGCGGGAGGGGTCGCAGCGCCTGGTTTGCGCGTACGAACCTGCCTGCCGGTAGGCAGGTTCATCCCCTGCAAGCCGCGCACATCCCTTCACCCGATATTGATCGGGGCAGGCAGGATGACAGTTAGTTAAGAGAGTTGGCTTCGAAAAGAACCACGCAAGCGTTTTTAAAATAACGCTGCATTCATTACAATCTCTCTGGTCACGCCATAAAATTCTTTGTGAATATTGAAAGGCGGTTCTCCATTTAGTTCTTTAATGACATACGATCCGTCTTCCTTCATTATGTAGGAGTTCACGTTGTCTTTTAAGTTATAGCGAAGATTATTAATGGCTTGCTTTCTCAAGATATCTTCATCAAGCTTGAACAGCGATTCAATTCTTCTATCAAAACTTCGCACCATGGCATCGGCGCTTCCAATGTATACTTTTGGATCTCCGTCGTTGTGAAAATAATAGATGCGTGAATGCTCCAGGTATTCTCCAACAATAGAGATAACTTCTATGTTTTCGCTTAATCCTTTTCTTTGTGGCCGTAAACAACAGATACCCCGTACGATGAGTTTAACCGGAACACCCGCTTGTGATGCAGCGTATAGTTCATCAATAAATTCCTTGTCCTGAAGTGAGTTAAGTTTAATAACAATTCCTGCCGATAATCCCTTGCGCTTATTTTCTGCTTCACGTTGCACCATGTTACAAAGCTGGATGCGCATATCCATTGGAGAAGTAATCAGGTTGCGATATGTAGAGGGCTGTGAATGCCCCGTTATTACATTAAAGAATTCGGAAACATCGTGAGCATAGATTTCTTTTGTCGTGAGCAAGCCGATATCAACATATAACCGTGAAGTGAATTCGTTATAATTACCACTTGAAAGGTGTACATAGCGATAAACTTTTTCCTCCTCCTCTTTCCGGACTATCAACAAAAGCTTGGTATGTGTTTTTAAGCTACTTACACCATAGATTACAAAGCAACCAGCCTTCTGTAATCGCTGGGCCTCACGTAAATTATTTTCTTCGTCAAAACGCGCCTTAACTTCAAATAATACCGAAACGTGCTTCCCGTTCTCAGCAGCTTTTAATAGAGCTGCCGTAACTCTTGATTCTTTGGCTACACGATATATGGTGATCTTTATGGAAAGTACGTATGGATCATCCGCAGCTTTCTCCAGCAACTCAAGCACAGGCTCCATCGAATTATAAGGATGATGCAATAATATATCCCTCTCCTTAAGAACATCGAACAGTTCACGAGATCCATGCTCAGGAAAATTCAATGGCTTTATGGGATCGTGAAGGGGTACCTTTTTGTTTTTAAATTCTTTGTGACCGATAATTTGCAGCAGCCCGGTAAAATCTACCATGCTACCTTTCGGAACCTGGAAAATATTAAACTCATCAAGATCCCATTGAATCTTAAGTAGTCGCATCATCCAGGGATCGGGGTTTTCTTCTACATCGAGTCTCACTACACGGCCCGTACGCCTGGTCTTTAATTTTCTTTTAAGCTCTTCGAGGAAATTAGATTCGATGTCTTCACTTTCTTCCAGCGTAAAATCACCATTTCGGTTTATTCTGAAAAGATTGGTACTCACGATCTCTACATTACGGAAGAGATGATGAATGTTGTTCCGCATTATTTCCTCAACGGGCACAAATTGAATACTATCTTCTCCTTCAAGCTCGTAGAACCTTGGCAGGTTATGCGGAACTTGTATGAATGAAACTTTCTGAAGGTTCTGATTGTCGCCTGGATTTTTTGTAACCACACCAAACAGCAAGCGGTTATTCATCAACGTGGGAAAAGTGTGGTAGCTGTCAAATACCATGGGTGTGAGCATGGGGAAAATCGTTCTTAAAAAAAACTGATTAACCCGTTCTACCTGCTCCTGGGTGAGCTCATCATAGGAGCTGATGATAAAACCATTTTTGTCAAAAAGCGGTCTAAGCCTGGTAACATAGTAGTCGTTTTGGTCAGCAAAGAACTTTTTCGTTGAAGCCAGAACTAACTTTCTAAAAGGTTCTTCGCGAAGACCATTGTAGTCAAAGCGTTCTTTTCCATAATCCAGGTAGTTGTACAAACTTCCAATGCGAATCGTGCAAAATTCATCAAGGTTAGAGGCTGTAATAGAAAGAAATTTCAGCCGGTCGAAAATACTGCGGTCAATGTTCCTGGCCTGATCGAGCACCCGATAGTTAAACTGTATCCAGCTCAGATCACGGCTGACATAGTTGCTCTCTTCAATCACATGAGAGATCTTATCAATGGAAACGACGGTTTCGCTCATATCAGAGCAATTAAACTTTATTTACGAAAAAATGATACTGACGCCTGTTTAACAAATTGTTAAACATCAATGCGGGCATACTTGGCATTCTTCTCAATGAACTCACGCCGCGGAGCAACTTCATCACCCATCAGCATGGAGAAAAGGTGATCTGCTTCTGCTGCTGATTCTATACTAACTTGTTTGAGTGTCCTTTTAGCAGGGTCCATTGTTGTTGTCCATAATTGTTCGGGGTTCATTTCACCCAAACCTTTATAGCGTTGTACACCAACGGAATCATCTTTACCACCACCCAATTCCTTCACGATCAATTCCCGTTCTTCTTCCGTCCAGCAATAACGCTCTTCCTTTCCTTTTTTCACCAGGTAAAGGGGTGGCTGAGCAATGTATACATATCCTTGCTCAATCAACTCACGCATGTAACGGAAGAAGAAAGTAAGGATCAGTGTTCGAATGTGACTTCCGTCAACATCCGCATCGGTCATGATAATAATTTTGTGATAACGGAGCTTATCCAGGTTTAGCGCTCTCTCCCCTTCTGAAGTTCCAAACGAAACGCCAAGGGCGGTGATCATATTCTTGATTTCTTCATTATCGTATATCCTATGCTCCTGTGCTTTTTCCACATTAAGAATTTTCCCGCGCAAAGGAAGTATGGCTTGAAACACCCTGTCTCTTCCTTGTTTCGCAGAACCTCCCGCTGAATCACCTTCCACAAGGTAAAGTTCAGAGATACCGGGATCGGTACTTGAACAATCGGCAAGTTTGCCTGGTAAGCCGGTACCGCTAAGTACATTTTTACGCTGCACCATTTCGCGGGCCTTACGGGCGGCATAACGCGCTTGTGCGGCAAGGATAACTTTGCTGACAATGAGCCTTGCTTCTTTAGGATGCTCTTCAAGAAAATATTGAAGAACCTCTCCTACCGCCTGATCAACTGCACCCATTACGTCGGAATTGCCAAGCTTGGTCTTTGTCTGACCTTCGAACTGAGGTTCGGCTACTTTTACTGATATTACTGCTGTTAGTCCCTCACGGAAATCATCACCGGTGATTTCGATTTTAACTTTTTCCAGCAGACCTGATTTATCAGCATAGGTCTTCAGTGTTCTTGTTAATGCTCTTCTGAATCCGGCTACGTGAGTTCCTCCCTCATGGGTGTTAATATTATTAACATACGAGACCAGGTTTTCAGTGTATGATGTATTATAGCTCAACGCCACCTGAACGGGCGTATCTCCTTTGTCATTTTCAATGAATATGGGTACGGGGATAAGTTTTTCGCGTGTAGCATCAATGTAGTCTACAAATTCGCGCAAGCCTCCTTCTGAAAAGAAGGTGTCACTGCGCGGTTCGCCTTTTTCATCAATGTCACGGAAATCTTTTAAATGAATCTTAATTCCGGGATTCAGGAAGGTTAATTCGCGAAGGCGGGAGGCTATTGTTTCATAATTGTACTCCAGAACAGTGAATATCTCATGATCCGGCTTGAAATGAACGGTAGTACCTCTTATATCCGAATTACCAACAACCCGTACCGAATATTTTGGCTTGCCTCGCTCATACTCTTGCTCAAAAATCTTTCCTTCACGATAGACAGTAACCTTAAGGTCTTCAGACAATGCATTTACGCAGGAAACTCCCACGCCATGCAATCCGCCTGAAACTTTGTAGGTGTTCTTATCAAACTTACCACCAGCGTGAAGCACGGTCATTACAACCTCGAGGGCAGAGCGTTTTTCCTTTTCATGAATATCCGTTGGTATGCCCCGGCCGTTGTCTTCTACACTAATCGAGTTATCGGTATGTATATTGACTTTAATGTCATCACAATATCCTGCCAGCGCTTCATCGATGGAGTTGTCTACTACTTCCCAAACCAGGTGATGGAGGCCCTTTATACTAACATCGCCTATGTACATGGCGGGCCTTTTTCTTACCGCCTCCAAACCTTCTAAAACCTGAATATTACTAGCTGAATAATCAGCGGGGATTTTACTTTTTACTTCACTCATGTTATATCGTTACAAAGCGACAAAAATAGACTTTTTGACCTTAATAGAAGAAGATTTAATGACATTTATTGAAGATAAAAAAGGAGTTCTCTCAAGTGAAAAATAGCAGGAGAAATTGGCTGAAAATTCAGGCTGAAACAACCTGAAAACGATCTCAAGAAACGTATGATCTTATGCTCCTTTTCGCTTCGGTTTTTCGTTCTCACTCATCAATTGAAGCCGCGCTTTTTTTAGCTCTTCTTTTTGAGATTCATTAAGCTCCGGATAGTGTAATTTTAGCTTTTCGAATTGCTTGTAAATAATACCAGCAATGACAAGACGTGTGAACCATTTATCGTCAGCAGGAACGATGAACCAGGGAGCATGATCTTTTGATGTCGCTTCAATAGCTTCCTCATAGGCTTGTTGATATTCGTTCCAGTGGCCTCTCTCTTTAAGATCTCCCAATGAAAATTTCCAGTTCTTCGAAGTATCATCGATACGTTCAATAAAACGTTTCTTTTGTTCCTTTTTAGAAACATGAAGAAAGAACTTCAGGATGATCGTGCCGTTTTCTGAAATATTTTTTTCAAACCGGTTGATCTGTTTAAAGCGCTGCTCCCAGAAAGGCTTTTTAATTTTTGACATAGCATCAATGCCCGGTAAATTTTCTTTGAGAATATATTCAGGATGCACACGTGTAACGAGCACATTTTCATAGTGAGAGCGATTGAAAATACATATCTCACCCCGTGCAGGTAATTTCCTGTAATGTCTCCAGAGATAATCATGATCTAACTCGTGACTTGATGGTGCTTTAAAACTAAAGACCTTAACACCCTGAGGATTGAATCCGGTCATGACATGTTTTACAGCGCTGTCTTTTCCCGCTGCATCCATAGCCTGAAATACTATAAGAACGCCGTAGCGATTGTGTGCATATAGTTTATCCTGTATTTCGCTGAGCCGGTTTAAGCCAAGCGCAAGATAAGTTTCTGCATCCTGCTTGCTCAGCGTTGTACCTGTATAATCCGTGTCAAAATCTTTTAGCTTTATATTCTTCCCCGGCTTTGCCAAATATTTTTTAAAGTCGATCAAACTGTCAATGTTAATCATAGTATTAAAATTAGCTTCTTAAGTTAAGCATTTTCAGATAGATTCGATGATAGCGAAAATCGGGAGAGAAATTTAACAACGAGATAATCTGCCTGAAGTAATATAATGATTCGTTGGGAATCATGCGCGTATGTATAATGACTTCGAAGAAACCAGTCATTTTAGCTGAGTAGTCTTTGCTAAAATTGTTTTGATCGTAACATCACAAGGGTACAAGCTTCAGTTGCTTCAATACCTTTATCTTCAGCAAGCTGTTCAAATTCAGAATTCTCGGTTCCCGGATTGAATATAATTCGCTTTGGATTTAAACTCAGCAGATAATCGTACCACTCAGATTGATGAACTGTTGAGATGTAAAGTGTGATTGTATCGACATCTTTAATCAATGGTTTGGTTCGAATATCCTGAATAGGCTTACCAAAAATTTCTCCTTTGCGTATCCCCAATGGAACAATCTCATGACCATATTCAGTCAACATCTGCGCCGCAAGGTAAGCATAGCGCGACTGATTAGTAGTAGCGCCGACGATAACGGTTTTCTTTCCCATGAGGTAAAAATATATTTTTTATTCGGAAGCAGTGCATCCATGCACCACACGCACTCAAATCCCCCTTAACAAAGGGGGGCGCAGGCCAACGCGATGGCGGGGTTGTAACACACGTTTAGTTCTTGATAATTTTTGTGCCGGCTAGGGTTAAAGCTTCAGGCTCTATCCCGTTATGATTTACAAACTCTCTTGTAGCGGGTTTACTTTTTCTTTACAGGTTTACACGTCTTACAAAAGTCTGAAAGCAACACTAATTCATTCTTTATTTTATTCTCCCACTCAATCTGTTTTTCTTCTATCGCTCCGTAATCAGTTTCTTTTGAATAGCGGGATTGAATGTCTGCGAACTCTTTAGTTAATTGTTCATAAATTTCATTCTGTTTGCCTGCAAATAATTGACCCTTATTTTCCCTAAATCTTTTTCTTAATTCTCTTGCCATCCATTCATTCATGTCAAATATTGTTTGGGCGTATCTCAAAAGCTTGTTCGTGTTTTCACCTTTATCAATCCATGATGCCGTCTTATAAAAATAGCAAGTCACATTTTTGTTGAAGTTTTTTGAGCCCATTAATTCATAGTTCATGAACTGATACTCTATAGAAATATGTCCTTGAACAGTTTGAATTGTACCAGTATTAGGTGCGTTTGCCAGGAAATCATCAACAGTTAGTCTATAGCTTTCAGACCATTCTATTTTATTTTGCCCGAAGAGAGAAAATTGTCCAAGAAGTAGTATGCATGCAAGTACAATTGCCTTCGTAGTCAAATTGATATTCATAAGCGAGTAGTTAGTTGGCTTGGTTGGATCAGGGTACTGAGGCAGTGACTCGGATTGGGTTGAGTGTTATAGGCATTTATTGCCAACCGTTAATTTTCTATTTTATTTATTCGATGCACATTATATTGATCCAAACCAAATATGTAATTATCATTTGATGCTAACCTAAATATTTGATCAAAGAAATTATCTTTATTAGGAAGCTTGGTCCAAGTTAATCCGATATCTTTTGAATAGAATACTCCTGCCCCTGTACTTGCATAGGTAATATTATTATTGGATGCAATTGACCAAACTGAAGCTGTAGCCTCTATTCCATTGTCATTGCTCGTTATTTCTTGCCAAGTACCTCCAAGGTCATTTGATTTATAAAATTTATTTGTTCCAAAGAAGATAGTTTGCGCTTTGATATGAATTGCTCCACTACCAAATTGAACGTCGATGTCTCCAGTAATATTTGTCCAGGTGATACCATTATCGGGTGAATGATAAAGTCCTTTACCGGGTATGAAGATTAGAATATCATTTCCGTCAACTGCAATATTCCAAATAGGTTCTCCTGTTTTTTCCGTTTCAAATACGTTATCCCATGTTTCCCCATTGTCATCTGACCTAAAAAGTCCTGAACCAT
Organism: uncultured Roseivirgaceae bacterium; assembly: GCA_964521255.1. GTDB lineage: Bacteria > Bacteroidota > Bacteroidia > Cytophagales > Cyclobacteriaceae > ZC4RG29. The sequence goes on from CAZFRM010000016.1 coordinate 53,192, forward strand.
ATGTACCAATAAAGACAAAATCAGAATTTGAGCCTATGCTATAAACTGTTTCTGAATTTTGAACAGAATTTTCGACTTCATTCCAAGTTTTTCCATTGTCTAGTGACTGAATAAAGCCGCTTAGTGGTTCTCCGCCAAACAACTTGTTATTTTTTATATGGATGCTTCTTAGTCCGTTGAGATGTTCAACTTGAGAGTATAGTGGCAATTTTGTCCATGTGCTCCCATTATTTGTTGAGCGGAAAATATCCTTGTCGGTTCCAACAAATATGGTTGAGCCCTGCACAGCTATACATCTTGCATAACTTTCTTGTCCCCAGTTTGAAACTTGAGTCCATTCTCTGTTACTCGTTAAGGATTCATCGTCTTGACAAGTTGTCAAAATCAGACCGAACACAATCGCTTTTAGTATTTTTTTCATGGCACCAACTTTTTTAATAAATAGATTCCAACATTCCATTATAAACATATCCTAATCATCTCTACGCCTCCAACTTCACACTTAAATTATCGCCCAGCAAATTAAACTGCTCCAGCCATTCAGGAATGTGTCCATTATTTTGAAGGGTCTGCTTATAGATAAGAAAGTATAAATTCTGGCTCTTGTAAAGGTTAGGACTGAGATTGAATTTGCGCAGCAAAGGAAATACTCTGTTCAGTCTTTCAATGCGTCTTAAATTACTTCGGTCATTGCCGACAGCCTTGAGTTCCTGGTAAATTCTTTCACCGGCCAAACGGGCAACCTTATCCGGATCTTCAATCTTTAATTTCCATTTCTCAAGCTCGCTAATGATGCGCTCCAATTCTTTTGTGTTGATGCGCTCCGTGCTGAACCATCGTAACAAATCTGCATTTAAAATATATTCGAACGACGTGCGGTATGCATTAGGGATAGGCACTTCATTGGTATTCAACGCCACCACCAAAGGATAATCGTGATTGTAAACACGGCGGAGTGAATATTCAAGCTCTTCAAGACTCTTGCGTGTGATCATCTCCAACACTTTGCGCTTCTCATCTTTGAAGAGCTGCCACAAGGTATATTTATCCGGACCGAAATACGTTTGCATCAATCCTATCACATCACCCAGTCGTCCTTCCTGAAATGCATTTACAATGCGCACCTGCATGCTGTGAAATTTATCCACCTGCATCTCCAATGAAATATTACCAATGATATTATGCTTGCCCATGTACAAAACACAGAACGCAAATTTCTTTTCCGTTCGCGTCACATTCGATTTTACTTTAGTGATACCCAGCACCAACCGCTGTTCACCGGCTTCCTTGCGGATAAAAAATTCATTTTGCGTAGTGTAGTTGAATACAGGGAATGCATCCGGATCTTCTTCAAACAATGACGAGACGGCGTAATGCATACCCACACGTTGCAAATTGGTCTTCGACGGCGTAACGTAGCGGCTATACACCTCTGCGCCGTTCTTCAATTGAAAGACATTGCTTGGCGCCTCCGCCAGCGCTCGCACAAATTCAATTTCAAGGTTGGAATCAGATATCTGACTTCCCAACTGAATGGCACGACAGGCATATTGAAGTATCTGTGTAGTTTCAATTCCTGATATCTCATCAAAAAACCATCCGCAACTGGTAAACATCAGCATAGCATGACGCTGCATTTCCAGCAACCGAAACACCTGGTTTGACTGTACATCAACAGCGCAATGCGTCTTTATAAATTTTTCAATATTAGCTTCTTCCCTGTTAAGAATGATATCGATGTAATCATTCCGCGCGGCCCATGGATCTTTCATGATCAATGATCCTTCAAAGCCATAAAGTTTAGCAAGCTGATCACGCAACCAGTTCAACGAATCACGAAGGGGTTCGCGCCATTCCTGCGTCCATCCCTGATGTCCTCCAGAATTACACCCGCAGTTAGTACGCCAACGTTCTACACCATGCACACAACTCCACGAACTATTTTCGTGAATCTCAGCTTCGTAAGATGTGCCGACCTTTTCAAGGTACTCCGCGTAGTTTGTAAGTTTATGGTGGTGACGATCTATATAATCGAGACAATACGCCAATGCCATGTCGCCATGCTTATGATGATGGCCATACGTTTCTCCATCGGTGGCGATATGAACAAGTTGGGGTTCATCAATAGCAGGATCAAAAGCATCCAATAGTGCGTGAGCGAATTTCTTTCCATCATTCAACAGTCCGTTGAACGCCACGGATTGTGAAAGGCCTCCATCGTAAAAGAAAATAGCAATTGATTTTCCTGAAGGTAAATTACAAATGTACGGGCGGCGTGTGTCTAACGTAACGTCGTTCACCGTTTCCCACCGCGAGGAACCAATCTTGCGAATATTTTTTGCCTGTCGCGGAGCGAGGATAGTAAATTTAATATTGTACTTCGCCAGCAGTTCGAGTGACTCAGTATCAACCGCTGTCTCTGCCAGCCACATACCTTCGGGATGACGTTTAAAGCGATGTGCAAAATCTTTAATGCCCCATACAATCTGCGTTTCTTTATCGCGCGAATTGGCTAGTGGCATTATGATATGATTGTAGACTTGCGCTACCGCAGAGCCATGACCGGAAAAACGTTTAGCGCTGTCTATGTCCGCTTGCAAAATAGCCTCGTAGGTTTCACGATCATTTACCTCCATCCACGACAACAATGTCGCACCGAAATTAAAACTGATGCGCGAATAGTTGTTGATGATATTTTTAATTACGCCTTTGCTGTTGAGTATGCGTGACGCAGTATTTGGAGCGTAGCATTCCGCTGATATCCTTTCGTTCCAGTCATGATAGGGATGTGCAGAGTCCTGAACTTCGATAACTTCCAGCCAGGCATTTTCACGAGGTGGCTGATAAAAATGGCCGTGTATACAAATGTATTTGTTCAAAATAAAAACAAGGTTTAAAGTCTAAAGTTTCAGGTCCAAGGTTTAAGGTTCTTCTTTTAACTTCAAACCTTGAACGCTAAGCTTCTTTCTCTTTGTCTATGCAATGTTATTCATAACAAATACTTTACTATGAATAAAGCAATGCAATAGTTAACTGATGTAATATAACATGAGAAATAAAACCATACCAGAAGGTATGACACAAAACTTTTTCAGGCGACTATCAAGAGCCTTCCAGGGCGAATTCGTTCACCTCGCGATCCAGTTTTAAGACTGATATTGCGAGCGGCGGCAACGTTAACGTAACGGAAAAATCCCTGCCGTGATACTTAACGGGCGAAGTTGAAAGCAGACCTTGATTTAGCAGTCCGCTGCCCATATATTTTTGATGATCGGAACTAAATGCTTCTTTCCAGTACCCTCTGTAAGGCACACCAATGCGATAATGATTTCGAACCACGGGAGTAAAATTGCAAATAACAACCAGCATCTCTTCTTTTGTATCACTTCTGCGTTCGAAAACTATAACACTATTTTCACGATCCGAAAAATCTACCCATTGAAAACCCCGATGATCGAATGCATATTTATAAAGGGCCGATTGCTCTTTATAGAATGAATTAAGATCCTTCATTAATGTTTGAATGCCTTTGTGAAAATCATAGTCAAGTAAGTGCCAGTCGAGACTATGGTTGTGATTCCATTCTGCCGTTTGTGCTATCTCTCCTCCCATAAACAACAACTTTGTTCCCGGATGCATGAACATATAAGTGAACAGCATACGAAGGTTGGCAAATCGCTGCCATTCATCACCGGGCATGCGCCCTATCAATGATCCTTTTCCATGAACAACTTCATCATGCGATAGCGGCAGCATGAAGTTTTCCGTAAAGGCGTACATCAGGCTGAATGTAATTTCATTCTGATGGTGCTTTCGATACACGGACTCTTTCTGAAAATAGTTGAGTGTATCGTGCATCCAACCCATCATCCATTTTTGTCCGAAGCCAAGCCCGCCAAGATAAGTAGGCCGTGATACGCCGGGCCATGAAGTTGACTCTTCTGCTATGGTTATAATATCAGGAAAAGTACTATAAGCAACCTCGTTCATCTCTTTCAGGAAAGTGATCGCCTCAATATTTTCATTTCCTCCATATTGATTAGGAATCCACTCTCCTTCTTTGCGTGAATAGTCGAGGTATAGCATTGATGCCACTGCGTCAACACGTAAACCATCAACATGATATCTGTCGAGCCAAAAGAGTGCATTGCTAATGAGGAAAGATCGTACTTCACTACGACCATAATTGAAGATGTAACTTTTCCAATCCGGATGAAATCCTTTGCGTGGGTCTTCGTGCTCATAAAGAAATGTTCCATCGAACTTAGACAATCCATGAACGTCTCCAGGGAAATGCGAGGGAACCCAATCGAGAATTACACCGATACCTGCATGATGAAAGCAATCCACCAGGTACATAAAATCTTCCGGTCTTCCAAAACGACTTGTCGGCGCAAAATACCCCGTCAGTTGATATCCCCATGAACCATAGAAAGGATGTTCCATCACAGGCATAAATTCAACATGTGTAAAGCCCATCTCTTTTACATAGTTCACTAACTCAGTTGCCAGCTCTCCATAACTTAATGAATGATTACTATCGTCAGCTTTCTTGCGCCATGAGCCTATGTGAACTTCATACACTGAATAAGGCTTAGGCTTACCCACAGAATCTTTTCTCTTTTTCAACCACTTATCATCTTTCCAATCATACTCAGGTTGCCATACGATGGATGCCGTTCTTGGTGGCGGTTCACAATAAAATGCAAAAGGATCGGCTTTCTCCAGGTATTCACCTGTGTTGGAGTGTATCGCATATTTATACGCTTCTCCTTTTCCTATATTCGGAAAAAATCCTTCCCATATCCCCGACTCGTCCCATCGCGGGTTGAGTTTATATTTATCACTCTGCCATAGATTAAAATTTCCTATCACAGAAACTGCTCTCGCATTCGGCACCCACACAGCAAAGTAAGTTCCTTCCTGGCCATTCACTGTTACCAGATGAGCACCCAGCTTTTCATACAACTTATAATGCTTGCCTGATTTGAAAAGATGAATGTCGAAGTCGGTGAGAAGGGTGAAGGTTTCTTCGCTCACAGGCTTGTCTATCGCTTTTGACTTTGTCTTTTTCATAGTGCAGGTTCACAGTTCACGGATCACAGATCACGGTAGTTTTATCTTCAATTCTAACACTCGTCTATTTATAAAATCTTTATTTCGTCAAAGATTTTCTTAATGCTTGTATAGAGATAATCAAATTTTCAGCGTCAGTATAAAACTTTTGGTACTCAGTTTCATTAATAAAAAATTTTCTTTTAGCCAATGCCAGACATCCAACTACTTCAATTCCTGAACGAATTGAATACCCAAGAAATTTTTGATATTCTTTTTTAGACTGACCAGTTGATCCTTCTGCTATGTTTAAACTAATCGAGTCCGAAGCGCGCTTTATCTGAGATGATAACCCATACTGTTCATCCTTTGGAAAAGACTTTGTCAAGTCATAGATATTTCCTGAAAAGTCAACTGATCGATGCCAAACTTTCAATTTTTCAAAACTAAATGCCATAAGTTTAGAGAGGTTTATTTAATAAAGTACAACATATTACACAAATCGTCATATCAACCAAAAATCCACTGTCATCCATGAACATACCAGCACTCTCTTCTCAAGTTCAACAAACATCATCACCACTAAACCCTCATCACAACCAAATCTACTATGATCCGTACTTCCTCTTCCAACAAGTCACCTCAATCCCAACCACAATCTACCGTGATCTGTCATCCGTGAACCGTTAACTTCCTACTTCCCCTTCTCCTGCTTATACCTTCTCATATGATATTCAATTCCTCTTAATGGAATAATCACCCAATCCGGTCTGCCATTTAATTCGTAGCCAAGTTCGTAGACAGCCTTTTCTAACAGGAAGGTACGAATTAACACATCACTCTCATATGGAAATTCACTTTGTCCCATGCGCTCAATGTATGCACCTAAGTAGAAGCGTGCAATGTAATGCTGCCATTGCTCAGCCCATACTTCTAAAATCTCTCTGTCCTGGTCGCGGTAATTTTCATTCAACAATATTTTTCCAAATGCCGCATAGTGAATCGATCGCATCATACCGGCAACATCTTTCAGTGGATTTTTCTTTAACCTTCTTTCACTGAATGAAAATCCCGGCTCACCCTCAAAATCAATAATGATAAAATCTTTTCCTGTAAACAAAACCTGGCCGAGATGGTAGTCGCCGTGAATTCTTGTTTTTAGTGCATTAACTTTTATTTTATAAACTTCGCTGAAGCATTCCAGGATATCATCTTCAAGCGCTAATACCTTTTTGCCAAGCGACTGCGCATCTTTAGACAATTTAGGTAACGCATTTTCCAGCAAACTAAAGCGATCGCGAACCAACTTACGCAATGCCGAATACATGGAGCGCTGATAGTTAGCAGTGAAACTCTCCGGCGCAAAAGATGGACTTGAATCATCCGAAGCTAATGCGGTATGCATTTCAGCGGTACGTTGACCTAATCGTGCAATTCGTTCATAAAATCCGCGGCCAATCAGTTCCTGAATTAACTCAGGAGCTTCTTCAAACTTTAAGATAGGTTTATTTACAAGTTTCGGAATTTCATCCTTCTTTGCGCTGCTAAGGACACGTTCATAAAAACGCCCGACAGAATCTACCGTCATCACCCATGCATCACCCTGGTGTTCTACTTTCTCCTGCATTAGTCCAAATACATAGGTACCATTGTCATCTTTGAATTCAATACTTCCGGCGTATTTCGGACTGTTCCTGAAATTGGTATGTTCAGAAAGAAAGCGAATGATCTCGAGATCAGGATTGATTTCGTTTTCAATCTTTCGATAAAATTTCAAAAAGTACTGATCATTGTAAATGATCGCTGTATTGCTTTGATCTGACTTGAGTAGTTTAGACTCAACTTCCTTCGGCATTTTAATTTTAGAAAACAGGCTCGATTTAAATTGTAAAAGCCCGTTGTCAATTTTAAGTTCTACCTCTTTGTCCATACTCACAAAAAGATACTCCCGAAAATCTTTGTCGTAAGTGCTGTCGATAATAAAACCCGACTCATCCTGAATTTCCGCGCGACAGATCACACTCTGCATGGTATATTCAACAATTCTATCCGCGCGAAGAAAAGTCATGGGAAGAAAATATAATTCCGGCAAGCGATGGACATAATGTACTTCAACGATGTTGAGATAGTGTACGTCCTCACCTACTTTCATGGGAAGTATCCTGTTAAAATTCATTTTGCTGATCGTCTTCGCCTTTCCGCCAAACCAACGGCACTTCTTCATGAACGTTGGCAAAATTTTACGCTCCAGATCCCGTATCTCATCATAGTTATGAAATATTCGCTCCCACGAAATATCCGATTCAAAAACCGGAAGCTCTCCGCTGGCCTCGACCTTTTCTTTCTTTTCAACTACATCCACCTGAAACCAGAAATAGCCATAGGGTCCAATAGTGATGTCGTATTCTCCATTCTCAATATTTTTGAAACGATTCTGACTAAACGTTTCAGTAATGTCACAATCTTTAAATTCCGACAGGTCGAGTGTAGCTGCCTGTGAAAACTGGGAAAGGTTTGCAACAACAATGATGCGTTGTTTTTCAAATGTTCGTGAAAAGGAAAGTATTTTGGAGTTGTTGCTGTCAATGAATTTAATATTACCGCGACCGAATGCCATTAACCGCTTGCGCATGGAGATGATTTGTTTCATCCACCAAAGCAGCGATGAAGGATTCTCCTCATGCGTAAGAACATTTACCGTTTCATGACGATACACCGGATCGTTGATGACAGGAAGATATAATTTTTGTGGATTCGCAGTTGAAAAGCCTGCGTTGATATTCATGTTCCATTGCATGGGTGTACGTACCCCCGATCTACCTCCTAAATAAACATTGTCACCCATGCCAATCTCATCGCCATAATATAAAACCGGTGAGCCTGGTAGTGAAAACAATATAGCGTGCAGGAGTTCAACCTTCCTGCGATCATTGTTCATGAGCGGCGCCAATCTTCTGTTGATACCTATATTAAATTTTGTATGTGGATCGTTCGCGTAAGCTTTAAAGAGATAATCTTTCTCTTCTTCCGTTACCATCTCTAATCCAAGCTCGTCATGATTGCGAAGGAACAATGCCCACTGTGTGTTGTCAGGTATGATCGGCGTTTGATCTATTATATCTACAATGGGATAATTATCTTCGGTGCGAAGTGCAAGAAACAAACGCGGCATTAATGGATAGTGAAAGCTCATATGACTTTCATCACCCTTTCCAAAATAACTGGCAGCATCTTCAGGCCACAAGTTAGCCTCAGCGATAAGTACCTTGTTGTCGTAGTATTTATCTATGTGACTTCTTAACTTCTTCACAAACGCATGTGTCTGCGGAAGATTCTCACTGCTTGTACCTTCTTCTTCAAAAAGAAACGTTACCGAAGGCAAACGAAATCCATCAACACCGGCTTTTAACCAAAAGTCCGCTACTTTTAAAATCTCCATTTGCACTTCCGTGTTCTCATAATTCAACTCCGGAAGGTAACGACCATAGCGGTGCCAATAGTAAGCATCAGCTTCTGCATCCCATGTCCAGTTATTAGATCCCTCTTCATTCGACATGACGCGTGCTTCAGCGTATTTATCGTTGCTGTTGCTCCATACATAAAAGTCACGCGCACGAGAGTTTTGTCTTGACTTCTTCGCTTTCTTAAACCAGGGATGCTGATCAGAAGTGTGATTGAGAATTAATTCAGTGATAACTTTTATACCACGTCGATGAGCTTCCTTGAGAAAAGATTTGAAGTCAGAAAGTGTGCCGTATTCGGGATGCACATCACAATACTCCGTTACATCGTAACCATCATCACGCATGGGAGATGGATAAAAAGGCAAAAGCCAGATAGTATTAATACCTAAGTCCTCAAGGTAATCTAACTTTTCAAGCAGTCCGGGAAAATCACCAACACCATCGCCATTGCTGTCGTAAAAAGATCTTACTGACAACTCATAGATGATGGCGTCTTTAAACCAGGTTGCCTTATCTATTTTACTAAAGCTCATAGCTACAAATTAGATTCATGGATTGTCAACTTAAATAAATGAAAAGGCAATATGTAAGGATCAAGCTCAACATAGTTCCATTCTTGTGCCCATGTGTAGTCTTCATCGGTAATGATGTCATGCAATTTTACATTAATTCGATCAGTGATTTTAAGCCTGTCTTTTGGTAATTGCACATAGCCCGATTGTTTCACATGAGGATCAAGGTTCACTACAATAAGCATAATGTCACTCAGATCGTCTATGGCTTTCAGATAAGCTATCAGGTTCATATTCTCAAGTGTCAGGAACTGAACATTCCAGGTTGATTGCAGTGCTTTGTGTTCCTTTCGCGCTTTATTCAAGAGCGTCATTATATCTGTCATCCGGTTGGTTCTTTTCCAATCGTATTTTTTAATCTCATATTTCTCAGAGTTCCAATATTCTTCTTTGCCTTCTACAGGCGTGTTGTCATAAAATTCATACGGCGGTCCATAGATTCCATAATTGGAAGACAGTGTTGCCGCAAGCGCAATCCGCTGAATAAAAACATTCTCACCCTGATGTTGAAGATGATAAGGTAAAATATCCGGTGTGTTAGGCCAGAAGTTTGGCCGGAAATAATTTCGTGAAGCACCATTTACGAGCTCGTTCATGTATTCAGTCAGCTCGTACTTACTCACACGCCATGTGAAGTACGTATACGATTGTGTAAACCCGATCTTTGCCAGGGAAGCCATCACTTTCGGTTTGGTGAATGCTTCTGAAAGAAAAATAACATCTTCGTAATGCTTGTTTACTTCGGCAATTACCCATTCCCAGAAGCCGATTGGTTTAGTGTGCGGATTATCAACACGGAAAATTTTAACACCATTGTCAATCCAATAGAATATCACTGACTTCAATTCATTCCACAATCCTTTCCAGTCGTCACTTTCAAAATTAAAAGGAAAAATATCCTGGTATTTCTTAGGAGGATTTTCAGCGTATTGAATTGATCCATCCGGCCGTTGTTTGAACCAGTTCGGATGCTTCTTTACATAAGGATGATCCGGTGCACACTGAAAGGCGAGATCAAACGCTATGTCGATGTCAAGTTTCTTTGCCTCCTCAATAAGTTTTTTATAATCATCTAGCGTACCCAGTTCAGCATGAATGCTTTTATGACCACCTTCATCACTACCAATTGCCCAGGGCGAACCCGGTTCACCTTGCTGAGCCCTAACGTTATTATTTTTTCCCTTTCGATTTATTTTTCCAATGGGATGAATGGGCGGAAGATAAAGAACATCAAAGCCCATCTGAGCAACGCGGGGAAGAAGTTTTATAACATCACGAAAGGTTCCATGCCGCCCTCCTTCCAATGCTGATGATCTCGGAAACAATTCATACCACGCGCTGTAGTTTGCTTTCTTATGTTCAACCTGTACAACTAATTCTTTTCCATAGCGCACTTCATGCTCGATCAGCGGATGCTCAGAAACAACTTGCCCGAATTCATTGCTTAAAACTAATTCAATCGCTTTTGCATAGGCTTTAGTGTTTCCAAGCTGGTCGGCCAGGTGAAGCAATTTCATTTCATTTCCTTTCGAAAGTTTTCGCAGGAATAATGCTCCTTCCTGCAACTCAAGTTTTACATCTATTTTAGCGTCTGCTTTCTTTTTAAAACCATCATACCAGGTTTCAAAATGATCCACCCACGCCATAACGGTAAATACATAACTTCCTTTTTTGTCTACAATAAAGGTAGCGCTCCATTGATCGTTAACGTGATGAACCATTTCAGCCGTTAACCATTCAGCAGATGATTCATGTCTGTATAAAAGGTACGCCCGGATGTGATCATGACCGTCAGAAAAAATATCAGCCGTTACGTTAACAGTTTCTCCTACGGTCCGCTTGGCAGCATAACGGCCACCATCAACTTCAGGCTGCACATTTTCAATGATTACTCTTTGGGTTCCGGTCATTTCAATTTGAATGTGGTGTAATTTTTTTCCCGCAGATTTCGCAGAAATCAGGTTGATGACTCTCTGCGCATATCCGCGAAATCTGCGGGACTAAAGTTTATATACTCTCTCAGTCAAGTTCCCTTACTTCTATTTTTTTCCCGCTGATCGCGCAGATGTTCGCAGAAATCAGGTTGATGACCCTCTGCGTATATCCGCGAAATCTGCGGGACTAAAGTTTGACAATTCAGATTCTATTTGATTTTAAAAATAAAATTGCTGTAGGGCTTCATGCGCAACTCGAAACTCCACTTGTCGTCAAACCCAACTTCCATCTCTCGCCAAATCAAGTCGCGTGCAATGTAGGCCATGTCATTAACTAACCCGATCTTTTGCGCGACATCCGGAGGTATTTGAAAACGAACGGTCTGATCATCGGCATTGAAGCCTGTTATGATAAGTAAACGCTCCTCATCACTTACTCTCAGAAATGCGTGCATTTGCTTCGTGATATTTCCATTCTGAATATTGAATGATGTGATGTCGTAATAATCACCTTTTGTGATCGCGGGATTTTTGCCTGCTATATTCAGCAAATCAGTATAGAACATCCGTAGCTGAAGTTGTTCAGGCGATAATTTCCCGCCATCAAACTTTCCTTCATTCAACCACTTCTGATGTTCCGGCACGCCCCAGTAATCGAAGATGGTAGTGCGTCCGTCATCAGAAGAAAATCCTTCTGCGCCAGCTCCGGGCTCACCTACTTCCTGTCCAAAGTAAATCATTACTGGTCCTCCATCAATGGTAGCGCTGATCATCATGGCGGGCAATCCCTTCCACATATCACCGGCAAAGAAACGAGAAGCCAAACGATGCTCATCATGGTTCTCCATAAAGTGGAGCATGCTCTTATTGATGCCTGAAAGTCGTTGCTGCACCTTATATATTTCAGCCGTACTCTGCGTTCCATTCATGATCAACCGAAGTGAGTCATAGAGAAGTGACTTGTCATATAAATAATTAAACTTCGCTACATCAAGGTAATTTCTATATTGATCCGGATTGTATATCTCGGCTATGAAAATTAAACCGGGATTAACTTCTTTTACCTGTGGAATTACCCAATGCCAAAATTCCACCGGAACCATTTCTGCAATATCACATCGAAATCCATCTACATTTTTATTTGCCCAGAATACAAGGATGTCTTTCATCTTTACCCATGTATCCGGAACAGGATCGAAATACGTTTTATTTCCATTCTGAATGTCTACCCCATAGTTTAACTTTACGGTCTCAAACCAATCATTAACACTTGGGCTGAAGGTAAATTGATTATTACCGGTTGCCTTGGCAGGTGTTTCATCAAACTTTCCATCCTTCGTTGGAAAACTATTCCCTGCTCCAAGTGAAACATAACCTTGAGGAACTGTAAAGGACTGACCAGGCAAATAATAAAAATTATTATTGGAGCTAAATGCTTTTGTATTGTCATCATCTTCTCCTAAATCTTTTACATCCGCAGGTTTTGCATCCGACTTATAAGCACGCGCTACATGGTTCGGTACAAAATCAATTAATACTTTTAAACCTTGCGTGTGCGTTCTGTCTACCAACGCTTCAAACTCCTGCATACGATTTGGAACATCCACCGCCAAATCAGGATCTACATCATAATAATCTTTAATAGCGTACGGTGAACCCGCCCTCCCCTTTACTACGTCAGCGTCATCGAGTGCGATGCCATGTTTCGTATGATCCGATAAAGTAGCATGTTCAATAACCCCTGTGTACCATACGTGTGTTATGCCCATTTCACGAAGCTCTTTTAGCGCTGCTTCGTTGATGTCATTAAACTTACCAACACCATTTTCCTCTGCTGTACCATAGACTTTGTTCACAGTAGTCTGGTTACCAAAGAGCCTGGGGAGAAGCTGGTAGATGATGATTTTATCTGAAGACGGTTGCTGAATGGACACAGGTGGTATTTTTTCTTTTGGCGATGAACAGGAAAAAAGCGAGAGAGTTAAAGTAAGAAAAAGTGACGGTAAAATTCCCTTCATAACTAATACTTGGTAAAATACAATAAATGAAATACAGAATAACTCTTTTCAAGTTAAAGAATGAGAGGGAAAAAGCACAATTCTTTTTTAAAACGATTCCAGGAAAAGCTTTAAGCAAGGTCTCTAAAACTTTCTGCTCCTGAAAAGGTAAAAGATAAGGACAATCACGCAGATCATGAGACCGAGGAATTCCCTGGATTCTTCAATATAAGAAAACTGCATCTTTGCGAGATTATCAAAAAGCAGGGATTTATTTTCTTGTTGAAGCCAATCTTGTAAGCCAGGAAAATAGTAGATGGCATACAGAGAATATGCCACAGCCAGTACGATCATAAATTTCTTCGGATAAATACTGAAGGCTGCCAGGATGCAGATCACTGCCATTGCACCATAAATTAATATCCAGATAATAGGATCAGGGTCGTTGACTTGCAGGAAGGCAAATACGACGAACATTATGGCGAGCGTGATGCTGAAGATTCGCATAGTATTGAAGGGTAGTGATCAGTTATCGGTTATCAGTGATCAGTTATCGGTTTGTGTGTAGAACTCTTGTTCAGCTATTAACTGATAACTGATAGCCATTAACTGACAACTAGCCCTAGAGAATTTTCTTCAAATTGTCAATACATATCTTCGCGCTTTCAATAGAAGGCCTGGCGAAATACTCCTGCTCAACATAAAAATGTTTCATGCCTGACTCTTTTGCTTTCGCGAAGATGGGCTTCCAGTCGATTGAGCCGCTGCCTACTTCGGTATTGCGGTCAGGCACTTCCTTGTCTCTGTCTTTCACATGCCATTGCTCAAAACGGCCCGGGTATTTCGCAAAATATTTAAGGGGATCGTAACCGGCAAAAATAACCCAGTATAAATCCATTTCCATGGAAACAAGTTTCGGGTCGAGTTCAGCAAGCATTACGTCATATAATAATTTGCCGTCCATTTCCTTGAATTCAAAGTCGTGATTGTGGTAGCCCATACGTATGCCGCTCTTTTTAGAGACCTCTCCGGCTTTGTTAAGCGTTTCACATACCCGCTTTATGCCATCGAGTGTGCGATGATCATCACCTAACCAGGGAATAACAATGTAGTCCTGGCCAAGCGCTTTTGCATCTGCAACGGCACGATTCAAATCCTTTTGTATGATATCTATTCCATAGTGACCACTCACTACCTGCATGCCAAGATCTTTAACGGTTTTTCCAAACTCAGCATTTGACAATCCAAACAGTTTGCCTTCTTTATAACCATAAGTTTCCAGTTCCTTATAGCCATAAGAAGCCAATTGCGTTAAAATGCCTTTTGGATCCTCGTTGATAACATCCTTAAGTGTATACAATTGTATACCAATCTTATTACTGCCAGCAGCTTTCACCATTGATGGAGCAGCCAGCATACCGGCCGTAGCTAAGGCTGATGTCTGAATAAATTCTCTTCGTTTCATACTATATAAATATTTTAATTGTCAAACTTACTTATACCTCAATCAGAAGCTAGCAGCTCCAACTGTGATCCGTCAAACTGCCTATGCCGACAGACCGTGATCGGTGAACTGATCAATGCTCCTTCTCCCCATCCAGTGAAAGCACATACCGCGCCATTTTCTCAGCATCTGTTTGTGAAAGCGTTGGGTGAGGATTCATTACAATTTCGCCCCAAACACCGCTGCCGCCATTAATTATTTTATCCGCTAGCAGCTTTACATTTTGTTCAGTGAAATCATACTTCTTCGCTACATCGGTATGTGACGGCCCGATGATCTTGTTGGTCGAATGATGGCAGGTTTTGCAGTCACTTCCATCAACCAGCGTCTTACCTTCTGCAATTAATTCTTCCGAAGAAGGTCCTTTTGATTCGGCAATTTCATAATCATCATAAGCGTCACCTTCTTTTGCTTCTTCTTTTTTCGAACCACCACAAGAAGCCATGATCATCGACATCATGATAATTCCTCCAAAGAATAATAATCGTTTCATGTTAGTTGTTAGTTATTGGTTATTAAGTTATTGGGTTATTAAGATTTAGTGAGACTGATATTAAATTAATCCCAATACCCGTTTATTGAGTCTTTGATCTTTTCCTGCTGAGGCAAAGTCGTCAAATGTTTTATCCGTTACCCGGATAATATGTTCCTTTATGAAAGGCGCACCTTCTTTTGCACCTTGCTCAGGATGCTTGATGCAACACTCCCATTCCAGCACAGCCCAGCCGTCATAATTGTATTGCGCAAGCTTAGAGAAAATAGATTTGAAATCCACTTGCCCATCCCCTAAGGAACGGAAACGACCCGGACGGTTAATCCAATCCTGGTAACCACCGTATACACCACTCCTTCCCGTTGGATTCAACTCAGCATCCTTAACGTGAAACATTTTGATGAACTCATGATAGAAGTCAATGTACTGCAAGTAATCCAAATGCTGCAGCACAAAGTGACTTGGATCATATAAAATATTGGCCCGTGAATGTTTGCCTGTTGCCTCCCAAAATCTTTCGAAAGTAATTCCGTCATGAAGATCTTCACCCGGATGTATTTCATAACAAACATCAACACCGGCTTTGTCAAATGCATTTAAGATTGGCAGCCAGCGCTTAGCAAGTTCTTTAAATCCATCTTCCACTAATCCTGCCGGACGTTGCGGCCATGGATAAACAGTATGCCACATTAATGCTCCTGAAAATGTTGCATGTGCATTTAAGCCGAGGTACTTGCTCGCCTTAGCGGCACATTTCAGTTGATCAACTGCCCAGGCCGTTCTTTCTTTCGGTTTCTTGCGAACTGACTTTGGAGCAAATCCGTCAAACAATTCGTCGTAGGCAGGATGAACAGCGACAAGTTGCCCTTGAAGGTGAGTTGATAGTTCAGTGATCTGCAATCCACATGATTCAACCGTCTCTCGTAATTCATCACAATAATCCTTGCTCTCTGCAGCTTTTTTTAAGTCAATGCATCTGCTATCCCACGTTGGTATTTGAACACCCTTGTACCCAAGTGATGCCACCCATTGACAGATCGTTTTGAGATTATCATACGGCGCTTCTTCACCCATGAACTGAGCTAGAAATATAGCGGGACCTTTAATGGTCTTCATAGTTGGTTAATGGTTATCAGTTAATAGTTATTAAGTTAGTTGGTGGTAGTTATAAAGTTCTACAAGCTTGAATCGATAGTCACCCTCTCCTTCGGAGAGGGCTGGGGTGAGGCTAAAGTTTAGTCCACTTACGATTAGAGTTCGCAGATTTGATTACTGTTTTCACAAAGTTCATTCCGCGCACGCCATCTTCAACATCGGGAAAATCATATTTCGCAGAATTGATTTTCTTTCCAGGCTTATAATCACGAACAGCTTTGGTGAATGATCTGTAAATGTTAGCGAAAGCTTCAAGGTATCCTTCCGGGTGACCTGATGGCGTGCGGATGTACCCTTTCGCCTGGTCAGATATGTAACCCCATCCGGCACGCATAACTTCTTTAGGTCTGTCGAGCCACTTAACAACTAATGTGTTGGGTTCTTCCTGTCTCCATTCAAGTCCGCCCTTCTCGCCATAAACTCTTATGTTAAGATTGTTTTCTTCTCCTGCAGCAATCTGTGTAGCCAGTAAAACTCCCGTTGCACCATTATCAAACTTCAATAACATTGAACTGTCATCATCAATCTTTCTTCCGGGAACATAAATATTCAGCATAGCGCAAATTTCTGTTATCTCTGCACCTGTTATATATTCTGCAAGGTTAGCAGCATGTGTTCCTATATCACCTATTGCACCACCGGCTCCGGATTGTTTTGGATCCGTACGCCATGATGCCTGGAGATTTCCTGTCTTCTCTAACATCGTTGACAACCATCCTTGCGGATATTCAACAAATACTTTTCTTACTTTACCAAGCTTACCACTGGATACTAATTGGCGTGCTTCCTTTACCATAGGGTAGCCTGTGTAGGTATGGGTGAGTCCCAAAAGCAATCCGGTTTTATCAACTATTTTTTTCAAGGTCTTCGCTTCATCAAGCGAAAAAGCGATAGGCTTTTCAACAAGAACATGATAGCCATGTTCGAGCGCCGCTTTGGAAGGACCAAAGTGAACATGGTTCGGCGTTACAACGGATACAAAATCCATGCGCTGATCCGCTGGCACGCTCTTCTCCTTTTCAAACATTTCTTCATACGTTTCATAAACCCGGTTAGGATTCAGATACAAGGAAGCTCCCGTTTCTTTTGATTCACCAGGAATAATACTGAAGGCTCCGGCAACCAATTCAATCTGGCCATCGATGCCAGCAGCTTTGCGGTGAACAGGACCAATGAAAGAAGTAAGGCCGCCTCCGACCATACCCCAGCGCAATTTTCTTCTCATGAAATTAAGGTTTGTTGATATTAAAGGTGAAAAATAAGGAAATATTAACGATTGCAGGAAATTTAATTTAGGCAATGTGAAGCGGAAAGCTAAAAGCTTAAAGCAGAAAGCTAAAAGCGGAAAGCTGAGGGGTTTAAGCCGAACAGCTTATTTCAGGAATGAAAATGTGTAATGTAACCGAACCTACTTTAAGCTTTTTGCTTTACGCTTTCAGCTTCAATCACCAATCAGAATCCTTCTTCGGTTCCTTATAAATAAACTTGTCAGTGATTGCTTTGTCGAGAAGACCTAACGTATTGGGTTTGCACCATTCACGATGCAGAATAGTTCCACTGTTTTGGCAAGCGTAGTTGGTCAGATTTTCAGGTTGAGGAATTTTTTTATAACCAATGTCACCCTTCATTTGAATAGACTTTATGGTAACACGGTATTTACCGTCTTTAGCTTCCGCAGTTACTTTTCCAGTATACCTTCCTGTTTGAATGATCGGTGGAACAGCAACCTGGGAAAATTGGAACTTCTTATAATCAACAACAAGGTCAGATAGGTCGGCGGTTACTGCATCACCAGCAAGGGTAACATTCCGTAATTCAGGAACGGTTTTCATAAACTCAGCCAGCTTCTCCGTTGAGATCGTATCCTGAAAAAATACCTTCTGATAGATGATTTCAGTTTCAACAATTTTAAAATTTCCGTACTCGGTTGCCTGGGCTAAAACGAAGAGAGGGCAAAGTATTAAAACGTAGACGAGATGTTTCATGGCATAAGCTTAAAGCGCAAAGCTAAAAGCAGAAAGCAAAAAGATAAAAGGATATACTTCAAGGGTCTGGTTTTCAGGTTGAATACAATTGAAAACAGTTTAACAGCATTTGTAGAAAAGCGTAAAGCAGAAAGCTTAAAGCCCAAAGCTAAAGTATTCACCTTCAAAGCTTAATCTTTTCAGACGCAAACCATGGAAATTAGTCTGTAGCCATCAGCAGGCATCCATCTTTACGCTTTCAGCTTTCTGCTTTCAGCTTATTAACAATCGGTTGCATAAAATCATTTTTAAGCAGATATTGGGGAGTTACTAAACCTTAAACTGAAATGGAAAAATCCTATAATGCCAATCGGCTGTTTGTCGCCAGTTGCCTTGCGTTACTTACTACAGCCTTTGCCTTTGGTATCCGCGCCGGGATCATGAATGACCTGGTCGCCGATATGAGCCTTACCGATACGCAATTGGGGTGGATAAATTTTATGGGAATTTTTGGATTCCCGATTGCCACATTGGTGGGTGGCCCGCTCTACAACTCGATCGGCCCACGTAAGATTGGTAACGTTGCATTTATCTGCCACATTCTTGGAATAACTTTTTCAATCTTATCGAACAGTTTCTATACCTTGTTTTTCTCCACCTTCTTCATAAGCTTCGGCAATGGTATGGTTGAGGCAGCATACAATCCCATGATCTCTACGATGTATCCAAATAACCGTGCTACAATGCTAAACCGATTCCATGTGTGGTTCCCGGGTGGAATTGCCATTGGATCTGTTCTTGCCTTAACCATTGCAGAGCTGGGTGGTAGCTGGAAAGCCAAACTTGCGATCATGTATGTCCCCGCGTTGATCTACTTCTTTATGTTCCGGGGACAAAAATTTCCTGAAGTTGAAAAAGATGAAACCACATCAACATCCGAAAATATTAAAGCAATCTTTAGTTCGCCGCTCTATTGGTTTATGCTGATACTTATGGCGCTCACTGCCACAACCGAGTTAGGAACTCAATCGTGGGTTGAACGAATACTTGCCAATTCAGGAGCGCAGCCTCTTCTTGTACTTGCCCTTGTAACCGTTCTGATGGCAGTAGGCAGATTGTTTGCCGGTCCGCTTATTCACCGGTTAAACATTACCGGCGTATTGCTTGGCTCGGCTGTTTTCTCAGCCATATCCATTTATATGATGCACACCGCAACCGGGCCCATGGTATATGTCTCCGCAGTTCTTTTTGCCATTGGTGTATGTTATTTCTGGCCGAACATGATTTCTTTCATTGCAGAATATTTACCTAAAACAGGCGCGCTCGGTATGTCATTAATTGGCGGAGTGGGAATGCTGGGGTTGTCTATTTTTCAACCTATAATTGGTGGATGGCTTGATGCACACCGGGCCAGTTTGTCGTCCCAGGGACTTACCGGAGACGCGTTGGAACTGGCCGCGGGACAGGCAACACTCGCGAATATTGCAATCATCCCAACCATCCTTATTGTTGCCTTCGGATTTTTATTTTTCTGGCGACGCAGCCAGGCTAAAAAATAAAGTATCAGTTATGAATCACGCAAGGGATGCCTCACAAAGGCGTCCCTTTTTTTATTCCCCACTAATTCGCATTGGTATAAAACGGTGTTGCAGCCAGCATTTTTCTCGTTACCTTTGCATTTCATGAAAAAGGTAATCATCAAAAGAAAATTAAAAGCGCTCGGCCTCACAGCCATGCCTCTTTTGATACTTTTACTCTACCTGGTAGGATCGGTGCAGATAGAATCGCTGCATCACCTTGTCCACCCCGATGATCATATCTCACTTCATTCCCCTGAACAGGAAAAAGATACCTGCCATCAAAGTATTTATCACGCTGGCATTAATCATGGATGTGATCATAAGTCGCATTTGAGTGAATTTAAAAAATGCGCTGTCTGTGATTATGCAAATCATTCCGTTCACCTGTTTTCAATTTATACAACTGACCTGCCTGACGCTTTAAGTAATTTTATTGAAGATCATTACGTTCAGTCAGAAGTAACAACAACCTTACTCTACTCCTCTTCACGCGCACCTCCTGTCGCATAATTTTCTTCTTCTATTAAAATCTCTATGCTTCGCTTGAAGCAATAGAATTCAATTCCTCCATTTCATTTTATTGGACATCATGCTCACACGGGCAACCCTATTATTTATTTTACTCTGTTCGTCTTTACAGAGCGCTGTCTTTTCACAAGATCAGTGCGCTGCAAAATTCGCTGGCCGTATACAAGACGAAACCGGTGAATCACTTGCAGGCGCAACAGTGATTCTCTCCCCTTCTCAACAAGGAGCGGCGACGGATACGAAAGGCGAGTTCAGCATTGAAAAAATATGCCCCGGTAGGTATGAAGTCTCTGTTCATTTTGTGGGATATAAAAGTCAGTCGTTTGAACTTGTCATTGAAAAGAACGTGACGCGAACAATCACATTAGTTGAAGATGTAGAGCAACTAAGTGAAGTGGTTATACAGGAGGAAGCGGTAAAAGCTGATCACAATCAAAACTTTAGTGTGATGAGTGAAAAGCAACTTGAAGCAACTGCCGGTAAATCATTAGGTGAATCGCTGAAAGAAATTCCCGGAGTCAATACCATTCAATCTGGTCCGGGCATTTTCAAGCCTGTTATTCATGGTGTACATAGTCAGCGTGTGCTGATCTTAAATCATGGCATTCGCCAGGAAGGGCAACAATGGGGAGCAGAGCATGCGCCAGAAATTGACCCGTTCATTGCGTCGAATATTTTAGTGGTGAAGGATGCTTCATCGATCAAATATGGCACCGATGCTATTGGTGGCGTGATCATTGTGAACCCCGCAGAACTTCCGGATAAGCCGGGCATCGATGGTTCATTGAACACCATCTTGCAAAGCAATGGAAGATCAGGAACATTTTCAGGAATGCTGGAAGGGGGCTTAAAAAAATATGAAGGCTGGGGTTGGCGATTACAAGGCACAGCAAAACGTGCGGGAGATTACCACGCACCGGATTATTCCCTTACCAATACAGGCGTTAAAGAACTGGATTTTTCTGCGGCCACCGGATATCATGGTAAGAAATTCGGATTTGATATTTTCTTCAGCAGGTTCCAGACTGAAATTGGAATTCTGAAGGGTACTTCCATCGGAAACCTGGACGATCTGATTACTGCGATGGAAACAGAACCACCGCAATACACATCTGACTTTAGTTATGACATCGGGCCTCCGCGCCAAGAAGTAAGTCATAACTTATTAAAAGTTTCCAGCCACATTTCAGGCGAACGTGGCGAATGGAGGTTCCGTTATGGGTTCCAGCAGAACAACAGAAAGGAATTTGATATCCGCAGGGGTGATCTCTCCGGGATACCGGCTATTGATTTAAAACTTTACACCCACACGCTGGAGACTGAATGGGAATCAAATATCAATTCAAACTGGAGCACTTGTGTCGGACTAACGGGGATGGTACAGGATAATATAAATATCCCCGGAACGAAACGCATTCCGTTCATTCCGAATTTCGATAACATTTCAGGTGGTGTATATGGCATCAGCAAAATCATCGTTGACCGATGGGTCATCGATGTTGGTGCGCGATACGATTACCGGTATTACTCGGTAACGGGATTTGATTTCAAGAATACGCTCTATACAAGTAAGCTTAATTTTCATAACATAAGTGCAACCGCTGGAGCTTCTCTTGAAATAGATAAAAGACAATCCTGGAATATAAATCTCAGCAGCGCATGGAGACCACCTCATGTTGCTGAGTTGTATAGTCTAGGAACGCACCAAAGCGCCGCAGCCATTGAATATGGATTGCTGTTAAACGACTCGACAAATGAAGTGATGGATATA
This sequence comes from uncultured Roseivirgaceae bacterium, assembly GCA_964521255.1. Taxonomy (GTDB): domain Bacteria; phylum Bacteroidota; class Bacteroidia; order Cytophagales; family Cyclobacteriaceae; genus ZC4RG29. The sequence continues at coordinate 75,209 of CAZFRM010000016.1, forward strand.
AAGGATATAAATTTCCAAAATGAACAGGCGTTGAAACTGGTGAGCAGTTATCAGCGAAAGTTCGGCTCAACACAATTCGAAGTGACCGGATATGTAAATTATATTTTCAACTACATCTATTTGCGCGCCGGTGGAATTACAGAAACGATACGCGGTGTGTATCCATACTTCAGGTACAACCAAACCGATGCTTTGTTTCTGGGTGCAGATATTACGGCTTCGTGGCAAGTAACCAAAAACCTGAAAGCTGGTGTAAAAGCTTCACTCTTGCGTGCATCAGATGAAAAGAACGATGACTACCTGGCCTTTATTCCATCGAACCGTTATGAAGCTTCGGTGCATTTTGATGAGCCCGATAAATTTCTTTTGAAAGATTTCTTCCTCGAATCAAAAGTAAAATATGTAGCAAAACAACATCGCGCACCAAGAACCATTACACCGCGTGAATTTAAAGAAGCGTATGAAAATGATACCGATCCGCTAAACGGTGATCACTCCAACTTTGATTTTATGGACGCACCGGATGGTTATGTGCTACTGAACATCTCGTCTGGATTTTCAATAAAGCGAGAGAAAGTCCGGTACGATTTTCGGGTAGCTGCTGAAAATCTGTTGAATACTTCCTACCGGGAATACACAAACCGCTTTCGCTATTACGCGGATGACATGGGAAGGAATTTTATTCTATCATTCAAATATATTTTCTAACATTTTAAAAATTGAATTTCATGAAAACTAATTCTTATAAAATAGTAAAATCATTTTTATCTCAACCTTTACTATTTGTTTTAATAATGGCGTCCTTCACAAGCTGTGATGACGATGATCCCGCAAAAGAAGATGTGCCAGAATTAATTACAAAATTAACGCTCACTTTCACGCCCATTGATGGAGGAACTCCCATTGTAATATCAGCTTCCGATCCTGACGGAGAAGGGGTACAGGATATTGAAGCCGATGGCCCTATAAATCTTGAAGGCAATACCAATTACACCCTTACTTTAACTTTGATCAATGAACTGGCAGATCCATCGGACCCTGCTTACGACGTCACTGAAGAAATAGAAGAAGAAAGTGATGAGCATATGTTCTTTTTCAGCTGGACGAATGATGTGTTCTCCGATCCGACCGGCAACGGCAATATTGATGACCGTAATGACCCGGTAAATTATGATGACGAAGATAACAACGGGCTACCGCTGGGGTTAATAACCACCTGGACCTCCGGTGATGCTTCATCCGGAACATTTCGTGTTGTACTCAAGCACCAACCGGAATTGAAGTCAGCCACATCAACATCAAGCACAGGGGAGACAGATCTGGATGTGTCGTTTAATATTAATGTGAATTGACATTAAATTATAAACAGGAATAGGAATAGGAATAAATAGTAGAGACGCGATGCATCGCGTCTCTACATACAAACTGTCTCTACAGATTTATACTTACTTATTTACTTATTAAACAATTAATCAGATGGGTCGTGGCGCTGTTGATGATCCTCCTCCAGGACCAACATATTTTGCACTTCCAAATCCAAGTGGCGAATTTATCGGACGGCGCTATAAGGAACGCGGGAACATAATCTGGATACTGGGCGGTGATCGAAACCCGCGCGACGAAAATGATCTTGCTGTGTGGAGAGCAATGGCGGAAGGTATAATTACGGGTGTGGGAAATGCCGATGATGCCCTGATGACTTTTCATCCTCAACCCCATGAAAATGGCGGTTCTTCAACATGGTTTCACCAGGACTCCTGGCTGGACTTCAATATGCACCAAACGGGACATTGTATAGATAATAAGCGAGTTGATAAGATCACGCATGATTACAATCTGTCACCAGTCAAGCCAACCCTGGATGGTGAGCCTATGTATGAAGAACATCCAATATGTTTTGATTCACGGAAAAACGGCTTCTCATCAGCAGATGACATTCGTAAGTTAGCCTATTGGGATTTGTTTGCAGGAGCATTTGGACACACGTATGGTTGTCATGCGATGTGGCAGTTCTATAGTGAGAACTGGGAGCCTGTAAATTTTCCTCAACGATCATGGAAAGCATCCCTTGATCTTCCGGGAGCGATTCAGATGGGATACGTGAAAAAATTATTGACTCCAGTCCTCGAGCGGGATCGCGTTCCCGATCAAACCATGATCGCCGGTGATAATCCCAAAGACAGTTCTTATGTTGCTGCTACCCGTGCAGCCGATGGCAAGTTTGCTTTCATCTACACACCCACCGGTAAAACACTTACCATTAACACAGCGAACCTGAAAGGAAAAAAAATTACAGCCTCCTGGTTTGATCCGAGATCAGGAAACTACACTTCGATATTAACATCACGCAAAAAAAATACATTAACCTTCACTCCTCTTTCCAGTGGAGAAACATTCGATTGGGTTTTAGTATTGGAGATGGATAAGAAATTTTAGGGGATCAGTTATCGGTTATCAGTTAATAGTTGTGGTATATTCACTATTAACTGATAACGGATAACTAATAACTTAAATCTTAATCCCCAAAGAAACTGAAAAACTTCTGCCATCAGAAGACCATACGCCAGGCCCTGGATACATTTGCGGTCTCTTGGTGAAATATTGTTCGTTAGTTACATTATTGAAATTGATACGCGCTACGAGATTGTTAGCGAATCGAATCGTAGCATTGATATCAAGAAGTCCGTACGACGGAACCAACCCCACAGATCCGGTAGCGGAAGGCGTTTCGGTATTCAAAGCATCCGCGTAACTCTCTGCAGTATAACTGTAGAGAAACGAAAGACTGGCGTCATGGTATCGGAATGTAAGCCCATTGCGTGAGATAACTTCAGGAACTGATTCAACTTTATTCCCGCTCACATTAATGTTTTCGTTACCTGATCTCACAGATGCGCCCTGGTAGGTTGCATCCATAAATGCAGTGGATGTAAACAACGTAATGCCTAGCCCTTTCTTAAAGGTGAGATTCCACTCCAGAAATACTTCCGCTCCATTAGTAACAGAGTTACCAATGTTGGTTCTGTACAAATAGAAACTTCCATCGTTCGGGTTGGTTTCAGACAAAGTGCCCATCCGGTTGTTGTATTGAATGCGAAATGCGTTGACATCCCAGCGAATTGATTTCCACGAACCGCGATAGCCAGCCTCCATATTATACCCATCAGCATCCTGAAGGTTCTTGTCAACAACTTCATAAGTTGATGCAGGAATTATGTCTTTGAACATAACAGGCCGATACGCCTGTGACCATCCTCCGTAAAGATTATGATCGGGCTTGATCATATAATCTGCCTTGATCCCAAGCAACAGAAAATTATGATCGATTGAATTGGGTAGATCACCTGGGTCATAATACTTAATAACTCCTGACATATCGGATTCACCAATTTCTAATCGCGCGCCAGGCGTAATCGTGAGGCCCGGTTTTAATGTGAAAGCATTCTCTGCAAAGAGAGCAATATTCTTCGTTTTGAAATGAAGGTCACGCCCCCACCCATCGGAAGAGATCGTCAAATCAAAGTCTGTACCGGTGGTTCCTGTCCCTAACTGCTTTCGATGAAGGTCATTGTCAAACAACTGAACTCCCCCAACTAACGCACCATCTATTTTCCCAAGCCGATAAGAATGTAATAACCTCAGCTCTGAAGTGTAGCTATTGAAGTTGTCAATATCTACTTGTCGCGGTGCATAAGTTAAAGTAACGGGATCAATAACATCAGGAATATTCGCCGGTCTATCAAACTGAACGCTGTTTCTATCACCCAATACGGCTGATACCATCCAATACAATTTTGTTTTCAGCCCCAACTGCCAATCCACACTTAAGGATGGTATATAAATTTCAGGATTGAAGTAGTTCCTCGCACGTGTTGATTGATTAGGATCAGCATAAAACATGCTGTCGGTTAACGGTCCTGGTATCTGGTAAATGTAATTCGACCGTGATACTTCAGCTTTTATATCCACCCGCTTTGATGGAGAATAGATAAGTGTAATAGCCTGTGCATCAAAGTCTGTTTGACTGTTATCACGATACCCATCGGACACGCGTTTATTATAATAAGCGTAGTACCTGAATTTCCCGATCGTTCCGCCAACAGCATTGTAGGTACTTAGCAAACCAAATGAGCCAATAGAGTTGACACTTTCAAAACTAAATCTCCGGGTTGAGTCAGGCTCCTTGGTAATATAGTTCAACATACCTCCAAACTGGGCTCCATATTGAAGTGATCCAGTTCCACGTACCAGTTCAATGCGTTCAACGGCTTCCATCGGCACACTGAAGTGGCTGGCAGGATATCCATACATATCGGAGTTTGTGATGGTACCGTTCTTACGCAAGTTAAATTCCCATCCCCTATGCGGATCCAGGCCGCGGGTAGAGATGTTCATCTGATTACCCGTGCCATCCATATCATAGACAAACACGCCAGGCACCTTCGCAAAAATCTGCCGGGGGTTACGTTCAGCAACATTGGCATCAAGGTTCTGAAGATTGATCACCTCGTTCTTCGTTCCAGACCAAATTCTTGTTCCTGATACCTTCGGCAATTGCTCAAGATCATTGAGCCTCACCCCTTTTACAACTACTTCATTTAATTGTTTTGACTTAAGCGAATCCTGTGCTTCCTGCCCAAATGTCAATCCTGTTGAACCAACCAATATCGCAATTACAACCCTCCATTTAATCATCTGCTCCATCTGTCGATGCATAATTCACCGTGTACCCTCCAACCGTCATTCCATGCACCAACCCCACTTCGCAATCTTTGCGATAATGTATACCACCGTACAGTCTTGACATGGATGCTTCAAGCGCTTCTTCGTTGAAATAGTTTGTACCCGCAGGGAATAGATAACTTAGTACTGCTGCTGCTGCGCCGGAGAACGTTGAATGTCCGGAAGTAAATGCAGGAAAATTAGGTATTCCGGTCCCTGTTTTAACTTCAGGATTCAGCTGTGTTGGCCTGGGGTTGAAATAATAGAATTTCGTTTCCCAGCAAGCCACTGCTGCATCGTGTTCGGCCATATTCAATAGCGAAAAAGCACGAGCTGCACGCACTTCGCTGTAATTCGCATCGCGGATGTATTCTGCAGCAATATCGTTCCAGTGCCCGGGGGGTGTATAGGTTCCTGCACCATCAGCCCACTTATGAACAATCGCTAAACGTTCCCGGGTCAGATTATCCGTATAATATTTTACTTCCTCAACTTCGCTTTTCATTTCTGATGAAGCAGTTTGTGGTGGCGCAACAGGGCGTTCGTCAATAATGTCTTGTGCGGTCATGTTCCAGCCCAGCACAAAACTAAAATTAGGTAACATAGGAGGACGTATGGGTGTTTCCAGGCTGATCCAGGGTGTTTCACCTGTGTGATTACCAAAGCCAACATTGGTTTCTAACTGCTTCCACAACGCAGGGCTACCACCTGCCGTAGCCATACCATCTGTACGGGCACGGTTCATCACTTGTACGGCTACTGCTTTTCCTAAAGCAAGTCCAGCAGAAATATCGCTGGCGGCTGCCTTGCCCGACCATAATGCTGCATTGCGTTGTTCAGCAGCTTTCAATGTTATTAACTCTAAGGCTGCCGGGAACATGGCTTTCATCACTTCTGCAGCAACACCTGACATGGCAGCATCTTCAGAGGGATAAGAGTACAAATCAGTTTTTGGAACGAGTGCTTTAATTTCTGGATCGTTTTTATAGGGAGCATCCCGCTTATATAAATACTTATAATGCCACGCAGCCTTCAGTGATTCATATATGGCAACGCTTGCATAACTGTAAGCACGCGCTGCATAAGGTGGATTAGCAAAGGGAAAATTTGGATCAGCAAAAGGATTCTCCGCATCTGGCGCAGGATAAGTTCCATTTGCCCGAGGTGCCGGAGGAAGATTATACTGCGCTACCAACTCCCGAAATATCTGGTTCCAACGGAGAACACCACCCCCACTCCAATATTCAATGGCTTTACGCTGACTGGACGTTAACTCACTTTGCGCCGTTTTAATGGCATTCAATTCAGCAGTATAAGCGTCAGAACCTACTGCTGCCGGTGCAGGCACTGCAATTTGATCAGCACTGGTCAGTATGATCATATCCCAGGTACCTGCATCTTCGTCGAGATCTGCAGGTTCAAGAGGTGTAAGCACCTCCAGAGACTCAATACTCTTATCACAACTGATAACTGAAAAAGTTACCAGCGCTATTGTTAAGATAAATATGGTTGAGTAAAATTTTATCGATTTCATGTGTTAATAATTTATTTTTTTAGAGGACACATGGAATGCCCTTACTTCATTTTCATCCTGTTGGCCTGACTTGTTGATGGGCATTTCATACAAACTGATTTTATTGTCCTTTCGAGAAGTGAATAGTATAAAGTATGCCTCCCATCAAAGTGGTTGACTTTCCTACGTTTCGACCGGCAACCGTAGTCATTGCTGAACCCCGTAACGCCAGTCCTTTGGGCTTAGGCAAATAGTACATAACAAGTGCACCTATTTTAGAATAATTCATCCGGTTGGAAGCAAACGGCATATCCTGACGCCTGATATCACCCCCACCCAATGTATTTTGTTGCGTATAACTCAAATCGAGTTGCAGATTTTGTTTGATGTATCCTACGTTAACAACAAAGTCAAATACATTCGGCATCTCTACTTCATCCGTTAAGAAAAATTGGTCGTCAGTATAATAGCTTGGGCGATCAAGCGTAACGTTACTGCGCCAGGTGTATGCAGCGGATGCATTAACATACATACCCTGTTGCATTTTGAAATAGCTGGTGAGGCGCCATGATAAATTCTTCGATGCTAATCCAATAGATAGTGGAAGAAAGTCAGGCGTATAATCCGTTAATGGCATGGAGTAGTTCACCACACCAAATGCTTTGAAGGTATGATTACCGATTTCTTTTTTGAAAAAGTTATACTTGACTCCTATAGAAAGATCCTGAATATCTTCCATGCTGTGCAATGTTCCCTGACTCGCCTCAGTTTTTACATAAGGAAGCATCGCAATGATATTGAGGTTATCCAGCAGTCCGTAAGTGCCAACCCACATTAAACTTTGTGTTGTAACTTTTCCGAGGTTTCCGTTATCCCGTTCCAGCTTGCCTTCCCAGTAATCCGTCCATTGATCATTCGTATACATTAAGCCCGTACAGAGTGTCTTTTTCGGCATCATCAATCCATCCGTCAGTGTTTGCGCGAATGAGCAGACAGGCAACAGGGCTATCGTTATTATGAGTAAAAATTGTTTCATAGAGTCTTGGTGAAATAAAAATTGGTTTGGCTAGGTATTTTGAATCATGATAATTGATCCATAAATAGATTGATATCAGTCTAACCTATGGCTGAAGCTGCAATACGAAAGCAGATATCCATATGTTAGACTGATTATGTTGTTGCATTATCACTTCAATATTCTTCCCAGGGAATATTGAAATCATAAAGTTGTAAACTGATCAACTAAACAAAGGAGTAACCTTAGGAGGAGGAGATGGAATGGATAGGAAAATTATTTGAGAGTGTGCTGTTTCCCTTTTTGCGGAAAGGGAATAATTCCATCCTTCAGAAAGATGAGAGATGGATATGGCGGAACCTAAATAGTCTTTAATAAAATCGATTTTAACCTTGGCATTCGAATTAGAATCAACCGGATTGTCGCTGAAGGTCTTTACATAGTCGGATAACGCCTGGTGAATATTTTTCTGTTGTTCATCCTTAATACAAACAATGTGCAAAGTATCCTGATGAAACCGTTGTTTGATGAGTCTGTAGAATTCTCCCTGGTATTGAAATTCTCCATCTACACGCTCAAATCCATTATCCTGAACAGGGTAAGCTAATGTTAGAGGAATCTTAATTGTTTGAACTTTTGAAAGGTCATAACTGTCGCCATCAAAACGGTTCAACATGGATTTGGAATGCTGAAGATGGGCTGTGAGAAAGATACCATAGTAACCCGCTACATTAAGAAGCAGCAAAGCAAGAATGCAGAAAGCGACTAATTTTCTCACTTGTGGGTTACGTTGGGTACCACATAGCTAGTAAAAAGTCACTGGAAATGCAAATATTAAAAGTCAATGATTCAGCGGCCTATCCAACTAAGTACATTTCATTGATGCGTTGCCTCCCGGTTTCTATCAATCCAGAACCCCCAGAGCACTATAAGCCACTGCGCCTGCCCTACCCAAGCTATCATTGTAACGCCTGGCGGTGGTGGGCCAAAAAGATTACTGATATGAATTACCAGCAGAAAAAGAACAAGCGACCACAAACTGTATGTACCTGTTTTATTACTTGCCCGCGTAACGCGCAGGTATAAAAAAATTCCTGCTGTAAAAATTAATCCCTCCGCTAACTGTGTACCAATTATTGAGTTCCATAAACCCAGGCCAACTTTAGGTGAAGTACCCGGGTACAATGGCAAGTCTGGTATGTGAACAATAAAGTCAAGGAGCCAATGACTTACCACGCAAAGAGCCACAACTATCGATTCGCCAACGTTCTTTTTATACGACCAATAAATAAGTCCCAATAAAATTGCCCAACCTGTAGCCATAATTAAACTATGGGAGATTGGATAGCTTACAAAATCCAACGGTGTAACCCTGGAAGCATGTGGATCTATCTTTACCGTCTCAATGCCCAGCAATAAAAAAGTAGGCCAAAGCAAATCGAGAAATTGAGCCGATAGAAAAAGAATGCCTAATGATATCTTAGGTTTAATTGCTTTTGCTCCAAAACCAATGGCGAAGTGACTTATGAACATAACTATCGAAGTTCCAAAACTACAACCGACCCAGCCGGCACATCTACACTTAGCTGATCTCCCTTCAATTTGAATTGTTTGAATTCCTTCGTGCCTACGTTATTTGGTTTCTCAAATGTGTTATGAGCATGCATCTCACCCGTTAGTATTCTGCCTGAAGCTTGCTTTACACTAATGTTTTTCAGCGTAGAAGTTAGTGTAATAGTTTTTGAAGGATGTACGTTCACAAGGCTGATATGTACCGATCCATCAGCGGACTTTGAACTGGTGGCACTCAAGGCTGAAATCTTTTTACCATTTAATTCATATTCTTCAGAAGAAAGATTGAACGGCAAAAATGTAGCTTCCTTGTGTACCTGGTAAAGATCAAATACATGATAGGTAGGTGTCAACACCATTTTCTCATTGTCGGTCAAGATCAATGATTGCAACACGTTTACAATCTGCGCGATGTTGGCCATCTTCACACGTTCTGCATACTTGTGAAAAATATTTAACGTAAGCGCCGCTACAAAAGCGTCGCGCATAGTGTTCTGCTGATAAAGAAATCCTGGGTTTGTACCGGGCTCAACATCATACCATGTTCCCCACTCATCCACCATCAAACCAATTTTATTTTCCGGATCATAATTATCCATGATAGCAATGTGCTTTTGCAAAACAGGTTCAATTCCCAAACACTTATCAAGAATAAACATGTATTCATCTTCTGTAAAATTTGTTGCCGAGCCTTTGCTTCCCCGCCATCCTTTCACAGTATAATAATGCAGCGATAATCCATTCATGCGGTTGCCAATGTTTTTCATGAGCACTTCACTCCAGTTATAATCGTAATCAGATGCACCACTCGCTATCTTAAACAGCCGGTTGTTGCCATAATTGCGACAATACGTTGCATAACGCCGGTACAGATCAGCGTAATATTCAGGACGCATTTCTCCGCCACATCCCCAGCTTTCGTTACCCACTCCCCAATATTTTACATTCCAGGGTTTATCCCTTCCATTTTTTCTTCGCAGATTGGCCATAGGGCTTTCACCTTCGGCATTAACATATTCAACCCACTTGGCCATCTCTTCAACCGAACCACTTCCAACATTCGCGCTGATGTATGGCTCAGTACCTATCATCTCACAAAAATTCAAAAACTCATGTGTGCCGAAACTATTGTCTTCTGTTACACCACCCCAATTTGTATTGACGATTTTTGGGCGCTGGTCTCGTGGACCTATTCCATCCATCCAATGATACTCATCAGCAAAACAACCTCCGGGCCAGCGCAGGTTGGGAATGCTGATCTTCTTTAACGCACCGGCAACATCATTTCTGATTCCGTTTGTATTCGGAATTGAACTATTCTCTCCCACCCAAATACCACCGTAAATACATTTTCCTAAATGCTCACTGAAATGGCCGTAAATATGTTTGCTGATGATATGCTTTCCTGAGTCACCATAAACTATCAACGTATTTTTTTGTTGACCCTGAACGGATTGAATTATGAGTAGTGTTAAAATGTAAACGAAAATAGTTCTCATTATCGGTAAGGTTTTGATTAGTTATCTTTACTAAAGACAAGTTTAATAATTATTGGCTAATAGATAAATGTTATTTATACATTTATCAAAAACATTCTGGTATGTGGAGATTCCGCTATTGTTACAGTATTTTGTTCGTTTTGTTACTGGGATGTAGTGATGACGGATCAGATCCAATAAAACCATCGGACGAATATCTCGTGTCTGCCACGCTCCAGAGAGAATATTCTGTTCAAACCTTTCAGTTTCTTGCAAGCCTTCTTGGCGTCTCAGAAGTTACAGGTTATATAAAACACGATATACAGGTTTACAAAATTGTATACCATACAACATACAAGGGAGAAAAAATTGAAGCATCCGGCGTTGTTTACCTTCCTGAAAATTTAACTGCACCCGCTCCATTGCTTAGCCTGCATCACGGCACGACTATGAATAAAGAAGGTGCCCCGTCCGTTGCTCAGGGGATTTCGGGTTTGGAATTTTTTGGATCGGCAGGCTACATAACCATTGTTCCTGATTTTATTGGTTATGGAGAATCTGAATCCATATTTCATCCTTTCTATGACAAAGAGCATTCAGCCAATGCTGTGGTTGATATGATTAAGGCGACCAAAGAATTTCTTGAAGAGGAAAATATTTTATCGAATGAAAAACTTTTCCTGGCTGGATATTCCGAAGGCGGTTATGTAACGCTCGCTGCAGCAAAATCAATTGAAGAAAATCCAATTGAAGACCTCGATGTCGTTGCAGTAGCGGCAGGCGCTGGCGGTTACGATCTTGAGAATCTATTGGATGAAATCATGGCACCTGAAGAATATGTATATCCAAGTTACTTTGCATTTTTGGTAATGGCTTATAATGAAACCAATGATTGGGGACAACCATTAACTGATTTTTTCAATGAACCGTACGCAACCAATTTGGCTACTTATTTGAATGGCGAATACAGCGGGGAATTCATTAACGGAAAATTAACAAATGATCTTAGTGAACTTCTGACTGAAGATTTCTATGAAGAATTAAAAGACACGGAAAGCGAAAACACATTTGTAGAAGCTCTCCGCAAAAATAGCGTGAACGGGTGGGATACCGATCTGCCTATTCGATTGTATCATGGCTTGCAGGATGAGATTATCCCCTACGAAAATTCAGTAACCACTTTACAAAATTTTGAAGATGCTGGAAGTAATAATGTAGCGCTAATTATTTTTCCTGTTGGCAATCATGTACAAAGCTTAATACCTACATTAGTCCATGTAATTCTCTGGTTTGATGAACTGAAGTAAATGATTGTCCCGCTATAAAATAAATTTAGTCTCCCTCTTCAATCCACCGAAAATGAAACACACTCTTCTTATTGTAGCACTGTTATCTGCGCATTTGTTAAATGCCCAAACATTTGACAAAGCTAAAATGGATAGCCTCTTTTTAAGAATTGAAAATAATCAAAAAGGAATGGGGAGCATCTCCATTTTTAAAGACGGAAAAGAAGTTTATCAAAATGCTTTCGGTTATGCTGATGTGGCCAACCAATTAAAAGCAACCAAAGATACCCGGTACCGGATAGGATCAATTTCAAAAACTTTTACCGCCACCATTATTATGCAAATGGTTGATGAAGACAAAATAAGTTTAAATTCAAAACTGGCAGACTATTATCCTGAAATTCCCAATGCCCGGGAAATAACCATTGAACATCTTCTGCGACATAGAAGTGGATTATACAATTTCACCAACATGCCAACCTATGTCGGCTGGATGGAACAACCTGTTACAAGAGATCAACTTCTTACAACGTTCATAAAAAACGGAACGGTATTCAACCCCGGTGAGAAAGCTGAGTACTCCAACACCAATTATGTTTTGCTCTCTCTTATAGCAGAGAAAATTGATAAGGAAGATTTCGTCACAATATTGAATGACCGGATCATCGTACCCTGCAAGTTGAGTCATACCTACTTTGGCGGAAAGATCAATCCAAAAAATAATGAAGCGTTATCCTACACCATGTCTTCATCCTGGACGCTTGCCCCAGAAACCGATATGAGTATTCCGCTCGGAGCCGGTGCAGTCGTCTCCAATCCTACTGATTTGAATGCTTTTTATCATCAGTTATTCATGGGGCAACTCGTGTCAGCAGCATCGTTAAATAAAATGAAAGAAATTGTTGATCACTATGGCATCGGTTTGATTCCAATACCTTTTTATGAACGAAAGGCACTTGGACACGGAGGCAGCATTGATGGTTTTCAATCTATGGTTATGTATTTCCCCACCGACAATGTTTCGGTTGCTTACACATCGAATGGTGTGGTGATGCCCATGAATGACATCATGATCGGCGCATTAAGCATATACTTTGGAAAAGAATATGTATTACCGGATTTCAAACCGGCGCTTGAATTAAAAGCAGAAGACCTGGATCAATACCTGGGTGTTTACGCAAGTCCAACTTTTCCACTAAAAGTTACTATAACAAAAAACGGTAACAAACTCATTGGTCAGGCAACAGGCCAACCTACATTTCCTTTGGATGCTTATGATATCCACAAATTCAAATTTGATCAGGCTTCTTTGAAACTGGAATTCAAACCTGAGGAGAGTAAAATGATTTTAAGACAAGGGGGCGGTGAGTTTGTGTTAATGAGGGAGTAGATTTTGACCGTGTGACTTAACGATCATGTTTCCCCCACAGGATCACTATTCTGCACACCACCGCATTCAAGCACTTAGGTCAAACAAATGTAGTTGTCTTCAAAAACCTGAAGGTCTTCATCTGACCAGGTGGATACCCTTTTGATCTTCTTCTTCCATGCCTTCATATTAAAAAGCCTTTTGTCCTTATACTTGGCCAGCACAAACTCCAGAAAGTCATTTACTTCCTGCTGGACATCCGGAGATAATGTTTGATACTTTGCTAATAAATTATTCATAGTAATAAAGCTAAATCAATTTCAAAGTTACAATTTTTTCAGGTTGTTTTTATCCCAAAGGATGAAACTTCATCACTGCTGCCGTTAATTCTTCGATACCCGTTTGTTGATGTCGTTCTGTAGTCATCGGACTTTTATGCAAGAAATCTGTGCGGCTCTGTAAATGTTGTTTGTAAACATTCACTACATCGTATAACCATCCCCAAAAATGGCGACGCCCTTTTCTTTACTTTAATACACCATCTCTGTATATTTGATCATGCCCCTTCCTATTTCGCAATCATCTCGTTGGGGCTTACAATTTCTATACCGTCCGATCCTTACCTGCCTGAACTGTGACATAACATCACATAGTTGATGTTAGCTATACTGCTGTACTATTTTTCTAAACAACAAAACCTCTCATATCATGAACGTAAAAACAAAACTTGGAAAAAAAACTGAACCGGCTGTTATCCTGAAGAAAAGTAACGACCTCATTGCCATCAGAACGCGTTCAACACGTTCGATCAATGCCGGGCCTGTTCCCTCTGCTGCTGCCGCCGAAGTAAAAGACGGAGAACTTATTTTGGAATTTCCTGAAGCGGGAGTTGAAGTGTACCGCGTTAAGGTGGATAAAAATGGAAAAAGTCTCGAGTCACGAAAGCAAAACCTGAGGATGATGCCCGACATACGCTTTGCGGGTGGTGTGATGGTAGATGAAGGAACCGGCGAACCTGTGATCTATACAGAGAATATTTTCATAAAATTTCATGATGATGTAGATCCTGACAAATGCAAACAAGTGATAAGTGAAGCTGATCTCACCATCAAAAAAGAATTAAAGTATGCAGCGAATGCATTCTTCACCGGTGCACCGGAAGGAATTGGCACAAAAGTTTTCGACATCGCCAACAAACTTCTTGAAAGATCAGATGTGGAGTATTGCCATCCCGAATTAGTACGTCACCGCGAAAGACGTCAGGTCTATGATCAGCAATGGCATCTCAAAACAACTACCGTGAATGGTGTAACGGTCAATGCAAGCGCCAATGTAGAAGCTGCCCATCGTTTATCAAAAGGTGAAGGAACCATTATTGCAATCATTGATGATGGCGTTGAAATCAATCATCCGGAGTTTGGCAGTCCCGGTAAAATTGTTTTCCCAAGAGATGCTTCACTTGGAAATAATAATCCTCTGCCAAAATTTAATGACGACAGTCATGGAACAGCCTGTGCAGGAGTAGCTTGTGCCGATGGAAATTTCGGAGCATCGGGTGTTGCACCAAAAGCCAGGTTAATGCCGATCCGTCTTTCATCCGCATTAGGCTCTCAGCAGGAAGCGGATGCTTTTGAATGGGCCGCCGATCATGGGGCTGATGTTATCTCTTGCAGCTGGGGTCCGGCAGATGGGAAATGGTTTGACCCTGCTGACCCACTCCACAACCGATCGTTCCCCCTACCGGCCAGCACTAAGCTTGCCATCGACTATGCGACAACACAAGGTCGGAACGGAAAGGGATGTGTGATTTTCTTTGCTGCCGGAAATGGGAACGAAAAAGTTGATAACGATGGCTATGCCAGCTACGAAAATGTACTTGCCGTTGCGGCTTGTGGCGATCGTGGCATTAAAAGTGTTTACAGTGATTTTGGAAAAGCAATCTGGTGTTCATTTCCCAGCAGTGATTTTGGTTTCGAACCGACTAACCATCCTGAACCTCTAACTACCGGCATCTGGACAACAGACCGGGTAGGTGCCAAAGGTTATAATCCAGGTGATCTGCGATTGGGCGATAGCGCCGGCTTATTTACGAACGACTTCGGTGGAACTTCAAGTGCTTGTCCCGGAGCGGCAGGAATTGGCGCGTTGATTCTCTCCGTTAATCCTGATTTGAAATGGCAGGAGGTTCGCGATATTATCCGAAGAGCCTGTGATAAAATTGATCCATCCGGAGGAAACTACGACAGTACCGGAAGAAGTACATTGTATGGGTATGGGAGAATGAATGCAGAAGCTGCATTGCTCCTGGCAAAACCCTCTGTGAGCAATAAGGTGACTATTTCGAAAACATTCAACAAGCCGTTACCAGATTTGAAAACGGTAACGGCCTCTTTTGATGTAGGTGAGACACAAAAAATTGAAACCATCTCCGTGCTTTTGGAAATTCTTCACACTTACATTGGTGATCTGATTGTAACGCTCATTCCACCACCTCAAATGAATACAACGAATATTATTCTTCACAATAGAAAAGGAGGAGCTACAAATAATATTAAAAAAAGTTACAGTGTGCTTACCGTACCTACATTGTCAAAATTGAAAGGCAAAAATGCAAACGGCCGGTGGACGCTCCAGGTGCAAGACAAAGCATTCCGCGATATTGGTACATTGGTGAGCTTTGGAATTGAACTAACATTCCAACAACCCGCAGACAGGAACACTCGCCAGCGTGCAAGAGCGCCTATCAAAAAAGCGGCGAAGAAAATGGCAAAGAAGAGAATGAGGGCGAAGTGAAATAATTATAATTAATTTACTGGTAGAACTTATTTAAGTCATTGGTCAATAGTCATTAGTGGTGCATTCCAAATTACTAATGACTACTGACCAATGACTTTTTTATTTATATCTTTAATTCATGAAGAACATCCTGATTTTATTTTTCGTCGTCCTCGCTTATTCTGCGTTTGCACAGAAAAAAGTTTTGATCTATACACATAATGGAAAAGGGTATGTTCATGAGAACATTGCTGCCAGTGTAGATGCATTGAAAAAACTTTGTAAGGAAAATGGGTACGAGGCTACATCTACAGATGATCCCTCAATTTTTACAACTGAAAAACTTTCTTCCATCAAATGCATAATTTTCTCCAACACCAACAATGAAGCATTTGATTCTGAAGAACAGAAGCAAGCATTTAAAGCATACATTAACAATGGCGGTGGATTTGTTGGCATACATTCAGCGTCAGGCTCTGAGCGCCAATGGCCGTGGTTCTGGTCAATGTTAGGCGGCAAATTTGTACGCCATCCAAAATTTCAGCCCTTTACCATTAAAGTTATTGATACTAAACATCCTGCTACTGGTTTTTTGGGCGACACCTGGGAATGGGAAGATGAATGCTATTATCTGGATCATCTCAATCCCGACATACACGTGTTGCTTGCCGCCGACCTCACCACCATTGAAGACGACAAGAAAGGAGAATATCCTGGCGTTACTTTTGGAAATTATTTTCCGCTTGCATGGTGTCATGAGTTTAATGGGGGCAGGCAATTCTATACGGCTTTAGGTCATGACATCAAACATTATCAGGATCCAACTTTTCTCAAACATGTTTTGGGTGGAATAAAGTGGGCAATGAATGAATGATTTGCCACAGGGGCACTGAAACACTGAAGATCATGAAAATGCTTTTGAACTTTAAGTGGTGATAAGAAAATCGTTTAGACTATTTTACTTCAACTGAATCCCTTCACCATTCAAAACAATCTCTATCGGTTCGCCTGACTCCAGTATAGTTTCGGTTTTCTCCTTTGACACTTTTATCTTGATAACTCGTCCACGAAACTCAATGCGGAAAGAGTATGATTTCCATTGATCGGGTATGTAGGGATTAAAATGCAACTTATCTTCTTTAACCCGCATACCACCAAAGCCCTTTACAACACTCATCCACGTACCGGCCATGCTGGTGATGTGGCAACCATCTTCGGTGTCGTTATTATAATCGTCG
This sequence comes from uncultured Roseivirgaceae bacterium, assembly GCA_964521255.1. Taxonomy (GTDB): domain Bacteria; phylum Bacteroidota; class Bacteroidia; order Cytophagales; family Cyclobacteriaceae; genus ZC4RG29. Next base: position 92,177 of record CAZFRM010000016.1, read on the forward strand.
AGGTCAAGGCGTGCTGTACGTAAATAGAGTTCGTAAGCTTTTTCTTTGTATCCAAGTTTCGAGGCAAGAATCACATGAACGCAAGGTGACAAGGAAGATTCATGCACCGTCATCGGTTCATAGAAATCAAAATTGCGTTTGATGGTATCCTGGTCAAATCGCTCTTCGAAGAAATAAATTCCCTGTAATACATCCGCCTGCTTTATAAAACACGAACGAAGTATTCTATCCCATGACCACTTTTGATTAAGCGGTCTGTCTTCTGCGCGCAATTCTGAAACGGGTTTTATCTCTTTATCAAGAAAACCGTCTTGCTGGAGAAAAACGCCACGATCCTTATCTTCCGGAAAATACATGTTCGATGCAATATCCTTCCACTTATCAGTTTCAGGTTTCTCATTGAACTTGATCTTTGAGGCAATTTCTTCAAATCGTTTAGCATCATTTTTCTTAACGTGGTCAATGGATTGCAACGTGAAGTTCAACGTCCATACAGCAAAGGTGTTTGAATACCAGTTGTTGTTTACATTGTTTTCATACTCATTGGGTCCTGTAACACCAAGCATCACATATTTTTCCTTCTCTGCCGACCAGTTAACACGCTGTGCCCAAAATCGTGATATTCCAATCAGAACTTCCAACCCATATTCACCGAGATAATTTTCATCACCGGTATATCGTATGTAATCAAATATTGCAAAAGCGATAGCACCATTCCGATGAATTTCTTCAAAGGTAATCTCCCATTCATTGTGACATTCCTCTCCATTCATGGTCACCATCGGGTACAGCGCAGCCCCATCGGTAAAACCAAGTTTACCTGCATTTTCAATGGCTCGTTGCAAATGTTTGTAACGATAAACCAAAAGATTTTTCGCCACTCGCGGTTCTGCTGTACTTAAAAAGAAAGGAAGGCAATAAGCTTCTGTATCCCAGTATGTACTTCCGCCATACTTTTCTCCCGTAAATCCTTTAGGCCCTATGTTGAGACGCTCATCTTCACCTGTGTACGTTTGCGTCAATTGAAAAATATTAAAACGAATGCCTTGTTGAGCGGCGGAATCTCCTTCAATGGTTATGTCGCATTCACTCCATTTATGTTCCCAGACTTTTGCATGCTCTTCAAAAAGTTTATCAAAACCTTTCGTAGCTGCTTCATCCAAAACTTTACTGCAATTTTTTGCCAGCTTATCCTTCGGATGATTTTCCGATGAAAGCACCGCACCATATTTATAAATCACTACCTCCTCTCCTTCTTTCATTTCCAACTGAACAACATTGCCTGCATATTTTTCACGTTGCTCAAAATTAACCCTCACATCGGCTTTCCTTCCATTGGCGTCAATGTAGTATCGCATTCCTGTGGTTACATGAAAAAAAGTTTTCTTTGTTTGCGCCGTAACAATCGCCTTTCCATCCGACACTTCTTTGTAAACTTCTTCCCAGAATTTTTCATCATAATTCGAATCTTTGTTAACCACATCGGCATCAACAAACATTACAATGGCGCACGTGGAGGAAAAATTAAGCGGGGTAATGGAGTAACGAATGGCTCCAACTTCACCGTTCGCCATACTGCAAAAACGCTTTGATAGTACTTTAACTTTTTTTCCGTCAGGGAACGTAGCGGAAAAACTCCTCGTGAGTAATCCTGTTCTCATATCCAATTCGCGACGGAAATCTTCTGTCTTACATTTTGCCAAATCAAGCTTTTGCCTGTCAAAGCTGATATGAATTCCAATCCAGCTTGGAGCATTTAAAACTTTTGCAAAGTATTCGGGATAACCATTCTTCCACCAGCCAACCCGCGTTTTATCGGGATAATAAACGCCAGCTACATAACTGCCGCGTAATGACTTTCCTGAATACTCTTCTTCGAAATTAGCGCGCTGACCCATGCGGCCATTACCAATACTGAATAAACTTTCCGACACTTCGTGATAGTGCGGGTCAAAACCTTCTTCTATAATCTTCCAATCGTCGTGTTTAATGTAGTTCTTCATGTAAATAAGTTATCCGTTATCGGTTAATAGTTATTTGTAATCCATGTCATTCAGTTAAGCTTCATAAACTTCTTCCCTTGACTATAACTTTAAAATCCCACTAACATTTCAATTCTAAAGTCACCTGTTTTATCAATTACCATATTTGCTTTGCCAAGTTGCTCCATCGATCCAACACCAACACATTTCATGTTTGCTGCGATAGCAGCTTCAACACCTGCTTCAGCATCTTCAAATACCAGGCATTCCTCCGGAATAACCTCAATAAGTTGCGCAGTCTTAAGAAAAATTTCGGGATCAGGTTTTGTATGAGTGATCATAGTGCCATCGACAATAGCATCAAACAGCGTTTCAATATGCAGTCGCCTGATCACCGTCCGGGCGTTTTTACTGCTGGAGGCTAAAGCAACTTTTATATTTTTAAATTTCAACTTCTCAATCAGTGGACGAACTCCCGGAAATATTTCCTCGGGTAACATTCGATCAACAAAATCGTTGAACCATTCATTTTTTTTATTTGCTAATCTTTCTTTCTCAATATTGTTTATCGTTAGTCCTCCGATGTCAAGCAGGATATCAAGTGATTGCATCCGGCTGACACCTTTAAGTTTTTCATTCTGTTCTTTAGTCAGGTCAAAACCGAGTTCATTCGCCATGCGTTTCCAGGCGAGGTAGTGATAATGTGCTGTGTCAACAATCACACCGTCTAAATCAAATATGCAAGCCTTTATCAAGTAGTTATTAGGTTAATAGTTATTAGAAAAGTCAATGGTCATTGGTCATTGGTCATTGGAAATGCATTACCAATAACTACTGACCAGTGACCAGTGACTATTCTAAATAATCGTTCCACTAGTTATAAGTTTCTTTAATAATCTGATTAGTTTCTTTCAATGACTTAAACACATTGAATGTTTTTCCCTGTGTTCTAAGCGCTCCAAGTGTATTTCCATACCTAGCGGCACCCACATAGTCTTTTGGCTTTTGTAATAGTCCAAAGCCAATTCCACCCGCAAAAGAATCGCCACACCCTGTAGTGTCAATTACGTTATCCACTTTCACGGCTTGCACTAATTCTTCTTTAAACTTTTTGCGCTCCATAGTGTACACCATACATCCTCTTGAATCAAGGGTTATATAAACGCACTTCACACCAAGCTTAAGACAATGTTGAGCAAAAGTCCGTAGCTCATCAAAATTAATCTCTTCATTCATAAAATCGTGCGTCTCATATTCTTTTTTAAACCACGATGCATGAGCCTCTTCATGATTCATTTTTAATACATCAATGTAAGGAAGCCACTGATCACGGTCTACCCAGAATTTACGCTGGCGCTCACCGGTAATAAGACAAGCTGTTGTAGGACCATGTGCGTCAAAAATAACGATCCCCTTACTTTTCGATTTTAGGTACTTCAACGTGTCCAGCGAAACTTCATAATCACTGATAGGAATAAACACAAATACTTTGCTGTCGAGTAAATTCTTAACATCAGCAGGAAGGATGGGGTCCATGAAACCTGTTTGTCGCTCAAGTCGGTTATTCATATCAATGAATTTCAAACTGATGATATCGCCCTGGTCATTTTTAGATGTGATGTATTTCAAATTAACGCCCGCATATCCCTGAAATACTTCCTTTACATTATCCAGGTCAACCTGCCGTACATGGCACACCGGGCAAATCTCAATTTTATCTCCTGCCATAATGGATAGCGCAATTACAGGATGCGTAACACAGCCCCACTTCTGAATCAAATCTCCATTGTGTGTAACAATATGGTCTCGCGGTATCGGCCCAAGGATTGCAATTCGTTTCATCTGTTAGTAATGTCTAAATTTTTTATAGAATCCCGATAGCTAATCTATTCCTTCGTATGTACAACTTCAACTTTCTTATTCGTCAGGAAAGCTGCGCCAAACACACCTGCGCTGTCACCTAACATCGGTCTTACAATAGGTGTTTCCAGGCGATTGTTAAAAACATTTTTTAACACCGCTTCTCTCCCTTGCGTATAGATCAAATTAATATTTCCCACTCCACCACCAATTACAATTACATCAGGATCAATAATGTTTATTAATACACTAAGTGCTCTTCCAAAAAATGAAGCAAGCCTCGCCATGGTTTCACTGGCATATTTATCTGTATTAGCTTCAGCCCGTGCTACAATTTCTTTCATCGATCTTTTTTCGCCTGACCGATTGAAATAAAACTTTTCGAGCGCGGGACCCGACAAAACATTTTCAACACAACCGGTCTTTCCGCAATAACAGGGTCCACCTGATTCATCCAAAAAATTATGTCCCCATTCTCCACCAATCCCCTGAAGGCCATTAATAACTTCTCCATTAACCACAAGACCTCCGCCAACACCCGTTCCCATAATTACACCGAAAACTACCTGTGCATTGGGAAATTTTTCTTTTACAACGCCTAACCTTGTTTCAGCCAAAGCAAAACAGTTGGCATCATTTGCCATGTATACCTGGACGTTCAGAAGTTTTTCAAGATCTTTCTTGAGCGGTTTACCATTCAGTGCTGTGGTATTACAATTCTTCATTACACCAAGCTGTGGATCCAGTGTACCCGGTGTTGCAAACCCGATTCTATCTGAAGAATAGCCGGCATCCGATCTCATCATCTCTACCATCTTAACCAACTGATTCACTATGTGTTCATAACCTTTGTCAGCTTCTGTTGATATGCGTTCGCGGTAAAGTACTTTTGGATTGGCGGCTGACTCAAGAATCACTCCTTCAATTTTTGTCCCGCCGAGGTCAATGCCCCAAAGATTGGTTTGATCCATGCAATTAGATTAACACTTTCCATAGTCGCTCAATCAAACCTCTGATTGAAATGGACTACTTTTTTATTTGGGAAAGTTAAAAGAGTTATGTGAAAAAGAAAGGTGATAAGTTACATTTTGTTCATAAAAGTTAATCACTTTTGTTGCTGATTGTCACTCTCTAAAGTATTCGCACTTGCAGCAGTGTAATTAAGAGATCACGCTTTAATTTCTCAAAAGATATCCTTCGGCCAGTTTGTTATAATCATCAATCTGTTTTTGTTGCCACGCCTGATCGTAATTCAACTCTATCGCCATTAGCCTCGCTACTTCCGGCGCTACATCTATGCTTGCACGCGCGTCAAGAAACAAAGCCCGCATTCTTCTCGCTAAAACATCTTCAACGTTGCGCGCCATTTCTGATCGCACTGCCCAGACCACCTCAGCGCCAATAAAGTCTAAAGCAGGATGAAGTTTCCTGCCAAGCTCAGGATTTTGTTTGACAAGTTCTTCAATATGTAATCTATCGGATCCGTAAAAATAAAGTGGCTCAACTACCACGGCCTCATTCTCCGCTCCATGGATCGGAAGATTTTTAGTTACCGATTCGCGTTCCGGTAAGCCGCCAACAAGCATAGCCTTATCGATAGTTTCCTCTCCCATTTTCCGATAGGTAGTCCACTTACCGCCAATGGTGGAGATCAAACCTGAAAGTGAGATAATAATTTTATGTCCACGCGAAATTTCTTTTGTGCTCTTTCCCTGTGCAGACGCAGCCAGTGGACGCAAGCCGGCAAAAATACTTTTGACATCCGCACGGGTAGGTTTTTTAGTGAGGTATTCGGCGGCGGTATCCAGTATAAATTGAATTTCTTCATCAAGCGCCCGCGGCTCGAGGCTTGCTTCATTGACGAGCGTATCTGTTGTACCTACCACAACCTTATTATGCCAGGGAACTGCAAACAACACACGTCCATCGGATGTCTTCGGGATCATGATGGCATAATCGGCTTGTAAAAATTCACGGTCCAACACAATGTGAACACCCTGGCTGGGAACAATCGTGCGTGGCGCTGACGGGTCATCCATTTGTAAAATATCATCTGCAAAAACGCCGGTACAATTGATTACAACTTTTGCATGAATGGAGTACTTTTGTTCCCGTTCAATATCTTGCGCTTCAACACCGCTCACTAAACCTTCTTCATTTTTTAACAATGATTTTACTTTCATGTAGTTTATGACCACGCCATTATGATTAACAATGGTCTGCGCAAGATTTATTGCCAACCGGGCATCATCAAATTGACCGTCATAATAAATAACACCGCCTCGAAGTCCTTCTTCCTTAAGGTTGGGAATGGCTTGCATGGTTTCTTCTTTTGAAATGTAAACTGAAGGTCCAAGTCCGAGTTTACCAGCCATCGTATCATAAACCTTCATACCAATTGTATAAAAAGGACCATTCCACCACTCGTAACTTGGAATGATGAACGCCTGATTTCGCACAAGGTGTGGTGCATTCATCCGGAGAAGGCCTCTTTCCTGCAATGCTTCGAATACCAAACCAATGTCGCCTTGCTGAAGATAGCGAACACCGCCATGGATTAGCTTCGTACTTCGACTGGATGTTCCTTTTGCAAAATCGTGTTGTTCAAGAAGTATTGTTTTATAGCCGCGGGAAGCCGACTCCAGCGCTGCACCCAATCCTGTTGCACCTCCGCCGATTACCAGTACATCCCAGGTATTTCCCTGTTCGCTCCTGAGAATGTCGATCATTGCGTCTCTGTTCATAAGTCGGGGCGGAAATTTCTATTCCTTTTGAAAGGTATATTTATCTGTATCGAAAGAATCGATGATAAGTAGTTGAAACTAATTGATGAGCCTACCTGTGTTTTTCTGAGGCTATCAATTGACACACAAAGCTGATTTAAAAAAAATATTTAAACAAGTTCATCTTCCGTCCCCGCAGATACACGCTTCGCGGACCCGGAGCCTGTAATCATTTGGAATAACAGGTATGTGCGAGAGCGTTACGTTGTTGCAGACGTTAAATGTTTCGGTGTTTAATTGAATTGTCTTTGATCGAAGATTATCGAAGCAAAGAATCGTTGCGACTTAAAATAATGACAAGAATTCAGAAGTTAATGACACGACTTTTATTTTTGTATACAAAGGGACAAATTTATGGAACGTATTGTAATAGAAATTGACCCCAAAGTAGCGGATGCCTGGCGAATACTTTCGGCAGAACGCAAGAAAGAAATCACCAGGAAGGCGAGCATTCGTATTGGCAAAGAAGTATTAGAAACTTCAAAAGAAGAATACCTGGTCTACCTTAATGATCTTAGATCCAAAATGGAGGAGCGGGGACTTACCCAGGATATTCTAGATAAAATTCTTAATGACGAAAACTGACATTTTTGTATTTGATACGAATGTTCTGGTAAGTGCAGCATTGCTCAAAAATTCCGTTAGCGCGAAAGCCTATACCCATCCTCTCGCCTGCGAACTTTCTGAATTCCTTTTTTGATTGACTTCGCTTACACCCATTACATTAGGTAAAAATGAAACTAAAAAGAACTGTGAAATCGTTATCTTTGATGAATAAATTTTAGAGGTTATGGACATTAATGCAGAAAGATCACTGATCATTAAAGAGCTTCAGCAGATTAATGATATCTCCCTTCTGAGAGCAGTAAAATATCTGATTCATTACGGATTAAAGAATGAAGGCCATATCAGTATTGAGCAATACAACCGTGAATTAGAAGAAGCAGAAGCGGAGATGGATCGGGGTGAATATATTACACAAGAAGAGCTGAAAAAACAGATGAAGGCATGGTAGAAAAAACCAGGCCTGTAATCATTTGGAATAACCGGGCTTCTACCTATTTTAAGAAATCATACGGGCAGATCAAAGAAGAATCCTACACCAACGCAGAGAAAGTAAGAGAAGGGATTATGAAGATCATAGATAGTTTACCAGGTCATCCTGAAAAATATCCACCGGATAAGTTTAAGAAGAATAACCCTGGCCACTACCGCGCTTTTGAAAAGTACTCCTATCGGGTTGCCTACAAGCATACATCAGAAGAGATCAGGATTTTACGTATCAGACATGTAAAGCAAGAGCCAAAAGAATACTGATCTCCCCCGAAGAATCCATCTCGTAGGATCACCAGCAACAGGCATGTGCGTGAGAGTTACGTTGTTGTTAATGAATTAGCCAAAGTGACAATTAGCCGATTAGCCAATGCAGATTGTAATCGTTTCATCGGCTAATTTGCTAATCAATCCATCACCACATCAGTACATCAATAAATTGTCTCACCATTCAATCTCCTTCAACCCTTTACCCTTTAAGTATTCATTCGCTTTACTAAAATGTCTGCAACCGAAAAATCCGCGATCAGCAGAGAAAGGTGAAGGGTGTGCTGACATCAGCACGTGATGTTTTTTCCTGTCGATTATCTCTCCTTTCTTTTGGGCATAGGCTCCCCACAACAGAAACACTACATTCTGCTTTTCATCAGAAATGGTTTTGATTACACTATCCGTAAATTCTTCCCAGCCTTTGTTCTGATGAGAGCCTGCTGCTGAAGCGCGTACCGTAAGCGTTGCATTGAGTAGCAAAACACCTTGCTTTGCCCATCGTTCAAGATCGCCATTAGGAGGAAATGGTTTTCCAAGATCTTGCTGAATCTCTTTAAAGATATTGACGAGTGAGGGTGGTATCCTTACTCCATCACGAACTGAAAAACACAACCCGTTAGCCTGCCCCGGACCATGATATGGATCCTGACCTATGATGACAACTTTCACGGCATCAAAATCACAACTGTCAAATGCTCTGAAAATCTCCCTGCCGGGTGGATAAATGGTATGTGCTTTATATTCTTCCCTGACGAAAGCAGTTAATTTGATAAAATAATCTTTTTCAAATTCAGTTGACAGGTGTTGTTTCCAACTGGGTGAGATTTTGACATCCATAGACCTTGATCCTTATATTCTTAGTTAATTTTTGAAGTGCTATTGACTTTTGAGGGACAAAATTTGTTTAATTTTTATGAAGTCTGTGTTTTCAAGCTAACAATAAGTCCTTTTGCAATGATAACCTTATATATAATTAGGCAATGAAGTTGAAAAAATTTAATATTTTTGGATCGTATGGTAACGGAGATCACGCAGGGAATAAAAGTAACCGTAGAGACTGAGTATCAACCTTCATATTCCAGTCCCAGTCAGTACCATTATGTATTCACTTACCGCATTACCATTGAAAATCAAAGCGAATACACCATTCAGTTGCTAAGAAGGCATTGGTATATTTTTGATGCGGGCTTTACAAAACGGGAGGTAGAGGGAGACGGCGTGGTAGGCCAACAACCTGTGCTCGAACCAGGGCAAACGCACCAATATGTTTCGGGATGTAACCTTAAATCGGGAATTGGCAAAATGGTTGGTCAATACCTGATGGAACGAATCGTAGATGGTATGAAAGTCAGTGTTAACATCCCTGAGTTCACGATGGTGGCTCCCCTACGACTTAACTAGTGCTTCTTCACCAGCTACATTCTTATTTCTCGTATTGGCTGGAAGCTGTTGACGAACATTCCCTCCATTCACCCTTCTTTTACAACCTTTACACTAAGGTCATTAAGCAAGATCATAATCACTTTCAGAATACTATTATTGAAGAAATTCGGGGTATTCTGCTTTTTGACGACAAACTCATTCAATATTATGATTTGGGTTCCGGGGGTAACGGATCACATTCGCTAGTAAAACGCCCTGTAAATCAAATAGCAAAAAGAAGCCTTGCACCACAACGCTTTGCAAGACTTTATCAGCGATTGGCAGAGTACATCAAGGGAAAGAATATTGTTGAACTGGGAACATCATTTGGCGTTACTTCCCTTTACCTTGCCAATAAAAAAGACGCTACAGTTTTCACTTTTGAAGGATCACCCGAAATTGCGGCTATTGCAAAGCGTAATTTTAAATTTGGGGACACTCAGAATATTGAGCTGATCACCGGTAACATCGCTGAAACTTTACCATCATTCCTGTCATCACCAATCAAAATTGATCTTGCCCTGATTGATGCCAATCATCGTTTTGAACCAACACTTAAATATTTTCATTGGCTTCTCCCGTCTCTCAATTCAACAAGCATAGTTGTCTTTGATGACATTCACCTGTCTGAAGAAATGGAAATGGCATGGAACAAGGTGAAAAAACATGAATCGGTTTACGGTAGCATTGATCTATTTCGCTGTGGAATAGTGTTTTTTGATCCTTCACTGAACAAACAACACGTCATACTGCAATTGAATTAATTGAATTACAATGCAATAAAGTATAATTTTGCATTTTGAACCTGATGAATAACTATGAGTGAAACTACTTATCAAGCTCCTAAAAAAAATAACAGAACTGCCATTATCATCACTGTAATGGCCATTATTATCGTTTTTCAGGGTATTAAGATATTTCTCGATTCCCGGGAAAAGACTGAGCTCCGCACAGAGAATACCACTATAGAACAGGAGTATGCCACTACCCTCCAGCGTCTTGAGGAACTAAAAACTGAATTGGATCAGCGCATAGGAGAGATTCAGAAACTCGGTGGTGATGTTACAGAACTGCAAAAAGCAAAGGATGAGATTGATGTAGAGTTGAAACGCCAGCAACGTGCTAATGGAAAAGTTATTAAGGAATTGAAAGACCGGGTTGAAGGATACGAAGTACTGTTAAAGACCAAGGACGAAGAGATCGAGAAATTGAAGTTTGTCAATAAAGAGCTGCTCACCGAAAATGTCACCCTTAAAACGCAAAAGAATCAATTGGGTGATTCTATTAATCGCTTAAGTCAGAGCAAGGATGAGTTGCAAACTAAGGTTAACATCGCCTCAGAACTAAAAGCTGAAAATATAAGAATTGTGGCTGTAAATGACCGTGGCAAGGAACGTGAATCACCCTTCAAAAGCCGGCAGGTTGGGCAGATTAAGGTTGAATTCAATATTGCCGAAAACAGTGTGGCACCCATTGAGGGTAAAAAGATCATGATCAGAATTGTGGACCAGAATAACCAGGTATTGTTTGATGTGGAGCGGGGCTCTGGCACCTTTTTGTATAACGATAAAGAAGAATTTTATACTTCCTCGCAAGAAATTCTATTCGATAATTCCCGGCAAAAGCTCACGTATCTCTATGATAAAGGTTCCGAATATGCCGGTGGCTCTTATATCCTTGAAATTTATGCGGATAATTACCTTATGGGAAAGGGGCAATTTGTAGTGAAATAAGAGAGTCGGAAAGTCAGGAAGTCAGTAAAGTCCGAAAGGAGCCAATTATTCAACTATTCCTCCTTCAATATTCAATTATTTATTATTGCCAATAAGGGGTTTTTTCCTAGATTTGCACCCTCAAATTTTAACAATTATTAATACATGAAAAATTACGAGACGGTATTCATTTTAAATCCCGTTTTGTCTGATGATCAGATGAAGGATACTGTCGAAAAATTCGTGAAAGTGCTGAAAAAAGCTAATGCTGACGTATTGAACGTTGAGCAATGGGGCTTAAAAAAGATGGCCTATCCCATCCAGCACAAATCCACAGGTTTTTATAACCTGATCGAATTTACGGCAGAATCTACTGTGATCAACACCCTGGAAACAGAATACAGACGAGACGAATCAGTAATGCGCTTTTTAACTACAGCGCTTGACAAGCACGCCGTGACCTACAACGAACGCAGGCGCAAAGGCGAATTCAGAAAAGATCGTAAACAAGTAGCAAAGGAGGGCTCAATAGCATGACGTTAATGAATGAACCCATCAAGCGCGCAGAGATTAAACCAAAGTACTGCCGCTTCAAAAAGAACGGTATCAAGTATATCGATTATAAGGATCCTGATTTCTTGCTGAAATTTATCAACGAACAGGGTAAAATTCTTCCTCGCAGACTTACCGGCACAAGCCTTAAGTTTCAGAAGAAGGTTTCTCAAGCCGTAAAGCGTGCACGTCATCTGGCGTTGCTTCCCTACGTTGGTGATTCGTTAAAGTAATCGTAAACCTTTAATGTAAAGAAAGAAATGGAAGTAATATTGAAACAAGACGTTCAGGGCCTGGGTTATAAAAACGATCAGGTAAAAGTAAAAGCAGGATACGGCAGAAATTATCTTATCCCCAATGGACTGGCATTGATTGCCAATGCATCGAACAAAAAGCTAACGGAAGAAAATATCCGTCAGGCTGCACACAAAGCAGCAAAGTTGAAACAAGATGCTGAAGCTTTGGCCGCCAGGATCGGTGAATTGACAATAGACCTGGGCACTAAAGCCGGTGAAAGCGGAAAGATATTTGGTGCTGTGACAGCGTTGCAAGTTGCTGATGTATTGAAGGCGAAAGGCTTTGATGTTGACCGTAAAAGAATATCTTTTAAAGAGCAACCCAAACAATTGGGTACTTTTTCGGTCATGCTCGATCTTCATAAAGAAGTAAAGCATGAGATCACAATTAAAGTAGTTGCTGAATAAGCGTCATTGACAGAATAATATTAAAACACCCTGGCACTAAGCCGGGGTGTTTTGCTTTTATGGAGTCTGTGTTTCTCTTTATATCAATCACACTAATTATTTGTTGTTACATTGATGTAATTTCATCCGATTGCAGAAAAAGAGTTGCTCACTCAGGCTAAAAAGTTGCGGTGATATTGTATTTTAGAAAATATCTGTAAGACCTGACAACTTAACCTCGTTCACATCCTATGGCGTTAACTGAATTGATCGAAAAATATGCAACACCAACACGTACGTGGGATGAGATGTATAACAACCAGGAAGTTCGTACACCCTACAAGGGAATTTATGAGTTTCTGCAAAATACGTCGCGGGAAGTACTCAACCATCAGGAGGAATTAGCCAGGCGGTTGTTCATGAGCCAGGGTATTACATTTACGGTATACTCCAGCGGCGAAGGGATAGAAAAAATATTTCCGTTTGATATCATACCAAGAATTATAACAGGAGAAGATTGGAAACATATTGAGAATGGTATAAAGCAAAGATTGCAAGCCCTTAACCTTTTTCTTAAAGATGTTTACTCAAGTCAGTTCATCTTAAAAGACAACATCGTTCCTTTTGAGATGGTCTACTCATGCCCGCACTATGTACGTGAAATGCAAAATGTAAAAGTACCTTACGACATTTATGTACATATTTCAGGAATTGATCTCATCCGTGATTCTGACGGAACGTTTTATGTGCTTGAAGATAATCTGCGTACGCCTTCCGGTGTCTCTTATATGATAGAGAACAGGGAAATAACAAAACGTATTTTTCCAGATCTCATACCGCAGAACAATGTTTTACCCGTTACGCAATATCCGCATATTCTTCACAAAAATCTTAATTCACTTTCCCCGCGTCAGGTTGCTAATCCTACCATAGTATTACTCACTCCGGGAATATATAACTCCGCTTACTTTGAACATACTACATTGGCGCGCCTCATGGGAATTGAGTTGGTTGAGGGCCGCGACCTTGTTGTAGAAAATCATCATGTATTTATGAAGACAACTTCAGGCTTAAAACCTGTTGATGTAATATATCGGAGAATAGATGATAATTTTCTTGATCCGTTGACATTTAACCCGCAAAGTATTCTTGGTGTATCCGGGCTGTTCTCTGCCTTTCGAAAAGGTAATGTTGCTATAGTAAATTCATTAGGCAACGGCGTCGCAGATGACAAGGCCATTTATACCTATGTGCCCGATATGATTCGATATTATCTCAATGAAGAGCCGATATTAAAAAATGTTCCGACCTATCACCTCAACAACACAGATGAACGTGACCATGTAATAAAGAACATTGATCGAATGGTAATCAAACGAACCAACGAGTCGGGAGGATATGGAATGCTTATGGGGCATTCAGCATCCGAAAAGGAGATCGATGAATACAAACAAAAGATTTTAGAAGACCCGCGTCAGTTTATTGCGCAACCTATGATTAACCTTTCTACTACACCTTGTTTTATTGATGGAAAACTTCAACCTCGTCGCGTTGACCTTCGTCCTTTCGCACTGTGCGGTCCCAGTGGAATTGAAATAGTTCCCGGTGGCCTTACACGTGTTGCTTTAAGGGAAGGTTCTATGGTCGTAAACAGTTCACAAGGAGGTGGCAGCAAGGATACATGGGTATTGGCAGATTGAATAGTAATTAACAATAACTTTAACACCTAAACACTTTAACACCTAAATACCTCCCTATGCTGAGTCGTGTTGCTGATTCGCTGTATTGGATGTCACGTTACATGGAACGTACGGACAGTATGTTGCGGATGATGAAAGTAAATTATGCATCGTCGCAGGATGATGTTAATAACTTCAATTGGCGAAGTGTTTTGAAAATCTTCACCTACCTTGAAGATGAGGAGATCACATCAATGGAGAAAAAAAGCCGTGATGTTCTTTGTTTCATTGTCACGAACCGTGACAATCCAAACTCGGTTTATAACCTTGTTGTGCAGGCGCGAGAGAATGCCCGCTCGGTACAAGATAACATCACTATTGAATTATGGCAATGCTTAAATGATTACTATCACCTTGTGCGCGAACCCTGGATTGAACGCTCGTTAAAAAGCAATGATCCTGTTGGCGTGCTTGATGCCTTGATCAAACAAGGAATGTTGTACTATGGCATTGTCGATTATACCATGTTCCGTGGTGAAGGGTTGTCCTTCATGAACCTCGGAAAATATCTTGAGCGTTCCATACAATCAACAGACATCCTCGATATCAAATTCAGTGACCTTTCTTACGATCTGGAAAAACCAACCGATACAACGTATTGGAAATACCTGTTGCTTTCAATCTCCGGCTACGCGCTATATCTGAAAAGTTATCGTTCCGGATTTGAAGCAAAAAATGTTGTGGACCAAATTCTTTTTAATGTAGATTTCCCGCGATCCCTGGCGTACTCCATGGCATTGCTTCAGAGAAATTTTGATCGGTTGAAAACCAGCACAAGTACTGAGCAATTCGGTCAAATTCAGTTTATGATCGGTAAACTCTATAGTAAAATAAAATATTCCAACGTTCAATCAGTAACCCGGGTAGGTCTGCACAGCTACCTTAAGGAATTTCACGACGAACTTGATCACATTGGTGAGTCTTTAAATGAACTTTATTTCGCATACACGTAAAAAGAAAAAACATGCCCAAATTCAAAATTCATCATGTTACACAGTACCTGTACGAAACGCCCGTTCGCGATAGTGCGAATCAGATTATCCTCTATCCTATCAAAGATGAATTTCAGGAAGTGATAAGTCATTCTATTACTATTACCGGACAGCCCGCAGTAGCTATACATACAGATTACTATGGTAATGAAGTAGGTACTTTTACCTACGCTCCCCCGCATACGCAATTAACTATAGATTCTAAACTTGAGATCGTCACAAAAGAAAGGCCTGTACCAGAAGATACAGTATCGCCCCAGGATCAATGGAATGTGCTTGAACGGCTTAAGCATCAATTCAACTTTATAGACTTTCTTCGCGTTGAGCCATTTAAATTTCTTTCCGAAATGGAAGAAATTATAAAACAGGAACGTTGCCAGGACTGTACACCCTTTCAGGTGGCCAAAGATTTCAATGCGTACATCTACAACAACTTTAAATATCAAAAAGGAATAACAACCGTTGAAACTACTCCCGATGAAATCTGGAAACTTCGCTCCGGAGTATGCCAGGATTTTGCGCACATGCTCCTCTTCATGCTACGACTTATTGGTATTCCTGCACGATATGTGAGTGGATATATTTGTCCAAACAAGAACGACATGCGGGGAGAAGGTGCCACACATGCCTGGGCTGAAGCTTATATGCCTGGGTTCGGATGGGTAGGACTTGACCCTACAAATAATTGTGTTGTAAGCAGCGCCCATGTACGATTAGCTGTTGGAAAAAATTTCAGCGATTGCTCACCGGTAAAGGGCACATACAGGGGTACATCAAATCATACACTGGAAGTAACTGTTGCTGTGCACTATGAGGATGGCAAGCAGGCAAAAAATATAAATGAAGTATTCGAAGCCCCTGGCGAGCCTATTAAGTCATTTTCTAGAAATTCATTCCGTCGTCACCAGGAAATGCAAATGCAGCAGTAATTCCCGTTGAATGACAATACAAAACTGTTTGACTTTCCTAAATGGATTAAAAATGCTTAACTAAAAAATCTTTGTAATAGATCTTACTAATGATCATAAAATAAGGTTGAGTGTGGCTTACTCAACCTTATTTTATGTCCTGATTTACCGGGCAAACATCACAGCGCTATCATTTATCTCAAAGGGATGATCCTTTATCAATTTATAAATTGATGCCCCGGCCAATATGACCGGACCGTAACCATGTGCGGCATATACATTGATTGGCCTGTAGTAATAGAAAGCTGGATCGAATGCCATTCCTGTTCCAACACAAGTTCCCTCAATCTGTCCCTTATCATTCACTTTTGTGCTCACAGCATTCCACGCCAGTAAAGTCATTGGCGCATAGGCCATACGGTCAATCCATCCACGACTGATGGCGTGAGCGATACAGTGTGTATAAATTGCAGTAGCAGAAGTTTCCATGTAAGAATCATTACGGTCGAGCAGTTGATGCCAAAAGCCCTCGCCTGATTGCGTTGCTGCCAGACCTTCAACATGCGCCTTTAATAGCTGAAGTATTTCAGTTCTTCCCGGGTGATCTTCCGGCAATACTTCGAGCACTTCCACTTTAGTCATAAGTGCCCAGCCATTGGCCCTTGCCCAATGAAACTGCGGATGTGGATCCATTCCCTCAACCCATCCGTGCATGTAAAGTCCCTTTTCCTTATTAAACATACGATCTGAGAATTGCTTTATTTGCTTCACAGCTTCATCATAATATTTTTTGTCACCGGTAAGTTTACCCATCTGAATAATTGCCGGCACAGCCATATAGAGGTCATCTAACCATAAGGTATTGGGCAATGGCCTGTTGCGTGCCAGGGTTCCATCAGCTAATCGATACTCTTTAGTCATTATGTAGTTCATGTAGTTATCGATCAGGGGACGCAGTTCAGTATTCAATCCTGCCCGTTCAGCTTTAATCATCGCGGCACACATAGCGCCAGCATCGTCAAGAGCATGCGGTTCAAGAACCTGTCGTAAAGGATTACGCTCATCAGGAAATTGTTTCCCAAATAATTTAAAATATTCAGATGCTTCTTTAAGAAATTTAAATCGCGTAGCGGTATAATTCCTGAATTTATTATCACCTGTCACCTCACTTGTAAAAAGCATAGCCCCGTAGGTAACTCCCCATTCGTAACTTTGAAGCCTGAAATCACCGGGTTTAAGAATAGCTTCTTTATCCGGTTTCTTCATATCACTTATAGCCACACCGGTCTTCTGATTTATAATTTGAGGAGGAGTTACTGCATCCAGGTAATTAAATAACCGATCCAACACGGCTTTCACATCTTCTGGTCTCGTGGTACCATAAGGTGTGTTGTAATCAGGCTGCAGCATATGAAGCGGCGTATTGGTATCATTTTTAACCTGGGCTTGGGGGTTCCATCCTGTGATACATAAAATTATAACACTTAAATTCCGTAGGATTTTCATTGGTTATTGGTTTAGCATTTGGTCTTAAAAATTAAATCATTGATTGCCCAATCAATACAAAAAATTTGAATCGACCTTCCTGACCTGTCGGGTAACGCCTGGTTGCAATGCCTTCCATGTAAAGGATAAGCAATGGGTGTTAACGAAATAAGAATTAATTCCTATATTTATTATGAGTATTTTCAGTTTTTATGAATGCTCATTAAGTACGTTCGAACAGGTCCGATGAATGGCTAAATCATTTTTTTATCACGGACATCATAGCAAGTTGAAAAAGAGTTCAGGGTTATCAGGCAACTCCCCTATTATATTGTCTGTATTGACTATGAAATTTGCATTTGCAAAAACATAAAAGATGTTTAAAGCTTCATTGATCATTATTTTACTTCCCGGAACATTTTTCCAGGTTTATGCGCAAAGGTATGTTGCTGAAAATGGTTTAATAACTTTTTTCTCACAAGCTCTCGTTGAGAATATAAAAGCAGATAATAATAAAGTTACCAGCCTCTTTAGCGCTGATAATGGCACAATCGCCTTTTCAGTTCCCATTAAGGAATTTCAGTTTGAAAAGAAGTTAATGCAGGAACACTTCAATGACAAATACATGGAATCGGATCGTTTTCCCCGATCCACCTTTGCCGGAAAAGTGACAGGTTATTCCTTAAGTTCCAGTGGACTGCAAAGCGTACGGGCTAAAGGAAAGATTACCATACACGGTATAGTTAAGGAAATTGATGTACCCGGCACACTTGAAGTAAAGAATAGAAACCTCATTATAAAAACGAAGTTCAAAGTGCTTAACAAAGATTTTGGAATTGTCATTCCACAAATCTTATGGAAGAACGTCTCAGAAGAGATTGAGATTACAATAGACATGACTTATAAACCACAATGAAAAATATTATGCGACACATCTTTTTCGCCCTTAGCTTATTTGTATTTGTTTCAGCGCATGCGCAAGATGATTTGTTGAGTGACCTGGAGAAAACAGAAACTAATAGTACGGACTATGTGATACAGACATTTAAAGGAACGCGCGTGGTAAACGGACACTCTATTGAAACAAAACCTGCCGGTACATTGGAGTTTATAATTTCGCACCGATTTGGTTTTATTAACTCAGGTTCTTATCAACTATGGGGACTTGATGAGTCAACTATCCGATTGGGTCTTGAGTACGGAATATCAGATAAGTTGGGCGTTGGTGTTGGTCGAAGTTCCTGGGATAAATCCTATGATGGCTATCTTAAATATAAACTTCTCAGGCAAGCTACCGGAGCCAATAGCTTTCCATTTACAGCAACCTTACTGGCGAGCATGCAATACAGAACCTTAAAGGATGGTTCTACAGAGGGATTCAATTCATCAGACCGTCTCTCCTACGCATTTCAGGCCTTACTTGCCCGTAAATTTTCAACAGCATTTTCTTTCCAGGTCGCACCCATCTTTGTACATCGAAACGCCGTTGACCAGTCGGTGACAGAGAATGATATTTTTGCCCTCGGCCTTGGCGCGCGCGTAAAAGTTACGCGCAGTGTCTCTGTTCATGGAGAATATTATCCCCGACTAAATGAGAAAGATGAAAGTCCCTACTACGATGCCATTGGATTTGGAATTGATATCGAAACCGGCGGACACGTCTTTCAACTGGTCTTTACAAATTCAACAGGTATGCAGGAAAGAATTATGGTAACTGAAACAACCGGTGACTTCTGGAGTGGCGATATCCGCTTCGGCTTTAACATCACACGCACTTTTCAAATTTCTAAGAAAAGTAAAAGTTCATCTTCATGGTAGTTATCTAAAAGGTACTTACTGTGAACAAAGAATAAAGATAATTCATCTCTCATTCATGTCTTATGATGTCAATAGGATTAGATGACGCTGCCCGTAAAACGTGCCCGCTGATGGTAAGCCAGGCAATAATAATAACCGCGATGCTCGGCAATACAAAAAGCCAGAGGCTCAAATTTATTTTGTTGGCAAAATTCTCCAACCAACCATTCATAATATACCACGCAGATGGAATGGCAATAACAATAGCCATCGCTATTAAAATTGAATAATCGCGGCAAAGCAGCCGGATAATACTTGCATCAGATGCGCCCAGAACTTTACGTACGCCTATTTCTTTGTTACGCAAAAGAACCGTATAAGACGACAAGCCAAACAAACCAAGACAAGTAATGATGATTGCAGTGGCTGAAAAAATTCCGACCACTTTTCCAAACTGCACATCACTGCGATATTGCTGATTATAGTGATCATTAAGAAAATAAGCGTTAAAAGGATTACCGGGAAAATGCTGTGAATACAATTCTTCAAGAGATCGAATTGTCTCAGAAGGAGTTCCGCCATTCAATCGAACGGGCAAAAAAGATCCATAGGTAGGATCTAATGGAAACAGTATGGGTGAAACCGGGAACTTCAATGTTTCGTGATGATAATTCTGTACAACACCTATAATGGTTAATGTATCATGGGTACTTGCTATTTTCTGATTCAACGCTTCCTCAGGATTTCTAAAGCCTAATAATTCACTTGCCTTTTCATTTATTACAATCAATGAATAATCATCAGGATCTAAGGCCGTATACATTCTGCCAGCAATTATTTTAAGATCGAATACTTCAATAAAATCTTCATCAACTGAAATTTCCTGGTACTGATTGATCTTATCATCGCCGGCACCAAGACGTTTAATTCCATTTACATATTCGATGATCGGCGCCCCGGGGCGTTCACGCACTGCTGTCATTTTCGTTACCTGAGGCAACTGAAGAACGGATGTTTTAAAAGCTCTTAACTGATCGCTGTATAATGAATCCTTTTTTAGTGGAGCATTCACAATAAGCACTTGTTCTATAGTAAATCCAAGGGATTGTGTTCGAAGGAATTGTATTTGACGAAAGACTACATACGTGCAAATGATTAATGTAATGGCAGCAATAAATTGCATCGTCACAAGTCCCTTGCGCAGCACACCTCCATGAGGAGAACCTCCTAATTTTCCTTTCAATACTTCTGTGGGTTTGAAGCCGGACAAAACTAACGCAGGGTATAAGCCTGCTAACAATGTTCCTGCAAACAATGCGCCCGCAATCTGCAATATAAACTCCTTTGTTTGCATCATTGAGGAGTTTATATCTCGTCCACACAGTTCAGCGAAATAGGGAATAAGGAGATAGACTGACAAGATAGAAATCAAAACTGCCAATGCATTCATAATGAAAGATTCCGACAAAAACTGAATCATCAGTTGAAAGCGATATCCCCCCAACACTTTTCTAATACCAACTTCCTTTGCCCGTTCAAGGGATTTTGCAGTAGCTACATTTATATAATTTATATAAGCAATAACGATAATAAAGTATGCAATAAGGGAGAGGTAATGTACCATTTTATGATTTCCATTTACCTTCATTTCATTCTTATAATCGGAATAAAGATGAATACTTCTCAACGGTTGAAGGTATAACTTCATGTCCTGGTTGGATTCCTTCAACCAATCTCCGGTTTGCTGCTGAATAAATTCAGGCAATGCTGCTTCAATATGTTTTGCCTCCTCTTCTGTCCTTAATAAAAGATAGGTGTAATAAGCATCCCATTTCCATGAAGTAGTGGCTCTTTCACCGGCGTAATTTGCATACGTTTCAAAGGATGCTATAAAGTCCATCTCCATATGACTATTAGCCGGAAAATCTTCGAACACACCCGTTACTTCGAATTTAAAAATGCCCCGAAAGTCCAATACTTTCCCTACCGGATTTTCATTACCGAAATACTTCTTTGCCGTTGATCTGGACAAAACAATTGTTTCCGGTCTATTGAGTACAAGCGAGTCAATGCCTTGAAGCAAAGGGATAGAGAAAATAGTAAAGAAATCTTTGCTGGCAAAAAAGAAGTGTGCCTCTTCAAAGGCTTTTGTTTCATAGGTTATTACAGCAGGTGAAAAAAGAATTTTTACATATCCTTCTACACCTGGAAAATTTTCAGCAATGGCCGGGCCGGCAGCAGCACAAACGGCTACTGAGCTATTCGTTAATTCTCCCTGGTTATAGCGATCTTGTTGTAACCGGAAAATCCTTTCACCATTGGTATAAAAGTCATCGTAACTTTTTTCATTGGCAACATACAAGCGGATCAGGAAAAAAGCGGTAAGTCCTACAGACAGGCCCAAAATAGTAATGATCGAATAAGTACGGTTCTTTAAAAGATTCCTTAGGGATACCGAAAAAAAGTTCTTAATCAAAACATTTAGGTTAACGCATAAATATAGTCACTTTATAAAAAACATCAATGTAAAAACCGAAATCCAGCTTACTTCAGCGTTAAGTGCAGACATTTTTCATACAAAAGAGCCAGGTTTAAAAAATCTTACATTCTGATGAATTTAGCGCTGTACTTATTAATGAGAGCATCATTTACTAATACAAAGCATTTTATCAACAGATATTAACCAATGTTGAAAAGTAAGCAAAAGGCAATCGCAGTAGGCAAAATTGCTTATTGCCATTTACTTACTGCCATTTTTTCGTTTGTATCATAGATTTTTGAATGAACTAAGCAGCACTAAATCATTAAACGATTAATAACTTCTCCTTCATATAAAATATAATTCCTAACATCAAAGGAATTTCTATCTTTGGCTGCTTTTTTTACCACCAAACTCAAAGCTATTTATGAAAACCTTACTTATTGTTTTATTATTTATCGTTAGTGTTACTGCAGAAGGGCAAGTTCAAACTCCCGCAGCGAGCCCTGCCGGATCAGTATTTGCTGTTGTTGGCCTTACTGATGTTAAGGTTAACTACTCACGCCCCAGTGTAAAAGGCAGAAAAATTTTCGGCGCCGATGAAAGTGTTCTTGTGCCCTACGGAAAAATTTGGCGCACAGGGGCAAACAATGGTACGACAATTTCTTTTTCTGATGATGTCAAAGTCGAAGGAATCAGCGTTCCAAAAGGCGAATATCTTATCCTCACCTGGCCCGGTGCAACTGAATGGACCGTATCGCTTTATAAAGATGTTTCTCTTGGCGGCAATGTAGGCGGCTACGATAAATCAAAAGAAGCAGCAAATTTCAAAGTGAAGCCTGAAAAGTTAGCAGAGAAAGTTGAAACACTTACGGTTAACATCGGCGACATTTCAGATGACAGTAAAAATGCTAAAGTTCAAATCGCATGGGAAAATACTTCGGTGAAGTTCGGCGTCACCGTTGATTATGATGCGAAAGTAATGGAATCAATCAAACAAGGAACGAGCATTAATCCATACAACTATTTCCAGGCCGCTGTATATTATCTTGAAAACGGTAAAGATTTAAATCAGGCATTGACATGGATTAACAAAGCTGAGGAAGCTAATCCTGATGCATACTGGATATCGTATCAAAAAGCAAAAATACAAAAGGCACTTGGTGATAAGGCTGGAGCAAAAGCAACCGCTACCTCTTCACTGGAGTCAGCTAAGAAAGCAAGCAATCGCGATTATCAGAAAATGAATGAGGAGTTACTCACTTCATTGAAGTAGTCTTCAATAAAATAATATCAGGGAAAGCCATCCATGTTGTGGATGGCTTTTTTATTGGTAGATTTAATTGGAAACTTTAGGACTACCTCTTACTATGACAAAGCTCGTCTTAATGGCAGCCACATTGGCTATTTCTATTTTTGCCAATGCTCAATCGGCATACCACCTTAATCTGACCGTTGACTCATTGGTGGCAAAAGAATCCTGGAACAATATCTCTTTTGATTTACCAAAGAATAAGCTCGGCCAGCTTCATGAATCTAAAGGAGAAAAAAATAACCTGGGAGTCTCATTGATAGAGGTCAATTCTGAAACCCTTGGCGTGAAGCACATTCACGTGCGAGGCAATACATCATCATACTTCAGGCGAAAGAGTCTTAACATCAGGTTAAATAAAAAGGCGCACTTCCATTCTTCCTCTGACACTTTTGCGCTAAAGAAATTTTACGCCATAAGCCTTAACATGGACAAGAATTACATCAGGAATAAAATCTCCTATGAAGTTCTTTCTCTTCAAAATGTTCCTGTTCCGGTAAATTGTTACTCAAATCTTAAGATCAACGGCGAATCAGAAGGACTATATATGATCTTCTACCCTCCCGATGAATATGCAATCAAAAAGTACAATGCCTCAATGGTCATTCGCCGTGGTTATCAGGGATCAATGGATAAGGTCTATGAAAAAAATCTTAGCAAAGACAAAATACTTGAAATCAAACAAAATTTCAAATCACTGTATA
The DNA here is from genome assembly GCA_964521255.1 of uncultured Roseivirgaceae bacterium. Lineage (GTDB taxonomy): Bacteria > Bacteroidota > Bacteroidia > Cytophagales > Cyclobacteriaceae > ZC4RG29. Next base: position 115,910 of record CAZFRM010000016.1, read on the forward strand.
AGGTGACGTTAAGGAATTCTACAGGTGGACAACTTCATTCCGAGCTATCGAAACACTTAAATCTTGAGAGTTATTTTAGCTGGCTGGCTTTTAATCATCTCTTTCAAAATGGCGATTACACTGATGAAGTATATTTTATATGGAACACTCAAAATGAAAAGTTTGACATTATTCCATGGGATCTCGATGATATTTTGCGTAACGCACCCCATGAAGGTTATCAAAAAAGAGATTTAGTACTGGAAAATAAACTTATCTTTTCGTTTGAAGATAAACTGGACGTAGCCATTGCAAATGATCCCTTTCTCTATAAAGAGTATTTAAAATGTTACGGTAGGCTATTGGATAAATTGACACCAGAAGTGTTTGGGGAAATCCTTAACAATATTTTCCAGGAAGTTTACATTTACTTTCAGCACGACGAAATTATTTCTCAATCAAAATTTGATCAATATGGCTTGACCAATCTGGATAATCTAAAGCTTGATCTGAATAATATCTATGAAAGCATCAACAACCGGGCAATGGTGTTGCGTCGCCAAATGGAAACTCAACTTGAGCAATTATAATTTATTTAGTAAAGACGACCTTACCACCAACAATTGTACTCATAACTTCAGTGGATAAAATCTCATTTTCAGGTATAGTCATTATATCCTTTGAGAAGATGGTGAAATCAGCAAGCTTACCTGGTTCGATAGAACCTTTTATATTTTCTTCAAAAGCGCCATACGCTGCATCATAGGTGTAAGAACGTAAAGCCTCCTCGCGCGTCATCTTTTGATCGGCTTCGTAACCACCGGCCGGTTCACCTTTTAATGTTTTTCTTGTGACCGATGCATAAAAGCATGCAAGTGGATTTATGGGTTCAACAGGCGTATCTGTTCCATTAACAATCTTTGCACCCGACTGCAAAAGTTTTTGCCATACATATGCGCCTTCTTTAATTCGCTGCTCCCCTAACCTCTCAATTGCCCAGGGCCTATCGGATGACATGTGTATGGCTTGCATCGCAGGTATCACATTTAATTTTCCAAAGCGAGGAATATCATCCGGATGAATATGTTGGGCATGTTCAATACGAAATCTGTGGTTAACAGCTTTTTCGCCAACTTCATTAAACGCCTTTTCGTAGCAATTCATCACTTCGCGATTTGCGCGATCACCAATAGCATGAGAACAAACCTGGAAACCATGCTGTAATGCCAAACGTGAAGTTTTCAATACGGTATCCATCGGCAGCGTTTCGTGACCGTAATGACCGGGTTGATCGCTGTAAGGCTTCAACAACCAGGCCCCACGTGATCCCAATGCTCCATCACAATTTAATTTTATAGAACGAATAGTTAACAGGTGCATGCTGTCAATTTCGGGGCCGCGCTTTAACCATTCATAGATAAGATCGCGATCAGAACCTGTAAGCATCACATAAAGTCGTTCTGTTAATTTTCCCTGTTTCTTAAATTCACGATACAATTGAATGTCTTCACGCGTCGCACCGGCATCATGAAAACTTGTTATACCATTTTTATGACACGCTTTTATTGCCAATTGTATCGCTTGTTGCTTTCGCTCTTTGGAATTTTTAGGAATATGTTTTTCAATTAGCTCTTGTGCCCGTTCATTAAAAATTCCCGTTGGATTGCCTAAACGATCACGAACAATTTCTCCACCTTCCACCATGTCAACCGTCAGTTTCTCCCTTGATAATGCATTTACACCTGCAAGTTCCATGGCTTTAGTATTGACAAGGCTCATGTGTCCACTGGCATGCGTAAGATAAACAGGGTTATCTGGTGAAACAGCGCTAATCTCATCATGTGTTGGAAAACCATTTACCATTTTCTTAGGTTTGGGATCCCACTTGTCCTGATGCCATCCCCGGCCAATAATCCATTGCCCGGGAGCCGCACGTTCGACCGCCTCTTTCACTTTGGCAATTACAAGATCATAACTTGTAACATTCATGAGATCAAGATTCAATTCATTAAGGCCGAGGCCCATAAAATGACCATGCCCCTCAATGAAACCTGGTGTCATTGTTTTTCCTTCGAGATTGAGTACAGTAGTATTCTTGCCGATGTATCCTTCAGCTTCTTTCCGGGTTCCAGTGAATATGATTTTGTCATCCCTGACAGCGACAGCCTCTACCGTTGGCATGCGAGGGTTAACCGTATAAATAGTTCCGCCTTGTATGACAAGACCTGCTGCTGGCTTCCTTCCATTGCAAGATGAAATAAAAATGGTGAGAAGGACCAAGATGAATAATCTAACCAGCATTCAGTGAAAACTTAAGACGGCAAAGTAAACCGATGGTAATCAAATAGCAAATGAACGGTCTCTTCAATTAAGGGTATCGTCTAAAAACCTCCTCTGTCCTTCTCTATTGGAGAAGGGAAGGGATGAGGCCCAAATAAAAAAATAGTTTTTAGACGATACCCTTAATAGTAAAAATTAATAACGCATGTACGTCTGTGCTTCATTTTGATAATGATTGTTAGCAACATTAAGTAATTTGGCAGAAAAACATTTATGAGATTGCGCCTGATTGCTCTATTAACGCTGATATCATCGGTTTCTTTTGCCCAGGAATTCGGATTATCATTTTCTTATTTCCTGCCAAAGAATGGCTACTTCTCCACTCCCATTAGTCCATTTTCCATTCGTGGCGTGGGTGTTGACATCACTCCTTTTCTTGCCCTTGAAACGGGAGCATCATTGTACAGAATGTCGGGACTGAATATGAAAGATCTTCCATTTGAAAGTAATGCACCACTTGTTGGTCCAAATTTTACAATTTTCATTCCGGCTGAACTCGTCATTCAGTTGAAAGGCTCATCCGTTGAGTTCGATATAAAAGGCGGAGGTTTTTTCTTCTACGGATTTGATCAGAAAATAAATTATGGCAACATGGATCGCGCATTGCGTGAATTAGAAAACTGGCAGGTCACAAATTCCGAATTCACGTTTGAAAACAAACCTGGTTTTGGATACCACGGAGGAGTTGAACTTACAGTCTATGTCACCGGGCAAGTAGGTGTCTCACTGGAATGCAACTACCTTGTAGGACAATCCAAGTTTCCACTCAAAGGAAGTTATACGGGCGGTGACAATGATCTTGAAACGAAAACGGTGGAGTATGAAAACGCCAAGATTGATTTGACAGGATTGGAATTTTCCATTGGACTAATTTTCAGTTCCGGAAGTAATGCGCCAAAAAAACCAAAGCGAAGAAAATAATTTCAATTAGCCAATTAACGATTAGCAGATTAGCCAATTGAAAATCACCAATGTAATTTATGGTGTGGTGATTTGTACATCTCCATTAACATATTTGATTACATCAGCTTGCCTTCCTGCAGATATCAAATCCTCGCAAACTTGTTCTGCTTTGCGCTGATCAGAAAATGGGCCAAGTAAAAAAGTTGGTTCCTGGTTTTCTTCATTTACAATTTCAAGTCCATAGAACGAGTCGATCATATTTGAAACTGTCGATTGATCAGCGTCTTTATCGTATTCGGGAACAATCACCGCTACTTTATACTGTGTTAAAGAGTCGGTTGGAATTGAAACTATTTCAGAAACGTTCACATTATGTTTACCATACAACTTCCGCGAATCAGACAAAAAAGTTTTATAAGCTAATTTAGAGGCTTCTCCTTTTATAAAAGCTGTTGTATCTTTTTCAAAGGCTGATGTTGGTAAAATGAAATAGTCTTTGTTTGCATCTTCTGTCCGGTAAACCCATTGTAAAAAATATCCGGCAGAATCAATTGTGGTAACTATGCTGTCGGGTTTATAGCGTATCTTCTCCAATTCTACATACGCCATTGCTCCTCCATCCGTGTACTGCTTGCGTTGTCCCGAAACAAAATTACCCAGTGAATAAACTACCAGTTGATTTTTTTCCTTTCTCCACTCCATTGGTTGCAACACGTGCGGATGTGAACCGATAACGAGATCCACATTTTTCCTAAATAAAAATTCAGCAAGATCAATTTGATTTTTCCTGGGAAGATTTTCATACTCGGTGCCCCAGTGAACAAATGCAATGATCACATCGGGGTTATTTTTCTTAGCTGCAAGAATATCTTTTGCCATCAACGCTGTATCAATAGGATTGACAATTACAGGTGAAGGAACAGGAATACCATTTGTGCCATAGGTGTAATTCAATAAGGCAATGGAGAATCCATTTTTCATTAACATCAACGGATAATTGTTAAGCCGGTCCGTTGCACCAACAAAAGTGCCGGTATGTGGAATTTGCAAACTGTCCAGCACTGCTATCGTACGCTCTACTCCTTTTCGTCCCCGGTCAACGGAATGGTTATTGGCCGTAACCAATACATCGAAGCCGACTTCTTTTAGCGTCACTGCCAGTTCATCCGGTGAACTGAACTGTGGGTAGCCTTTAAAGGGAGGTCCGGCGAGCGTTACCTCAAGATTCCCAATGGCAATATCAGCCGATTCGATATACGGTTTTACAAATTGAAAGCAAGATTGGTAATCATACTTATCAGATTTCTTATCATAGGCAGAGGCAATTTGTGAGTCGTGGCCCATAATGTCTCCTGCAAAAAGAAGGGAAATACGCGTTGTGTCTTGCGCTTTCAAATGCAGACAAAAAGTGCAGAACAAAAAAAGTAGTAAAAGTTTTCTCATAAAATGTTTCTTAATGTATCTCCCGCAGATCACGCAGATAATCGCAGATAAATTCAGATTTAATTTCTGCGCAATCTGCGGAAAAGAAAATTCGTACCTCCTACCTTCACACAGCCATTATCCTGTCTTCCGCTATCACGTAAACCCTATCCTCCTTTTGAGGTCTGATTCTTGCCATTCCGGTAAATGCACCAAACGCAGGAAGAAATCCCTGTTGTTTTCCAAAATAAAAGCAAGGTAATGTCATAGCTTGCTTGCCTTTGCCCAACATTTGAACACCGGGATGAACGTGGCCCGCTAAATTGTATTCATCAGCGCCGATATTTTCTTCGGGATGATGCGTAAATAAAAATGGACCAATCTTCAAGCGATCATAAACTTTAATCCCCTTCCGTTCATATTGAAGGCTACTCATAATATCATGATTGCCTAAAACCAATTCAAAAGACACGCCAGGAAAATGATTGATCAGCTCTCCGAATTCTTCCCACGCTGCATTATAATGACTGTGAAATAAATCTCCCAAACAGATCAGCCGTTCAGGCTTTGTAAGGTTGATCAAATCGACAAGTGATTCGAGGTTCTCCTGGTTGGCCTTAACAGGAACAGGTATGCCCGACCTCCTAAAGTGACTTATCTTACCCAAATGAAGATCGGCCAGCAACATCATTTTCCTGGAACGCCAGTAAATTATCCGTTGCGGGTCTAATGTGAGTTCCTCTCCTGCTACAGCTATAGTCATCTGCAAAAAAATGGCAATTCCCGACAATGATAAAAAGACATTCGATCATAACAAAGCGGAAGAATTTGCTTCTGGTTTGCTGAAATTTTAGTTATTAAAGTTATGATAATCAGTTACTTAATCATAAAACAGGTAAAAAGTTAACATACAGTTAACACTCCAAAGGCGAATTACAATTAGATTGCACGGCAATATAAACCTATGTTCGAACTTGATCTCTCGCACACCATACTGCTAATTCTTTGCCTTGTTGCTGCCTGTGGTTTTGAATTTGTTAATGGCTTTCATGATACAGCCAATGCCGTTGCAACCGTGATCTATACTAATTCCCTAAAGCCCTGGGTTGCTGTTATTCTTTCCGGTTGTTTTAATTTCCTTGGCGTTTGGTTTGGCGGAATAGCTGTGGCAATTGGTATAGTGAATCTTCTTCCTGTTGAATCGCTCGTTGATCAGACCGTTGCACACAGTCTCGCTATGGTGATGGCGTTGCTGTTAAGCGCAATCTTTTGGAATCTCCTCACCTGGTATTTTGGTATCCCCTGCTCCAGCTCACATACATTAATAGGATCTATTCTCGGCGTTGGCGTAGCCTTTTCGTTAATTCCCGGTGCAACCGAAGCTGCTGTAAACTGGTCGAAAGCTGCGGATATTGGAATGTCACTTTTGATTTCTCCGCTTTTTGGTTTTTCGATGACCATCATATTGATGTTTATCATTCGAAGTCTCACGAAGAAAACTTCGTACGGTGACAGCCTGTTCAAAGAGCCGAAGAAGAATGCTCCACCGCCAACATGGATCAGGGCTATCCTCATTCTTACCTGTACGAGCGTGAGCTTTTCACACGGCTCAAACGATGGTCAAAAAGGTGTTGGACTTGTTATGTTGATTCTCATTGGAATTGTACCTGCGTATTTCGCGCTGCAATCATCAATGAATCCTTCTTCATTAACCCCTCCACTTCAACGGATAGAACATGTTCTTAATACGATTAACGATTCTCCATTGTCAGCAACCGATAAGGACAAGCTTGCCCAATCAAAAGCGCTCACTGATAACCTGATGAACAAAATCTATGGTATCACCTCAGTTGAGGCCATTGCCAAAGAGGAACGGTTTCTCATCCGTAAAGATATTATGATCCTCAATCGTAATGTCAAAGATCTGCTTGGTATACCTGAAGTGAGTATAAGCGAACAAGCCCGTACGGAAATGCGTTCTAATCTTTCATCCATTCTAAAAATTACAGATTATTCACCCAAGTGGGTTATTCTGATGATTTCAATTTCACTGGGGTCTGGAACCATGATCGGTTGGAAGAGAATTGTAAAAACAGTTGGCGAAAAAATTGGAAAGGAACACCTTACCTATGCACAGGGCGCTTCCGCTGAAATAGTAACCGCCAGTACCATTGCCCTGTCAACAAGCCTGGGTCTTCCGGTAAGTACCACTCACGTTTTGTCGTCGGGAATTGCAGGAAGCATGGTGGCCAGTAAGGGGATAAAAAACTTACAGGCCGACACGGTACGCAACATTCTTCTTGCCTGGTTCCTTACCCTTCCGGTAGTGATGATCCTTGCCGGGACATTGTTCCTGATCTTCAGGGCTATTCTTTGAATCATCTAATAGCGAAGAATCTCAGATGGTAGAGACGTAGTCTGTGTAGAGACGCAATGCATTGCGTCTCTACATATTACCTCCCATTGCATGGCGTCTCTACACATTACCTCCCATTGCATGGCGTCTCGACAGCACATTCCTGTCCTTCTTGTGGTAAGGATTTTAACCTTAAACTTTAACCATTATCTTAGCATTCTTTTAACAATTCAATCGAATGCATTACTCTAAGATAGTCGGGCTCGGACATCACGTACCTGAAAAGATTATCACTAACGATTACCTCTCCTCCATAATAGATACCAACGATGCGTGGATAATTGAGCGCACCGGAATAAAGGAAAGAAGATTTATTGATCCTGCTAAAGATACTGTAGCCAACATGGCTGCCAGGGCAACCAGGATGGCGTTGGAAAGAGCTGGTCTCACCGAAAAAGATATTGAGTTTATTGTCTTTGCTACCATCACACCGGATTATTTTTTCCCGGGCTCCGGAGTTTTACTGCAACGTGAGCTCGGCCTTGCAGGAATTGGCGCATTGGATGTTCGCAATGCCTGCTCAGGTTTTATCTATGCAATCTCCATCGCCGATCAATTCATCAAAACAGGAATGTATAAAACCATTCTTGTGATTGGAGCAGAAATTCAATCCACTGCGCTCGACCTTACAACACGCGGAAGAAACACGGCTGTAATTTTTGGTGATGGTGCAGGGGCTGCCATACTTCAGGCATCCGATAAGCCTGGTATTCTTTCTACTCACCTTCACTCAGACGGAAGGTTCGCTGAAGAACTTTATGTGAAAGATCCCGGCAGCAGCCGGCCTCATGAAGAAAGACAACCCGAACAAATTCTTGATACAACAACATTTAAGGTAGTAATGAATGGCAACCAGGTTTTCAAGCACGCTGTCGTACGTTTTATGGAAGTAATCCAGGAAGCCCTTGATGCTAACAAATTAAAAAAGGAAGATATCAATTTGCTGGTACCTCACCAGGCAAACTTAAGAATCAGTCAGTACATACAGGAGAAATTAAACTTATCCGATAAACAGGTTTACAACAACATTATGCGCTATGGCAATACTACTGCTGCATCAATACCCATTGCATTAAGTGAAGCATGGTCGGAAGGGAAAGTTAAATCAAATGATTTGGTTTGCCTTGCAGCGTTTGGAAGTGGATTCACCTGGGCGTCGGCGTTGATCAGATGGTGAATTTAGTTGACATGCTGGTTGGTAGATCCAGTGCCTGGCTTAAAATTGGTCATTGGTCAGAAGTCATTGGAAATGCACTACCAATGACTATTGACTAATGACCTTCTAATGAAACAACAACCTCAACCCCTAACATATCTATTTTATAAATGAAGACCTCATCCTACAACCCCAGTCCTCTTGAAGTTGATCTAGCCAATGCGCTATGCACCTTACAGAGAGAAATTCAAAAACATTTGATTGACAATGAAATCATCGACATGAAAAGTGAGATCAAAAAAGAAAATCCGCTGGTACGTTTTCAACTGCTCGACAAAGATGGCGACCCACATGAAATAGTTGTGCGCATCATTCAGATTCCGGATAAATTCTAGGGGTTATAAACATTAATTGTTAATTGTTAATCGTAGGTGGAGATCACCACGGACTAAATACTCGAAACCCTCACCCTAAACTTTAAACCTTAAACCTTAGACCTTAAACCCAACCATGTCATTAATCATTGTATTCTTTTGCATTGTGCTTTTGATATTGCTGATCACCCGCGTTAAGCTCAATGCGTTTCTTGCCTTCATAATTGTTTCAGCCCTGGCGGGTATACTGCTGGGCATGGATCTTAAAACACTTTCAGGATCGTTGCGAAAAGGAATGGGCGATCTATTAGGATCCCTGGTGATTGTAATAGTCTCCGGAGCAATGTTAGGAAAACTGGTTGCTGAAAGCGGCGCAGCACAACGAATTGCTTCCGGACTCATGAAAATATTCGGAAAACGCTACATCAACTGGGCATTGATGGTAACAGGTTTTATTATAGGCATTCCTTTGTTTTATAACGTAGGCTTTGTGCTGGTGATACCCTTGATATTTTCTGTTGCCTACCAGGTTAACATGCCGGTAATTTATATTGGACTTCCCATGCTTACTGCTTTATCCGTTACGCATGGTTTTCTGCCACCGCATCCTGCACCGACTGCGTTAGTCGCTCAACTTGGCGCTGATATTGGCAAGACATTGTTGTATGGAATCGTTATTGCCATCCCAACAGTAATAATTGGCGGACCGCTCTTCGCTCCTACACTAAAGAAATTAAAAGCAAGACCACTTGAAACGTTTAAGCCCACTACATTACCCGAAGATCAATTGCCGGGATTAGGAATAAGTATTTTCTCCTCGCTGTTCCCGGTATTCCTTCTTGTTATCACAACCTTGCTCAAACCCCTAATGCACGGCAAAGGAAAACTGGGTGATGCATTATTATTCATAAGCGATGCAGATATCGTGATGTTCATCTCCCTCATGTTTGCAACGTATACACTTGGGATAAGAATGAGAATGAGCATACCCAAGATCATGGGAATTTATGGAGATGCCGTAAAAGACATTGCCATGATGTTGCTCATCATCGGCGGCGCAGGATCATTGAAACAAATTCTCATCGACAGTAATGTCAATGCCGATATCGTCACCCTGCTTAACGGATTGAATGCAAATCCACTTGTCCTGGGTTGGCTTATTGCCGCGGTACTTCGTATCTGTCTTGGCTCTGCCACCGTTGCAGGAATTACAGCTGCCGGAATTGTTGCACCCATTGTTATCGCAGAATCAGTTGATCCGAATTTAATGGTGCTCTCGGTTGGCGCAGGAAGTTTATTGTTCTCGCATGTGAATGACGCGGGGTTCTGGCTCTTTAAAGAATATTTCAATCTCAGTATCAAAGACACCATGCGTTCGTGGTCAATTATGGAGACGATTGTTTCGGTGGTGGGGTTGATTTGTGTTTTGATATTGGATGTGTTTGTCTGAACCGGGATTTGTGGGATTAAGGGATTGTAGGATTTGAAATGGATAGAGATAAAGAGGAAATATCAGTAATAGATTTATTCGGTTGTGGCGGTGATTTTGCGGACGACCACTAAACAAAACGAATGACAAAAATAAAGGCAAATAAAGTTTTATTTATCAAGCTCGGACAAGGAGGTGAGTATGAAACTGACTGCATAGAAAAGCACCATACATTAAGACTTGGTTACAGAGAAGTTGACCACCAACTTTGCATTGACCAGCATTGGGACAAAGTTCACGACTATTTCACGACAGAAGAAAATTCCAAAACATTTGTAGCGACAAGCCACACTAACCAAATCAAACAGTTTTACGAGGAAAACGAAAAGACACTTTGGATAACTTTTTACGCTAACAAACTTTGGTGGTGTTTTTCAAAACCTAAAATCACTTTACTTGCCGACAAAACTAAAACAAGACCGGTAATTGGAAAATGGTCGGACAAAGACATAAACGGAAATGTTTTGCTTGGCGGTAACATAAGCGGTAAGTTATTAAAGACACAAGGTTTCCGTGGGACAATTTGTAGTGTTCCGGCAGAAAAATATGCACTTGCAAAAATCAACTGTGAACAAATGAAAGAAGTTGTTGAAGTTGAACAAGCAATGTTTAATCTCAAAACTAAACTGACTTTCTTAATTCAAAATTTGCAATGGAAAGACTTTGAAACTTTGGTGGACTTAATTTTTAGACAGGCAGGTTGGCAACGTGTTGGTGACAAAGGAAAGACGCAAAAGACTTTAGACCTTGAACTATTCGCACCAGTGACAGGAGAAAGAGCAATTGTGCAAATCAAAGCACAATCAGACTTGTTACAGTTTTTAGGCTATCAAGACCAATTTGCAACAATGAATGACTACGACAAGTTTTTTTATGTTGTTCATACAGCAAAAAATAATTTAACCAACTATCAAAACGACACAGAAACTAAACTCTACCTCGTTGACAAGGTGTCAGAATTGACAATATCGGCAGGGCTTGTAGAATGGGTAATAAAAAAGACTTCATAATGGCGGACGAAAGAAAAACTACCGACAATCGAGTAGACGGCCCGTGAGTCGTAAAACTCACAGGTTCGCCTCTCACACCATCCCAAAAGCTTTCAGGATGGTTCATGAAATTATGGGGATTGTCAATAACACACGATATTGCAAAAATGTAGAGACGGAAAAGCAATGACGACAGAAAACGAAAGACAGGCACATAATACGCTCAGACAAAATAGACTATGAATGATAAAATAGTAATTTTTGGACTTCTTATATTTCTATCTATACAAAATTGTACAATAAATACAACTGGCGACAAGTTATTAGGACATTGGCATAGAGTACCATCTGATAATTGGACCTATCGGACAATTGACATTGAAGACACTATTACAATTACTGACAAGTATGATTTACTGGGTGGAGCATATCTTGAATACACAAGATTAGACAAAAATGAAAAGCAAATACTGCCGACTAATTTTTACGGGCAATCAACAATATTTTCAATTATAAATGACACCCTTACAATACGAGACAGTTTAGGAACATATAAATATGTTAAGTCGAGCTTAAACAATTGTTTAATTTTAGACAGATACGCTAATTGCAGTATTAAAATCCTTCTTGAAAATTCACACACGTCTGAGAATTACGGAATCTCTTATAAACAATTTTGTAGTGATGGTTTATTTATAGGAAAACTAAAACCTGATTCGAATTTTAGAGACAGCTTATCAAGGGCATTTCCAGATTCAATATTTATTCAAACCAGGGACGTTTTAATAAACTTAAGTGATATTCCAAAATTGTGTGAACAAGTAAGAAGAGTCTGTAGTGATAATAATAATCCATTAAATATTAATCTACATGCCGACATAAATGTTCCAGGCAAATTTTTGAAACAAATTGAATCAGCAATTCCAGAGACTTTTTCAATACACACAGTTGTTAATGTAGACAACAAAGACATAGGACTGAATAAGATAAGATGACAAACGCGGGCATTGGATTGTACCAAACGGTTGGCACCTCCCCCATGTTGGCCTGAATGAAACTGATTTTACCAGGAGGACATTGGAATTTCTAAACGATGAGTGGAGCAAAGAAGCATCACGAAATTGAAGAGGGCAAAGTACACTCTTGGGAACAATGTAACTTTATCTGTCATTAGTTAATAGTTTGGCCATCCCAATAACTATTAACTGATTAACTGATAACATCTAACTGGCTTGTAGCATTCGTGATCCTTTCATAAAAATCCATTTTTATGAACGCGGCTCGCATCAACAGGGGTGCTCATAGCATGCTCAATGAAAGAACATCGCATGAACGAGGTTTTTTATGCGACTCATTTCTTTAAATTTTTTGATTATTTCCTTACTCTTTGTAAGAATGCGTTCCTTTAATAGTACTAATAGCATAAACAATCACTGTTGTGACGGAAAAGGAACAGAAGCATACCCTAGAAAATTGGCTTGATCAGCACAAGTCACTAATCTTTAAAGTAGTTCGGGTCTACGCGTTTACGGCAATGGATAAGGAAGATCTTTTCCAGGAGATTGTCATCCAGGTATGGCTTTCCATTCCAACGTTCAGGCAAGAGTCTTCCGTTAGCACGTGGATATATCGTATCTCACTTAATACTGCTATTAAATGGGTAAGGAAAGAACGAAAGCATGTTCACGTAGAAACGCTTGACAACGTACAGCACATTTTGCTGGAAAGTGGGGTTAAAATGGATGAACGATTAGCGTGGCTCTATGAAGAAATTCACAAACTCGATGAAATTGATCGCTCCATTATTTTACTCCTACTGGACAATTTCAGCTACAAAGAGATGGCTGACATATTAGGTATCTCTGAATCTAATGTTGGTGTCAAGATCAATCGAATAAAAAAACAACTTATCTCAAAATCAAAAGAACCTGATTACCATGGAATTCGATGAAATGAAAAAGATCTGGGATTTGCAAAACAATGAGCTGGTATACAGCATCAATGAAAAAGCACTGCACAACCGCATTCAGGCAAAAAAGAAACAGGCTCAGCATATTACCAATGTTAGTGAGCTATTCTGGATCATCGTGAATATCGGTGCCGCATGCCTTGTTTTTGGAGTGAATTTATACAAGCAGACCGGAAATATATTCATGTACTTACTATCGGCCTGGCTGCTCAGCAGCGCACTGTATGTGCTGGTGAATAGAATCCGTAGAATAAAGGGAAACTACCGGTTTGACCGTTCCTTGTGGGGTGACCTTAATCATGCCCTTTCGGTCGCAAGTTACCAGGTACGCCTGTCCATACTTGGAATGTGGAGCATTCTTCCTGTTGGAATACTTGTCATTCTCGGATTGTGGGAAGCAGGAGCATCGGTTTGGCTAACGGTAAGTGTACTGATCTTTCTTACTTTATCCTATTATGCCTCTGGATGGGAACACCGCATTTATAAAGCCAGGAAGGATGAGCTCGAAATTTTGAAGAACAAATTAGAAAACGAATAGCCTAACGGTCATCTATCATAGGTATTTAAACACATACGTTTTATAGCCGAGCGTTACATGCAATGCAATTCTAAAATAACCTTATGAATAAAACTTTCTTACTTATCTCAATTATCCTATTGTCGAATATTGCGTTTGGACAACAACCATTTATAAAGATTCTGGTACTGATAACATCTAACTGGCTTCTGGCAAGCTTGTAGCATTCGTGATCCTTTCATAAAAATCCATTTTTATGAACGCGGCTCGCATCAACAGGGGTGCTCATAGCATGCTCAATGAAAGAACATAGCATGCCAGACGCATGCTACAAGCCAGCCAGACGCATGAAATAATTCTGATCTGCTATTTTCTCCGTTTACATAAACCAACTTTGCCTGGTGTAACCTCACCAACGCAAACGTTTGATAATTGAAACTTGAGCCTTTGTGAGATTTAAGGTTTGTATGTAAGAAAGAAATCAAAGTGGTTAAATTTTGCATGATGAAGGAATTTTGTCAATGGTTAAGATTTATATAAGTTTGCATCCGCAATGACGAAGTCTTTAGTCGCATTTTTTTTATTGCTCAGTAGTTTCCTGTTAAGCGGATATAGCCAACAGTATGCTTACCAGGATTGCAGTCCTTACGCTTCTCAAAAAAATACTGAAGGATCCCATCACGTCACGATAGAAAATAACCGGGCGACCGTCCTCTCCTCTGCCTCATACAACATCAAAAAAGAAAACTTTGAAATAGATGTCACCGGAATAGAAGAGAAAGATGAATTAGAATTGATTTCTTCTAAAGTGCATCTTGGCTACAGTTATTCCATCGCTATTTTTTGTGCCCACAAGCTTGGGTACTTCTCCTTCTACCTTAAGAAAAGCTTACCTTTTTATAAGCATTTTTCTTATCGCTCCTCCTATGAGGGGTATCTGAAATTCCTCGCAATCAGAATTTGATATTACGCACGGGGCAAATCTTACATTGCCTCCCTTCAGATGATTTAATGCGCATCTCCAATTAGCATCTCGCTAATAGATCCGTAAGTGTACTTTGATACACTCCTTAGTTAATCATCATCACCCAAAAACGCATTTTTTTAATCGTACAATTATTATGAAGAATGTTCTCATGTTCATGAGCCTGTGTGCCGTGTTGTGCTGCACCAGCTGTGAATCAAAAAAAGAAGAAACAGAAAGTGAAACCAAATTTTTGGTTACGAGTCCGGTGAAAATGGACACCTCAATCAATCAATATTATGTATGTCAAATCCGTTCCATAAATCATATTGAACTAAGAGCCCTGGAAAAAGGCTACTTACAGAACATTTATGTTGACGAAGGGCAGTTTGTAAAAAAAGGACAACTGTTGTTTCAAATCATGCCCACCCTATATGAAGCCGAGCTGCGAAAGGCACAGGCGGAAGCCGATTTTGCCGAGATTGAATACCAGAATACCGAATCGCTGGCGAACAGAAATATAGTGGCTCCCAACGAACTGGCTATGGCCAGGGCGAAATTTGACAAAGCTAAAGCTGAACTCGCATTAGCCCAGGTTCACCTGCAATTTACACAAATAAGGGCTCCGTTTGATGGCATCATCGACCGTTTCCACGTTCGACTCGGAAGTCTTATTGATGAGGGTGACTTGCTTACCAACCTCTCTGACAACAGCAAAATGTGGGTTTACTTTAATGTTCCGGAAGCGGAGTACCTGGAGTATGAAACCAATGTAAAAGCAAAGGATCAAACAAAAGTTAACCTGGTTATGGCAAATAATAAGTTGTTTGATCAACCCGGCGTGGTTGAAACTATTGAAGCCGACTTTAACAACGAAACAGGAAACATCGCCTTCCGTGCCACATTTCTTAATCCGAAAAGGCTATTAAGACATGGTGAGACGGGAAATATAGTATTGCAGGTACCCGTTAAAAATGCTTTGCTAATTCCTCAGAAGTCGACCTTTGAAATTCTGGATAAGAAGTATGTCTTCGTAATTGATGAAAACAATATTGTCAAGTCAAGACAAATTACCGTCGTCGCGGAATTGCCACACATTTTTGCCGTGCAAGAGGGTCTGGCTGAAACCGATAATATCCTTCTTGAAGGCTTACGCCTCGTAAGAGAGAATGATAAAATAAGCTATGAACATGTAGAGCCTGCGTCAGTGCTGGCTCATTTAGATTTATATGCGGAGTAGAAAAGGTATCCTAAAAATTTAAAAGACATGTTAAGTAATATTATTCACAGACCCGTCTTTGCTATCGTAATTTCGGTGATTTTCGTTTTCACAGGTGCGTTGGCTATTAAGCAGCTACCGATCTCGCAATTCCCACAGATTGCTCCTACTACAGTAAGTATTTTTATTGCTTATCCCGGATCCAGTGCAGATGTATTGATTAAATCCACTTTGATCACACTGGAAAATTCAATCAATGGCGTTCCGGGTATGCGGTATATGGCAACGGATGCTACCAGCGCTGGAGAGGCAACGATCAATGTAATCTTCGAACCCGGTACTGATCCCAACCAGGCGGTTATCCAGGTGAAAACAAGGGTAGATCAGGTGATGCCGCTCTTACCGGAATTGGTTCAGCGAGAAGGGGTAATTATTTCACCCATACAACCCAGTATGTTGATGTATGTCAACCTTTATAGCAACAATAAAAACCTGGACGAGAAATTCTTATACAACTACGCCACGGTCTCCATGATTTCTGAAATACAACGGATTAACGGAGTGGCTAGGGCACAGATATTGGGAAGCCGAAGATATGCCATGCGGGTCTGGCTAAATCCCGAACGTATGCGAGCCTATAATATCTCGGTCGAAGAAGTTATGGAGGCGATGGGCGAACAAAGTATTATAGGCCGACCGGGCAGACTGGGACAAAGCTCGGGTATTGCCGCACAGTCCCTGGAATATGTGCTTACATACAAAGGAAGATTTAACAAACCGGAAGAGTATGAGGGAATTATTATCCGGGCCAATTCAGAAGGTGAAAGCATACACCTGAAAGATATCGCTACAATTGAATTGGGTAGCGAATTCTTTGATATCTATTCCAACCTGGATGGCCACCCTTCGGCAGCTATTGTGTTGAAACAGAACTATGGCAGTAATGCCAGTGATGTAATTAAAGAAGTAAAGGAGATGCTCGAAGAAATGAAGGCGAGTTTTCCACCGGGCGTGGATTATAAAATCAGTTATGATGTGTCTCAATTTTTAGATGCCTCAGTAGAAAAAGTCCTTCATACACTGGCCGAAGCCTTCGTGCTGGTAGCCGTAGTGGTGTTCGTGTTCCTTGGCGATTGGCGTTCTACGTTGATCCCTACATTAGCCGTTCCGGTATCCCTGATTGGCGCCTTTTTCTTCATGCAGTTTTTCGGACTTTCAATCAACCTGATCACTTTGTTCGCACTCGTACTGGCTATTGGTATAGTGGTGGATAATGCTATTGTGGTGGTGGAGGCCGTGCATGCCAAGATGGAAGATAAAAATCTTTCACCGTATAAGGCTACGCAGGAAGTACTTCAGGAAATCAGTGGCGCCATCATTGCCATCACACTTGTAATGACAGCGGTATTTGTGCCGCTGGTATTTATGACGGGACCTGTAGGTGTTTTCTACCGGCAGTTTTCCATTACAATGGCCACTTCTATTATTCTTTCGGGTGTCGTTGCACTTACGCTTACACCGGTTCTTTGTGCTATTATATTGAAGAACACGCACGGTAAACCAAAAAAGAAAAATTTACTTACCCGGTTGCTCGATAGTTTTAATAGTTGGTTTGAACGACTTACCGGAAGGTATGCAAGCTTGTTAAAACTGATAGTCAACAGAAGACTGCTCACGTTCGGTATATTGCTGGCCTTCTGCGCAGGAATATTCTTCGAGAATCAAATACTGCCGGCTGGATTTATTCCGGGTGAAGATCAAGGTACCATTTACGCCATTATCCAAACGCCTCCAGGGGCTACGTTGGAAAGAACGAACCAGGTATCGCAAAAGCTTCAGAAAATCTGCGAAGAAGTTAAAGGTGTAGAATCAGTTTCTTCTTTGGCGGGTTATGAGATCATGACTGAAGGGCGAGGCTCCAATGCGGGGACTTGCCTGATCAACCTGAAAAACTGGTCGGAGCGCGACCAATCCGTGAAAGAGATCATGGAAGAGTTAGAAGAAAAATCAAAAGACCTTGGGGCGATAGTAGAATTTTTTGAACCACCTGCAGTCCCCGGGTTTGGATCTTCGGGAGGTTTTTCATTGCGCTTGCTGGATAAGAACACTGATACTGACTACCAGGATTTCGATAAAGTAAATAAGGAATTCTTAGACAATCTCGGTAAGCGTAAAGAGCTGACCGGCTTGTTTACTTTTTTCGCAGCCAATTATCCCCAGTACGAATTGATTATTGACAATGATGCAGCCATGCAAAAAGGAGTCTCCATCGGAAAAGCGATGGAGAACCTTAACATTTTAATAGGAAGTACCTACGAACAAGGATTTATCCGGTTTGATCGTTTCTTCAAAGTTTATGTTCAGTCCGCGCCGGAATTCAGAAGGCTTCCCTCCGATGTTTTGAACCTGTTCGTCAAAAATGATCATGGGGAAATGGTCCCGTACTCCTCATTCATGAAACTGGAAAAGAGACAGGGACCCAATGAAGTTACCCGTTTCAATATGTACAATTCAGCGGCCATCAGAGGTCTGCCTGCAAAAGGCTATACTACCGCAGAGGCTATACAGTCGATACGGGAAGTCGCCAGTAAAACCTTGCCGAAAGGATATGATATCGCATGGGAAGGACTTTCTTATGACGAGTCCATCAGCGGAAATGAATCCGTTTATATTTTCATCATCGTACTGGCATTTGTCTACCTGGTGCTGGCAGCACAGTATGAAAGTTTTCTTTTGCCTCTGGCGGTGATTTTCTCTCTGCCGCTTGGGGTATTTGGTTCGTTTTTACTGCTTAAGTTAATGGGCCTTGATAACGACATTTATGCCCAGATAGGCCTCATCATGCTGGTGGGTTTGTTGGGGAAGAATGCTGTGCTCATTGTCGAATTCGCCGTTCAGAAACACCGGCATGGGGCAACCATTTTTGAAGCCGCCATTGAAGGTGCCAAAGTACGTTTCCGGCCGATCTTAATGACATCATTTGCTTTTATTGCCGGATTGATCCCTTTAGTTGTTGCAACTGGCGCGGGCGCTATTGGTAACCGTACCATTGGGGCTTCAGCGCTTGGTGGAATGTTACTTGGAACTATTTTCGGCGTGGTCATTATTCCCGGCCTGTATTACATTTTTGCAAAACTGGCAGAAGGGCGTCAATTGATCAGGGATGAGTATGACAGACCTTTGTCGGAACAACGCGACCACATAAAATTGGAAGAAGAAATTGACCGATATGTTTAGAAGAATCATAAACCAATACGCAGGGATTATTTTCCTGCCGATAATTTTTTCAGCTTGTGCTCCTGCTATTGTCAGTAAGAAAGAGAACACAACCACACCTGCGGGTTATAACTCCTCACACGACATGACTGCTACGCAAGACACTACCAATACCGCTAAGGTTAGTTGGAAGAATTATTTTACAGATCCGTACCTCAATGCCCTGATTGATTCCGCGTTGACGAACAACCAGGAATTGAATATTACATTGCAGGAGATCGCGATTTCGCAAAACGAAGTGCGCGCGCGAAAAGGAGAGTATCTGCCATTCGTAGATATCCGTGCCGGTGGCGGTGTGGAAAAGGTAAGCCGCTATACCAGCAAGGGCGCTGCCGATGATATAACGGAGATTGAACCGGGCAGAGAAACCCCCGATCCATTACAGGATTATTATGTGGGAGCCTTCGCCACGTGGGAGGTCGATATCTGGAACAAGCTGCATAACGCCAAAAAGGCTGCGGTCATGCGATACTTGTCAACCGTGGAAGGAAAAAATTTCATGGTTACTCACCTGGTGGCAGAGATTGCCAATTCTTATTATGAATTACTGGCGCTGGACAATCAGTTGGGTATTATCAAACAAAATATCGGCATCCAGACCGACGCGCTGGAAATTGTGCGGCGCCAAAAAGAAGCGGCACGGGTTACCGAACTGGCTGTGCGCCGGTTCGAAGCGCAGGTACTCAATACACAAAGTCTCCAGTTTAACATTCAACAAGCGATCATAGAAACAGAGAACCGGATAAACTTCCTCGTGGGCCGTTACCCACAACCTGTTCAACGTGATTCAGCAACCTTTAACGGAGGAGTACCGGGTACAATTCAGGCAGGCCTTCCGTCGCAGTTGTTGGCAAACCGTCCGGATATAAAACAGGCTGAAATGAACCTTGCGGCGGCGAAGCTTGATGTTCAGGTTGCCAAAGCAAGATTTTATCCGTCGTTAGGAATTTCCGCTGGAATTGGTTTGAAGGCATTTGATCCATCGTTTCTGCTCAAGACGCCAGAGTCAATGATCTACACGCTTGCAGGAGATATTGCCGCTCCACTGATCAACCGGAATGCAATTAAAGCAGCGTATTATAACGCTAACGCTATGCAGATACAGTCAGTTTACAATTATGAGCGCACCATCCTGAATGCTTATATCGAGGTTGTCAACCAACTCGCGAAGATTGGCAACCTTGAAAAAAGTTATGATTTTAAAGCACAGCAAGTTGAAGCACTTACGCAGTCGACGGCCATTGCCAACGATCTCTTCCGGTCGGCACGGGCAGACTACATGGAAGTACTGTTAACGCAACGTGATGCATTGGAATCAAAGTTTGAACTTATTGAAACGAAAAAGGGACAATGGAGCGCCTGGGTAAATGTGTATCAGGCACTAGGCGGCGGATGGAATTAACAGACACCTACCCCACTTAGATAAGTTCACCAGTCTGAAATTTTAAAGCCCTGCATTGTGTGGGGCTTTTTTTTGTGTGCAATGAAGAAGTGATTATACCTGATTTCATCGGTTGAGACTTGGATACTTTTCTTTTTAGGTAATGGATATTGGGGAAATAAAGGAATTCCTATATTTTGGGTATCAAAACAACTGTTGGGATAACTGTGATAGTAGATATATCAGCAATACAGTTGTGCGGTTGTTGTGCGAAATTATTTCATGAAAGATTTATCAACATTAGAGAATCAAGAGTTAATTGACTTTGTCTACACTGACATAGCCGGGAAATATATTCGTGACAATGTAACGGACTGGACTCAACCGACTCAATTGACAGCTGCTGTTGATAAATTGCAAGGGCCGACCAAGACGACCTATTTGATTGGCATATTGAACATGCAAGTACTCAACGGTGGATTTATCCAATACTATGACAATTCATATGGACAATTTGCATATGAGACACTAGCTGCTCTGAAAGAGATCAAGGCAACAATGACTCATCACTTGTTAAAAGAAAGTTTGGAGTTAATTAACCCAGACGGAAAAACGAATGCGGACTTTAAAGAAATGATAATCAAAAGAACGTACAAGACCGACTTGATTATTGAAGGTAAGCTGGACGAGTTAGATAATAAATACTATAGTCTCGCGGACACAGAAAACACTGAAAAGCTTTTGGGCGACTATCTGAAAGAACGAATAGCGGAGTTGAAATAACTTCGCACAACAATGCGGTCATAACTTCAAAAAATCAAAACATGAGACAATTTACAATTTCAATTTTCGTTTTCATCGCCTGCTTTACCACGTATGGTCAGGTAAAAGTTAACCCCAACGGGAGGTTCTTTAACTATAACGGAACCAGAATTTATTATGAAGATACCGGGAATGGAGAACCTCTTTTATTGCTCCATAATTTTTTTAACACTGCAGACTGTTGGAAACCTCACGTGGAAGTTTACTCAAAGCAATTCCGGACAATTGCTGTGGACATGATGGGCCATGGACGATCTGATATTTATAAAAAAGTGGATACCATTTTTAGGCATGAGGACTATGCAAAAATGATTCTTGCTTTACTGGATTCTTTAAAGTTATATAATGTTAATGCTATTGGTGCGAGTAGCGGAGGCACTACATTACATTTTCTCAATACTATGCAGCCGGATAGGTTTAAAGCTGTTATTACAGTCGGTGGACATATCTACTATAGTAAGCGAGCCAGGGAGTGGATAACAAAAACGGGATTGGAGCAATTTAAAGAAGGGGCGAAATACCACGGCCCGGAAAAACAGGAGTATCTCGCAAGGGTCTTTTGGGAGGGGAGAAAACTTTATGGTGAAACGTCTTTTACTCCAGATATTTTGAATACCATCAAAGCAAAATGGTTAGTGGTATTAGGAGATAATGACTTTGCTATTCCGGTTCAACTTGGTATGGAAATGTATCAAAACATACCCAACAGCCGACTTTGGATTGTTCCTAACGGAGGACATTTCCCGCATTTAGATGCCGGTATCCAGCCTGAGTTTTTAAGGGTTTCACTTGAGTTCTTAAATGGAAAGTGGGACAAGAATGATTAATTCCACTGGCACCAATCGAGTAGACGGCCTGTGAGTCGTTAAAACTCACGGGAGCGCCTATCACACCATCCCGAAAGCTTTCGGGATGATTCATGAAATGTGGAACTTTGTCTTGTTCGTAATAGGTATGAATCTACATACCAACATAAAACCATACGAGGAACAGTTCAGAGAACAGATACTATCTGGTTGGGAAAAATCAGTTTTGGCAACGCACGACTTTTTAAGTCACGAAGACTTTGTTTCAATTAAAGAAATTGTTCACACCATTGACTTCCCGCCTCCGCAGAGTCTCCCTCCTCGGGGACTCCTGCGCTTCAGGGCACACAAGCATAAATAAACCAATAGCCAGTTTGAAAAAATATGAATACTATAAATTTCCTAATAACTATCGGAATACCCAATCATTTGCATCCATTGATCGCATTTGGTCACACAGATAAGACAATCAACCTGATAACAGGCAATGGCAAACGATTCATGGCTTATGACCTGGTAAAGTGATTGGCAGAGACAAACCACCGTAACCTTTTGCTGGAACTCAGCCCCTATATTGTTCCTGTAGAAAAATGAAAAGAAAAGCTGCATGATGTTTTTGAGCCTTCGTTTGAAATTATAGGGTGTTGAAAGATATTGACCTGACAAAAGTGCAATGGTAATGATAAAGTATGCGGCACAGAAGCCCTGCATTGTGTGGGGCTTTTTTTGCATGCGCAATGACAACAAATATCTGGCAAAGTAAGTTTTTTACACTTGCAAATTGGGGTCTTGCTTGCAAAAATGGCTGCTCCGTTAGGCGTGAGGGAAATGGAGGGAAATATTTTTTTTGTTATGATGATTTGAAAAGGTCTGGAGGCATAGGCAAGGCGTTGCATTATACCAGATTTCAGGGACTGAGACTAAAATACTTTTCTTTTTGAGTGAATAGATATTGGGGAAATAAGGGAATTCCTATATTTTGGCATCAAAAATTGTAGGGATAACTGAGATAATAGATAATCAGCAATACACGCATGTACGGTTGCAGCAATGATGTAGCGACTGGCTAAAAAAGAGAAGGTTAACTAAAAAACGATATGAACAAATCAGTATTTGCGACTGCAATAATTGCAGGAATGACTTTGGTAATAAATTTTTCATTTGCACAGTCAAAAAAGTACGATGTAAAGTCAGGAGTAGTCACCTATGAGGTATCGGTGGTTATGAACGGCAAAGCAATTAGCAGTAACAAAAACATTTTATATTTTGATGACTATGGTTTAAAAGAAAGAGAGGATAAATACGAAAAAGGTATTTTGGTGGGAAGCAGCATTTACGATGGAAAAAAACGGTATGAGATAAATCACAAGAAGAAAACCTATTCCGAGATACCCTCAGGCGGCAGTGTGGCTTATAAGGTCAATTTTAATGGCATTCCCGAAGCCGACAGAAAAAGCGGAAATGCAAAAAAATTACCTGATGAAATCATACTTGGAAAAACCTGTGAGACCTACACCTATGAAAAAGCAAAAGCCAAATATGCAGGCTGGAAAGGAATACTCTTCCTCCTTGAAACAAATACAGGAAGCCTTGAGAGTAAGCAAAAAGCAATACAGTTTGAAGAAACAAGTGTTGGACCAGACAAGTTTACAGTACCAGGTGATTATATAAAAAAATAAACAAACAAAGCAATAACTAAATATCAAAGACATGATGAAAAAAACAATTTTTACTACGGCAATTATTGCAGCAATGACGTTGACAGCAAATTTTTCATTTGCACAAGACGCAGACAATTGCAAAGACCACCCGCTGGTAAACAGAATGCCAGGCTTTTATTTGAGCAATTGTGAGGAAAGCTATAACGAAATCGACATTTTGATTGGTGCTGACAAAACAGAACATCTAGAAGGTACGGTGTCAAATTATGAATATTATATCACTGACGGAGCTAAAATTCCAAGCAGGTTTCAAATATTGAAAAATTACGAAAATGCGATCGTGAAAAATGGCGGTGATAAGTTATACTTCAAAAGTAATGACGCAGGTGAAGGACTATCCGGAGGAACTTTCCGTATGAAAAGCGGGAATGATATCTACTGGCTGACTTTCACCTATTTTAATGGAAGCGAATCCCAATGTGACGGTTACCATATGACGATTGTAAAGGTTGAGGGAATGACACAGGAGATTGCCGCCAATGAAATGTTTGAAAAAGTGAACGCAGGAAATTCACTTGCTCTTTACATCAACTTCGACACCGGAAAATCAACTATCAAAAGTGAGTCGCAAAACATCATTGATGAACTTTATACAATGTTGAAAGACAACCCAACGTTGAAAATTACGATTGAAGGGCATACCGACAACGTTGGTAACTCAGCTTCTAACAAAACACTTTCAGAGCAACGTGCAGCAAGCGTAAAAACAGCATTGGTAAACAAAGGAATTGCAGCTGACAGAATTAAAACCACAGGTTACGGACAAGACAAGCCTGTTGCTGACAACTCAACAGAAGACGGCAAAGC
>CAZFRM010000017.1:0-106858 GCA_964521255.1 uncultured Roseivirgaceae bacterium
GACAGTAATGTCAAAGCTGAGCAGTACTAATTACCCGTATACTTCAATTGACCAAACATCTATGTGCTTGTTACTTATCTGCTCTTTTTCCAGACCATGTCAACGATATTGGATCAGGATTTAAAGGATGAACAGGATGAAAATCGTGAACAGCCTGAAAACCTGAAAACACAAGTGATCTAAACAGATCACAAACCTTATTAAAGGTGAAAAGCATTGCCTACTGTCAATTGCCAATTGCCTACTGATCTTAAGGTGACTATAGCGGCGGGGATCACCTCTTCCCATTCCGAACAGAGCAGTTAAGCCCGCCAGCGCTGATGGTACTAGGGTAACACCCGGGAGAGTAAGTCGTTGCCTATCTTTTATTGTATCCGCCAAGCGTTAGCGCAAGGTGGATTTAAAAAGCCTTGTAGAAATACAAGGCTTTTTTGATTTTTAAGGAGGCTTACAATAGAACATAAATACGCTAACACAACTAAACTTTCTTAATACTATTTGCATGCGGTTTCAACGAAGTATTTTGAATTAAATCGTGACTTTTTTGTTTTACATTCGGCAATGCGCAAATTAGTCTCATCATTTTTGTAGGTAGCGACCGAAATTTACAACGACTCTCCCTCTTCAACTTGAATTGATATTGAATGCTGTTTGATATTTTACTCACATTATTTCTGGTCTTTTTAAACGGTTTCTTTGTTGCCGCTGAATTTGCAATCGTAAAAGTGCGTTCATCGCAAATTGCACTTCAGGCAGGCACCGCATCTAAATCAGCCGCACAAGCAATTATCAATAATCTCGATGGCTTTTTGGCCGCGACACAATTAGGTATAACGTTAGCAAGCCTTGGTCTTGGCTGGGTTGGTGAAGATGTTGTCTCGGTGCTTATTCTGAGATTAATGAATTCAATTGGAGTATCAGTAACGCCGGAACTTGCTCATAGCATAGCCCTGCCCGTTGCATTCGTTATCCTCACCGTTCTTCATATAGTCTTCGGAGAATTAGCGCCAAAATCGCTGGCAATTCGTTATCCTACATCAACTGCGTTGAAGATTTCTATCCCATTAAGAATTTTTTATTTTGTTTTCAAACCTTTCATCTCATTACTTAATGGCTTTGCCAATATGATTTTAAAAATGTTTGGGATTAAACCAATTAGTGAAGCGGAGATTCATTCTGAAGAGGAATTAAAATTGATCATAGCCGAAAGTGAGGAAGGTGGAGCAATAGAAACCAGCGAACGTGAATTAATACAAAATGTATTCGACTTCGATAATCGAATTGTAAAACAAGTGATGAAACCGAGAATAAAGATCTCTGGCATCAAAGTAAAAGCTACAGTAGAGGAAGCGGTTCATATAATCTTCAAAGAGGGATATTCAAGATATCCTGTATATGAAAGAAACCTGGACGAGATAGTAGGTATAGTGCATTCGAAAGACGTCCTTCAGAATTATTGGGAAAAAAGTGAAAAAAGCTTAAAAGAAATAGCACGGAAAGCCTATTACATCACTGAAAATAAACCAATTGTTCAGCTCCTCCGCGAATTCCAGAAAACGAAGACTCAAATGGCTATTGTTGTGAGTGAATACGGTGGAACTATTGGAATTGTAACGCTTGAAGATATTCTGGAAGAAATTGTGGGAGAGATTCAGGATGAGCACGACCAGGAAGTTCAAATTGTAACCAGAACCGGAAACACTTACCAGGTAGTAGCAACATCGCCCATACATGATATTAATAAAGTTCTCGATGAACCATTTCCGGAATCAGATGAATATGATACCCTGACGGGCCTGATACTTTTACAAAGGCCCTTCGAACTGAAGGAGGGTGAGGAAATTGAAATGTTTGGTTATAAAATTAAAATCCTGCGGTTAAACAAGACGCTTCCCGAGCTTGTAGAGATTCGACATTTACAGTCTGATACAATAAAAAAGGCAGACCAATAAAAATTGATCTGCCTTCCAAAGCATTTTTTCTTTTTAAGCTAGCGCCTTCTTTGGCGCAGCCGCCGGTTTCTTCTCTGCTTTCGTATCTTCTTTATCCATGTCTAATACAATTGGAGAAGCGATGTAAATGGAAGAGAAAGTTGCTGCTATAATACCAATAAAGAAGGCAAAGGCAAATCCTCTAAGCACTTCACCGCCAAAAATCAGTAACACTATAACTCCAAGTAAAGTAGTTCCAGCAGTGAGAATTGTACGAGACAATGTATCGTTAATTGCGTCATTGAAAATTTTTGGTTTGTCATGCGAAGTGCCCATGTTCAGGTATTCTCTTATCCGGTCGAAAATAATTACCGTATCATTAATTGAATAACCAATGATAGCGAGTATAGCACCAACAAAAATCTGATCAATTTCAAAGGAAATTCCAAACAACCGGATGATCGCAAAGGAGGCAAAAACGAATAATGCATCATGAATAGTAGAAATAATTGCTCCCATACTGTACTGCCATTTTCTAAAGCGGAAGAGAATGTAAATGAAGATTCCGATCAAAGAGAATAAGGTGGCTTTCCAGGCTGATTTTTTAATATCATCAGCCACTGTTGCGCCAACTTTTGAGGAACTCGAAATTGCAAAATGCGTATCATCCACCTGGGCCTCGTTCTCCGTATATTTCATTCCTTCAAACTTTTTCTCGATTCCCGATATTAAAGCTTGTTTTACTTTTTCATCCGCTTCTTCCGATTCCTCTTCTATCATGTAGGAGGTAGTGACTTTCATCCTGCTGTTACTACCATAGTTTTTAACTTCTGTTCCTGCATTTTCAAATTCTTTTGATAAATCTACCTTAAGCTCTGTAGCGCTAACCGGTTTGCTGAAGGATACAACGTAAGATCGTCCACCTTTAAAGTCGACACCCAGGTTTAGTCCTTGTACAAACAAAAGAATGAAACCGATTATGATGATGGCACCTGAAATAGTATAGGCAAGTCGGGCATGTTTTATGAATTCAAAATGCTTGCGCTTTCTCACCATTCGTGCGATACTGGTTTCGAAGGATATCTTGCTTTCATCACCTCTTCTGGTCATCCACTCAATAAATACGCGGGAGATGTAAACGGAAGAGAATACAGAGGTGACAATTCCAATCATTAAGATGATAGCAAAACCTTTGATAGGTCCTTGTCCGAAAATGAATAGAAAGAAACCGGTAATAAAGGTTGTTAAGTTTGAATCCACGATAGTGGCGAAAGCTTTTGCATAACCAACTTTAATGGCATCCTTTAATTTTCTGCCATGCAACATTTCTTCTTTAATTCTTTCAAAGATCAAAACGTTCGAATCTACCGCCATACCCATCGTTAGTACAATGCCTGCAATACCTGGCAAAGTAAGAGCCGTTCCAAAAATCGGCTGTGCTAAAATTCCAAGAATAAAGAATATGTTGAAAATAAGGGCGATATCCGCAATAAAACCTCCTTTATGGTAATAGGCCACCATAAAAATAATAACTCCAATAAGTCCACAGGCGATAGAGATCAAACCCTGATTCTGAGCAGACTGTCCTAACGTAGGACCTACTATGGCTTCTTCTACAATTCGAGTAGGCGCAGGAAGGGATCCAGCTTTCAAAATGTTGGCAAGGTCTTTTGCTTCCTCTAATGTAAAGTCTCCTGTGATCTGTGAATTTCCGTTTGGAATTTCACCTTGTACATAAGGCGCCGAATAAACAGTGTTATCAAGAACAATAGCTATTCTACCACGGGGTTGCTTATTGGCAGATTCGGCTGTCATCTTGGCCCATATTTTTGTGCCGGTAGCGTTCATGGTCATGCTTATGGCATAGCGACCATTAGGATCAAGCTCTTGCCGTGCATTGCTGATTACTTCTCCTGTCAACTTAGGTTTTCCTGAACGGCCGACTTCCAGGAAGTAGAGATCCATTTTAGGTTCCTCAGAAAGACTTTCACGATTTTGCTTGTTAGGTTTGTTTCCCCAAAAAACTGCAACATTCCGGGGAAGCATGCTAACGATATCTGCCCGCTTAAAGATCGCATTGATTTGAGCAGTATCTTTCAAATCATACCGGAATGCTCCCGGAGGGCTACTCAGTGCCAATAGTGGCGACGTATTTGCGGAAGTAAGTGAATCTAATCCTTTTGATGCGCTATCCGCGGCCGTAGAAAGTTGCTTTTGAAGTTCTGAGGTTGTTGTATCAGTTTCACTACCTAAGGCCTTAGCGAGATTATTTTCTTCTGCCGGAGTTGTTGAACGATCAGATAATTTTGAGGCAGCAAGTTTTGTTGCCTGTTCTTTCACAAGAGCATCATTAATGGTAATCAATGAAGATTGAATAGTAAAAGGCTCTACCACATCCCAGAACTCAAGGCGAGCTACACCCTGAAGCAATTTTCTTACCCGCTGAGGATTATCTGCTCCCGGAATTTCAATCTGAATTCTTCCTGTACCGGGTAGTTGCTGGATGTTAGGAGAGGATGTTCCAAACTGATCGATACGATTTTTCAAAATGGTATAAGAGCGGTCAATTGCACTTTCAACTTCATCGTAGATGAACGTTTTTATCTGATCATCTGAATCATTTATGCTAATGCGCCCGCGTGTTGTGGAGTTCGCAAAAATGTCTTTCAGTGGTTTGTTAGGATTAATTTCTTTAAAGGCATTAAAGAAAAGTGTAGTGTAATTACTCTGACTGCTTTTCTGCATTTCTTTGGCGCGTTGCAGCGCTTTTAGAAACGTTGAATCCTGGCTGTTGCCGGAGAGGCTTTTAATTATATCAACCGGAGAAACTTCCAGCGTAACATGCATACCACCGAGCAAGTCCAGCCCCAGGCTCAACTCATTGTCTTTAACTTCCTTGTATGTATATTCTATTCCAAAGAAATTATAGACGGGCTTATTCCATAGGGAATCCACATAGCTCTGCTTCTTGTTGAAATTGAAAACACCATTTGCATCTGTAGCATATGCGTTGGCATCTTGTTGCACGCGATGAGAAACAAGTGTAAAAGAAAGGTAGAACAAACACAGCGCTGTGATAACTACCGTAAGAAAAATAACGAAACCTTTGTTTTGCATATAGAAATTAAGAAATGTTTAAAATGGAATTGGATGAACAACGGAAGACATTACATTTCACGTTTGTTCAAAAAGAACACGATACCGCTTAGGGTGCGTTAGGAGAAATGATGGTTTGAAATAACGTTTGGAAGTATTTTCCAAGCGCAAGAGGTACTTCTGGAATCCAGGGATATTGTTTCTCTTCAACGAAAAGAATTTCAAACAAAAAGGCAATTTCCTGGTGAATTTGTGTTTGAACAGAAGATAGTCCCGGGCCAGCGGCCATTATAAAATGAGGACCCTGTTCACTTGTTTCTTTTTCCTGCTTTTCCGTTTTAACCTCTTTTTTTATAACAACTGAATGCTGGTAGCAAAAAAGTTGAGAAACAATAAGAATAACGGCGGTTAAAACACCGAGAACTAATAAAGCCGTTTTCTTTGTGCGAATTGTCATCGAATTATAAAGGGCTACAAAACTATACATTCGGATGGAAAGTCCAAGATGTTTTAAATAAACAATCCTTACACCTCGCCCAATTTGACCTTTAAAGCAAGTGTTAAAATATCAAGGGCGCCGTCAAAGCGTTGATTATTGGGAATAACAAGATCAGCGCGGTGTTTTAATGGCTCAATGAGGGATTCATATACCGGCATGACGTGATTATGATAGCGATAAAGAACATCATTCAGATCATAACCACGTTCATTATTGTCTCTCCGGATTCTGCGGCTTAGTTTCAGATAATCCTTCGCTTCAATAAAAATCCGCAGGTCAAGTTCTTTTTCTAATGGGGCGTAATACTGAACAAACAATCCTTCTATTATCAGTATTGGTGCGGGGTTGAACACCAGTACAGCGGGCGCTGAAACAGGATTATTAAAAGTGTATTCTTTCTTTTGTAAGGTTTCTCCACGCTTGAGTTTTAAAACATCCTGATAGAACTGTTCGATATCAATCGCCTCTGGCAGGTCAAAATTTTCAACACCCTTTTCATCAATAACCTGATGCTCGAGCGACTTATAATAATGATCCTGAGAAATCAGTGTAATGTCACTATTACTAAATCGCTTGGCGAGTTCATTTATAAAATAGGTTTTCCCGGATCCGCTGCCTCCTGTAATTCCAATTGTATAGGGTGCTTTATTCATAGGGAAATTCAATACGAAAATCCAAATTAAACCATCTTGAATAATGATTCGCTATAGTGTGTATTTTTCCTTAAGAAATTCGGCGAGTTTTTTTACGGCGATGGAACGATGACTCATCGAATTTTTTTCGTGTGGAGTCATCTCAGCGAAGGTTTTACGGGTTCCTGATGGCACAAACAATGGATCGTATCCAAAACCTGAAGTTCCCTTTTTTTCTTTACCTATTGAACCCTTAATTATTCCTTCAAAAAAGAACGTGTTGCCTTGCTGATCAATAAATGTAATAACGGTTCTGAATTGCGCTTTGCGATTCGCTTTACCTTTTAAATTTTTCAGCAATAACTGAATGTTATCTTCGTCATTTTTATGAGGGCCGCCATAACGCGCAGAGTACACACCGGGTTCACCATTAAGCGTCTCAACTTCAAGACCACTGTCATCAGCAAAACAGGGGGCATTAATTTTATTAAAAAGATATTCGGCCTTTTGATGAGAATTCCCTTCAAAGGTATCTTTTGTTTCAGGTAAGTCTTCGTGAACGTTAACATCACTAAGACTAAGAACACGAAAGTCAGGCCCAAGTACGGACCTGACTTCCTCAAGCTTGTGCTTGTTGTTACTGGCGAAGCAGATTGTTATCAATTTCCTATGTTTGTGAGCGAGATTTCAAAGACAAGATTTGAGTTTGCCGGAATACTTTGTGTTGCAGATGTTCCATAGCCCAGCAATGAAGGAATATAAAAAGTTGCTTTTCCACCTTCTCTCAAAAGCGGTAGACCTACCTTTAGTCCATCTACTAAGCCCATTGCAGGCTGACGTGCTATATTTGATTCCTGTAAAGTACTAGTTGAGCTCAATAATCTGAGTTTGTAATCAAAGTCAAGGAGTGTATAAGGATTGGGAAAAGGTCCTGTTCCTTGTTCGGTTACTGTATACCATATTCCCGCCGGATGATAGGTTGCATCAATTGTGTTTTCCTCAAGGTAGTTGGCAATGGCAGTGCTATCAGTTACAAAGCGAGATTGTTCCAATGCTGTACGGTTTACTTCCGCAAGGTAAATATCATACATAAGAATTGAATTGGCGGGGACACCTAATGCTGCAGATCCTTCAGCGCCGTATCCAAACTTAGAGGGTACGAATATTGTCGCGGTAGAACCACCCAGCACATTGGAAGCGATATAACGGAGTGCCTGAGGTGTTAGGTCCTCAAGCTTGGATACTTTAACGTCTGAATCAAAAAAGTTACCGCTCGGAAATAATCTTCCCTCATAATGAACTTTTACAGTTTGCCCGTTATGCGGAGGAGGGTATTGTCCATAATCACTAATGACTAACCGATAGCCATTAACATTATCATACAGCGCTTCATCAGCCTTCCCCATGGTCTGAAGATACTGGTCTATCTGTTTTATTTCATCATTTAAGGCTTTATTTGGATCTTCACTGTCCATACACGATACCATAAAAGCCACCACACCAAATAAAATTAACCTCATTGCTTTCATTACTCACTTATTTTATATTTCAACATCAATTTCAATTACGGATTTGTAACCGGCCCTTCATTTTTAATATCTACCATTTCAATATCAAATACCAAATTCGAGTTCTCTTTTATTTTATCACCCATTCTCCGCTGGCCATAAGCAAGGCTTGAAGGAATGTAAAATGTTCCTTTCGTTCCTTTGCCAAGTTGCTTCAACGCTTCATGCCAGCCACTAATGACCGAACTTCTATCGATGGAAACTTCAAAAGGTCCGTATGGCATTTGCGCTTCCCGCATTGGATCGTAAAGTCCCTTTTCCTGTGCCAGTGATTTAATATTCGTATCAAAGTAAGTACCATCCATAAGATACCCGGCATAATTCACCAGTACAGTCTGCCCTGAAGTGGCAACCGATGGATCGCCTTGTTGAGTTATCACGTAGCGGATTCCTGACGAATGTTTTATTGCATTGATCCCTTTCGATTTCAGGTATTCATCAATAGCTACGGTATCTTTTCCTAATTGTTCTTTTCCTAATTTTTCCTGAAAAGCATAATACTCAGTTTCAATTTTACCACGATACTCTTCAAATTGCTCTTTAGCAATAATGTCGCGAACAGAAATAACATAAGTAAGATCGAGGGTTGAATCTATGCCCGGAGGAATAGCGGCCTTTGCCATCTCACTAAATAATTTTTTTACGGAGATATCAAAAACTGCGCTGTCACCTTTTTTTAACATTCCAATCATCTCTGAAATTCCATCCTGTTCTGAAACCTGTGAGCTATCAGGGAGTGCAGTAAATTGAGGGAAGCCTCGTTTATAAGTATCGACCCATACTGAATCTTTCGAATCGGTTATTTTAAAATTATATACGATCAATTGACTTTGATTTGCTGGTTTTCCTTCGCCTTCTTTTACCAGTTTAAACTGAAATCCGCTGGGGGTCTCTTTTGTTTGATTACACGCTGTAACAAGTAACAGCATTCCCAACAGCACTTTTGAAATTCTCATGATTAGATTGTTTAGACTCTGTGAATAATAATAAAGTTGTAATGATGTATTAATTTTCCCCGGATAGCTGATTTTTATATTGAGGAAGTATTTCGATTAATTTTTTCAACGTATTGTCCAGGCTTAATTTTGTCTGACCTCCGGCGGCGTTTTTGTGCCCACCTCCTTCAAAATGCTTTCGTGCAAGGTCATTGACGGAAAAGTCATCTAAGGATCGAAATGACAATTTTACAGTTCCATCTTTGCGCTCATAGATCAGCACAGAAAGAATTATTCCTTTAATAGAAAGTCCAAAATTGACTAATCCCTCTGTGTCTCCGGTTTGCGATCCCATTGCGGTCAATTCATCTTTGCTAAGAATAATATAAGCTGTATTGTATTCCGGGATCACCTGAAGTTTTTGTTCAAGAACAAAGCCCATCAGCCTAAGGCGTTCAAGGGAGTTGTTATCGTAAATCTGCTTGGAAATTTTGTGAGGATTAGCGCCATGTGCCACGAGCTCGCCGGCAACAGTAAAAACCTTGTGCGTTGTATTGTTATGGCGAAAGCTGCCTGTGTCTGTCATGAGTCCTGCATAAAGACATTCGGCTATAGAACTATCGATAAGATTGCCACAGCCCATTTCCTGAATAAGCTGATAGACTAATTCTGCAGTTGAGGCAGCGGTATCATCCCATTGCTCAAAATCCGCAAAAGATTCTGGTTCTAAATGATGGTCGATTAGTACCTTTTTTGCGGGTGATCTTTTAACCATCTCTCCTAGTTCATTAATTCTGCCAAGGTTGGAGAAATCCAGACAAAAGATCATTTCTGCATTTTCTATGATTTTAGAAGCTTTTGCGGCTGTGCTGTTTTGAAAAATCATAACATTATTATTCCCAGGCATCCACTCAAGGAAGGAGGGATAATCGCTTGGAGAAATGACCGAAACCTGATGATCTGATTTTTTCAGAAAACCGGCTAATCCCAGGGACGAGCCTAAAGCATCTGCATCAGGCTTATAATGCATGATGATTACAACCCTCCTCGGCTGGGCCAAAAAGCTCTTAAAATCTTGAAGGTTTACCATTTCACTCTCAAACAAAGTCGCAAAAATGCTAAAATTTTTTCTATTCGACCCTGTGGTGATGTAAGTGGGTAGACTAAGACCTAATAAACAGCGTCAAATCGCTTTACTTATTGACTTTTTTCTATTTTTGCCGCCAGAATATTTTAACGGACTTTAGAAAATTATTGTAACATGCCAGGAAGTAGAACTTTTACCATGCTTAAGCCGGATGCCGTTGGTGCAGGCAATACAGGCGGTATTATCAAAATGATAGAGGAAGCCGGTTTTAGGATTGTGGCCATCAAAAAAACATGGCTGACGACAGAACGGGCCGGGCAGTTCTATGCAGTACACAAAGAGAGGCCTTTTTACAATGACCTGGTTAAGTATATGTCTTCCGGCGCTATTGTACCGATGGTTTTAGAGAAAGCCAATGCTGTAGAGGATTTCAGAAACTTAATAGGCGCAACTGACCCTAAGAAAGCGGCTCCCGGAACCGTTCGTGCTTTATTTGCTAAGTCAATTGAAGCCAATGCTATTCATGGTTCGGATAGTGATGAGAATGCGGAAATTGAATCCAGTTTCTTTTTTTCGAAACTCGAACAATTTTAATTTTTTCTTGATTATAGTTTAGCAGGTAGAAAGAAGGCACGGGGTAACAACTCGTGCTTTTATTTTTCAAGCGCCTCACGTTGTGTCCAGACTTCATCAATTGGGTCTCCCTTACTGCTCAAACCTTTGTGACGCCAGTTGCCATCTTCAATAGAAAAATCAAATTGAAGACTTGCACCAACACGACTATTATCCCGGGAAAAGAATTCTATGTTCTCCGTGTACTTACCGTCTTTTGTTGTGTAAGTTCCTCCACCGGTACCCGAAAATTCCTTTGTCTCTGTGTTGTAAGCAATCCATTGAAAGCGTGACCCTGAAAGTATTTTCATTGTTTTTCTCACGCCAGGGGTTCTCCATTTTATTTCCCCGTTTTCCATCCGCCCGGTTATCAGCCATGCACCAGGTAATTTTCCCGGCGTTCCATCATCAATACGCGACCATTCTTCGTTTCTTGCCTGCGTTTTTAATGTCAGCGATTTGCCCTTGAATGAAAATGAAGTTTGCATTTCTTTCCCAACGTTATCACTATGCTGAGAATCAAATTCATACTTCTCAATAATTTTATTGTCATTGATATGCCATGAACCTCCCATCGTTCCTATGAAAGTTTTTTTGTGAGGATTGTAAATTGCGACAGAAAAATATTTCGTTGAGTAAATTTTTGTCATGATTACAGAATCCTTTTTGCATTTCCATGCACCTACAAGATCTTTTACATTTGTTGAATGCACATGATAATAACTTGAGCTGATAAGCAGTATACTTAAGAATGTTTTCATAGCGCAAAGATTATTTATTAAGATGCCTTTAATACACGACTAAAAAAACGAACACCAACGTAATCCCTTGATTTTCTTGATGTTTCTTTATCTGGCCTCACTCCTACCTCTCTCCGAAGGAGAGAGACTATGGAATCAAGAAAATCAAGGGATTGAAACGAATGCTCCATTTTAGTCGGACAACAATGATAAGATGCCTTTAATACACGAAAAATAAAAGTGGAATTATTCGTATGGCTATAATCCTGACTTTGTAAAATAATTTTCCATGACAGAAATAAGACGGAACTGATTTGATGCTCTTACGAAATTTTGGCCGGGGTAGGTAGTGTGGTAGTATACATCGCCATTTAAAAAGTCAGTGAGCATACGCATGGCCATAATGTAAGTCATCATCAGTCCACCGAAGGAAATATGATTTAATTCTTCTTTTTTTAGAATGGGCTTCATTTGCGACATATATCCCTCAACTAACGCATGATAGATGTCTTCGCGAAAAATTACTTTTGAAAGATCCTTTTCCTCTTCATTAACCGGGCTCACAAAAGTCCGCATCATGTCACCTAAATCATAAATGAAATAACCCGGCATCAATGTATCCAGATCTATTACACATATTGCTTTTCCTGAAGTGGCATCAAAAAGAATGTTGTTGATCTTGGTGTCGTTATGCATGATACGAGGGATCAAAACATGCTGAGAAGTTAATCGATCATATTTTTCTACCAGCCATGCGAAATCGTTGCATGCTTTTACAACAGTGTCTGCCTCCTTCATTCGTTCTGAAGAGGCATGCTTAAGCGAATCCTGAAATTGCTCCCACCGCCAGGTGAGATCATGAAAACGATCGATGGTTGGCTTGAATTTATTTACATCAATGCCATCAAGGTTTCTGGTAAGCCGCGCAAACTCACTTGCAGCGCTGAAAGCCTCTTCGCTTGTTTTTACTTCATCAATGGTAATAGTGTTTTCGAAGTAGGGGAATAATCGCCACGGATATCCGTCACTATCGTATACCATTTCCTTTCCATCCTGTGTTTTTATACTTG
Source organism: uncultured Roseivirgaceae bacterium (assembly GCA_964521255.1). Classification (GTDB taxonomy): domain Bacteria; phylum Bacteroidota; class Bacteroidia; order Cytophagales; family Cyclobacteriaceae; genus ZC4RG29. The sequence goes on from CAZFRM010000017.1 coordinate 12,171, forward strand.
ATAGAAATGGAAAATCGGGATGATGCTTTTTAATAAAATCTGACGCAGTTCTGAGATTGGCTGCAATTACCTCTGGTCTTGTGAATACATTTTTATTTACCCGTTGAAGAATGTATTTGGATTGACCTGAAAGTTTAAATGTTTGATGAATATGACCAGTGCCAATGTGTTGAACAGCGTATTGATCGGGATTGAATCCATACGCAGCGAGAATATTTTTCGGGATAGTCATTGCTTACGGTTAAGCACTTTCAATAATTTAAAAAGCAGAAAGCGTAGTTTCGTTCACTGGCTTTCTGCTTTTCGCTTTATGCTTTTTAAAAATCACCAAAGTCTTGATGGATACTCTCCTTTGTCAATTAAAGATTTTATCTGAGCGGAGACGGCTTCTTTATCTTCCTTATAGGTAACACCAAACCAAACACTACCACCTGAAATTATTTTTACTTTACCCCTTCCTTCTTTGATCAGCTGATTGGCGAAGAGTGGAATGAAGAACTCGGCTTTTGGTTGCTTGTGATTGTCTTTAAGAAATTGCAAAAATTTTTCTTCTATGAAAGGAAATATGCTGGAATGAAATCCCCAAAAGTTCATAGATGTTGGCGTCTCGGGACTAAGTTCCAGATCGCCATCTTTCTCTTTCGAAATTATTTTTCCATTCTCTACTACAATTGTCGTTCGTTCAACTACCGATTTTAAATAACCATTTCCGTCACTTTCGCCACAACCCCGTGAAACACTACCGTGAAGTGATAATACATTTTTCAGGGTATAACCTACTAACGCGTGTGCGCCTTCTTCGTCTTGTTTGAAAAAGTCAGCGGTTGCCTGGAAAGCTTCTCGTCCATAAAAGTCATCTGCATTTATTACAGCGAAAGGTTCATGAATAACATCTTTAGCGCAAAGCATGGCGTGGCCTGTTCCCCATGGCTTTTGGCGTTCAGGATTTATGTATTCTTTTGGAACGAGTTTATCTAATGATTGGATCACAAACTCAACGTCTACTTTACCTTCCAGTTTAGGAAGAAACATTTCTTTAACCGTTTCAAGAATTTCTTCGCGAACGATAAACACAACTTTCGTAAATCCTGAGCGAACAGCATCGAATAGCGAGTAATCCATGATCGTTTCTCCGCTCGGGCCGAATCCGTCTATCTGTTTAATGCCTCCGTACCTGCTCCCGATGCCGGCAGCCAATACTAATAATGTCAGTTTTTTTTGCGTGCTATTTGGTGTGTCCATTGGGTTTTTGTTTTTTTCAACTTTGTTGTTTCAAAAATATGGTTTTAATAGAAATCTAGGTCAAATCACCGTAAATTCTCTCCTTTTAAAACCTGGTTGAAACCTAACCTAATTACATAGTATGAGCAATGAGAAGAATCAGTACGTCTTTCCGATGATAATCATTGGGGCGTTATTTTTTATTTTCGGATTTGTCACGTGGCTCAATAGCGTGTTAATACCCTTCCTGAAGCAAGCCTGTGAGCTTACAGACTTTCAGGCTTATTTTGTAACCTTTGCCTTTTACATATCCTATTTCTTCATGGCCATTCCCTCCTCGGCGATCCTGAAAAAAACAGGATTTACGAAAGGAATGTCATTGGGATTGGGAGTAATGGCTGTCGGATCTTTGATTTTCATTCCGGCCGCACTTACCCGATCTTATCCTTTATTCCTGTTAGGTCTTTTCGGACAGGCAACCGGTATGACCTTACTTCAAACAGCCTCTAATCCTTACGTTACTATCCTGGGGCCTATCGAAAGCGCTGCCAGGAGAATTAGTATTATGGGTATATGTAACAAAATTGCAGGCATGGTTGGCATACTCATTCTTGCTCAATTGCTGTTCAGTGATACCCTGGAATTTTCAGAAAGAATAAAATCGCTGGGCGGCAGTGATCTTGACCTTGAATTGAATGCACTTGCAGCAAGACTAATTCTTCCTTATGTAATAATGACAGTGGTGTTGACTGGATTAGCAATTATGGTTCTTAAAGCTCATATGCCAGAAATAAAGGAAGAAGAATCAGGTAAAGATCAGCAAGTCGAATTGAAAGGAAAAAATTCAGTATTTGCTTTTCCGCATTTGGTGCTGGGAATCATCTGCATCTTTGTATATGTAGGCGTTGAGGTAATTGCTATTGACACTATCGGTCTTTACGGACAATTCCAGGGGTTTGACTTAAACACTGCCAGCAATTTTGGAATTTATGGTTTGATAGCGTTGACCATAGGGTATTTGCTGGGTATCATAATTATTCCAAAATATCTTTCGCAACCCAGGGCTTTAATGATAAGTGCAATATTAGGATTTACTTTTGCCATCGCAGCGCTTATTACAAGTGGATGGGTGTCAATTGGATTTATTGTTTTGCTAAGTTTTTCACATGCCCTGATGTGGCCTTCTATCTGGCCTTTAGCAATTAACAACCTTGGCAAGTTTACGAAAATAGGTTCAGCACTCATTATCATGGGTGTTGTAGGCGGTGCCATTCTGCCCCTCGTCTATGGTGCGCTGGCTGATTCCAGTAACCGACAAATAGCCTATTGGATAACCTTGCCTTGCTATGCCTATATTTTATTCTATGCAACTAAAGGTCATAAAGTAGGACAAGCCAGCGTTTAGTATTCATTACGTTTATATTATAGGAAACAATCTTTATGCTTATTAGTGAATAAAGATTGTTTCCTAATCAGGCTTTGTATTTCTATACGCCTTAAAGTTTAATCGTTAACATCGCAAGGAAGTTTGTCCCGGCTTGTGGGTAATAGTAGTTTTCCCGATAGGCGTCGCCTCCTCCCAGGTATCCCCATGTATATCCATTCGATTCATATTCTTCGTTGAGAATATTATTGATGAGAAGACTGAAACCAATCTCCTTTACAAACGAAGGTCGAATAGCATAACTAAAGCGAACATCATTCACCAGGTACGCATTAATACTGCGTGCATTATTGGAAGTGTTATCAAGGTATTGCTTGCCAACGTACTTGGTCAGTAATGTGATTTCTCCTCTACGCATGGGTGAATAAGAAAGTCCAGAGCCTGCGATTATGCGCGGCGAAAAAGAAATGTCCGTATTCTTATATGTATTCTCCACTGCATTGTATTCATCCCAGTCCGCTCCATAATCATAGAGCACTTCAGTGAATTCTTTTATCTTATTTTCACTCAGCGTGAGGTTGACGTTCCATACGAATTTGTCATTAAGTTTAATAAGCAACTCAGACTCTAATCCCATACGATAACTTTTATCAACATTGGTGCGGATGGATGCGCCCACATCGTTCAGGGCTCCCGTTAATACGAGTTGATTATTATAATTCATCCAGTAATAATTTACATTGAATGTAATTCTATCGGTACCGCTTCGGTAGCCGAACTCTATATCATGCATCGTCTCATGCTTTGGCGTATTACCCGGATTGTCTGTGAAGTCATCGCGAACGGGCTCCCTGTTAGCTACACTGTAAGAGAAATAAAGGTTTTGTTTTTCATTTAATAAGTAGGTGACGCCAAGTTTCGGATTGAAGAAATCGTAATCAACATTCACATCCAACAGGTTTTGTTTATTCTCTATTCCCGATGTTTTGTATTGGATTTTTCTATACTGCAGGTCGACATATGCATTCAGGCGCTTGCCGAATTGATAATTGGTTTTGAGAAAAATATTAAAATCTCTTTTGTCGCCGTTATTGAAGTAATATTGGTATTCGTGAGGCGCTATCGTAACGGCCGACCATAGAATTTCTCCGAAATGATCTCCAACATACCTGTTCCAGGCACCTCCTAATACTGCATTAAGCCTCTCTTTGTCATAGTTCAAAGAGTAAGTGAATCCATAGAAATCATTATCCAGCCACCGACGACGAATAATATCGGTGCTTGAAATTGTTTCATCACCAATGATTACATCCGCCAATCCGTAGTTTGCAATATCATCATCATACCGGTATTCTTCATAATATCCCTTGCCTGGTGTATAATGCAGCGCGGCATTCAGGGTAAGTTCCGTCATCAATTGTTGTGAGAAGTGAAGTTGATAATGATCTTGTTGATAATTGTCTACCTGATTTTTGTAAGTATAGGGATTAAAGGTTCTGCTATCAGAATTCAATAAGTTGTCGGTTTGTTCCTGATTCCATCCTTCATTGCCAGCCGTGATAAGCATAGCCTCCTGGTCATTGTTTAATCTGGATTCAGGAACACCATACCAGGCCTGATAGGTTCTTTCTTTGCCGCCAAAAGCAATGGCTTTAATAATTGTTTTATCAGCATAGTATCCACCCGAGAAGTAATACGATTGAAGATCAGATGAGGCGCGATCAATGAAACCATCAGAAACAATTTTTGAAATGCGACCGTCGACAATCCAATGACCGTTTAGTAAACCGGTGCTAACATTTAATGTATTGCGAAATGTTCCGAAAGAACCGGCAGCTGTATTCAATTCTGCATAAGGCACATCGTTACGTGTATTGGTTTGTAAATTAATTGTTGCACCGAAGGCACCGCCACCATTTGTGGAGGAACCGACACCACGTTGAATCTGAATACTTTGAGAAGATGAAGCGACATCAGGAATGTCGACCCAAAATGTTCCCAATGACTCACTGTCATTATAAGGAATGCCATTAATCGTTACGTTGATGCGTGTTGCATCACTTCCGCGAATGCGAAGACCGGTATATCCAATACCCGCGCCGGCATCGGAGGTTGTAACTAAGGACGGCGTCCAGTTGATAAGCATAGGCAGATCCTGTCCAAAGTTTTGTTTTTGGAGCGCTTGCTTATTTACCGTTGTGTAAGTAGTTGGTGTCTTGCCGGTTGCCCTGGTTGCAGTAACCACCACCTCGTCCGTTATAAACGAAGTTTCCTTCAGTCTCAGTTCAATTTGCATGTCTGAAGTGACATGAACAGATTGATGCAGATCCTCGTATCCAAGGAATCTAACAAGCAAAGCGTATTCACCTTCCGGGAGTTTGTCAATTCGGAAACGTCCGAATTCATCGGTGATGGCGTAGCGATTGTTTTCCTTAATCTGAACAGTGGCGCTTCCCAGCGTTCGATTTGTTTGATCAGTTCTGACAATACCAGAAATTGAAAATTGTGCGAGAGCACTGATTGATAGCAACATCGTGGTTGCAAGAAAAAAAGATTTTAACATGATAATAATTTGGTTTAAACCTGCAGCAGCATAGGGGAATGCGCTTGCGTACGTTTAACCTTTGCCTCCCTTCGGCCGCATTACCGGCATCAGGTTCTATGGGTATAATCTCAGCCCGTTATATTAAGGCACCCCTTATTAAGTTGTGTGAAGGTTTGTGTGTGAATTCTGTGCAAAACTAGTGAGTGAACAGTTGGTAAAAAAATGCTTTCACACTTTTTTGACAGAAAATTCAAAATATCGTTCCCGGTATTCTAATTTTGATTTATGTACAAAGCGAAATGCGGCTCACAAATCTTTGATATTGTTTCAAGTGATCAGGAAATTCTTGTTAACGGAAAACCATTTTCCTGGGATCAGGTCAGGATTGATCATAAAAGTTTTCACATCATTCACAATCATAAAAGCTACCGGGCATTTATAGTAGAAGAGAAGGATAGAAAAAAAATAATTGTGAGAATTAACAACAGCAAGTATGAAGTGGAATTACAGGACAAATTTGATCTGTTGCTTGAAAAGATGGGGATGAACAATGGGAGTACAGGCCGCGTGAATTCTATTAAAGCGCCTATGCCGGGGTTGATCATTGATTTGAAAGTAAAAGAAGGAGATGTGGTTAAATTGAATGACCCGCTGATTGTACTTGAAGCGATGAAGATGGAGAATATTATTAAGTCGTCCGGTGAAGGAACAGTTAAAGTTGTGAAAGTGAAAAAGGGTCAAAGCGTTGAGAAGAGTCAGGTTCTCATTGAATTTTAATTTTTGATTCCTCTATGAATTTTTTTGCCCTGCTTGCAGCAGACAGGCGGGATAAATTGTGAGTGCGGTGGTCATATATCGCAAATACTAATTTATATTTGCCCAATTTTTTAATGAATCTGAACGAATGAAATACAAACGAATCCTACTTAAACTTAGCGGCGAAGCACTACAGGGTGCATCTAAAAGTACAAATATCGATCCTGCTGTCCTTGAACAATATTGTGATGAAATAAAAGGGATTCGGAGCCAGGGCGTTGAAGTTGCCATTGTAATTGGAGGAGGAAATATTTTTCGGGGTGGCCAGGCAGAAAAGTTAGGTATTGATCGTGTGCAGGGAGATTATATGGGTATGTTGGCCACGGTAATCAATGGTATGGCGTTACAAAGCGCGCTTGAACGCCATGGCATGTATACCAGACTAATGGCCGGTATGAAGATGGAACAGGTATGTGAGCCTTTCATAAGACGCAGGGCTATACGACATCTTGAAAAAGGAAGAATTGTAATATTTGGCGCAGGAATTGGCAACCCTTACTTCACCACCGATTCTACGGCCAGCCTTCGCGCCATTGAAGTGCAAGCCGATGTTGTTTTGAAAGGAACGAGAGTGGATGGCGTTTATACAAAAGACCCTGAAAAATTTCCCGATGCAGTCCGTTATACTAAACTTTCTTTTCAGGAAGCGTATGAAAAGAATCTGAACATTATGGATATGACGGCCTTCACACTTTGCATGGAGAACAAGTTACCCATCATTGTTTTTGATATGAACAAAAAAGGTAATCTGTTGAAGATAGTAGAAGGAGAAGAAGCCGGAACGCTGATCAGTTGATCCGGTACTGATATCAATATTTTGGTTATTAAACCTGCCTTGCAATTTATTTTGCATGGATTATATTTACCGTTCATAAATCACATTCGCTATGGATGAAATTCAATTATATCTTGATGAGGCAAGAGAATTGATGAACAAAGCGCTGGCTCACGTTGGTAGTGAGCTAACAAAGATCAGGGCCGGGAAAGCAAACCCTGCAATGCTTGATGGTGTACAGGTATCTTACTATGGCACTATGTCGCCATTAAATCAAATTGCTTCTATGACTGCACCTGATGCAAGAACAATTTTTATAAAGCCCTGGGAAAAGGGACTCATCCAGGAAATTGAGAGAGCCATTATGAATGCCAATCTTGGATTGACTCCTCAAAATGATGGTCAGCAGGTGATCATTAACATTCCCATGCTTACAGAAGAAAGACGCAAACAGTTGGTTAAGCAAGTGGGTCATGAAGTTGAGCATGGAAAGGTGAGCGTGAGGAACATTCGTAAAGAGATTAACGAGCATTTAAAAAAGATAAAGGGCGTATCGGAAGACGATGTTAAAAACGCCGAGGAAACAGTGCAGGAACTAACCAACGATTTCATCACCAGAATTGATAACCTGATGAAGAAGAAGGAAACGGAGATCATGACGGTGTGAGTTTTTCCTGCATTTTTGTTCATACCCCCTTAGTAAATTCTTGATTTGGATTGTTATCTTGGTAGTAAATCAAGAAAAATGGATACCTCTACACCCACCACCTTTGGATCGCGCGTTAAAAAAACTGCCCGAAAAACTTTTCGCATTATAATTTTCACATTGCTAATTGTGGGCGGTGCCTTGTTTGCATTTTATTATTGGGGCGTCTATGATGAGGGAGTCAGGGCAGGTACGGTTTTGAGAATAAGCAAGAAAGGAATAGTCTTCAAAACGCATGAGGGACAACTAAACCTCGATACATTCGGTGCACTGCGCGGAGCAAGTCCAATCATGGAAGCTTTTGATTTTTCTGTGGAGGGTGATGAAGTGGATATTTTAAAAGACCTTGAAGATGTAGCGCTAACGGGCGAGCGCGTAAATCTTCACTATATAAAACGATATCTCACATTCCCCTGGCGCGGCGACACCAAATATTTTATAGTTAAAGTGGAGCGGATCGACTCACCCCAAACACAATAATTATTAATGAGAGCATCATTTACTAACTGGACTTACACACCTTTGTGAATTTTTGTGTTTTTGAGATTTCGTGGCATACGGAAGTATCGAAAATTCAGCCACAAAACCTCAAAAGCACAAAATTGTCACGAAAGAAATTCAAATGATTCGTTAGGGTGCGTAAGTCCAACTTACTATATAATATAAACATTCTATCAACAGATATTAACCAATGTTGAAAAGTAGGCAATCGCAGTAGGCAAAATTGCTATTGCCATTTGCTTACTGCCATTTTTTTCGTTTGTATCATAGATTTTTGAATGAACTAAGTAAGTAGCACTAAATCACTAAACGATTAATACATCCCAAGATATTCTTTAAGCTTTCCTTTCTTGTTTGCTTCTATCGCTTTCTTAAGTTCTTTCGATTGGGGTACTTTGTTATTCAGATCTGCGCTATAGGTAAGCAAACTTTGAAAGGCATTAAATTTAATCTCTGTTGGTGAAAGTTCCTTTCCGTTATTCTCTAAAACGTATTTGGTCATTGATGCCATATAAATACTTAAAACTGCTTCATTTTTTTCCATCAGTTTTCCAATGGATTCATCAATTATGAAGCTGTGATCGGGCGTGCCAGACATCCATTTTGACAGTGCATTTAAAGCACTTTGCCGTGCGGGGTCACTAGCCTCGGCAGGAACATCAAGAATGAAATTGGCACATTCCAGAATTTTTTCTTCGCTGGCTTTATAATCTTCTTTGTTATTAAACTCAAGCGCTTGCCACTCCTCCGGGTTTTGAGCAAGCAAGGTAGTGGTAAGCAAAAGTAACGGCAGTACAAACGACTTTCTCATAGTTCATTAAGATGTTCCTAATTTCAAGTTAATGAAATTTGCGGAGTAGTGATTTATCTAATGGCGTTGTTGAATCAAAATCATCAATCTTTTACAAGCAAATTGCTATCGTTTGTTCGGAACCGCCCTTTATTCTTTTGTAAAAACATGTGCTAACTTTTAAAACAATTGAAAGAAAAAAGCTTATCCACTGAAAGAAAGGGTAGTAATTAATAAATTTGCTGGAATTGATACATTTCAAGTATGCAAACCAGCTACCTCCAGGCCGTTACTACAAGATTCCATATTTATAACAGCCTGTTTTTGAATTTACCTTACTCATCCGTTATGCGTACGGGTACATTACTTCCTTTGCTATACCAGTATTGCGAAGAAGGATTTGAACAAGGTAAAGATCCTAAATTTATTGTTCGTAAATTTTTTAAAGACCTCGCACCTAAAGCAACGCGCAAAGAACAGTTTGATCTGCTTTTCAACTTTATTCAATACGCGGAGCGCCAGGTAGTGTTGTTTGATTCTATTGAGGATGCCGCGTTTGCTGAAGTCAATGATATGACCGGCAAAGGCACTGTAACGGCTACTATTCTCAGAGCGCAGACAGAAGATTTAGTTGATCAGTTGAAACACAAGCTTGAAAATTTCAGCGTCAGGATAGTACTAACCGCACATCCAACCCAGTTTTATCCTGGAAATGTTCTTGCCATTATAAACGATCTTGATCAGTCTATTCGTGAAAATCATCTTGAGCACATTAATTTATTGCTTAAACAGTTGGGTAAGACTGCTTTTTTTAACCGTGAGAAACCTTCTCCTTTTGAGGAGGCAATAAGTCTTTGCTGGTATCTCGAAAATGTCTTCTACCACGTAATCCCATCCATCATTGGAAAGTTATGCGACGGTTTAGGTATGACACGTAATGAATGGAAAAATTACGATCTGTTTAAAATTGGTTTTTGGCCCGGTGGAGACAGGGACGGGAACCCCTATGTTACCCATGAGATTACCATCCAGGTAGCTCAGCACCTCCGTGAAAGATTGTTAAAATGCTATCATCGTGATTTAAGAATTTTGCGAAGACGTCTTACTTTTAAAGGCGTTGATCAACTTATCACCGAAGCGGAACGTAAAATTTATAGTGCGGCTTATGGATTGGGAAGAAGTGATGCCTATAAAAGTCCTGACGAATTGCTCAGTGATCTGGAAGATGCACGAAAGATTCTGATCGAGTCACACGATGGATTATTTTTGAATTTGCTTGACGACTTTATTACGAAAGTAAAGATCTTCGGATTTTATTTTGCCAGCATGGACATCCGCCAGGACAGCCGTAAGCATGCTTATGTCTGGAATGCAATGCTGAAGCAGCTCGAAGACAAGCAAAAGCGCATTAAGGACTTTGACAAATTAGATGAACTGTCACAGATAGATACACTGCTCAAACTGAGATTTAAACCATCTTCCCTGAAGTTTGATGATCCATTCATTAGTGAGTTGATTGAAAGCTTTGAAGTGATTGGCGAAATACAGGAAGCAAATGGTGAAGAAGGCTGCCATCGTTATGTCATCAGCAATTGCCAGTCTGCGATCGACGTCATAAAAGTGTATCAACTGGCCAATTTGATTCTTGCCAAGGATGATAATCTTCCCATTGACATTGTTCCTTTATTTGAAACTATTGATGACCTGAAGAATGCCGCTTTTGTCATGCGGGAACTGTATCAGATTCCTGCCTACCGGGAACATCTGAAGAGACGTGGTAACAAACAAACCATTATGCTTGGATTTTCAGATGGAACGAAAGATGGTGGTTATCTCCGGGCTAACTGGTCAATATTCCGTGCGAAAGAAGAGTTAACTAAGATCACAAGGGAAAATGGATTTCTCGCCGTGTTCTTTGATGGAAGGGGCGGCCCTCCCGCTCGGGGTGGAGGTAATACACATGATTTTTATGCGTCATTAGGGGATACTATTGAAGACAGGGAAGTTCAGGTCACGATTCAGGGACAAACGATTAGTTCAAACTTTGGCAAAGTAGATTCCTGCTTATTTAATCTTGAACAACTGCTCTCTGCCGGAATTGATAATGACGTATTCACGAACAAAGGCAACCATCTTAGCAGCAAGGAAAAAAATCTTCTTGAATCGCTCGCGGCTGAAGGTCACAAAGCATATCTCGATTTAAAGAATCATAATAAGTTTGTTCCCTACCTGGAGAAAGTTACACCCCTTTCTTTTTTCGGAGAAACAAACATTGGCTCCCGGCCAGTCAAACGCAGCCATGGTGAGGGATTGAAATTTGAAGATTTAAGAGCAATCCCTTTTGTAGGTTCATGGGCACAGATGAAGCAAAACATTCCAGGTTTTTACGGTGTGGGTACTGCCTTAAAACAATTGAAGAAAAAGGGGAAATTAAAGGAAATGAAAGAAATGTTCAGTCAGTCCCTGTTCTTCCGAACACTCTTAAGCAATAGTATGATGTCACTTACAAAATCTTACTTTCCGGCCACAGCGTACCTGGCTAAGGATAAAGAATTTGGGGCCTTCTGGAAAAAAATGTTTGCGGAATACAAACTGTCTAAGGAAATGATTTTGGAAGTATCGGGTCTTACGGAATTGATGGATAACAATCCCTTAAATCGTGATTCCGTAAAAATACGTGAACGTATTGTGCTCCCTTTAATTACCATTCAACAATTTTCATTGCAGGAATTAAGGACACCTGAGCCTTCAGAGAAGCAGTTTGAAAAAAATTATCGCAAGCTGATTATGCGGTGTATGTTTGGAATTATCAACGCTGCCAGAAACTCCGCATAATAGCCTTGGGCCCGTACAATCCGGAAAACAGGAACTTTAAACTGAACTGCAATTTTTTTAGATTGCAGTAAACCATCTATTCATTCACCATGAAAGAAGTACTATACAATGAAATTCCTTCATTGGATTTGAGTGATTTCTCCAGGGGCACTTCTGAAAAAAGAGAGAAGTTTGTGAATGACTTGGGTGCCGCCTACACAAACATCGGTTTTGTAGCGGTGAAGAATCATTTTTTAATTTCTTCCCTGCAAGAAGATTTATACCGGATAATCAAGAAGTTTTTTGCTCTTCCTGATGACGTAAAGAAAAAGTATGAACTGCCAGGACTGGCGGGGCAGCGTGGATATACAGGAAAAGGAAAAGAACACGCTAAGGGAAGAAATACAGGTGACTTAAAAGAATTCTACCATGTAGGCCAGGAGCTTTCACAGCAGGATTTGTTGAAAGAAAATTATCCGGGGAACGTTTGGCCATTGGAAATTCCGGAGTTCAAACAAGTGGGAGTTGATGCTTACCGGGCGTTGGAAAAAACAGGAATTTATATACTCCGGGCCATCGCATTGTATCTTAATCTTGATGAAAACTATTTCGATGAGAAAGTAAAAAATGGTAACAGCATTTTACGACCGATACATTACTATCCAATAGAAAATCCAAATACTGTTCCTGAGGATGCTGTGCGTGCTGCGGAACATGGGGATATAAATCTGATCACTTTGCTAATGGGGGCCAGCGCTGATGGGTTACAGGTTTTACGGCGCGATGAAAAATGGATTCCTATAACAGCTTTACCCGACCAACTTGTAGTAAATGTGGGAGACATGCTGGAACGTCTCACCAATAAGAAATTGAAATCAACTATTCACCGCGTTGTAAACCCTCCACGACACTTAATGAATACACCTCGCTACTCCGTTCCATTCTTCATGCATCCCCGGTCAGAAATGGATTTAACATGCCTTGAGAATTGCATTGATGATGAACATCCAAAGTTGTTTGATGATATCACGGCTGGAGAATTTTTGGATCAAAGGCTTGCCGAGATTGGTTTGAAAAAATAATTTGTCAACTTAAGGTTTTAACCTTTTGTTTCGGCGAGTAAAATATACGCTCTTTTTAAGGGATGTTTTCATCCTCGCGCTTACAACTTTTGGCGGCGCTCAGTCGCATATTGCTCACTTTCATAAAGTTCTGGTTAGTAAACGGAGGTATTTGTCCGAGGATGAACTTATGGAATTAAACTCCCTTTGTCAGATTATTCCAGGTCCAACGTCAACACAAACACTTACAGCAATAGGATTTCGGCTGGGCGGTCCAAATCTGGCTTACCTAACCTTGCTGATCTGGATGTTGCCTGCTGTTATTTTTATGACCGCCGCTGCGATTATAATGGCAGATATACAGGAAAAAAGTTGGTCTACACAGTTCACACGATTCATTCAGCCTATGGCCGTTGGTGTGGTGAGCTATGGCGCATATTCTATCAGTTTGAAAACAATTAAAACAAAGACCGGTATTGCCTTAATGATCTTTGCCGGAGTTATATCGTACTGGATTCAAACACCTTTTGTTTTCCCGGCTATTCTTTTAGGTTCAGGGCTTATAACAGCATTAAAGTATAAGAAACATCCAAAGCGGGAGAAGGAAAAAATATCCATCCGTTGGGCGAATTTTTTTCTTTGGATCGGAGTGTTGCTATTGGCCGCAGGACTCGGGGCGATTACTAAGTCATTACCCATAAGGATATTTGAAAACTTTTACCGTAACGGAAGCCTGATTTTTGGCGGAGGACATTCGCTTATACCGCTTTTATATACAGAATTTGTTGATTATAAAAGTTATCTATCATCCGATGAGTTTCTGTCAGGCTATGCAGTAGCACAGGCGCTTCCGGGCCCGGTGTTTTCATTTTGCAGTTATATCGGTTCGCTCTCTATGCGCAATTATGGAGTAGGAGGTCAGATCGTCGGAGCTTTAATGGCATCGTTTGGCGCTTTTTTACCAGGAACGTTTTTAATTTTCTTTGTGATCCGCTTCTGGGAGAATCTCAAAAAGTACAGGGCCGTGCGCGCTTCGTTAGAGGGAATTACAGCAGCCAGTGCGGGGTTAGTTGCTGCTGCGGCAGTGATAATGTTTCAACCATTGGAGAATACATTTATCAACTTTGCTGTCACTATAGCTACATTTTTACTGTTGACCTTTACTAAAGTGCCATCCTCACTTCTCATTCTTGGAGGACTGCTTCTAGGATTCATTTTTAAAAATGCCTGAAAATAAAAACACCCCGGTGTTCGGGGTGTTTAGAAAATCTTTGTATTTGTAATCCGGAACTAGTTCAATTTGAACACAATTGGTAACACCATCTTTTGTCTCACAGGTTTACCTCTTTGCTTACCAGGTTTCCATGCTGGCGCTTCCTGAACAACTTTTACAGCTAATTCATCGCAGCCTGCACCAATTCCTTTAATGGCTTTTACATCAGTTAACCTTCCATCTTTTTCAACAACAAACTCAACGAAAACGCGGCCTTCTATTCCCATTCTTCTTGCCTGTGCAGGATATTTACCGGCCATTTTCTTACCAACATATTCGTAAAATGCATTCATGCCTCCAAGAGGAGCAGCAGTTTCTTCCACTACAAGGAAGATCTCGTTTGGATCTTCTTTTTCAACTTCCTGGGGCTGGATAGTAATCACTTCAACCTTAGTCTCTTCAGTGATCTCATTATCCATGTTGATTTCTATCTCCTCTTCAATTTCTTGCTCATCGGGAACTTCAATAATCTGAGGTTGCTGAATTTTTGGTGGTGGTGGTGGCGGCTGTTCAGTTGGCGGCACTTCTATTGTTTCTTCAAAAATGTTCTGAGTCTTTCCAAGATCCTTTAAATCAGTATCATCATATTGACGATAGCTAAAAGCCATCACCGCAATAAGCAGGCTCACTACCAGTCCGATATTAAAAAACAGTCCTGATTTGTTCGTGAGATCCGCTTTTTCCGTCTTTTTCGGTTCCATAGATTAAATTTTAGGAATAGAATGTCAAAGTTAGAAAAAGGTCACAGTTTTAAAATAAAAAATATACAAAAGGGATTTTACTTTCTGGAACCGTAAAAAAGGGTGATAAACAATGTAGGAAACAAAGAATAGTTTTTGGAATCAGTGACTAACACGATATCCTTGGTGTAAGCATCAATAAGAATCCCTGCCTCAAAACCTGTTACCTGGCTTTTTACAACTCCCAATTCAAAGTTCAATGCAGCTTTAATATTTGCGCCTAAAGCGATTTCTGAATCGCCAATACCTTCAAAAAGTTTTCCGGTACCATAGATGTTTGACACCGAAATGTCAGATGTATACTGTTTGTGTTCTGCTATTTCACCACCACCTCCTACTTCAACATAATAAGGGGCAACTATTCCTAAGGATGGACCAACTGCAAAGACAGCCTTTATCTCCACTCCCTGCTGGGGAGCCTTTTTAAAGAGGATAAAATCCCGGCCATATTGAAAGCGAAGTGCATAAAGGTAATTTGTCTTCCTCCATATGAATGAATTGCCAGTAACGTCAGAATTGTAACGCCGCTCCTGGGGGTGCTTAACATTCATTATTTCAAGGCCAAACGATTCAAGCTGACGGTCGCTAAGCTTTTTAGCCTTTTTAAAGACAAAGCCTCCAATTAATCCCCCGGAGGTATTTTTATTGATACCCCAGGTGAATTCCGACTGATATTCGTAGCTATCCTGCGTTTGTGCAAATGAGCCAATGAAGCTAAAAGCGCAAATAAATAGGGGAAAAAACAGCCTGATCAAACCCAACATCTCGAAATGACTTTGTCTAAAGTTAATTTTTAAGGGGAAAACGTAAAAAAGAATTCCAACTTATTCCTTAAGTAACAACTTTTTTGCTTACGCGTTGGCTGGAAATTAAATTAATTTTTAATTACCCGGAGGATATCCTGATAATTTATTTCATAATGGGAACGATCATAAACTGATTGTCCCTTATTGATAATCAAAATCTGGGGCGATTCATGCTCGACATTGAATACTGATGCAATAGCATTTGAAGCCTCTCTAAACGCAATCAGGTACAGGAAAAATGCCTTAAAATAGTTGCCGTCATCTTCTCGCCAATTTCTTTTTAATCTTTCCAAAACCATAGCGCTTATGGAACAACGGGAACTGTGTTTATAGATCAAAACGGGTGTTTTATTTGAGATATCCTGAATTTCCTCTACCTGACGTACATCTGTCAACACTTCCCATTGCATATTTTATTGTGTTAAATATTTAATTGAATGCTATTTCTTTAATCATACCAAAGCCCTTGTTCCCTGTTGTCGTAGCGTGGCTTTTTCCCTTTTTCTTTGAGGTGATCGGGCTGTGTCTCGTTTTTCTTAAACATTTGTGACCACCATAGCTTGAAATTGGTAAGGAAATCCTTTTCCTCAGCTACATTATTTTTATTGATCTTAACAAACCTGGAATCAGGATGCAGATCATTTCTGGCAAACAAATCAAACTTTTTCATTTTGATATTGCCCTGGTAATCGCTGGCTCTCACAAAAGCTTTCCCCGGTTCTCTTACTTTCAAAGCGGCTTCAGCACTACTTGGGTTTCTTACATAGTTGTATTGCTTCACCTTTGTTTGAATTTCATCAGCTTTATAAGCAGCCTTATCTGGCCTTGCTTGCTTTAGCGCATCCTCATGGGCATTGGGACTTTTGGCATAACTCCTGTTAAATCTTTTCAGCTTTACATCACCGATATACGCATAGGCAGAACGTGCACCTTTGTAAGGTGGCTTGACTTTAATTGGCGTTTCATCATTATTCCAGAGCTCACCACTTACACTTCCGCCACCTTTTTCTGGTTTATGACCTTTCAAGTTTCCTTGAAATGCCAGGGCTCTCTGCGATTTTTCTGACGGAGGATTACCCTGTATTGGTTTTCCCTTATTGTTCCATGATCCACTTATGCTACCACCACCTTTTTGCGGTTTTCCTCCTTTTACATTCCCCTGAAATGCCAAGGCTCGTTGAGATTTTTCTGAAGGGGGTTGCCCCTGTATTGGTTTCCCTTTATTGTTCCAGAATCCGCTTACACTGCCACCCCCTTTTTCAGGACGTTTCCATTTCACATTGCCATGAAATGTCCCTGCCTTTTGCGAATCTGACGAAGGAGGTCTGACAGGCAGGGGCGTTTGGTTATTGTTCCAGTTCCTTCCGCTCACACTTCCTCCTCCCTTGTCAGCCCGTTTCGACTTAATATTTCCGGAAAAATCACCGGCTCCGCGGGCGCCCTTACCGGGAATACGCACAGGCAAAGCAGCCTTGCCTGTTCTTTTTTCGGGAGGCTCTGTAGCTGTTCCTGCAATTCTGCCTTTCTTTTTCCCAAACAAACGATGATCGCCAAACCGGGGTGCAGGGCCGCCCATTGAATAGCTGTTGCCCCCTGTGTTAACTTTGGACTGATAATTTTTTCCTCTGATTTTCCGGCCGGCAATGTCTCCACTCCATGCACGAGGCGTTTGCCGCGTTGCTGAAGCGTGACGCTTAAAAGCAGGACCTCCGTAAGGCCGATCACCAACTCTTTTTCTTCCATGATAAGGATCAGTTGAAGGAATGATCCCGGGTCTGGGCGTTTCATAATTTTTCCCCCGTAGTTTTCGCCCTGCAGGATCAGTAAGGAATGCAACTTCACCTTTTTTGGTCTTGCGCGAAAAACGAGACATCGGGTTTACGCTTCGCTTAGCGATATAAGCGCTGGATGCAGAGCGTGGTGTTACTTTATTTCTTTTTCCGCTATTATCGCCCGGGTCTTTTTGATACTTTTTGAGCATTGAAAGTTGGGCTCGATTTGAGTAAACGTTCTGAGATTTTGCCCTTTCCGTATTCGAATGAATTCTCCTTCCGTATGGACCGCCCCTCCATGCGTTTTGATTATTCCGGGGTTGAGAACCCAACACGGGGGCTACCGGTCTGCCTGCTTGCTCACCACCTTTCGCCCGCTTTCTTGCAGATTGGGCAGCGTAAGGAGTTGGGTAGTTTATCGCGGCCTGGGCTGATGACTTGTTTTTAGTCCGTAGTCTTCTTCCGGCAACGTCCTTGGTTTTTGGTTTATCACCTTGCTTGTATCGTGTTTTAAAGCGTGCCTCACGTACTTTTCCCTTGTTGCTAACAGGATTATCTCCCTTTGCAGTCTGACCGTATGAAGTCATGGAAAGGCATATGAAAAACAGGCCAAGAACAATCCATTTAGCCCACTTGCTTAAAAAGGCACTATTGTGGCGACTTAAGTTCAAAAAATGAATATTAGAACCCGCTAAGGTAATCAAAATTTGAGTAACGCATTAATCTTCTCTTTTAGTAGCCCTTTTGGAAGGAAGTTCCGCTCCAATGTAGGGGCGAATGGCACCGGAGTATCCAGGCTTGCAACGCGCATTACGGGGGCATCAAGGTATTGGAAGAAATGCTCACCTATCCAGGCTGCAATTTCTCCACCTATTCCGCCAGTCAATGTGTCCTCATGAAGAATAAGCACTCTGCTGTTTTTTTTAACAGTTGCTTCAACTGCAGCTTTATCCCACGGTAGTAAACTTCTTAAGTCAAGTATATCCGCAGTGACTTCATCCATTGCATCCATTACTTCTTTAGCCCAATGCACGCCCATTCCATACGTTATGATTGATAAGTCATTTCCCTCTCTTACCAGTTTTGCTTTCCCTATTTCTAACGTGTAATAATCATCCGGTATTTTCTCTTTAAGAGATCGATATAAAAATTTGTGTTCGAAATACATCACCGGATTTGGGTCTTCAATTGCCGCACACAACAAACCTTTCGCATCATAAGGATTTGAAGGATATACGATCTTAAGCCCGGGTGTGTGAAAGAACCACGCCTCATTGCTTTGTGAATGAAATGGTCCCGCTGCTGTTCCGGCACCAGCAGGCATTCGAATCACTACGTCAGCCTTTTGACCCCAGCGCCAATGGATCTTCGCGAGATTGTTTACGATTTGATTAAAACCTTCCGTAACAAAATCAGCAAACTGCATCTCCATCATTGCCTTCATACCTTTAACTGAAAGCCCAAGCGCGGCGCCAACAATTGCAGATTCGCAAAGTGGCGTGTTTCGAACTCTTCCTTTTCCAAATTGACCGACAAAACCCTCAGTGATTTTGAATACACCACCATATTCAGCAATGTCCTGACCCATTAAGACAAGTTCAGGAAAACGTTCCATACTTTGACGAAGCCCATCCGAGATGGCGTCAATAAATCTTTTTTCAGAGGATGCTGTTGAAACAGGTTCAACTGTTTTTTGAACAAAGGGAAAGTAGACGTCATTCAATTCTGAATCACTGTTTGCTTCGGGATAAGTTTCTTCAAATGCGATCGATAATCCTTTTTCTATTTTCGATTTAATTTGTTCGCGTTGTATTGAGATAAACCCTGAATCAATAATGCCTTCTTCAATCAAAAATTTTTCATAGTTCCCTACAGGATCTTTTTTCTCCCAGCTTTCCAATAATTCTTTGGGAACATATTTTGTTCCTGACGCTTCTTCATGTCCCCGCATGCGAAAGGTGAGACACTCGAGAAGAACAGGTTTTGGATTTTGTCGCATCCGCTCTGCAAGTGTTGAAACTATAGCATACACGTCCAGGATGTTGTTGCCATCTACCTGCACCCCCTCTATTCCGTAGCCAATAGCCTTATCGATAAAATTTTTGCAACGGAATTGTTCATGATTGGGTGTGGATAAACCATAGCCATTATTTTCCACAATAAATATTACGGGCAAATCCCAGACAGCGGCGACATTTATCGCTTCATGAAAATCACCTTCACTTGTGGCGCCATCACCATTGAATACAGCAGTAACTTTATTTTCATTTTTTAAGGTGCTGGCGAGTGCAATACCGTCTGCAATACCATTTTGCGGACCTAAGTGTGAGATCATACCTACAAGGTGATGTTCATTCGATCCAAAGTGGAACGAACGATCCCTGCCTTTTGTGTAGCCAAGCATAGTACCCTGCCACTGGGCAAAGAGTCTTTCGAGCGGAAATCCGCGACTCGTAAAAACGCCAAGATTCCGGTGCATGGGTAAGATGTACTCGTCATTATGAAGAGCCTGTGTAACACCAACCGCTATTGCTTCCTGTCCGATGCCGCTAAACCACTTACTGATTTTATTTTGACGCAAGAGAATCAACATTTTCTCCTCAATCATCCTGGGCAAAAGAAGAGAGACGTAGAGCTTTTTTAGTACATCGTCTTTAATTTTTCCTCTATCGAATTTCATGGAATGGATAACGCCAGGTGTGGTTGTGGACATAATGGTTACTAAAGAACAATGCAAATGTAGGTCAAACGCATGTTGTTTTATCTGGCTTTTTTATTATTTGATATAATCCGATCTAACAGATGATTTTCTTCCAGCCGATGCCCGAACTGTCATGAGTTTCGTTAAGCCGTCAGAGAACGCTGTTCCAAGTGATGTTATTTTGATAATTTTGCAAAACATCAAACCGGGATTCATGCGATTCATATCTGTACTGATTGTTTTTTTTAACATCTCTTTTGTTCTTGCCCAGAAGCAAGACTCCCTTCACCAGGTTATTTACCAACAGGCTCTTCAAAAGCTTGAAAAAGGTAATTACAATGACGCCGCATTGGAGTTTACTCAATTGCTGAATTCAGGTTTTAATGAGAAAGAAGTTTACGTAAAACGAGGAGTCGCCTACTATCATCAAAAAGATTACAAGAAAGCCAAAGGTGATTTTGATGAAGCTGTAAAAGGAAGAATAAATACTGCAGAGCTGTTTGAATATCGCGGCAACACACGTTACAATTTAGATGACTATCAAGGTGCAGCAGGAGATTTGGAGAAAGCTGTCAGCATGGGAGCAAAAAGCTTTGACACATTTGCAAACCTGGGCAATGCTAAGTTCCGGATGGAGAATTATCGTGATGCGATAAGTAATTATGACAAAGCAATCGCAGCAGGAAAGGCCGATGCTGTTCTTTACAATAATCGTGGTAAAGCAAAATTCAATACGCAGGATTATAAAGGCTCTCTACCGGATTTCGATAAAGCGTTGGAACTAAAGCCTGGCTTTGATCGTGCCATCGAGAACAGAGCAGAGGCCCGTTACCAGGTGAAAGATTGGAAGGGAGCAACAGAAGATTTCGAAAAACTTCTAAGTAGCGGCCGGTCCGATGTAGAAATTTATCAGAAACTGGGAACTGCAAAATACAACCTTAACGATTACAAAGGCTGCGCAGAAGCGCTTTCAAAAGTCATTTCAAAAAGCGTAAAGGATAAAGAGGTTTTCACCATGCATGGCTTAAGTCTAGCCATGACCGGTGAGTGCACTGAATCTGTGAAAAGTTTATCATCTGCTGTTTCCATGGGGGTGAGTGATAAAGATGTATTCACCTACCTGGGAACATGTCAATATAAAAACAAAGATTATCCATCGGCAATAGAAAACCTGAGTCGTGCTATCAATGCAGGGGTAACTACAAAGGAAATTTATTTCTACAAGGGTCAGGCTGAATATGCTCAGAAAGATTTCGATAATGCCATGAAGGATTTGGAAAAAGCCATCTCACTTGGTATGAGCGATGCAGAAGGCTTCAAAAACCTGGGTGATATTAAATTTACGAAGAATGATTACCCTGCAGCCATTAAGAATTACAACGAAGCCATCAAGCTTGGAAGCAACGATGCTGTAGTCTTTAATAATCGCGGAAAGGCAAAGATGAATACAAATGATTTGGCTGGCGCTATTCCCGATTTTGATCAGGCTATAAAACTAAATCCTAACTACACGAAGGCATATTACAATCGCGGAACAGCCCGTTTCAGTCAGAAAGAATATGCCGGCACAATCGAAGACCTTGAGAAAGCAAAATCTGCTGAAGGTGATGCCGCGGAGATTTCTAAAATGTTGGGAATTTCGTACTACCTGACAGGAAAGAAAGAACAGGCTAAGATGCATTTGGAAAATGCAATGAAAGCAGGTGTTAAAGATCCACAAGTACAACTTTATGCCGGCTATTTGCGCTTTGAAGGAAATGACTATCAGGGTGCCGTCACCGCATTGAATGATGCTGAAGCCGGCGGCAGCAAAGAAGATGACCTGTATTTGCGTCGCGGCAAATCAAACTATCAATTAAAAGCCTATAGCGCTTCCATTAGTGATCTGGAAAAATCAGTTCAAAATGGAAAAGCTGATCTTCCGGCCTATGAGGCACTGGGGTTGGCCTACCTTCAACAACAAAAAGATAACGAAGCTGTGCCCATGCTCGAAAAAGCAAAGGAAATGAATAGCGTTAATCCGGAAGTATACTATCAGTTGGGCAATGCTTTGTTCAAACAAAATAATTTCAACGGAGCAATAAGCGCTTACGATAAAGCTATCTCTCTTGGTCTTAACAACGAAGTTGTCTTTAACAATCGCGGAAAGGCAAAACTCAATGCCGGAAAGGCAAAAGAATCGATAACGGATTTTGACCGGTCCATTGCTTTGAAGTCTGATTACAACCTGGCGCTCAAGAACAGGGGGACCGCTTATTTTCAATTGAAGGATTATCCCAAAACAATTGCTGATCTCGCCATCGTTTCTTCACGTGGCGAAGCCGGCAATGAAGAGCTTGGCATGCTGGGCATAGCAAAACTAAATACAAAGGATTATGCAGGTGCAGTTACTGAGTTGTCGAAAGCTATAGCAGGAGGGACACAAGATATTAATGTTTACGGTGCAAGAGGACGCGCTCTTTACGAATCGAAAGAATACGAAAAAGCATTACCTGATCTGAACAAAGCTGTTGATGGAGGAATCAAAGATGCTGAAGTGATCTATGCCCGTGGAGCAACAAAATATAACCTGAAAGATTATAAGGGTGCACTTGCAGATCTGGACAAAGCCATTAATTCAGGAATCGGTTATGCTGCCGCTTACGACATGCGCGGGTATAGCCACTACGATAGCAAAAATTATGAAGGAGCTATCAATGACTTTAGTGAAGCGATCAGCAAGGATTCTAAATTTGCTTTGGCATTTTTCCATCGTGGTGATGCGAAGTTCATCACCAAGAATTTCAATGGAGCAATTGAAGATTATAAACAGGCTGCCAGCCTGGGTTATACCCAACCTGTTCTGTATAACAATCGCGGGAAGGCGCAATTGAATCTTCAAAATTACGATGCTGCTATCGCTGATTTCGGAGAAGCACTTAAGAAGGATCCAAATTATATAAAGGCCTATGAGAATAGAGGTAGCACTTACCTTGCGCTACAAAAATATGAGCAAGCTATTAAAGATTACAGAATGGTGGAGAAGCTTACGGAGAAGCCCGATGCTGAACTTTACCGGTTGCTGGGCAATGCTTATTACGAAAGCAAAATGTATGTTCAGGCACATGAATATTTCAACAAGCTGATTGCTGCCGGTGTTAAAGATAAAGATGTGTACTATAGGCGAGCCGTTATTAGGGTTGAAGAAGAGGAATATCAAGCCGCTATTAAAGATTTTGATGAAGCAATCAAAGCGGGAGAAAACACCTCAAAGCTCTATTTAAATAAGGCCCGCGCTTATCTGGGATTGGACGACACCAAATCAGCAACTGCTGAACTCAACAAAGCATTGGAACTTGATCCAAAAAACCCTGACATCTATTTCAACCGCGCACTGGTGAAAGAGGCCATTGAAGATTATGAAAGCGCAATGTTGGATTACAATAAAGTGCTTAGTTTAAATCCTGATGATGCCTTAGCCTATTACAACCGGTCTACGTGTAAAGCAGAATTAGGAGACTACGGAGCGGGTGTTTCCGATCTGGATGAAGCTATCCGCCTGGATGCCAAAAACGCATCCTATTATAAGCAGCGCGGAAACTTCTATTATCAAATGAAGCAGAACGACAAAGCCTGTTTCGATTGGCGCCGTGCCGTTGAGTTCGGTGACGCTAAGGCAAGATTCCAGGTGGATCAGTATTGTAATAAAAAGTAAGCCTCAATTTTGTTTGTACAGAGGTAGGTGTTTACCTGCCCTCGGTTGTATGTTTTTGTAATTTTTGCTGTATGCTAACGGTGGCACTATCTTACACCTGTGAGCGTTAGTCTGCAGTTCTCATCTTCAATTGTATTGCCGTCCTTTCATTGTCTCATAGCGATGTTCCTGGTGCGACAAAGAGTAAACCCAATTTGGCAAAAAATCGCTCCCAGATTGGTACTGTATCATGCATTTCATCGTCTAAAAAAGCTAAAAATCGATAAAATATTACGTTGGTCGAATTTTTGCATTTAGGGTGGAGAAGGAAAAAACCACTACAAAATCTTTTAACCCTATAGAGTTATGAAAAAATTGTTGACTTTAATCGTGTGCGTTGGCTGCATGGTAACCGCAATGGCCAACGTTAAGGAAATCAAGGGACAGGTTATCAACGTAATTGATGGTAACACCTTGACTGTGAAATCTGTTGAAAACGAGACCTACAAGGTCGTTTTGTTTGGAATTGATTGTCCGGAGCTTGGCCAGAGCTATGGCGAAAAGGCCAGGAAGTGCCTTGAGAAACTGACATTGAAAAAGAATGTTAATGTCCAGTTTATTGGAAAGGATCGTTTCGGAAATAACATGGCAATTGTTATCACCGACGGAAATTTAGACCCCAGATTCCGATTATTGGAAGAAGGATTAGCATGGGTCTCAGAAGAAGAACCCGTAGCAGACTTTGAGTCATACCGCGCTACAGCACAAGAAAAAGGCAAAGGACTTTGGAAAGAAAAGCAGCCTGTTGCTCCGTGGGTTTTCAGAAAAGAACAATCCTTGACTGAACCAAAACAAAGCTCATAATCGCATTCGTTGGCTTTAATCAAAATGCCCGGCTTTGGTCGGGCATTTTTTATTCTGTCAGGTTCAATGTAATTCAACTTTTATTAGAGTAGCTTGTCGATAATTTAAATTGTCAGTACAATTTTTGAACTCAGAAATGGTTATCAATGTAGTAGAAATACAAAACGTACTATGCGCTTCATTTTTTTATTATTAATCGTAGGCATTTCAACAAACATTGCTTTAGCTCAATCTTCTGGCAAGAAGAAAAAGAAAGAAAAATATAACACGACACAGCCTACGTCAAAAGATCCTTCCTTTCCTACAACGCAATATCAGCCCAGGCAGAATAAAATCAAGTCAAAGGGCATTACGTATAATTCCGAAAAAAATTATCACGACCAAATGGCTCGTGTAGAAAAGGCCAGGGCTAAGGCTGAAAAAGAAATGGCGAAGCCGCAGTATTCTGATCCAATGTATTTCGGTCACAAAAATCCCCCTAAAAAACACAAACCTGGCAAAATGAAATATTGCAAGGAGTGTGGAATAAGACATTGATTAGCAATGTGTCAATTAGCCAATGACTTCCCCCGACGACTATGGAACCACGTCCATTAATTGGCTGATTCGCTAATTAACAAATTGTCTAATTTAGTCTCATGAACCTCTCTCGCTTCATTGAGCACACTAACTTACTCCCAACGATAACCATTAGCGATGTAGATAAGTTGGTAGAAGAAGCTTCTCACTACGATTTTCTTGGCATATGCGTTCCACCCTTTTGGGTTAAGCGAGCCAAACGAGAAATTGGCAGCAGAAAAATAATATTAGTAACCGTAGCTGGGTTTCCTCTTGGATACAACATGACGGAAACGAAGCTGGATGAAATCAATCGCGCAATTGATAACGGTGCTGATGAGATCGATTTGGTTTGGAATATCTCTTCATTTAAAACTGGTATCCCCTGGACAAAAGTTGAACTGGCAAAATGCAGCAAGCTTACGCACGATCACCAAAAGATTTTAAAAGTAATAATTGAAACAGCTTACCTAACCGAATCAGAAATTGAACAAGCCTGTAAAATGTGTGCAGATGCAGGCGCTGATTTTGTCAAGACGTCTACAGGCTTTGCGGGCGCTGGTGCAAACGTTGACCATATCAAACTAATGAAAAGAATTCTTCCACCCGGTGTTGGAGTCAAAGCGTCTGGCGGAATTAAATCTTATGAGCAGGCGTTAGCCATGATAGATGCGGGTGCTGACAGAATTGGAACTTCATCCGGTATACATATCTTAGCGTCCGCTAAAACCTAATTTTGAATTACAACGAATGAGTCAACTTTTATCGAATGTCTTTCCGGAAGAAACGCACATTCCGGATCAATTTAAATTATCAGAATACATTGAACAACATGAATATCTTATTGATGGTGTTCTCAAATCATGGTCAGGAAAACTTAGTCCTGTAGTAAGTCCTGTCTTTATTAGGAAGAATGACAAGTATGAACAAAAGATAATCGGCAGCACACCCTTGCTCACTTCACAAGAAGCGCTTGAAGCCATGGAAGCTGCTGTAAAAGCTTATGATCTTGGACATGGTGATTGGCCTACGAAAAGTGTTACAGATCGCATTGACTATGTAGAAAAGTTCCTGGCAAAGATGCGGGAGAAACGAAGTGAAGTAGTGAAGTTGTTGATGTGGGAAATAGGAAAGACACTCAAAGATTCTGAAAAAGAATTCGACCGTACATGCGATTACATAGTTGATACTATAAAAGCGTATAAAGAGCTGGATCGAAATTCTGCCAAGCTCATCGAAGACCAGGGCTTCATGGCACAAATAAGACGCGTACCGCTTGGTGTTGCGCTTTGCATGGGGCCTTATAATTATCCGTTGAATGAAACTTTCACTACACTGATCCCTGCCTTGATCATGGGCAACACCGTGATCTTCAAACCGGCGAAGTACGGTGTTCTTTTGATCCGTCCGTTGCTCGAAGCTTTTCGCGATAGCTTCCCCGCTGGCGTGATAAACATAATTTATGGAAGAGGGCGTGAAACAGTAGGGGCACTGATGGAAACGGGTAAGATTGATGTGTTTGCTTTTATCGGTACCAATAAGGGTGCTAACGATTTGAAAAAACTTCACCCGAAACCTCACCGCTTGAAAGCTATATTAGGTCTTGATGCGAAGAACCCCGCCATTGTATTACCTGATGCCGACCTGGACAATGCGATCAGCGAATGCATATCCGGATCACTCTCTTTCAACGGACAACGATGTACAGCTATAAAATTAATTTTTGTGCATCGAAGTATTGTTGATGAATTCATTCAAAAGTTCAATGCAGAAGTAAGCAAGCTAAAACCTGGTATGCCGTGGGACAGCAGCGCTAATCTTACACCTTTGCCTGAGCCTGGCAAAGTAGAATATTTACAAGAACTGATAGATGATGCTCTTAAAAATGGAGCAAAAATTATGAATGAAAACGGCGGAACAAAACTCAATACATTTTTCTTCCCCGCTGTTGTCTATCCTGTAAATAATAAAATGAGATTGTATTCAGAAGAACAGTTTGGACCCATTGTTCCGATCATTGCGTTCGATCATGACAATGAACCAATTGAATATGTGGTGAATTCAAACTTCGGTCAACAGGTGAGCATTTTTGGAAATGATTCAAAGCGCGTAGCCGCATTGATGGATGCTTTTGTAAATCAGGTGGGCCGGATCAACCTTAATGCACAATGTCAGCGAGGGCCGGATACCTTTCCTTTTAACGGCCGGAAAGATTCGGCTGAAGGAACATTATCTGTAGCTGATGCTTTGCGTGTGTTTTCCATTCGGACTATTGTGGCCACAAAAAATACGGACGCTAACAAACAAATCATTAGCACGATCATACGCAACCGTGAATCAGCATTCTTAAGTACAGATTATATCTTTTGATGAACATTCGTTTTTAGCATGATCCATCAATCCATTCATGTTATCGGAAAGGTTCAGGGTGTTTTCTTCCGTGCCTCTGCCAAAGAGAAAGCCGATGAACTTGGTATCAAAGGGTTTGTGAAGAATGAAAGAGATGGCAGTGTTTACATGGAAGCGGAAGGTGAAGAAGCCTTGTTAAAAGAATTTGTCAGGTGGTGTAAACATGGCCCGCCCCGTGCTGTTGTATTTGAAGTAAAAATACAGGAGGGCGAATTAAAAAACTTCTCACGTTTTGAAATACAACGATAGATAATCTATGGATGTAAAAGTAAAATTTCTGGGCGGCGCCGGAAGCGTGACGGGTTCACGGTACCTGATTACCGCAGGTGATTTCAGGTTCATGGTTGACTGCGGACTATTCCAGGGATTGAAGCCTTTACGGCTTCGTAACTGGGAGGAATTTCCCGTTGACCCCGCTACCATTCAAGCTGTTGTTATTACGCACGCTCATATTGATCATACAGGCTATTTGCCGCGGTTGGTGAAGGAAGGATTTAACGGACCTGTCTACTGTACGCATCCCACAGCCGATTTAATGGAAATCATGTTGTTGGATTCTGCCAAACTCCAAACGGAAGAAGCAGCATTTGCCCGCAAGAAAGGATATTCAAAACACGAGAATCCTGAACCTCTGTACCGTGAGGAGGATGCCAGGAACACGTTCACTCTTTTCAAAACATTTGGATATGATCAGAAAATAAAAATTCATGACAATGTTGAGATTATTTATAGAGATGCAGGTCATCTGCTGGGATCATCCTTTGTAGAAGTATTTATAAAAGGGAATAACCAAACCAAGAAAATTGTATTCTCCGGAGATTTAGGTAGATATCAACAAGCGATGCTGCAGCCTCCTGTTTCTGTCGATCATGCTGATGTATTGTTCATCGAATCAACCTATGGCAACAAAGACAATCCGTACGATGATCCAACAGATGATCTCATCAGGATAGTAAATGAAACTTTCAATCGTGGTGGTATTTTAGTGATACCCGCATTTGCGGTAGGAAGAACGCAGAGCTTGCTATATTACTTAAGTGAGTTAATGAAGCAGGATAAAATTCCTGATGTCCCGGTGTATGTAGATAGCCCGATGGCGATTTCTGCTACCTATCTTTTTTACAAGTATCCGGACTACCATAGTATGAATGTTAGCAATAAAGAATTGGCGCAAGCTATTGAAACCAACATGCTGGTGTTTGTTAAATCTGCTGAACATTCCAAAACACTCAATGACCTGCGCTCACGTGCTATTCTCATCGCAAGCAGTGGTATGATGACGGGTGGCCGTATTCTTCATCACATGTTTCATCGATTAAAAAATAAAGAAGATACATTTCTCATCGCCGGCTACCAGGCAGAAGGTACACGTGGTCGTGACTTGCTGGAACATAAACCTACCATCAGAATTTTTGGAGAGGATGTACCTGTAAATTGTACAATAGAGTATATGACTTCCATGTCAGGTCATGCCGATAAGGAAGAGTTATTTCGATGGATGAGCCATATCAAAGAGAAACCGAAAATAACTTTCACAGTACATGGTGAATCACCTGATATGGACATTTATGCGCAAGCGATACGGGACAGGTTGGGATGGAATGTTATGGTGCCGCAGTACCTGGAATCTGTAAGCTTGTTTGAAGGGATATAGTACAAATTTGCATTTCAAATGCAAATTTGTACTATATTTATGCATGATTGTCCGAAAATCACAGGATTATTTAAAATCTCTATATCAATATTTCCCTGTTTTATTTGTTACAGGGCCCAGGCAATCAGGTAAAACTACTCTCGTTCGATCGTTGTTCGGCAACTTGCCTTATGTCTTACTGGAACTTCCCGATCAACAAAATCTCGCGAAACAAGATCTACGGTTATTCTTATCCCAGTACCCATCAGGAGCAATATTTGACGAGGCCCAAAATGTTCCTGAACTGTTTTCCTATTTGCAAGGTATTGTAGACAATGACAGAAGCTTACGATTTGTTCTTACGGGATCACAAAACTTTTTGTTGAATGAGAGAATAAGCCAGTCTTTGGCGGGACGAGTTGGGCTTTCTGTTTTACTTCCCCTTACGTTGCAGGAATTAGCCACTCAGGTTCCGGCCACCTCGTTTGAAAAATTTATCTTTACCGGATTCTATCCTGAATTATACAATCGTCAGATTCCACCTGAACTTTTCTATCCAAGTTATGTACAAACGTATCTTGAACGTGATGTGAGAAGCCTTCAGAATGTTGGTGATCTCACACAGTTCAATACATTTCTCAGGCTTTGTGCAGGACGAATCGGACAGATAATTAATTTGTCGTCATTAGCTTCGGATGCAGGACTTTCAGTAAATACTGTAAAGTCCTGGTTATCGATTTTGGAAGCGAGTTATATTATTTACCGGCTGCAACCTCATTATAAGAACTTCAATAAGCGGCTCGTTAAATCACCAAAGTTATATTTTACCGATACCGGACTTGCCTGCCATCTCCTTGGTATTGGCAAGGCGGATCAAATTATATCACACTTTGCGCTGGGTGCTTTGTTTGAAAATTTTATAATTATGGAATTTTATAAGCAATTTCTTAATAAAGGCCAGCGAGGAAATATGTTTTATTGGAGAGATAACAAAGGAGTTGAAATCGATTTGTTAATTGAAAATGGTTCTGAACTTAGCGCTTATGAAATAAAAGCGGGAAAAACTCTTTCGGTTGATTACTTCAAAACACTTAGTTATTGGAGCAGCTTAAGTAAGACAGCAAAAGAGAATTGTTACGTAATCTACGGAGGTGATGTAAGTCAACATACAAAGAATGGATTATTAATGAGCTGGAGAGATATGATCAATTAATAAAAATAAAAATGCCCAACAACCCAGGCCCTATTGGTGTATTTGATTCAGGAATCGGAGGCTTAACCGTTTTTAAAGAAATTGTTAAGCAGCTTCCGCAGTACGATTACCTATACCTTGGCGATAACGCACGTGTTCCTTATGGGACAAGATCTTTTGAAGCGGTGTATCAGTACACGAAAGAATGTATTCAACACATGTTTGACAAAGGGTGCAGGCTGGTAATTGTTGCTTGCAATACAGCTTCTGCCAAAGCGCTCCGGACTATTCAGCAACATGATCTTGTACAATTGCCCTCCCTTCATCGCGTTCTTGGCGTTATCCGTCCTACAACGGAAATCATCGGGCAGTATACAAAAACAAAACACGTGGGAATTCTGGCCACGCAAGGAACGGTTACCTCCGAGTCTTATGTGATTGAGATTCACAAATTCTTTCCGGACATAAAAGTTTATCAGCAAGCTTGCCCGATGTGGGTGCCGCTGGTTGAGAACAATGAACATAATTCTCAGGGCGCTGATTACTTTGTTAAGAAATATCTTAACAATCTACTGGCCCAATCGTCTTCCATAGATGCAATCATTCTTGCGTGTACACATTATCCTTTGATGATCCCGAAGATCAAACAACACCTGCCTTCGTCCATCCAACTCTTGTCCCAGGGAGAAATAGTGGCGGCTAGTCTTGCTGATTATTTAGAACGTCATCCTGAAATAGAAAAGCTCTGCACAAAAGGTGGGCAATACGAATACTATACGACTGAATCAACAGAGGATTTTAACAATAAAGCTGCACTCTTCTTAGGAAAGAAAGTGACATCAAAGCATCTTCAGCTTTAAACTGAAGTGTTCACTCAGTTAATCATGATACCTCACACTACGCACATCAGCAATACCGATTACATCATGGACAATGTAGATTACAAGGTACCGGATGAACCGAGGTACCTTGATGCCCTTATTGCCTGAACAGAACGGAACCCAATGAAAAAGTATAGAAATAATATGTTCCTTATATTAGTATGTTGTGCAACATTTTTATAGGACAATGACGACTGACGAATTAATAGAAGAATATAAAAGCCTAACAAGAAATTGCTATCATGTCGACTACGGTGACAAGAAAGCTGTAAAGAGAAACAATGACTCGGTGACGAGAATGTATCAGATCGTTGAGACTATCAATAATGAATTCGGGACTGAAGGAATCTTAAAACTGAAACCGTTACTTGACATCGCTGACTTTCAGATCAACTTGTGGATTGCGACACATTTGCTTGAAAAAGTTTCATTGGACACACAGACAGAAAAGAAAGCATTGGACATTATTGAAAGAGTTGCTACGGGTGACGATGCTTTAGCACTTGGATATCAATACTGGATTAAGGACTGGAAATTGAAGCGGAGTAAATAAAAACGTTGTGCAACAAAAGCTATAAAACATATGCTGTATTGTACGTTCTTAAAGTGTGTGCTATTAAATTTCGTCAGCAACGTGGGACAGAGATGTAGGTATTTAAACGCATACGCTTTATAGCTAGGCGTCAGCAGCAAGCGCAAAAAAATTGAGCAATGATTAACAGATTGACATTTGGGACAATAGTTCTCCTGATTTTTACAATGTGTGCCAGGCCAAAGGACAAGGGGAATGAGAGTTTGACTGAGGATGTGTCAACTTTTAAAAGCGACTACGATACTCTTCAAAATTTAGAACTACCATTGACTCTGAATCAAAAAACGTGGAGCGACTTGACTCAAAAGCACTATGACAAATTCGGAATTAAAGGAGGTTACGATTTGTTGACAATGCCGTTTGCCAAACTGGTTGACTCAGATTCATACAAAGGAATAATTTTCATCTATGACGATCCAATTCTCATAACCATTGACAAAAATTCAAATCCGGTTGACACTCTTTTTCTTCTCGGTGACAATTCCAGTAACGACCCAAATATGACCACAATTGAGCAAGCCCAGGTAAATTCGGACTTGACAATACAACTCCTTGACAGTGTATTCACTTATGACCTTGGAAAAGATGAGTATCGGATTGAGAGCACTGAAAAGCTGACAATCACCGTGGAGAAATACAGGATTAAAAAAAATGGACAAATAAAAAAAATTGAGTAACGCGCCAGATGCTAACAAAAAAGCTATCTGCAATGGCGGGGTTTAGAGTAAATTTGTAGTTTGGTTTTCAAATTACGTTTGGTCACGGTTGACAGTGACGTGTAGGTCGCGCTAAACATCTCGCTACGCTTCATTTTTTAGCGCTCCTATTCCGGCAACACCTTATAGTCAAGCGTTAGCGCACCATACTTAACAAAATGAGACTTCGATACGGACTTCTGACTTTGATTGTGTTAATACACTAGGCATTGGGACAGATTGGGCAGCAAGAGGCATTGATAAATTAAATGAAAAGAATAAATGGTACGAATTTGCTGGACAGATTCAAAAGACAATGTCAATGAGCAAAATTGATAAAGCACTAAAAGGAATTGTTTAAAGGACAAAGGATTGGCGAATGTGTCCGCGCGCAACGAATTGGCCACGAAGCTCAGGCGATCCTGCGCAAGACTTCGATGTAAGCCTGTGTCATGCCTTTCGCTTCGGAGCAAGGAAAGGAATATTTTTTTCAAAGCATAGTTTATCTGTTTGACTAAGGCAATGTAAAGGAACGGATGTTTTTCAATTTTACTTTTCGATGTCATTATTCCATCATTTCGGGTATGCAGGCAAGGTGCTATTGCTTCACAAATGGAATTTTTCTTTATGAAGACTCTTTTTCGTCCCAAATATTTGATAAATTTGGGACGAAATAAATCGTAATGGAACGACCCATAGTAGAAAATAAAATTGCCCAAGAGATAAAATCACATCCAAAAAGGAGTGTTCTTTTTGTGGACGACTTCCTGGATTATGGTAATCCCGAAAGCGTTAAGAAAGCCTTGCTACGATTGAAGGAAAAGGAAATACTTGTTCGCCTGGCTCACGGCATTTACTTATACCCAAAAATCGATAAAGAACTAGGAGTTCTATTTCCATCAACCGAAGATATAGCCAAAGCAATTGCAAGGCGAGACAAAGCAAGAATTGTCCCAACAGGAGTTCAGGCATTAAATAAATTGGGGTTATCAACCCAAGTTCCAATGAAAGTCGTTTATCTGACCGATGGAGCAACAAGAAGTATTAAGGTTGGCAAGCGAACAATTACTTTTAAAAATGCAAGTCCAAAAAATTTATTAGCGCAAGGCGAAATAAGTAGTTTGGTGATTCAGGCACTAAAAACTATTGGTCAATCAAAAGTAAAAGATGAAACAATATTGAAAATTCAAACGCTTCTTAAAAAAGAGAAAAAAGAAAATATAATGAATGATGCCAAGCTTGCACCAGCCTGGATAAACAAAATCTTAATGCAAGCGATTAAATGAATACCAGTTGGCTAACACTATCAAAGGAAAGAAGAATTGAAATTCTTAATCAGGCAACAGAATTAACTGGTTTGCCATCAGTAGCTATTGAAAAAGATTGGTGGGTAACATTGGCATTGAACTCCTCTTTTTCATTGCCATACAGTAAAAACATAGTTTTCAAAGGTGGAACATCATTGAGTAAAGGTTGGAATTTGATAGAACGTTTTTCGGAAGATATTGATTTGGCAATAGACAGAAAGTTTTTTGGATTTGATGGCGACATCAGTAAAACTCAAATCAAGAATCTAAGGAAACAATCTTGTGTATTTATATCAACTACTTTCCTTGCCGACGTAACACAAAAATTGACAGAATGGAAGGTTATTAATGAATGTAAACTGGTAGCCCAACCAGTAAAAGATTCAGACAAAGACCCACAGGTAATTGAAATTCATTATAATTCAGTAATAGACACTTCGGAATATTTACCACAGAGGGTTTTAATAGAGGTAAGCTCACGTTCATTAATGGAGCCAGTTGAAGAAAGAAAAATCAACTCGATTTTAAGTGAAAATTTTCCTCAGCAAAGTTTTGTAACTGTTCCTTTTGCAATACCGACTGTGCTTCCACAAAGAACATTCTTAGAAAAAATATTTTTGCTCCACGAAGAATTTTCACAAGATTCTGAAAAAATCCGTATTGACAGACTTTCAAGGCATCTGTATGACTTGGAAAAATTGATGGACACCAAACACGGAATTGAAGCATTAAAAAACACAAAATTATACAACAACATTATCTCTCACAGAGAAAAATTTAACCCATTGAGAGGACTTGACTACGCTAACCATACACCAAGTAAAATCAGCATTCTTCCACCGGACAGCGTAGTTAATAATTACGAAAGAGATTATGAAGCAATGACAAGTTTTATGATTTACGGAGAGCCGTTAAAATTTAACCAACTAATGAAAAGAATTTTGGAATTACAAAAGAGAATAAATGGAATTAGCCAACCCTAAAAGCAAGCACATTTGCAATTCGCACAGACCAAAAATTGCAAAAGAGCTTTGCTTTGCCAACGCAGACAAAATCGTTTTTTAAAAAATCCCAACGTTAAGCTACATTCTTCCGCATAATTCCTTTCTGCGGATGAATCTTCACTTCGAAAAAGTTAGTGATGAAGGTTGCCATACGCGTGTCCATTAGTAGTACTGAGCTGCCGGAAGGATAGTAAACCGTGAGATCTAAAACTGCACGGAGAAAGTTTTGATGCTTGCAGAATTCTTTCGACCACTTTTTAAATTGAACAGTCCATTCTTCCTGGTATTTCTCAAAGGGATCTCTTCCATCAAAATCAAATCGCAATTGGTTATCGCTATAGAATTCAAACCGGAAGATACCCATCAGAGAGAAGTAGAAGTCTTGAAGGTGACGGTAATCCTGGTCGGTGTGCGCCTTTATTTTTCGCGACAGGTCATCATCAATACCCAACGGATTATTTTGTAGCAGGTACTCTACCTTTACAAAGTCGACAAGGTATTGAAGCAGTTGTTTTTCAAGGGAAAGTTGAGCCTGTTCTAAGATGTAATTCTTGTCGCGAGGGAAGAATTTTTTTAGCACGATGTGTTAAAAGGTTTTGCAAAAGTAAAAAAAGTTAAAGGTTAATGGGTAATAGTTATAGGGAAAATTTAAACATTACTCATTCAATGTCGTTGAATTAAGCTCCACAGTCTCCTCTCCTTCGGAGAGGCTGGGGTGAGGCCCAAATAAAAAAAGCTTAATTCAACGACATTGATTACTCATTGGGGCTACCAATACCCTTCATTTTGCAACATTTCTTGCAGGGATTTGAAAAGATTTCAAAAGCTTTGCTAACCCACAGTGCGTTCGGTAACTAAAGTTTATTATTGCAGCGACTTAATATTCAAGAAGTGAAAAATATTGATACCGTAATATTTGACCTGGGTGGCGTGCTTATCGACTGGAATCCCAGGTATTTGTACAGAAAAATTTTCAAGGAAGAAGATGAGATCACGTGGTTTCTGGAGAACATATGTACCAGTGAATGGAATGATCATCAGGATGCAGGAAGAACTTTTGCCGAAGCAACGCAAGAACTGCTTGCCAGGCATCCGGATTGGGAAGCACCTATTCGTGCATGGTATGACCGTTGGGAAGAGACCTTAAGTGGCCCTATTCAGGATACGGTTGAAATTTTAAAGCACTTTAAGGAATCAAAAACGCACAAGCTTTATGCGCTCACCAATTGGTCGGCAGAAAGTTTTCCCATCGCCCAGCGAAAGTTTGAATTTCTTGACTGGTTTGATGGCATCGTTGTATCCGGAGAAGAGAAGACACGAAAACCATTTCCTGATTTCTATAAAATACTTTTCAATCGATATTCTATCACGCCATCTCGTGCCTTGTTTATTGATGACAACATTAAAAATGTTGAGGGTGGAAGAGAAGTGGGTCTTAATGTTATCCATTTTCAATCACCACTTCAACTGAGAAATGAACTCGTTAGTGTTGGATTGATCTAGGATTGGTATTAGGCTACCTGACGAATCAATCAAAAGTTTAATTAGTGTCTGGTGAAAAAATCAACCCCATTTTTTCCCGCAGAATTCGCCTGCCTTTGCCGAAACGGCTTCGTGCAGGCAGGCTGATCGAATGCACGCAGATTTGCGCTGAAGATTTATCTGCGACTTTTTCTGCGGTATTTCAATCTGTGATCTGCGGGAATGTATTTTCAAGTACAAGATTTTTTGAGGCTTACCTTAATTTCCCTTGCACTTTACTCTATGCAAATTTTCTTGAGAACCTGCTTTTAAATGATAGAACTAAAATTTTTAAAGACATTATCTTTTTTCAGCAGCCCCTAATTACCTATCGCCGGATACATGCATGCCTGTTAATATGTGAGCATCACCTTTCCTCATCGCACGTTTGGCCGGAAACTTAATTGTCCTATTTTTGTGCCTTTCAAAAGCAATCCAATATGAGCGTCCTGGTCAATAAGAATTCACGCGTTATCGTTCAAGGTTTTACGGGTTCCGAAGGAACATTTCACGCTGGTCAAATGATCGAGTACGGAACTAATGTTGTAGGCGGGGTGACACCCGGAAAAGGTGGATCAGAACATCTTGGTCGCCCTGTATTTAATACGGTTAGAGAGGCTGTTGAAAAAACAGGCGCTGACGTTTCGATTATTTTTGTTCCCCCGGCTTTTGCGGCAGATGCCATTATGGAAGCAGCAGATGCAGGCATTAAAGTCATCATAACAATTACCGAAGGCATTCCGGTAAAAGATATGATGGTAGCAAAAAAATATATTAAAGACAGAAAAGACGTTGTCCTTGTCGGACCGAATTGTCCCGGAGTAATAACACCCGGTGAAGCTAAAGTTGGCATTATGCCAGGCTTTGTATTTAAGAAAGGTAAAGTAGGAATTGTATCAAAGTCAGGAACCTTGACGTATGAAGCCGCAGATCAGATCGTGAAAGCAGGACTTGGAATTTCTACGGCTATTGGAATTGGTGGTGATCCGATTATTGGCACGCCTACCAAAGATGCGGTCGAAATGTTAATGAATGATCCGGAGACGGATGCAATTGTAATGATTGGTGAGATAGGTGGAAACTATGAGCCTGTTGCTGCCCGGTGGATCAAAGAAAATGGAAATAAAAAACCTGTCGTGGGATTTATTGCTGGTCAGACTGCTCCTGCAGGAAGAAGAATGGGCCATGCCGGCGCAATTATAGGAGGCGCAGAAGATACAGCGGCCGCAAAGATGAAAATAATGTCAGCGTGTGGAATACATGTAGTTGAATCACCTGCGGAGATAGGTGAGACGATGGCCAAAGTTCTTAAATAGATCCGAAGCTGGTCTTAAACTCCTTTTCGAGATAATCATTAAGATTTTTGAGACCGGAAAGTACCTGAATTTTCTCTGGCGCATGTTCGGCATCGTCGTTCTTGAACATGACCTCAACAAACAGGCTTGACAACATATAAATGTAAACCTTACGGTCACTCTTGTTACGGGTACCTAACAGGATTCCCTTCTTTTTCAACCGGTCAATCTGGTTCTGTAATGAGGAGTGCTTGAAGAATAGCTTAAATAACATTGTTTATATCCCTTTTCTCAGGGATAAGAGGCTATAATTAGGCCAAAAAGGAAAACCCTGAAAGAACCTGAATTCCGGGTAGTCGGGAATTCACTTTATCCATTTTTGAGACAGCTAATCCAGTTTGGTCTTACAATAACTCATTGGCAAGATTAGCCAGCTCAGATCGTTCGCCCTTTTCGAGCGTAATATGCGCGTACAGACCATTGTCTTTTAATCGATCTATCAATGTGGATAAACCATTGCTTTGAGAGTCAAGGTAGGGTGTATCGATCTGGTGAACATCGCCTGTAAAAATAATTTTGGTGCCTTCTCCGGCGCGGGTGATAATGGTTTTTACTTCATGTGGCGTGAGATTCTGCGCTTCATCAACAATGAAAAAAATATTGGAGAGACTTCGGCCACGAATGTAGGCAAGAGGCGTGATCATTAACTTTTCCTGACTAACCATCTCTGTGATCTTACTATATTCTTTGTCGGTCTCGCTGTATTGGTTTTGAATAAATTTCAGATTATCCCACAGTGGTTCCATGTATGGGTTGAGCTTGGACTTAATGTCTCCGGGCAAATAACCAATGTCTTTATTACTTAATGGAACAATTGGACGCGCCAGATAAATTTGTTTGTACTCGCGTTTCTGTTCCAGTGCGGCAGCCAAAGCGATAAGCGTCTTACCTGTGCCGGCAACCCCCTGAATTGAAACAAGTCTCACCTCAGGTTTCAGTAAGGCATGCATGGCAAAAGTTTGTTCAGCGTTTCTTGGTTTTATACCGTACACTGAACGTTTCTCAACATGTTCAACCATTCCATTTAATGGATTGAAATACGCGAGTGCAGATTTTTTATTGCCGCTTCTTAAAATGTAATAATGATTTTTATGCGGAAGAAGTGAACCGAGAATATCTTCTGGTGGACAATATCCTTTCTCATAAAGAAGGTTGATCATGTCAGGATCCACATTTTCAACAGTTGTTTTTCCATTGTAGAGCGAGGATATATTTTGAACTTTGCCCGTCGTGTAATCTTCCGACTGCAAGCCAAGTGCTTTTGCTTTTAAACGCAGGTTAATATCTTTCGAGACAAGGATTATCTTCTTGTCTTTCGCTTCACGCTGCAACTGGAGAGCAGAGTTTAGGATACGGTGATCTGCTTTGGCCTCGTTGAAAATCTTATTTGCATCAACAGCGCTGTTCGTGTCCATCAACACCTTAAAATTTCCTTTCCCTTTACCATTGATAGCATTCCATTGATGCAACATCTGACCATTCGCAAGCTTGTCGATCAGGCGAATGAATTCACGGGCTTCAAAATTTTTGGTGTCGTTCCCTTTCTTGAAGTTATCAAGCTCTTCTAAAACAGTTATCGGAATACCGATGTCATGTTCGTCGAAGTTAAGGATGGAGTTGTGTTCATAGATGATTACCGAGGTGTCGAGTACGAAGATCTTCTTCTCCTTCTTGGTTTTTGGCATACTACACAAAGAACTTGGTTTTCGAAATGTAATGAAACCTGAACAAAGGTTTTAAATATTGAAGAATATTTTTTTGTTATTAATTGATTCAGCTCGCCAGCGAGAAGAGATCTCCTTTTTCATGTGGTGTAACATGCAGAACATCTGCCAACACGAGAATAATTAATTTTCTGGAAGCATAAAATCTTTTTAGATTACTTAACGCCATAAACTCTTTCACGGTAATGGTGGGATTTTTATCAAGATACTGAATCAGCAATCTTTCGTGTTCACCATAGTGAAATTTAATGTCACGATTTTTGCGGGTACGCCTCACAATTTCGTTCACTTCACGGCTTGCTTTAATACTTTGATCAGCAACACGTACAAAGGAATTTTTTGATCCGTTGTTAATAAGATAGTGTGGCTTCTTTTTACTTTCAGGAATGTCGTATTGGATGATCGTACGTGAATTTCCGATCGGAATAAATCTTTCCGTGAGATTTAAATATGGCCTGCAGGATTTCAGCGCTTCATGAATGACGTGTGATTCTTCTTCAGGATATTTCAAACCAGGAATGCTTCCATCATCGCCAATACCAATGAGCACCGTGCCGCCCGATGAATTGGCAAAGGCAATCATCTCTCGCATGATCTTGTCAGGGAAAGAAGCCTTGCGTTTGAATTCCAGATTTTGGCCTTCGCCTTGTGATACTAATTTCTTAAGTCTTCGGAATTCCTGAATATCAAAAGATACTGACTCCTGTAACTTTTTCATGACCTGAAAAATGAAAGACCGGATTAAAATTTCCCTCCTGCAGCTTCATCATCCTCATCGTCGTCCTCGCCAGGCCGGGGCAACGTAAACATACTGCTTAGAAGATCTTTGAATTGTTGGCCGGCGGTTAAATTGTGTTTGCTGATCAGGCTGTATTCGGCAAGCCCGTGTAACGCGAATTCCATAAGAAACAGTTTTGTGATTTGATCCTGCTTGCCATGAAACGTGTTGATAAGATCACTCAAGCCTGGAATACTTTTGATTTTCTTTTCAAACTCAGCCTGTGGCATATCATTCAACAGGTCCAGCGTATTTCCTTCGCCAAACCATTCGGTGATTTTCCTGTACGGACTCTTTTCTTTTTGTTTTCTGAATTTATCGGGATCAGGAAAATAATGTATGAATTGTGTGCGTATGGCTTTGCCAATAAGATTTTGCGCTACAATGCCAGGGCCTTCCTGTTCGCCTTCATACACCAATTCTACTTTCCCGGTTATTGCGGGAATGACACCTACAAAATCGGATATCCGAACAAACACAGTTTTCTCTTTGTTGATAATGCTTCTTCG
This sequence comes from uncultured Roseivirgaceae bacterium, assembly GCA_964521255.1. Classification (GTDB taxonomy): domain Bacteria; phylum Bacteroidota; class Bacteroidia; order Cytophagales; family Cyclobacteriaceae; genus ZC4RG29. The sequence goes on from CAZFRM010000017.1 coordinate 52,771, forward strand.
TTCAGCAGCGGCAATAAGATTTTCATAAGCTGAAATAGTCAGGCGCGCGGAGACACCACTCTTGGCATCAACAAATTCACTCTTGCGTGCCTCAATGGCGACCTGCTCGATAAGATCTTTGGCGATCTCCGCAATTGTAACAACGCGTTTTTGTTCTTCTTTCAATCTTGCTTCCTGTTCGGTAATCCGCTTTCCAACTTCGATTGATTTCGGATAGTGGGTTATGATCTGACTATCGATCCTGTCTTTTAACGGTGTTACTATGCTACCGCGATTTGTATAATCTTCCGGATTGGCAGTAAAGACAAATTGAATATCCAGCAACAGGCGCAACTTAAATCCCCTGATCTGGATGTCGCCTTCTTGTAATATGTTGAACAAGGCAACCTGAATACGCGCCTGGAGATCTGGCAATTCATTGATAACAAAAATGCTTCGGTTGGAACGGGGTATTAATCCGAAATGAATAACGCGTTCATCCGAATACGGTAATTTTAATGTAGCTGCTTTGATGGGATCAACATCGCCGATGAGATCAGCTATCGATACATCTGGTGTTGCCAGCTTCTCGGTATAACGTTCGTCACGATGTATCCAGCTAATTGGTGTATCATCTCCCTTTTCAGCAATAATATCTTTTCCAAATCGCGATACCGGGTGAAGAGGATCATCATTAAGCTCAGATCCTTCAATGACCGGAATATATTCGTCAAGAAGATTGACCATCAATCTTGCCAATCTTGTTTTTGCCTGCCCGCGTAGCCCAAGAAGATTGATATCGTGTTCAGCGAGAATAGCTCTTTCAAGATCAGGGATTACCGTTTCTTCATATCCCCATATACCACTAAAAACTGTTTGCTTGTTTTGAAGTTGCCTGATAAGATTATCGCGCAATTCTTTCTTTATGGTTTTAGGTGTATAACCGGCGCTTTTTAATTCTCTTAATGTTTTTATATGCAGCATACAGTTCTTATCCTCTTATCAGTTCTAGATTATTTATTTAATACAAGCATGAGCGTCAAGGCAATGCTCATTAAAGGTTTTTTCTCCTGTTCTTTTTGAAATCTTCAAATACAAGATTACCCAATCCTTCCACATTGCTGTAATAAGCATTACCGCTGTTGGCTTTTGTAAATTCCCTTACGAAGGCTTTAAGGTAAGGATCGGTTGCTATCATGAAAGTTGTCACCGGTATTTTGATCTTCCTTAATTGAGTAGCCAGGTTCAATGTTTTTGACAAGATCTTTTGATCCAGGCCGAATGCATTTTTATAATATTTGATGCCTTGTTTTATGCACGTCGGTTTCCCATCCGTGATCATGAAAATTTGTTTGTTAGGATTTTTTCTCCTTCTCAAAATATCCATAGCCAATTCAAGTCCTGCCACGGTATTGGTGTGATAAGGCCCAACCTGCAGGTAAGGGAGATCTTTTATTTCAATTTGCCAGGCGTCATCGCCAAATACAAGAATGTCGAGTGTATCCTTTGGATATTTTTTTGTAATCAACTCAGCCAATGCCATGGCTACTTTTTTCGCAGGCGTGATTCGATCTTCACCGTAGAGAATCATGGAGTGAGAGATATCAATCATCAGAACGGTTGACGTTTGTGACTTGAATTCACTTTCAATCACTTCCAGATCATTTTCTGTCATGAAGAAATTCTCAACGCCATGATTGATCTGAGCATTTTTTAATGAGTCCGTTATGGAAATTTGTTCCAGGGTGTCACCAAACTCATATTCCCGCCGGTCTGTTGTCTGCTCATCTCCACGACCACTATGAACTGTATTGTGCTCACCGCCCTTTGTCTTTTTTAATTCGCCAAAAATTTCTTCAAGTGCTGATTGGCGCAGGCGTTGTTCGCTTCGGGCTTTCAATTTTATTTCACCTTTTGGCCCTTCATCAGTAATGTAGCCGTCACGTTTTAGCTGTTCTATAAAATCGCCAATACCGTATTTTCCATTCGTCAGGCCATACTGTTTATCAAGTTCTGTGAGCCATTGCAGTGCCTCGGCTACATTTCCTGATGTAATTAAAACGAGTTGCATGAAAATTTTGAGCAGCTTTTCAAAGTCGCTCCTGGCTTTATCCGGTGGCGGAGTGTACTTTCCAAAACGATATCCCAGCATTGCTTTTCGTTTAATTCTGTGTCATTACCCCGTTAGAACTGTGGATACTGGCCCAAAAAATAATGTTTTTAATAAAGTACTAACCAAATAATCCTTGATTCTGTTTCTTCATTTAAATTTTATTTTCGCGGAAATTATTCGCCATGTAAGGTATTGCAAGGTATTCGAATAATCAGCATGAAGAGGCTTTATACTTTTGATAAATAGTCCCCGACGTATGAAAAAAATATTGGTAATAATTAGTCTCTTTGTTCTGGTAGTGAGCATATCATCTTGCTCATCGTATACCTGTCCTACGTATACCAAGAACATCAAGGAAAAGAATTCCGCTTCCAGAATTTAATTCTGTAGTAACGCGCTACGATTTCTTTTTTTCGCGCATAGTTCCGTAAATATAATCCCATAGTGGAGAGGAAACTCCGAACACGATTTCGCCATCCTTATAGTGATGAACGCCGTGATTGACCCAAAGCATTTTTAGGAAATTCTTAGGTGGCTGAAAAGCATGTACCATGTAGTGTACAGAAAGATATAAGGCATATCCTACAAGGAATCCGGGTAAAAAAGCAAATACAAAATCTCCCAGTATAACACGAAAGATCAGCAAAAGTATAGTTGCAAGGGTAATACTCAACAACGGTGGCATTGCCAACCGGTCTTTGTCCTTCGGAAATTCATGGTGAACGCCATGTAACGTGTACTGTAATTTTTCCCGCGCTGCTGTATACGTTTTCATGTGAAAAACATACCGGTGAACCATATACTCCACCCATGTAAATGAAAGAACACCTGCAAAGAACAATCCTATGGTTTCAAGCAGTGAGAGTGAAGTATGTGTAGCATTCCAATACAAAAGGGCTGATGTATAAAAGAAAAATATGATAAGGGGTACCGATATATGCGTGCGGGATAACTTCTCGAGTACCGGATTTTTAAATAGTTTCTTTGTTCCCTTATTCTGTGGTTTTATCTCTTCTTTCATAATGATATTTCTCGGTGTAAAGATTCTGCGTTTAAATTTAAAATTGGCATTCTATCTTGTCAAAATCAAAGACAACTAAATTGATGCTTTCACTGCTCTTTTTTCAATTATTTTTTGATAAAACTCCTCATAAATGGGCAAGATACGGGATATATCAAACTCCTTTGCCCTTGCCAATGCATTTGCTTTGAATTTCGGGAGATTGTTTTTGTCTAAAATAAAAAGAGCCTTGCGGGTCATATCCTCCGTGTCACCCACCGGGCTTAAGAATCCAGTGACACCTTGAATGTTAAGTTCGGGTAATCCACCGGTATTGGAAGAAATAACGGGCACTTCACATGCCATAGCCTCTAAGGCGGCAAGACCAAAACTTTCTTTTTCTGAAGGCATGACAAACAGGTCTGCAACAGAAAGCACCTCTTCCACGGCTTCTAACTTTCCAAGGAAACGAACATCATCGTACATACCCAGATCACGACAACATTTTTCTGCATTAACCCGTTCGGGCCCGTCACCAATCAGTAAGAGTTTAGCAGGAATTTCTTTTCGGATGTTACTGAAAACTGTAATTACATCATTCACACGTTTCACTTTTCTAAAGTTTGAAGTATGAGCGATCAGCGCTTCACCGTGAGGACAAATGGCTTTTTTAAAATGATCCTTCTTTTGCTTTTTGAATTTCTCGAGATCGATAAAGTTAGGGATTACTTCAATTTCACGGGTTATTTTGAAATGTTCAAGCGTTTCGCGTTTCAGATCATGTGATACCGCAGTGACACCATCCGACTGATTGATGCTAAAGGTAACAACCGGTTCATAAGAAGCATCTTTACCTACCAGCGTGATATCTGTTCCGTGCAACGTAGTAACTACCGGTACATAGAGACCTTCTGTTTTCAAAATTTCTTTTGCCATATACGCAGCGGAAGCGTGAGGAATGGCGTAGTGAACGTGCAGCAGGTCCAGCTTCTCATTCTTAACAACACTTACCATTTTACTGGCAAGGGCTGTTTCATATGGGGGATACTCAAACAACGGGTATGTTCTGAAATCAACTTCGTGGTAGAAAAGGTTTTCATTAAGAAAATCCAGTCGACTGGGTTGCGAGTAGGTTATAAAATGAACGTTGTGCCCTTCTTTCGCCAGGGCTTTACCCAGTTCGGTAGCCACTACGCCACTGCCACCAAAGGTTGGGTAACATACAATCCCGATTTTTATTTGATTCACGATATTGTTTAGGTTTAACTAAGACGTGTGCTATTCACAATAACTAAAGATGGATTCATATATCACGTCCTGAATGCGAGAACGGATATTGGCAGTCAAAAGTTTATTATTTGTCATACTCGGATGAACTCTATTTGATAAAAAAATATACACAAGTTTAAATTCAGGGTCTACCCACATGCAAGTACCGGTAAAACCCGTGTGACCAAAGGTTTTTGGAGAAGCATAAATGGATGTAGGACCGTTCCAGTCGCTTTGAACCGGCTTGTCCCAGCCGAGCCCTCGCCGGCTGGTGTCGAATTGTTTCGTAGTAAATAATTTGACGGTTTCAGGTTTATAATATTGTACTCCGCCATAGAATCCTTCCTGCAAAAGCATTTGTCCCAGTTTGGCCAGGTCGTGAGCATCGCCAAACAATCCTGCATGCCCGGCAATACCACCCAGCATTGCAGCGCCCTGATCGTGAACCGTCCCAATCAGCAAACGCTTTCGAAAGGCAAGATCATTTTCGGTAGGGGCTATTCTATCTTTAGGAAAGCGGTTCAAGGGAAGATAGCCCAGTGAAGTTGCTCCAAGCGGCTCATATAAATTTTGTTCCAGGAAATCTTCGATAGGTTGGTTAAGAATTTTTTCTGCAAGATGCTGAAGAATATAAAATCCCATATCACTATACCGGTAGTCATATGGAGTCCGTGCTACTTTATCACGGATTTTAGCTTTTATAATCCAGTTCCACAGACTGTCCTTCATAGCGGTTTTTGCATACAACCCTTCTGCCACCGTATACGGATATTGATCATTTGATATAGAACTATAAAATTCAGGCATAAAGACAGTGTCCTTTTTAGTTTGTGCCCAGAAGGGAAGAAACGGCCATAATCCCGCCTGGTGGGTGAGGATATCTTTTAATGTATAATCTTTTTTGTTTGAATTTTTTAGTTCGGGCAAATAGTAAGATGCTTTTTTATTTATATCGATCAACCCACGATCCTGCATGAACATTACAGCCTGAAGTGTTGCTGAAACCTTGGTGACGGAAGCTAGGTCATAAAGGGTTTCATCTGTTACGGGTTGATTTGTATCGTACGTGAGATGCCCAAAAGATTTTTCATAGACTACCTTTCCTTCTTTGGCGATCAGCACAACGCATCCTGGCGTTGCTTTCATGTCGATAGCCTCTTTTGCAATCACTTCTATTTTTTTCAAAACCCTGCTATCTAATTTTACATCTTCAGGAAATGTATAGCCAAACCGTTTAAGCGACGCGAGCGTTTGTCCCTGACCAACATTAAATGAGGCTGAGACAGAAAGCGGTAATGTACCCGATACAGACAACCCTCCAAATACCTGCTGAGCCACAATCTTTACCATCTCCTCTTCGGCAGTATAACATTGGAGTACAGTTGTAAAACGTTCCATATTTTTCAACTGTACAATTGAATTAAATGCGCAAATCACTACATCTTTTCTGGCCTGCATTTCCGCCAACTGATTTAGTATTGCAACGTGATTGGAGGGATTATCAAAGAGCGCTACAAGTATTGTGTTAGCTTCCTCCAGTTTTTGAGCCAACGCATTTTCATTTCCTGATTGAATTGAAAGGTGATCAAGCACTGTGTATTTTTCTGTATACTTTGTAAAAGTATTAGGAGCTTCTTTTCCTAAGGAAAGTGTAACTGTTTTTCTGTCCTCTAAAGTTTTTACAGGAAGTATGCCCCTATCATTTTTAACAGCGATAACTATATTTTCCAATAGTCTTTGGCGCAGGATCGTTCCTTCAGTTGTATTCAGTTGATTAATAAGATATGCTGTCTGAACAGGCTCAACATTGTGAAGTCCTGCGTCATACTTTGCGGCTAATATTCTTTTAACACGGCTGTTTAAGAGATCTTCATACCTTGTTTCTTTTCTTAAGAGCCGTTTAATTTTCCTTATGGCAGGATTTATATTTTCCGGAAAAAGTATTATATCATTTCCTGCCTGAAATGCTAATAGTTCTGCATCACCTCCGGTATACTCTCCCGTTTTTCTTCGTATATCAGGTATACTTACAAAAACAAGACCATCATAATGCATTTCTTTTTTTAACCATTCGCCTGCATAGATAGAAGTGAGCAGCCCCTGTGGGAATTTATTTTTTTTAATCATTTTTCTTTTCTCAAAAAAAACGGGGAACTCCGCTGAAGTCGCCAGAACACCACTAATGTGGTTATCGAAAAGTTGTTTGTAAGGAAAAATTTCTTCGTGATCCACATAGGCCACCAGTTCTGGCAAACCGTCTTCTTTTATGGAGACAAAGGTGAGCCCTTGAATAGGAAAAATTTTTGAACACGCCATAATGCCATTATCCTGAAGTCCTTTCATGTAGGCAACTGCTTTGTTGGCAATATTTGTTTTGTCTTCACCAAATGATCGTTCAAGGGAGTCAAACTTTTGAATGGATATATTATCAGCGGAAGGCGCAAAGTTGATTTGCATGCCAAGGGTTTTCATTTGCCTCGCGATTTCCTTGCTAAGTTGATAGATAAGCGTATCATTCTTTATTGCACCTAATGAAAGCAGACTTGGAAATGTCATTGTACTATCAATGCTTTTTCCCAGGCCTCTTGAGGCATCCATGCCCACGAATAATGGTACTTTAGATTGGGACTGAAGGTTGTTAATAAGGGTTGCCGTCTGCGTTGGGGAACCATTCATAAAAATAACTCCGCCGATTGCGTTACTTTTTACTTCATCTTTAATTTTATCGCTATAATTTTTGCCTCCTTTAGGATAAACAGGAACGATGAAAAGCTGGCCAATCTTTTCATCTGTACCTAATGTGCTGAATACACTGTCAACCCATTGATTTTTGGTGGGTTGTGAAAAAGTATAAATCACAAGTCCACACATCAGGCAGATGCATATTAAAACTTTTTTCAGGATCAGGACGTTAGGCATTGTAATTCAATTATTATAAGATCATTTTTGTGCGTTAAATTAAACAATTAAGAAGTTAAAAAAGTAAAATGAAGTTACCTTCACTTTTTACAAAGACCCCGAAGCATCGTAAATTTTCTTTTACGCCCAGATTCTATGATGCTATGGAAGAGGAACGTAAAGAGCGGGAGGAACGTATCCGCAAAGAATTAAAAGGCACTGAAGAAGAGAAATTAATTGAAGAACATAGTGGTTACCGCTCGCGAATTGCAGGTTCGTTTAAGTCGGCAAGAAGAACGGCCAGCCGTGAAAAAAGTCCATCTTCAAATTTGATCCGTCTTATTATTTTAACCTTTCTCGCCCTTTGGTTAATTGCCTTTATACAATTTGGTAACGTTGCTTTTTACGCACTGATCCTGTTTATTCCTTTTTATTATTTTCTGAAATCAAAGAGTTGAAAGGAAAACAGAAGACACATCATGCCGGACATCATTCAGCTCTTACCCGATTCAGTTGCCAATCAAATTGCAGCCGGTGAAGTAGTGCAACGCCCTGCATCTGCTGTGAAAGAGTTGCTTGAAAATGCTATTGATGCCGGTGCAACCAACATAAAACTTATCGTTAAAGAAGCAGGTAAATCATTGATACAAATCATTGATGATGGATCGGGCATGTCAGAGACGGATGCACGCATGAGCCTGGAGCGACATGCTACTTCAAAGATTAGAAAAGCGGAAGATCTTTTTACCATACGAACCATGGGATTTCGTGGTGAAGCATTAGCATCTATTGCTGCTGTGTCGCAAATGGAAATGAAAACGCGAAAGCATGATCAGGAACTGGGAACGCTAATCGTTATTGATGCTTCTGATATTAAAAGACAAGAGCCCGAAGCATGTGAAAAAGGAACCAGCATAAGCGTAAAAAATCTTTTTTATAATATTCCTGCACGAAGAAATTTTCTAAAATCAAACCCGGTTGAAATACGGCATATTGTAGATGAGTTTCAGCATATCGCTTTATCGTATCCTGAAATTGGGTTTACTTTTATAAATGGTAATGATGTTGAATATGATCTTCCTCCGGGAAAACTTAGCCAACGTGTTGTAAATATTTTTGGGAAGTCGTATCAAAGGCTTTTGGCGCCGTGCAAAGAAGAAACTGCGATGGTGCAAATTCATGGTTATGTAGGTCCTCCTGAAGCGGCTAAGAAAACACGGGGAGAACAATTCTTTTTTGTTAACAAAAGGTTTATCAGGAACAACTACCTGCATCATGCGGTGATGAGCGCTTTTCAGGGTTTGATTCCTGATGGTAATTTTCCTTTTTATGTTCTCTTCATTGAAATTGATCCTAAACATATTGATGTTAATGTTCACCCTACAAAGACTGAAATTAAATTTGATGACGAACGAACCATTTATGGTGTTGTATTGGCTGCTGTACGTCAGGCGTTAGGTACGCATAACCTGGCGCCGGCAATAGATTTTACAGGCGATGTTAATATTGTTAATAAGCTTGAGCGAACATCATCTGAGCAGGCGCGCGAAATTTATTTTGATGAAAGGTTTCACACAAGCCAACAACGATCCAATCTTCAAAACTGGGAGAAGTTATTGGAAGGAAACTGGAGTAGCAGGCTTACAGAGAACGCCACAGAAAAACCTGTTCATGAACTCCGTTTTGAAAGCGCGTTAAATCAACCGGACGAAAAGCAATTAACTCATCCTGATAAGTGGCTGGTTCAGTTGCATAATAAATTTATCCTGAAGCAGGTTCGTTCAGGGATGATGATCATCGATCAGCAGGCAGCACATGAAAGAATTTTATATGAAAAGAACCTGGCGCGTTTAAAAAATAAATCTGGCGAGAGTCAACAATCGCTCTTTCCTCAGACCATTGATCTTTCACCGTCTGATTTTGCAATAGTAATGGAGATGGAGCAGGAAATATCAGCCCTCGGTTTTCGAATAGAAGTCTTTGGTAAGAATTCAATATTAGTTACTGGAATACCGGCACATGTCTCATCCGGCAACGAAAAGGAGCTTTTCGAAGGATTATTGGAACAATTTAAAGTAAATCAGTCGGAGCTTTCCATACCCATTGCAGACAATCTGGCCCGTGCGCTGGCGGGCAGGGCAGCTATCAAAACAGGTCAGATCCTTCAGAAAGAGGAAATGCAAGCCCTGATTGATCAATTATTTACTTGTAAAACTCCAAACTACACCCCTGACGGTAAGCTGGTATTTTTTATTTTTGAGCTCGGTAAAATTGAAAGCTACCTTAGCCGTCAATAAGTAAAGAAATTTCTAAACACCTTTTATGTTCAGACTTACCCCGGTTGTTAAAAACCTGATCCTTATTAATGCTGTTGTTTTTATTGGTCAGATGATAGCGCCTAAAATTCAATTTGCCTGCTCGTTTGGCGAACTGGGTGTGCTTCAGGATGCAGCGTCAGCGGTGACTCGTTACATGGTGCTTTGGAATATAAAAACAGATTGCTTCAAGCCCTATCAGTTGTTTACGTATATGTTTACGCATGGCGGAATTTCACATATCTTTTTTAATATGCTGAGCCTTGCCTTTATTGCCCCGATGCTGGAAACTTACTGGGGGCCTAAAAAATTCCTGACATTTTATGTAGTAACCGGAATCGGAGCAGCTGTATTTAATATTTTGATAATTCTGCTGTTTGGCGTTGGTGACTTTAGTTATATGACGGGCGCATCCGGAGCAATTTATGGCGTGTTGATGGGTTTTGGCATGATGTTTCCGAATATGGAAATAATGTTGCTGATACCTCCGATACCTATCAAAGCTAAGTACCTTGTACTTTTGCTGGGGGGAATGACCTTTTTTATGAGTGCTTCCGGCGGCGGAGGCAACATTGCCCACTTCACGCACCTTGGTGGAATTGTCGTAGCATTTATTTTAATACAAGTGTGGCGAAGGCAGGGAGGATCGTGATGATGCGATTGTTATGAAGATGTCTGGTAGAAGTTATAGGATTATAGCGTAGGAGATAAAAAAATGTTCGAAGAATTTAAACATGCTTTTCAGCGGCATAATAATGCTCACGTTCAATTGATCATTATTAATATCGTTGTGTTTCTTGCGCTTGGTATCCTGATGGTTTTTTCGTCGCTGCTTCACACAGAAAGTTTCTTTGAATTTATCCATCATCAGCTTGCCATCCCGGCACCCTTTGATGATTTTATCCAACATCCCTGGACCATTGTTACGTATGCTTTTGTTCATGACCTCAGTGGCATATTTCATATTTTTTTCAATATGCTTGTCTTCTACTGGTTTGGAAGATTGTTTATTGAATACCTGGGGAGTGATAAACTGATTGCCGTTTATGTTTTGGGTTTTCTTGCTGGCGGTATAGCGTACTTGTTGGTTTACAATTTCATTCCATTTTATAAAGAGAATATTCCTACCGGTGGAATGGTGGGAGCTTCTGCTGCGGTCTACGCCGTTACCGTTGCCTGTGCTACACTAATTCCAAATTATACATTCTATTTACTTTTTCTCGGACCTGTACGGATAAAATACATCGCTGCATTTTACGTTGTTATTTCATTCATAGGTTCGGTTAGCTATACCAACGCAGGAGGAAATGTTGCTCACCTCGGTGGTGCATTAATTGGGTTCATATACATCAAACAACTTCAATCCGGTGTAAACATTGGTAATTGGATAGTTATTTTTATCGATTGGATGAAGGGGCTTGCTAAACCCAGGCCAAAAGTAAAAGTATCCTACCGCAAAGAAGAACGACGCGCCCGCGAACAAAAGAAATCTGCCGATAGAATTTCTCAGGAAGAGATCGATGCTATCCTGGATAAGATTTCTGCCGGCGGTTATGAGAGTCTCACGAGAGAAGAGAAAGAGAAGTTGTTTAATGCATCGAAGAAAGGTTGATCAGTTATCTGTTAATCGTTAAAAGTTAATCGGTTGCAACCAATAAAATTAAAGACAATTTGAAAGTAATTTCATTCCCTCTAATCTTTTTCGCTTTAATAGGAATTAATATCTGTTATGCACAGCATATATTTCCTGAAAAGTTTGGAGGATGTAATACAGATCGATTTGCATTAGAAAGTGACTCGATCAGAGCCAAAATTCAGGATGAAAAACTTTTGACTGTACTTTTCGCATCCTTTGATAACAAGACAAGGACACGAATTAGAGGAACATTATCTCTGCAAATTATTGTCGATACAGAAGGAAATTCTTGTTTAATCAGTTTGAAAAACGAAACTAACATAAGTACCAAGAAATTTAATTTGAAGCAAAATATTGATTCAGACCTTAAATGGAATAAACTTCAAGAGAGAGTTGCGGCTGTTGTTGTATTTAGATTTGACGATAAAGGTGTAAAATTCAAACGTCTAGGGATGAACGCTAAAAAAGGCGTTCATGAATTGAATAGTAATTAGAAAATTAAATATATCCTCAAGCCAAACAAATAAACCAAGGGCGTTATTGTTTAAATAATTTTTGGTGAGAAGATCATAGTCAACTTACAATTGCACTTAAGATTCATTCGGGAATTGATAGTATAAACATTAAATAATGTTATTTCGGAGACGAAATCTTTAAAGTCCTTCTCCTTTGGAGAAGGATTTAGGATGAGGCCCAATCTCAATAGTTGCAAGATTCCCGAAAGATTAACTCTTTCACCTGCACTTCCCGCTTACGCGACAAAAATATTGATCTAAAATTCCGAGAACCTCTTCATGCTGCTTATACTCAATATTGGCGCCTTGTGTAAGATTGAAATTTAACACAGCGTTGTAGTACTCATCATCTGTAAAGCCGTATCGATTTACAATTTCATTTTTGTACTCCGGATCGGTAATAATTTGGTGATAGGTTGATACCTTTTCATTGGCAACTATCAGTTTTTGTAATTTTCTTCGTTCACGTTGCGCTTTGGAAAAATAATCAAAGGCAATACCACTTCCTGTTACAAGTTGGGCCGGCGCGGGTCTTCGGTATACTATTTCTTTTTTTTCTCTCACAAGAGGAGATAGGATTGGAGTGCCGGTAACGATCACAGGTTGAAGATAGGTGACGTCCTCCCGCAAAAGAATAATAACGTCTTCTTCATCCAATATAATGGGAAACGTTAACGTATGGTACCCGATGGTGCTGAATAAAAGTGTATCGAAAGGAATGACTTGAATAGAAAAAAAACCTTTATCATCAGTAACGGTACCACCCGTTTTATTTTTCACTTTGATGTGAACATTGGGAAGTGGTCTGAAAGAAAGGGAATCGACTACCAAACCACTGATTCTCACCTGTGAAAACGCAGAGAGAGAAAGACAAATAAAAACTCCTATGAATAAAAACTTCATACAGGTCTTAGTAGGATGGATCCTTGCCTTTAAAAGTTTGATCATCGGATCTTATTGGCCAACTGTCCGCAAGCCGCATCAATATCTTTTCCCCGGCTTTTGCGAATGCGTGTAGTAATTCCGTTTTTTTCCAGCAAGTCCATGTACATGTTCAACGCATTTTCGTCGGCTTGCTGAAATTCCCCGTCATCGATAGGGTTGTACTCAATGAGATTTACTTTAGAAGGAATGATCTTACAAAATTTGAGTAATGCCTTTGCATGTTCTTCGGTGTCATTGATGCCTTTCCACACAACATATTCATACGTCACTTTGCGTTTTGTTTTTTTATACCAATGCTTTAGTGCGTCACCCAGTTCTTCCAGCGAATTGGTGTCGTTGATAGGCATAATAGAAGAACGTGTTTTATCAATAGCAGAATGAAGGGATACAGCGAGATTAAACTTCACTTCATCATCAGCAATTTTTTTAATCATCTTGGCAATGCCCACCGTTGAAAGGGTAATTCTTTTTGCAGCCATGTTCAATCCCTTTTGCGAGGTGATCTTATCAATGGCCTCAACTACATTAGCGTAATTGAGAAGAGGTTCTCCCATTCCCATGAACACGATATTGGTGAGAGGTCTTTCAAAGAAAAGTTCTGCCTGTTCTTTAATAGCGACTACCTGATCGTAGATTTCATCCGGACTAAGATTACGCATGCGCTTCAAACGGGCCGTGGCGCAAAACCTGCAAGCCAGGCTACAGCCTACCTGTGAGGAGACACAGGCTGTGATCCTTTTCTCATGCGGAATAAGTACCGACTCGACAATCAATCCATCATGAAGCTTTACGGCATTCTTAATGGTACCGTCTGAGCTGCGTTGCATGTTATCAACCTTGATGTGGTTGATCGTGAAATGTTCTTTTAATAATTCGCGGGTAGCCAGTGAGAGGTTTGTCATCTGGTTGAAGTCTTTCGCCGCTTTCATCCACAACCATTCATAAACTTGTAAAGCACGGAAGGGTTTATCACCATGCTGCACAAAGAATTCTTTTATCGCATCAAGTGAAAGCTTTCGTATATCTCGTTTTTCTACTACACTAACCATGGTGCAAAGTTAATTAATCAATTATCAATGTACCAATCGGAGCTTTACCAGTTGGTACATCGATAATCGGTACATTGGCACATCTTGAATATTCCTACTTTTACATCCATCATTATTAACATCTGCTTTATGCTTTCTGCTTTACGCTTTATGCTTTGCCCTTTTTGCTTTCTGCTTTTTCTTGCCTGTTCACAAAAGAAGGATGCTCCTTCACAAACTAATTCAATTCCCTCGTCAATTCAACTTCAGTATGCTGAAGGATTTAACGTGACAAATATTGGTGATGCAAAACTGGTTGAAGTGAAGTATCCGTTTCAAGGGGCAACTTCGGGATATAAATATTTATTGGTTGAAAATGGTAAAGAAGTTCCTGAACACAGTAAGGATACAAAGGTGATAAGAGTTCCCTTGCAAAGCATAGTATGTACTTCAACAACTCACATTCCAATGCTGGATTACCTGGATGAAACTGACAAGCTGATAGGATTCCCAACAACGGACTACATCAGTTCTGAAAAAATGAGAAAACGAGTTGACGCAGGTAAAGTTACAGATCTTGGTGTAGACAAAGGCCTCAACATTGAACGACTGGCTATGCTGAAACCAAATATGGTGATGGGTTATATGCTTAGTGGCGATTACGGACAATTCAAAAAAATTGAAGAGTTGGGCATTAATGTGGTTATGAATGCTGAGTATCTTGAACGGCATCCATTGGGTCGTGCAGAATGGATTAAGTTCGTTGCTCTGTTTTTTAATAAAGAAGAAAGAGCGGATTCTATATTCAACGAAATTGAAAATGAGTATTTGAAAGTAAAGCAACTGGCAACAAGCGTAGATAAACAGCCAACTGTTCTTAGCGGCATAGTGTATGGTGATGGATGGTTTCTACCGGGTGGGAAAAATTATGCTGCAACATTACTCAAAGATGCAGGATGTCATTACTTGTGGGAAGATGATCCATCGCAAGGATTTTTACAGTTAAGTTTTGAATCGGTATATGAAAAAGCTCATGATGCTGACCTTTGGATTGGTGTGGCTTCATATGCATCGTTGGAAGAATTGAAAAATGCTGATGAACGTTACACCAGCTTCAAGCCGTTTAAGCAAAGGAATGTGTATACCTATAACGCCAGAATGGGGGCTAAAGGAGGAAATGAATATCTGGAACTTGGCTACCTCAGGCCAGATGTCATTTTGAAAGACCTTGTTAAAATTGCTCATCCGTCGCTGTTACCTTCCTACGATTTATACTTCCATCGAAAGATTCAATAAGAACTTTAACAGTACATCGTTAAATTCTTTAGTCTATCCGTTCTATATTTGTGTTTTTATATGCGGATTTTTATCAGCCTGGTCTTTATTGTTTGCTATTGGCCGTGTTTAGCAGAGACCTACAAAGTATTTGAAGAAAACGGAAGAGTGGGATTGAAAGATCCACAAGGGCAGGTTATTGTTCCTGCCCAGTATGATGCTTTAGGCTGGACGGAAGGGGCATTCTCAGTAGTCAATAAGGTTACCGGTTACAAAACCAACGGTCACTGGGGTATACTTGATGTAAATAACCAGGTTATCACCAAAGCGGAGTACGCAAGTCTTATTCCTGCAGAAGGAAATCTTATTGTTGCTTACAAGAAATTAAATACACGACATGTTGCAGGTTGCATTGACACTGCAGGGAAAGTAATTATTCCGTTTCAGTATGATGGACTGATTGTTAATTCACTGCGGGCGATTGCCGTTGTGAAAAACAACAACCAATACAAGTATGGGATTATTGATCACAATAATAAAATTGTTGTGCCCATAGAAAATCAGAAGGTTCAATTTCTTGGAAGTCTTCGTTATGCGGTACAAAATTTTCAAAGCAAGTCTGCTCTTTTCTCGGAGAATGGTAAAGATTTAACCGGATTCATTTTCGATAAAATTTCTTCCTTCAATAAAGGTTATGCTGTAATCACTCAACAAGGCAAAAAAGGTATAATCGATCGTGAAGGACTGGTCAGAATTCCTCCGGCTTATCAGGAACTTGAAATAGGAGATGATGGCTCGGCTAAAGGACGAAAACAAAATCAATGGATCATCCTTGACGGACAAAATGCAGTCTTGCAAAAAATAGAAGTTGATTCTATCATTCCTTTAAACAATAATCTTTTCAAGGTCGCAAAAGATGGCCAGTATGAATTGGTCAACGGACAATTCAATCCTGTTTCCAGTGAACGGTATTCTGATATAGCCGCTTTTGAAAACAATAAATCCATCGTTCAAAAGGATGGAAAATATGGATTGATCAGTAGTAATGGCTCCGCACTTGTTCCTTGCAATTATTCTTCTCTGAAATTAGACAAGCATTATGTTATCGCTGGCATTCAACCTAAACAATGGATCTTGTTGGATTCAGTGGGCACCAGAAAAACAGCAAAGACTTATCAGGATATTGAGCGGTTCAATGGAATTTATTTTGCGGTAAAGAATCAAAATTATTACGGAGCAATAAACGCTGAAGGTAAAGAAACCATTTCATGTGTTTATGATTCTATCATTCAGTATAATGATAAGAAACTGGTTGTAAAATTTCGTGGCTCGTACGGAGTGATCGATATGCAGGAGAATTGGATTGTTGCTCCATCCACTTCTCCTCAAAAGCTTATCTCTTCTGATCGCTTCCTTCAAAAGCAGGGATCAACAACCTATCTTAAATCATTTGATGGAAATGTGATTTACTTCACTGAGAATAAAATTGAAGTGAAAGGCAACCTGTTAGTCGAATATGTTTCCACAGGTGGAATATGGAAGATCGATCTGGATGGACGTATTGTAAGCAGACTCTTCCCCCCGGTGGTTTCCTACCAGGAAGTTTTTGAAGAAACAGAAGGGTTACGCGGTATTAAGAGAGAAGGCCGATATGGATTTATTGATGATCTCGGACGTTTACGCATCGCTAACCGTTACGAAGATATTAAACCTTTTCAAGAGAGACTTGCACCGGTGAAGTTATTAGGTAAATGGGGCTTCATTGATCATGATGAAAAGCTGGTGATTCAACCCGTGTATGAGGAAACTTCACTTTTTAACAACGGCATGGCTGTTGTCATGCAAAAAGGACTTTATGGTCTTATTAATAATAAGGGTGTAGTTGCTTTGCCTGTACGTTATCAGGCTGTTTCAATGTTGCATACAAAAAGATTTATAGTTGAAAGTGATGGACTCAAAGGCTTAGCCGACACCGATGGCAGGTTGGTTTTTGCTCCCAAATACAATTCAATTACAGACCTCAACAATGGATATGTTATTGCTGAGCGCAATGGACAATACGGTTTACTTACTTTGAAAGGCCTAAGCACAGTGCCAATGATGTATGACTACATTGTTTACGATCCTTTCAATGCCCGGTACATGGCTTTAAAGAAAGCTGCGTGGGAGAAGGTGATGTAGGCTTTGCGCTACGACAATTGCCGAATTTCTAACTTCCTGGAAAAAATTCCCTAATTTTGAATAATGACACATCAAAATCTATATTCTCAATTAAGCTCGTTGCCTAAAGAATTAAAGAAGCAGGTGGAGGATTTTATTGAATTCCTGATACTTAAATCAAGGAAAGAGAAGAAAATGAAAAAGAGGATATCAGGATTAGCAAAAGGATTGATCGATTTGAAACCTGATTTCGATTCGCAATCAGTGATTTCAAATGAATATGACCAATAAGTTTCTGCTTCTGTTGGTAACAAATTTTACAGGTAGCTGTGATTAAAAAACTTCACGATTGGTTTAAATCAAGAAGCGACCTCGGCCTTCTCCTGCTAAGATTATTTGTTGGTCTTCGCCTGCTGCATGGTGTTATTGATAATGTATTTAGCTGGGAGCGGATGATTGAATTTTCAGGGTTTCTTCAGTCACAGGGATTTCCCCTTCCAACAATGAGTGCAGTTGTATCCGTCTATGCACAATTCATCTGCGGATTATTTATTATCGTTGGATACAAAATTCGATTGGCATCTTTCATTATGATCGTAAATTTTCTTGTCGCCATTATCATGGTTCACCTTCACGATTCCATTGAAGGGATGACGCCACCATTAGCCATGTTATTTGGAAGTGCAACGCTTCTCTTTACCGGCGCAGGAAAAATATCAATCGACAAAAAATAAAAATGGCTGCTCAAATGAACAGCCATTACTTTTAGCTTTAAGCTTTCTGCTTTTAGCTTAAAGTATTTATTCTTTCGTCGGACTACCTTTTCCAGTACCGGTAGCTCCTGAACCGGAGATAGATTGTCTCATTTCCGTATCGGCCTGAACATTTTGCATTTTGTAATAATCCATTACACCAAGATTGCCACTTACAAAAGCTTGTGAAATCGCCTTCGGAATTTCGGCTTCAGCCTGAATTACATTGGCTCTGGCCTCCTGCGCTTTTGCTTTCATTTCCTGCTCAAGGGCAACGGCCATCGCTCTTCTTTCTTCAGCTTTTGCTTCAGCAACTTTCAAATCTGCAGAAGCCTGATCGATCTGAAGCTTAGCGCCGATGTTCGCTCCTACATCAACATCAGCAATGTCAATGGAAAGTATTTCAAAGGCGGTACCTGCATCAAGTCCGCGCGATAAAACAACTTTTGAAATCTTATCAGGATTTTCCAATACTTCTTTATGAGATTTTGCCGAACCAATTGAGGTTACAATACCTTCACCCACGCGTGCAAGAATAGTATCTTCACCTGCACCCCCAACCAACTGTTGAATGCTGGCGCGAACAGTAACCCTTGCAATTGCAATTAACTGGATACCATCAGCGGCTACAGCAGCAACTTTAGGTGTAGTAATGACTTTTGGATTAACTGATATTTGAACAGCTTCGAAAACATCACGACCTGCGAGGTCAATAGCCGTAGCTTGTTTGAAACTTAAATTGATATTGGCCTTGTCGGCAGAAATTAATGCACGAATAACATTGGGAACATTTCCACCGGCGAGGTAGTGTGTTTCTAATTCGCGCGTGGTTATTGTTAAACCCGCCTTTGTTGCAGTGATCAAAGAGTTCACGATAACACCGGGCGGAACCTTACGAATTCTCATCCCGATAAGTTCACCAATGGTTACTTTGACACTGGCAAACACTGCGGTGATCCACAATCCTACAGGAATAAAATAAAAGAATAAAAAGAGCCCGACAATACAGGCGAATACAATAAGGAGAAAGAAAATACCTTCCATAATTAGTTAGATTTGGTTTATTGGTTCAACAATTATTTGGTTTGATGAAATGCTAACGACCCTGACTTTTGTTCCGCTGGAAACGAAATTTCCCAACGTAGTTACTTCATATAGTTTCCCTTGAATATCAGCTTTACCGGAAGGCCGCAATGCTGAAACAGTAATTCCTTCTTCACCTGATTTAATTGCATCGAGCGATCCTTCATTCACCTTGCTGTCAATAGAACTTTTCAACGAGAATCGATCCCAGGCATCGGTTCGCAACGATAAATAAACAACCACTCCGGTAGCAACAGCAGATCCTCCCAGTACAATCCAACCCGTTGACCGTCCGAAGAAACTGAAACTTACAACAATACCTCCTAAAACCATACAAAATCCAACGATGCCGACGAAAGTAGTGCCGGGAACAAAAATTATTTCAACGACAATCATTGCAATGCCTATCAGGATCAGTGAAATAACGGTTATCCATTCCATATTTGAGTGGAGTTATTAATCGTTTAGTGATTTAGTACTACTTAGTTCATTCAAAAATCTATGATACAAACGAAAAAATGGCAGTAAGCAAATGGCAATAGGCAATTTTGCCTACTGCGATTGCCTATTGCCTACTTTTCAACATTGGTTAATATCTGTTGATAAAATGTTTTATATAGTTAGTAAATGATGCTCTCATTAATAATGAGTTTAAAGCTAATATTAATTAGCGAATTAGCCGATGTGTTAATTAGCCGATTATTGTTCTATGGTTAGTCGCCCGGAATTATATTCAATTACCGGCTAATCGGCTGATTGTTCAATCGGTTAATTAATACGCTCTTGCAAACAACACGCGGCGTTGGGATGGTTTTCCTGAGTAAACGCATTTGCCGTTTTCTTCCTTTGCGTCTAATGGTATGCACCTGATGGTTGCTTTTGTCTCTTCTTTAATCTTGGCTTCTGTTTCGGATGTTCCATCCCAGTGAGCCGAAACAAATCCACCTTTTTCATCCAGCACTTTTACCATTTCATCAAAAGTTTCAACGGATGTTATTCTTTCATTTCGAAAAGCGAGCGCCCGCTGATAAATGTTATCTTGAATTTCTTCCAACAACTTTGGAATGGCTGCTGAGACATCGTCCATCTTCATCACTTGTTTTTCCTTTGTATCGCGTCGGGCCACTTCCACTGTTCCGTTCTGTAAATCACGAGGACCAATGGCTAATCGCACAGGGACACCTCTCAATTCATGTTCGGCAAACTTAAAACCGGGTTTATAAGTATCGCGATTATCAAACTTTACTGTGAGTCCCTGTTTTTTAAGATCTGCTGAAAGTTGATCCACTTTCGCCGTGATAGCATTGAGTTCTTCTTCCTTTTTGTAAATGGGTACAATTACGACATGTATCGGTGCAAGCTTGGGTGGTATAATCAACCCATCATCATCTGAATGAGCCATGATGAGTGCGCCCATTAAACGCGTACTAACGCCCCATGAAGTTCCCCATACATATTCGAGTTTGCCATCCTTTCCGGAAAATTGCACATCAAATGCTTTCGCGAAATTTTGCCCCAGGAAATGTGACGTTCCTGACTGCAGCGCTTTGCCATCCTGCATCATAGCTTCAATACAATAGGTGTCCACAGCGCCTGGAAATTTTTCTCCTTCTGTTTTTTTTCCTTTTATGACAGGTAAAGCCATATACTTTTCTGCGAACTCTGCATATACATCCAAAAGCAATAAGGTTTCTTTTACCGCCTCATCTGCAGTGGCATGAGCCGTGTGACCTTCCTGCCAAAGAAATTCTGCCGTGCGAAGAAATAAACGTGTCCGCATTTCCCAGCGAACAACATTTGCCCATTGATTAATAAGAATGGGCAAGTCACGATAGGATTGAATCCATTTCTTGTAACTATTCCAGATTACTGTTTCGGAAGTTGGTCGTATGATCAATTCTTCTTCAAGCTTGGCATCCGGGTCCACGATAATTCCACTACCATCTTCCGCATTTTTAAGGCGATAGTGAGTTACAATAGCGCATTCTTTTGCGAAGCCCTCAACGTGGCTTGCTTCACGAGCCAGGTATGATTTGGGCACAAATAGCGGGAAATAGGCATTAACGTGCCCAGTGTCTTTAAACATCTTATCAAGCGCCTGCTGCATCTTTTCCCAAATGCTGTAACCATACGGTTTAATAACCATACAGCCCCGAACATCGGAATGTTCTGCCAGATCGGCCCTCTTCACTAGCTCATTGTACCATTGCGAGTAGTCTTCACTTCGGCTGGGTATCTCTTTCGCCATTTTGGTATAAATCTTGTTGCAATTTTTATTGAAATTCCGGCAAATATATCATACGCAAGTTGTAGTTGAATCACCGCAGGAATTTAAATGAAGGATTTGCGGTTTAATTCTTAAATTGAAATAATTTTACAGGAATTTGTCGTTATAAAACATACTAAAGGAGGTCACTATGAAAGCGCATAAAATTCTTATCGGCTGTTTAATGGCAGGTCTTACTACTGTAGCATGGGCCCAGGAATATGATGACATGTATTTTAACTCGTCCGACCGGGCAAAGTTGAATGCTCAGAAAGCTCCTGAAACGTATGCGACAAATAAGGCTACAAAAAAGAAACAGGCAAAAACGGAAGAAGTATACGCCAATCCAACGGATAGTTATTCTGCGCGGAATATAAATCCCGAGTATACCTCACGCTCCGTTTCTCAAGTTGCGAAAGAAGATGAACAGGATTATTATCTGAACAACTATCAATATACCACCGCCAATAAATACTCAAGCTGGAGTAATGACTATAACAGTTGGAACAACAGTCCCTGGTATACTTCAAGTTGGTTTGGACCGTCTTATGGTAGTTGGTCCAGCCCATATTATAATCCCTACGCAAGCTGGTACGGTAATTCATTTTATAACGATCCTTTCTATAATCCATATTACTATGGTTCGCCATGGGGAGGATATGGAAGCGGCTTTTCTATGGGTATGGGGATGAGTTATTCCTGGGGAAATCCATATTCTTATTATAATCCCTACTCAGCATGGGGTAGTCCCTGGGGACGGGGTTGGGGTGCACAAGCTTGTTCAGGCTGGTATTATCCCCGATATACAGCCGTAGTGGTTGAAGGAAATTCAAGAGGACCGGTTTACGGCAAGCGAAATTCCAGGAGCAGTTCAACATACACTGCCAATAATAATAATAACAGTAATAGTCGCGTTACTGCCAACAATCCTTCTAATGGAACTCAGATCAATAATGGAACCCGTAGCAATAGTGGTGGCCGTGCAACAACCACTCAAAGCACTACTAGTCCAAGACAGGAAGAGTATTATAACCGTGCCCGTGCGGTTCAGCAAAGAAGTTCGAGTTCATTTTCTGGAACAAATGAATCATCAAGCTGGGGTACGTCTTCTCCTTCACGAAGCAACAGTTCCAACCAGAATTCATACACTCCCTCTAACTCAGGCTCTAGTTCCAGAAGTTCATCTGGATATAGTGGTGGAGGAAGTAGTGGTTCAGGCAGCAGTGGATCAAGTGGGTCAAGATCATCACGTGGAGGTCGCTAAATTTTAACGAGTTATCAAGTTTTAAAATGTCTATGAAGAAATTTGTCTTCATCGGGTTTGCTATGTCGCTTTGCAGTTGGGCTTACGCTCAGAGCTTCGTTGATAATGCGTTGCTTTTTAGCAGAACCATTCCGGGCGGCAGCGCTCGGATTCAAGCGCTGGGAGGCGCTCAGGTTTCTTTAGGCGGTGACTATAGCGCTGCATTTTCTAACCCTGCAGGATTAGGGATGTATAACCGTTCTGAATTCACATTTTCCCCGGGCTATGCGGTAAGTAATATCGAATCAAATTATGCGGGGATAACAACTGATATAAACAAATCAAAAATTAATATCCCGGGGATAAGTTATGTCTATCATCATGAAACGAAGAGGCAGTCCGGATTTTTGGGTGGTAGTCTGGGAATCTCACTTACCCGTACCAATGATTTCAACCAGGATTATCAATACTCCGGAATAAATAACCAGAGCTCTATTATTGATTATTTCATTGATGATGCATATTACTATGACCCCGATGAAATGTTGGCTGGTGGGTTAGACTTTTACAATCTAACAGCGCTTGCTTACAACAACTTTTTAATCCAGGATTATTATGATGTGAATGGTTTATTTTACGACTCGGAACTTAGCCCGCTTCCGGCCGATCCCGAAAATGGATTTCCCGCAGAGATCCGAACCGTGACGCAAATGGAATTAATGGAGAGCAGTGGTTCGCAGAATCAATGGTCAATTTCGTATGGTGCAAACTTCAACGACAAATTGTTTGTTGGCGCCGGACTAGGAATAGCGACGCTTCGTTACAAATTGAGAATTCGATATGGAGAATCAAATTTCTCGTATGACCAAAGTCCATCGTATAATCCCATTAATAATTTTCAACTTCAGGAAGACTATGACATCAGTGGTTCTGGTGTCAATTTTACATTGGGCATGATTTATCGTCCTGTTGATTTTATTCAAGTGGGAGCCTCGTTTGTTACGCCTACGCGCTATCAACTTACGGACAGCTACGCTGCCAGTATAAATAGCCTATGGAATAACTTTTCTTATCCTGGAATTAGTCAGCCACTAAATAACATTAGTGAAGGTTTTGAGGCCCTTATTTCAGATTATAATCTAACCACACCAATGAAGTTCACCACGGGGGCAACAGTAATTTCAAAATTTGGATTTATATCGGGTGATGTTGAATTCGTGAACTATGGAAAAACGAAATATAGTTCTGATACGGATTGGGTTTCATTTAATGAAGATAACAGCGATATCAAAGCTTCTTATGCTTCTGTGATAAATTACCGTAT
Source organism: uncultured Roseivirgaceae bacterium (assembly GCA_964521255.1). GTDB lineage: Bacteria > Bacteroidota > Bacteroidia > Cytophagales > Cyclobacteriaceae > ZC4RG29. Next base: position 76,572 of record CAZFRM010000017.1, read on the forward strand.
CGGTGCGGAGTATCGTTACAATATCTTTCGTTTACGTGCAGGTTATCGTTTCATGGAAGATCCCTACAAAAATTCGTCAGAGATTGATAGAAGTACAAAATCTATTAGCGGTGGATTGGGTGTCAAAAAGGAAAAATTCTTTATTGATTTCGCAGTAATTCAAACCACATCAAATGATCGCCGTATCCCCTACACAGCCCCGGGCAAACCTGTGCCGATAGCCTTGCTGGATAATAAGTTTACCAACTACATGTTTACGGTGGGATTTACGTTTTAAAAAGCAGAAAGAAATAATCCACTCATTTTTCCCGGAGCTTCTCCAGTAGGGATTCAATTTTGATATTATCTCCTTGAATTATTAAAGTAGATTGTTGATATACCGGCAATCTTTTTTCATACAGTGATTTTAATCTTTCTTCTGTATCTCCGGTAAGAAGTGGGCGATTACCGGCTTTTGTTGCCCGTGATAAAAGTTCATTAAGAGGAACATCCAAAAAAATACTTTTGCCGGATGCGTTGATGATCTTCATTCCATCATGAAAGCATGGGGCGCCTCCTCCTGTTGACATTACAAAACTTCTATCGGAGGCTGACCAGGAGCGAAGGAGAGAGGATTCTATCTTTCGGAAGTATTCTTCACCCCGGAGGCTGAACACTTCAGGAATGGATTGCTTTTCCTGCTTTTCAATTTCCATGTCGAGGTCAACAAATGTTATATTCAATGCCTCGGCTAATTGCTTACCCAAAGTACTTTTACCTGAACCAGGCATGCCAACGAGAAATATTCTCATTGTATTAAATTAGTTACTTCCTCAGCGGATGGTGTGTCATTGTGATGCCACATTCCTCTGACATTTCCATTCACCCAAAGTGCTATACCAGGATTAGAACGAATGATTGTTTTCAAAACTGTAGCATCGGCAAAGCTGTAAGGTATAGCAAGTTGGTTGTCGTGGCGAAAAGACTCAAATTCTTCGGAAGGTGAAGAAGTAAGCGCCATCATCTCAATTTTACCATCGAGTCCTTTTATTAATTCCCGAATGGCATCCATATTTTTGGCAGAAGCCTTGTTCACATCATAAATGATGAAGAAAAGTTTGGGGCCTTCAAATGTATTTTGTGTTATGTCATCGCCATCCGTGTTCGTTACGGCATAATCTGTAATCTTTGGAATGATCTTATCCGGATTTAATACTTCTGATGACTTATACTTGTAGCCATCCGCCTCTTTCAGAAATTCTTTTGATCGTACTTCTTCTCCACCTTTATCAAACACATATTCAATGATGGCCTGTTCCTCAGGTTGCATCTGCTGAGGTATGTTGTTACCGATTCTGTAAGCGCGAAAATCAAGGAAAGGTAAATGCCGCACGGCATAGATGCCGAGGAAAAAACTTATAGCAGTAACAATCAAAATTACAGCATGACCTTCAAGGGTTCGAAGCACCGGTGTATATCTTTTTCTGTACCAGAAAAGATGGAGAACAAAAACGAGTAAGATGATATCCTTGATGAAAGATTGTTTCGGCGTGAGCTTTATCGCATCACCAAAACATCCGCAGTCGGTAACTTTATTTAAAAAGTGTGAGTACCCGGTAAGAAAAGTGAAGAATATAATTAGCACTAACAAGATAGTAGCTGTTACATTCATCCGGTAATAAATCAGAACAGCAACACCCAGTACAATTTCAAGTACAATAAGAAGCATCCCGATCTCAAGTGCATACGGAATGAAATAATGGAAAAATGACCCGAAGTCGGATGAGAAAACTTCGAAGTACTCTTCCAGTTTGATTTGCGTGCCAACCGGATCGTTGAGCTTTATCAATCCTGAAAAAATAAAAAGTCCTCCTACAAAGAATCGTGAAAACTGATCAATAATTTTTCTAAACATCTAAATCTATTTTTAGTTTGAGATCAACCACACCCACTCTCACACATCCTCCCCTTTAGGGGAGCCAGAGGGGTGCGCTAATTTTATCATTGCAAACACCGCATAATTAATCATATCCTGGTAGTTTGCTTTTACGCCTTCACTCACAATTGTCTTACCTGCATTATCTTCTATTTGCTTTACCCTTAACAACTTCATCAGGATAATATCGGTTATAGATGAAACACGCATTTCTCTCCACGCTTCACCATAATCGTGATTCTTATTTTGAAGAAGGCTGAGTGTATCATTCACAACCTGGTCGTAGCAGGGTTCAAGTTCTTCATATTCCATTTCCAGGATGGGGGAGTCCTTCAACTCCATTTGCATAAGAGCGATAATGCAATAATTAATGATGCCTATGAACTCGTCCTTAACAGGATCATTAACCTTTTGAACACCTTTCTCCTGTATGCTTCTTATCCGTTGAGCTTTTATGAAGATTTGGTCTGTGATAGACGGAAGTCGAAGTATTCTCCACGCAGTTCCATAATCACGTGTCTTCTTCGCGAACAATTCTTTGCAGATGTGGATCACCTGCTTATATTCATTTGTTGTTTTATCGATCATATTTGTTTTAACTCCCGCAGATTACTCTCTTGATATTCTCTGCGCAAATCTGCGGGAAATGGATTTAACATTTCAACATCACAAAAATGGCGAGGCAAAATACAGCATTTTCGACAAACAAAACACTGAACATTGAGGCCGGTTTGTAGACTTTTGGTTCCCGCAGATTTCGCCTGCCTTTACCGAAACGGCTTCGTGCAGGCAGGTTGATTAACGTAGAAAATTATTAAACACAAATTTATCTGCGCAAATCTGCGGTATCTGCGGAAAAAAAAATTAACATTTCACATCATAAAATGACGCAACAAAATAGCAAGACACTGAACATTAAGGGACAGCTTGTAGACCTGACCACGCCAAAAATAATGGGTATTCTAAATGTTACCCCTGACAGCTTTTTTGACGGAGGCCGCTACCTGGAGGAAGGCAAAATTCTAAATCAGGTTGAAAAAATGCTGACCGGGGGAGCAACGTTTATTGATGTGGGAGGATATTCGTCTCGTCCAAATGCAGAAGATATTTCAACTGAAGAAGAGCTAAAGCGGGTATTATTCGCCATCCGCTTAATACTAAAAACCTTTCCGGAAACATGGATATCAGTCGATACTTTCCGGGGTGAAGTGGCAAATACAGCTTTGAATGAAGGGGCTGTAATGGTGAACGATATTTCGGCAGGACTACTGGATCCTCAGATGTATGAAGTTGTGGCCAGGAATAAAGTACCCTACCTGATCATGCATATGAAAGGGACACCGGGTACCATGAACCAGCTTACGGATTATGAGAATTTGGTAAAGGATATAATCAGTTATTTTCACAAGATCATTTTTGATCTCCGTCAAAGAGAAATTCATGATGTCATTATCGACCCGGGTTTCGGGTTTGCCAAAACGGTTGATCAGAATTTTCAATTGCTGAATCATCTTGAAGCCTTTGCCGTTCTGGATAAACCTATCCTTGCCGGCTTGTCAAGAAAGTCAATGATCTGGAAAACCTTGAACATAACACCGGAAGAGGCCCTCAATGGAACAACTTCACTAAATACAATTGCGCTGTTAAAGGGAGCAAGTATTCTCCGTGTTCATGATGTAAAAGAAGCGCGGGAGATCATTCACCTGTACGGGAAGATGCATGGAGTATGAAACACTATCTCATGTAACTTTTCGTTTTAAATAATCAATCATTCGATTGGCCAATCCTTCAATTATAGTGCTGTATGTGATACATTTGTAATAGTATGATCTTTCTGCTAAAGATAGGATTCCTTGAAGTAACATGGTTTGATTTCATTGACGTCGGACTGGTGAGTATTTTATTATACCAGATTTATAAACTTGTTCGGGGAAGTATAGCTGTGAATATTTTCCTCGGCTTGCTTGCCCTCTATCTTGTATACCTCATGGTTCGCGCCGCGCAGATGGAATTGTTATCAACCATTCTCGGACAATTTATGGGAGTAGGTGTTATTGCTATGATCGTACTTTTTCAACCCGAGATCAGAAAATTTCTATTAGTACTGGGACGAAGTGCTGAGTTTAGGGAAAACTTTCTTAGAACCTTATCCAACCTTCGTCATGGTTATCATGAAGATTTTGACATTAGTCAGGTTACGGAAGCAGCCAAGACTTTGCGCGCGACAAAAACCGGTGCATTGATCGTATTCACGCGTGATTCGGAATTAAAATTCTATGCACAAACGGGGGATATGCTGGACGCAGAAGTGAATAAGCGATTACTGCTCTCTATCTTTAATAAGCATAGTCCCTTGCATGATGGCGCCGTTATCATTTACAAGGGCAGAGTGAAAGCTGCACGTTGCGTATTGCCCGTTAGTGAGAATGATCATCTCCCTTCATACTTTGGTCTTCGCCATCGCGCTGCGGTTGGTATGTCAGAAAACACAGATACATTGGTTTTGGCTATATCGGAAGAAACAGGTAGACTTATTCTGGCTAGAAATGGGAAGTACATTCGTTCGCTAAAACTAAAACAAGTCGAGAATAAAATACTGGAATTTCTTCACAATACTGAACCGGCAAATTGGGAAGATGTGCCGCCGTTGGAAGAAGAAGAAGGGTTACGCCAGACGCAGCCACAAACGCGCTGAGCAATTATTTTTTTAACGTACTGCTTTATATTTTTTAATCTATACCTATGCGCCTGGCGCTCTCATGCATTTTCGTGATAATGGCCCGAGTTATGGTGGCCCAAACATTGCAAACGGTTATACAACGTGGGCATGATCAGGCGGTGCTGTCTGTTGCAATTAGTCCTGATAGTAATTATGTAGCTTCTGGTAGTCGTGACCGTTCGGCAAAATTGTGGGAGGTAAACACAGGTAGGGAAGTGCGATCATTTCTCGGGCATGAAGGATCAGTTAACTGCATTGACTTCAGTTCGGATGGTAAATTTATTATAACAAGCAGTGGTGATCGCACAGCAAAGATTTGGGATGTTGCCACAGGAAAAGAACTCTTCTCAACACCTCCCGAGAAAAAATTTCTTACAGCAGTTGCCTTTAGTCCGGACATGAAATTTTTTATCACAGCCGGTTATCCGGATCAGGCTAAGGTCTGGGATTTCAAAACAAAAAAGTTAATCAAAGCTATCGATGTTAATGCCGATCAAGGTCTCGGTTATGGTGTGAATGTAGCATTCTCCCATGATGGTCAATGGCTTGCTATCGGTGAAGACAATCGCGTTGCTAATGTGTACGCTACTTCTTCCTGGGAGAAGATATACTCGTTCGTCCAGGAGGAAGGATGGTGTGGTGGATGTGCTACATGGGTATCGTTTAGTCATGATAATCAATTTCTGTTTATGGCTTCTAATAAAGGAGCTGTGAAAAAATATGCTTTGAAGGATGGGAAACTCATCACAAAATATTCAGAAGAGATTGAAGAAGTAACGAGCCTTCTTCTTTCACGCGATGACAAATTCATTTATGTAACCACGAAAAAATCAATTATAACATACGATGCCATTGCAGGAAATAAAGTGGGGGAAGACACGATTGATATAGAAAGTGAAATTAATGAAGCGAAGATCAACGTTCAGGGTTTAATTCTTCTGGCGTGTGATGACAACGAAGTGAAAATCTGGGATCACAACAAGAAAAAAATAAAAGGGAGCCTGACGGGCATTCTAAATCAACTGGATAAGGGTGGTGTGACGTACAATCCAAATTCGTATTGGGAGTCGCACATTGCAAAATACCTACGATTAAAAAATGAATTAATGTTAAGTGCCGATGGTAAAAGTCTGTTTAAAGGAAAGTTTGGCACCAAAGCAAAACGATGGGACATCGCCACAGGACAAACATTGATGGAATACAATGGTCATGAAAAAGCACCTTTATGTTATGAACTTTCTGATGATGGCTCCCGAATGCTTACCGGCGGCGCTGATGGAAGAGTGATCCTGTGGGACGTTGCCTCAGGAGATACGCTTCATGTTATTAAAGCACATCGTGAGCCGGTATTTTCTGTTCGATTCAGTCATGATGAGAAACGGATCATGAGCAGTAGCTGGGATGCCACACTAAAAATATTTGACCTTAACACAGGAAGGCAAGTTGAATATTTTGATTTTGAAAATGCCTCGGCTTACGATGCGATTTTTAGTGCTAATGATTTATATGTCTTTACTGCCCAACTGGGGCAAACGTTAAGGGTGTATGAACTGGATACAAAGAAACCGGTCCGTGATTTTATCGGTCATACCGATGTGGTCTCCACCGTCAGCCTTACTTCTGATGGTAAAAAATTGTTGAGCGCAGGATGGGATGGCAGTGTTCGGCTTTGGGATGTGGCAACGGGTTTGATGGAGAAAAAATTCATAGCACAAGGAGGAGCCGTATATGCAGCAAAGTTCAGCAGGGACGAGAAATTTATTTTTAGCGGAGGAGCAGATAGAAGCATAAAGATTTGGGATGCCAGCACGGGTTCATTGACGAAAACATTGGAAGGACATCAGGCCGAAGTTACCTCCATTCTTCAAAGCGAGGATGGAAGCATGCTCATCACACATAGTACAGATGGGGGCACAAAATTTTGGGATTTAAAAACGGGAAAGGAATTTTTTGAACACATCCACATTGGAAGCAGTGATTGGCTTGTGAGAAATACCGATGGATACTTTAGTGGAACTGATGATGCCCGCAAGTCGATACATTTTGTCAATGGCATGAAAACATACTCTGTTGATCAATTCTTCAACGAATTTTACCGGCCGGAATTACTGCCTCAGATTTTTAAAACACGTGGCCAAAGTACAACGCGTGAAACGATACAACGGAAATTAAATTCTTCTCCTCCTCCCACAGTAAAAATTGCAACGCTGGAAAATTCAGATCCTTCAAAAATTGAACTGCATGTGAAGATCACCAACAATGGAAGTGGTGTTAATGCGCTTAAACTTTATCACAACAACAAAAATATTCCTGTCAATCGAGAAGCGCTTAAATTACCAACACAGAAAGGCGAATCCGCCGTGTATCGTCAAACGGTTGAGCTTGTTGGCGGAACAAATACTTTTACCGCTGTAGCAACCAATCAGAATAACATTGAATCTGATCCGGCCTCAGTAGAATTTTTTTCTGAACATGTTTCAAAGAGCAGTACCTGCTACATTATGTCTGTCGGGATAAATGAATATAAGAATCCCAGGATGATGCTCAATTATGCGAGGCCTGATGCGGAAGCGTTTGCTGAACTCATGGAAAAAAAGGCATCGTCTCTCTACAAATCTGTTGAGTTTATTACCCTTTACGACAAGGATGCTTCGGTGAGCAGGATACTGAATGCACTTGACGAACTCTCAACCAAAATACATCCGGAAGATGTTTTCATATTCTACTATGCGGGGCATGGCAGTATGGTTGACGATAAATTCTTTTTTATTCCGACGGAAAGCATACGACTTTATGATTTGAAGTCGTTACAAAAAGAAGCGCTCGAGGCTTCTGTACTGCAGGAAAAACTCAGGCATATCAATGCGTTAAAACAACTAATCATTATGGATGCCTGTCAGTCGGGTGGTTCAGTTGAGCTTTTAGGCACGAGAGGTGCTGGTGAAGAAAAAGCCATTGCTCAGCTTTCGCGAAGTGCAGGGATACACGTAATGGCGTCGGCGGGCAGCGAACAATTTGCTACGGAATTTGCTTCGTTGGGTCACGGCTTGTTCACGTATCTCCTCATTAAAGCGTTACAAGGTGATGCTGACGGCGCTCCAAAAGATGGTAAGGTTACAATCTACGAGTTGAAATCATTTATGGATGACCAGGTGCCGGAGATGACGAAGAAGATGAAGGGCAAACCTCAATATCCTTATACTTTTTCCCGTGGCCAGGATTTTCCCGTGGTGTTGAAAGAGTGATGAATCATTTTAATACGCTTTCTGTTCTTAAACGTGTTGAGCGGATATTTTTCGATGAAGACACGGAATCTTGGGATGAGAGTTTATGAATTTTAGAAAGATATGTTATACTTTTGTTATACTTTTTGAATGCTGTTTGAAAAATGGTAGAAGCTAGTCCCGTTAAATTTTATTTCGCCAAATATTTTTTCCTTGCCTTCAGTGTGCTGCAATGGATCATGGCGTTGACAATTTTTCTTCGGTTCAGTGACTCGAACAAGCACCTTTTCGGAGCGCTTTTTTTTATCACTGTAGGCCTTGTCTTTTTTTATTTTTTCCTTTTGGTAGGCGACAAGGTAAAACGTGTGGCCATAGGAAAAAATAAGATTGTTATAATGGAGGGCCACCGGAATCTGCGATTTGCATGGCCCGAAGTAAAATCGCTAAAGATCGTTCCATTCTTCAACCTTTATAAGCTGAGGCTAAAAGGAAAAAAAGACAGCATCTTTTTCTTCCCCTCAAAAACTATTGACCCTGCCTTTGGCCTGCTGACCAGGGACACATCCAAAATGGGCGAGATCGTCCAAAAGAAAAAGAAAGACTTTAATATCAAATAATTGATTTCTGCCATATCAGATCGCAGATAAATCTTCAGCGCAAATCTGCGTGCATTCAATCTGCGAATTCTGCGGGAAAGAGTGGTATGACTTTTTAGCAGACCCTATTTCAATTTCAGGACTCCTAATTCTTCCCCAACTTCCGTAAAAGCTTCGATGCACTTATCAAGATGTTCTACTTCATGGGCTGCCGAAATTTGAACCCGTATGCGTGCCTGACCTTTGGGAACGACAGGATAGAAAAATCCGATAACGTAAATTCCTTTTTCTAATAAAGCAGCCGCGAACTGTTGAGCCAACGGCGCCTCATAAAGCATAATGGGTACTATGGGATGTTCTCCTGGTTTAATATCAAAGCCCGCCTTTGTCATGGCTGATCGAAAGTACTTTGTGTTTTGCTCAAGCTTATCACGAAGCGTTGTCGTCTCGGAAAGCATGTTAAAAACTTCGATCGACGCACCCACGATGGAGGGTGCTAATGTATTGGAAAATAAATATGGTCTTGAGCGTTGGCGCAGCAGTTCAATAATCTCTTTTTTTCCTGAAGTAAATCCTCCTGATGCTCCCCCCAATGCTTTGCCTAACGTACCCGTGATAATATCAACTCTGTCCATCACCCCTCTGTATTCAGGAACGCCGCGTCCGGTTTTACCAATGAAACCCGTAGCATGGCATTCATCGGTCATAACCAATGCCTCATACTGATCAGCAAGATCACAGATCGTATCCATTTGTGCGATAGTGCCGTCCATTGAAAATGCTCCATCAGTAACAATCATGATCTGGTTGGCGCCATTCTTTTTCGCTTCTTCCAGTTTTACTTTAAGATCATCCATATTGTTGTGTTTGTAACGCAGGCGCATGGCTTTGCAAAGGCGAACACCATCAATAATAGATGCATGATTTAGTTCATCTGAAATAATAGCATCTTGTTCTGACAACAGCGGTTCAAACACACCACCGTTGGCATCAAATGCTGCTGCATAAAGAATGGTATCCTCTGTTCGCAGGAAAGATGAAATTTTTTCTTCTAATTCTTTATGAATGTCCTGTGTGCCACAAATAAAACGCACCGAAGACATACCAAACCCATGCGTATCGATGGTGCGTTTGGCTGCATCGATTACGCGAGGATGTGACGATAGGCCGAGATAATTATTTGCACAGAAATTAATTACCGCCTTTCCATTTGTTTTTATTTCGGCTCCCTGTGCAGTGGTGATAATTCGCTCTTGTTTATATAATCCGGCTTCACGTATTGCCTTGAGTTCACGAATCAGAGCGGGTTTTAATTTTGTATACATCGTATGACGGCTAGGTGTTTGTTTAATTGATTTTTGGTTTGGGTTTGAATACCGGCTTCATCACAGGTTTTGCTGTTGTGGAAGGTGCTGGTATCGTTGGAGGTTTAGTTTCAGCTTCTTGTTTTACCGCTGCAGTTTTTGGAATGGGAATCTCCTTAAGCGGATACTTGCGCCGAATGGGATTAATGAGATAGAGCTTTTGAGCCGTAAAGCTGTTTGGATGGATTTGCTCAAATTCTTTTTTCCAGGAAGCCCAGAGTTTTTTCTCTTTCAAAAAGAAAAGGTTGGAGTCAATTCTTTTGCTACTTAGATATTCTTCAAAAGTCATGGAAGCAAAGTTAATGATCTATCATTAATCAAATCCTAACAAGTGATAGGTTAATGGTAAATTTATTTAATTTTGAAATAACATAGCCGAAAGCAATGGGCAAGGAGCACAGAATATTAGTGATTGGAGCAGGAGGACAACTTGGGTCAGAATTGACGCAAGGCCTCTGGAATCTTTATGGTAAAGAAAAAGTAATTGCAACCGACATTAAAAACCCGGGCAATGTTGTTGGTAAAGGAAATTTTGAAATCCTTAATGCGCTTGACAGGGAAATCCTTTTCGACTTTATCCGAAAAAATAAGGTCACTCAAATTTACCACCTCGCAGCTATCCTGTCGGCAAAGGGAGAACAGAACCCCAAGTCAGCCTGGCATCTCAACATGGATAGCTTGCTCAACATTCTTGATGCCGCGGTAGAGTTTAAAATCGATAAAGTATACTGGCCAAGTTCAATCGCTGTGTTTGGCCCGACTACACCAAAAGATAACACGCCCCAGCATACCGTTATGGAACCTACGACCATCTATGGCATCAGCAAACTTGCCGGGGAGCGATGGTGTGAATGGTATCACTACAAATATGGGTTGGATGTAAGAAGCCTTCGTTACCCGGGCTTGATTGGGTATCGTTCTATGGCAGGCGGAGGAACGACCGACTATGCTGTTGACATTTTTTTCAAAGCGATCCAGGAAAAAAAATATACTTGTTTCCTCATGGCCGACACCTACCTTCCGATGATGTACATGGACGATGCAATAAAAGCAACACTGAATTTAATGGAAGCGCCAAAGGAGAAAATAAAAATCCGTTCCAGCTACAACGTCTCTTCAATGAGTTTTTGCCCGGAAGATGTAGCGGCCTTCATTAAGAAATACATTCCTGATTTTGAAATGGCTTACGCGCCGGACTATCGTCAAAAGATCGCTGAATCCTGGCCAAGGTCTATCGATGATTCTGTTGCAAGAGAAGAGTGGAATTGGGAGCCTTCGTTCGGGCTACCGGAGATGGTGGAAGATATGATGAGTCATTTGCAGGTGAAGAGTTCGGTGGTTTGAGACTGTTATCTGACTACGGCGATCTTTACAAATCTAAATCCGTTAGAAGTGATCACCCTGCCAATATAGATTCCATTTTTAATATTACTTCCTAGTGCTATTTCATTCTTACCAGCTTCGAGCTTTACGTCTAATAGATTTTTCCCAGCTTCGTCAAAAAGTAAAAATCGTGATGATGTGGAACCGTCGTTTATCTTGATATAAATTGTTTGTTCAATTACAGGGTTAGGGTACAGAGAAAACGTACTGGTTAATTCACTATCGGCAATTACGGCAATGACCTTAGAGTATTCGTATGATTCGTCAAGATCAATACTTTTTAGACGATAATAATATCGCCCTGACAATGCATCTTCATCCAAATATGAATAGGTGGTTTTAACATTATGTCCACCTCGGCCACTTATTCGGGTAATCGTTTCAAAATCAGTTCCGTTGGTTGATCGTTCCAAAAGAAAGTGATCAAAGTTGTCTTCGCTAGCGGTAGACCATTCAACATTAATACCTTCATTTGTGAAGTAGCCGCCTAAACTAAGTAATCGAATAGGAAGTGGAGAGACGGTATTATTAATTGAACCTACATACAAAGATCCACCTGTAAGATTCGCAAGACTTATATCTGAACGACGTGCTAAAAAGTTAGTAAAACTACCAGTAGCAGTAACGTGAGTTGAAGACGGGATGGCACTATTTTGCCTCATCAATCGTATATGTGAAAGATTGGCTACAGGTCCAAATCCGGTTCCCCCTGCCTTCACATTAAAAGTTCCTCCTGATAAACCATTGCCAGAAGAAATCGTCCAGTAAGAATTACCTCTTCTTAGAATTGGTCCTCCCGTATCAGTAATATTGACATCACTGGTAGTATTAACCCCTGTATGGGAAATCGTTATGCTACCCCCTGGATTTGGGGCACTCGACGGATACCATAAAGTTATGGGACGAGTATCCTCAGATGTTCCTAGTGGAAATAAATAGGCGCCGGAGTTCCCAATGTCACCATCAGTTGCAGTTTCACTAACGGTCCAACCCCGAATCCATCGGGTGAAGTTTCCATTGTAAAATTTGCCACTTGTATAAGACAAGTACCCCCGATTATTAACATCATATCCCAGCATTAATGTGTTTCCTGAGAGGCTTACGTTTCCTGAAGTAAAAGTTAATGTGTTCCTAACGGTTACCGCTGTCTGAATTACAATTGAGTTTGCTGAGATATTGTTGAATTGCAAGCGTTCAAGGGTCAGCGTATTTCCAGAAATGGTCTGCTGTACTGAGCCGGTAAAAGCTAATGTTCCGCTTCCTGAAATTGTTCCTTGCAATGTGAAATTGCCGTAAACACTTAAAGTGTTTGAACTGATTGTCACTGATGCACCAGAATTAATAGTAAGGTTGAGTGCACTTGCAGCTGACCCTATGTTCGGGTAGCGATTTGAAGAGACGACTGGAATTATAGCATCAATGGTTGAAGAAGGCCTGGTATTATTACACCAATTTGAATTAGTATTCCAATCTGAACTTGATGCACCTGTCCAACCTCCAGAAGACATAACTGTGATTAAAACTGCACTGGAATTCCATGAGCAACTACTCCTAGTGGCTCTTCTTCTGTACCAGGTATTTTGCGTTAGAGTTCCAGGTGTGAAGTTTTGACCTGTTGCAGATGTTATGTTGGAGAATCCGCTCGTAGCAGAGGTTGTACTTGCTTGCCATTGATAGGTTCCTCCTGAGATGCTATTTCCTGATATTTGTGAAGGAGAATTGCCTGAACAAATCCATTGATTTGTATTGATAAAATTTGAGGCCCCACAACCGACACCAAGGCCCCCTACAAAATCAGCAAGTTCGGGATCATTATTTTCGAGATCCTGTTCGGTTTCTGTGTTGTTGGGAAACGTCTCACCACCGCTATTATCAATGAAAGGTGTATCGTCAAAAATATAAAAATCCGTACCACCAGTAATTGTTCCCTCCCAATGCGTGAATTCTCCAACTACAACTATATTACCACTATTGTTAATTTTAGCTCCACCGGAAGTAGTAGAAGTTAAATCACCAAGTACAATCAAAAGACCGCCGGGGTGAACTACGACTCCTTGGTTTGCTAAGGTTAGATTGCCTGCAATCACCAAAGTATCATATATGTTAATGTAGGATCCACCTGTAACGTCAAGGTTACCGACTCTCGTAATGTAACCATAAATATTTACGATCTGTCCTCCCGAAAGCGTTGTTGATGGAGGAGGATCTGCCATCCAGGCTTCAGCTTTAGTCCAGGAACTTGCTGTTTCCCATGCTCCTGTATAATTATTATTTGAGCTATATCTTAATTGGGAATACGATGAAACAGAAGCAAATACGAAAATCAAAATCCCTAAAAGCTTTCTCATAGATTCTTTGTCACCCTTAATAAAACCTCAATAAGTTGCACATTCAACCAAACACACATCGCCCATGCCTTTACTCAAGACAATGGAGGAGAATGGTCTTCTAAACTGTGATTATTTCACGACCCGACGCACTTAACGCACTAAACGCAGAAACAATGGGCTCCGCAAATTTATGCAAGAAATCTACCAATTAACAGGCAATTATTTTAAAAATGCGTTTAGCGCTATTTAAACGCTTTCTTTACAATTTTAATCCTAAAATGCAAAACAAAAATGCCGTAAAAATTAATGGAGCGGTACCAGTATGGGACGATTGAAATTAACCTGGGAAAAGCTTACCTCGCCACTACCAGTTTCATGGTTTGAATTCCAGAGCCTGTCAATACCCTAACCACGTAAATTCCATTGGGCATATCAAGTCTCAACGGTATTTCATTGTCACCTTCGCTTAGGTTAGCATCGAGGTGAATTTTGCCCAATTCATCAAGAAGAACCAAACGCGCCGAGGAAACATCCTCATTCAATTTTACATGAAAGGACTGATTACTTGCCGGGTTGGGATAAACAGAAATTCCATTCTTTTCTCCGGAAGCTATGATTGCAATTGTCTTTGAATATTCGAATGACTCATCAACATTGATGATCTTCAACCGGTAATAATAACGGCCTGAATGTGCTGTTTCATCAAGATGAGAATATTTTGAAATAATGTTATGACCTCCTTTTCCACTTATCCTGGCAATGGATTTGAAATCTATACCATTAACAGAACGCTCAAGAAGGAAATGATCAAAGTTATCTTCACTTGCCGTAGACCAATCAATTGTAGTTCCATTACCAGAAAAATATCCTGAGAAACTTAATAGGCGAATAGGAAGAGGAGTTTGAATTGCATCAACTGAGCCGATGTAAAAGGTGTTGGTTAAGTCAGTTGTCGTCAAGTCTGTTCTTGAAACTAAGAAGTTTTCATTGGGGCTAATGTTTCCGGATACTGAACCGTGGCTACCCACAACACTCGCACTTCTTATTACTCTCAAGTCAGCGAGTTCACCAACCGTTCCAAAACCAGTACCACCTGTTTCGATGGTCCAGGTTCCACTTGTTATTCCGGTGTTACTCACAGTCCAGTATGAATCCTGACGTTTCACAACGGTGGTTGAGGTACTTGGATCAGCGAATGATACATCGGAGGTCGTTGGCGCCCCAGTATGGCTTACGCGTAACACTCCTGAATTTCCACTGACTGTCCGGCCGACTTTGAAAGGCCTATAATTGGAAATGGTGCCCATAGGAAACAATATCCTGTCAGTGTTAAATGTTGAAGCAGGAATGGCCCGGCTAAAAGCGCCATTATAAAACCAGCCAGAAGTATAGGTCAGATCATTGGTTGAGCCATCATCTGTGAGCAAGAGGTTATTGCCCATGAGATTGATTGCGCCCGCCGTCATATTGATTCGATCGGTTACCGTGGCGAGAGTGTTAAAGGTGATACCAGTAGAATTATTGAAGGTCAATGTTCTAAAAGTTAAAACGCTACTGGTAAAGGTTTGCGGAGAAGTTCCGTTTAAATTCACTGTACCGCTACTTGGATTAAAAGTTCCATTATTGGTGACATCACCGTAAATTGTTAAGGTTGCAGAGGACCCAGAAAAAGTTAATGTTGCGCCTGGATGAATAATAAGATCTCGACATACGGCAACGTTGTTGTTTATTATAGGCATATTGTTAGCAACGGATGGAATTACAGCATCGCCTGAAGAGTTTGGTGGTTGGCGATTGCACCAGTTATCTCCGGTATTCCAATTTGTACTAAATCCACCAATCCATCCACTATTAGCTGGCATAATGGTTACTTGAACAGCTGGTGATGTTCCCGTACAACCTCCTGAGGTAACTTTTCGTCTGAACCAGGTAGTCTGTGAAAGTGTACCAGGTGAGTACGATGAGTTACTATTTGTGCCAGGGGCGGATGCAAAACCGGTTGTTGAAGAAGTTGTACTATATTCCCAGAGATAAGTAAATGGACTGCCAGCATTTGTCGTTCCTGTCAGGGCTGCGGCAGCAAGACCTGAACATCTTGCTTGATTGGCAGTAATTGAATTAGTAAACCCGCAAAGATTTCTTCCCGAACAAGGACCTGTGTTGCAACTTTGACCAGAACCAAAGGTAGTTGATGATCCTCCGTTATTAAGTGAGCCAGTGGTAATGATATCCCCGGTTCCAATAAGATCGGCATTTCCCCCATTATTAAAATTTCCATTCACATACACCAGACCGCCAATGGTAAATGTTCCGCTGTTGTTGCCATTGGTGAGGTTTCCATTGATGATTAGTGTCCCTCCTGATTCGATAAGAAGAGTTACATTGTTCCCGATTGATGTGGCACCTAATATTAACGTAGCACCGCTTCTCACTATCAGAGTAGAGAAGTTATTAATGTTGCCATTACCACCAAATGTGGTAGTACCTGCCGTTACATCAATTACACCACCATTACCGACGGTAAGACTGAAATTGGTATTATCAGTTGCATTAGCGGCAAAGGTATAATAGCCTGTTGATATTGATATATTTTGGTTAATAAGCAAAGGGTGTGATACAGATGCATTTGTGGTAGGACCCGGGACACCTGATGACCATACTGTTACATCATTCCAATTGCCACTTGCAATTGAAGTAGTTTGGGCATTAGTAGCACTTCCCCATACAAGGCTTAAGAAACAAAATAAAAGGACGGGCCTCATAAAATTTTTGTGCTTCTTTAAAACTCAATAAGTTACATTCAAAAAAAATAAACACACCCAACATGCCCTTACTCAAAAAATCAGAGGAGAATGGTCTTCTTGTTTTAACTGTATCACGGC
The DNA here is from genome assembly GCA_964521255.1 of uncultured Roseivirgaceae bacterium. Taxonomy (GTDB): domain Bacteria; phylum Bacteroidota; class Bacteroidia; order Cytophagales; family Cyclobacteriaceae; genus ZC4RG29. The sequence goes on from CAZFRM010000017.1 coordinate 92,985, forward strand.
CGGAGGCCTTAAATGCTTTAAATGTCGAAATGCTTGAGAGGCTTCGTGAAGATATGCAAGAAATTAGCCAGAATGCTAAAATTCGTGCCGTAATTCTAACAGGTGACGGTGACAAAGCATTCATTGCCGGTGCAGATATAAAGGAACTGACTTCTCTGAATCAGGCAGAAGCCTTTGAATTATCAAAAAAAGGTCAGCTTTTATTACACGAAATAGAACATTCTGAAAAACCAATATTAGCTGCCATAAATGGCTTTGCGCTTGGAGGCGGATGTGAATTAGCAATGGCTTGTCATATAAGAATTGCAGTGGAAAATGCCAGACTGGGACAGCCCGAAATCAATTTGGGAACTATACCGGGTTACGGAGGTACACAACGATTGACGCAGTTAGCAGGCAGGGGAAAAGCATTGGAATTATTGTTAACCGGAGAAATGATTACGGCTCGTGAAGCGCTTTCAATTGGACTGGTCAATCATGTCGTTGCTAACAAAGATGAGTTGATGTCGTATTCAACAACTTTGATGAATAAGATTTTAAGTAAAAGCCCCATCGCTATTGCTAACATCATCAAAAGTGTAAACGCCGGATTTGCATTTGAAAAAGATGGCTATGAAGCCGAAGCCACTAATTTTGCTGCATGTGCCACCACGGAAGATTTTAAGGAAGGCACTACCGCCTTCATTGAGAAAAGAAAACCTGTATTTAAAGGAAAGTAATTGAGCAAAATCAAACGACTTGCCGGGGACACGGTTCTTTATGGACTAGGAAGTATTGTTCCGCGTGCTATTAATTTCTTTCTCATCCTGCCACAGACATCCGTATTTAATCCGGAAGAATATGGTGTGATCACCGATGTCTATGCATGGGTGGCCTTCCTGAATATTCTCTACACCTTTGGAATGGAAAGCGCCTACTTCCGGTTCAGTACAAAAGAAGGAGCGAATGCAAGCTACATCTTTAATGCGGCGCAAACGGCTGTTATGCTAATAACGATGGTGCTGTCTGTTTTTTTTATACTATTCGCAAATCCCATAGCCCGAAGTCTCTCGATGCCCAATCATACAGATTATATTTTGTGGATGGTGGGCATCATTGCCGTTGACGCTTTAGTAGCCATTCCTTTTGCAAAGCTTCGGTTGGAGAAAAAAGCGCTGACTTTCGCTACAGCCAAAATTCTTAATGTGCTCGTGATCGTTGTGCTCAACATTTACTTTTTGAAAGTGGCGTATAACCCTGCTATAGGTGTAGGCTATGTATTTATAATTAACCTGGTGGCAAACGCCTTGTACATTCTCTTTTTTATTAAAACTTTTCTTAGCTGGAGGCCCGTGATCAACAGCAATATCATTGGTGCAATGATGAATTACGCTTACCCCATTATGCTCACAGGTTTAGCCGGCACTACCAATGAAATGTTCTCTCGTATTACATTAAAGTCGTGGCTTCCTGAAAATTTCTACCCGGGGAAAAGCAATGTATATGCATTGGGTATTTTTGGCGCCAGCTACAAGTTTGCTGTTTTCATGAGCATAGCGGTGCAGGCGTTCAGGTTTGCTGCGGAACCTTTCTTTTTTAGTAACGCCCGCGAGAAGAATTCTCCCGAATTATTTGCAATGGTAAATCATTATTTCATCCTTATTTGTTGTGTATTGCTTTTAGGCGTCTCGGTGAATATGGAGATATTCAAACACTTGCTCCGCGATGAAGCGTATTGGGAAGGACTTAATATTGTTCCGATTTTATTAACAGCTTATCTCTTCTATGGCATCTATTACAATCTCACGATATGGTTTAAACTTACTGACAAAACATATTATGGAACGATCATCAGTGTAGGCGGGGCGATCATTACTATTCTGGCAAACTATATTCTAATTCCTGTTGCCGGTTATGTAGGGAGCAGTTGGGCAACACTGATTTGTTATTTTTCAATGGCTGCAGCTTGTTATGCCTTAGGTCAAAAGTATTATCCGATTCCTTATAAGTGGGCCGCCGGCCTTGGATACGTTCTTTTAGCTATTTCACTAATCCTAATAGCCCAATATGTTCGTTTTAATGATTATTGGACATCCATTGTTTTTGGCAACGGACTGCTCATTGTTTATTTAGGGCTCACCTACCTGATTGAAAGAAAGAACTTTCGAACTTCTTTTGGGTTGTAAACCAAGTGGCGCGTTGACTGTTTTCCACTTTAGAGTAGACATGGTAATTGGGGAGTATATGATTAAAATTCATTAATTTTGGCTCCGATACCTCGGTTACGTTTTATAAAACCCAAATTCATTTAATCAGGGATAATTTTGAAAGCAGTGAAATTCTATAGTGCTGTTGGTTTGCTGTTGATCGGCGGTATTTTGATGATTCATCCGGCGGTTGCGCAGAAAAAGAAGAAGAGCAATGTTTCTGAAACGCCTCAACGGGATAACATTAAGTATCGTGAAGCGGAATTTTATTTTACTGAGGGCGAAAAATATTTTATCCTTGAAGATTATGCCAAGGCGCTCCTTTATTTTCAGAAATCCCTTGAAGTAAATGCTGAAAATGCCACCGTTCACTATAAAATAGCCGAAGTTCTTTCGCGCAGCGATAAGCAAGATGATTTGATGCGGGCTTCATTAAGCATTGAAAATGCGCTTAAGCTTGAAAAGAAAAATAAGTATTTCTATCTGCTGGCTGCCTCCATTTATAATTCAATGGCCAGGTTCGATAAATCGGCAGAGATGTATGAAACCATGATCAGCGAAATAAAGGGAACGGAAGAGCATCTTTATGATCTTGCTGCCATCTACCAATATAGTCGCAAACCGGAAAATGCAATAAAGACCTACAATAAAGCCGAAAGCATTTTTGGTGTTAATGAGGTCTCATCGGTACAAAAGATCAGCCTGTATCTTGAAGCGGGAAAAATAAAAGAAGCCATCAACGAAGGGGAAAAGTTGCTGGATGCCTTTCCGGGTGATGAGCGTTATGCAATGGCTTTCGCTGAAGTGCTTTCAAAAAATGGACAACAGTCACTGGCTATTTCCAACCTTGAAAAGTTTGTTGAACAAAATGAGGATGCAAGCAATGCCCGGATGTTATTGGCTGGGTTTTACCGGGATACACAACAGGAAGAAAAAGCCCGGAAATTGTTAACATATGTTTTTGACGATCCTTCCGTTGAACTGGGGAGCAAGATAATTGTACTGGGTGCCTATAATACAGAACTCAACTATAATCGCTCCAAAAATATAAAAGATGAAAGCAAAGAAGCTTTTGTTGTATCCCTCTATGAAAAACTGGTGAAGGATTACCCGCAGGAGCCTAACGTTCATGTTCTGGGTGGCGACTTGTATTTGTCCACAGGTAATGATTATGATGCCATAAATGAATACCAGGTAGCCATTAAATTGGGTGACGTAAACTATGAGGTTTGGCAAAACCTTTTGTTTCTCGAAATGAAAGTCAACCAGTTTGACAATGTAATCAGGCATACTGATCAGGCCCTGGAGTTGTTCCCTAATCAGGCGATGCTTTATTACTTTAATGGCTTTGCCCATCTGCGTAAGCAGCAATATGATGAAGCAGTCGCGGCTTTGGAACAGGCCAAAAAATTATCCGGTAGTAACAATAGACTTCTTGCAGACATCAATGGCATGTTAGGAGACACCTATTATTCCCTGAAGCAATTTGCCAAGTCTGATCAAGCTTATGAAGAAGCACTGGCGCTTAATCCTGAGAACGACGTAATATTGAATAATTACAGTTATTACCTGTCGTTGCGCAAGGAAAACCTTGAGAAAGCGGAGAAAATGTCAACCCAGCTTATCAAGAATAATCCTGATAATCCTACTTATTTGGATACGCATGCCTGGGTGCTGTATGTACGTGGAAAATATAAGGAAGCTAAAAAATTTATGGAACGGGCCATTCTTTCCGGCCAGGCAAATGCTGTTCATTTTGAACATTATGGTGATATTTTATTTAAGTTAGGGGATATAAATGGCGCGGTACAGCAATGGGAGAAGGCAAAGGAAACCGACGCTAACAATGAAATGCTTAATAGGAAAATCGCCAATCGGAAAATCTATGAATAGAAGCTCTAAACTCCTCCTGCTTGCCCTCTCCATTCTTTTCCTGTCTTGTAGTAAAAAAGTACTTACATCAACAACAACCGTTGCGACACCTTCAACAACACTTAAAATTGAAGAAATTGACTTCGATTATTTCCAGGGTAAAGCCCGCATGATTTTACGCGACGAATCAAAGGAACGCGACGTTAAGGCGAATATCCGGATCAGGAAAGACAGCGTTATATGGATGACATTTTCTGTTATTGGGGTACAAGGGGGTAAAGCTTTGATCAATAGAGATTCTATCACAATCGTAAGTACGGTAGATAAAGAATTCTTTGTATTTGAATACGAAGAACTTAGCCGTCGTTTTAATTTTGAGATCAACTATCAGGTGATCCAGTCAGCGATGTTGGGTAATTTAATCATGGACCGCAAGGATGAGGATGATGTGGAGCCGCTCACCTCAATGTTTGTGCTTAAGCAGGAGGCCGGGCCGGTGAGTGTAGTTAATTACGTTAATGCAGCAAGCATGAAAGTGGAGAAAGTGGAATTGAAAGAGAATAATACGCACAACTCGCTGGTGATTAATTACTCTAATTTTCAACCTGTGCAAGATAAAGTATTTCCATACAACGGGCACATCACACTCTTGTATAAAACACTTGCAGGATTATTAAACACAACAATTATTTTTGAATACAATAAAGCTGAAGTTGGAGACAAAGAGCTTAAGTTTCCTTTTAATATTCCTAAAAAATATGTTCGCCGGTAAGTGTGTCCTGGTTTTTACAGTTATTTTTTCACTCTCTTTTTCTGTTGTAATCGCACAGAAGACCAAGACGCAACTTCAAAATGAAAAGCAGCAAAATCTTGAGAAGATAAAAGAAACAGAAAGTATACTTTCTGAAACCGCTGCAAAAAAGAAAAATTCCCTTGGCGAACTTAACGCGCTTAATCAGCGCATTCATCAGCAGGAAGTCCTGATTAATTCAATCAAAGGTGAAATTGGTCTGCTTGATAATGAAATCGGCGAAAACAAAGATATTATTGATGCTCTTGAAAGAGATCTGAAAAAGCTCAAAAAAGAATATGCCGATATGCTATATGCAGCGCAGAAAACGAAAAACAGCATTACACCGCTATCCTTTCTCTTCTCGGCAAAATCGTTAGATGATCTGCTTACCCGACTTCGTTACATTGAACAATATTCTGATGCCAGAAGACTTCAGGCCGAACAAATCGTTAAGGTGCAGGAAGAATTATCGGGCCAGGTAAAAGAGATTGAAGGCAAACGTGAAGTGAAGAATAAGTTGCTGAACGAACAACTTGCAGAAAACAATAACCTGACCAATCTTAAGAAAAAGCAAAACACGTTGGTCCAGTCCTTGGCGAAAGAAGAGAAACAGTTAAAAAAAGATCTTGAGGTAACTAAAAAGACGCTGGCATTGCTTGATAAAAAGATTGAAGAAATCATACGTGAAGAACTGGAGCGTGAACGAGCTACTTCCCGCTCGAAGGAAGCCATAGCATTATCATCGTCCTTTGAGGATAATAAATTAAAATTTCCATGGCCTGTTTCAGGTTTTGTGTCTCAAAAATTTGGCCGGCAAAATCACCCTGTGCTGAAAGGAGTGATACTTCAAAATGAAGGAGTAAATATTCAAACCAAAGAAGATGAGAAGGTGAGGTCCATCTTTGAAGGTGTAGTAAAAGCAGTGGCTGTTATGCCTACCATTGGAAATTCTGTTATTATCAGTCATGGCGAGTACTTTACAGTGTACTCCGGATTGCGCGAAGTGTTTGTGAGAACCGGTCAAAAAGTAAACACGAACCAGGAAATTGGAGAGGTCTTAACGAACGCAGAAGGCGTTTCAGAGTTGCGTTTCAGGATATACAAAAACAAGACTCCTCTCGACCCGCAACTCTGGCTTGGCCGCCTGTAAAAAACCCTTTCGGGTAATTATATTTTTTTGCTTACATAGCCTCGTTTTGCACGTAAATCATCATTTTTTCGTTCAAACATTATACTCTATCTTTACAGTTTAAATCACAGGTTATGAACGCAATACTTTTGTTCGGAATGCCCGGTATGGGTGAGTGGATCCTCATCGGGTTGGTGGTGCTGATTTTCTTCGGAGCTAAAAAGATCCCTGAATTCGCGAAAGGACTTGGAAAAGGTATCCGCGAATTCAAAGATGCTGTAAGCGACGTTAAAAAAGAAGTTGACGAAGCCGGTAAAGAAGTGAATAAAATTGAGGATAAAAAGTAGGGAGTGAAGTCATACGTGACATTTCGGGAAATCCAAAACGACCTGAAGCGTGGCGCCATCTCCTGTAAAGACTTAGTCAACCATCACTTAGTTAACATTAAACAAAAATCTCATCTGAACGCATTCATAAGCGTTTATGAAGAGGAGGCGTTGGTACGTGCAGCGGAAATAGATAATAAGATTAGTGAGAAAAAAGCCGGCAGGCTGGCTGGATTAATTGTAGGACTGAAAGACGTTCTGGCCTATAAAGACCACCCCTTACAAGCCAGCAGTAAAATTCTTGACGGATTTATTTCACAGTTTAATGCTACGGCGGTTCAGCGGTTACTTGATGAAGATGCTATAATCATTGGCCGTCAAAATTGTGATGAGTTTGCGATGGGTTCATCAAATGAAAATTCAGTGTTTGGTTCTGTGAAGAATGATATTGATAATACACGCGTACCCGGAGGTTCTTCCGGAGGATCAGCAGTAGCGGTCATGGCTGATATGTGTCGTGTCTCGCTTGGTTCTGATACGGGCGGATCGGTTCGTCAGCCGGCTGCGTTTTGTGGTGTCATTGGCTTAAAGCCAACCTATTCGAGGATATCAAGATTTGGTCTTGTTGCTTATGGCTCATCATTCGACTGCATTGGTATTTTCGGCACGGCGGTTGATGACATAGCTCAGGTGCTTGAAGTAATAGCGGGTAAAGACGATAACGATAGTACCGTTTCTCAAATACCTGTTCCGCCCTTTGTTGAACTATTAGCCAGAAGCAACGAACAAAACTATAAAGTTGCTTACATGAGGGAGATTGAAAGTGCAGAGGGAATACAGAAAGAGATACGGGAAAATATTTTGACGAAGATTCAAAAATTAAAAGCGGCGGGTCATACGGTTGAGGCAGTGGATCTTCCCCTTACGGAATACATTCTTCCAACGTACTACATACTGGCTACTGCGGAAGCAAGTTCAAACTTGTCGCGATACGATGGGGTGCGGTATGGTTACAGAAGCAAAAATGGTTCGGATCTTCATTCAATGTATAAGAAAACAAGATCTGAGGCGTTTGGAAAAGAAGTCCAGAGAAGAATTCTTCTGGGAACTTTTGTGTTGAGCGCGAGTTACTACGATGCCTATTACACAAAGGCTCAGAAAGTGCGGCGGATTATTCGTGAAAAGCTGAAAGCGATATTAAAGGAATATGATTTTATTATAATGCCGGTTACTCCTACTACAGCGTTTAAGCTTGGAGAGCATACAGAAAATCCTGTAGAGATGTACCTGGCTGATCTTTTTTCTGTTCAGGCAAACGTCGCAGGCGTTCCCGCGATTTCGCTGCCCTGCGGAAAAGATGACAATGGACTACCCATTGGGTTGCAGCTAATGGGCAACGACTTTGAGGAGTCTAAACTTTTTAATTTTTCAAAACAAATACTCGAACTGAATTAGGCTATGCAGAGGTTTTGCTTTTTTTTATTTTTTAATCTGGTCACCCTTATTGCTTTTAGCCAGGAGGCGCCAGATTCTGTTTTAGTAACCGTTGCTGATTCCTCAGTAGTGGATTCATTGGAAGTGGCCAATGCCGAACAAGAAATGCTTTACAAGGAAGACACTGCCGACTTTGTATTTTATTCCGTGCCGATGCAGTTTGAATATATTCCCGGTGATGATAGTCCGGGGCTTTTAATGGATAGGCTATCCTGTATTGAAGGAAGAATTCCTTTGCCTTATAATGATCGTATTCATGCTTTCATTAATTATTTTACAGTGAAGGATCGTGAGTACACACGCCTCATGATGCGAAGGAAAAACCTTTTCTTTCCCATGTTTGAGAAACATCTGGCTGAGTATGGCTTGCCGGACGAACTGAAATATCTATCCATTATTGAATCGGCCCTGAATCCACGCGCTATCTCAAGGGTTTCAGCCGTGGGACTGTGGCAGTTCATGTCAGCTACAGGTCGCTTTTATGGTCTTCAACATGATTGGTATGTTGATGATCGCATGGATCCCGAAAAGGCAACTATTTCTGCGTGCAAGTACTTGCGCGATTTGTATAACATGTTTCATGATTGGGAACTTGCGCTTGCTGCCTACAATACAGGACCAGGCAATGTTCGTAAGGCCATCCGTAAATCAGGGTACAAAAAAACATTCTGGGAAATCTATCCTTTCCTTCCCCGCGAGACAAGATCCTATGTACCTCAGTTTGTCGCCATTATTTATACCATGAATTACCTGGAAGAACATAATTTCATTGACGAAGGACAGGAAATGCTAATGGACTCTGACACGCTGCACGTAACCAAATACCTTCACTTTGATACGTTTGCTAAACTGACTAATGTTTGCCTGGATGACCTTCAAAAGCTCAACCCCTCCGTTAAGCACAATGCGCTGCCGGATGTAACAAAAGCATATACCATCCGTGTTCCAACACTAGCTATGCAGAATCTTGAATTGAACCGGTTGGCCATTCTTGATTCAGCATCAAAAGTCGGAAAGAAGGAGTTGGAGTTGCTGGCTACAAATTCTCCGGGTAGCACATATGGAAGTGATCGGGTCGTTTATAAAGTGAGAAGTGGTGATGTATTAGGTTCTATTGCCATCCGGCATGGTGTGAAAGTAGCCGATATAAAGAAATGGAATAATCTTCACAGCAATAACATTCGGGTTGGTCAACGATTGACCATTTGGCTGAGACCATCGGCTGCCGCGAAAGCAGTAGCATCTAACTCAACATCAAAAGTAACAACACCGCTAGCTGTACCGGATTCGAAAACCTATACCGTTCAACCCGGAGATACTTTATGGGATATATCCAGGAAGTTTGAAGGATTGACCATCGAAAAATTAAAGGCGATGAACAAACTCGACGGTAATAAAATCCACGTAGGCCAGAAACTCGTAGTAGGCATTTGAAAAGTAAACCTGACGAGTAGAAGGTAATCACTAACTATTAACTCATCATGTGAAACACTCCCGTGACTTCGCATTATTTTTGCATTATAAATGTAAATTGTTCGCATGTTAAGAGTTATTGTTTCCCTTGTCGTTGTTACTTTCCTGCTGGCTTGCCAAAAAGGAGATAAAACTTATTTACCAAAATCTACCGGTCATTCCGGCGATATCCTTATTGTTATTGACTCCATGCAATGGAAGGGGGAAGTTGGGAGTGCCCTTCGCAAAGTCCTGGGATCGGATGTGCCCGGACTTCCCCGTGAAGAACCTTTGTTTAATATTATCAATGTGCATCCCAGCGGGGATCTTGGTTTGCTCATGCAACTGCGCAATCTCATGTATGTTTTTTCGCTTGATCAAGACACAAAGGGTGCGAAGCGATTGATCCAGGGATTTACTCCGGAAACAATTCAGCAGATTGAAGCGGACACCAGTTATTACATTTATACTGAGAAAGATTTAAATGCCAGAAATCAGGAAGTGATTTACCTTTTTAGCCAGACAGAGGAACTTCTTGTTAAGCATATCCTCAACAATTCCCAAAGCCTCAGGGATTACCTCAACGATATTGAACGTAAACGACTAGAAGAAAAACTTCTCAAAACAAAAACCGCAGAAAACATTAGCAACTTCCTTATTGAGGAACAACAATGTGCTTTAAACATTCCCTACGGATATAAAGTGGCTGATAAACGAGATGATTTTATTTGGTTCAGGCAAATAGAGCTTGAAGCTGACAAGGATGTATTCATAGCATGGAAACCTTATGAGAGTGAATACCAGTTGTTGCCAGACAGTCTTATTGCCTGGCGTGATGCTGTTGCGAAAAATTATCTCTTTGAAAATCCTGACAATCCGATAAGTTTTATAGTGACAGAAACCGAGGTGCCATTTAATCCGGTTATAGCCAGGCAATCAAAACTTAATAATCATTATGCCATGGAAATCCGGGGATTGTGGCGCACCAATAACCATAGCATGGGAGGCCCATTTGTTGGTTATGCTTTAGTGGATCAACAGCGGGGTTTGTTATATTATATTGAGGGCTTTACATTTAGTCCGGGTAAGCCACAACGTGAGATCATACGCGAACTTGAAACCATTCTTAAAACTTTTCGAACCAGCGATGACCTCAGGAAAAATGAGTGAATGAGCGAGTGAATGGATGAATTTGGAAAAGATCTCAATCATAATGCTGCTCTCCTTTCTGCTTTACGCTTTCTGCTTTTAGCTTTAACAAATTTTCCACACAACGTATTAGCTAATCCGCCAATTGTCTAATTTGCTGTTCAAATAAGCTCCCTATGTCTATAAAGATCAGAAAAGAAGATGCACTCAATTATCATATGCAGGGTCAACCCGGGAAGATTGAGGTTGTGCCAACAAAAATGCTGAGCTCACAACTCGATCTGGCGCTTGCGTACTCACCCGGTGTAGCTGAACCCTGTAAAGCTATCGCTGAAAATAAAGAAGATGTTTATAAATATACGGCAAAAGGAAATCTGGTCGCTGTTATAACTAACGGTACGGCTGTACTGGGATTAGGAAACATAGGCCCTGAAGCATCAAAACCGGTAATGGAAGGTAAAGGAGTGCTGTTTAAAAAATTTGCAGGTATCGATGTTTTCGATATTGAAATAGATCAGGAAGATCCAGACGAATTTATAAAAATCGTGAAGGCCCTGGAGCCAACATTTGGTGGTGTGAACCTTGAAGATATCAAGGCGCCCGAATGTTTCAAGATTGAAACTGAGCTGCGTAAGCAGATGAACATTCCTATTATGCATGACGATCAGCACGGTACTGCCATTATTTCTGCAGCTGCTTTGCTTAATGCATTGGAAATTGTTGGTAAGAAGATGGAAGAGGTCACCATAGTTGTGAACGGCGCTGGTGCAGCGGCCGTAAGTTGTACAAAACTTTATATTGCGCTGGGGGCAAAAAAATCAAACATTGTGATGTGTGACAGTAAAGGTGTACTGGATGCTACACGTACAAACCTTGATGATATCAAAAAACAATTTATTACTGACCGAAAACTGGGTTCTTTGCAGGAAGCCTTAATAGGTGCGGATGTGTTTGTTGGATTATCCATTGCTGATTGTATCACACCGGAAGATTTAAACAGCATGGCAAAAGATCCGATTGTGTTTGCCTTATCAAATCCAAATCCGGAAATCAGCTATGACCTTGCTGTGAAAACAAGGCAGGATATCATAATGGCTACCGGCCGGTCAGATCATCCCAACCAGGTTAATAATGTGTTGGGATTCCCTTACATTTTCCGTGGAGCATTGGACGTGCATTCCAGCGAAATCAATGAGGAAATGAAACTGGCCGCTGTTCATGCGTTGGCCCAATTAGCCAAGGAACCTGTACCCGATATGGTAGCCAAAGCGTATGGCGCTTCAAAGATTCATTTTGGTCGTGAATATTTAATACCCAAGCCACTTGATCCACGACTCATTACAACGATATCGCCGGCGGTGGCCAAAGCCGCGATGGATTCCGGAGTGGCTCGCCATCCCATTACCGACTGGGGCGCTTACAATTTTGAACTGCAAAAGCGTATCGGCATCGATCAGAAATTAATGTCCCGGGTTATCGATAGGGCTAAGCGGGATCCGAAAAGGGTGGTGTTTGCAGAGGCAACACATCATAAAATTCTAAAAGCTGCGCAGGTATTGAAAGACGAAGGCATAGCGAAGCCTATCTTATTGGGGGATCGTGAGGAAATTGAAGCTCTTATCAAAGAGTATAATTTAGATCTGGACGGTTGTCCTATCATTCACCCCCGTGGCGAAGATGAAATGGTTTACCGTTATGCAGAAGAATTCTATAAAAAACGTCAACGAAAGGGGATAACCTATCTTGATTGTACACGTCTCATGCGTGAGCGAAATTATTTTGGATCGATGATGGTAGAGCTTGGTGATGCTGATGCACTCGTATCCGGATTAACAAAGGATTACCCTAAAACTATTTCACCTGCTTTACAGGTGATAGGAGTAGCAAAAGGTGTGAATCGCGTTGCCGGTATGTATATCATACTGAATAAGCGTGGCACTTTTTTCTTTGCAGATACAACTGTTAATGTAGATCCCACAGCAGAAGAGCTGGCGCAGATAATTGATCTCACGGCAAAGGGTGTTAAGTTTTTCGACATCGAACCGCGCATAGCCGTTTTGTCCTATTCAAATTTCGGATCTTCAAAGGGAGAGATTCCCGACAAAACACGCCACGCTGTTCGGCTTGCGCTGAAGCACAATCCTGACCTTGTAGTAGAAGGCGACATCCAGGCAAATGTTGCACTGGATACCATTATTCAAAAAGAAACCTATCCCTTCAGCAAGCTGGCCGAAACAGGAGCGAACACATTGATCTTTCCGAACCTGGCATCTGGTAACATCGCTTATAAATTATTGATGGAGATTGGTGGCGCTGAAGCAATCGGCCCGATATTGATGGGTATGAAAAAACCGGTTCATATTTTACAACTGGGTAGTTCCATCAGGGAGATCGTTAATATGGCGGCAATTGCTGTGGTGGATGCACAGTTGCATGAACGGCCGGTTGAAGTGTGAGAGAAAGTCTGAATCGGGAAGAAAATAAAGTCATTGGTCAATGGTGATTGGGGAAGAGAAATGTATTAACCTCTCTTTCTTTCCGACTTTCGGACTTTTTTTACAACTTCGATCGCAACACGCCATTCTCTTTCACAAAAGCCACATCTCCTCGCCACCGTACCTTCAGCCACACATCCTGCTGGCCAATAACATCAATGCGATGCCCTTCACCTACACGTTCTACTACATTAGATCCCGGCGAGGGGCCGGCCATAATAAATGTATTTCCATCGGCAATGATGCCCGATGAAATTTTCTCTCCGTAATAAAGATGGACAAAGAAGAGGATTCCTGCGACAACAATGGCAATCGCGGCTCCAACCGGCCGTGATTGTTTTTTAAATTTCTGACGGAACGCGAGCGTCAGTAGAAAAACACATAGCGCCGTCAGCGCATAAGTGATATAGGCATAAGCATTGTGATACCATGTGAGAAACAGGTCGGCATCACTTGTTTCATAGCCTTCGAGTTGGAATTTCTGAGCCAGCTCCGTCATTTTAACATGTGTTGAGCGATCACCGGAAGTTTCCTGGTAAAGGGTGAGATAATGGAGAGCCCGGCCAATATTTCCCAGGCCTTCATAGATGTAGGCCATTTTCAGGAACATTGCCGGAGAATATTCATTGTTTTTGAGGATGGCCTCATAATGTCCAATCGATTGCGTGTATTGCTTCTTTTCAAATAAAGAATCTGCCGTGTGAAGGCGGTATAGTGAAGTCTGTGCCTGGGCAAAAAGGGGCAGTGCAAACAGGATTACAAGTACCTTTTGAATTTTTAAAAGCCACTTTTGCATATTTTTCATAACCTGTTACCTTTGCGTCCTCAATTACGGAAATGCCTTTAAAACAGGCAAGCCGATCAGATTCTGTAGCTCAGTTGGTAGAGCAATACACTTTTAATGTATGGGTCCTGGGTTCGAGTCCCAGCAGGATCACACAAAGTCCACTAAAAAATTCAAAAGCTCACAAATGTGGG
>CAZFRM010000018.1:0-101582 GCA_964521255.1 uncultured Roseivirgaceae bacterium
TTGTAAGCAACGATCGTCATATTTACCAAATCAGGCACAATGATTTTCCGGCTATTCATGTTTTGCGATATGACGAATTTGAAGCACAATACAAATCCAAATTCTTTTCCTGATTTCAGCTTTTGAAAACCAGGCATGAGCTTTTTACACGTGGTTGACATATTTAATTATTCCGATTTCAAACTATCCACCGGATTCGTCATAGCAGCTTTAATAGCCTGAAAACTGATCGTCAATAAAGCAATCATGACCGCTCCCACTGCGGCAACAGCAAACACCCACCATTGAATGGTGATTCGATACTCAAAACCTTTTAGCCAATTAGTCATGACATAGTAAGCAACAGGTATTGAGAGTAGTATCGAAATCAATACCAGCTTCATAAAATCTTTAGACAATAAGGCTGCTATTTGTGATACGCTTGCGCCTAATACTTTTCGGATTCCTACTTCCTTCGTGCGTTGCTCCGCAGTAAAAATCACCAATCCCAAAAGTCCTAAGCTCGAAATGAATATAGCGAGGAAAGCAAAGTATCCAGACAGTTCCTTGGCAACTTGCTCACTTTGATATAAGGAAGCGTATTCGTCATTGGCAAATTGAGGTTCGAAGATGAATTCGGGATTTAGTTTTTTATGTAGTTCTTCCAGGCCAGCTAAAGAGGTAGCTGTCTTTTCCGGGTCAGTACGGATCAGCGCGATACCTCCCCACGGGTTTCTATTTAGCCTTAGCACCAATGGATCAATTGGCACATGAAGTGAATTAAAATGAAAATCTTTTACTACACCAATGATGGTCCCTTTTATACCCCAAAATGTAAGCGGCATTCCAATTGGGTCTTTGTAACCTATAATTCTTAGCGCCTTTTCATTGATTAAATAATTGGTGGAATCGGTAAAGTCTTCCGAAAAATCCCGACCTGCAATCATAGTTGCCTGCATTGTTTGTACAAAATCATACCCGACAGCAGCTTGCACAAATACAGGCTTTGTATCAGGCGATTTACCTTCCCACTCCACCCATCCGGTGGTGTTTTCCAATTGCACAGGCCGATAAGACATGTGGCTAATCTCAAGGACGCCCGGAACTTTTATCGCTTCCTGTTTGAATGTATTGAAGTTGGTAACCATTTTTCCCGACAAGGGTAGATAAATGAGATTGTTTTTTTGATACCCCAGGTTTTTATTCTGAATAAACGATACTTGTCCTGAGATCACAATCATACCGACAATAAAAATCATCGATAACGCGAATTGAAATACTACCAATCCTTTTCGGAAAAAGAGGGCAGCAGAACTGGTTTTCAAATTTTGTTTTATAACTAACATTGGCCTAAAGGAAGATAGTAGCAGAGCTGGATAACTACCTGATATAATGCCTGTGATCAAAGTTAAAGCGATCATTCCGATCCAGAATCTTCCATCCATCAAAGGAGCTTGAATATTTTTTCCGGTAAGCAGATTGAATTGCGGTAACAAGATTAATAATGTTACCAACGCGATAAATACGGCTATAAAAGTAAGCATAAGAGCCTCCAGCATGAATTGAGTGACCAATGCTGTTTTGATGGCGCCATTTACTTTCCGCACCCCAATTTCCTTGGCTCTCTTTAACGAGCGGGCGGTACTCAAATTCATAAAATTGACGCAGGCTATCAGCAGGATGAAAATGGCTACCCAACTAAAGAGCTGCACGTATTCTATTCGTCCGCCTGCCACTTTTCCATCTTTAAAATTTGAATACAAATACTTCTCTCCAAAAGGTTGCATACTCAACTCAAGACGATCGAGATCAGAATATTCTTTGTCATAGTTTTTTATAAAATGCTGAAGCTTTGGTTTGAGTGTTTCTGCATTTGCATGTTCACGTAGTTTAATGAAGGTAGTAGGTCCGCTATTATGCCAAACTTTCACCCATGCATTTCTTTCAAGAAAGAAGTCCCAGTTGATTACATATTCAAATTTTTCAGAAACATTGCCACCCAAATCTTCAAACACGGCCGTTATTTTTAAGTCTTTGTAATTTTCAAAGCGCACTGATTTGTCCATAGCCAACTCCGGGCTTCCAAAGAAAGCAGTTGCCATTTTTCGTGAGACGGCTATACTTTCGGGTGTCTTCAATGCTGTTTCTTTCGAGCCCTGTAGCAAGGGATAAGAAAATATTTTAAAAAAATCCGCTCCGGCAGAATTTCCAAAAAGCTTCATTCGCTTATCATCTGCACCAAACGTTCTGTATTCACTACTATAGTTACAGGCATATTCAACTTCGGGCAATACTCTTTTTAGCTCTTCACCTAATAGACCGGGCGTATCATAACCCCCATACGTGATTTCATGACCAGAGTATTCGGTGCTGGTAATCGTATAAATGCGATCTAAATTCTCGTGAAAGGCATCGACCTGGTATTCATCCAGCACCCACAGTGCAATAAGAACACTGCAGGTTAACCCAAGAGCCAGCCCCGAAATATTTATAAAGGAGAAGGTTTTGTTTTTTAAAAGGTTTCTCCACCCGATTGTTAAATAGCTTTTATACATACCGAAAGAATTTGGTTGATAAAAATTCTTAAACGACTTCATAAACTCCGGCCTGAAATATCTGAGTACACTCCATGTGAATTTCCATTTTGCTTTGCGCGGAGAACTTTCAAACTGCTTTTTATAAATCTCCAACAAGTCTCCTTCAATCTCATCGAGACAATCTTCGCGGCAGAACCAGCGGAGAAATTTCAGAAAACGTTGGGGTGGTATGGGGTTATCTTTTTTCAATTCACTTTTTCGTTTAGTAGGCAGTAGGCAAGGAAACAGTAGGCAATCGTTGTCAATTCTGATTTGCTTACTGCCAATTGCCTACTCCCTACTTTTTTATTCCGACTGCAAACTATCCACCGGGTTCATCAGTGACGCTTTAAGTGATTGATAACCGATGGAAAGATTCGCGATGACGAATGCCAGTACACCAGCCAGTGCAAACGTCCACCATTCGATATTCACCCGGTAAGCAAAGTCTTGTAGCCACGAGTGCATAGCATACCAGCCAACGGGTATGGACACGATGAACGCAATAAACACCAACCGTAGAAAATCTTTCGACACCAATACAACAATGCTCTGGACCGAAGCACCCAGCACCTTTCGTATGCCAATTTCTTTGGTGCGCTGACCGGATAAAAAAGCTGCCAACCCGAACAACCCTAATGACGCGATAAGAACAGACACCACCGTGAAGAAACCGAAGATTTCTCCCAGCTTCATTTCGCTTGCATAAAGTTGTTTAAAATTTTCATCGAGAAACTGGTAGTCCAACGGATAAGGAGAATTCGCTTTGATGGATTTCTCAAGATAGGCAAGCGTTTCGGGGATTTCTCCATGTTTCACCTTCACCGAAATGTAGCTGCCCCGGTTTTCCGATAAACGGATCATGAGAGGTTGAATGGGAAGGTGCATGGAGTGCATGTGAAAATCTCGCACGACTCCGATGATATTTTTAGAATCTCCATGATAAATCTGCTTCCCGATAGCTTCTTCCGGTGTCCATCCCAGTGCTTTGGCAGCCGTTTCGTTGATGAGATACGATTGCTCACTATCATTACTCATTTCCTGTGAAAAATTACGCCCCGCCAGAAGTTTGATGCCAAACACGTCCATGAAATTGTACTCCACCTGCCATTGATAAATCGCAAGTCCTTCCTTTTCATCTGCTCCCGGCTTATTGCTGATAATGCTGCTCGATGTGATATGAGTAGGAAGATGTGAAGACATGGTTGCGCTGAGGATATGCTGATTCTGCGACCATTCGTTGGAGAGATGCTGGAATTTACCCCTAAGCGAACGATCTATCAACCGGATTGCAACCACATCTTCCTTATCGTAACCCAGTTCCTTTTGCTGCATATACTGCAACTGCTGCCAGATCACAAGGCTACTGATCACAAGCGTAATGGATACCGCAAACTGCACTATAATGAGCAACCGTTGCAAACTGAACCCGGAAACCTTTACATCCGCTCTTGCCTTCAACACTTCCATTGGGCGAAGGGACGACATCATCAGTGCAGGATAGCTGCCGGAGAAAATACCAACCAGCAACACTAATAGTAACAAGCCCGGCAACAACAACGGATTGGAAAGAAAATTCAGTTCAACCGGCCGCTCCATCATCCTGCCAAAGCAGGGCAACAATAGATAGGTTAAGCCCACGGCCAGTAAGAGCGACAGAAAAGCGATCAGAACAGATTCCCCTAAGAACTGGCCGATGAGCTGCCTTCGAACGGCTCCCACTACTTTTCGCAAGCCCACCTCGCGCGACCGCTTGATGGAACGAGCCACTGCCAGGTTCATGTAGTTTACACAGGCTAACAACAACACGATCAACGCCACGATGGAGAAAAGGTAAACGGCATCCCTATTGCCTTTTATACCAATATCAGAATTGATATGCGACTGAAAGTATATATCCGCCAAAGGCTGGATGAAATACTGATCGTTGAAAGGATAATCCGCGTAATCTTCGGGAAGCTGGTATTTTGCAAGGAGAGCCGGAAATTTTTTCTCCACGGAAGACGGATCTGCGTCATCCGCCAATACAAAGAATGTATGAAACGAATTATTGCTCCATCCGGTGCGCTTCATGCTTTCTACATAATTTTTGTTGTAGAGAATATTGACGATAAATGAATACCGCAAAGACGAATTGGATGGGGGATCATCAATAACTGCTGTAACATGGTAGCCTTCTTCATCCTGGTAGTGGAGGGACCGACCTACCGGGGATTCGTCTCCAAAAATAGTTTTGGCAAGCGACCGGGTAAGAACAATACTTTTGGGATCGGCAAGCGCTGTTTTTGAATTACCCTCCATAAATAGAATGGTAAATACATCAAAGAATTGACTATCACCCGCCAGGCCATCCTTCCAAAAGTGTTGATCGCCAATGCTAAGCAACCCCGATGATTGTTCCACAGAAGTAGCATAAACCACCTCCGGAAATTCTTCACGCATCACCGAAGCCAGTTGAGCCGGTGTTACTGCAAAGTAGTCCGTGCCCAAATGCACATTGCCTGTTTGCTTTTGGTAAACCCGGTAGATATGATCGGCATTTTCATAAAAGCTGTTGTACGAAAACTCATGCTGCACATACAGCAGTATGGTCATAAAGCAGGTAAGAGCCAATGCCAGCCCACCGATGTTGATGGTTGAGTACAGCTTTTGCCTCACAAGATTCCTCCAACTGATCTTAAAATAACTTCTATACATACCGAGAGAATTAGGTTGATAATTCTTAAACGACTTCATAAACTCCGGCCGGAAGTATTTGATCACACTCCATGTAAATTTCCATTTTGCTTTGCGTGGTGTGCTTTGATATTCTTTTTCGAAAACCTCTGTCAAGTCTCCTTCAATCTCTTCGAGATAATCCTCGCGGCAGAACCAGCGGAGGAAATCAAGAGCACGCCGGGGAGGGGATATTTTCATAGGGGAAGTCGGTCATTTTAGTGTCTTGACAGCAGGGTTACTCAGGCTTTGTCTATTGGTTACAGTCATTTTTTCAGAGGGAAAATGCTCTCAGCCAGAAATTTTTTTCACTAAAAACATCTTTTTTTCAGCTGTTATCAGAAGCATTTTTCCCTATGAAAATGTATGATTTCAGACTCCATTTTTCTAACTAAAAGTTACCTTCGGTATCTGCTTATAGATACTTGTCCGAAGCGCATATTGATGATCCAGTACGCGCTTTCCCAGGGCGGTGATAACGTAGAATTTCTTCCTTCGTCCGCCTCTGTCCTCTGTAATTCCACCGAAGCGTGACCGGAGAAATCCTTTATCTTCCATTCGCTTAAGTGCCACATGAACAGCACTTATGTTCACCTTCTTTTCAAGTTTTTCTTCCAGACCTTCGAGTATGGAAACACCGTAGGCTTCATCGTGAAGAGCAGCTACCATAAGGAGAACAAGCTCTTCAAATTCTCCGAGTGATTGATCCTTCATTTACTGATTTTATTTACTTAACAAACGTGAATGTAATACATTAGTTTCATTTTTGTTAAGTAAATAAACTATTTATTTTTCATAGGAGAATTTGATGTTGTTCAGAAGAGAGAGAAGGTAAGGCGAGAAGATACAACGTTTGTAAATTCAAATTCAATTAACTAACTACGCACAAAATAAATTAAACGCTATGGCAAAGAAAGCAAGCAAGAAAAAGGCAGCGAAGAAAAAAGCTGCTCCAAAGAAGGCTGCTAAGAAAGCAGTAAAGAAAGTAGTGAAGGCAGTAAAGAAAACTGCTAAGAAAGCGGCTAAGAAAAAGTCAGCCAGAAAACCTAATGCGGCATTCATGGTTGCCCTTACGCCAAGTGCAACACTGGCAGCAGTAATTGGCAGCAAGGCTGTACCCAGAACAGAGATCATCAAGAAGATCTGGGATTACATCAAGAAGAACGGTCTCCAGGACAAAGCGAACAGGAGAATGATCAACGGCGACGAAAAGCTGAAAGCAGTTTTCGGAGGCAAAAGTCAGGTATCTATGTTTGATTTGGCCAAGATCGTCAGCCAGCACGTGAAGTAATTCGCGAATTATTCAGAGATCAAAAAAACCTGGGCAGTGATGTTCGGGTTTTTTTTATTTAGGTTAATGGTTAATGGTTAAATGTTAATGTGACAGACAATTATTAATCGTAAAGGTCAGCTTAAACATTTTGCATCCACTACTCCGAAAACGAATCTTTAAAGTCCCTCTCCTTTGGAGAGGGATTTAGCCTGCCTGGCCGGCAAAGGCAGGGGTGAGGCCGGAGTCAAATCGGAATAAACTAAAGTAGAAACAGCCAATACTATTTATTTAGGCAAAGACATCCAATTACTTTAACCTTAACTATGAGGCTATTTTCACCATCCGGTTTTCTGCATCTGCAGCGTATGCAAGGCATGCCAGGATGTCTTCCCGGGTAAGCATTGGAAAGTGATCCATGATTTCATCAAACGTATTTCCCCGAAGGCCATCGCACACCCTGTATCCCTAAAGGGGCCAGCGCGCTGTGATTCTCCCTTTAGGGAGTTAGAGGGCGTGGGGTGGCTTAACTTAATGACGAAAATTCTTAACAGCGACAATTTGAAATACACCCTAATTGTCATTCCATTTGAATCTTGATTTCTTACGCCAAAGCGTGAATAGTTTCCTTGTTATATTTCTGACGATACTGAACCGGTGATAATCCTGTAATTCTTTTAAAGGTATTTCGAAATGCTTTCGTATCGTTATAGCCCACGCTGTACATCACCTCATTTACATTCTCACGCGATGATTCAAGTTGTATTTTTGCAGCTTCAATTTTTACCCGTTGAATGTATTCACTTACCGTATTGGAAGTAGCCTTCTTAAATCGTCTCTCAAGATTACGGCGGCCAATCGCCAGCATAGAAGCCAATTGATCCACCGTTATCTTATCCTGAAAATTCTTTTCAATAAACTCCTGGGCCTTCTTGATTTGATTATCCTCGTGTTCTTTTTGTCCCTGGAATATGATGAAGGACAATTGATCTTCACGCTCAATGTTAAGCGCAAATACTTTAGCTGACAAGACAGCGATGTCACGCCCCGCATATTTTTCTATGAGGTAAAGAATGAGATTTGTATAAGAGAAAGCTCCGCCGCTAGTATAGATTCCTTGCTCGTCAGTGACTACCTTTTCGGTTACCAGGTTTACTTCAGGAAACATTTTTCTGAAATTATTTTCCGCCAGCCAGTGTGTTGCACATTTTTTTCCATTCACAAGTCCTGTAGAAGCAAGCAGAAAAGCTCCGAGGCAAAGGCTTGCGACTTCAGCTCCTTTATTACGTTGATTAATGATCCATGGAATGAAAGCACTATTTTCTTTTATTGCTTCGCTAAGATCCCCATCGAGCGCAGGTATGATGATGAGATCGGTTTGTTTTACATCATCGATAAGCACGTTTGCATTAGCCGTAAATGATCCTCCGCATAACGGTGTCTGGTGCGTTAGCCCAACTAACTGAACATTGAAAATGGGAGGAGCTCCTTTCGACATATAAAAGTGATTTACCTGTGTAAGCAATTGACGAGAACCTTCAAGGCTTCCGAGAATGGCTCTTTTGGGAACAAGGATGGATATATGTTTCATATCTCAAATTTAATGTTGGTTAATGTCGCGATCAACACCTCAAAATGCCGGATTTGCACCCTTCCATCTTAACGATAACGAAATAATTTTGATGTGTTATAAGGCTAATGATTTTCAAACTTTAGACACTGGATAACATGGAAAAGTACAAATTAGAGAATGACCTTAACGTTTTTGGTAAACGTGTGGAAAATTTTCCTGATGGCATTGGAGAAGCTTTTGATGATTTGGTAAGCGTAGTTCAGGATGGATGCCCTGAACTTTAAATTCTCTTCACATAAACCTGGAGCCGAACAATTAATATTAATGAAGAAGGAAATACTTTTTATACATAGTGCCGGTCCCCAGGGGTACCAGGAGGGGAGCGACTTCCTTTTGTCATATCTCCGAACGGCACTTGGCTCTGGATATGAATTACTGTCGCCGCGGATGCCCAATCCGGAGAACCCACACTTTAAATCATGGAAAGTAAAACTGGAAAAAGTACTGGCCTCGATTGAAGATGATAATGTTATTTTGGTGGGACATTCATTAGGCGGATCTGTTCTGCTGAAGTTTCTTTCCGAATCATCCTTAAATAAAAATATCGCGGGATTATTTCTCATCGCACCCCCATACTGGGGTACTACTAATTGGGAAGTAGATGAATACAGGTTGAGAAAAGATTTTTCGCTAAAGCTGTCCCAGGTACCTCAAGTGTTCCTGTACCACAGTAGCGACGATGAAGTGGTTCCTATACGGCACATGTGTTACTATGCTGAAGAACTTCCTCACGCAAAAATTCGTGCGTTGAATAAAACGGGACATCTTTTCAGCAAAGGTCTCCCTGAATTGGTGGATGATATAAAAAGTCTCCATGCTGAGATTGAAGTTTTCAAAACCGATGTAAGTGATCATGTGTGGGCAAAAGTGCTGAAGGACCAAATAGAAAAAATTTTTAACGAATATGAAATTCATTTTGATCTTGAAGATTGTGATAAGATTTTACGCGTGAAGTGTACTAGTGGACCTGTTGAATCTTCCAAGCTTATTGACATGTTAAAAGCCTATGGTTTTCATGCTGAAATTTTGTAAAAAGTCCGAAAGACTGAAAGCAAGAGTGTAACCTATTCAATTATTCAATATTCAATCCTTCAATTATTCATTCATTCATTCACTCACCCACTCATTCACTCATTTTTAATTGTCGTATCTCCCCCGCGATAATGTCGCATCTGCAACCCGTGTAACCGAATGGTTTCTTATATTTTTGGTTCATCAAAGAGCACAATTAACAATTTATAACCCTCAAGATTAAGCTATGAAAAAAATTAATCCTTACCTCAATTTTAACGGCAACACAGAAGAGGCCTTTAATTTTTACAAGTCCGTTTTCGATGGAGAATTTTTAATGATCCATCGCTTTAAAGACACGCCTGAAGCAGGTACTACGGAAGCAAAAGACAAGGATAAAATCATGCACATTTCGCTAGCCATCGGCAAGCAAAATATTTTAATGGGCACTGATGCGTTGGAGTCAAAGGGTCATAAAGTGAGCGCCGGTAATAATTTTCATTTGTCTATCAATACAGACAGTGAAGATGAAACAAGAACGTTGTTCAAAAGATTATCCGAAGGTGGCACTATAACTGTCCCATTAGATAAGATGTTCTGGGGAGACTACTTTGGAATGTGTACCGACAAATTCGGTATTCAGTGGATGGTCACCTACAGTTATCCAAAAAACAACTAACAATGTAAAAGTATAATCATCAAAATGCCTATATGAAAACTATAAAAATTATCCTGCTTGTTATTGGCGTCATTATTTTGATTCCATTGGCAATGGCCATATTCGTAAGCAAAGAGTATGAAATTAAAAGAGAGATTGTCATCAACAAACCCCGGAGTGAAGTATTCAATTATGTTCGATATCTCAAAAATCAGGATCATTTTAATAAATGGATACTGATGGATCCTGAAATGAAAAAAGATTTTAGTGGTACTGATGGATCGGTGGGATGCACCTATTATTGGGATGGTGATAAAGCAGGAAAGGGGGAACAAAAGATAACGCATATAGTAGATGGTGAACGCATCGAAGCTGAACTCCATTTCATCAAACCTTTTGAAGGACTTGCGCATACGCAGATAGTAACGGAGGAAGTTGCTCCGGATCAAACTAAAGTAAGTTGGGAAATGGCTGGTGAAAGTAAATATCCCATGAACTTCATGAATATATTCACGAACAGTTTGCTGGGAAGTGACCTTAATGAAAGCCTTACAACGTTAAAAGAAGTTTTAGAAAAGAATGAGGCATCTATAAATAATTGATTTTAATAACACTTTAACATTACCATTATGGCATCAAAGATTTTTGTGAACTTACCCGTAAAGGATTTAAAAAAGTCGGTTGATTTCTTTACCAAACTTGGATTCACATTCAATCCACAGTTTACGGATGAAAGCGCTACCTGCATGATTATTGGTGATAACATTTTCGCCATGTTGCTGGTGGAGGAACGCTTCAGAGATTTTACAAAGAAGCCTATTAGCGACGCAAAGAAAAGCACTGAAGTATTGCTTGCCCTTGACGCCGAAAGCAAAGATGAGGTAGATAATATTGTGAAAAAAGCAGTCAAGGCTGGCGGTTCTGTTTATGCCGATCCAATGGATCATGGATGGATGTACATTCACAGCTTTGCTGATCTCGATGGACATCAGTGGGAATTTGCGTATATGGATGAAAGTGCAATCCCTAAGAATTAATCTTTTATCAAAACAGTTATAAATTTTAAGTTAACAAGTTCACGGATGACAGATCCACGGGACAACACATATGTTTTTACCATGATCTGATCTGTGAACCGTGAACTTTTGACCACACTTACCGGGTAAAAAAAAATTAACCGGTTATGTAACCAATTGGTTTCCTTTTATATATTTGTAACCGTTTGGTTACTTATCCAGACACACCTATGAGAAGAGACGTATTTCAGGCAATTGCCGATCCGACGCGGCGGGAAATCATCAATATGCTGGCACACAAGTCGTTAAACTTAAATGCTGTCGCTGAAAATTTTAATGTAAGTCGGCCGGCCATTTCCAAACATATTAAAATTTTAACGGAATGCGGGTTGGTAGAGATCAGCCAGTTTGGAAGAGAGCGATTTTGTGAAGTGAAGCTGGAAAGGTTAAGTGAAGTCTCCGATTGGATTGAACAATACAGACAATTCTGGAATACCAAACTTGATGCACTTGAAAATTATCTGAATGAACTGCAGGCTAAGGATAAAGTAAAAAAGAAAGTACAATCAAAACCCAAAGATCATGGCAGAAAAAAATGAACTCGTAAAAGAAGCTACATCAAGTGATTTAGTCATTACAAGAATCTTCAATGCTCCCGTTGAGCTTGTATGGAAAATGTGGACGGAACCTAAGCACGTGATGAAATGGTGGGGGCCGAAGGATTTTACCGCACCGGTCTGCAAGATCGATTTTCGTGTCGGTGGTAACTATCACAATTGCATGAGATCAAAGGAAGGGCAAGATTTCTGGAGTACGGGTACATACCTGGAAATTGTTCCGCTTAAAAAAATTGTTTGCACGGATAGTTTTGCCGATGAGAAAGGCAATAAGGTGCATGCGTCTGAATTAGGATTTACGGGGGAGTGGCCGCTTGAATTGATTGTTACCATGACTTTTGAAGATATGAATGGCAAAACAAAATTTACATTGACTCACTCCGGATTACCAGAAGGTGAGGTCAGGTCAATGACCGGTGCCGGATGGAGCGAATCCTTTGATAAGCTTGATAAAATTTTTGAACAGGCATAACGGATCATGGCTGATATCAAAACGAATGAAATAGAAAACAAGGACCGGGAATTAGTTATAACCCAGTCCTTCAAGTTCAGGAATCAAATTTTTTAGATATGAAAGATGTCACACCATTTGTTATCGAAAGAGTTTATAACGCACCCATAAAAGTTGTTTGGAATGCTATTACAAACAAAGATCAGATGAAGCAATGGTATTTTGACCTGAAGGAATTCAAGCCGGAAGTTGGTTTTGAATTTCAATTTTATGGTCAGGGTCATAAGGGTGAACAGTATTTGCACCTGTGTAAAATCACCGAAGTAATCCCTTACAAAAAACTGGCTTACAGTTGGCGGTACGATGGCTACAAGGGAATCTCTTACCTGACCTTTGAATTGTCTGCTGAAGGCGATAAAACGAAAATCAAATTAACACATAAAGGTCTTGAAACCTTCCCACAAGACAGCCAGGATTTTGCAAAGGAAAGTTTTACTGCCGGTTGGACAGCGTTAATTGGAAAAATGTTGAAAGAGTTTGTTGAAGGCGCTAAAGCTGAAGACAAATAATGATTTAAAATTTGGCCATGGTTGAAGTTTTTAAAACTGATGTGACCAACAAATCGGCAGCAAACAAGCTGATTGAACAGATTCAAGAGCATTTTGATTATCAAGTCAATTTTGACTTGGAAGATTGTGATAAAATACTTCGCGTGGAGTGTGGATCGAGAGTGATAGAAACGTCACAACTGATTCACTTTCTACACCAATCCGGCATTAAGGTTGAAGTTCTTTAGCGAAGAAAGAAGGACGTTATTCTTTGTTTATAATATCTTCCTTGTAAAGGACTGTATATCCTTAAAAGGAAAATGCAGCAGAGATTTACACTTAGTTTGTTAATTTCCCTGCATGAACAGAATACTGCTTTTTATTTTCCTTGTCAGTTTGGCTTGCGTTGCCTACGGTCAAAGTGTTAACCTCGTATATGATAAATCATCTCCCCAACTTACGTACGCTGCCGGTGTGCTGGAGAAAGCCTTGGTTAAGAATGGATACACAATCAAAGAAAAAAGAGCAGCTTACATTATTGACCTGAGTATTTCAAACAGCATGGAGAAGGAATCTTACGAGATTGTTCCAGATCGTGAAAAGATCGTTATCAAAGGAGGTGATGGAACAGGTGTTATTTACGGAGGCTTTTCGCTTGTTGAAGATTTAAATAATGACATTTCCCTTCAAAAAATCAAAGCAAAATCAGAATCACCAAAGTTGCCTTTCCGGGCTATTAAATTTGATCTTCCCTGGGATACTTACCGGCATAGTTATTCACTTGACCAACACCAGGAAACCTGTAGTGATGTTAATTACTGGAAAGCATTCCTCGATATGATGGTTGAAAACAGATTTAACGCGCTTACGCTTTGGAATCTTCATCCGTACACGTTCATGATCAAACCGAAGAACTTTCCTGAAGCAAGCCCGTGGACGGATGAAGAAATGAAAAAATGGAAGCACTTATTCGGAAGTATTTTTACGATGGCGAAAGAACGCGGTATAGATACGTATGTGATTCCCTTTAACATTTTTGTAAGTCCTGAATTCGCGAAAGCTCACAATGTTGCCATGGATAATTTGGAACATCACTTTTTTGTGAGGGGAGATACTTCTGAAATTATAAAACGCTACACCCGTGAATGTGTAACTCAATTGCTTCAGGAATACCCTGATCTTTCCGGAATGGGTTTGACATTGGGAGAGGGCATGGCAGGTATGACACCGCAGCAACGTGAAGACTGGATGAAGGAAACCATCATTGAAGGTATGCGGCTTGCCGGCCGTAAATCAAAACTCGTTCACCGCATTCCTTTTTCAAGCACAACGGCTTCGTTAGGTCCCACAAGTATTGAGATGGAGCAGGTAACGCGCAATGGTATTGAACAAGAGGCTGCCATGGAATTTATTGAGCAGCCGGTATGGGCCGATCTTAAATTCAATTGGTCGCATGCACACTCTACGCCAAAGCTCATAAAAGTTCACGGTGGTAAGTTGTATGGCACTTACTTCGAACCGGTGCCAACGAATTATAAAATCACATGGACAGCGCGCAATGAAGATTTCTTTTGCCTGCGCTGGGGCGTTCCAGATTTTGTTCGTAAACATATTGAAACAAATTCACCTGCTTATGTCGGTGGGTATTTCGTTGGCTCGGAAACGTATATTCCGGCCAAAGATTATTTCACAAAATCTGACGCACCGGTTAAATGGAAGTATGCATTTGAACGCCAGTGGTTATTTTACAAGTTGTGGGGAAGACTACTTTACAATCCCGCTACTCCTGACGATATATTTCGTGACGGATTTATTCAACGTTATGGAAAGAAGGCAGGCACACTGTTGGATGCGTACGCACTTGCAGGAACAACACCTCTACGCTTAGCATCGTCTTTTGATTTTACGTGGGACTTTACCTTATACAGCGAAGGATTTCTTGCACTAAATACTTCTGGTCCTGCAAGGAGGGTTGAATACATTTCCGTTGACAGACAGATTAACCAACCGCCTATTGATCCCGACTATGTATCTGTTTTAGAGTACGTGAAAACAATTTCATCCGGAGGTTATTTTGACCAGGATAGAATTACTCCTCCCGTTTTAGTTTCTATGCTTGAGCGTGATTGCAGCAAGGCCCTCGATACCGTGAAAGACATTGACACAAGTAATGATCAATCTTTGCTTCAGGAGGTTGCTGATGTAAAAGTCTGGGCCAACCTCGGTTTGTATTTTGCGGAAAAACTAAAAGGCGCCGTTGCCTTGCAAACCTATCGTGTCAAAGGTGGCGAACAAAATAAAAAAGCTGCGATTGAACATCTTGAAAATGCATTGAAGTTCTGGGATGTTGTCATTTCCATTACTCGCCCGCTTTACAATGATATGCCATTGGTGCATTATAGTGAACAAGACGGCAAGGGCTGGAAGGAAAACGATCATCTTCGCTTTCACTGGGAATTGATCCGGCCAGATGTTGCAAAAGATATTGAGATTGCAAAAGGTGCTACAGTAAATGTTGATTAAGATAGGTACTCATCATCTGTAATACATCACCTCACAATCAGGTTTGTTCTTTTTAAATTTATCAACGGCTTTGCTGGAAACTTTTGTGTTGTAGCACTTCAAAATCCTGAGGGGAAGATTTTGAAGCACATCGATACGGCTTACAAATGTATTTGAACAATCAAGAAATTCCAGTTGCTCAGCTTTTCCCAGCGGGTCAAGTTTCTTCACTTTTGTTCCTGAACAATTGAGTTTCTTTAGCTTCGTCAAGCTGCCGATCACCTTTAACTCATCAACCGGTGTACTGGAGATATCTAATTCCTCTAACTCAGTAAGCCGACTTAAAGCTTCCGTAAGTTGTATAGGGCTGCTGGTTGCCTGAATTATGCGAAGCGATTTCATATTGGCGAGCGGCTCAAAGTTGCTGATCATCGTTCCTGAAAATTTCAATTCTTTTAATCTCACAAATTCGCTTAATGCGGAAAGATCATTAACGGAAACATCTTTAAAATTCAACGACTCTTTCTCGACAAGCCTGTGCAGATTTTCCCGTGAAGATGTCGTATCCTTAGCCATTTGTTCCTGGAAAATATTTTTCCAATCGGGTGAGATCGAGCCCCACCAACGATTCAAATGATTCGTTTTGTATATGAGAAGACACTTTGGATTTCTCTCTAAAAATTCCTGTGCATTAATATCCTGAATAGTTGTCTGATCAATATAAACTTTTTGAAGACTTGTAAGGCTATAAAGAGGAGCGAGGTCTTCCACTTTAGTTTTATCTGCACGTAACTCCTTAAGTTTGGTGAACTGACTAACAATAGAAAGATCTTTGATTTCAGTATTGCTGATATCCAGGTAAGATATTTGCCTGTGGTCTTTAAGCGGTGACAAATCATGAACGGCAGTTTTGTCAACCACCAGTGTGCGAAGGGTTGGCAATTTGCGTAGTGGTTCGAGATCAAAGATCGAATACTTATCGAGAAGATTGATGGAATCAAGTGTTGTAATTTTAGCCAATTCATCTTTCGAAGGAGCGATGCCTACGCCAGCGGTTTCACTAAATACGCTTTGCCATTGCGAGGGAAGCGTATCCCACCATATCTTTAAATCTTTGGAATCAAATACGACAAGCACTTTTGGATTTGCTGCCATAAAACTTTCCGCAACCATACGGGTAATCCGCGTTTGATCGCAATAAATCTTTTCAAGATCAGGAAGTTTTTGCAAAGGCTGCAGATTTTCTATCTGAGAATAATTTGCACTTAATATTTGCAATCCGGCTACCGTACTTAACGGTCCGAGATTTTGAATACTTGTGCTATCGATATCCAGCGATTTCAAATTTTTCAGTTCTTTCAACGGACTGATGTCGGTTACCTTTGTCTTTGCAACATTCAGTTCGGTGAGTTGATTAAGACTATCTAAAGGAGAAAGATCAAAAATATCGGATGCCTCAAGATTGAGCGAATTTAATCCGATAGCAAAAGAGAGCGGGTTAAAATCACTAACGGGCACTGCGCTAGCATTAAGGTATTGAAGGTTAGTCATTTTTTCCAACACTGACAGGTCATTTACTTGTGTGGTTGAAACATTCAGCCTGACAAGGTTGCTTGAATATTTCAGGGGGGACAGATCTTGTACCTGCGTATGCGATACATTCAGTTCAACCAATTCCGTAAGATTGCGAATAGGAGTGAGGTCGGTAATATTGGTTCGTGAGAGATTGAGTTTTCTGAGATTCACCAGGGGGGATAATGGTTCAACATCCTGTATATACTCATTGTTACTGAGATCAAGATCGTTTATAGATACCATGTTTTTGATATCGCTGAGCTGTATGCTATCGGTGTCGGTGAGATTCATCTTTCTCATGAAGATCGCATGCCACTCGTGAGAAAGTTGCTTCCACCAATTGGTAAGCGCTTCTTTTTCATTGAACTCACGTGTGTAAATGCTTACGATCTTTAGATCCTGTGCCTGTGGATCGTAATTGACTTCTATAAATCTTGGGATGGTGTTACTGACAGCCTTGCCTCCTGATGTTGTACCTTTAAGATTACGACGGGCAGATACTTTATAGAAATATGTTCCATTGGCACTTGTTCCCCCTTTAATATTGTCAATGGTAAATTCAAATTTTACGTCAGTGTAAAAGAAGTCAACATCTTTCAGGTAGGCTACCACATCTTTATTGGTGATCACCTTCCGCCTTTCATCAAGATCATCTTCTACCTGAACTTTTGCATCACGGAAAATTTTGGAATAGCTTTCTTTGATCAGCACATCTTTGTCGCGCGATGATGTAGTGCTGCTTCCCAGTGTATTCAAAACATATTCCAGGAAAGCTACGATGTCTTTTACTTTCGCTTCATCCTGCGAAGCATCGTGTTTTTGTTTTTGAGCAAAAGAGCTCAACACAAATACAAACAGGAAAGAAAAAATGAGGAAGCTTCGTTTACTAATTCTCATGGTAGAGATACTTTTGTAAAAGTTCTTTTTCAGACGTGTTATTTAATTTTACAAGATTGGAGATAAGCCATCCCGTATTGTAACCCGGCCGGTTAAATTGAGCAAGTTCAAAATACCAACCATTTATTTGAAAGAAGTGAAACTTAACTTCGTTGACCGTCTTATATTTCAGGTTACCTTTTTTGATCTCATATAAGAATACAGAAAGATGATCAGGTTTGAATCGTTTCACCGTGAACTGACTAATGCTGTCACCTTCTGAAAACGATCGTCTCAGGTTCATGAAATCAAGTTCGTGACTAAGGGGATGAAGGAACCTTCCAACTTTTGTAGTATCGCGAACGAAATAAGGCACAAACATCTCTGCATGTACCTTGTTGATAACCCACTTTGATCCCAGATGATCTTTCTCCAATTCCATAAACAAGGTAACGGGTTCATCTTTTCCATGCATTGTAAAAGTAGAGTGTACTTCGCTAAACCAATTGCCGCCGTGAAAATTCAATATGGAAGATTCGCCCTTCGCTAAAACATCTTTTACAAATTCTATCTTTAGTGCAGAGCTTATCCCCGTGTTGCTTTCATCGAATAAAATGCTGAGGTATTTTTTTCTCAGTTTCTCACTATGATATTGCTTGTCCTTGGAATAATAGCGATTTCCTTTCTCGTCTTCTTCTCCATTAAACCTTCTAAAGAATTGATTTACCTGCTTGGACTGAGCGTAAAGTTTACTTTCGTCTTTATCCCTGTCAACAAGCTGAGCTTGCACATAAAGTGAAGAGATAACAGGTATAACAAAGAGAAAATATTTAAAATATACTGACATTCTATACTTCATAGTTAAAATTACAACGTGAGCTATTCCCACATATTACTCCGACTCATTCCACAACACACATAATGTTTGCCAGAATTTAAAAGAAGTCGTGAAGCGGCATTATTTTGGGTTTGCCAGTAAATATTTTCGGCGGGTAGAAAGATGAAAAGTATCCATTGACAATTCACGGTTCACAAACACATACTGTGTCCTCTGTGATCCGTGAACTGTGAACCGATTTTATGCACTTGTTTCGGTTACGCGAATATCCCCCAGCAACACATCCCAGAACTCAACTATCCTTCCGGCGATTTGAGTTTTCTTGCGCTCTACGTAAATGGTAATATCTTTTTTCGTAGTGTCTCTGTACTTCATTCCATCATCCGATGTTCCTTCGAAGCGCTGGTAAACGGTTACAACGCCTACGTATTTTCCATCCGGCTGACGTTCCAGGTCGCTGATGTAGTGTATATCATACCACTCAATAGAAACCTGGTCATAGTTAAGGGCCATCAAACGTTCGAAGTACTTACGAACTTTATAGTAGTTTACTTCTTTACGATTCAAAGATGAAACTCCCATCTCAGCATCTTTTACAAAAAGTTCTTCAGCGCGATCCATCACACGTTGTGCTTCAGAGAAAGCTGTCTTCTTGTTGCCGATGATGCTGATGTATTTACTAAGGTCTCTTACTTTTTCAAGGGCGAGTGAATCGATGGCTTGTTTTCTTGCCGGACTGATCTCCTGCGCATATCCTGTTACGGAAAGACCGAGCAGCAAGAGGAACATATATAAATAGTTAATCTTAAGCATAATTGTTGCGTTTAAAAATTGATTAGTGGTTCGTTCTTAATTCTACTTCTGTGATCTTTCCTGAACTGTCGAGTTTGAGATCTGAAATTTTGTTAGCGTTCTTTTTCTGATCCTTCAGGTATTCAAGATATTTTTTTATGGTGGTAGGTTTGTCATAATCTTTCTGACCGCCTTCTTCACTGATCACGATAAGTACAGGTGTTTCAGGAGAAGCAAACATGGTGAGCGCCTCGCTGATGGTGCCGTTGGCAGATGACGTACTACCTGCATTGGCGATAGCATCAAAATATGTATTAAGCCTGTTGGTGGGAGTGTTGGCACGCTCTCTTGCTTCCCGTTCACGTGCTTCAGCGTCAAGTCTTGCTTGTTCTTCCGCTAATCTTTTTGCCTCATCTTCCTGTTGTTTTTTGAGGGCCGCCTCCTGCTCCATACGAGCCTTTTCTGCCGCTTCGGCTTCCATGGCTTTCTTTTTGCTTTTACAGCCCGTTACACAAATCATGAGAACGAAAACCCACATGACCAGTTTGGACGAATTTCGAATAGAATGTATCATTTTGCTGTTTTTGGTTATTAACTGTTTCTCTTAGAGATAATTATGCCACGATTTTAAAATGTTTTCGGCGTTTCTCCTACACAATTATGTAGATCGTTGAAAAAAGTTGTAGCCTGCACTTACAGTTTGCTGGATAAAGCAACAGAGAGCCGGTTGAATGGGTGTGGGGCTTGGTTTTGAGAACTAAAATTTCCAATATGCGCGCTATGGGAAAAATTAATACCGCCGTCAGCGTACTGATAATAATCAACATCATTGTCTTTTGCATTACCGGGTTTTTGCCAGGCTTTAGAGTACCCATGTTTGAAACAATGGCGCTCTACTTTCCAAAGAATGAGCATTTCAGGTTATGGCAATTTGTATCCAGCATGTTCATGCATGGGGGCTTCACACATATTCTTTTTAACATGTATGCCTTGTGGGCTTTCGGTACACCCCTGGAACAAATGTGGGGTAAAGGCAAATTCCTTTTCTTTTACTTTGCCTCAGGCATTGGCGCCGGCATGATTTACACGCTTGTGAACTATTATCAGTTCAACCATATCTACAATGAGTTGATAGGTCTTGGCATAAGTAATGATCAAATTCAACAGCTTCTCGCAACCGGTAATTATGATACATCGATCTTTTCAGGAATAACGGAGAAAAAATTATCAACCTTCTATAGCCATTTTGTAACGCCGGCAGTTGGTGCATCTGGTGCGATTTATGGAATACTGGTCGCGTTTGGTATTTCTTATCCTAATGCAAAGCTCGCCTTGATATTTCTTCCTGTACCCATAGCTGCTAAATATTTTATCCCCGTACTCATCGGCCTTGATTTATTTTCAGGTGTTACCGGCATATCCATCTTTGGTGGTGGTATTGCACACTTTGCTCACGTGGGCGGAGCTATCATCGGATTTTTGCTGATGTGGTATTGGAATAAAAAAGTAGGCAGTAGACAGTAGGCAAAGTGACAGTTGACAAGATGTGTTGAATAAAGTTGATCCTTTTGCTTTTAGTATTTTTGATTGATTATTCAATGAAAGAAAGATTTCTTTTTGTGTTCCTTTGTGTCCTGGTGCCTTAGTGGCTAAACAAATTAAAGTCAATCTGTCAAAATTAGTTAACCTCAATACTTATGAACTTTCTTTTCCTATTGATTTACTAAGTTGATCAATACAATACGTCAATAATTCAAAAATATATGTCAAGAATGAACGCTATAGCTGCCCGTAATGTAGATGAATACATTGCCATGCAACCTGATATTTTTAGACCCGCGTTGGAGAGACTCAGGTCTATAATTAAATCAACCGCGCCAAAGGCGGAAGAGGTGATAAGCTATCAGATACCGGCATTTAAATTTCACTATATGCTGGTAGGTATTGGTGTGAATAAAAAATACTGTAGCTTTTATACGATGAGTCCTTCATTGGTGAAAGCGATGAAAGATGATTTGAAGAATGTAAAAGTATCGGGCGCTACTATTCATTTCACTCCGGATGAGAAATTGCCAATTGCGTTGATCAAGAAAATTGTTAAAGAAAGAATGCTTGAAAACAAAGAGAGAGCCATTTTAAAAAATTGAATCCATCTGTATTACTTAGTGTCTTCGTGCCTTCGTGGCGTAACTTTTGCCACAAAGACACGAAGACACAAAGTATACACTATTGCGCAGGACTATTTAATTTTCCTATCTCGTTATAATAATAGTCTATCGTCTCCATTACAGAAGGTAAGTTGCTGGGTTGGGTTTCTGCATCGCGCTCAATGTATATATGTCCTGCAAAATTCTGTCGTTTGAGTTCAGCGAAAATAGCAGGGAATTCAACTACGCCCGTTCCTACTCTCACATCTTTTATTTTAGGATTGTTATACTCAGCAATGTCTTTGAGGTGAAGATTGATAATATGTCCTTCCAGTTTCTTCACACCTTCCAAAGGATTTACACCACTCTTTGGCCAGTGACCCAAATCAGCGCAAGCGCCAAAGTTAGGATGACCCTGAATCGCCGCCAATACAGAATCAGGGTGCCAGTATTTGCTTGTTCCTTTCCAATGGTCGTGAATGGCTACTTTCATACCATACGCACCAGCAAGACTATCAATCTCATCCCAAAGATGTAAGGGAGGCTCACCGGTGACATATTGAACGTTGAAGAATTTTGCAATTCCGAAATTTTTAATCCATTCCTCTTTAGTATTTCCACCGATATACATTGATTCCATGATAAGTCCTGTCGACTGAATAAGGTCTTTCACTTTTTGTAGTCCGGCCATGCTTAAATCACCAATCAACGAA
This sequence comes from uncultured Roseivirgaceae bacterium, assembly GCA_964521255.1. Lineage (GTDB taxonomy): Bacteria > Bacteroidota > Bacteroidia > Cytophagales > Cyclobacteriaceae > ZC4RG29. The sequence goes on from CAZFRM010000018.1 coordinate 21,918, forward strand.
TCGCCTAACGCTGGGCCTGCTTTGAAGAACGGAACACCTTCAATGTAGTCTACGCCACTGCTGTCGATCTTTGCCAGTGCATCCGGCAGGTTGAATGTATGAAATGTCCAGAAGGCTACGCCCAGCTTCCAATGTTTCATACTATCCGCCGGAGCGACAGAAGCTTGTTGTTCACTTTCCTGTTTCTTACAGGATGTTAAAAGGAGAGATGTAAGGAGTAGTAATAAGAGTAGGTTTGATGTGTTTTTCATAAATGGTGGTTATACTTTCGGACAAAGTAATAGAATTGCTCCAGACTGTTACAGTTATTTCTTATTTTTGGATATGGCAAAGCGAAAAACTTCGACCATTGTACACGAACCTGCAACAGAATACCTTACAAAGCGTACGCTAAAGCGAGCTATTGCAAAAAAAGTTCGGAATCTTTCTAAAGATGCCATGGATCGAATGGGATATATAGTCACAATTAAGAATGGGTGGATAGTTAAAAAATATAAGCAAGGCCGTATCCAACGCATCGCTAAACTGAAACGGTCTAAATCATCATCACAAAGAATTATCCTCGATTAACTCCAGTTTAAGTCTCGGTTAAGGATATTTGCAGGACCTAATGGATGTGGGAAGACTTTTAATTTCCAGCTCATTTTGTTCACATGGAAAATTATCTTTTCCAATTCATCATTATCTTGCGTGAACCTCAAATTACTTCCCCATGAAGAAGAAAGAAATTCGCATCCGCTGCTGGATTGATATTGATGGCGTGAGATTTTTTGGCCCCGGAAGAGCTGACCTTTTAGAATTGATTGAAGAATCAGGCTCCATATCGAAAGCTGCAAAAGCTATGGGCATGTCGTATAAAAAAGCCTGGGCTATGGTCGATGAGATGAATACCCGTGGATCAAAACCGTTTGTCATAGCACAAAAAGGAGGCGAGAAGGGAGGAGGTACTCAACTGACAGAAGCCGGGAAAAAGATGGTGTCCGCCTATCGTAAATTAAATGATCGTCTTTTTGCTGTTATTGAAAAAAATAAAGACATTCTTAAACTAATTTAAGTTTCCCCGATAGGTTGTCTCGATGATCATCCAATCGGTACATTGATAATTGATTCATTGAATTGGCTAATCCGCTAATTAACTAGAAGCCATCTCAAAAATACATACGTCATGTTGAGCGGTAGCGAGGCATTCTCTGTTTATGAGGAGATTATTCGCTAGTCACCAATGACAACTTTTTTTTTGACCCGAAAGGTTTTAGACGCTATCACTCTTCGAAGCACGTCATCCCGCGTCACTAAGCTTCCCATGAAATGATCACTTTACTCGCGGGATCCCGTTTCTGCGAACGATAACAAGGTGATGCATTTTCACTGAGATGCGATATTCGGAGGGACCAATTTAGCAGGCATCTCCAAATCAGTTGCGTGGGTCTATTTTGACGAGCTGATGGGGGATGCCGATAAATATCGGGATGACGGCTTCGAAGGCGCCCCATAAATACTACTAATGAACAACCTCCTTTGTCATTTCAACTTTTTGAGCCACCAGATTTTTGATTTTTGAGATGGCTTCTAATTATTTTTTTCAGGATTGTTTTGCTTTTGTATCTTGCGATATATCCAAACGTACATATCGAAATTATGAAATCATTTTTACTCCTTTTCTCTGTTCTATTTGTTCATCAAACGTTTGCTCAAAGTGTTGATTCGCTGGGTAATTTTGACCGGGTTTTTAATTTGGGCGAAGTTGTTGTGACAGGAACAAAATTTACGGACAGTGTCAACGCTGTCTCCTCCAGGAAAATAGCCATGTTCAACCGCGTTGATGTTTCCAATGCATTGAATGTTTTACCTGGAATTGCGCTCGCTAATGTCGGCCCGCGAAATGAATCGGTTGTATACGTAAGAGGATTTGACCTTCGCCAGGTGCCCGTGTTTATTGACGGCGTACCGGTGTATGTTCCTTACGATGGCTATGTTGACTTAGGTAGATTTACAACCTTTGATCTTGCAGAAGTAAATGTTGCGAAAGGATTTTCTTCTATAATGTATGGAGCAAATACTATGGGCGGTGCTATCAATCTCATTTCGCGCAAGCCGGTAAAGAAATTTGAAATCGGTGGACGGATAGGAGCCTTTAGCGGGGAGGGCTTCCGTTGGAACGTGAACGCCGGCTCGAATCTCGGTAAATATTATTTTCAGGCAGGTATTTCACAGCTTAAGCAGGAGTATTATCCCTTGTCAAAAGATTATACACCAACAACTTTTGAAGATGGAGATGAGCGTGAGAATTCTTATCGCGATGATGTTAAGTTTAGTGTAAAGGCAGGGTTCACGCCGAATGCAACAGATGAATATGTAATAGGTTATTCCAATCAGCAAGGCGAAAAAGGCACTCCGCCATATGTGGGTACCGATCCTGACATTCGTGCGCGCTTCTGGCAATGGCCGAAGTGGAATAAGCAAAGCCTCTACTTTGTTTCCAGTACAGCAATGGGGGCTAAGAATAAACTGAAGACGCGATTATATTATGACACTTTTGTAAACGAGCTTTTCAGTTACGACGACACCACGTACACTTCTATCACGCGTCCTTATGCTTTTCAAAGTTACTACGATGACTACACAGTTGGCGGTAATGCTGAATTTGAATCCCGCGTGATCGCAAATAATGTTTTAAAGTTTGCAGTGCAATACAAGCGCGATATTCATCGGGAAAATAATCTCAACGAACCTCAACGTTCCTTCATCGACAACACGCTCTCCATTGGATTAGAAGACACGTATCAAATCACCCCGGCATTTGCCGTTGTTCCGGGCATCAGTTATAATGAACGAAAAAGCGTAGAAGCGCAGGATTATAATGCATCAACAGACGAAATTTCTGACTTTCCTTCTAATGATAACAGTGCCGTGAATGTTCAACTGGGAATGTTCTGGGATATAAATCCAAATCATTCTTTGCGCGGAACTATTGCAAAGAAGACGCGATTCGCTACAATCAAAGATCGTTACTCTTATCGTATGGGAATGGCGATACCCAATCCTGACCTTACTGCAGAAGAAGCAACGAATTATGATCTCAGCTACACAGGGAAATTGTTCCCAACGTTTATGGTTCAGGCAAGTCTGTTCCGAAGCGATATAACCGATATTATACAGCAGGTTGATAACGTTGAACCGGGTCGCTTTCAACTTCAAAATGCCGGAGACGCATTGTTTTATGGATACGAGTTGAATGTTAATTATTTAATTGTGAAAGGACTGACGTTTGGTGCAAACTATTCCTATATCCGCAGGAAAAACGAAACCAATCCCGATATTCTTTTCACCAATGTTCCGGAGCATAAAATATTCGGATCGTTGGAATACCGATTCCTAAACAGATTTACTGTTCTGGGAAGTATCGAGCATGACAGCGATCGCTACAGCACGAGCTATGGAACAAAAGTTGATGATTATACTTTAGTGAATGGCAAAGTCGATGGTAGAATCACTAAGTTCCTGACCTTGGAAGCGGGCGTGAATAATATATTTGATATCAATTACAGTTTGGCGGAAGGCTTTCCCGAAGCCGGCATAAATTATTTTGTGAATCTGGTGTTCAGCAATTTTTGATCTGATTGATCCATGTTAAGAAGAGACAAAATCATAATGATGATATTCGTCGTGACGGCGTCTCTTTTCTTTTTTTCTTTTGAATACGACGGCCGTAAGGCTGATCCGTATCCACTTCAATATCCACCTTACTTTGGCGGAAGGTTTACTATTCCCGAGGATAATCCTCTAACTAAGGAAGGTGTTCATCTTGGGAGATTGTTGTTTTATGAACCAAAGCTTTCGAAGGGAAATAAGATTACATGTGGTACCTGTCATCAACAAAAATTTGCTTTTACTGATGGCAAATCATTCAGCGAAGGTGTCGATGGAACGTTGACAAAACGTAGTTCCATGTCGCTTGCCAATTTGCTATGGGTGAGAAATTTTTTTTGGGATGGTCGCGTGAACAGCCTGGAAGCACAGGCGATTATTCCGTTAACCGATGCACATGAAATGGGACAATCATTGGAGGACGCTGCTGCAAAATTAAAAGCGACCACCTTGTATCCCGAATTATTCAGGAAAGCTTTTGGAGAGTCGGAGATAACAGGTGATCTGATACTTAAGAGTCTTGCACAATTTGAACGCACATTGATTTCTGCTGATGCACCTTACGATAAATATTTGAATGGCAGTTATACATTGACGGAAGACGAATTCAGTGGAATGAAACTTTTCATGACTACACCATCACCTGAGAAAAATATTCGTGGCGCCAATTGTGGTCATTGTCATGGAACGCCTAAACTTTTTTCAGAACTCTTTCACAACAATGGACTGGATAGTGTACCAAAAGATCCGGGCCGTATGGAATTCACGAAGCAGCCAATTGATGAAGGACGTTTTCGTGTTCCAACTTTACGGAACATAGCGCTCACTGCTCCGTACATGCACGATGGGCGGTTTAAAACATTGGAAGAGGTGTTGAATCATTACAATGAACATATTCAGCAAAGTGCTACACTAAGTCCATTTATTGCAAACGCAACGAACGAAGCGGGAGGGAAGAGCCTGATGCTCACGGAACCTGAGAAAAAAGAAATAATTGCTTTCCTTCATACCCTTACTGATTCTACCTTTATTAATAATCCTGAATTTTCAGATCCTGATACTTTAAACACCACAAAACAGTTTTGATAATCATGAGAATAAAAATTTATACGATCCCTTTCCTTTTGGGAATTATTTTTTCTTCGAGTGTCTTCGCACAAAATGAAAAACCTTTTATCAGTGTGGAAGGTGAAGTATTGAAACCTTTAAAGTTAACGGTTGATGATCTCGCTAAACTGAATGAAGCGGAAGTGAAGGGAAAGGATCGCGATGGTAAAGAACATACATATAAAGGTGTTAGACTGGTTGATGTTCTTTCATCTGCCGGTGTTACGCTCGGCGCACAACTGCGGGGTGAGAATCTGGTAAAGTTTGTTCTTGTGAAAGCAGTTGACGGATACGAAGTAGTTTTTTCATTACCTGAAGTTGATCCGGAGTTTACAAATCAAACTATCTATTTGGTTTATCAGGTAGATGGTAATCCATTACCAAAAGGTGAAGGACCTTTTCGAATGGTCGTACCTAATGATAATAAGCATGCCCGGTGGATCAGGGAGATCAGCACAATCAAAATATTATTTGCAAAGGAGTAGTTCTTAAAAGTCCGAAAGTCGGGAAGACCCAAAGTCCGAAAGATGGAGAGTTTAATAAACTGCTTTCAATTGATTCCTATTCTATTGTCCAAAAAGTTCCAATTGTAATATAGAACTGACTTGTCCAGACCGTTTTGCTGATAAAGTATTTCTGAGTGAATTCGTAATATGGTATACCGGAGTTTCCCGATCGCGTGATGCAATAACAATGTTTGTGCCCCCTGCAATTCTTCTGAAGAGCTTTTGTACGATGGCCGGCCGGTTGTTTTCTCGCGATAAATGTGAAAGAAAAAGGTGACTCATAAATGAGGGTCGATACTTTACAAACAATTCCGCGGCTTGTGCATTTGAGAGGTGACCTTTGTCACTGCGAATGCGTTGCTTAAGATGAATCGGATAACTTCCGTTTTGCAATAGATCTTCATCATAGTTTGCTTCAAGAAAAGCAGCGTGACATTGCTGAAAATGTTTTATAACATGTTCACATGGAGCGCCGAGGTCTGTAAAAATTCCTACCGTAACGGATTCACTGGAAACAATAAAGCAATGCGGATCACATGCATCATGAAATTTTGGAAAGCCTGTTATGGAAAGATTTCCGATCCTGACAGGCTCATAAGCTTTAAATCGTTCAATGCGCGTATCGTTTACGCCGAGGTTTCCGCTCTGCCAGGTGATATCTGTGGCATATACGCATAGTCGATGTTTTTTTGCCAATGAAGCAACCCCATGAATGTGATCGCCATGTTCGTGAGTGACAAAAATGCCTTTTACTTTATTCATGGAAAGACCCAGTCGTTTCATTCTTTTTTCTGTTTCACGACGAGAAATACCACCATCAATCAATACAGCTTCATGCTGGTTGCCTACGTAATAGCAGTTTCCGTTGCTTCCTGAATTCAATGAAGAGATAAATAGCGACATGCGGGTTGATTATAATTGTTGCCAAGATAAATCAAATTGTATGACGCTGTTAGTGAATTTTGCAAAGTTGGAAGAATTACGTCACAAGATGTCAATCGCTTGCGTGTGAATCGAGTTATCAATTTGATGATATAGTGATTGTGCATTCTAAATTGGCACATCGGCACACCGATAATCGGTACATTATCACGTCGCCCACTGTTTCCCTGCTTCTGTTAACGGGACACAACCTTTATAAGGGCCTGGCACCTGGTTGTATTGCAGTACCTGGGTTGCGCCGGGTTCACTGGTAAAGAAACCAATAAGCGTAAGTTCCTTGATTTCTACCATAAAGGGTTTTGTTCCTTGTGTTCCGGCTTTCCACCATGCATTGGAATATCCTCCCTCACCACTTTGAAAGGTTTGATCATGATGCTTTTTGAAGTGAGCATTTTTTTCTTCTGTTGAGCAATCAACAAAATTATTTCCGTAAGTCTTTTTTGCATCCGCATCAAATGCATTAAGATTTTTAATGAATCGTTCCTGATCTTCCGGTCCATAAACTCCTTTAATCAAAGTGTCTATAAACATCGGCACACCTGCATCTTTTGCTCCCGGTGTATCTGTTCTTGGTATGATGATCTCAGTAAGTTCCTCCACGAGCAGTGCCTGGTCCATGGTAAGAAATTCAGGTTTAAACGCAACTTCTGGTGAAGCCTTGCATCCGTTCAACACTCCTGTTAATGCAGGACCTGTGATAGCATATCCTAATACCATCGCAGTTCTTTGTATAGCTTCTCTTCTGTTCATGATTGTAGTTGTTCGTAATCGGTGAAATTGTCAATAGTCATGACCAATGACTTTGTTTACAAGTTCTGTTTCTTCATTTCCTTCACTGCATAATCAACAGCCCGCGCTGTCAATGCCATGTACGTTAGCGATGGATTCTGGCAGGCAGATGAAGTCATCGCGGCGCCGTCGGTAACAAACACGTTAGGAACCTCATGCAATTGATTCCATTTGTTGAGTACTGAGGTTTTCGGATCTTTGCCCATGCGCGCTGTTCCCATTTCGTGAATGCCGAGGCCCATGTTGTTCGGGCTGTCAAACGTATTTACGTTTTTGTAACCGGCGGCTTCAAACATTTCGGCAGCGCAATTCATAATATCCTTGCGCATTACTTTTTCATTTTCTTTCCAGTCGGCATCCATGTTCAACGTGGGTAAACCGTAAGCATCTTTTTTGTCTTTGTTTAGTGTTATGCGGTTATCTTCATTCGGAAGACATTCTCCAAATCCTGTGATACCAATCGTCCATGCACCGGGCGTTTGAACGGCTGTTTTCAGATCGGCGCCGTATTTCAATTCTGCTACGCCGCGCATCCAGTCTTGCCGGCTTGCAGCGCCCTGGTAACCGAATCCTCTCAGATAGTCCGTACGTTTGTCCTTACCAATATTCCGGAAGCGGGGAATGTAAATTCCATTGGGTCTCCGCCCGATATAGTATTTGTCTTCAAAGCCCTCTACAGTGGCTTCAGCGCCAACACGATATTGATGATCCATCATGTTACGGCCCAGCTGATCACTGACGTTGCCCATACCATTTGGAAATCGTTTCGATATTGAGTTCAGCAAGATGAATGTGCTGCCTATGGTTGACGCGTTTAAAAAGATTATTCTTGAATAGAAATCAATTTCTTCTTTCGTTTCGGCATCTAATACTTTTACACCAACTGCTTTGCTTTTTTGTTCATCATAAATTATAGAATGGACAATCGAGTAGGGGCGCAGTGTCATGTTACCCGTTTTCTGCGCTGCTATTAAAGTTGAAGCATTGCTGCTGAAATAGGCACCGTAAGGGCAACCGCGATCACAAAGATTTCTCGATTGGCAAACACCACGCGTGGGATCGTGCGGGAGTGCAGCTGTAAGATGGGCTACGCGACCAATGGTAACTTTTCTTCCATTGAATTTCTCTGCCATTTTATCACGAAAAACTTCTTCCACGCAGTTAAGGTCCATCGGTGGAAGAAATTTACCATCCGGTAAATGAGAAATTCCTTCGGCTCTACCGCTCACTCCTATAAATGACTCTACATGATCATACCAGGGAGCAATGTCTTTATAACGGATGGGCCAGTCTGTACCAACGCCTTCTTTGGCATTGGCTTCAAAGTCCAGATCGGATAAGCGGTACGTTTGTTTTCCCCACATGATGGATCGCCCTCCTACATGATATCCTCTTATCCAGTCGAATGGCTTTACCTCTGTATAAGGATTTTCGAGGTCGTTCACCCACCAGTGTTTGTTACCCTGGTTGATCCATCCCATTCTTGACTGGATTGGAAATATTTTAACCTCTTCTTTTGTGAGCGCTCCTCTATTGGGTAGTTCCCAGGGATTTTTAGTCATGGTTGGATAATCAATAACATGCTTTACATCCCGGCCTCTTTCCAGCACAAGAACTTTCAAACCTTTCTCTGTAAGTTCCTTTGCTGCCCAGCCGCCGCTAATACCTGTGCCCACAACAATGGCGTCATAGGTTAGTTGTTCTTGTGCGTTAAAGTTTAGATTCATATAGTTCAGATGAAAATAAGGTTCAAGATAAGGATATTAGTTTAAACCCTCCAAGGGTTCTGAATTCTTGGAGGGTTGGAACATATCGCGTTTCAGGCTACGGTGGATCTTTACGAATTCCTCTCTGTTTCCAAAACCATTCTAACCCTTCCTCTCTACTTAAATTAGTGGGCTTATCTGACAAATAGATGTTATAAGAACTGTACGGCCAATCGTGAAAGTCGTTAGCAAATTGGTGAGCTATGGGATTAGCATGAATGTATACGATTAACCTTGTGAAATAAGTGTCGTCGATGACAGGTTTTCGTTTGAAGTTTGGAATGAATAAACTGCCTTTCCTTTTAATGCTTTGTTATCTTATGTTTGTTGGCATCCGAAGTTTGATTGTAGATCTTTTTAAGGATGGCAGCTTGTCCTGCATTTAAAGATAAGATCCAATCATATGTTGAATTTCTATCAGGAAGCGGAAGTCCCGTCAATCCATTCAGTTGATTGCCAAGAGAATTAAAGTCCGGATAACCATGCACAACAGATTCATACATGGTAAGACCTATGTAGCCAAAACCCCGTGATGCAAAAGTTGGTGAATTGGCCGGTGTATTTTTCGTTATATAAAGAGCCATGTCAGCCCACGTAGTTGCTACCTGCTGATGAGAAAGCTTTTTTTCTTCTTTGGCTGTGCATGCTCCCAATACAATCAGTAAAATTATTTTACTGTACAGGTACATAAGCTCTGATATTTTGTTGTGAAATACCGAACAAAAGAGTTTTGTTTATTTCAAGCACACTTCTAACATCACCTCGCAGTTGAAATCCCGATGATGCCTGTTTAACATATTCAAATCCACCAGTTCCATTTCCTTTTAAAAGAATGCCATAGTTTGCATCTGATTTTCCCAGTCTTAATTTGAAATAACTTTCGTTTCCGCAAAGCAGCAAATCGGGGTGACCGTCTTTGTTGAAGTCGAGGGTAGTGATCGTATGAACCGGTGAATATTGCGCTTCAATGGGTAACGTACTTTCAATAAATTTTCCATCCGGACCGCTGACGAAGAAAGAAGTTTGAAAATGATTGGCCTGCCACTTGCCGGCGCTTTTCAAATCTTCTTCTTTAAAAATTTCCTTTAGTGTTATGTCGGCATAACTTTTATAAGTATTAAAGCGTGAGCGTAAGCTTCCAATTTGGTCCAACAACTCATCCCGTGTAACGTAGGGAAAACTTTTTCCCTGAATGTATGTACATAGAAATGGATCTACAGAGCCATTATTATCAAAGTCTTTGAAGTATAACTCGGCGGGTTGCGTATCAGATGCTTTCAGTTGAAAGTTTGTTCCAACGTTTCCAATTATCAGATCAATTTTTTGATCGCCGTTGAAATCGCCAGCTTCAATGGTATTCCACCATCCACGATACTCCTTGTTAAAATATTTTAGTGTTTCGTTCTGAAGTTTATTATTAACATTTATGAACACCGATACAGGTAGCCATTCACCTACAACAATCAAATCCTTTTTTTGATCGTAATTAACATCCACCCACACAGCATCGGTAATCATTCCCAGTTTCTGCAGCTCAGGCGATATGGTTTGGATTTGATTGCTGAAGTTTCCTTTCCCATCATTGATTAATAAATAACTTTCAGGCGTTTCAGGATATCGACCAGGAATCACTCTTCCGCCAATAAATAAATCCGGGTAACCGTCTCCGTTAACATCATTAACTGAAACACAACCTTTGCTACCTGATAAGGCCGGTAAGGCAGTTTGACTCTTATTGAAATTTCCTTTCCCATCATTTATGTATAACCGGTCCTGGAGAACTTTGTCATCCCGTTCGTAATTATGATAGCCTCCGCTGGCCACGAATAGATCCGGATAGCCATCACCGTTAGCGTCAAAGAAAATTGCATCTGCATCCTCGCATAATTTGTCTTCTTCGAACGCAGTGACAGGATGCTTTTTGAATGAATTTCCTTTTTGTTGGATGTAAAGACTGGCGGCTTGCCCATTACCGCCACCTACATACACATCTTCAAGACCATCTCCATTCACGTCTGCCTTTGCCATACATGGGCCGTCATACGAAAACTGTCGTGTGAGCAGTGGTTGTCGCTTAAAGTCGTTTAGCTTACTAAGGGCACTTGCGTGACGGATAGGTGAATTTATTTCTGTGAATAGTTTCTTTGAAGGAGGATTAGATTTTTTCAAAGTTTTTGCATCACTTTCTGAAAGTGTGATGACTTGATTTGCTTTTACGTTTGTCAGCACTTGTTGCTTTCCACGCGGCCAGGTAATTGTTAATGTATCTGCCTGTTGCGCTTCACCAAGGCCAAAATGTAACACAGGACTTATCGCAGAGAGATAACCTCTCGCTACAGCCTGTTCGCTGAATTGTTTCTTACCGTTACACGTGATTGCTACTTTAGCGCCAAGGCCATTTGAGTTCTTGTCGCTACCCTGAAGTTTTATTTGCAGAAAATGGTTATCAGGATTTTTACTGGACTCATTTTGATATATGAAAGCAGGTTGATTAATATTATTGACAATGATATCGAGATCGCCATCATTGTCGAGATCTGCATAGGCAGCGCCATTGCTGTTGGATGACCTGTTCATTCCCCATGCCTTTGTTTTATTCGTAAATTTTTTTCCGTCGTTATTGGCATAAATGTAATTGACTACATTAGAAGCCGGCATGTGACTAATGATGTCTAATACATCTTCGCGATTTAAGCGACCCTTTGCTTTTACATAATCATCCATGTATTTGATGAAGTCGAGATTCGTGTAATCACGAAAGTATCCATTGGTAACATAGAGATCTTTCCAGCCATCGTTATCATAGTCGGCCAGGAGCGCTGCCCAGCTCCAATCTGTATTTGATATTCCGGTTAGTTGGCCGATCTCGCTGAAGGTTTCATTCCCATTGTTTAACTGTAACATGTTACGCATGTATTGATAGTAAAAACCGGTTCGCAGGTTTAGGTCAAACTTGGCGTAGTTATCAGGCGCCAATAACAACTTCTGCCGATGGTTATCTTCGGGAAGCATATCGAGGGTGACAATATCCTGCCAACCGTCATTGTTAATATCCGCGATATCATTTCCCATAGAGAACTGGCTGTTATGGCCAAGGCACTCCTGAAGCTTATCTGTGAACGTCCCGTTTTGATTGTTGATGTAGAGATAGTCGGGCACCGTATAGTCGTTAGAAATATAGAAATCAGGCCAGCCATCATTATTGATATCGGAAATGCCAATACCCAGGCCGTAGGTCAATTCCGAACTGCTTATTCCGGCTTTTGTTGTAACGTCATCGAAATGACCATTGGTTTGTTTAAGCAGCCTTACACCCTTTGCAGGATCTTCTTTTTTTAGCATTGCTGCCGTACTCACTTCGTTGAGAACAGGGAGAGAGTAGGGGTTGTGATTAAGTAATAAGGCATCAAGGTCGCCGTCCTGGTCGTAATCAAAGAAGTAGGCTTGATTACTATAGCCGGCGCTGGCTAAACCGTATTGTGCAGCCTTCTCACTAAAGTGCGGTATGCCCTGTTCATCATTTCCTTCATTGATGAATAATTGATTAATTCTTTTTTCGTCAGGCAATGTTCCGGAATAGGAAATGTAAATATCCAGCTTATGGTCACCGTTAATATCCACCATCGTCACACCGGTTTTCCATGGACCTTCCCGACCGGCTGCGCCAGAAGAAGTTGTTATGTCCTGGAATTCCATATTACCTTTATTTAGATACAACTTATTTTTATCCATGTTGGAGGTGAAGTACAGGTCAATCAGATCATCGCCGTTCAGATCGCCGGCTGCAACACCGCCGCCATTGTAGAAATATTCGTACATCAGAATATTTGTATTCAATCCTTCGCTAAGATTGTTGCTGAAATCAATGTTCGTTTTTTGTACGGGCAGCAAGGTGAATAGCGGAGGTGAACCTGGTTCAGTATGAACTGTATCACCCGGTTTAGCATTTTCAGAAGAGGAATCTTTATTGCTACATCCTGAAAGAGCAGAAGCTAATATTGAAACAAAGAAAATTAATGAGAGCTTTCGATTTGTTAACTGCATCGTATCGTTTTTATTAAGCAAAAAAATCTACCCCGATTTTGATCGGGATAGATTTTTAACAGTGTTCATTCTTCAGGACTATTCCTCGGTGTATCCCGGATTATTGATCAGCAATTCGTTCCTGTTCATTTCATTACGACTTATAGGTCTGTAATACATCTTATCAACCCACGTTCGGACTTCGTTGGATGTTTCATCCTGAACGGTATATGCATAATCATATTTGCTTTTATCGTATCGATACGGAACATGAGGTGACTGACCTGCTTTCAATGTTGCTACGATGTGAATGCTCTTTATTCCTCTTCCGAGAGTTGTGGGGGCAATCATCCAGCGGCGCGCATCGTGGTACCGGTGTTCTTCGTAGGCAAGTTCAACTCTCCTCTCATTCCTATAGCGGTCGCGTAGCTCAGTTCCGGCATCTGTGATAGCGGGCATTCCGGCTCTGTACCTTATCTTGTTCAGCCAGGTTTTTGCTTCGTCTTCTTCGCCGAGTTCAATGCAAGCTTCAGCATAGTTTAACACCATTTCTGTATAGCGGATGAACGGCCATGGAACAACTTGAAATCCGGATTGGTTGTCGACTACCGCAGGATCAGGATCGATAAATTTCCGTACATAATAGTGCGTACGGCTTCCGTTCCAGTTCTCAATGGCCGATTCGCGGGTATCCACTCCGTTAATCAGGCCACCACTGCCATTGTCATAATACCCGGTTTGAATCTGGTCAACGGGATCAATTCCTACCACATCTGATGGACGAGGTTTCCAACCGGCGCCGTCATACAGGATAGTAGCATAGAGTCTTGGATCGCGATTGTCATAAGGAGCAGTTTTATGCGCGGCATTGTTCCAATCAAACCTGGAACCATCCATCATCTCATAGTCGTCCACTAATTGCTGAATAGGTGTGTTGCCTGCCCAATTGTGGTAGCCATTAGGGCCATTGTTAATACCAAAGTGGATACCACCCAGTGGCCATTCATTTTCTATGGTATACAACGGCGTATGTGTTCTTTGGAACAGCAGCTCAACGGCGGCGATTTTATCACCTGCATTGCTTCCTCCACCCATTGACAGAGAAACATAGTTGGAAACTCCTTCGTCAAATGAAACGGGTGAGGTGTGATGTAATTTATAGCCTACGCTTGCATCCAGCACAACCTTTGCAGCATCTTTCGCTGCCTGCCAGCGGGCTGTGCGATCGCCACTGGTGTAACCAATAAGTTCTTTATTGGAATAGCTTGCGATAAGCGTTGAGTTGGCAGAGGCCGTTGGAATGTCATGTAAGTCGCTGGCGGCATAAAGCAACACACGTGCTTTCAAAGCTAAGGCAGCAAGGTTACTGGCTCTTCCGGGAATAGCAGTCTTGCCATCCAGTAAACCGGCGGCTGTATTCAGGTCGTTAATTATGAAATTTACACACTCTTCATAAGTATTTCGTGCTACAGCGTAGTCCTCATTCAAGCCATACAGTTTTTCAATGATAGGGACACCGCCATAAAAGCGCAGCAGTTGCTGATAATAATAAGCACGAAGAAAATAGGCTTCGCCAAGTAAAAGGTCCTTATCAACATCTGTAAATGTTGTTTCGGGAAGGTTGGCGATAGCGGTATTGGCTGCACGAATCGCTTCAAACATCGGAGACCGGTTTGGATCGTTAGGATCTTGCCAGGAATACGTGGGACTTGTCCATGCCAGGCTCGAAGCGGTTTCAGTTCCTTCGGTAAAAGTATTTATGCTTCTACCGGCATGTGTAAACATAGCTTCATCTGTATAACTCGCAAGCATCTGTTCTTCAAATCCTCCGTATCCCAGGTAGGAATAGATTCCAAATACGAACGCCTGTGACAGCGGTCCATCAGTCCATGTTATTTCAGCAGCTACTTTGGCAACCGGTGTTGTATTCAGAAAATCCTTATCGCATGAGAAAGGGAGAACGGTAAGAATAAACAGAATCCAAATTTTATTTTTCGTTTTCATAGGTTTCATGTTTAGAAAGTTAACCGTACGCCAAAATTGATAACCCGTGACTGAGGATAGTATTGGAGAGAATTGCTCTCTGCTTCGGGGTCAAATATTTTATACTTATCCCATGTGACAAGATTCAATCCGTTTACATAAAGCCTGAGGTTGCTTAGCCAGATTTTATTGACAAGCGCAACAGGGAAATTGTATCCAAGTTCTACGTTCTTTAACCTGAGATAATCCTTGTTAAACAAGTTATAGGTATTATTTCCGTAACTGGTAGGAGTACTTGTATTGGTATAATATGTATCGTTGCGTATTGCTAGGCGTGGATGTTCACTGCTTGGGTTGTCAATGGACCAGCGATGATCGTTGCTCCACTTAGTATAATTTCCAATATCACCTGATTCAGTGCTAAACCTCAGTAAGGCACCGGTTGCCCCCTGAAAGAGAATAGATAAGTCAAAATTCTTATACTGAAAGTTCAGCGTTATGCCATAGTTGAAATTAGGAACGGTAGTGTTATCAAGTCTTACCATATCATCTGCATTGATTACACCATTTTTATCAACGTCAACATATTTCATATCTCCGGGAATAAGGGTAGTTGTTACTCCGCTGTAATCCAGTGTTTCGCTGGCGATTTCTTCTTCATTCAGGAATACGCCATCAGATTTGTAGGCCAGGAACGCATTCCAGGGGTGACCGGTTTGCCATTGATATTCAGGTGCACCTTGCGGCTCATCCATAAAAATGACTTTGTTCTTGTTGTAACCGGCGTTAACACCTATCCTGAACGTTAGGTCTGAAATTTCACCGTTATAGCCGAGAGTAAAGTCATACCCTTTGTTTTCCATTATCCCTTCATTAACCGGCGGTAAGCGATTTGCAATACCCGTTGAATTAGGCGTTGATCCCGTTGCGAAAATCAACATCTGCTTACGCTTGTTAAAGAAATATTCAAATGAGAAGTCGATCTTATTGCCAAAGAGAATAGCGTCCACTCCGATGTTTGAATTGTTAGACACTTCCCAGGTATAATTAGGGTTAGCTACTTTACCTTCTTCGAGAGTAGTTGCTACCTGACCATTTATTGGATAACTGTCGGGATCATAAAGTGACAGGTAAGCATATTCAAGAGGTCGTTCATCCGTCAAAGGAAAACTCGGATCGTAAATCAGGTCGTTCCCCATTTGTCCATAGGATGCCCTGATCTTCAGGCGGTTGACAAATGATACATTAGAGAAGAAGGGTTCATTAGATATGTTCCAACCAACGAGAATACCAGGGAAAAATCCAAAGCGGTTGCTTTCCGGGAAATAAGAAGAACCGTCGTATCTCCAGAGGAACTCAGCAAGGTATTTTTCCTGGTAATTGTAATTGATCCGGCCATAGTAGCCTAAGCGTGCACGGTGATATGTATTTCTATTGTCATTTCCACCGCTTATCAACTGCGTTGGTCCACCGAAGAAAGGTTGATCAATTGCTGTGGAGATATACTCTCTGCGGTAAGAAGAAATATAGTTTCCTTTAAATTCTTCACGCGTAGCGCCTACTAAAAATCCGAAGTAGTGATCTCCAACCGTTTTGTCATAATTCAACAATGCGGTAAGGTTGGTGTTAAGTATATCCGTGTTAGATTGAGTAAGCCTGGGATCGGTAAAGGTTGATCGCATAGCTTTTGTCAGTTGTGGAGTTACACCATCAGCTTCATAACTCACCCTGTCCCATGTGTAGAGGTACCATGGGGTTTCCCATTTCTTATTTTTTTCGAGGGTTTTGTCAACTGCACCCATTAAGGTAAGTTTTAAACCTGAAATCCATGGATTAGTGATTACAAGGCTACCGTTAGTTTGAAGATAATCCGTTGGATTTTTTTCATACCCGGTAGCATTAGTTGTGATAACGTAAGGGTTCTGACCGTTTTCGATATCAGGTCCTGGCAAACCGTTCGGCCACACCTCGGGTTCAGTAGGTCTTCCTCTCATAAGCATACGGAATATTGAACCAGCAGATTGCGTTGGGAAATTTCGATCTTCTTCCCGAGCCATAATACCGAAGTTGGCGTCAATATATTTGTTAACCTTTATATCCATGTTGATCCGGAAATTATACTGCTTGTAGTATGTAGCAGAATTCTTATAGATGGCATCCTGATAAATGTACCCCAGGGAAGTCATGTACCTTATATTTTCAGATCCGCCAGTGATCTGCAAATTATGTCTCTGCTGTGGAGACCATGTTTTCAAAGCGTCGCCAAACCAGTCTGTGTCCGGATAGCCCCAGGGATCACTATGGTCTGCATGTTTCGCCACTGCGCTCGGGCTGTAATTCGCATTAACGGTAGTCCCACCGGTAGAGGTGTAGGTACCGGTTTGTTGAATGGATTGCCATGCCTGAGCCCACTCCCCGGAGGGAATATTTTTGTAAATGGGAATCTCGTTCATGATGTTTGCATACTCAACAGCGTTTGACATCGTTGGCGTGCGGGTAGGTTGAGCCCACCCCTGATTGAAATCATAGGTAACCGTGGCTTTGCCTGATTTTCCGCGTTTGGTTGTAATGAGAATTACGCCATTTGCTGCGCGTGAACCATAGATAGCTGATGAAGCATCTTTCAAAACAGATATGCTTTCAATATCCTGTGGACTGAGTCTGTTTAAGCCACCATCACGATCCGGGATTCCATCAATAACAACGAGGGGTTCTGCGTTTCCAATAGAATTAACGCCACGTATTCTGATGGTTGAGGCATCATATCCCGGTTCACCGCTTGTTTGCACAGCGACAACTCCGGCAAGACGCCCGGCAAATGAATTGGAGAGGTCTATAGCAGGGGACTTTTGCAATTCGGCACCATCAACTGCAACAACGGCGCCTGTCACCGTTACTTTTTTCTGTTCACCGTATCCAACCACCACCACTTCTTCGAGTGATTGTATATCCAGTATCATCTTCATGTCGATGGTGGTTCTTGTACCAACTTCAACTTCCTGTGTCAGGAAACCAATGAAACTGAAAACCAGAACACTTGTCTGATCTGTAATTTCAAGCGAATAGCGTCCGTTTACATCAGTTGTTGTTCCAAGGGAAGTCCCTTTGACTAAAACGTTCACACCCGGTAATGGCATATCCGATTCATCTGTCACTGTCCCGCTAATGGCGGCTACAACGGACTTAATACCAGATTTGTCATTAGGACTGGAAAATTCTTCTTCGGGTTCTTCCACCTGGAGAATTATCTGCTTTCCGATCACTTCATAACTAATACCCGAACCCAATACCTGTGTTAATACTTCATCGAGTGAGGTATCGCTGACGTTCAGGGTTTGTTTTCCATGATCCTTAATAATCCTGGATCGGTAGGTGAATTTTACATCGACCTGTTTTTCGATTTCTGCCAGGATATTTTTTACCTCAGCGTTTTGGAGCTGCAAGGTCAGCTTTTGGTTAAGAACCTCTTGGCCTTTCGTATCGATTGCATATCCAAAAACGATAGATACGCTGGTAATCAATATGTTAATGAGAGTAATTCGCATAAAGAATAGCAAGGCATTTTGAAGAGGTTTAGATTTATTCTTCATAATTTTGATTGTTTTTGTGTACTGATTAAGAGCAAAAACTCGATGTCGCCCCGATGCCTCGGGACGGCGTGACGGGTCGGTGATGGTTCCAGCATCATCGACCTACTTTTTTATGGAAGGTTGTACTGTTATTGCATAGATTTTTGGTTTTGGTTTAACATAACTACTTATTGGCATCCATTGCTTTTTATGGCAATCATGGAATCAGTGATTTTGTATTGTGCATTAATAGCCTTACAAATGATTTCGATGCGCTCATAAAGTCCTTCTTCATTCATAGAAGTAGTCAATGAGCATCCCGCCAGCATTTCTTCATCGAACACGATATCAATTCCGTAATTTTGTTCGAGCACTTCGAAAATTTTAACCACCGGAGTGCCATCGTATTTCATTTCAAATAATGTTGGTTTCGATAAAATAATAGCGGGTTCGTCAACAAGCTTCTTCAGGAAATTTTCTTCAACCGTGCTGTATACAACTTCCTGGTTAGGTGTTAAAATGATTTCTTCTTTTGCTCCATTATTAATATTGGGCGAAGCTTCCGATTTGGTAACAAGCACTCTACCCGTTTTTACGGCTACCGTTATCTGATCCTCATTTTCATACGCCTTTACATTGAAGCTTGTTCCTAAAACTTTAATGGTAACATCTCCAGTAGTGATGATAAAAGGACGAGCCTTATTTTTTGCAACATCAAAAAAAGCTTCGCCGGTTAATCTTACTTCTCTTTTGGCTTCTGAAAAGATTGCAGGAAATTCAATTGAACTATTGGGTTGTAATAGAACTACAGATCCGTCAGAAAGTACCTGGTGAGAAATTACTGATGTCTTGTTTGTGATTTTTTTTATGCCTTGCTCCTGCGCCTGGGTGATCGTTACTGCGGATTTAGGACTGGTCTGTTGATAAAGGAATGCACCTATGCCAGCAACGGCTAAGAGAATAATAGCCGCCGCCCATTTCATTGGGGCAAGATGAAAGGGAGGACTTTTTCTTTGAATTGTCAGGGAGCTTGAATTTATTCTTTCTTTTATCTGTGCCAACACCCTTTTTTCTATTTCGATCTCGTTGAAGGAGTCAGGTACTGCAGAATTGTCACTTACCTCATCAAAAGAAGTGTACCATTTATCAATCCGTGCGGATTCCTCTGGGGTAGTTTCTCCTCGCATATATTTTTTGAGGAGCTCACTTGAAATTTTATTTTTCATTGAAGGCCGGTCTATGGTTAACTGAGAGGTAAGTCAGTTAACACCCGGTTTTCCCCCACTCACTTATGAAAATATTTTTTAATTATAATTAGCAGGTGGGTTGTCCGAATGGACTCCTTCGGAGATTAGCCGATTTGATGCACCATATAATTGTCAATGTACCGATGTACCTATTGGGTGTGACCATCGGCTAATTATCACATTGGCAAATTAATTTAATACGTCAGAGAAAGTGCCTGAGGCTTAGTTTCAGCACTTTGAAAGCTTTGCTTAGTTGATTTTCGACTGTTTTTTCGGAAATGCCTAATTCACTGGCTACTTGCTTCATGGAAAGGTTTTCCTGGCGGTAAAGCCTGAAAATCTTTTGTCTCTTGGCGGGGAGTTTTTCTATCTCGCGGTTTAAGGCTTGATTCAGATCTTCATGAAGAACCATTTCTTCCGTTGAATTGATCACACGTTTATCAGGAACAGTTTGTGTTTCCAAATATACTTTTCGCGACAGTTCACGGTGGAAATGATTAATTACTTTGTATTTAACGGCAGCAAGCAGATAAGAGGAGAGATCGTCAATTACGAGTGACTCTCGTTTTTCCCACAAGCTTGTAAAAATATCCTGAATTAATTCTTCTGATATCTCTCTTGATTGAACACGTCTGTAAGAAGCATAGTACAGACGTTTCCAGTAACGATGATAAATTTCCTCAAAAGCAGCAAACTCGCCTTTCTTGAGAAAATCCAATAAGCACTTTTCTGAATATGTATAGAACTTACTCATTCTCTATTAAGGTTAAGGCGAAGATTCTTGTGCTGATTGAATCCGCCATTAATTTATACATTTTTTCAGAAATCGATTACATACAGGTTTATTTACCTTTCATCAAAAACTTTTTTAGTGATGTTGGATCGTGTGACTGGAGATTTCTCCTCAAATCTATCTGATCTTTATAGTCATTGAGACCATAACTTTTTTGTAACCAAATGTGCTTTCAGCAGTAATGCAGAATGTCTGTTAAAACTTAAATAAAACCTTGAGCATCGTAGCAAAGTGATTCCACCAAAACCAATGTATCATGTTTAAAAATTATTTCACCCTTGCCATTCGCAACTTGCTCAAGAGAAAGTTGTACTCCTTTATAAACATTTTTGGTTTAGCTATTGGTGTTGCAGTATGCCTGATCATTTTAAAATATGTTGATTTCGAATTAAGCTATGACAGTTTTAATAAAAATGCATCTCAAATCTTTCGCACAACAATTACCTCCTACCAAAAGGGTGAGTTTCGGGGAAGGAGTGTGCTGTCCGGATATGCACAAGGACCATCGTTGCTTTCTGATGTTCCGGAAATAAAATCGTTTGTCCGTACACACCCCATGTATGGCGGTGCGGTCATAAGCTACAACAGACCCGACGGTGAGCCTTCAACTTTTCATGAAGACAATAATATTCAGTTTGTAGATTCAACTTTTCTCGATGTTTTTACCTATGAATCAATTCAAGGCGATCTGAATACAGCATTGGATAATCCCACTTCGGTGGTGCTCACGAAAAAGATGGCGGAGAAATATTTTGGAAAGGATGAAGACCCTATCGGGAAAGTTTTACAAGCGTCTGGTGGATGGTCAAATGGAGATTATGAAGTGACCGCAGTAATTCAGGATGTTCCTCAGAACTCACACTTTCAATTCGATTTCCTGTTTCCCATTCATAATCTTTTGAAGAACAATCAGTATAAAGAAGACAACGGTTGGGGATGGTATAATTTTATTACCTACGTAGAACTTCATCCTCATACCGATGTAAAAAAAGTAGAGGAGAAAATGCCTGCCTTTATTGATAAGTACCTTGGTGAGGATTTAGCGAAATCAAACAGAAAGAATATTCTGACTTTTCAACCTATCCTGGATATACACCTGCAACCGGGATTGGAATATGATAGTAGTAAGACTGTAAACGTGAACACTATCTATTTTTTCATCATCATCTCTGTTTTTATTCTGGCCATTGCATGGGTCAATTATATTAATTTGTCAACGGCACGAGCGATGGAACGCGCGAGGGAGGTAGGTATTAAAAAGGCTGTTGGCGCTCATAGGGGTCAGCTTATTTCTCAGTTTATATTTGAGTCTCTATTAGTAAATTTTCTTGGTATCCTTATCGCAGTGCTGATAGCAATGGCGCTGCTGCCTTTGCTTGGAGAAATCGTCAATAAAGATCTCTCGTTTGACTTTACTGATCCGCGGTTTTGGATAATATTGACAGGTTTGTTTGTTTTTGGATCATTAATTTCGGGAGCATATCCCGCCTTTGTGCTTTCATCTTTTAACACTACCGAAGTTCTGAAAGGAAAATCAGAAAAAATCACCGGAGGTTTTTCACTTCGTAAAGTATTAGTTGTATTTCAATTTGCTTCATCATTAATACTTATCGCCGGCACCTTTGCTATCTATAGGCAAATCATGTTTATGCAGGATAAAGACAAAGGGTTGACGATGGAGCAAATGCTTATCGTAAATGGCCCAAGTGTCGTTGATCAAAAGAGCGCAAAGGAAAGACTCATTACGCTTAAGAATAGGTTGAAAGAAATACCCGGTGTAGTTAATGTAGCTACTTCCGGTGCTATACCCGGTGGCGGATATAACTGGGGAACCGGTATGCGAAAAGATGGAACGCTGAGTGAAGAAAATAAAACGGGCAGTGTGGTATGGGTTGATCCGGATTTTATTGAAACGTATGACTTCACCATCCTCGCCGGAAGGGCATTTAATCCGGCAATAACTTCTGACATGGATGCAGTTTTGGTAAATGAGGCAGCGCTCACTGCTTTTGGATTGGGCTCCCCGGAAAATGCTTTAAACGAAAGAATAATTTTAGGGAGTGACACAACGGACATCCTGGGTGTTTTAAAGAACTATCACTGGAACTCGCTCAAGACTGAACACACGCCATTCTTATTTAAAGCAGATTCCATTTCAAGAAGGTGTTATTCCGTTCATCTTTCAGGCAACAATATGAATGAAACTATTAGGGAAGTGGAAGCGAAGTATAAGGAAGCCTTCCCGGGCAATCCTTTCCATTACTATTTTCTTGACGATTTTTTTAACAACCAGTACAAAGATGAAAAGCAATTTGCCAGCATCTTCAGCTTGTTTGCAATCCTTGCGATTGCTATTGCGTGCCTTGGATTATTCGGACTAGCCTCATTCACCACAACAGAAAAACTGAAAGAGATTGGTATTCGCAAAGTGCTGGGCGCTTCAGTGAAAAGTATAATGTCTCTTTTATCATGGCAATTCCTTAAACTTATATTAATCGCAAGTTGCGTGGCCCTGCCGTTAACGTGGTATGCTATTGACAAGTGGCTTGGAAATTTTGCTTTCCGGATTGGATTGCAATGGGACCTGTTTGTAGTGCCCGTAGTAATTCTGATCATGCTGGCGCTTTGTACCGTGAGCCTGCAAATTTTTAAGGGAGCAAATACAAATCCAGCGAAGATCTTAAGAACGGAGTAGAGGTTAAGAGTTAATGGTTAACCCAGCCTTTGCCGGCCGTCAGGCGTTAAAAGTTAATCGTGAACGTTAATCCTGACCGATTACGAACAAAAGTGTCCTATAGAGCTCACAAGGAAATATATTTTCTTTAAAATTTAATTCCTAAATTCATTTTTGAGGATGGCACAGGAATTGACTTTGTGCCTCCGGTAATTATTTCTCCAATGTTCCAGAACTTAATCAAAGTCATTTTCAGGTATCTGTTTCGCAGCCGGTTTTTTACGGCGCTCAATATCATTGGGCTCTCTATTGGCATCGGATGCTGCATTCTTATTTATCTGTTTGTCCGGTATGAATTGTCTTATGATTATTTTCACACCGGCCGAAATGAAATTTACCGGGTAATACGCCAGTCAGAAATTAATGGAATGCCCTACAACATTGGAATAACGTCAGCTCCATTTGCTTCTGCATTAATACAAGACTATCCGGAGAGAATTGGTGAGGTTACGCGGGCCATGCCCATCAGGACTTCCGTACAGGCTAATGATAAAGTGTTCTCAGAAGATCAGTTTCTGCTGGCCGATGAAAACTTTTTCAAGTTCTTTTCTTTTCCTCTTGCGAATGGCAATGCAGGCGATGTACTGAAGCTCAGCAATAGCATTGTTGTCTCAAAAGCTTTGGCCAGGAAGTATTTTGGCGATGATGATCCTGTCGGAAAGGCGTTACGAGTTGATGGAAATCTGGACCTTGTGATTACGGGTGTAATGGATGACTTGCCAGGCCATACACATTTGCAATTCAACGCCGTTATTCCTATTCTGTCAGCTTCGCAAGATGAATGGTATAACCAATGGTGGAGCAATACATTGAATACGTATGTAAAGGTTGAAAATAAACAAGACGTTGTTTTTCTCAATCAAAGCTTCCCAGCCTTCATGGATAAATATTTTGGCGAAGATTTTAAGCGGGTAGGAAATAAGATTGGCTTGAAGCTTGAACCCCTGAAAGATATCTATTTCAATTATGACACGCGCTATGAAAGAAACATTGTTCATGGAGACAAACGGTATGTATTTGTTTTTGCAACCATGGGAGTATTGTTAGTTGTTCTTGCAGCGATCAATTACGTTAACCTTACCACTGCGCAAGCTTCCAGGAGAGCGCGTGAAGTCGGAATCAGAAAAACGTTAGGATCATCTCGATGGGCGATCGCTACCCAGTTTTTATCCGAGTCGTTTTTATTGTGTAGCCTTTCTTTAATGGTGGCGTTAATGTTTGCCCAATTAGCGGTCCCTGTATTTAATACAACATTTGATACCCATCTTCCAGATGTTCTCAGTGAGTCGGGTGTTTGGATCTTTATGGTGTTGCTTTTGTTGGTCCTCACGGTTCTTTCAGGAAGTTATCCCGCCTTTCTGCTTTCCTCGTTCAAACCTGTGAGTGTATTGAAGGGTAACGTAAAGGGTGATATCCAGTATTTATTCTTGCGCCGCGTACTTGTTGTATTCCAGTTTTGCGTTTCAATTTTCATGATCATCACTACTTTATTTATTGACAGGCAACTGACCTTTATGCGAAATAAAGATCTTGGATTTGTTACTGATAATATTGCAGTTGTGCGTTTGAATAACCGGATGGTGGGTGAAAACATTGAAGAATTTAAAACACGGTTACTTGTCGAGAAAAGCTTTTTAAATGTCTCCATTAGTTCAGGGTACCCCGGAGGGTTCTATGATGCCACCACGATCAATGTGGAAGGAAGTGAAACCGAAGGGATTCGTATGAGAACCCTTATTACTGATGAAGATTTTTTAGCTACTATGAACATTGAACTTCTTGGTGGAAGATTCTTTAACAAAGAAATCAGAGAGGATGGAGAACGTTCCGTAGTTTTAAATGAAACTGCCGTCAAACAATTAGGATGGACAGTTGAAGAAGCAATTGGCAGGAGAGTTTTGCGGGCACAATTTGATTCTGCTTATAAAGAGGTTATCGGTGTAGTATCGGATTATCATTTCACATCTCTCAAAGAAAAAATCGAACCGTTGATTGTTTCGTATGGAACCATTGGGTGGGGGAGTTTACTCGTCCGCCTTAAGGACAGTGACCTCCACGAACAAGTTGCTAAAGTTCAGCAAGTGTGGGATTCTTATGGAACCGGGTTTCCTCTCGAACTTGCGTTTATGGATGATGTTGTAAATCAGCTTTACGCGATGGAAGAGAAGCAGGGCAGAATTTTCAAGATGCTTTCCATCATTTCATTATTGATTGCTTCACTGGGTGTATTGGGGTTAGCCTCTTATCTGACGGCTCAGCGTAAAAAAGAAATTGGTATCAGAAAGGTGTTAGGTGCTGCGGAAAATCAGATAGCCCTTCTATTAACCAGGGATTTACTTCTTCTGGTACTAATCGCAATTTTATTAGCCACACCGCTTGGCTATTGGGCTATTAAACAATGGTCTCAAAGTTTTGCCTACAGGGTATCCGTTGACGTATCCATTTTTATACTGGGATCAGGATTTGTATTTCTTATTGCCGTTGTTATTGTTGGATTCAATGCACTGCGCGCTGCATCTGAGAACCCGGTTAATTCTTTAGGTGCGGAGTGAGGAAAGGTTAATAGTTAAAAGTTAATCGTGAATTCCTTTTAAACTATTACGATTAACTTTTAACCTTTTAACTTAACCACTCCTCCAAGTGGTGTTCCAGACATCCTTGTACCGTTCAGGATGCCTCCTGAACATTGTATTTACAAATGGACATAGCGGAACAACTTTTAATTTATGATCCGTTGCATAAGCAACCATGTTATCTAACATTTTTTGACCGATACCTTTCCCTTTTAATTTTTCTGAGACCTCTGTATGGTAAACGATGAGGTTACTTCCGTTAATACCAATTTCCATCTCTGCCAGTTGCTCTCCATTTTCTTCTATAATGAAAGCGCCTTTTCCGTTATCATTTAATTTTAGTTGAATTTCATTCATATTTCAAATGACAAGAAATTTAATTGTATGAAGTGTATCGTTTTCCACCCCCTCCCCCCGCCAGCGGGGGACAAGTCTGCGAATGAGTGTAATTGTCATTTCAATTTTTTGTGCCGAAGGTTTTCAATCTCAGTTTGACTACATGCCTACGAAGTCATCTTCATCACACCTTTAACATAGCCAACAGATTCGGCAAGCCCGGCCAAAGGATCTTCGCCGTCTTTTTCATATTCAAAAGCGACTGTTCCTGAATATTTCATTTTGCTTAATGCTCTGATTACTCCTGGAATGTCAATTATTCCACGTCCCACTTCTACAGGTACACCTTCACCGGTGTCCTTGTTTACATCTTTCATGTGTATATCATAAAGCCGGTCTTTATATTTTTCGATCAGGGCAATAGGGTCTTGTTTAATTCGCTGTACATGTCCGATGTCAATGCAGAAACCTATTCGTTTATCAAGATCTTTGATTTTATTA
The DNA here is from genome assembly GCA_964521255.1 of uncultured Roseivirgaceae bacterium. Classification (GTDB taxonomy): domain Bacteria; phylum Bacteroidota; class Bacteroidia; order Cytophagales; family Cyclobacteriaceae; genus ZC4RG29. The sequence continues at coordinate 48,435 of CAZFRM010000018.1, forward strand.
TGCACATCATTGACACTCGAATAGAGTTCATCACCGGGTCCATGATTGTGAATGGAGAGTTTGATATTATATTTTTTCACCTGCTCATTTGCCAACGGCAATAATTCATGATTAGGCACGCCAATGATCATCTCAAGTCCTGCGTTGCTTGCATAGGCGAAAGCATTTTCAACTTCCTGGGCAGTTTTCATATAGACGACACCTGCACCATATAAGTTGAGACCTTCACTACGAATTTGAGCGGCAATCTTTTTAATTTCTTCCGGTGAACTTTCAAGCGGCATGTGCATGCTTTTCAAAGCAATATTGGTAAGTCCTACGCGCTTACTCATTTTAATTACATCTTCCAGTTTATAATTTCTTAACGTATAAGAAGCCAGGCCAAGACGCAACTCAGCACTTTTATTTTTTGGTGTACTTGCCAGTGCACTTCCGCTTCCTGTCGCTAGCGTAGCAAGGCCTGACAATCCTAATAATTTTAGAAATTCATTTCTTGAGTATTTCATGGGTGATTCTGTTTATATAGGAAATTGTTTAACAATCCAGATTTTTTCTTTGCCACAAAGACACAAAGGCACGAAGTTGTTATGATGATAAGTACTGTACTTCGCATTTTCTTTGTGCCTTCGTGCCTTTGTGGCTAGAAATGTAATTCGGTACTAAAAATAAATCATGTCAATGCTTCCTTCAACTTCTCCAGCAGCAAAGTTATTTTTATTTTCGGATCGCCGGCACCAAGTGTTTCAATCGGTAAATAGCCCTGATAAGAAGAAGCTTTGATTATGTTCATCAGCTTGTTCATGTCCGTATCCTCTTCCGCGCCGTTGATGAAAAACCTTCTCTTTGATTTGCCAGTTCACTGCATGTCTTAAGAATGTAATAATTTAGAAATTCACATGAACCGGTACAAAAGAAATTTTCATCTATGAGCATGAAATGAGCATGCGGTTCCTTCGTCCGCTTAAAAACAAAACATTTTCGGAAGAAATGCCACTCATAATTATCTACATAATTTCCTTCTGCGGTGTGGCATCCTTTAGTGACTTATGAATTTATCATTTGCTGATTGGGTTACATTTGACGGTTCACTTCATAAAGAACAGTTGAAAAAAATAACCCTCTCTTTTATGAACTTCAAAGCATTCTTTATTATCCTGGTTTTGGCAGTGGCCTTACTTTGGATCCGGACTATTTAGATTTATCACTATTTCTGATTTACTGCAAATAATGTCAGGAGTTGACTCGCCCACAAGTCCTGACCAAACCCCACAATTCCAAACCAATGAAAAAGCCGGACTTTCATCCGGCTTTCTACCTCTAACTTAAACAAGCAGCGTCACAAAAGCTTAAATCGCAATCTGGTATTGTAATACTAATTGTCCCTTGCGTTCTGTCTTTATCAAATTGCCGCCCTGGTTTTCATAAACCGGCCTGCTTTGGTAATCGAGTGAGAATTTACTTGTGTGACCTTTAATGAGCCAATTAACTCCAATGGAGTAAACATTCATCCGGTCGCTCAGCCGTTCATAGTCAGCGCTCATCAATGATGCATAGGGCATCAATGTGCCCGCATCACCTAATAAGTCTTGCTTAAGTAAATAGCCCACCTGGCTGTAAACAACTGTTCCCGTTCCAAACATTGGGAACGCATTTCCCTGGCTACCGGGCGCGGGTCCATTTTCAATGCCTGTAGCAGGGTTCATGATACCATTGTAGCGCAAATAGTTAGGTCCATAGTCCAGATCGAAGTAACCTGCATAGGCAGATAGTGCTGTTCCTTTCTCCGCATTTACAGGAGCATCATAAAACGCTGCAACAGATAAGAGTTTCATATCATGATAAGCAGTAGTAGTGCCAGCGTCGGGGGTAGTCCAGGTCGCATTCTGCTGCGTGATGAAACCCGCTTCAATGTTCAATATTTTTTTCTTTCCCAAATAAGTTCCGATCATGTACGGTGTTGTGTTTGGCTCTTTATCAAAGATGTTATACATAAAAAATCCCTGATATTGTTTGTGGTGCGCGTCATGCGCGAAGGTGGCATTGTCACTAATCGGCGGTGGCACAGTTCCTGTTGTTGTTATGGGAAAAGGATCGCTCACAATCAGACGATAGTCGAACTTACCCAATTGACCACGCGCGTAGACACTCAACTTGCGTGAGAATTCATCTGTTTGATCAACTGTGGCCTGCGCAAATACCGGAACATCCATCGTCATGATCGTTCCTACGCTGGGTTGCGAAAAGCGTGAGAGACCATTGGTAATAGTAAGTCCTGCTCCGAGTTTCAATCGATCATTGTCTTTCCAAACCTTGTATTCACCAAGAGCATCATGAAAGAAAACCTGGACTTTACGATTTCCGTTGTTAGCAGCATTCTGTCCAGCCAGGTAGTTAAAATTGTTTTGACCGAATTGAGTGTAGAAAAATACGTGATCCGTAAGCTGTCCGTAAAATTGAATACGGGTTCTTCGCAGGCCAATATCAAATGTTTCTTCTGTTGGAACACCAAGTACCGTTGTACCGGGATTACTTTGATTGTATCGCAGCCAAACCTGGTTGAGAAATGTCCACTTTAGATAATGTGATCCATCCTCATTTAATTTCAATTTCATTTCATCAATCGTATTAGGGGGTGACTGAGCACCAGAATGAAATGAAACACTAAGCATCATCACACCAAAAAATAAAATTAATGTATTCTTCATGATTCAATTTTTTGTTCACCAATGTCACATAAAACCGACCATGAAAATGTCCGTTAAAATTGACTTTGTCAAACTTAAGCCTTCAAAAGGGGAGCTATGTGATTGAGAAGCAGAATTTAATAGCGTTATCCACTTGCGCCAGCGTGGTGTTAAGTATAAATTATTGGTAAGGGTTCACAGCCTGCCGGCATAGGCAGGATAACGGATCGCTGGGCGTCAACAATATTTTCCATTCCGGACCTTGCGGATGGCCTATTCAGGTGTGAATATGACCTGCGCGATTTATTGCCAGAGAAACCGTTTCCCTCTTATCCTCAAGCAACGACTCATGAACGTTGCACCAATGAGAAATCAATTATAGAGCGTTTAAGCTTCACCTGCCGTAAGTAAGTCTGGTGTAATCATTTGAATAAATTCACCATTTCCTTCTTCAATATCTTCCCAGTTGCTGATAGAAAATTTAAGTATTACCAATCCGGCAGTAGGCATTTCACCAATCTCTGCCTTAGAAAGGTACTCTGCCAGGTAGGATATGGCGGGATTGTGACCTATGCAAAGGACGGAACTGTAGGCGTCATCAAGTTGCTGGATAAACTCCATGAAAGTCCTTACAGATGCCTGGAACAGCTCTTCATCGGCAATTATTTTCCCTAAATCCAATTTAATGGTGTCCGCAATAAGCTGAGCGGTGGTGCTCGCCCGAAAAGCAGCGCTGGTATAAATTATATCCGGAAAAATTTTTTCCCGGTGCAAATAAGCGCCAATCTGGAAGGTTTCTTTGACGCCCTTTGCCGTTAATTCGCGGTCCCGATCAGCCTGACCTTGTTGTTTTTCAACACTTTGAGCGTGGCGAAGGAGGTAAAGCATTTTTGGCATAGGTGACTGGTTTCGGTTATCGACTGAATCGTGATTGTACCGCTAATATTATCATTCAAATTTGATTTTTTAAAAAAATGGGGATATTTGGGCCCTTTGAATTTAAAAAACATGGCAAAAAACCTAGTTATAGTAGAGTCACCGGCGAAAGCGAAGACGATTGAAGGCTATTTGGGAAAGGAATTCGTAGTGGCATCCAGTATGGGCCATGTGCGTGATTTACCCAAAGGCGGAGATGCGATTGATATTGATAATGGATACGAACCCACCTATGAGGTGAGTCCTGAAAAAAAGGATGTTATCAATTCTTTAAAAAAACTAGCGGATAAAGCCGAATTGGTTTACCTGGCGAGTGACGATGACCGCGAAGGTGAAGCTATCTCCTGGCACCTGAAGGAAGTATTGGACCTAAAGGAAAAGAAGACCCGGCGTATTGTTTTCACGGAGATCACAAAGAAGGCAATTCTGAATGCCCTTGAAAGTCCCAGGAAAATAGATATTGATCTGGTAAATGCGCAGCAGGCACGCCGCGTTCTCGACAGACTTGTTGGCTATGAATTATCACCTATTCTCTGGAAGAAAATTAAAACCGGTCTTTCGGCGGGCAGGGTTCAATCGGTAGCCGTGCGATTGGTTGTTGAACGGGAGCGGGAGATCAGCGATTTTACGACAAAGTCATCTTTTAAAGTAAACGCCATATTTGATCTTGGCAATGGCAAGCAATTGGTGGCCGAGTTGGGGGAGCGTTTTGAAAAAGAGGAAGAGGCCCTTACGTTTTTGGAATCATGCAAGGGGGCCAGGTTCTCCATTGCCGATTTGCAAACCAAGCCATCCAAACGATCGCCTTCAGCGCCTTTTACGACATCAACCCTGCAACAGGAAGCATCCCGCAAACTTGGCTTTTCCGTCATACAAACGATGGTCGTTGCACAGAAGCTTTATGAGGCTGGTAAGATCAGCTATATGCGTACCGACTCCGTTAATCTTTCAGATGAAGCGCGAAATGGAGCCATGAAACAGATTGAATCGGCCTATGGAAAAGATTTTGTACAGCCGCGTCAATATAAAACGAAAACTACTTCAGCGCAGGAAGCGCACGAGGCAATACGGCCAACCGATTTTTCAGTGACAAATCCGGGTATGGACAGGAATGCACAACGGTTGTATGAATTGATATGGAAACGCGCCATAGCATCACAGATGGCGGATGCTGAATTGGAAAAAACTACAGCAACCATTAACATCTCTACCAGTGATAAAAAATTTACAGCTTCAGGCGAGGTTATCAAGTTTGAAGGTTTTCTGAAAGTTTATATTGAGTCTGCCGATGAAGATGAAGAGGAGGAAGACAGCAAAGTATTACCCCCGCTAAAGATTGGTCAGCAGTTGCAACTTGATGAAATGATTGCGAAGCAAATATTTTCACGTCATCCGCCCCGCTATACTGAGGCTAGTCTTGTGAAAAAACTTGAAGAGATGGGTATTGGTCGTCCCTCCACTTATGCCCCGACCATTACAACTGTTCAAAAGCGAGGATATGTAGTAAAGGAAGGCCGGGAAGGCGTAGAACGGAACTATAAAGTATTCAGACTTAGCAAAGATCAAGTTACCAAACATGATGAAACTGAAATAACCGGAGCGGAGAAGAATAAACTCTTCCCGACAAACACGGCGATGATCGTGAATGACTTTCTTGTTGAACATTTTCCAGACATCACTGACTACTCCTTTACTTCAGAGATCGAACTTGAGTTTGATGAGATCGCAAATGGTAAGCTGGCCTGGAAAAAGATGATTGATGACTTCTACAATCCTTTCCACAAAAAAGTAAGCAAAACAGAAAAAGTAGAACGTTCATCCGTCGGTAAGAGCAAGGAATTGGGTGTTGATCCAAAAACCGGGAAGAACGTATATGCGAAGCTGGGTAAATTCGGCGCTTATGTTCAGATCGGAGAAAATCCTGACGACAACGGAGGAGAGAAACCAAAATTTGCAAGCTTTCGCCAGGGACAGTTCATTGAAAATATTTCACTCGAGGATGCACTTGAATTATTTAAACTGCCCCGTGAAGTAGGCGAGTTTGAAGAAAAACCTGTTGTAGTCAACATCGGCCGGTTCGGACCCTATGTATTGCACGATAAGAAATTTGTTTCCATTCCTAAAACAGATGATCCCTATGAGATCACTTTAGATCGTGCAATAGAATTGATTACAGCCAAACGTGAATCTGACGCCAACAAAACTATTAAGGAGTTTGATACACATCCTGATATTAAAGTTCTGAACGGACGATTTGGTCCTTATATAAAAGCGGGAAAGAAAAATGTTAAGATTCCAAAAGGTAAAGTTCCCGCGGACCTGACCATAGAAGAATGTATCACCCTTGCTGAAGCGGCTCCTGAGAAGAAGGCAAGAGGAGGAGTGAAGAGCGCAGTACGGAAGAAGAAAACGAAGGAATAGGTTATATCGGTTAATAGTTATTCGTTATCAGTTAATAGTTGTTCAAAAGTTGTATGTTGTCCTGGACGATAACTGATAACCGATAACTGATCACTGATAACCGGTAACTAACAATATGAAAGAGTTCTGGCAAAAAATGTTGCAAGAGTTTCAAACGCCGTTCCAGGACTCGGTGCTCGTGTTTTCCGTAATTCTCTTCATTATCCTGCTTGCTCCGGTACTACTCAAAAGATTAAGAATACCGGGCATTATTGGGTTGATCATATCAGGCGTTGTTATTGGTCCCCACGGATTATTTCTTATTGAACGAAATTCTGCTATAAATCTCTTTTCCACTATTGGCCTGCTGTACATCATGTTCATTGCCGGGCTGGAATTGGACCTGGGAGAGTTCCGCAAAAACAAGTACAAAAGTCTCGTCTTTGGTTTCTTAACTTTTCTGTTGCCAATATCGCTTGGCCTGCCGGTATGCTTTTATCTTTTGAAATATCCTCTCGATACGAGCATTCTTACGGCAAGCATGTTTGCTACGCATACACTTATTGCTTACCCCATTGTCAGTCGGTTGGGTATTTCTAAAAATGAAGCGGTAGCCATTACTGTTGGTGGCACCATTTTGACTGACACTGCTGTCTTGATTATTCTTGCGGTAATATCAGGCGCTGTTGAAGGCGGATTGACAAATGCCCTATGGGTAAGGCTGGGAGTTTCTATTATTATATTTCTCGCTATTGTGATTTTTGTTATCCCCCGGGTAGCCGCCTGGTTTTTCAAACGCCTTGAGGATGAAAAGAATTCGCACTTCATTTTTGTCCTGTCCATGGTATTTTTCTGTGCCTTCATTGCCGACTTATCAGGACTGGAACCCATTATCGGGGCTTTTGCCGCAGGATTGACACTCAACCGACTCATTCCACATTCATCATCATTAATGAATAGAATTGAATTTGTCGGGAACTCGTTGTTCATACCGTTTTTCCTTATCAGTGTGGGGATGTTGATTGATGTTCGTGTTCTAACCAATGGACCACAGGCTTTAATTGTAGCCGGTGTGCTGACTATTGTAGCGCTCGCCGGGAAATGGATTGCTTCTTACCTGACTGCATTACTATTTAAGTACAGCAAGGCGCAGGGTCGATTGATTTTTGGACTAAGCAGCGCTCACGCGGCAGCCACATTAGCGGTGATTTTGGTGGGGTATAATATCGGGATCATTGATGATAATATTCTTAACGGTACCATTGTGCTTATTCTTGTCACTTGCCTGGTGGCTTCATTTGTGGCTGAAGATGCAGGAAAAAAAGTAGTGTTAGAGGAAGCGAATGATGAACCTGAACAAGATCAGGCCAACGTTCAACGAATACTCGTTCCTATTTCAAATCCGGTTACCATGGAGCGGCTTATTGATTTTGCCATTATGATGAAGGAGCCGAAAAATTACTTTCCCATTGTTGGTTTGACGGTTGTGGAGGATAATGATCAGGCGCAGTCGAAGTTACTCAATGCCCGTAAAATGCTGGAGAAGGCGATTACCCATGCGGCTTCTGCTGATCAGAAAATAGAAATCACGGCTACGATTGACCAGAACATAACCAGTGGAATAACGCGTGTAACGAAGGAAATGTTTATTACTGATATCATTATGGGTTGGCCATCCAGAACTAACCTTGCTGATATTATTTTCGGTAAAACTTTTGCCAGTGTTGTTAATCAGACTACCCAACATGTTTTTATTGCCAGGTTTACACTCCCGCTCAATATTCACAAAGGCATTCACATTCTTTGCCCACCACTGGCCGAGAAGGAAGAAGGATTTTATCAATGGCTAAACAGGATATTTCGTTTATCAACGCAGTTAAGCATCAGCACGACATTTTATAGTACGAAGGAGACTTATACTGAAGTTGAGAACTTTGTCAAAAAACAAAAAATCTCCGCGTCACTTGCCTTTAAAGAAAACACTGACCCGGGGAATTTTACACTACTTCACAAGAGCATTCATCCCAATGATATTGTTGTTCTTGCTGCATCACGGAAGGGCAGTATTTCATATGAGCCCCGGTTCGATATTCTCCCACGAAGAATGATCAGGCAATTGGGTGAAAACAGCCTGGTTTTCATTTACCCTCATGTACCCGCTGTAGACATACCCTCCGGCTATGCTCAGGAAGCGGATGGCGGATTGCTGGAGCGGGGCCTGGAATTTTTAAGAGGCTTGAGAGAGAGTAAATAAGATGTGAGGGCAGAGGTAGGAGGGACGATGAAGGTTCACGAATAACTGCAAACCGGTTACCGATTACAATGAACTTGTATCATATTATATTTCTCACTAGTGTCGTGTCATATTGAGTTGACGGTTCATCCATCGCTTGCGCTTGCCCCTAGCCCCGCCAGCTGGCGGGGAAACAGCGCGCAGGAATGCCCCGCTGGCTAGCGGGGTTAGGGGCTGCGTAGGAGACATGAAACTTTATTGTTGATATGACCCAGCATAGGATAGATGCTTAGTCTATGACCATTCCAAATACCTCATCCCGGCTACTCTCTTTAGATTTTATGCGCGGACTCATTATGGTTCTGCTCATGCTGGAAAGCTCCCGCTTATATGACAACCTTTATGAACAAAGTGAGGGAACGGCATTCGGATACTTCATGCAGCAATTCTTTCACCATCCGTGGAATGGTCTTCGGTTTTGGGATCTTATACAACCCGGATTCATGTTTATTGCCGGTACAGCCATGGCGTATTCTTTGCAACGCCAAAAAGAGACAGGGAAAAGTTGGAATTACTCTTTCAGGAAAGCATTAAAACGCTCCGGCTGGCTGTTCTTTTGGGGTGTTCTTGACTATGCTGTTCGTCCCGGCGGACTTTCATTTGAGTTGTGGAATGTATTGACGCAACTTTCATTCACCATGCTGGTAGCCTTTCTTATTTATCAGTGGTCTTATACAAATCAGATTCTGGTGAGTATTGGATTATTGATCCTTACTGAAATCCTCTATCGTTTCACTAATGTACCAGGCTTTGATCAGCCTTTTGTTGATCAACATAATTTTGGCAATTATGTTGACCTCCTTTTGATGAATAAAATAAATGATGGTGGCTGGGTTGCTATCAATTGTATTCCTACTGCGGCACATACCATCTGGGGTGCATTGGCGGGAAAACTTTTGCTATCGGCAAAGCTGGAAAATGTGAAAGTAAAATGGTTGGTGATAGCAGGTGTTGCAGGATTGATAATTGGGTACGGAATGAACGCAACGATCACTCCAATTATCAAACGTATTGCTACAAGTTCCTTTGTCCTTGCATCGGGTGGTTGGTGCTTACTTGCCCTCGGATTATTTTATTGGTGGATCGATATACGAAACCATAAAAAGTATTTGCTGTTTTTTACTATCGTAGGAATGAATTCCATTTTTATTTACTTGTTTTTTGAGATTGTAGGATCGCGGTGGTTCAATGGATATGTTGGTGAAATTACCAACGGATTGATGAGCATAGTAAATGTACCTTCCGGGTTGATGCATATTATTACATCACTTGTGATATTTGCATTGGAGTGGACTATGTGTTGGTTCCTGTATAAGAAGAAGATTTTCTTTAAACTATGAGAGCCTGGTTCACAGATCACAGCAATATTTTTTGGGTTGTCTGTCTATGACCTTTCCGTTGTTTTAATCTGTATTAAACTAATTTTACTTTGAGCGATAGACTTTAATTTGTTTGGCCACTAGGGCACTAAGACACAAAGAAATATGAAATGAATTTTTTCTTTATTGAATAACATTGCTTTGTGTCTTCGTGACTTGTGGCATTGCTTATTGCAATCAATAAAAGTAGAATTAACTTAACAGTAGTTTATCTATAACTTGATAATCAATTCAACCTATTCAATATCTGCCTTAGGCAGACAGGTTCAATTCTTTAACTATTGAAATACCATGGCAGCAACAAAGACCGATATTTTAAAAATTGCAAAAAACTTTATCAAGGCAGTTGAGAAAGGGAAGACGGGTGAAGCGCTTGATAAATTCTATCACAAAGATGTTGAGCACACAACATACCCAAACGTGTTGACAAGGAATATAACAAAGCGAAATCTCAAGGAATTAAAGGAGGCTTCAGAGCGAGGCAAGGGTATTTTCACAAAGCAGACCTACAGCATTATTAAAACCTATGTATACGGAAACAAGGTTGTGATAGAAGCACTCTGGACAGGTACCTTGAGGATCGGCATCGGAAAACTTCCTATTGGCGGAAAAATGAAAGCGCACTTTGCCCAGTTCTTTGAATTTAAAAGAGGCAAGATTTTCAGGCAGAGAAATTATGATTGTTTCGAGCCATTCGATTAACGTGAGTGCTTTGACTTGTTCATTATCGTATACATTCGTCCGGTATATTTAGATATTTGGGATAATTCAAGTCAACAGTTGCGGGATCCCATCTGGCTCCCACAGACTGTCATCAATCAACCCTTTAACACCACTTTGTTCTATTTTTTGCACGCTGGATTCTTAAACCGTTGTTAAAAAGTTTTTACCAATAAAGCAGCGGCAGCACTTGCCAGAACAAACTTTAATTGAGCGTCCAGGTCATTACGAATCCACACATACATTCTATTGCCCGGCACTACTTGCATAGCAGCAAGGGATTCATCTCCTCGCCAAAACTCATATCCTAAAACCGGATTAAATTTTGAGTTTTTTCTGTCTTAACTTTCGGTGATGCACTGTCCATTTCAAAATATCCATTTTGCTGTTCGACTGATGAATTAACGGTGACGCTGCTTCCGATTTGCCGGATGACTTTTCCCGCTCCGCTTTACCTGAAATTATTTTATAAGGAAAACTCTATTTAGACTCAAAAAAGATTCCGAAGGCACTCCATTTTGGGTTACTGTCAATTATCGCTTTTGCAACACCTGCCAACGGTATAAATAAAACCATTCCTGAAAAACCCCAGATGAGTCCACCAATGAATACAGCAGTAAAAATAACTGCGGCATTTACTTCCATAGTATCTCCTAACAATTTTGGTCGAAGGAAATTTTCTTGCACCAAATTAGAGGCGTACAGCGCAATGCCTACATAAAGCACATACTCAGGGCCCTTTGTACCCCAGGCAAACACCAGTATAATGACAAAAGCCACAAGGTTACCGATGTAGGGTATGAGATTGAGTATAGCAAAGAGGAAAGCAAAGAAAAATGAGTAACTAATGCCGAAAAGCAAAAGTATTATATACGTTAAAACAATTGCCGCACCGGTAAGAAGAAGTGTTCCTTTTAAGTATTGATGAATAGATTGGTAAGATTTTTTAATCATTGTGCGTACACGTTCTTGCTGCTCACCCTCGTAACGACTTGTAATAAACCTTCTCAATAATGATCGGTAGTTAAGAATGAAAAATAAATACATAGGAATCAATGTGAGGGTAACAACATTTTGGCTCATGTCTTTCACATTTGAAGCCAGCCACGAGAGTGCATTTTTATAAGTGTCAGGTGAAAATAATTGTGAAGGATCAATGAGAGTCAATCCTGAGGACTGCTGGAGGCCTCCGAGTGATTCAATCATTTCATCTTTTGACCATGATTCGAAAATGTTTTCATTGCGCAGCACGTTCATGGATTGGTAGATCAGAAAGAATAAAACAATAGCGCCGAAAATCATAAAGACCAATGTTGCTATAATAGAAGCTAAAGTACGTGGTACTTTTATCGATTCAAGCTTCCTTGCCATTGGAAACATGACAAAGGAAAATATCAGGGACCACACAATAGGTATTAGCATGCGCTTCGCACCAACCATTATTACGATGATCAAAACGATAAGTAACACGGTAGCTGTGGTTCTGACGATATTATACTTTATCTGCATAAAACTAATTTATGGGAGGAGAGATTTTTCATGAGAAGAATGGTTAGGCTTTTGCCTGAGAATGATAACAATGTTCACTAACAATTGTTACACAAGCAAATCAGCCGTCATGAAAATTTATCGTAATGATTTGTGCAGCCAGGAGAAGCCTCAGGAGTTTTTAGACTTTAATTCTATTACCGTGATTTCCGGCCAGATGCCTACTCTTCCTGAAAAGCCAAGGAAGCCAAAGCCACGGTTCACATAAAGGTAACGACTGTTTTCTTCCAACAGGCCTGCCCAATGCGCATACCTGTATTTTACCGGACTCCATTTGATACCGAACTTCTCAATGCCGAATTGCATGCCATGCGTATGGCCCGATAAGGTGAGGTGTATTTTTGAATCATGATTCTTTACTTCAGCATTCCAGTGCGATGGATCGTGAGAGAGAAGTATTTTAAAGTCATGGATGGAAGTTCCGTTTAGTGCCTTATTCAGATTACCGCGTTTGCCGAAACCAACTCCCCAGTTCTCCACACCCATTAGCTTGATGGATTTGCCATTGCGCGTAATGCTGACCTGCTCATCCAGCAAAAGATCAAAACCGATTTCGTTATGGTAAGCTTTTAATTGTGCAAGGTTGTCTACCTTATCAGCTATGCTATTCCAATGAATATAATCACCATAGTCGTGATTGCCGAGTATGGAGTATTTTCCTTCCTTAGCTTCAATTTGTTTGAAGTGATTGATCCACGGTTCAATTTCTTTTGCTTCATTGTTTACAAGATCGCCTGTGAATACAAAGAGATCTGATTTTTGTTTGTTGATCAAATCAATGCCACGTTGCACAGCATCGGCATCATCAAAGCTGCCGGCATGAACATCTGAAATTTGCGTGATGGTAAACCCGTCAAATTCTTTTGGAAGATCATCAAAATGTAAGGTGTGACGATGCACCGTGTATTTGTATTTTCCTTTCACCATTCCATAGACAAAGGATACAAGCGGAATTGATGCGAGAATAATTCCAACCTGACTGATCAATGGATTTCTTGCGAGATGCCTGGCAGGAGAATCAGTGATGGGACCGATCGACGCATACATTACACGAAAAATGTCTTCACCTAAAAGCACAACAGCAAATACAAGCTGACTAACGAAAATGATAATATAAGCGTGGATAGCAATTTTAAAGGATAGATCAAATTGTTTCGTTGAAACGCTGCGAAACATGCCCCTTAAAATGAAAAATACTATCCCGCCAAGGAAAGTCCAATATCCCCATTGAATCAGGTTTTGATAGAATGGATCAAAAGAGGCTGTAACAGCCTGAATTCCCTGGAAGGAATAAGAATAAATGAAGTATGAGAAGAGGATAAACAATACTGCCGGTACCAAACGCCTGATCATGATTTTTTTGAAGTTGTTCTGGTTAAGACGTAAAACGAGGAAAAATAGTGCGGCTTACATAACATATTTTTACATTATCAGTTGAATTTACATTGGTAAGCGCAAAAATGAAAAAAGGTATATCGATAATTGAAATAGAATTATTCAGTTAGATATGTCCGGAAATAAAGTAATGGGTGAGTTGGCTGATAAATATGTATTCGTTAAGCAATAATTAATTTCTCAATTAAACAGAAAAATCATGAAAAAGCTCATTGTTATTTTTTTGACATGTGCATTCATTTTATCCACCTGTAAACCTCAATCAAAAACAATGGCAACGAACGACACCTCGCAACAGAAGCCAAACGCTGAACTGGAGGGAACTTACTGGAGACTGATTGAAGTGATGGGCAAGCCCGTCCCTCCACTACCGCAAGATAAAAGGGAAGCACACATGATTTTGAAAAAGCAGGACAACCGGTTAAATGCATTTGGCGGCTGCAATACTTTATCCGGTGGATATGAAATAAAAGAAGGATACCAGATCCGATTTTCAAATGTGATCTCTACCATGATGGCCTGTCCTGACATGACCGTTGAAGATGAGTTAAAAAAAGTATTTGGAATGGCGGACAATTACAGCATTAAAGGCGATAGTTTATCATTGAACAAGGCAAGAATGGCGCCGTTGGCAAGATTTGCTGCGGTTTATTTTAAATAACTTACTGTTAAAAATATTCATGATTTGTGTATGGAAAAATTCACAGTGTAGCATCCTGTCTGTGAACTTTAATCCTATCGCACATGAACAGAATCTTTACACTCATTTTATGGATCATCTATTCCGTTGCCACAGCGCAGGAACATGACCAAACCGTTCAATCGAAAATCAAACAGGTAACTGTATTCCTCCAAGGTGCACAAGTGACCCGCAAGGCTCAGGTTAATGTGCCGGGCGGAAACACAACACTTGTCTTCTCCGGCATATCACCTAACATACAGGAACAAAGCATTCAGGCAGAAGTTACCTCGCCTGTTAAAATCCTTTCCGTTTCTTTTGGTGTCAATTATTTCGACGAGGTGAAAAAGCCTGAAAAAATTTTAGCGCTTGAAGCAGAACAAAAAAGAATCATGTTGCTGCTTGAAAAAGAACGATCACTTCAATCGGTGTACAAAGAGGAAGAAGCTATTCTTAAAGTAAATAAATCAATAGGCGGGACAGCGCAAGGTGTGCGTGTTGATGAATTGAAGGATGCCATGGACTACTTCCGCACACGACTCTTGGAGATCAGCCAGAAGTTATTAGAGATTGATCAGAGCATCAGAAAGTACAGTGAAGAATTGGTGAAGACCGAGGCACAAAAGAAAGAACTGATGGCGCTTAAAGGACAGCCTACTGGTGAAATAACCGTAAAAGTATCTGCCTCCACTAATGTATCCGCAGATTTCAAAATCACCTATCTTGTTAAAGATGCAAAGTGGTATCCATCGTATGATATTCGCGCTAAAGATATTCAATCGCCTATAACGGTTACCTACAAAGCAAACATCTCTCAACAGTCCGCTGAAGATTGGAATAATGTTGCACTCACAATCTCTTCAGCTGATCCGTCAGTTTCAGGAGCGAAGCCAGTGATTAAGCCCTGGATACTAGGCTTCAACAATTCAGCAGGACGTTACAACTCAGCGATAGGAACTTTGGATGGCATTTATGGTTCACGATCTTCATCTGCGATTGTTGGAAGAGTGGTGGACGATGAAGGTCAACCATTACCTGGTGCTAATGTAATGATCAAAGGTACCACAGTGGGTACCGTTACGGATGTTAATGGATACTATTCTTTGACCTTAACAGGAGATGCACGAACCATCGTGTATTCTTTCATTGGATATACTTCAGAAGAAATTCCGGTTGAAGGTAATGTAATGGATGTTGCAATGAAACCTGATATACAGCAGCTCAGTGAAACCGTTGTGACTGGCTATGGATTGAGCGGTAGTGTTCCTGGTGTCAGGATTAGGGGTGCTTCCTCGTATGGCCAGGAACTTCGTTTTAAAAAAGTATTATCCGCCACACCAGTGATACGACAAACAGCAATGGAATTTACTTTGGATGATCCCTTCACAATAAAATCTGATGGAGAAGTACGAATGAGTGAGATGATTGAATACGAGATGGATGCGCTCTACGAATATTACACTGCCCCTAAGCTGGACCTTAGCGCTTTCTTAACTGCGCGCATTCTTCATTGGGATGAATATAATTTTATGGAAGGTGAAGCGAGTCTTTATTTCGAAGGAAAGTACATCGGTAAATCCATCATCGAGACACGGAACACAAGTGATACCTTAACACTTTCACTGGGACGTGATGCAGCCGTGGTAGTGAAGCGCGAAAAGGTTAAAGATGTTTCTTCCAAACAATTTGTCGGGTCAAACCAGAAAGTAATGTATGCCTACGACATCAGCATTCGTAACAGTAAGCGCCAGCTCATTACCATTGTAATTGAAGATCAGGTTCCGGTCCCCAATACAAAAGAGATAGAAGTTGATAAGCTTGAATATGCGAAAGCAGAACGTAATAGCGAGACCGGTATTGTCAAATGGAAGAAAGAAATCACACCGGGCAAGACAGAAACCATGCAGTTAAAATATAGTGTAAAGTTTCCGAAGTATAGCAGGATGGTGCTGGAGTGAGGGATTGAGTTTACTTCGTCACATTTGCATTGACAATTTAATAAACTCTCCTTATCATGGTAAGGAATCACGTGATCAGCATTCAAACGTGATTCCTTATTTATTTGTTAAAACCAATCCCCTATGAAAAACTTAAAATCCTTATTCCTGGCTATTGCCGTAATAGTGCTTCTTTCTGAAGTGGTTCACGCACAAAAACTACCTGAGCTTGATCAGAGTCCGGCTGATATAGCTTACCTCCGTGAGAACGGCAGGAGAACAGCTGCCGTCATTAAAGTGGTTTATGGCCGCCCTCTGAAAAAAGGCAGAACCATGCTTGGTGATAAAGAACCATACGGAACTATATGGCGCACAGGAGCCAATGAAACTACGGAGATCAAACTTTTTAGAGATGTTACCTTTGGTGATAAGCTTATTCCTGCAGGCACATATTCATTGTATTCTATTCCCGACAAAACTGAATGGACGATTATCTTCAATTCAAAACTGGATACCTGGGGCGCCTATGAATATGATCAAACGAAAGATGTAGCGCGCATTAAATTTCCATCAGGAAAAACAGATGCAGAAGTGGAAGCTTTCACCATTGTTTTTGATGGAGGAAATGGAACAGGTACAATGATACTGGCCTGGGAAAATACTTCTGTTAAAATTCCTGTAAAATTTTGAGTTAAGAAATTCATAGCACGGAGATCAGGAGACACAAGATTTAATTGCCGGAGATTCTATACGGCGTTTATTAATCGTTTAGTGATTTAGTGCTACTTAGTTCATTCATTCAAAAATCTATGATACAAACGAAAAAATGGCAGTAAGCAAATGGCACTAGGCAATTTTGCCTAGTGCGATTGCCCTATTGCCTACTTTTCAACATTGGTTAATATCTGTTGATAAAATGTTTTATATTAGTAAATGATGCTCTCATTAATAAACATCCACCTGCCTGAAGACCACAGGACAAAATTTTCGATGCGTATGTTCGTGATATGCGTGACGATTTATAAAGCTGCCTATGTGTCTTGTGTGTCTTGTGAATTTCCCGGTAGCGTGGCGGGATTATTCTTTTGTCCCCAATTCAAAACCTTGTCAGCAAGCTTACCCACACTCAGGCCCTGTACCACAATTGAAAATATCACTACAAAATAAGTTATCTCCAGAAGCAATTCTTTATAAGGCCCGTTGCTTACCGATAGCACCAGGGCAATGGATACGCCACCACGAAGGCCGCCCCACACCAGCATGGCAAGGGATCCCTTGCTTAACCTGGGCTTAAAAGGCACAATTAAAGATGGTATCCAAATTGAAACGAACCGTGCAAAGAGAACAACAAAGATAGCGGTAATAGCAATGGCCCAATATTTTTCTAAGTCAGGGATCATCAATAGCTCAAGTCCGATAAACAGAAACAGAATAGCATTCAGTATTTCGTCTATCAATTCCCAGAACTTGGTCAGGTAATCTTTTGTGACGGATGACATGGCCACATTTTTACCGTAATTCCCGATGATAAGTCCTGCTGCTACCATGGTCAATGGCCCTGAGATGTGTGCCGAATGCGCAATCAGGTATCCACCCATAACCACCGACAGGGTAATCAATGCCGAGACGATGTAGTCATCTATTCCCTTTATGGCTTTTGATGCGACGTAGCCCAGTAAAGCTCCCAGCAATAATCCGCCCAATGCTTCTTTTATCAATAACCACGAAATGGAGGCGAAGGAAATATCGGCGGCATCTTTATGGGTTAGTTGTAAGATAACGGCAAATAGCACCACCGCTACACCATCGTTAAAAAGTGATTCTCCGGCAATTTTTGTCTCCAGTGATTTGGGGACTTTCGCTGTTTTTAGTATTCCCAGAACAGCGATGGGATCGGTAGGGGATATCAATGCACCGAACAATAAACCATATATAAGAGGAAGATCAATGCCGAACAGGGGGGCTATTTTATAAATAATAGTTCCTATTACAAAAGTGGAAATGATAACGCTTATGGTGGAGAATGTCAGAACGGGTAAACGTTGTTTCCTGAGATCCGAAAAATTCACGTGTATGGCGCCTGCAAAAAGCAGGAAATTAAGCATGGCGCCCATCAGCACCTCGGTGAAATCGAAATCATTTATAAGCTTCAATAATTTATCTGTTGTCTCAGGAAAAAAAGTGAAGCCTGTAAAGCGAATAATAACAGAAACGACAATGGCCATCAGCATAATGCCAATGGTGGATGGGAACTTGAAGTAGCGGAGATTGATGTAGGCGAAGAGAGAGGCAAGTACGATGAGAACTGAAAAAGAATAATATAACTCCATGATTCCGGATATCTGATATTTATGAATGCTATGTTTTTAAACAGAAAAGTAAATGAATTTTTTTACTGAAACACTGTATTTGAGTCTACTATCTTAACAGATTTCACATTCAGTTTGAAATTGGCTACCTCATCATCTTCTTTTAAAATACTGGACGGTAATGCTTCCTTTAAAGAATTCGAATAACTCATCGGGGAGGGTAGGTTTTGCTCAAGACTTTTTGCCAGTGGCTCGGCTTCACTAACGTCGGTGATGATGGTAACATACATGTTTTCTGCTGTCCAGTATTTTTTGATGGCTTTGTTAACATCATCAAGTGTGAGTTTGGCAAGCAATGCATCCATTTCATTGATGTAGTTTTTTCGGCCATATATCTTACTATCAATAAGAAAACCCAGTTGGCGTTCTGGTGTTTGGGTGTACAACTTAATGTAGGAGCGAAGGAATGTTTTTGTTAATTCAAAATCTTCCTTGCTCATTCCTTTTGTAATCATTTCATTAAGTTCCTTGAAAGCCATTCGTAATGCAAAGTGAGCATGACCAATGGTAATGTCAGCGAGTTCCGGATATTGTTGTTTCAAACCTTTACCAATCTGTACAGGACGAATCCAGATAGAAAAATAATTTGATGTGCGCGGTACCCCGGGGACAGGTAACATATTTCCCCCACCATTCTGATACCATTCGATGTATGAATAATCGCCATAGTTCATGGAACGCTCCTCACGAATTTTTTGGTACAAACGTGAATAGGATTTACGATGTTCTCCAAGCCACGAATTGGCTAACATTAATGCAGCAAAGTCATCGCTTGAGCGCGTGATCGCAAGCGGAACGCCTGTAAAGATTGCAGAGCCCAGCGCTCCTTGTTTTGCAATGATTTCAACTTGCACTCCACCGGGAGAATTTGCTTTACCGGGAGCAGGAAGTTGAGGTGAACCGGCGGGTAACTTTTTAATATCTTCTTTTAATTTACTGATCAACGCAGCATCATAGTTTCCTGCAACGCCAACAATCAGGTTATCTTGTTTGAAGAATGAACCGTATTGGTTTTTGCAATCTGCTAATGTTATGTTCTTTATTCCGCTTACCGTACCAAAAGTCATGTGCTGATAGTTTGTTCCACGGAAGAGTAAATCCTCTAAAGCCTTTTTACTGTACTCTTCATCGGAGGATGTACGAATGACTTGCTCTACATAATTCTGAAGATTGGATTTAATGCGGTTAAAATCACTCTCGTCAAATCGGGGTTTAGTGATAAGATCAATCATCACAGGGTAAAATTTATTCACGTGATCGACATGCACTTCAAATGTAAAGATGGTTACTTCTTTATCTACTGAATAGTCAACCCGTGTGGCCATGGGATAAAGAAAATCTTTTAATTGCGTGCTGGTATATTGTGGGGTTCCGCCGTCGCCAATGAGGTTGGCGGTTAACATGGTAAGTCCTTCTTTTCCTTTAGGATCCGTGATGGATCCATTTTTGAACATGAACTTAAAGACGACTTTATTCGAAGCAGCCAGTCTCAGTTCAACAACATCTGCAGCATTAGAAGCTATAGTTCCGGCAATAAGCAGAACAGCGATGATATAGATTATCTTCTTCATTATTTGATTCCTCCTTCTTGATTAGGTGAAATAGTGGCGATGGTAAGCTGATTTGAGTTCAGGTATTTATTCGCAACCATCATCAGATCAGCCGGTGTCACTTTTTCGTAATTAACATAGGTGCGATTGAGTGATTCAGGATCACCGGTTATCCATATATAATTGGCCAGCGACCGGGCAATATCATCCGGGCTGTCAATGCTCATAGCGAATGTATATTTTACATTTGAAAGAGTTTCTGCAAGCACCTTTTGATCAACCGGCTCCTTCTTTGCCTTTTCAATGGCTTTCATTATTTCATCTTTCACATACTGCATGTCTTCCGCTTTCACCAACGATGACCGCACAGAAAATAAATAAGAATCTTTTGTATCAGAGGCGCCTCCTCCAAGTGTTCTCGCTTTTTGTTCATCAATCACCAGCTTCTTATATAAATCAGATTTTTCTGAGAAAAGTATAGAACTTAAAATGTCTAACGCCGGCATGTCAATTTCTTTATCAGAAAATGGCGGGCTCTTGAAAGCAAGTTGAAGGTAAGGAGGGAAACTTGGCACCGGTACGTGTGCGTAACGGGTTTCTTTTTGTTCTGGCTCCTGGGGTATATTGGAAACATAGTTCCCTCTTTTCCATTGTCCAAAATATTTTTCAGCCAGTGCATTTACTTGCTCTGACTTCACATCGCCAACGACTAAAATAGTAGAATACTCTGGACGATAGAAGCGATCAAAGAACTGGAGTGAGTAATCATACTGGTTAGGCATATCAACAATATCTTCAAAGTATCCCATTGTTGTATGCGAATAGGTGTGACTGGTGAAGGCTGTTGCGTTTAGTTTTTCGTAAATCTGCATGTAAGGACTGGCGAAATTTTTTGTGTATTCTCCTTTCACCGCGCCGGCTTCTGTTTTAAAATCCTGAAGTGAGTATTTAAGATTCATAAAACGGTCGGATTCCAGTTCGAACATTTTGTCCAACATAAGTGCATTACCTGTCATATGATACACTGTGCGGTCAAGCGAGGTATTTGCATTGGCAGAAGCGCCTATTTCTTTGAGTGTTTCCTGATATTTTTCTTTCGGATATTTTTCAGTACCACGGAACATCATGTGTTCAAAGAAATGGGCGAATCCTGACTTGCCTTTTTCTATTTCATCGCGCGAACCGGCACGGACTACAATATAAAAAGCAGCAATGCCCGGACTTTCAAAAGGAACTGTCACCACGTTAAGTCCATTGCTCATCATATGCTGATGAATAGGATAAGGAAGAATATTTTTTGATTTGTCCCCGGGTGGTGCAAAATTCACCAGACTAACACAAAGAGTGAGCAGGATGAATACTTTAGTTTTATCCATAGGATTAATAATAAATTAATGCGGACAAGGTAGAAAGATGGATTTAATTGTGGAAGTGTAAAATAAGTAAATGACGATGAATGTTATGAACGGATGTGCGTGGATGTGTAAAAATATAAAAGGCCCCATCAGGAGCCTTTCTTACTATTAAATGATATTCAAATTCTAATACGCCCTGTCCACTGCGCCTGATCCATATACTTTTTTCTGAACGTTTTTGGTATTGCCTTTATGTTTTATGAAGCCGCTTCCTAAAACCTGGGCCTCAAGATTGTTTGTAACATTCAGTTCGCAAATTCCATTGCCACTCACTTTAGCTTTGGCTGTCTCTAATGCACAATTGTAACCACTGATGCTTCCTGAACCACTTACCAGGGCTTCAACTGAATTAGCATAGCCACGCAATGTCATTTTGCCTGAGCCGCTAACTTCAGCCTTGATTACGTCGCCTTTCAGGTCGAGATCCATGCTGCCATTTCCCGATATTGAAAGGCTTACATAATTCGTAGCCAGTGAATTTTCAGCTATGATTTTTCCTCCGCCATTCACTTGCAGTTCATTAATGTTTTTCATGCTTACTGTAATTTTCATCGTGGGACTAACCTTGATATCATCAATTTTTGCCCAAATGCTCTTGTTGCTGTTTTCCGGCTTGCGCTCAACATTTACCATTAAGATCCCGTTCTCAACTTTAATGGTAGTAAGCTCATAAATTTCTGTGAGCGCTTCGACAAGCACTTCTTGCTTGTTGGTTTGCTTCACATAAACGGTATAATTGGAATTCACATAAATGCTTTTGAATTCCGGAAGCTCAAGCGTTTTTTTTGTTACCTGCGCAAATAATCCATTGGCGAAACAGGTGATAGACATGATTAAAAATAACCTTTTCATAATAGGTTTTGTGTGATGTTTTTTAGTGGTTCACAAGGTTACAAGTAATGACGATGGCGTGGAATTAAGAAATGATCTCACCGATAAAAAGCCGTGGTTCGACGGGAAAGACATCATCCCCTGATCGTTTTCCAAGAAAATCTTACATGAAATGAGGCATGACCCTATTTTCCCTTTCGGAAAATGAGCCTTAATATTAACATACCTATTATGATTCCTGCGGAGAGAAGCAAAATTACTTCGGGTGTTATGAGTTTGGTACCGTGCATTTGTCAGATGATTTTGCCAATGTGACAATTAGCCGATTAGCTGATGATCACACTCAATCAGTACATCTACAATAGATAATTGATTCATCAAATTGGCTAATTCGCTAATCACCTCATGGGCTAATTATTCAGTTGATCAAAGTACAATTTTAAGCTGAAATTTAATATCATTTCGTCTGTTTCCCTGAATCAGATCATATCCTGATCCAATTTCTTCCCGGTCTGTAAAACGCACATATGAATAGCGCGCCCACAAACTAAAATGCCGGTTGAATTTATACGCTAACAGAAGGTAATTCCGAACTCCTTTTCCTTCATACGCAGGAAACGAAAAGGCAAGCCATACATCATTTTCGTAAACGTATTGCCGGTTATCATAATCGTCAGTATCAAAGAGCGTATAGCGGCCTGCTAATGAAAATTTTCCAATGTTCCATTTTATATCCTGCATTAATGCAAGGCCGCTTGTTGTGTTATTGTTGAAATGAAAGGTGCTTCCCTGGATGCGGGTTTTAAATTGCAGTGACTTAGTTGCAGGTAATTGTACATTGAGTAAAAAATTTCTTTTCACTCCCTGGTCAGTATGATAGAGCGGTGTTTCGGTTCCGCTGATATTCCTCAATTTACTTTCTTCGCGTACCTGAATGTAAAGCAATGTATTTCGATGGATCTGATAATTAAAACGCAGCAACCATTCATAACCTTCGGAAGGTGCATAGCTTCTGTATCTCAGCCAGGGAAAGCGGAACCAATCAACATATCCGGCAAAGCTGAATTTTTTATTCCACTTATATTTCCATCCCCAATATAAACCTGTTTCGTTTTGAGGTATTGAACTTTCACCAAATGCATTGGAATAAAAGGTGTGATAGTCGCGTTGATAATTACGGTAAACCATGGCGATGTCTAACTGGGGAGTTATGCTTCCCAGTAAACCAGTAATTAATGCAAGCCCACCTTTTAAACTTTTCGCAGCTTCATTGAAGAAAGTAAAATTGTGATAATTGAAGTTTCCATATAACGAAACGTTGTAATGCGTTTGTGAATTAAAAGCAAATTGGTTGTAGGGTGAAGGATTTCTGTTAAATGATGTGTTGAAGTCAATTGCATTCCAGATCATGCCAACATCCATCTTTTGGTTTTTAAAATTGATGATCGAACCAATGTTGGTTTCGTTAATTGCGTTTCTCCCTTTTAACTCACTTTTATTTCTGTGCAGCCCGGTTGTTTGCAAGGAGCTGATAGAACTGTTTTCCAGACTATCCACTGCTAATGAAGCATCACGCTTTGCGCTTGATATAAAGCCTGTTAAATAAAAATGTTTTGTCAATTCATAGGTTGCGAGTGCCCCGCGAAGATATGCGTTCTCCGCTGATGACGTATAAGGCATACCTCCCAGGTTGCTCTTACGTGCCGATGCAATGGTCTCACCGCCTTTGCCCATTCCAAAAAGTCCACCAAGCACCAGGCCTTGCGCAGCCTGAACCTGGTAATCACCCACGATAAGATTTTTTAATTTTCCTTTATTCATCACCTGGCCGTGAAAAGATAAAAAGTCAAAGCCCACTTGTTTCATGGGTTCCCACCGAAAATCTTCGCCGGCATCTTTTTCCAAAGTTAATCCCACACTAAAATCACCAGGACGATTGTTACGATAGCGTAAATACATTCTGTCCGGTGAGCCTAAAAATTTTTTATCTGCTTCTACCTGATCGGAGAATCCTTTCTTCTCTTCGAAAAGACGCTCATACCTGAAGAGTATATAATTGTTTTTATTTTTTAATGCTCTTTGGAAAAGTGATTTATCTATAGCTGTATTGGGATCATCCACTGTAATGAAGGGAGCCAGGCGATTGATGGTTATAAGATCAAATCCGGGAATAGCCTGAAGTTCATAAACTGATATGAACTTTCCGTTGGCTGATTTGTATTCATTGAAGGCGTCTATCTGGTACTCTGAAAGAAAGCCAAGAAATCGCAGTTGTTCTTCTGTTGCCGTATTGAGATCAATTGGATCACTCAATAACAACATGAGATTTTCATAAAGTTGATCATAGTTGAGGTCAAGCTCCTGTGCGCCAAAGATGTCATCAATAATTTGTTGTACATCAACGGTTGGTTTTTCTTGTGCTTGTATTCCATGATTAATTATCAGCAAAAGAAAAAGAAATAATGTCGCTCTCATTTTACTTCAGTTGATAGGTTATGGAAGCCTGATGTCCTGTTCCAAGAACAACTGAATATTGCAAACCATAGTCGATCTTCATTTTTTTTAGTATGAAGCCTGTGCCAAAAAATACTGCATTAGGATGAATATTGAACCCGGTTCGAAAGACGGCTTTCTTAAAGGGTTTATATTCCAGGGCGCCTTTCCAGGTGGCATCATAATCAATGTCTTTTTCAATTTCAGCAGTAATAAAAACTTTTTCTGTGGGCGTGAAAGCCATGCCTGCAATCAATAGCGTAGGTATTCGCTCATCTTCAGCAACGGATAGCTTCGCTTGATTTATGTTAATGATATGTGCCCCGATTTTCAAATTTGGTGTAAGCTCTGCTATCCCACCAAAACTAATACTCACTAAACCTTTGCGTCCAAAGCCTTCAGCATTGTATTGTATGTAATTCACTTTTATTCCAAGGGAAGCTAAACCGAATTGATTGGCAAATCCGAACGACATAAGTTGTTCATTATATATATCATCACCGAATCTGAAAAATCCAAGACCAGCAACTCCAATCTTTGCAGGCAGTGCAAAACCTCCAGCCATTCTGTTACCTATGGGCAAGGATGGTTGCCAGTCATATGCGGTGAAAAAGGAGGTTTGCTCAACGTCGGCTATACCCGCTACGTTATTGAACAATGACCATTCATCCTGAATACAGGACGATGCATAACCCAATGCGTTTGCGCGCGCGCCGATTAATGTAGATACACTTTGTGCAGAAATTTTGGATTGCAGGCATAGCAATAGCACAGCAATGCCGGATACTTTAAAATACATGAGAGAGAGTTTTTGGTCTATTTTAAACTATTACAGCTAACCGAAATTAATTAAAAAAATTAAAAGTCAATTAATAATGGAAAAAACTTTAACTGAAACCAGTATGTGGACCGTGTTTACCTAGAACTCTTTCTTGATGTTAAAGAAGAACCCGCTCTTGCCTTCCCCATTGAGGGTGTATTCAAATCGAAAAACCATATCGTAAGCGGTCACTACATCAATTCCGGCGCCGGCGCCAACAAGAAGTTTATCGGAAAGACGTGTATTAAAATCATTTTCTTCGTAGTAGGGATAATTATTAACGTAGCCAATATCCGTATACGTCTTAATAAAGATTGACAAGGGTATATGACGGAACTGTGAAATTGGTCCCTTCTCCCAGCGATATGTTCTTGAGAATATTCTCTTCTTCAATGTTGTCTTGTTTAAAAAAAAGTAGGGGCCTTCAATAACATAAATTTCATATCCCCGGAGAATTTCTTTTCGATAACCCATAATACCGTACTGATTGTAAGGTTGGTCGTCAGGGGTGCTCCAATATCCGTAGGTATAATTAGAGAGGTAAAGATTTTTTTTCAAATCAAAGAATCGTGCATAGGAAGCAATCACCTCGGTTTTATTTACATCCAATCCAAATCCACTGCGGAACGCAGATAACCTGACGTGGTAACCTTTCAGCGGATAAGCAATTACATCGCGATGTTCTGAAAAAAAATGATAAGACAATCGCATAAATTTCTGCCTGGCTTGTTCGCTGCCCAGGTAGTTTGGGTTTAGCTTTGGAATGGTATCATCCACATTAATATCCTCGTATTCTATTTTTAAGGCATGTGTTTCATAGAAGGAATTTCGGTACGAATAGGTAAGTGCGGCACCTCGTGTTTCGTGTAGGAGTCTTTTACTGTTGTAAAAATCCAGTTTGTGATCAAGGGTTTGGAAAGCCAGGTTCTTTGATTCCCGGAAATACAGGTCAACTGTAAGGCCTTGTTTCTGCTTGTGATCAATATAGGGAATGATATACCGTACGCTGAATACGCGGTTAAAACCAAATTGCATAGTGGCCATTAAGGTTTCATTTCTTCCCCGTACGTTAAACTGGCTTAATTTTATGCCATAGTTTACGCGACTAAAATCGTGATCATAGTTTTGCCACCACTCGTTGAAGTTACGATCGGAGAGCTCAAAGATGGGAGAGGGGAAAGTATACCATCGTTCATTCAGGTCAATTAGCAAATCGATCTTATTGTTTTCTACTTCCAGTTGTCGTACCTCAACCGTGTTAAATAATCTTGTGTTATAGATTTTTTTTCGGTCTTGTTCGAGACGAGCATCCAGATAAGCTACGTTGATAGTGTCACCAGCTTTCAGTGAAAGTTCACGAAGAATGATTTGATCCCTGGTCTGGCGATTGCCGATAATGAAGATACGGTTGATGGTGATGATATGGGAAGCGCTGTCATTTTCTATTGCAGGATGCGAATGTATAGTTTGATTAGAAAAATGCTCTCCCTTCAGGAGCAGGTCTTCCTGTTGAAATGAAAGTAATCCCGTAATCGTAAGAATAATCGCCAGCATCCTATCACACTATGACCCGCTTTAACTTATTTGGGTTTAAAACTTAGTTTAAATAACATTAACGAATGCAAATTTCCATAATTAAAGTGGGATTCGATCATGGTTTGTTTAACCAGTTAAAACCAACTTGTTGTTTCATCCTATTCTGAGACCGCCTTTTTTCGAAAGGATAGCCAAAGAATATATATTCCTGCTAAAACAAGAGGAATACTTAGTAATTGACCCATATTAAGAGCCATAGTGCTTTCAAAATCGACCTGGGGTTCCTTCAGAAATTCAAGTAGAAATCTGAGCCCAAAACAATAAATTAAAAATATACCCAGCAATCTTCCGGGGGGAAGTTTTTCCTGGTGACGTTTCCAAATCCAAAACAGCCAAACAAAAAGCAATACACAAGCTAACCCTTCATATAGTTGCGCCGGATGACGAGGTATCATATACAAATAAACAATAGAGGAATAATAGCCCTTATCATTCTTTATCAATTTTGGATCAAATCTAAATGTTCTGTCGATCTGCTCACGGGACTCCGTGTAATTTACAATGTTATAGACCTGATCCTTTAATTCTTCTCCGGTTGCTCCACCCTTCTTGAAATCAACGAGCATCTTTACGGGGGGGTAATTATTTTCGTTAAAGGAAGAATCAACTTTCACATAGTATACATCCTCCACGTTTTCTGATACTTTCAATGCCTCTGTAACGTTTCGGGCAAAAACTACTCCTGAATTTGAATGCGTAGGCTTACCAACGATTTCAGAGTTGAAAAAATTTCCAAACCTTATTAAAGCGCCTGTGAGTGCCACAAGAATAACTATACGATCAACTACCTGGAGCCAGCTTTGCCCTGGCTTTTTCTTACGGGCATATAGCCAAAGAGCAAAAAGAATAGCAATAGCCGCACCGTGACTTGCTAAACCGCCTTCCCATACTTTTAATATTTTTATCGGGTCGCTCAAGTATCGTTGCGGTTCATAAAACAAAACGTGACCAAGCCGGGCGCCAATAATGGTTGCTATCACCATGTAGAGGGTAAGTTTATCAACGTCACTTTCGGGCTTGCCTTCTTTTTTATATATGTAGTAAAGAATTTGCTGACTTATCAAGAATCCCAAAGCAAATAATAATCCGTACCAGCGCAAGGTGATTTGCCTGTCGATAAAGGGTACATGTACAGAAAATATTTCGGGACTTGCATTCCAGATGATAAAACTTAAAAGACTCATACTACTTATAGATGGTAAGTTGACAACTTATAGAGGGGCTTGATTGTTGCCACGAGGCACGAAGGTATAAGGAAAATTTTTTCCAGCATCCGATTAGAGTCTTCATGTATCCGTGACTTTGTGGCATAATAAGAATCTTGCAAACGTAAAGCTAAAATTGTTTATCATAATTTTTCCAGTTCTTCATTAAAGCTGCTGGATAGTATGGGAAAGCGGCACCATGTTCGGGGATCAACATTTAAATCGTCCAGGTGAAAGGATGGCGCCAGGCGTTCACGTTTCCATTGATTGAGAGCCCAGAGGCGAAAGAATTTCCTGATATAGGCCTTGAGTTGTGTGTGATCCGGGTATTTGTTTTTCATTTCTTCAAAAACACCCTGAGGAGATTTCCGGTCACGGATGCCGTGAAGTTCAATCTCCGCCAATACTTTGTAGGGCATAAGATCACCTTCGTCTGTCTGTTGTCGATCCGGTGGCCGTAACTCCGCGGTTGGTTGCAGTGAATTTATTCTTCTTAATCCAACATGATCCAGTTCACGTTCTGCCCATTGGAGCCATTGCAAAATAAAGGTTTTGCTTAACCCGGCAATAGGGGCAAGGCTTCCGCTTGTATCACCATCCATTGTTGCATAGCCTACATCACCTTCACTTCGGTTAGAGGCGGTAAGCAATACAGATCGTTTAATGTTTGCCAACATCCAAATGATGGGTGAACGAGCTCTGGCCTGAATATTTTGCAGGCTAACATCGTCATTTTCCCAACTGAGTTTCCTGTCAATTGCAGTCTCAATTTTCTTTGTATAGGAACAGACTTCATCATCAATCTTCCAATTAAAAAATTGTGCACCAATGGATTCAGCCAGTTCTTCAGCAGCAAGAAACGTTGCTTCGGAAGAATTTTTAGAAGCCTGATATGCGCAAGCCAGCAATTGATTTGTGGCTTTTCGCCAATCTGCACTTATCGATGAAGAATCAAGGTCAAGGGTTTTACAAAATTTATCCCATCCCAATGATTGACTGGCTCGCTTCACCATTTCAGCGATGAAGATGGCGCAACTGCCGGAGTCAGCGCCACCACTTAAGGAAAGTACAAAACCTTTGGCTTTACTTTTTCTCAAATAGTCGAACAATGCAAGAGACACCGCCTGGGTCAATTCTTCATTTACATCTTTATTGTCAAGGAGTTTCGGCGACTCACTTTTTTCGGGATCAGTAAAATCAATGTCACTATAAAGTATTTCGTACTGATTAAATGACAATCTTTTGTTTTGGGCGATAAGTTTTCCTTGTTGCGCGATCAGAATATCGCCATCATAAATCATGCGTCCCGCTTCGTTGCCCAATAAATTGGCAAACACGTAAACACATTTGAATTTTTTTGACGCATCAAGAACAACAATCTTTTCACGCAATTGACTTTTTGACATGGCAAAGTGACTGGCACTGGGATTCAATATCAAATCCACACCTCTTTTAAAAAGCGAATACCCCGGGCGTTGTTCGCGCCAGCCGTCCTCACAGATTTCGAATCCAATACGAATGCCCTTGACATTGTAAATAATGTCGCCTACAGGAATTGTCTGATGGTTGCGTTTAATTTCTGATACAATACCTGCCGGCCAGGGGTCAAACCACCGGGGCTCATAGTGTACACCATCGCGGGCCAGATTTTGTTTGAGGCTAATGCCCATAATTTTTCCATCACTTATCACGCAGGCGCCGTTGTAAGTTATTTCACCTATCCGAATGGGAAGCCCGACAGAAACCGTTATGCCAATACATTTTTTTTGGATGTACGAAATTTGCTCCCAG
This sequence comes from uncultured Roseivirgaceae bacterium, assembly GCA_964521255.1. GTDB lineage: Bacteria > Bacteroidota > Bacteroidia > Cytophagales > Cyclobacteriaceae > ZC4RG29. The sequence continues at coordinate 78,476 of CAZFRM010000018.1, forward strand.
GCTTTTTCCGGAACCCATTCACTAAGAAACATATCTTCGCAGCCGTACCCGGTTACACAAAGTTCAGGCAGGCAAAGAATATCTACCTTTTCAGCCCTTGCTTTTTCAATGGCATCAACAATATTCTGAACATTGTTGCTCCAGTGAAGTGGGATTTGGTTTACGGTTCCGCCTGCAATTCGTAGCATCTTATCTTAAAAGGAATGTGAAATTTATTTTGGCTGGTTACTATTCTTGGAATTTATTACAACGTTATAAATTGCTATTGGTCAGTAGTGATGCATCCCACCAATGACCAGTGACTAATGACCATTGGCTTAAAATCAGATCGTGCTGCATAATTAAAATCTTCACGCTTCCAGTGCAAGGATACTGAGCATTTCGCATGTTTTGAAGGCGGCATCCTGTTCCGCTTTTTTCTTGCTGTTTCCATATCCGGTTCCTTTCGGCTCATTATCAACTGTTACCTGGGCGGTGAATTCCTTGTGGTTCTTTCCTTTTTTTATTGAAATTATTTCGAATTTAATTTCACGTCCTTCCCGCTGTGCCCATTCTATTATTTTGCTTTTGAAGTTGGAGCTGTTGTTCACTAATACATCAAGATCATAATGAGGACTGATAAGTTTGTCAACGACGAATTTCTTGCAGCGAAGGTATCCTTTGTCGAGATAGATAGCCCCTACGATTGCCTCCAATGTGTTACCAAGAATTACTTGCTGAAGATGAGCATTCTTTTTATCGTATTGAACAATATTGGCTATTCCAATTTTTCTCGCCAACAAATTCAACGACTCACGGTTTACAAGACGCGATCGTATTTCTGTTAAAAATCCCTCGTTTTTATAAGGAAATTTCTTGAATAAGTAGTCGGCAACCGCCGCACCAAGAATAGCATCGCCCAGGTACTCTAATCGTTCATTAGAATCCTTGATGCCGTTATCCGTCTCCTTTGCAATTGAGCTGTGAACAGTTGCCAGCCTGTAGAGATTTAAATTGGACGGTGTCATCCCTGCTATATTTTTTATAGCAGCGATCAACTTCCGATCATCACTTTTAGATTTTCCCTTTGGGATTGAGAGTAACTTCCAAACCAAGCAATGCTATTTCTAAACCTACAATTCGATTCAAACTTGATGCTAAGTTAATAATTTAGTTATTAAGTTATTGAGCTATTGAGTCGTTTCTAAACATAAGTCTGCTTTACTAAGCAACTTAATAACCTAATAACTTAGTAACTAATCATGCTTCTGGAAAATAACAGAAAAATTGTGGCCTCCGAAACCAAACGTATTACTGAGGGCGGTTTTGATTGTGCGGTTTTGAGCTTTGTTAAAGGTAAGATTTAATTTAGGGTCGAGTCCCGGATCGTCTATAAAATGGTTGATCGTAGGCGGTATTACAGATTCATTTATCGCCATAATACACGCTATACTTTCTATGGCTCCTGCAGCTCCCAACAGGTGACCTGTCATGGATTTTGTGGAGCTTATGTTCATCTTATAGGAATGATCACCGAATACTTTTTGAATGGCTTTAATTTCACCCAGGTCGCCGAGAGGAGTTGAAGTTCCGTGCGTATTGATATAATCAACATCTTCTGCTTTTATATTGGAGTCTTCCAGGGCATTATACATTACCTTGATAATTCCGGCGCCTTCCGGGTGTGGCGCAGTGATATGATATGCATCGGCAGACATACCACCACCTAAGACTTCAGCGTATATTTTTGCTCCGCGTCTTTTAGCATGCTCATACTCTTCAAGTATAAGGGCACCAGCGCCTTCTCCCAGCACGAAACCATCACGGTCTTTATCGTATGGTCTGGAAGCTGTTTCCGGAGAATCATTTCTTTCAGATAATGCTCTCAGGGCATTGAACCCGCCAACACCGGCTTCACAAACAGCGGCCTCTGATCCACCCGTCACGATAATATCTGCTTTACCTAATCGCAAATAGGTAAGTGCATCATAAATGGCATTGGTTGAAGAAGCACAGGCGGAAACCGTAACAAAGTTGGGTCCCCTGAATCCATATTTTATGGAGATATGACCTGCACTGAGGTCTGGAATCATTTTCGGAATGAAGAAGGGGTTGAAGCGGGGTGTGCCATCACCTCTTGTATAAGTTTTAACCTCTTCCTGGAATGTTAAGAGCCCCCCGATGCCGGATCCCCATATCACGCCAACGCGATCAGGATTAAGTTCCGCCAACGGGAGGCTTGAATCTTTAATCGCCTCATCCACCACTACCATTGCATACTGGGCAAAGGGGTCCATCTTCCTCGCCTCTTTGCGATCCATAAAATTTCCTACATCGAAATTCTTTACCTCACAAGCGAACCTGGTTTTGAAAAGAGTAGCATCAAATCGAGTTATAGGCGCAGCACCGCTAACACCGTTTTTAAGACCCAGCCAGTACTCTTGTACGGTGTTTCCTAATGGTGTGAGTGCGCCAAGCCCAGTGACTACTACTCTCTTTAAAGTCATGATGGAGGGGGTGTGGTAAGGGAAAAGAAAATATCAAGTTACTTCTTAACGTTTTGCTCTAAGTAAGAGATCGCCTGGCCGACGGTAGAGATGTTCTCGGCCTGATCATCTGGAATGGAGATGTTGAATTCTTTTTCGAACTCCATGATAAGTTCTACTGTGTCGAGGGAGTCAGCACCAAGGTCATTGGTGAAGCTTGCCTCTGGAGTAACTTCAGATTCTTCAACGCCAAGTTTCTCGATGATGATCTGTTTTACTTTTTGTGCAATTTCAGACATGTTTTTAAGGTTTTAGATGATTTAAAAATCTCTGCAAAGAAAGATATTTGCGAGAATATTGTCAAAATCTTTTTTGAACAGTTAAGACCGGGTTAAAAACTGCATATTTGGTTAAAAAATGAAGAAAAGCAAGCTCTTCGTTGAGTATGAAATTGATTTCGATGCCTTCGGAATAATGACTTCGGTGAAGGGATACAAGCTGGCGTGGGAGATTAATAAGCGATTAGGTGTTCATCTTGTAAAGCAGGATGACCACATAATTGGAGTTAGAAAAAATGTGGAAAAGAGCTTCCCTTATTTCTCGTTTGAGACGCCGTTAAATCGATTGAAATTACTTAAAAACAAACCTGCTGAAGAGCTGTCAGGAAAGTATTCTCTCATTCCTGAATTTCCTCACTTTGATTTTATAATTTTGGCCCGCTTAAGTGAGCACCTTATGAAAGAGCCACTGACGGAAGTGTTCCGTCAAATTCCATCGGTTGAGTTAGTGTCATCATTTGCCATTGACACGTTGAAATCAAAAACCAATTTTGTGTTCTGATTATGATTAATAACCTTTACACAATTTACCTTGAAACCTTAAACCTTAACTATACCTAGTTCACCACATCCTATGACAGACAGAGTTTTTTTTAACAAGACGAAAATTGTAGCTACAGTAGGTCCGGCGTCAAACTCCAAAGAAATGCTTCGGGCATTAATAAAGGAAGGAGTAGATGTTTTTCGTCTTAATTTTTCGCACGGCACACACGAAGATCACCTGAAGGTTGTCAACTATGTGAGAGAGTTGAATGAAGAGATGAATACAACGATATGCTTACTTCAGGATCTTCAAGGCCCAAAAATTCGGGTCCAGGAAGTGGAAGCAGGTGTAGTACTTGAGCACGGACAGGAGTTTATCATCACTACGCATCAGCTTGTGGGTAATCGTGAAATTGTAAGTACATCGTATACAGGTCTTATTAAAGATGTGGCCATTGGAGATACCATTCTGGTCGATGATGGAAAGATTGAATTGAAAGTTAAAGAGGTGAGAGACACCGATGTAGTAACCCAGGTTGTTTACGGTGGCCCGTTAAAATCCAGAAAGGGCATTAACCTGCCTTTTACAAAGGTCTCAGCGCCTTCACTAACAGAAAAAGATCTCCAGGATCTTGAGTTTGGTATCAAGCATGATATTGATTGGATTGCCTTGTCGTTTGTTCGCAAGGCTTCTGACATAAAAACCATGCGTGACATTCTTCAAAAGAATAAATCAGTGGCTAAAATTGTGGCTAAAATTGAAAAGCCGGAAGCCCTGAGCAATATCGATGAGATCATTGAACTTACGGATGGGATAATGGTAGCACGCGGAGACCTGGGTGTAGAAATATGGCTGGAAGAAGTGCCAATGGTTCAAAAGATGCTGGTAGAGAAGTGTAATAAAGTCGGTAAACCGGTTATCGTGGCTACGCAGATGATGGAAAGCATGATCGAGAACCCGAGGCCTACACGGGCAGAAACCAATGATGTGGCTAATGCCGTGATGGATGGCGCCGATGCGTTAATGCTCTCTGCTGAAACTGCTGCCGGCAAGTATCCGCTGGAAGTTATTCGCAGTATGGTACGTACTATTGCCTCCGTTGAAAAAAATCAAAATATATATTACCGGTTCCGCGAAGCCGATCCGAAATCACCCATTTTCGTTCATGATAGTTTTGTTTTGGCGGCCTGCAAACTTGCAAAAGATGTGGGTGCTAAAGCGATTGTGGGAATGACTACAACAGGCTACACAGCATTCAAATCATCTTCTCACCGGCCTAACCTTAATATCTTCGTATTCACCGCTAACAAGAAGCTCCTCACTTACATTAACCTCGTTTGGGGTTCACGGGCATATTTCTACGATAAAACTGAATCGACTGATGAGACTATCTCTGACGTAGAAGAAATATTGAAAAAGGACGGCCATGTAAAGTCAGGCGATATTTTTGTTGTGCTCGCCAGCATGCCCATCAAGGAAAAGCAACGGACTAATACGATCAAGCTTAATATTGTTAAGTAGGTTATCGGTTAATAGTTAATAGTTTGCTATTTGAATGAATAGGATACTAATGGGACTATTCAATAAAATATTTCGTTCGAACAAGATTAGGGTTCAATTTATAGACAATTTGACTGGAGCGATTATTGGCGTTTCTGAAATGTTACCTGATCAACTTCCAGAAACATTCTCTGTCCCGACAACAATGCACATTCAAGAAAACGAATGGACAGTAGATGAAGCAATTCCCGAGAATTCGGGGGATTTCATTAAGACCAAACAACTTGTGCTAAAATTAAGGAGGATTGAAAAGATTAATTTACAGAATGCTCTATTTACCCTGCCGACAATTTCAAATGAAATTCCAATGACAGCAAACAATTGCCTGTTTAATGATTTTGAAATTTCAATCCATGAGGATGACTGGAGACAAAATGAGTTTCTAAAGACTTCTTCGTTCCCCTTAATCGATATTGAGATATCAAAAATCAAAGAGCTTTGGGCAAATGAAAGTAAACAAGTAGACGACAAATTTACAGCGTTCAAAAAATGTCATGTTCGAGATACAATTGGAGAACCTAATTTATCATTCGACTTTGGTGAATTAAAAAAGCTATTAGGCGTCACTAAAATTGGTTGCTTAAAAGTTAATGGCAGATTTGTTCAGGATAGTTTTTCTTTACGAACATTAAATACTACTTACTATGGATCTCTGGCTGGCGACAAGGTTGGTCAGTTTTGCATAGCTACTTGGAATGAAGACACAAAGTCTGAAATTCTTAAAATCACAAATCATTTTGACCTTGTGTTTGTAAGTTGGTACCACTGCGACATCCTCCCAGAATGATTAGCGAAAAGGAGAACACAAGATTAAGCAAATTTCTCAGTTTGGTCTTAAGGCATAAACCAGAAACGATTGGAATTGAATTGGACGACAATGGGTGGACTGATGTTAAGATGCTTATAGATAAAATCAACAAAACAGATATTTCAATAAGCATTGATATTTTAAAGCACATTGTTGAGACAAATTCAAAAAAACGATTTGCATTCAATGCAACCTTCGATAAGATAAGAGCAAATCAAGGACATTCAGTAGAAATAGAACTTGGTTATGTGCCACAACGACCTCCAGCAATTTTGTATCATGGAACTGGTGAAAGATCAGTCTCCCAAATTCAAAAGACGGGTTTGCTAAAAATGGAGAGACACCATGTGCATTTAAGCGCAGACATTGAGACAGCCATAAAAGTTGGACAAAGACATGGGAAGCCATTTGTGTTTGAAATTCTGGCTGAACAAATGTTTCTTGATAAGTTTAGCTTTTACTTATCTGCCAACGGAGTCTGGTTGACCGACAATGTTCCGATAAATTTCCTTAGACAATTGAGTGCCGACAATTACAACAGCAGCTAAACCGTTAATATTAATCGGACACCTGATCACGATTAACTATTAACCGATAACCAATAACCAATAACTACCTCCTGGGTTCAACCATTATCACATCCTCTTTCTCAACAACGACAGCGCCAGGTGGATCACCTTTACGTTTTCGTACATATTTCTTCGGTGTAACGATCACGGGACATAGCGTTTCATTTTTTCTTTTTGAATTATAGGCAGCAAGTTGTGCCGCGCGTTCAATTACATCCTTTGGAAATTTTTTTCCAGCCTGGTATTTAATGATAACGTGCGACCCGGAAACATCTTTTGCATGAAGCCATAGGTCTTCTTTGTATGAATATTTTAATGTAAGCTCATCGTTGTGTGCGGCGTTTTTTCCTACCCATATTTTAAATCCGCTGTAGCTGAATTCATAATAAGGCAGTGTAACGGTTGATGTTTTTTTATTTGAAATGTACAGGGATTTATTTTGCTCTTTAAGATCCTTTAGGGTTTCAGCAGTTCTTACTTTTTCGAGACTTTCGTGCAATTCTGTGATTTCCTTTTCTTTCGCAGCCAATGTACGTTCCATGTATTCAATTTCAAGAGAATGATTCTTTGCTTTCTTGTAATACAGTTCAGCATTCTTTTGATGGGAAAGATCTTTTTTAAGTTTGATCTCTCTTAATTGATTGTTATTGTAGAAGTCGGGAAGTTGAATCGATGCCACACCTGGTGTGATGGAATGTAGATTAGCCATGATCAGATCCGCCCAAATTTTATAGTGGTCATCAGCTTTAATTTGTTCCAGCTTTTCCTTTGTCTTCTTCAGATAATTGTTGCTTCCTGTCAACTGATTCGAAAGAGCGGAAATTATTTTAGACTTTTCTTTGGTAAAAGCATCGCTACTGTTATAGCTCGCATAGAACGCGTTTATGGCATCGATGGGCTGGTCAAATGTTTTTTGAATGGACCCAATCTCAACTAAGGAGAGGGTATGTGTTCCATCCAGTTCTGTTATAAAATACCTATTGCTATCAAGGTCAGGAAGTAGCTGCTGGATGGTTTTCCATTTCGCTTCTATTGATTGTTCATAAAAACCTTTTTGCGCAAGGTATTTCCAAATTACTTTCCCGAACGTGAAATAAGTTTTTTCAAGATTATTTTCCGATGCTCTAAAATTATCAAAGCTCCAGTCAATATCGCGATCTATCGAATTGATATCAATGGCTCGGTCTCCAACCAATTTCTTTCGGAAAAGATCAGTGACTTCGTTTTGTTTAAAGAGGATAAGATTGGATCGATTGCCGTGAAGTTTGAAGAGCAATTGCCATTCCTCTGTGAAAAGGATAGAAAAGCTTCGCTCGTTAAGATTTTGTTTTAACGCCAAAACATGTTGGCCTATAAGTGATTCAAAGAGGTCAACACTATTTTTTCTTGCCCGGTTAAATTCTTCCGGAAAACTTAAGCAACTGAAATCTGGTTGGAGACTGGCTTTGATATAAAATGATCCGTTGTGCGTTTCAAACCGGATGATCAATTCATTTTTATTCTGACTGAAACATTCTGAAACAACAGTACCTTTTATAATCGCTTCGAGACTACGGGTTAATTGTCGCAGAAAATAATAATTGTTGTGCACGGATTTATTTTATCAGAATTAATTGCCACGGGCTTAAGCCCGTGGCAATTCTATTTGTTGTCCATCAAATGCCAGGCTGATGTTTTCAGGCAATTCTTTGCTGATATCAGCATGCAGTCCCATCTTATGACTAATATGAATGAAGTAGGTTTGTTTGGGTTTTATCATTTCAACCTGTTGGATGGCTTCATCGATATTAAAGTGAGATACATGTTTTTCTTTTTGCAGGGCATTAAGCGCAAGTACTTCAGTGCCTTCCATTTTCTTTAATGTCTCAACCGGAATATGGTTCGCATCAGTAATGTAGGAGAAGTTGTTGATTCGGAAACCAAGTACCGGAAGATTCATGTGTTTAACGGGGAGCGGTGTAATTTTTACATTGTTTATAGTGAACGTGTCTTCACCAATCTCATTGAGCGCCAATCTTGGTATACCGGGATATACAACTTTTCCAAAAGCATAGGAGTACTCAGTCCGTAGTTGGCTGAGGACTTCCCGTGTGCCAAACAGTGGCATATCCATATGCTGAATAAAGTTGTAAGCTCTTATGTCGTCCAATCCGGCAGTGTGATCACGGTGGGCATGAGTAAAGATAACAGCATCGATACGACGGATATTTTCGCGGAGCATCTGCTGGCGAAAATCAGGTCCGGTATCAATTATAAAACTTTGGCCATTTACCTCGATATGAACGGAGGTTCTGAAGCGCTTATCACGAAAATCCAGGGAAAGACAAACTTCACACGTGCAACCAATCACGGGTACGCCCTGCGAAGTGCCAGTGCCAAGAAAAGTTATTTTCAAGCCTTTATTTCCAGTTGAGAAAGTTCTTCGTATAATTTTTGACTCTTCTCAGAAAATTTACTGGTGTCAAGCGTAACGGTTTTAAGAATGTCAAGGAGTGCATTGATCTTGCCTTCAGTTGTATAAAACTTGTTTACGATCATGATCTTTTGATCTTTCAGCACGCAATAACCCGACTTGAAATTTCCTTTTTCATAACGCAGGACGTAATCGGACTCCGCAATAATCTCCTCCATTTTAGTGAGAAACCCTGTGGTATATTTGATCATAATGTTTAGTGAATACTTTGGGCGAAGATAAAATTAAATTGGGAGTTACGCGATTTTAAATGTTTTGTTTCCCGCAGAAATCGCAGATTTCAGCTGAAAGTTATTTAAAGGATGATCTGCGTTCTGAGGAATCTCCAGAATCCCCCATTAACCGTCATTGTAAGTTTCAAAACCCTTCGGCACAAAAAGTTGAGATGATAAAGGAGATTGTCTGTTGGTAGTATTCGTGTGGAGCCATGCATTCGTGTCTCGGTGTGGTGGCTTAGTTTGTCGCATAGGAGGCTCCTACGGAGCCGGCATTTTCATCCGTATCGATTGCTATAGACAGGATGCTCCTATGGAGCAGAGTGAAAGTTGTCCTTACAATGAAGTGTGTTCTTCCAGTGTATTCTTTGATTTCGCTCCAGCGGAGCGTCCTGTTTATAGCATCGTGATAATTTTTGTTTCGGCTCCATAGGAGCCACCATGCTCTGCGCAGGGAATTTCGAATTTACGCACGACATAAATGCTACAAATACAACCAGAAATGTAATTCCATTTCGAAGCCATTATGCCGATGGCAGGCCTTAATTAGATACACTAAGGTTCGGGATCCTGGCTCATCAAAATAGAACCGCGCAACTCACTTGGAGATGCCTGCGAAATTGGGATCCTCCGAATATCGCATCTCAGTGAAAATGCATCGCCTTGTTATCGTTCGCAGAAACTAGATCCCGAGTAAAGTGATCATTTTGTGGGAGGCTTAGTGACGCGTTATGCCGTGCTTCAACGAGTGATAAAGTCTAAAAAAAACCTCTCTGATAAAAAAAAGTTGTCATTAGTAGTTAAGCACCTTGGCCCAAGGTGTTTAACTACTAATGACGGTTGGCGAGAGGGAAGCGAAATCGTATTTTTAAGCGTTTTTGTAAATCTTTCACTTTGCTTCAGCCACAAAAAACCCTGATTGTAATTGTTGGTCCTACTGCCGTTGGTAAAAGTTCTTTGGCAATTCAGCTTGCCTTAAAATTTGGCACTGTGATACTATCATCTGATTCAAGACAGTTTTTCCGGGAGATGAATATTGGAACAGCCAAGCCAACCACAGAGGAGCTTGCACTTGTAAAGCATTATTTTATTAACACACATTCTATAACGGAGACCTACAATGCAGCTCAATATGGTGAAGATGCGCTGATGAAAATAGAGCAATTATTTGAGCAGTATACTCACTTAATTTTGTGTGGAGGTTCAGGCTTGTACATTAAAGCGGTGTGTGAAGGTTTTGATGATATACCGGATGTGCCCCAGGAAATTCGTGAAGAACTTAACACACAATATCAGACGAATGGCCTGAATTGGTTACAGGAGAAAATGAAAGAGCTCGATCCTGTTTATTATGAAAATATTGATCAGCAAAATCCACAACGATTGATGCGTGCACTTGAAGTAAAAATAGGAACGGGATTATCTATCAGTTCTTTTCAAAAAAGGAAGAATGCATCAAGACCGTTTAACATTGTTAAAATCGGACTTAATATAAATCGCGAAGCGTTGTATGAGAGAATTAATAACCGAATGGATAAGATGATTGAAGCCGGACTTTTTGAAGAAGCGCAACAACTTTATCCTTTTAAAAATCATAATGCGCTGCAAACCGTAGGCTATCAGGAGATCTTCGGTTATTTTGATGGTAAGTATGATAGGGAAGAAGCGATCAGGCTGTTGAAGCAAAATTCCCGGCGCTATGCCAAACGACAATTAACATGGTTTATGAAAGATAAAACGATTCAATGGTTTGATGCTGCAGATGTTGAAAGCATAGAACGGACTTTACAATCCACCTTAAATCCTCAACCCTAATCTATCCCTCAACCTTAAACCTTGAACCTTAAACTTTAAACTTTAAACCTTAACCTCACCCATTGGAAAAGAAAGTTCTCATCATCACTTACTACTGGCCACCTTCAGGAGGGAGTGGAGTGCAACGGTGGTTGAAGTTTGTCAAGTATCTGCCGCAGTTTGGGTGGGAGCCGATTGTTTTCACACCTGAAAATCCCTCTTTCAGTATTCGTGATGAATCCTTGCTAAAGGATATTCCTGCTGAGGCTGAAGTAATTCGATTTCCCATTTGGGAGCCTTATGACATTTTTCTGAAGCTGTCAGGATTCAATAAAGGATCGCTGAAACCTACAGAACTTGTCTCAAAAAATAAACGATCCATTTTTCTGTCACTGGCAACCTGGGTTCGTGGTAATATTTTTGTGCCTGATCCTCGTGTGTTTTGGGTAAAACCTTCGGTTAACTTTCTTCATGATTTTATTCGTGAGAATAAGATCAAAACAATTATAACTACAGGACCACCCCACAGCCTTCATCTCATCGGTTATAAGTTGAAGAAAAAAAATTCGTCCCTTCGATGGTTAGCAGACTTTCGCGATCCATGGAGTCAATGGGGGTTTCTTGATTCAATAAAAGTTGGATCTTTAGCGCGCATGCTTCACAGGCGACTTGAGTCAAAAGTTTTATCATCAGCAACGAAGATCATTACTATCACACCTTTTTATGTGAGACAATTCAAATCCCTTGCACAGCGGCACGTAGACTTTCTACCGAATGGTTTTGATGAAGATGATTTCAAAAACATAGTTCATACAAGAAATGATAAATTCTTGATCCGTCATGTGGGTATTATAAATGAGAAGTGTGATCCGCGTCCCTTTATGACAGCCCTGCGAGAAGTTATGATTGCCAATGCAGAATTTGCTGAACATGTTAACATCGAATTCATTGGCGAAGTACATCCTGATTTTAAATCATTTGTAATGCTTGATGAGCGATTGTCTTCCATCACTTCTTTCAGAGGAAACATCCCACATAAAGAACTACTTTCAAAATACGGAGAATCTTCCCTTCTGTTGCTGGTGTTACATGGTTATAAAGATGCAGAAGGATATATGCCCGGAAAACTTTTTGAATATATGGCAACAGGCATTCCTGTTTTAGGTGTTGGTCCGTCAAATGGCGATGCGTCTGATCTTCTGCGTGAAACAAAAGCGGGAGAAATGTTTGAAGCAACAAATCTTTCAGGAATAAAAAACTTCTTGTTAGAGAATTTTGATCGATGGAGAGATCACAAAAATATATTGCTTGTAAATCCGGCGGTTAATAATTATTCGCGGAAAGAATTAACCCGGCGACTCACCGAACTACTTTGATTTAAATATTCCGAATCGGATTAATACAGATTTAAAAACTTTATTAATTTCTTCCGAGCTAGTGCTTAACAGAATGCATGAACTGTACACTATAGTGATGAGTAATGATCGATAGAATATATCAACAAGTACATTTGATAATTTCGGTAATACATAGTTCAGAAGAAAAACTCCGGCGCCGATGACTAATACTTTTAGAAAAGGCCAGCCAAAAGGTTGCAATCCAAGCATTCGGTAAACGAAAATCCATTTTACAACATTGAAAATTATCAAGGCAAGCGCAGTGGCATAGGCGGCTCCGATTATTCCATACTTTGGTATGAGAATGAAGTTGGTCATTATACCTACGAGAGCAAGAATGATAACCGTAATCATGTTAAACCAATAGTATTTTGACAGGACAATAATTTCGCCATTAGGTCCAAAAGCCATGTCTATAAGTTTGGCTATGCCAACAAAAACAACTACATACATTCCAGATTGGAAAATTTCCCCTTTAGGCATTAGCTGAAAAATGTTTTCAAGGTTTGCCCACACACCGATTAACAGAATCGTTCCAATAATGAATTGATTGATTGCAGTTTTTTGATAAATGGATTGAATTTCAACAAGATCATTTTTTTCAAATGCCTGTGCGATTAATGTTGTAGCAGATTGTGTTATGGCCCGCTTTGGAATTTCTATTACCGTAGCCATATAAAAGGCCGTTGTATAGATGGCATTCGCTGCAAGCCCCGCCATACCCGCGACCATAACGCTATCAACTTTGCCGATAATCACAATGGAAGCTGAGCCTACAAGACTCAAGACACTATATAATAAGATGTCTTTTGCTTTCGATGATGGAACATCCCGAAGTGAAAAGTTAAATTTCAGGTTGCCCTTACGTACAAGATACCAGACCAATATCAATAGCGTAATGACGTATATTCCTACTGAAAAAATCAGGAATTGATCAAAGCTTATGAGGTTTAGAAAATATAAGCTTACCAGGATTGCCTGTAAAAGGCGAATACCAATTTCACGCAGAAAATTGGGGACAACTATTTTTAGCAGTGACCTGGAATAGTACTCAAGCAATGTTGTAACCATCAGGAGAAATGTCATCCAAAGTATAAGACCGATATAGGCCGACAGAGCTGAGGCATTCTTTTCAAAAAAGAGGAAGATATTATTTTTGAGAAGAAGAAAGATGATAATAAACAAACCGTAACCCAGGACTGAAAGCATCAATACAAAATTGATAAAGCTGTTTCCCTGCCTGCTGTTTTTAGAGAAATGGGGGTAAAACCTGATAATGCTTTGGGCAAGTCCCATTTGAGCGAAAGGAGCCATCAGCATGGCTACATCCTGGATAGTTCTTACTAATCCAATTTGTTCGGGTTGAAGAAAACGGGGATATAGGTATAATGTGTTAATGTACCCGACAACAACACCGGCATATGATATGAGAGATGTGACGATGCTTTGACGGATTACGATTCCCATGTCTTTTAACTTCTAAATTGTTTGGTTGGGTATGGATTTCAATTTTGGCTACTGGTTTTCAGGGATCATATATCAATGTCGTTTAGTTAAGCTTTTCTCCAAAGGATAGGATATATTGTTCTGACAACATTAATTAAAAAATATTTTAAAAACAGTGTGTGCCCACACGCCGGGACGTATAAACCTTGTTGAAAATTCTGAAACAAAAGTGTAGATGTTTTGATATTTATTGGGGGAAATATAATTATTTTTAAACCTCTTCTTGCTTAGAGCCTAAAACCTTCAAGACATTGGAACTTATCTTACTAGGGATATTGTCTCTTACAATTCTTGCCTGGGGCATATTTCAGTATGCTAACCTCAGGAAGTCAGGAAAGATCATTGATCACCTGATGGAAGAGAACCGCCGGTTGAAGGATAAAAACATCAGGATTGCAATTGAAGCCCAGGAACGCGAAAGAAGGGATATCGGGCAAGACATGCACGATGAACTCGGCTCTACATTGCTCACCATGAAAATGAACCTGGGTTTAGTGGAAAAACAAGGTCTTTTTATTTTTGAATCTAATGATGCGCTGAAAGAGTTGAAGTATTCTCTTGAGGGAGCTATCGATTACGTTAAAAGTGTTTCAAGGATAACATCACCCGCCTTTCTTGAGAATTTTGGTTTGAGCCGTGCAGTTGTGCAGATGGTCAAGCGAATTAATTCATCATGCGTAGCAAAAGTGGAATTCACAGAGATCGGGGAATCTTTTTTGCTCGGTAAAGACAAACAACTTCATGTTTTCAGGATCATCCAGGAAGTAATAAATAATGCGCTTCGGTACGCTTCTCCCTGGAGAATACATGTTACGTTTTACTGGAACCCAAACGATCTGACAGTTGAAATTCGCGACGATGGTTATAATTATCGTTTTTCAGAAAAGTATCAGACGGCAGGACTTGGCCTGAATAATATTTTAAATCGTGCCGGACTCATCGGCGCAAAATTCACAAACGAGGATCTTCCTCAGGGAAATGTCGCACGAATAAAATTGATCCACGAAGATATAGTGAATACAAAGGTGGTTTGAAATTAAGCGGAAGTTGGAATGGAAATGAATAAATCTCCCAAGATCAGGTTATACGTTGCTGACGATCACATCCTTTTTCGAAAAGGACTAATCAGGCTGATACAATTATTCCCGCGAATCGGTGAAATCAAAGAAGCTTCCAATGGCAGAGAATTAATTGAGCTTGTTGAGCATGCACCACCCGATGTTGTATTGGTAGACCTGCACATGCCAATAATGGGAGGTGATGATGTTTGTGAGTGGATGGAAAAGAATTATCCCGAGGTAAAGGTGGTTATGCTTACCATGGAAGATGCGGAGGAATATGTTCATCAATTGATTAGCATGGGAGCACACGCTTATGTTTCAAAAGGAGCACCCCCTGACGAAGTTGAAAAAGCAATATACTCTGTTTACGATCATGACTTTTATCATAATGAGCTGGTAGCACAGGCCTTGCGTAATTTTACAAAGCAGGTAAAGCGTACAAAAAAAGAATCAACACCGTTTACCGAACGTGAATTAGACATTGTTAAATTGATTTGTAATGAATACACCATGAAGGAAATTGCCAGTAAACTTGATCTGAGTGAAAACACTATCCAGAATCAACGCGCAACCATCTTGAATAAAATGGGAGTCAGAAATACTGCAGGTCTTGTTAAATATGCTTTAACAAAGGGACTTATCAGTTAATTAGCCGATGTGTTGATTAGCGGATTAGCCAATAAATAATTAAAATAAATTTCCTGTGAAAATACCTTCCAAAATTAAGCCTTCCGTTGGTGAACAATTTGAACACACCTTTCGATTCACACAGGCGGATGTTATAAAATTTTCTGAAGTAACAGGCGATGTTAATCCGGTGCATTTAGATGAGACCTACGCTGCCAATACCCCTTTTAAAAAACCGATACTTCACGGCTTTCTTTCAGGAAGTGTTTTTTCCAAAGTGTTCGGTACTATTTTTCCCGGAGAGGGGACAATTTATCTTTCACAGCAATTGAACTTCAGGCGTCCAATGTATGCCGGTCAGTCCTACCAGGCAACATTTGTCATCCGCGAAACAGACCCGTCAAAAGGGCTCGTAGTCATTGGGTGTGAAATTCTGGATGAGCGCGGCAAGAAATGCCTTAACGGCGAAGCGGTACTGGTGAATAGGGCAGTTTTTGGGTGAACCAACATTACTCCTTGAACCAGAAAACAGTGTCCGTCAGTCCGGTCGTGGTGAATATCTTTTTCCACGATGCCAATTTTTCATGCACTTGCTGGTAGCGGTATCGTTCGGCATTATCCAAAACGATAAACCCACCTTCTTTTATTTTCCGGATGGAACGAAGCGCGCATTCGGTTCGTGCCCTCCCGTCAACGACAATGAAATCAAAGTGGTTGTCAGGATAACGATCAACAAAGGAATAGTACATCTCGTAACAAGTGGCCGGGGTATGTGGAAACAAGATATTCGAATATGCCGACGTTGGGTAGTTGAATTTCTTTGTTGTATCTGTCAGGGGTTCAATGAGAAAATAATCGATATTCAATTGCAGCTCAGTGATTTCTTGTCTGACTTTATCATACCATGACCGGTCATGCTCCAGACTTACCAGGTGTTTGATTCGCTGAGCAAAAAAAAGCGTGCTTCTTCCGCTTCCGAATTCAAGCCCGGTCATTTCCTTAGTCAGCAAATTTTCAAAGATACGAATGGCGGCGGGGGCCATCCACAGTGTATTGACTTTGTTGCGCGTTAGTAATAGGTTATATCCCTTTAAAAACGGACGAATAATGCGATAGCGAAAGTAATTTAGTGGATCAGACTTTGGTACGAAGAAATTCTTTTTGATAAAAAATCGCGAATTCGCGATTTTTCCGGCTATCTGAAAGTGTGAAATTCCTTCCATAAGATGTAAACTTGTCCAGATGCAAATAGGAATGGTACTTGATCTCCCTTTTCCTCCAGATCTACGGGTGGAAAATGAGGCCTTAAGTTTAATTAAACAAGGTCATCAGGTAGTTTTATTTACACCAAACTACACTCACCTTCCGCTTCGTGAGACATACAAGGGAATTGAGATTGTTCGATTCAGTGCCGGAAGGCTACACTACAAGCTGTCAGCACTTGCTTGTGACTTTCCTTTTTATACGAATCTGATGTGCAGAAAACTGGAGAAGGTAATTTCGCTTGCTAAGGTGGAGGTATTGCACGTTCATGATATGGTGATTGCCGATGCTGTGATAAAAGCGAATAAATCCGGCGTACCAATGATTTTAGATTTGCATGAGAATCGCCCTGAAATAATGCGGGATTACAAGCATGTTAATTCTTTTCCCGGAAGGATACTGATCAACCTTAATAAATGGGTCAAAAAATATTACCAGTTGGCTCATACGAGTGATAAAGTGGTCGTTGTCACAGAGGCTGCTGCAAATGATATCGCCGAGGTGACCGGTCGTGACCTCAACGATATCGTAGTGGTTCCGAACAGTGTCAGTCTCAGTGCTTTTCTGGAGGCCGAAACCAACCAGGTACTACTGAATCGCATGACGGAGACATTCAATGTGCTGTACCTGGGTGATACATCGTTACGTCGCGGAACGGATACGGCAATCCGGGCGATCGACTTGCTTCGTGCTGAGATTCCGACGATCAAACTTTGGCTGGTAGGGAGAAGCTCGTCAGACAGGCAACTAATGGAGCTGTCGGATTCGCTTGGCGTGCGTGATTTCATTGCCTATGAGGGATGGCAGGATTCATCACTCATTCCAACCTATATTCAAGGAGCGTCAGTGTGTATCTCGCCGTTAAAAAGAAACCGACATCACGATACAACATATGCGAACAAGTTGTTTCAGTATATGGGTGTAGGTCGTCCTTTGGTCGTAAGCGACTGTACCGCTCAGGCTGAACTGATTCTGTCAATTGGTTGCGGACTGGTTCATTGCGCGGGCGATGAAAGAGATCTCAGTTCAAAAATACTTGAATTGTATAAGAATCCGTCTTTATCGAAAGAGCTAGGATTTAGAGGCAAAGAAGCAGTGAGGGGTGAATGGAACTGGGACAACACAGTAACCCCTTTGTTGAAAATGTATGCTAACTTAAATGTTGGAGCATGATTAAACTGCAGATCAGAGTCTTTGCCCTGTGATGCAATATCTACCCTTCTCCTTTAATATAATGAGTTCTGTTCATACGTTTTTAATAGTGATCAAAGGTAAGAATTACTTTCAGTGAGTCGTGTTGCTGGTAAGGTTTGCGTTTTTAATGTTTTGTTTATAAACCGGATGGTTGTGACAACATGGCAAGAAATTAACTAAATTATCCTCTTCCCATTTTCCTTCGCAAAAGCTTCCCAGCTCGTTGCTTTATTTTTCGATTCACCTTTCTGAAAATGATGACATACCGCTACCGCTAATGCATCGGTAGCGTCAAAGAGTTTGGGGACTTCCTTAATATTAAACAGTGTCATTAACATTTTGGCTACTTGTTCCTTTGACGAGTTACCATTACCGGTGACGGATTGCTTCACTTTTTTTGGCGCATATTCAATTATGGGTATCTCACGGAACAAAGCTGCAGACATGGCCACACCCTGTGCACGGCCGAGTTTGAGCATGGATTGAACATTTTTACCGTAAAAAGGTGCTTCCAATGCTACTTCATCCGGGTGATATTCATCAACCAGGCTTAGCACGCGGTCAAATATTTTTTTGAGTTTTAATTCGTGTGATCCGTACTTTCCAAGTTGGATCACGCCAAATTGTAACACGTGGATTCGACTCGTCCGAACTACAATCACGCCATAACCCATAATATTTGTACCGGGGTCGAGACCGAGGATTATTTTCTCCTTTATAATTTTTCTCACAACTGCAAGGTAGGTAGTACGACTAAATTTTAGAAATTGCTTTAATGTTGGTGTTTTTTGTTTTCCTGCTTGTCGGCTATTCTGTCCTGATCTTGCTTTTAATAGCAGGGTGGAAGAAGGCTATGTACAGACATCAACTACAGGTGGTGGTAAACGAAAATGAACTGATAACTGTGATTATCCCGGTACGGGATGAAGAGAAGAATATTTCATTATTGTTACATGATCTCGCTAAACAAACGGATAGCACATTCGAGATAATTGTTGTTGACGATCATTCAGAAGATGATACGGTTGATATAGTGCTGAAGTTGATAAAGGCTGGGTTTCACCGTCTTACACTTGTTAGATTAACGGATGACCAGGGAAAGAAAAATGCAATCACTAAGGGGATACAACAAGCAAGTGGGTCCATTATTGTCACCACAGATGCCGATTGCCGTGTTTCAGAAAATTGGGTGTCATCCATGCGACAAAGCTTTGCTGACCCAACTGTAAAATTGGTTTTTGGTGGTGTGCGCATCAGGCAAGAAGAATCAACCTGGTCATCGGTTCAAGCTATGGAATTTGCTTCTTTGATAGCATCGGGTGTTGCTTCAAACGCGTTGGGCTATCCAACGATGTGTAACGGAGCTAATCTTGCCTATCGAAAGGAAGTGTTTGAAATGGTTGATGGATACCTGGGTAATCTTCATGTACCTTCGGGGGATGATGAATTTTTACTTCAGAAGATTAACGCGAAGTTTCCTGGGTCTGTTAAATTTATTAATGATCAAAAAAATGTAATCGAAACAGCAGGCGTTTCTGTTTCAGATTTTGTACACCAGCGAGTGCGGTGGGCGGGGAAATGGAGTCAGCAACACTTAACCAGCAAGGTGCTTGCGTTGTATATTTTCCTATTTCACCTCTTCTGGCTTGTAATGATTGCCTGGTTTATAATTCATAACAATTTTATATTCTTATTATCGTTATTTACGGTTAAGTTTCTTCTTGAATTTATATTGCTGCGAAAGGTCATGCGTTTTTTGAATTCATCGTGGAACTGGCCAGCTTTTATAATGTTACAATTGACCTATTCCCTTTATGCTGTATTTTTTGCAATGGCTGCGCATATAAAATCACCGGAATGGAAAGGCCGTAAAATTCGTTCGCTGGTTTACAAATAAATTCAGGATTACAGCAGAACCATTAACTTTACACCATGACCGAGTTAACCCTCAAGAATAAGTATGAAATAAAAGAACTGGAACTAAATGCCTTGCTTGAGGTAACACAAGCTATTAACAACAATGTTCCGGAAGATTCATTATATAAAATTTTCAGTTTTATTCTCAGGTCAAATCTTAACATTAAAAAACTTTGCCTGTTTGTCCTGGATGACGAATGGCATTGTAAAGCCAGTTTCGGAACGCAGAACGGCTTTACGCATATTAAACTTCCCGATTATTTTAAATCCTTAAATGGTGTCTCCAGTCTTAAGCGATCTGATGACCCTGAGTTCGGTGAATTTGATGTTGTGATTCCGGTAGCCCACAAGAGAACAACGCTCTCTCTTATATTTATTGGGGGTTTCTATACGGATGATCAGCGATATGAACGTGAAGATGCACTCAGGTTCATCCAGGCCTTGAGTAATATCATTGTTGTTGCTATTGAAAATAAAAAACTGGCGCGTAAGCAACTGGAGCAGGAAGCTTTTCGCAAGGAGCTCGAAATTGCCAGTGATGTACAACAATTTCTCTTTCCTGAGAAACTGCCCAACACGGAAACGCTGAAATTGGAAGCGAGCTACTTGCCTCACGATCGCATCGGTGGAGATTATTATGACTACGTCCCCATCAATAAAAATCAATTCCTTATTTGCGTTGCTGATGTTAGTGGTAAAGGAATTCCTGCGGCATTAATGATGTCTAACTTTCAGGCATCACTTAGAACTTTGTTGCGTCAAACACCTAATCTCACAGATATCATTGAAGCGTTGAATTTCCAGGTGTTAGAGAATGCGAAAGGTGAGAAATTCATAACGTTCTTTGCGGCGATTTATGACATTCATCTGAAATCAATGGTGTATATCAACGCAGGTCATAATCCTCCTATTCTAATTGATAAAAAGAACGGTCTTCGTTTTTTGGAAGACGGTTCGACTGTTTTGGGCGCATTACATCCTCTTCCATTTATAAATGAAGGTTTTGTATCTGACCTGAATGAGTTTCTACTCTTTTGCTATACAGATGGACTCACAGAAACCATTAATGAAGAAGGCAACGAATTCGGAATCGAAGCTGTGGTGAATTATTTTCGCGAGGATACAACATACAATAAGGATTTGAAAACCATTCACCATGATCTTATTGTAGCCCTTGACCAGTTTAAAGGACGCAACGGATATCATGATGATATAACTATTCTCTCTTGCCGTGTAGGATGATTCCTCATCGAACACCATTTTTCCTTCCCCTGTTATATCCTTCTTTGTTGTGGAGGATGAATCCTGTATCCAATGAATTGTTTCTCACTTTTGATGATGGTCCTGTTCCCGGGCCTACTGAGTTTGTACTTGAATCACTGAATAAATTTTCTGTCAAGGCAACTTTTTTTTGTATTGGTGATAACGTGCGAAAAAATGAGCGTTTATTTTCAAGAATAGTTAGCGAAGGACATGCCATTGGAAATCATACGTTTCATCATATTAATGGTTGGAAATCGCGACAGGATCAGTATGTGAATGATATCAGATTGTGTGATGACGAATTCAAAAAAACTAAGGAGGTGGACTTAAAATCAAAATTGTTCCGGCCTCCATATGGAAGAATAACCCGTGATCAGATCAAAGCGCTTGGTGATTATAGAATAGTGATGTGGGATGTTCTTTCAGTTGATTACAATCAAAGTCTTTCAAAAGAATCTTGTTTTAGAAATACGCTTAAAGCGGTAAGATCAGGTTCAATAATAGTTTTTCATGATAGTGTGAAAGCAGAACGGAACCTTATGTATGCTCTTCCGCGATTTCTTGAGTCATGTCTTTCGCAAGGTTATACCTTTAGCGTCATCGATGCATGAGGGTGCAACGTGTATTAGTCGCACCGCTTGATTGGGGACTTGGCCATGCAACCCGGTGTGTTCCCATTATCCGGGAACTTTTGCGTCAGAATTGTGAAGTCGTTGTAGGGGGAAGCGGGCATTCGTTAAGTTTGTTAAAGACAGAATTTCCTGCATTGAAATTTTTTGAGCTTGCTCCTTATGCTCCGGTATATTCAGCTTCATCTTCATTGACTCTGAAGATGGCGCAACAACTAAATAAATTTATTCGAACGATCTGCCAGGAGCATAGGCAAACAGAAGATATTGTCAATAATGAAAAAATTGATCTTGTTATTTCTGATAACCGCTATGGTTGCTGGTCGCGTAAAGCTAAAAGTATTTTCATTACGCATCAGCTTACCATTTTACTACCGCAAAGGTTAAAGTGGATGGAGAGTATGATCAATTATTTTAACCATCGTCAGATCAGAAAATTTAACGAATGTTGGATACCGGATTATAATGAATCAGAAGCTCTTGCTGGTATTCTCTCACGTGCCGGTAAATTTCACGCCAGATACATTGGACCTTTATCAAGGTTCGAAAAGAGAAATGTAGTTGAAAAAAAAATATTTGAAATCATCATAATACTCTCAGGTCCTGAACCGCAGCGAACTCTTCTTGAGGAAATGTTATTGCAAAAACTTAACAATACCGACAAAGTTGTATGTCTGATTCGCGGTGTATCGGGAAGAGAGACAAGAAATATTGGAAAAAATATTACGGTCGTGGATTTTTTATATTCTAAAGACCTTCAATCGTTGATACAACAAGCCAGCGTAGTGATTTCCCGTTCAGGGTATAGCACTATCATGGATATGTCAGTCATCGGAGGAAAAGTAATTTTCATTCCGACGCCGGGTCAAACCGAGCAAGCGTATCTTGCGCAACGATTCAAAGAAAAGAATATAGCATTCTTTATGCAGCAGAATGATTTTGATTTGAGAATTGCGCTTGATGAAGCAAATAAATATTCCGGTTTTAAGGCAAAAGAAAATGATGGTATGTTACTTCGCAATGCGCTTCTTGAAATATTGAATAATAAATCAAACTGATCTATGATCAAATTCCTGAAGAGTTTTCGCTTTGCGATAAATGGAATAGGAATCGCTTTTCGCGAGCAGCTCAATTTAAAAATACAAGTAGCGATAGCTGTACTTGTAATGGTTGCGGGTAAATATTTTCAAATTTCCTCAATGGAATGGACAGTACTCTTATTAACTATAGCATTGGTAATCGGACTTGAATTGATGAACACCGCTATCGAGAATCTGGTTGATCTGGTTACCACGGAAAGAAAACCTCTCGCCGGTAAGATCAAAGACATTGCAGCAGGTTCAGTATTAATAGTTTCTATTTTGTCTGTGATTATCGGGTGGTTGATTTTTAAACCTTATTTATTTCCTAAGTAGGCAGGACAAACGCATCTAAATTATTTAAGCCTGAAAGGCTGACATTATTATAGAATCCGGGTAATAATGACTTGGGAGAATCCCGAAGGGATGACATATTTCACCCCTTCGGGCAATGTCATTAAGTTA
>CAZFRM010000019.1:0-43590 GCA_964521255.1 uncultured Roseivirgaceae bacterium
CTAGGCTTACAAATCAATTGATTTTCAATGAACTGGAAAACGTTAGTCAGAATTCTATGACTGACCAACTAAAATTGACCGATAGCTACATCAATAAAAGGATAATATTTGTAACATGGAATTACACCCTCAAAAACTAAGCGGACACTGGACAGAAGGATTTACGTTGGACCTACACACAGTTTCAAGCACTCCAAAGGAATACGCGAAGAAAATTGTTGAAGAAAAGAGTCCTATTACTGGAGAGATGGTAAAGGTTGAAAAGGAAGACAGGGATAGAGTCATCAAGTGGGACACGACTTATACGGCAATAGGGTTAGAGATGAACCATTTAAAATACTGGGAGGAAAGAGGAAGGGTAAATATAATTGCTCAAGAAGCTGCAACATTCATTACAAGTAAAACCGGTTGGAAGATTGACTTGGTAATACCCATTCCACCTTCTAATACTTCAAGAGATTTTCAACCCGTTGACGAACTTGCAAAAGCTATAGGAACAATTTGTAAATTGGCTGTTGATTTCAAAACATTGAAGAAATTGAAATCAACATCGCAATTGAAAGAGATTGAAGACCCAGTAAAAAGACGAGAGATTTTGAAAGACGCCTTCGGCATCTCTCCAAATTCTCTTAGTGGAAAGAATGTTCTGCTATTTGACGATCTTTACAGGTCAGGAGAAACTTTAAATGCAGTGTCGGACATTGTGAAGAACAAAGGCAACGCAAAAAATGTTTATGTGCTTACAATTACTAAAACAAGGTCAAAGAGATGAGAAATCAAGAATATAGTTGGTTCGCTTTATCAAATGCACAGGGCTTTGGGGCAAAGAGTATACATTACATCTTTTCAAATTTGCAACAGCACCACATGTCAATGGCTGATTTGTTTGAACTCAAGTTTTCGGAGTTAGCTAATTTACTTCCTGAAATTGGGAAAGGAAGATTTTCAAGAGCAAATCTTTCAACGCTTAATCATCTTGACGATGACAAACTTTTCAATTCATTTGAGAAGTTGAAATCGGAGAAGGTTCATTTAATTACTATGGAAGATGAACGCTATCCGAAATCAGTTTTGGAAAATATGCAAGACAGTGCACCACCAATTTTGTATTGCAGAGGTTATTTACCGCTTCTTAATACAAAGGGAGTTTCAATAGTTGGCGCAAGGGATGTTGATGATTTTGTTGTCATGTTGACAAAGAGTATTGCATCAGAACTTGCTAAACGTGGTTTCAATGTGACATCAGGGTATGCAAAAGGCGTTGACACAAGTGCTCATCTGGGGGCATTGGAGGCACACGGAACAACAACAATGATTTTAAGTTTTGGAGTTAATCATATCAGTATTAAAAGAGAGTTCAAAGATTTAGATTGGGAGCGAAGCTCATTATTTGTAACTCAGTTTGCACCTTATGAAAAATTCTCCGGACAAAATGCAATGACAAGGAACAAACTTGTCTGTGCAATGTCCAAAGCAATTGTTGTTATGGCTTCGGGACCTGAAAAAGATAGCGAAGGAAAAATGAGCGGAACTTTCAATGCAGCTAAAGCTGCATTGAAAATGAACATTCCTGTTTTTGTTTTAAGCCCTGATGTGTTGAAGCCAACACCACAAGGAAATATTGACTTGATAAAGCTTGGAGCAATTTCGTTCACTCACGGAAGTGACATTGTAAAGTTTTTGGAGGAACATCCTCAACTGGACACTGTTTTAAAAAATGGAATTACGACAACTGCAAACAGAACTCCTCCTAAACATCCAACACAGACGACCTTATTCTGACGGATGAAAAGAAGAACCAGGCTTTAACGAAGTCCCGTGCGCAGAGAATTGGTCACGAAGTTCAGGCGATCCTGCGCGGGACTTCGATGTAAGCCGCTGTCATTAGTTTTTTAGCTCAACACGTTGCTACTACTTGCAGGAATTGCAGAAGGTCTCTCTTTCCTTTTCAACCCAAACAATGGCCGGATAATGTTTATCCTCCTTATCAATTCATAAAAGGAGAAACATCCAACAACGGTAAACAGTAATACTAAAACAAATTGGAGGCGAACATCTATGTTCAACGGGAAGATGAGCAGTGATCCCAGGTACAAAAAAATCATGTGAAGAATGTAAACAGGATAAGCTGCCTGGCTTAAGTAACTTAATACGTTGCTGGGACGATTAAGATATTTATAACCAAATGCAAGAACTGAATAAATCCAAAAGTTAGATTCAATGGCAACAAAGTAACCTGGAACTTTCAAATCAAAGTGGAAGTAGCGAAGTGCGAAAAGAAGAATTGCGGTACCGACAAATAGCCATCGCCATTTCAGCATCATGTTCCAAAAGGAGTCTCCTGCCAGCACAAAACAAAAGCCGAAGAAAAATGCGATTAGTCCAAGAAAGAATCCGTGCCAGGTCATGCTATACATTTCATAAGGATTAGGATTAACGAGTAAGACCTCAGCAATGAAGGCAGCAATGACAACGAGCAACGATAACGGATTGCTGAATAATCTTTTCATCCATGTTACCGCTTTTCCATTTTCATTTCTTTTCAGATAAAAGAAAAGCGGACAGAGAATGACAACATAAGCAAATATATTTCCCAGGAACCATAAATGACCGGGATGGTACGAATAGGTTGTATCAAAATTGTAGTAGCGTTGCCAGAGGTAGGTAGAGATGGGAAAGATGAAGAACATGCCGAACACGTAGGGGAGTAGTATTCTAGCCGTGCGATCGGCTATCAGTTGTTTCCAGTTCCGGTTTTGCATGGCGAAGTAAACACCCATACCGGATACAAAAAACAAAAGCGGTATTCGCCATACATTTAACATCGACATGGGAATCCATAATGACCCCCATGTTTTTTCGTTCGCAATGAATCCAATCATTATTCCCCAGGGCTGGAAACCAATGGCGACATGGTAGATTAAGAGCAGGCCGATAGCGATTACTCTTACCCAGTCAATATCGTATCTTCTATTTGTTGCTGACATTTTTTTATGCTTAAGGGAAGGTCAATAAATCTATTTTAACATTGAGGCAATTTCAGGACGAGTCTTTTCAATGTAGGTGTAGTCAAGTGTTAATCCCATTGGGCCGAGCATCTTGCCCATCATGTCGTAGGCGTTCTTAACATCACCGAAAGAACCCGCTACACTATCATAAGGAGTTGCTCCAAATTTGTTTTTGATGGTTTTGTCGGCATTCTTTTCCAGTAACATCTTCACGATTTCAGGGCGACAAAAGAAGGCAGCGGTATGAAGCGCGGTTGACCCGTCATTGTTTTGGAAATTTATATCTGCTCCGGCATTAATAAGGATACTGGCTGCTTCGGGTTTACCAAATACAGCCGCGCTAATCAACGGACTTGATCCGCCAAAAGGATCTTTTTCATTAATGTTCGATCCGGCCGCAATGTGTTGCTTTAATGCCTCCAGGTTTCCGGTCACCACTGCTGTGTGAATATCTATTTCGGGGGCTTTGACATCCGTTTGAGTGACTGCGGATGTACTATTCTTTTTCTGTCCGTCGCAAGCAACTACAACTAAAAGGGATGCAAAAAATGTAATCTGGCTAAAGCGCAGTAAGTTGATTTTTAATGTTTTCATAATTTTAATTGGTTAAAAATGATGTTTGGTTTTTGATGTTGTAAAGAACGGACGGCTTGTAAGAGGGGTGAATCAACTTTGCGGATTAAACCATTAACTTTGCGCTGAGGAGTATAAATTATGACGCATCGATATAAATTATGATGCAAATGGCGATTTAAAGGCTAATTTCGCATTGGATATTGAGTTGTTTAAGAATGCTATAAAGAACTGAGGTGATGTATTTTTCCAGTCAGTCCAATCGATTCTTTTGTGAACCCACGTTAATTTAAATTTTTATTAGAACCCCTATGGCGGATTCTGGACCTATTGAAAATGATTTTTTAAGCCAGCTCACGGTTATTATTGAAAAGAATATTTCCAATGAGCTGTTTGGGGTTTCTGAGCTTGCCGATGAAATGAACATGAGTCGGTCTAACCTTCTTCGCAAAGTGAAAAAGGAGACCAAACTTTCGGTAAGTCAGCTCATCAGCCAGGTACGATTGAAGCGTGCCATGGAAACGTTGCGAAAGTCTTCTCTAAGTGTTTCTGAAGTATCGCACCAGGTTGGTTTTAACAGCACATCTTATTTTATCAAATGTTTCCGCGAGTATTATGGATTTCCTCCGGGCGAAGTTGGAAAGCGGAGCGCGACTGAAATAGATCCCGTTCCGGTCGATCGCTTTAAGTTGAACCGAACCTTTATTGTATTGGGATCTGTAGGATTGCTTGTGGCATTGGTTGTTGGTGCATTGATGTATAACACATTGCCCTCCTCCGGATTGCTTTCACTGGAAAAATCAATTGTAGTATTGCCCTTTAAAAATGAAAGTAACGATTCTACCAACGTCTATTTGATCAACGGATTGATGGAGTCGACACTCAATAATTTGCAGCAGATAAAAGATGTAAAAGTCACGAGCCGGACATCAGCCGAAAAGTACAGGAACACCACCAAGTCCATTCCCGAAATGGCGAAGGAGTTAAATGCAAATTACTTTGTTGAGGGAAGCGGGCAAAAAATCGGAGATAACATTTTGTTGAATATTCAATTGATAGAGGGCTCAACCGACCGGCACCTATGGGCTAAGCAATACAGAAGAGAGGTAAAAGATATTTTTGAATTGCAGCAGGAAATTGCAAAAAACATTGCCGAAGAAATTAAGATTGTCATTACCCCTGAAGAAGAGCAACGCATCGAAAAAAGACCAACAAACGACGTCGTTGCTTACGATCTCTTTTTAAAAGGCATGGATTTGTTTTATAAGTCTGGGGCGCAGGATCTGCGAGACGCCATTCCGTATTTCAACCAGGCTATTGAAAGAGACAACGAATTCGCCCTTGCGTATGCCAATGCTGTGATGGTCTACTATTACCTGGACGTTTTTTCAGCCGATAAAAAGTATAACCATGAGATCACCAGTTATGCAGACAAAGCCATGTTGTATGACTCGAAATCAGGAGAGAGTCTCATTGCCAAAGCATTGTCATTTGCCACACAGAAAGAATATGAATCAGCAGTTCTGTTTTTTGAAAAGGCGTTGGAATATTATCCGAATCATGGTCTGGTGATTCACTTCCTCACTGAGTTTTATAGTCTTCATGTGCCTAACTCCCGGAAGTACCTTGAGTACGCGATCATCGGCGCAACCCACGACATAGAACCCCTTGATTCCACCGCTAAAAGTTTCAAATATTTTCATTTGGCAAACGGGCTGGTTCAAAATGGCTTCATCGAAGAAGCACAACATTACATGGACATATCGCTGGCCTACGATCCCAATAATTATTTTGCGTGTTACGTCAGCGCGTATGTACGTTTTGCAAAAAGTAAAGACTTTAAACAAACGCGGGAACTTCTCCTGAAGGAGCTCAATAAAAACCCCGAACGGTTAGATATCATGCAGGAAGTAGCCAAGGTCACATTTTACATGAGAGATTACAAAGAGGCGTATGCGTATTATGAGAAATACCTCGCACTAAAAGAAAAGTACAGAGTGGATCTGTTCAGTTCAGAGGATCTTAACATCGCTATTGTACTGGATAAACTCGGTCACCACGACAAAGCCATTCCATTTGTGAAAAGTTTTAAAGCATTTGCTGAGAAAGACCGGTCGATGTACCGCAATTTATTCATCGGTTCTTATTACGCTTATCAAAAAGATAACAAGAAGGCGCTCGAATATCTGAAACTCTTCTCCAACGAAAATAATTTCCAATACTGGATCTTGTTTATGGAAACAGATCCTGTTTTCGATGACATCAAAAACCTCCCTGAATTCAAACAAGTTATGCGAACCATCAATAAGAAATTTCAGGACACGCACGAAGAACTGAAACTTGTGCTTGAAAGGAGTCCGTTGCCGGAAGGGAGTTAAAAGTTAAAAGAGTATATTTTCGAGCGCTGGTTTTATTATCGCAGTAGAAAATCCTGATTCACTCCTTATTATACAGGGGAATAAGAAAATAATTGAATTATTATTAGCTTTCTTGTCAAATGCGGACAACCAAATCGGGAAGGATAAAACTGATGTATGAGCAATGTTGATATACGATTGTTGGTAATAATAGGGCCCCGGACAATTTGGTCATCTAACGAATGACACTCTACTAACAAAGATTTCTTACGGGGACAAGTGAACGGCTTCGGGACAACTTGGACTGAAAAAATTAGAACGTGGGACAGTTGATAAACACATTGGCCGACCCTTCGCATTTTTAAGTAGATTTGTGCTTCGCTTGCCCCGAACATTTGGCACATGCCATAGCCGCGCAAAGCCACCACGACACCAAAGCTATGGCAAGAGCAAAATTTCCACCGCGACTCATCTTTCAAAAATAGATTCCATACAGCTTTCATTTTAAATTATGTTTTATAGATTTGTGAAGTAACTATCATAAACTGATACTTACTTCAAAAATATGGCTAAACAATACTATAAAGCAATCTATTTCAGCGACTTCCCAGCTGAGGATACCAAAGACAAATCAGTTACACTTGCTTTCAGTGAGCCAGAAGTTCCCTATTTCTCGAAAGTTAAGGACATGTCAACCCAGGAGATTAAGGAACTGATAGGAATAAAGACATACAAACAATTAGCACTGTTCGCGGAAAAGCAAGAGAGATCAATAAATCAAGTAGTCAAAAGACTTATTAAGCAAAATCTTTCAGACATAGACACTGTCGAAGGAATGTCTAAGAAAGATGTCACCTTTGTTAAAAGTAAGGACATTCCCTTTCAGAGATGGTACCCGTACATCGAAGGTTACGCGCCAGATTTTGTTAAGTCATTGATAAAGAATTTTGAAATTTCCAATACGTTGATTTATGAACCATTTGCAGGAACAGGGACAACTCTATTCGCAGCGGATGACTCAGGACTATCAACTGTATATTCAGAGGTTAATCCATTATTACAATACTTAATTCAAACTAAAACTAATGTACTTAGGTCTACAGAACCTATAAGAAAAAAACTTACGGAAAACCTTAAGGGTATTGAAAAGAATATTTTCCTTAAACTTGACAAATTAGAAGAAGACAAATTTCTAAAAAACTCATATTCAACGGTATTTACTGAAAGTAAGTATTTCACTGATAATACGCTCAGCCAAATCCTTAAACTTCGTTCATATATCGATATAGTGAAGCTTGAAGATGAATTGCTGGCAGACACACTTACAGTAGCTCTGCTATCATGCTTAATTCCAGTTTCATATCTTAAGAAGGCAGGTGATGTCCGCTTTAAAACTCCAAAAGAAATAGAAAAGGACTCAAGGACTTTGGAGGAGACATTACCTCAAAAGATAGCTAGTATTGCCGAGGATGTTTTGAATCTAGATTATTCTTTAAAAGAGAAACATGAACTTATTTTATCAAACGCTAAGAATATAGGTAGAGTAAATGATCTAAAAATTGGAGCTATAGTAACTAGTCCTCCATACTTAAATGGAACCAACTACTTCAGAAATACTAAAGTAGAGCTTTGGTTTCTACGGTATCTGCAATACGAGAACGATTTAAGATTCTTCAGAGATCAGGTACTAACAAGTGGAATTAATGACGTCAAGAAGGAATACGCCCATCATAATGAACTTGATATCTCTGCGAAAAGTAAAATACTCAAGAAGACTTTGCTCGAACTGAATCAAAAAACTTATGATTCCAGAATACCAATAATGGCAAAGAGCTATTTCGAAGAAATGTATCAGATTTTTGCCGATGCAAAGCAGCACCTTATTCCTAATGCAAAAGTTCTAATAGATATTGGGGATTCTATATTTTGTGATGTTCATATCAATACGGACGAAATTTTGATTGAGCTTTTGACTGAGTTAGGATATAAGCTAATCGATAATAAAATTCTTAGAAAAAGACGGTCACGTAATAAGGAAGTACTTACACAATCTTTACTTGTTTTTGAATTTACATTTAAAAACGGTAAACACTTGGATGGCAAGACTACACCTTATTGGAAAAAGAACTGGAATACATTTAAAAACAAGCTTCCTCACCAACAAGAACCCTATGCAAGCAGGAATTGGGGCCACAACAATCACTCTCTTTGTTCGTATCAAGGAAAATTAAAGCCAGCAATTGCACATCATCTTGTAAGTACATTTGTTCCTGAAAACGGCTCAATACTTGACCCTTTTTCAGGTGTTGGAACTATCCCATTTGAAGCAGCCTTGACGGGCAGGACATCGTTTGGTATTGATATTAGCTTGCCAGCATATTACATTTCCTTTGCAAAGGTTAATTCTCCCATCTCAAAAGAAAGCTATAATTATATTAAGGTTATTGATACTTTTATAAATAAGAATAAGTGCACTAAAGAAGAATTGACTGAGGTGCGAAATTTTGGATTCAATAAGAAGCTCTCAGACTATTACGAAGAAAGTACATTGAAGGAAATTCTGCTCGCACGCAGATTTATAAAAAATAATTATCCTCAAACGCCAAGTGAGATGTTGGTTGTAGCTTCTTTGCTTCATATTCTTCATGGGAATCGTCCATACGCACTTAGTCGCAGATCGCACCCCATTATACCATATGCTCCGACAGGTGAATTTGAATATAAAAATTTAATAGCTAAACTGACTGAAAAAGTTAACAGAGTAATAAACGAGGAATTGCCACTAAACTTTAAAAATGGTAGAATATTTAATCAAGACACAACTATCGTTTGGCCACAGGAAATTAACAATCTTGACGCCGTAATTACCTCTCCTCCTTTTTTTGACAGCACAAGATTTCACCTTGCCAATTGGATTCGAATTTGGTTTTCAGGTTGGTCGGAAAGAGACTTTAAATATCAGCCTAATTCTTTTGTTGAAGAAAAACAGAAGAAGGATTTTGCTATTTATGAATCGATCTTTCGACAGTCCAAGGAAAGAATGAAAAAAGATGGAGTATGTGTTTTGCACCTAGGAAAAAGTGTGAAATGTGATATGGCATTAGAACTTCAAAAAATTAGTAAGAGATGGTTCAAAACTGCAGACCTATTTGATGAGAGCGTTGAACATTGTGAATCTCATGGAATTAGGGATAAAGGAACTGTGACTTCTCATCAGTATTTAGTCCTGGTATAGTATCATTTGAATCCCAACAATTTTTTATTCTCTATCACCAAATTTTCAACGAGATCGTATACTTGAAGTATCTTCTTGATTTCTTTGATACGTTTAGGTAAATCAGATTTTTCTCTTACTTGTAAGTAGCGCTCAACACCTTTATTGACATCGATGTTATGATTCATAATTGGTGTTTTACTTGAGATCAACCCCAAATCAGCACCGGTTATTTTAGCAAGCTCGATCAGTTCATTATTATCGTAGTACTTACTGGGCCACTTGTCTCGCTTATTATCGTTTGCGCCTCTGGATAGCAGTGCAGCATTGTTAATGGTTAAAGGGTATAAATATTTTGAAGGCAGAATATGGTCAATTGCCCATGTTTCTCGCTTATTGATATCTAGAGGAACTTTTGTCTTAAAGCATCGATTTCCAAATCGAGCAAACAAATCCTTGAAATCAATTGGCTGATTTATGTCCTCTAAGAAAAGATCAGCGATTCTCCTCCTTACAGCAGATTCGTGCAGTTGTTCCTTACTTCGCTTCGGGTTTAAAACTGCATTAATAGCCCCTTTACAACTTCTGCATTCCATCTGCTTCTCAAGGGGGCCCCATCCAACATGCTTGCTAAATGCATTGAACGGAAGAATCCGAGAACAAACATTGCACTGTTTCCAATATGATTCAGGATGTTCAGTAGCTGTTCTAAAAAAGCCTTCCCAGAAACGCAATGCTGTTGTGGAATCTGCGCTATTATATTCATCCTCCCAATTTTCGAACGGCAAATCAGACTCCTTAGAATGAACAAACCCGCAATGATCACACTTCCAGACACAGGCTGCTATTGCTTCTGTGGGTGTTAGTAGCTTTTGACCAAGTTTAACATAATTCATTTCATGACATTGGACGCATTTATAAGCGACCCAAGGGTCATGATATGGAATACCTTCGATTCTTGATATCCCAGTAATATTTACGGACTTTCGTCTTGTCATTTTCTTTAGAAATGAAAGTATCATTCTATTAAAATCACGTGAAACTAACAAAAATAGCCGATTTATTCAGTTTGGATCCCCGCAAGAACCGCACACACTTTGGCAAGCCACACGTCCGACTCCAACCAAAGAGTTTGCTTAATTAATTAGTGTAAGTGGAAAAAATTGTCAATAAAAAATGCCCCAGCCCTTCTAAAAATAAAACTGAATAAAAATGGGAAGAAAGACATTGAATCCCAGACGGGATTCTACGCTCTAACCATTTTTTCTTCCGCATCATCAACTACTTAAGGTCTTAGCCTGCCGGCAAAGGCAGGATTAACCTTTAACCTACAGCCCCGGCTTCGACGGTTTCACTGCCGCTTGCCACGACAAAATTCCTTTCGCATTAATTTTTCTGCTGAATAGCTTTCCGTTACAAGTAATGTAGAGTGTTGAGAAATTTTCACCACCAAGTTTAACATCGGTGAAACCGTCAGCAGGTTTTGAGAAGATGAAGTTTATTCTTCCCAATTGATCTGAAACTTGTATGCCCATAGTTGTAGCTGAGTACAAAAGATTCTCAGCGTCGGTTGTCATTCCTTTTACGCCGGGAGTTGATGCGCCATAGGGAATATGATAGTGAATGTATTCTTGTCCGAAGGCGAGGCTCCCATCATCATTAATTTTGAAAGAATAGCCAAAGACGCCCCTGGCCAAGCCCACATTCAGAAAAGTTTGTTCAGCAGATACGGCGAGACCTGTAGGATTGCCTTCTACTGTTGTGTACTGTACATTCTTTTTATCAAAACTGTAAAATCCGATTCTGCTTTTTCCAGTTTCAGAAAAATAAATTCCTTTATTGGTAGTTGTAATGAAATCAGCATCAACATTTGATACAATGTTTTGAGAAGCTTTATTTTTATCTACAGTAATTATTTTATGATCCTTGAGATCTGCTACGTATAACTTATTGTCAGCATCAGAAGAAATTCCACCAGCATTACCTTTTAGTTTTGCATAAAGAGTTTGGTTACCCTGGTTATCCAGTTTATAAATCGATTGCTGATCAGTGAAAAATAATTCACCATCCTGATTTACAGTAAGCCTATTGGCTGAAACATTGCTCAAAGGAATTTCCTTCCATGACTCTCCATCAATGGTAAAGTCGATGCGCTGCTCCGGAGGTTCATGCGCTTGAACGGGAGCAGGGTAATCTTTCCATAACCACTTCAATGCATCAGCCATTATGATTGTCGCGTGCTTGCCGTTGTGTCCGCCATCTCCCCAGGCATGATTCACTTCATAACCTGCCCATGTCAATGCTGATAACATATCCTGGTTAGCCATCCACCAATCACCGCCATAGATATTGAGATCCTGATTGCCATCTTCCAGAAATACGCGAAGAGGTTTGGGTTCGGTCTTTCTAACAAGGGTTGCAAATTCATCTCCGCCGCGTAGCCCTACATATGTGCCAATAGTACTGAGTACTCTATGAAATTGATCAGGCCGTTCCCATGCAACGTTGAACGCACAGATGGCACCTGAGCTTGCACCTGCAATAGATCGATCGTCAGGGTTTGCGCTGAGATTATACGACTTGCTTACTTCAGGAAGAATCTCTTCTATTAAAAATTTCGCATATCTGTCGCCAAGGGCATCGTATTCAAAACTTCTGTTAAAGCGGGGATAACTATCATTTCCGGTTGAAGGTACTTTTCCATGATCAATAAATATTCCAATGATCACAGGAATTTCTTTTGCGGCGATAAGTGAATCGAGCGTAGAAGTTAATTTCCAATCGTTAGCGCGGCCAAGTCCATCCTGCACGATCATTGAACAAGCGGGCTTAGCGGGATCATATTGTTTGGGTACATAGATCCAATAGTCACGTACTGTTCCGGGATAAATATTGCTTTTGAAGATGAATGGCCCTTTGATTTCACCTTTTGGAATGGCTGGAACCTGAGCGTGAATAAAAAAGGAATGAAGAAGTAGAATCACTAATGTCAGACTAAAAAAACGAACACCTAAATAATCCCTTGATTTTCTTGATTCCATAGTCTCTCTCCCTCGGAGAGAGGTAGGAGTGAGCCTGCCTGCCGGCAAAGGCAGGGCCAGATAAAAAACATCAAGAAAATCAAGGGATTGAAACGAATGGTACATTTTAGTCGGACAACAATAAAATAGAATAATAAAGAGTCGTTTCATGTGAAGGTTATTTAAAATGCAATTGTACGGAAATCACAAAGATTGCACAGAGTGGCACAAAGAAAAATACTCTGTGTGCCTTTGTGTTTTACTCTGCGATCCTCTGTGAAATAGCATTAGTTATTGCACAGAGACCCACAAAGATTGCACAGAGTGACGCAGAGGCAACACTAAGATTCACAGAGCAATACCTTTGTGAAATTCTGCGTTTCTTTGAGCCCCTTTGTGCAATAACTGTATTTATTTCGTTTTGAACTAAAATAATTCAAAACCACGTTCGTCTTAGCAGGAAATCAGATATTTGAAGTCGTGGACCTGGTAATGCAAGTAAAGGAACAGACATTTCTTCGGGAGAAAGACAGATTGCTGAGTTTTATCCGCAACCGCGTTTCTACTTTGGAAGAAGCTGAAGACATCTTACAAGATGTTTTTTACCAGTTCGTTGCTGGTTATGAGTCCATCGAATCGCTTGATCGCGTAACATCGTGGTTGTTTTCAGTAGCGCGAAATAAAATCATCGACCGGTACAGAAGAGACGCGGTTCGTCCCAGGCGTGCGGACTTTTCCAATGTGTCACGGATGGATGACGATGCTCCGCTAACCCTGCAAGAAATTCTTCCTGATTTTGGTAATACGCCTGAAGATTCATTTCTAAGAGACGCTATTTGGGAAGCAATCATGGAAGCGTTGGAGGAATTGCCGGCAGATCAACGCGAAATATTTATATTGAATGAAATAGAGGAACGAAGCTTCCGGGAGATAGCAGAAGAAAAAAACGTTTCTATAAATACCCTCTTATCAAGGAAACGATACGCGATCCTTGCGCTCAGGAAGAAATTGCAAAGTTTGTATGATCAACTTTAAACGATACCAGTTATGACAACACGTGCTGGAAAGATTTTCATGTGGACCCTTCTCGGCCTGGCCTTCATAGCTTTGGTGACTTTCGTTACGCAACAACTCTGGAACTGGCTTGTACCTGTAATCTTTAATGGGCCGATACTTTCCTTTTGGCAAACCCTCGGCCTTTTGGTTCTATCCAAAATCCTTTTTTCAGGATTCGGCCGTAAGCACCATCACTATGGACAAAAATTTTCATGGAAGGATAAGTTCTATGGTAAGTTTTCCTCTTTAACACCGGAAGAACGCGAAGCTTTCAAAAACAAAATGAAGGAGAAATGGTGTTCCGGCTTTCCTTCAAAATCATCTTCTCAGGAATCAGGGACTTCAAACGATTGAAGTCCGTTTTCTTAAAAATTCCCTAAAAATTTTTCTTAAAACATGAACTACGGGCTAAAAAATGCGTTAATGGAAACTACGGAAACTTTGATAACTTTAAAAGTTTCCATAGTTTTGCAAGGCATATGAACGATCAGGACATAAAAGACAGGATTATTAAAGGCGCAGGGGAGTTGTTCGTGCGATATGGCGTTCGCAGTGTAACGATGGATGACATTGCCCATCACCTGGGTATTTCCAAGAAAACGCTCTACCAGCATTTTGCTGATAAAGACGACATCGTGACGTCAGCGGTGAACATCCACATAAGGGCCCGGTGCAAGGAGTTCGAAAACATAAAGACAAAAGTGAAGGATGTTGTCGAAGAGCTTGTATTGATTTCTGCGCGACTAAAAGAAAGTCTGAGAGCAGCAAGTCACTCCATGTTATATGATATTCAAAAGTATCATCAAAAAGCGTGGGAGTCATGGAAGGAATATCGGAACAGCTACATCCGTGATTCAGTCTTGCAAAATCTGAAGGAAGGCATGGAGCAGGGATATTATCGCGATGACCTGAACCCGCAGATCGTAGCTACTATTCGTCTCGAATTAATTCAACTGGGATTTAACGAAGATATTTTCCCTCGCGAAAAGTTTACGGTAGCCGAAGTTCAAGGACAATTGCTGGATCACTTCACGCAAGGAATTCTCACTGCAAAAGGAAAAAAACTTTACGATAAATATAAAATGGATATGTCTTCAACAACAGAAGGCTAACAATCAGAGATGACAATTATGAAAACGATGAAAAGAATAAAGCAATTGATTTTTTCGCTTTGCGCGATTGCCCTTCTTCCGGCCATAGGGTATGGACAAAATACATTGAAGCTTACGCTGAAGGAAAGTCTTGAGATCGCGCTCAAGTCCAATAACAATATTGTGAAAGCGCAATATGACTATGAGGCCGGTGAACAAAAAACAAGAGAAGTAAAAGCACAGGCATTGCCGCAGATAAATGCGTCAGCCGGTTATACGGATAACCTGATCGTTCCCTCAATGGTAATCAACGACCAGGTGATCAAAGCAGGCCTTCAATACAACACTACTGTGGGAGCAGAAGCTACTCAGCAGATTTTTAATCAGAGCGTATTCACCGGTATCAGGGCGGCCAGGGTGAGTGAAGATTATTATAATCAAAACGTTCAGCGCACGGAGGAAGAGGTTATTCAGCAAACCGCTAATCTTTTTTACCAGGCTGTCTCTGTACAGGCCCGACGTGAGATATTAAAAGGCAACATTCGTGACATTGAGAAAAATCTTTCTGTTGCAGAAGATCGTTTTAAAAATGGCCTGGTACGTAAAGTAGATGTTGATCGCTTAAGAGTAAATCTCACTAATCTTAAAACAAGGCTTCGGTCACTGGAAGACAATTACGTTAGCCTGGTGAATCAGTTCAAACTAACCATTGGCATAGATTTACAATCCCCCATTGACCTGGTAGAGCCACTGTTAAATGATACTACCACCTATCAATATGATCCCGCTTTGTTACAATCAGAATGGGTTTGGGAAAACAAGATCGAATACAAGCAATTAAACACACAGCTAAAGTTGTATGACCTCGAACGTCAGAGTTACGCCGCTGGATATTACCCTAACCTTTCAGTTTTCGCCCGTCTTAACAGGCAAGGTGTAAGTTCAGAGGTAGCGCTACCAGGTGATAATAGCACATGGTACAACACGTCGGCCATTGGGTTGAGTTTGAACATTCCGGTATTTGATGGATTTAAAAAATCTGCGCAGATGCAGCAATCAAAGATCAAACAAATCAAAACAGAAAAGGACATGGCATTTACCAAACAACTTTCCAATACAAACTATGTCAACGCATTGAATGCCTTTGAAACCAATTATGAAAACTATCTCGCGCAAAAGGAAAATGTAGCGCTGGCGAAAAATGTATATGCCATTACTACAAATAATTATAATGAAGGAATCAGTCCGCTAACGGAAATGCTGGATGCAGAAACATCTTTACTGGTTTCACAAAATGAAATGATCGAAGCGTTGCTGAAAGTAAAGGAAGCAGAAGTAGACCTGATGAAAGCTAAAGGAGAAATTAAAAATTTATTGAATTAATACAGAGAAAGTCATGAAGAAGACAATTATCACCATTGTAATAGCCCTTGCCGTCGTAACCGGTGTTGTGTTTGTACTGAAAGGCAACCAGGAGAAGATGCAGTCCAGGACTGAGCTTGCAAAGAAAACAAATGAGAATATCCCTGTGGAAGTAGCTGATGTGAAGGAAGAAAAACTTTCGGGCAGCTTCACAGCAACGGGCAGCTTCAAACCTGACCAGGAGTTGACACTTGTATCAGAAGGTTCGGGAAAGATCGTAAGCATCTCTGTTAAGGAAGGCGAATTTGTTAATAAGGGACAGGTGCTTGCGCGTCTTGAGTATGAAGTGAAAGAAGCTGAGTTTAAATCAGCGGAAGCATCTTTCACGAAATTGACAACCGACAAGCAACGTTATGAGAACCTCATTAAAACCGGTGGAGTTTCACAATCTCAACTTGATGAAGTGAACATTGGTTATATCAATGCTGAGACACGATTAGCAACAGCGAAGAAGAACCTTTCGGATACATACATTCGCGCACCTTTCGGTGGATACATTAACAAGAAGTACATCGAGATCGGATCTTATCTCTCACAGCAAAGTAACAAGACGTTTGATATCGTGGATATCTCCAGGTTGAAGCTTGTAATTAATGTTACGGAAAGCCAGGTGCTGACCGTTAGCAAAACGAACGATATAAAAGTAACAGCCGATGTTTATCCGGATGCAAATTATTCAGCGAAGGTAAACTTCATCGGCGCTAAAGCAGATGCAACGCTTAACTACCCGGTGGAACTCAGCATAACAAACATTAAGAACAAACCTCTTCGTGCCGGAATGTACGGACGCGCATCCTTTACTATTCCTAACGAAGAAACTTCGCTTGTTATTCCGAGAGAAGCATTGATAGGAAGTGTGAATGATGCAAAAGTATATGTGTTGGAGAAAGATGCAGTCAAGTTAAAATCTATAGTAACAGGTCGCCAGTTTGCGAGTCAGGTTGAGGTTTTGGGAGGTTTGAGCGCTGGCGACCGTGTTATTACCAATGGCCAGATCAATTTAAGTGACGGTTCAAAAGTATCTGTTTTATAACAGGCGATTTTGTAAAGAATAAAGAAATGAAAATTACAGAAATATCAATCAAGCGGCCATCACTCATACTGGTGTTGTTTATTGTGTTAACCTTTTTAGGGTTGGTCAGCTACACCAAACTAAGTTATGAGCTGCTTCCGAAATTTAGTTCGCCGGTGGTGACCATTACCACTATTTATCCCGGCGCTTCTCCCAGTGAAGTAGAGAATACCGTTACGAAAGAACTGGAAGATGCTGTTTCCTCTATGGAAAAAGTGGATAAGATCACGTCAACATCATATGAAGGACTGTCTCTCATCACCGTTCAATTATTGACTGAAGCAAATGTGGACCTTGCTTTACAGGATGCACAGCGTAAAGTAAATTCAACGCTGTCCACTTTACCGGAAGATGTAAAGACACCCGCGCTTGGAAAATTTTCTATTGATGATCTTCCCATCATGCGACTTGGTGTGTCGGGTAAGATCAGCGGTACTGAATTATATGATCTTGTGAAGCAACGCATTCAACCTAATCTTTCAAAGATACCGGGTGTTGCGCAGGTGAGTCTTATCGGTGGAGAAGAAAGAGAAATAAAGATCAATGTAAACAACGATAAACTAAAGGTTTATAACCTTTCCATTCTTCAGCTTCAGCAATTGGTCGGATCATCTAATCTGGATTTCCCTACAGGTAAGATCAAAACAAAAGATGAACAGGTATTGATTCGTCTTTCCGGAAAATATACAAACCTCGATGAGATTAGAAACCTTGTTGTAACGTATCGCCAGGATGGAAGCGCTGTGCGCCTTGCAGAAGTAGCAGAGGTACAAGATGCGATTAAAGATACGGAGCGAATAAACAGAATCGATTTACAAAACTCCATTGGTATTGCCATTCAAAAGCAATCCGATGCCAATGCCGTGGAAGTAAGTAAAATGGTTCAGGAAGAAATTGCCAGGATTGAAAATACGTACGCTAATGTTGGTGTAAAATTCTCAACCGCACAAGACAGCACAACTTACACGCTGGAGGCTGCAGATGCCGTAATTCATGATTTGATCCTCGCGGTTGTTCTTGTTGCTGCCATCATGTTGTTATTCCTTCACTCGCTGAGAAACTCACTCATCGTGATGGTGGCTATTCCGTTATCGCTGATTGCAACTTTCATTGGTATCAGCATGTTTGGATTCACACTGAACCTGATGACGTTGTTAGGGCTTTCGCTTGTGGTAGGTATTCTTGTGGATGATGCCATCGTGGTTATTGAAAATATTCACCGTCATATGGAAATGGGTAAGAGTCGTATACAGGCTTCTTATGATGGTGTGAAAGAAATTGGATTCACCGTAACATCAATCACGTTAGTAATTGTAGTTGTGTTTCTTCCCATTGCATTGACAACAGGATTGATCTCAAACATCATGAGGCAGTTCTCTATCGTAGTTGTGATTGCAACTTTACTATCCTTGCTTGTTTCATTTACCATCGTTCCTTACTTATCATCACGTTTCGGTAAGCTGGAGCATATCAACCCAAAGAGTTTCTTTGGCAAGATCATTTTGAAATTTGAAAATGGATTGAACGTTTTCACGCAATGGGTACAAGGTTTGTTGAAGTGGTCACTTTCCCATAAGCTGATTACCCTGTCCGTTGTGATCGTTCTTTTCTTTGGATCATTTGCGTTAATCAAAGCCGGATTTATAGGAGCAGAGTTCATCACACAAGGTGATCGTGGTGAAATAATATTGGAAGTAGAATATCCGAAGAAAACTTCTATTGAACAGAACAACCTGACTACTCGTAGGATTGAAGAATTCATTGCCAACAAAACAGAAGTAACTTCTGTCTTTTCAACGATCGGACAATCATCAGATGGTGGTTTCGGAGTGGGTTCACAAGGAACACCTTATAAATCTGAAATAAATGTGAAGCTTGTTCCCCTTGAAGAAAGATCCGAGAGTTCAGATATCTATGGGGTGAATCTTCGTAACGAGATCATGAATCAATTTGCCGGTGTGAAAGTGAAATCTTCCAACGTTTCAATCCTGGGTACAGCCAACCAGGCGCCCATCCAGGTTGTCGTCACCGGACCAACTTTTGATACCGTTATGCATACTGCTGAACGGATCATGGAGAAAGTGAAGAAGGTGGAAGGGACACAAGAAGTTAAGCTCTCCGTGGAAAGTGGAAACCCTGAAGTAATCGTGAAAACAGATCGTCACAAAATGGCTGAGCTGGGACTTGATCTTCAGACGGTTGGCGGCACGATGCAGTTAGCATTCAATGGAAATAATGACGCAAAATTTCGTCAGGGTGAATATGAATATGATATTAATATCCGCTTCGACGATTTCAACAGGAAAAGCGTTGACGATATAAAGGCACTCGGTTTTATAAACAAGTTTGGTCAGCAGGTTCGCCTTGATCAGTTTGCCGATGTAAGTGAGAGTTCTGGTCCGTCAAGATTGGAAAGATATAACCGGATTACGTCTGTGAAAGTAAATTCACAATTGCTTGGTCGTCCTTCCGGAACGGTTACCACGGAGATCCAACAGATCATTGATAAAATGGATTTGCCGGTGGGTGTTGAAGTGAAATTTGGTGGCGATCAGGAAAATCAATCGAAGTCGTTTGGACAATTATTAATAGCCTTCGTTACATCTATCCTTTTGGTTTACCTCATCATGGTTGCGTTGTACGATAGCTTTGTGTATCCGTTTGTAGTGTTGTTCTCTATACCGTTGGCGCTGATTGGTGCTATGTGGGCGCTCGCATTATCTGCACAGACATTAAACATTTTTACCATTCTGGGCATCATAATGTTGATTGGGTTAGTAGCGAAGAATGCTATTCTCGTTGTGGACTTCACCAATCATCTGAAAGAAAAAGGTATGGCAACGACTGACGCTTTGATGGAGGCAACCAAAGAACGCCTTCGTCCGATATTGATGACCACGATTGCTATGGTTGCAGGAATGTTGCCTATCGCATTAGCCAGCGGAGCAGGTGCCGCATGGAAGAATGGTCTTGCGTGGTCAATCATTGGCGGGTTATCCAGTTCAATGTTCCTCACGTTGGTTGTTGTGCCGGTTATTTACAAGATTGTTGATAGTCTGTTGGTTAGAACAGGTTTACAGAATAAAGAAAAGAAACAAAAATACCAGGAGCTTAAGCTGAATGAATTGGCTGAAGCGTAAAGATTGTGCAGTTGGGTTGGGTTGTAGGTTTGGGTTGATCGGTCCCGTCGAAAGCGGGGCCGATTTTTTTATCCATGTCTAAAATAAAGCAGCAGATCATCCGACAATTTCATTGTCCATTAGAAGTGTTGTTGTGAGACGAGAGGCATATTCCACCGGTTCAATCGATTTAGATAACACTTGGGTGAAATTCATATAAAAATAATCCTGAAAACCTGAACCTGACCCAAATAATGGCGTTTAAGGAAACAGTGAAAACTTTTTACATGTAAAAAGTTTCCATAGTTTTGCCCACTTATGGAAGAAACAGATATCAAAACCAAAATCTTAAAAGGCGCCGAAGAGCTCTTTATGCGATACGGTGTTCGCAGCATAACGATGGATGAAATTGCCCGTCACCTGGGCATTTCCAAGAAAACGCTTTATCAATATTTTCTTGATAAAGATGACATCGTGGCATCGACTACTCATAACCATCTGATCAGGGAGCGAAAGCAATTTGAACAGATCGCGGAAGATTCTTCGAACTCTGTTGAGGAGTTAGTGAAACTTTCTCTTTGCCTTAAGGAGAATGTAAAGGGAATGAATCCGTCATTGTTGTTTGACCTTCAAAAATATCACCAGAAGGCATGGAACATTTGGCTGGAATTTAAGAACAAGTTTATCCGTGAATCCGTTGTGAGAAATCTGAACAAGGGAATTGCAGAAGGGCTAATACGTGCGGAAATCAACCCGGAAATATTGGCAGTGGTAAGAATTGAAACTGTACAAATGGGATTTGACGATCAATTATTTCCGGTTGATAAGTTCAATTTAACGGAAGTACAAATGCAAATATTAGAACATTTCATTCACGGATTGCTCACTGATAAGGGAAAGAAATTATATCAGAAGTACAAAGAATTAAACCATCAACCATCTAATATACTATGAAGCGCTTATATCAAACCCTCTTACTTAGTTTAAGTCTACCGTTATGCGTTGCAGCTCAAAGTGGCGGCACTACCACCACCTCGTTCAGTCTGGATGAGTGCATTCAATATGCCCTGGAGAATACCGTAAACGTGAAGAACGCACGCATTGATGAGCAGATTGCTGAGGCAAGAGTGAAAGAAACGGTGGGCATTGGATTACCCCAGATTGATGGCAGTGTGAACCTCACGCATAATGAAAAGTTACCGAGGTTTTTTGCTTCGTATGCAGTGGCTCAGGGTTTTGCAGAAAATGATCTCAATCTTGGGCTGGCTGATAATGACATCGTTGCCTCACAGAACTTTTTTCAGTTACCAAGCGGTGGCAATGCACTTCTTACGCTAAACCAACTTCTTTTCAACAGTGCATTTCTGGTTGGATTAAAGGCTGCGGGTACGTATAAGGAACTAACTTATAAGACTACGGAGCAAACACAGATTCAAACCATTGAAAATGTTGCCAAAGCCTATTACGCTGTGTTAGTAAACAACGAACGGATTGATCTGTTTGACAATAACATTGCCCGTGTTGACTCCTTACTTCGAACAACACGTGCCTTAAATGCGAATGGATTTGCAGAGGCAATTGATGTGGATCGTATTCAGGTTACGCTCAATAA
The DNA here is from genome assembly GCA_964521255.1 of uncultured Roseivirgaceae bacterium. Classification (GTDB taxonomy): domain Bacteria; phylum Bacteroidota; class Bacteroidia; order Cytophagales; family Cyclobacteriaceae; genus ZC4RG29. Next base: position 21,545 of record CAZFRM010000019.1, read on the forward strand.
TCTTAAGTCAGAACGTTTGAAATTTATCAATCTTCAAAACCTAAGTGTAAGCTTGCTTAAGTTTCAAATGAATTATCCAATGGAAAAGTCAATTGCAGTAGAAGGAAATTTGGCTGACCTCAAAGTGAATGAAAACTTATTCGATGAATACCAGGAAGGTTGGGACTACAAAAACAGGATTGAGTTCAAAGTTCTGGATACTCAGAAAAGGTTGCAGGAACTGAATATTAAAAGTAAATATTCAGCGTCATATCCAAGCCTGTCGGGATTCATAAACTTTGGTTATTCAACGCAATCGCCAAACATGGGAGGGTTATTCAAAACAGAAACAAATTTTGAAGGGAATGACCTGATCGGACCGGATAAATGGTACAACTATTCTTCTTTCGGTATAACCTTAAATGTTCCGATTTTCAGTGGGCTGCAACGTAATTACCAGATCCAACAAGCGAAGCTTTCATTGTTAAAAATTGAGAACAGCTACAGCTCGCTGAAGCAAAGCATCGACCTGAGCATTCAACAAAACACGATCGTATATCAGAACTCGCTGGAGACATTGAAGTCGCAGCAGGAGAATATGGATCTTGCCGATCGCGTTGCGCGAATTACAAAGATAAAATATGAGCAAGGTGTTGGATCAAACATTGAAGTTATCGATGCTGAAAGCAGTTTGAGAGAAGCGCAAGTGAACTATTATAACGCACTCTATGATGCCATTGTTGCCAGGATAGATTTGGATAAAGCATATGCCAAGATTGATCCATCAAAATATGTCACCACTCCGGCAGAAAAATAATTTAAAAGAAACATGAAACAACAACTTACCATGAAATCAACCATATCTATCAGAATTTTAACCGTTGTCCTGGCCGTTGTACTGGCGGCCTGCTCTGCTACTACAGCAGATAAGGACAAGAAAGCGCAGTTGGAAAAGCTTAAGACGCAGCAGGCAGACCTTTCCGAGCAAATAAAAAAACTTGAAGCGGAACTTGCTAATGAAAATCCTGATGAGGCGACTGTCAAATCGAAAGAAGTATCGGTTGCTGAACTGACACCGCGCGCCTTCGATCATTACATTCAAACACAAGGCAAAGTGGTGGCTGAAGATAATATTCTCGTTAGTTCGCGGTCGATGGGTTCTATCACCAGGGTGTTTGTAACAGAGGGTCAAACTGTATCAGCAGGTCAGGTGTTAGCACAAATTGATAATTCTGTTATAATTCAAAACATTGAAGGCATGAAAACACAACTCGAGCTGGCCAACTCTGTGTACGAACGTCAGAAAAGTTTGTGGGATCAGAAGATAGGAACGGAAGTACAATACCTTCAGGCGAAAACCAACAAAGAGAGTCTTGAGAAACAACTAGCCTCACTGAAAGAACAGAATGAAATGGCAAAAATCAAATCGCCTATCAGCGGCACAGTGGATGAAGTATTTGTAAAGATTGGTGAAGCAATATCGCCTGGTATGCCGGCTTTTCGCGTAGTGAATACATCTAATTTGAAAATCGTTGCCAGCGTTTCGGAAGCGTATGTGACGCAAATCAAAAAAGGTAACAAAGTTATGGTGAATATTCCTGAACTGAAGAAGGAGATCGAAGCAAAGGTAACTTTCGTTGGAAAGACAATCGATGTGCTTTCACGGACATTTGTTGTAGAGATAAGATTGCTTTCCCATGCCGATCTTCGCCCTAATATGACGGGTATCGTAAAAATAATCTTTCACACAGAACCATCTGCCATAACGGTACCCATAAATGTTGTGCAGGAGGTGAATGGAGAAAAGATTGTGTATGTAGCAGAAACTTCGGGCAAACAAGCCGTGGCCAAAAGAAAAGTTGTGACGGTAGATGGTGTCTTCGGAAGCCAGGCCCAGGTACAAGGTTTGAGTAGCGGTGACAAGGTAATCACTGTCGGATACCAGGGGCTTAACGACGGTGAAGCAATTAAGATTTAGTTGATAGTTATTCCTTAAGGGCATCTCTAAAAACCCCGCTGTCCTTCTCCCATCGGAGAAAGCTTGCCCGTCCACTGGCGGGGGAAGGGATGAGGCCAAATAGAAAAATAGTTTTTAGAGATGCCCTTAATGATTAACCGGATAACAAACCAGTAACCTTTAATCACTCCAACATAAGATATATGCAAGACTCAGAAAAAGAATTTAAACCTACCAGTTGGTCGATCGACAATAAAATTACCATTTATGTTGCTACGATCTTTGTTTGTCTGGCCGGTATTATAACCTATACACGACTGCCAAAGGAAAATTTTCCTGAAGTGGTATTCCCCCAGATTTATGTTTCAACTATTTATCCCGGGGCGGCGCCCTCCGATATTGAAAATCTTATCTCTAAAGAAATTGAGAAAGAAGTAAAGTCTATTTCAGGAATCAGGAAGGTGACAAGTAACTCTATTCAGGACTATTCGAATGTAATCATCGAGTTTGAACCGGACGTTACTATCGATAAGGCTAAGCAGGAAGTAAAGGATGCTGTCGACAAGGCCAAGCAGAATCTTCCCACGGACCTTCTGGAGGATCCGCAGGTAATGGAAATTGATATTTCCGAAGTACCTATTATGAACATTAATATTTCGGGTGACTATGACCTGCAGATGTTAAAAAGGTATGCTGAACAAATGCAGGATCGTATTGAATCCATTAAGGAGATCAGAAGGGTTGATATTGTGGGAGCGCTTGATCGTGAAATTCAGATTAACCTGGACTTGTATAAAACAGCCCTGGTCGGTATTGCCTTAGAAGACGTCATCAATGGTATTCGCTATGAGAACGTTATTATTTCCGGTGGTCAATTGTCGGTTGGTGGAATGAAGCGTTCTTTGAGTGTGAATGGTGAGTATGCCAGTGCAGAGCAAATAGCCAATACGGTAATTGGTTCAACAAAAGGAGGAAAGCTATACCTGAGAGATATTGCCGATGTTGTTGACACGCATAAAGAACAGGAAAGTTTTGCACGCCTCAATGGAAAAAATGTGATCACGCTTAATGTGATAAAAAGAAGTGGAGAAAACCTGATCCTTGCTTCTGACCAGATTAACGAAATTGTAAAGGACTTTGAAAATAACGTATTGCCTGCTGGTCTATCCATAACGATCACAGCCGACCAATCCGACAACACACGTGTTACGTTGCATGATCTTATAAACACCATCATTATTGGATTTGTGTTGGTAACGATCATTTTGATGTTCTTCATGGGCGCTACAAATGCCATCTTTGTCGGGCTGTCCGTTCCCATTTCAAGCTTTATTGCTTTCCTCGTGTTTCCCGGGTTAGGGTTCACGCTGAATATGATGACGTTGTTTTCCTTCCTGCTCGCATTGGGTATAGTTGTGGATGACGCCATTGTTGTAATTGAAAACACGCACCGTGTATTTGATAACGGCAAAGTGCCCATTCGTAAGGCAGCTAAAATAGCAGCCGGTGAAGTGTTTCTTCCTGTGCTATCGGGTACACTAGTTGTTTTGGCTCCCTTTGTGCCGCTTGCTTTCTGGCCTGGTGTCATTGGTAAGTTTATGTTCTTCTTACCCATAACATTGATCGTTACATTAATTGCTTCCCTGGTTGTGGCGTACATTATCAATCCGGTGTTCGCAGCGGATTTTATGAAACCCCACACGCACGACCATGGACAAAGTAAAGTAACACGTGGTTTCAAAATCACGGCTGTGATATTTGGCTCGCTTGCATTGATGTCGTATGTAGTGGGATGGTATGGAATGGGTAATTTTGCGATATTCCTATTTACCATCTATGCATTGCATCAATTTTACCTGGCCGGTGTTGTTGAAAAATTTCAGAACAACCTCTGGCCCCGGGTTCAGAAGAGTTATAAGAAGATGGTTTCCTGGTGCCTAGTGGGCAGCAGACCTGTTTTAATCTTTGCGGGGGTAATTGTTTTGTTTGTCTTCTCTATTGTTTTTACGGCGATTCGCAAACCTCCTGTAGTATTTTTTCCCAATGGTGATCCCAACTTTATTTTCACCTATATCAGAATGCCTATTGGTACTGATCAGCGTGTTACGGATTCAATAACATATATTGTAGAGAATCGTGTGATTACAGCTATGGGAAGAGATAACAAGATAGTTGAGTCTGTAATTTCAAATGTTGCTATTGGCGCCAGCGAAAACCCATTTGATGCCGGCACGCAGGCGAGTCCTCATCTCGGGAAGGTGACGGTGGCATTTGTTAAATTTGCACAGCGTGGTGGTCAATCCACGAAAGTTTACATGGATAAAATCCGCGATTCTGTAAAAGGTATAAAGGGTGCAGAAATTTCTGTAAGCCAGGAACAAAACGGCCCACCTACTGGTAAGCCCATCAACATTGAAATAGCCGCAGAGGATTTTGATATTCTGACATCCACAGCCGATAAACTGAAACGTTTCCTTGACGCACGTCAGGTTGCCGGTGTGGAAGAATTGAAGTCTGATTTTCAAAGTGACAAACCTGAGATTGTAATCAACATTGATCGGGAGAAAGCTAACCGTGAAGGAATATCTACAGGTACTATCGGCCAGATTTTCAGAAGAACGATTTACGGCGAGGAGGTGTCAAAATTCCGCGATGATAATGATGATTATCCTATTCAATTGCGCATAAAGGAAGAGCAACGTAATGATATCAATACCTTGATGAACCTGCCGATTACCTATCGTGACATGAGCATGAATGGCGCTGTCCGCGAGGTTCCGCTATCTGCCATAGCTACAGTAGATTATTCAAACAGTTATGCCGGTATCAAACGTATTGATCAGAAGCGCGTAATAACACTTTCTTCCAATGTATTGGGCGATTATAATGCTAATGCGGTGGTGGCAGAGATTCAAAAAAACCTTGAATCATTCAGCACACCGGATGGTGTAACCATCAAAATGACCGGTGAACAGGAGGATCAAAAAGAAACATCTGACTTTCTTGGCCTGGCATTTATCGCAGCTTTTGCTTTGATCTTCATGATCCTTGTAACGCAATTTAATTCAGTCAGCAAACCAATTATTATTCTTGCTGAAATTGTCTTTAGTATCATAGGTGTTTTGATTGGTTTCTCCATCTTTAAAATGGAAATGTCCATTGTAATGTGTGGCGTAGGTGTCATGGCATTGGCTGGTATTGTAGTAAGAAACGGTATTCTTCTCGTCGAATTTACGGACCTGCTGATAAGTCAGGGTGTTGAAGTGAAAGAAGCTATTATAGAAGCTTCCAAGACCCGTATGACGCCCGTTATCTTAACAGCCATGGCGGCAACATTAGGATTGATACCGTTGGCGGTTGGGTTGAATATTGATTTCGTTAGATTGTTCTCGGAATTTAATCCTCACATTTTCTTCGGAGGTGACAACCATACGTTCTGGGCTCCATTATCATGGACGATGATTTTCGGTTTGATCTTCGGTACATTCTTAACCCTTGTATTGGTACCGGTAATGTACCTGATGGTGTATAGAATTAAGCAACGTGTTTTCAAAACAAAAATGGCCGCTGTGTCCGAGACAGATTCTCCTGAAGGAGCTATTGCTGTTAACTGATTTTCTTAAATAATTTCACCATCTGCCTTAACAAATTTATTTCGTTAAGGCAGATTTTTTTTAGTGGTTTTGTATTGGTGTCGTAAGGTTGTGTAAAGATTCTATCTTTGGTTATATTTTAATACACCAGGAATGTTAGAGAGCAAGGTATTAATTGTTGTCGCCGGAACGTTGCTGATTCTTCTTGTTGACATCAGATCTTTTCTTTTTTTTAAACCTTTCATCGCACTCTATCATCGTGCCTGGCTCATTGTCTTTCAAGTCATATTCTGGAGCATCACGGCGTTGACTATTGGTACACTATGTTGGTATTATCTTGCCGACCGGCTAAATATTCATATAGGGATTAATCATTGGATCATGACTATTTTATCAATGATCTATTTTTCCAAGACTGCTTCATTGTTAGTTATTCTGGTAGAGGAAGTTATATTAAGAGTAAAAAACTTTTTTCAATCCTTAAAAACAAATAGGAATAAAGTTCTTCCCGGCAAGCCAATTCTTCGGTCTGAGTTCATAAGAAAGTCAGCGTTGGTCGTTGGCGCTATTCCATTCTCTGTATCAGTTTTTGGAATAACTTATGGAGCGTATGACTACCATGTGAGGAGAAGAACAATTTATTTACCTCAACTGCCAAAAGCATTTGATGGTATTCGCATAGGACAAGTATCAGACATTCATTGCAACCCTGGTTATTTTAAGACTGCTGTAAAAGGTGGTGTAGAAATGTTGTTGGCAGAAAAAACAGATGTTGTTTTCTTTACCGGTGATCTGGTGAATTATAGAAGCCGTGAGTTAAATGATTTCATTTCAATTTTTGATAAGATAAGGGCGCCCCTGGGAGTTTATTCAATCACCGGAAATCATGATTATGGAGATTACATTTCATGGTCAAGTGAAGAGGCCAAGCGTAAAGACTTTCGTGACTTTGTAATAGCACATAAGGAGCTTGGTTATGATTTGCTCATGAATGAACATCGTTTTCTTGAAGAGAGTGGTGAACGTATTGCCATTATTGGAATTGAAAATTGGGGTAAGGGAAGATTTCCAAAATATGGTAAGTTGGATATTGCTTATCGCGGAACAGAAGAAGCGCCTGTTAAACTTTTATTATCTCACGATCCCAGTCACTGGGATTTGCAAGTGCGACCTGAGTTTGGTGATATCGATATAATGTTTGCAGGTCATACGCACGGTTTTCAAATGGGTGTAGAAATAGGAGATATTAAATGGAGCCCTGCACAATATTCTTACAAACAATGGGCGGATCTTTATCGCGAGGGAGATCAATACCTCTATGTTAACCGGGGCTTCGGATGTTTAGGATTTTTGGGAAGGATAGGAATACCTCCGGAGATAACGGTTATTGAATTGAAGAGGGGAAGTCATTAGTTATGTACAATGCCAACATTCATTTCTGCCCGTTAGGCAGGACTGAAGCAAGAGAATAATCCTCATCACACACTCCTAAAAAATGAGATCGAAAATAACAAATTTGCGTATTTTGTCACACTTAGATTCTGAACTGATGAGCGATATTCTTGAATTAGAAAAGCCCGCTGGACAGCAGCCGACAAACTCCAGAACACATGGATGCTGCCGGGTATAAACATGTTGAACGTTGGCTCATCTTCCTGAAATATATCTCCGATGACTTTGACGAACTCTATCAAAAAGTTAGGAGCTGAGAAAGATTGGTAAGTTAGACAAAGCAATAAGGATGAACCTAAAGGAGATTGGTTATGAGTTCTGAATTAACGCAGCCACTGGTTGCACAAATGAGAGACCCTTTAAAAAAGGAAACCAGTAGTTTGAAAATTGCTTCAGGGACTACCGGGAATACGATGTTGTAAACATAACTGAATTAGTATGGGAAAAGAATTATCACAACCAGGTTCTACACTTTTTGAGCAGATAAAAAAAGTGGATGACAACAAAAATGAATACTGGACAGCCCGCGATATGGCCAAAGCCCTTGAGTATTCGGAGTACAGGCATTTTGTCCCGGTAATTGACAAAGCGAAAGAAGCCTGCAAAAACAGTGGATATACAATAGAAGACCATTTCGAGGATATCCTCGAAATGGTAGCCATTGGCTCAGGCGCTGAACGAGCTATTGAAAACATAAAACTTTCCCGCTACGCCTGCTACCTCATCGTGCAAAATGCCGACCCCTCCAAAGAAGTGGTTGCATTGGGGCAAACCTACTTTGCCGTACAAACCCGTTTGCGCGAAATACAGCAAATGGATGAGTACAACCGCTTGAGCACCGAAGATGAGAAACGTTTATTCCTGCGCAACGAAATGGCTAGGCACAACAGCAAGCTCGCCTCGGCCGCGAAGAAAGCAGGTGTAACCGGTCCGCTTGATTATGCCATTTTTCAAAACCATGGCTACATGGGTTTGTATGGCGGGCTCGATGCCAAAGGCATACACAAAAGAAAGGGCTTGAAAAAATCACAGCAGATACTCGACCACATGGGCAGTACCGAGCTAGCCGCCAACCTGTTCCGCGCCACGCAAACGGAAGAAAAGCTGCGCAGAGAAAACATAAAAGGAAAGCAGAAAGCAAATCAAACTCATTATGAAGTAGGTAAGAAAGTGCGCCAAACCATTAAAGAAATTGGCGGCACCATGCCCGAAAATTTGCCAGTGGCCGACAGCATTAAGAAAGTGGAGAGCAAGAGCAAACCGAAATTGAAAAAGAAGAAAGACTGATGCTTAAAAACAGGAGAACATACAAGCTTCCTGATCCCGACACTGCACCTGCATCATTGGTCAGTTGTGAATTTTTTCTATGATTAATGACCCTAATCATTAATCACTGACTTTATTTTTTCTCCACTGCATGTCCGCCAAATTCATTTCGTAGCGCAGCGACAATTTTTCCGGAGAATGTATCTTGCTCTTGTGAGCGGTATTGCATTAATAAAGAGAGTGCGATAACTGGTGTTGCAATTTGTTTTTCGAGCGCGCTGTATCCAATGTCCATTTGCCTTCACCGGAAGAATGCATTACATCTTTGATAGATTCGAGGCCCGGATCTTTGTAGATGTTATTATGTAGAGACGCGATGCATCGCGTCTCTACATAATAACATATTGACAGCCATTCATTTATTTTTTCTCCACAGCATGTCCGCCAAATTCATTTCGTAGCGCGGCTACAATTTTTCCAGAAAATGTATCTTGCTCTTGTGAGCGGTATCGCATTAATAAAGAGAGTGCGATTACCGGTGTTGCAAAAGCGTATCTCATCGCACAAGAGGGCTAAAACCAGGCTAATTTTTCTTATTTTAACCAAATTTTATACTGACCCGATACGTGGCAAATCAGAATCCAGAGCAAATAGCGCGAGACAATATTGACAAGCAGTTGACCGCTTGTGGCTGGATTATTCAAAGCATTAAGCAAGTAAATCTGAATGCCCGCCTGCCGGACGGGCAGGCCGGACCTGGGATTGCCGTTAAAGAATATATTACTGATGTTGGCCCCGTTGACTACCTGTTATTTGTAGAAGGGAAACCTTGTGGAGTAATTTTACAGCAAACCGAAGCACTCAGGCAAAGCATTTTAAAAAAAAGCGTTTGAGGGAAAATTGGTTAATCACAAATCCTCAGGTACGAATTAAAATGACGAAGAAAAAAAACATACCTTCTGAAAGCGGCTTCAACGAAATACTACTTTACACCACGCCCAACGGAAAAGTAAAAGTTGAAATCTATTTGCAAGACGAAACCATTTGGCTTACACAACAAAAAATTGCCGACCTTTTTGATGTGGACAGGACGGTGGTTACCAAACATATACAAAATATTTATGAAGAAGGCGAACTGCACAGAGAGCCAACAAGTGCAAAATTTGCACAAGTTCAACAGGAAGGAAGCAGAACAGTAACCCGGCAGGTGGAGTTTTACAATCTCGACATGATTATCTCTGTCGGCTACCGCGTAAACAGCACAAGGGCAACCCAGTTTCGCATTTGGGCTACTGAGCGCTTAAAGGAATACATCATCAAAGGTTTTACCATGGATGATGAGCGGCTGAAAAACCCCGATACTATTTTCGGTAAAGATTATTTTGAAGAGCAACTTGCCCGCATCCGCGACATACGCAGCAGCGAACGCAGGTTTTATCAGAAAATCACCGACATCTATTCGCAGTGCAGTGCCGACTACAGTCCCGACAGCGGTATTACGCAAAAGTTTTTTGCCACCGTACAAAATAAACTGCACTGGGCCATCACCGGGCAAACCGCAGCCGAACTGATTGCCGCAAGGGCAGACAGCACAAAGCCAAACATGGGGCTTACCACGTGGAAGAATGCACCCAAAGAAAAAATCCGAAAGCCCGATGTAGGCGTTGCAAAAAATTATTTGGACGAAAAAGAAATGACCGGCTTGAATCGTATCGTAACCATGTATTTAGACTATGCAGAGAATCAGGCAAACAAAGGCGTGGTGATGTACATGAAAGACTGGGTGCAAAAGCTGGATGCCTTTCTGCAATTTAATGAAGAAGCTATTCTGAAAAATGCAGGGACAGTAACGCATGAAGTAGCGCTGGCATTGGCGGAAAAAGAATTTGAGAAATACCGGATCATTCAGGACAAACTCTACGAGAGCGACTTTGATAAGGAAATAAAAAAATTAAACCCAACGTCGAAAAATAAAAAATGACTACCGCATCAGTCGTGGACGATTACAAAGCTTTGTCACCGGAAGAAAAAAAGAAGAATACCATCAGTTTGGATGAACTCAAAGCAAGAATGAAAGATAGATGAATTGAGTAGTGTATGAACGAGATAAAACTTTCGAGGCTTGGATCTTTGTAAATGTTATTGTGTGTAGAGACGCGATGCATCGCGTCTCTACACACAATAACATATTGACAGCCCTTCATTTATTTTTTCTCCACTGCATGTCCGCCAAATTCATTTCGTAGCGCGGCTACAATTTTTCCGGAGAACGTATCTTGTTCCTGCGAGCGGTAGCGCATCAATAGAGATAATGCGATTACCGGTGTTGCAATTTGTTTTTCAAGTGCGGTATCCAGTGTCCATTTGCCTTCACCGGAAGAATGCATTACACCTTTGATAGACTCAAGTCCCGGGTCTTTGCGTAAAGCATTTTCTGTTAGTTCCATGAGCCAGCTTCGAACAACTGAACCGTGGTTCCAAACTTTTGCAACGGCTTCGAGATTTAATTTGAATTCACTTTTCTGCATCACTTCAAAACCTTCGGCGATAGCTTGCATCATTCCATATTCAATTCCGTTGTGAACCATCTTTACAAAATGCCCTGAACCACTCGGGCCGCAGTATAGAAAACCATCTTTAATTGAAATGTCATTAAATAAAGGTTCACAGATCTTAAAGGCTTTTTCATTTCCTCCAATCATAGCGCACACACCATTGAGTGCACCTTCCATACCACCGCTCGTGCCGCAGTCGAGGTAGTCAATGCCGGATGCTTCTAATTCTTTTCCTCTGCGGACAGAGTCTTTATAAAATGAATTTCCACCATCAATAATAATATCACCTTTCTTTAAAAAACTTTTAATAGTTTGTATTGTATCATCCACAGGGTTTCCTGCGGGAATCATCAGCCAGATAATTTTTTGCTCCGGTAATTTTTTGATAAGGTCTTCAAGCGACGATGTAGTCTGAATTCCTTTTTCGCCAATTGATTTTTTTGCCTGCTCATTCAAGTCGAAGGCAATTACCTTGTGTTTGTTTCTGTTAATGTTGAGCGCAAGATTAAATCCCATCTTGCCAAGTCCGATCAAACCGATTTCCATAGTATTTAAAAGGTTATTAATTATTCACCAAAGCCATTTCATCTTTCAATTTATCATATAAGCGGATGAATTGTTCAAATATTTTTTTGTACCGCTTATGATTTTCAATATTCGGCGTAAAAACTTCGGCATCACCCGATTGCGAAAAAGAAAGATAGTTTGCAGACTTTGTTATCGCTTTAATTGCGATCAACGCTGCACCAATAGCGGAAGCATCTTCGCTGTTTTGCCTGTATATTTTTTTGTTGAAGATATCTGTCAACACTTGCAACCACTCCTCAGATTTTACAAATCCACCACTTGCAAATATGTGGTTAATATCCCCGGATGCTTCCTCTACTGCTCTTCCAACACTATAAAGTGCAAAACAAATTCCTTCAATTACAGCCTTGATGAAATGTGATTGCTTGTGACGAATAGTAATCCCGAAAAAAACTCCAGTGGCTTTGCTGTTCCATGAGGGAGCGCGCTCGCCCATCAGATAAGGAAGGAATGTTAAACCTTCTGAACCCGGTGGTATTACTGCCGTTGGTTTTATTTCTTCCAGGTAGTCGTGAGCGTCATTGATTTTTATTTTGAGTACATCTTTCAATAACCAGCTTAGTGCAGCGCCACCGTTGTTAACGGGCCCGCCACAAATAATTGTTTTTTCATCAAGGCGATAATTGAATGTCATGCTCTTGAAATTATAGCATGGCTTTTCGCGTGCTACACGAATGGCGCCACTGGTACCAATGGTTAGTGAAGCGACGCCGGGCGTGATGGCACTACTGCCCAGGTTTGCCAGCACACCATCGCCAGCACCTGCAACAATGGGAATAGATGAAAGTTTGAGCAGGCTTTGAGCTTCTTTTGTCAACTCACTTCTGCAAAAGGATGTACTGATTAAAGTTGAGAGTTGATCAGATGAAATTCCTGCCAGTTTGAGTGCAGGTTCATACCATTGAAGTTCAATAATATCCATTAACCCTTCTCCTGATGCCATGGAATGATCAACTTCGTAGGTACCGAAAAGTTTATACCAGATAAATTCTTTGATGGAAATGAACTTAAAAGTTTTTTGAAAAATATCCGGATCATTTTCTCTCAGCCAAATAATTTTGCACAGCGGACTCATGGCATGTATAGGTGTGCCTGTCGCTTCATAAATTTGCTTTGCTTCATTGGAATTCCTGATTCGATCTGCAATCTCGGCGCTTCGTCCGTCAGCCCATGTGATCATATTCATTAATGGAAATCCATTGCTGTCGACAGGTATCACGCTATGCATGGCGCTGCTTAACCCAATTGCTTTTGGCGGACCATTTAATTTTGCAATTGTCTGTTGCAAACACTGAACAAAAGCCTGCCATATCAATTCAGGAGATTGTTCAACATAATGAGGATGCGGTTGTGAAGTAGGATAGGAGACTTGCTCGGTAAGAAGAACCTGGTTAGCCTGTTCCGTTATAGCAACAGCTTTGGTACTTCCTGTTCCAATATCAATTCCCAGTATGTACGACATTTGTATTCGTTTTTTGGGAGGAAGATACGAATTACCCCTAAATCCCCTAAAGGGGACTAAAATGTATCTCTTAGTCCCCTTTAGGGGATTTAGGGGTGCTTTTGGTATATTGAACTTTATTCTTCTCGTCTATGTCGAAACGTTTCGTCCGCATAACATTTCCAATCCTTGTTATCATTGCTGCCTTATTTCTTGGGCCGAGTCCGGCTAAACCAAAATGGAATTCTGATTTACCAAAAGTACCGGGCGAACTTTCAGCATTAGATTTTTATGTTCGACAAAATGAAAGCAAGCATAAACTGAAACCTGACAATGAAGCCCGCATAGTGTGGACTGATAGTTTGAAGAGCAAAACAAAATATTCTGTAGTATACCTGCATGGATTTTCCGCAAGTCAGAAAGAGGGTGATCCTGTTCATAGAAGATTTGCTAAACAATTCGGATGCAATCTCTACCTGGCGCGGCTTGCTGATCATGGCATTGATACAACGGATGCTATGATGAATTTTACAACGGACCGTTGGTGGGAAAGCGCAAAGGAGGCATTAGCTATTGGCAAAGCTATTGGTGAAAATGTTATCGTGATGAGCACTTCTACGGGTGGAACAATGGCGCTGGCATTAGCAGCAGAATTTCCCGAACAGGTCTATGCCTTGATCAATATGTCGCCCAATATCCGCATAAATAATGGAGCAGCCTTTATTTTGAATGATCCCTGGGGTTTGCAAATCGCGCGGATAGTAAAGGGAGGTGATTATAATGAGTGGGATGCTCCGTCAGAACGCAGACAGTATTGGTATAATAAATATCGTCTTGAAGCCACTGTTCAGCTACAGGAAATGCTGGAAAGTAAAATGAACAAAAAAACTTTTAGCAAGGTAAGTCAGCCATGCCTTACACTTTACTATTATAAGAATGAAGAGGAACAAGACCCCGAGGTGAAGGTAAGTGCAATGTTAGAAATGATGGATGAACTTGGAACACCTGCCGATCAAAAAAGAGCTGTCGCTATTCCAACTGCCGGAGTACATGTTTTAGGATCGGATATGGTATCAAAGGATGTAGAGAGTGTTTATAAGGAGATGGAAAAGTTTGCGAAGGAGGTGTTGAAGATGGAGGAAGGGCAGTAGGCAAGTAGGCAGTGGGCAATAGGCAAGTAGGCAGTGGGCAATAGGCAAGTAGGCAGTGGGCAATAGGCAAGTAGGCAGTAGGCAGTAGGCAGTAGGCAATGGGCAATAGGCAATAGGCAGTAAGCAATAGGCAAGGATAACAGAGGGCAGTGGGGGATATTTAAAATGAAAAACTACAATGCTGTGATCTGTGAACCGTTATCCGTAAACTAGAATTCTACCAACATCTTCGCCTGTTTCTCCAGCATCTGTAAATACTTTTGATTGGTCAACGTTCCGTTTGCAATGTTATGTTCAATGTGATCGAGACGGGGTTTGTAAGCCAGTACATTCAAGCCACAAAAGTTGAGAATATCGGTCAGATGACTTAGCGCGAGGCTTGCACCAAATCCTCCTGAAGCGATTCCAACCAAGGCTCCTTTCTTGTTGCGGAACGTGTTTGGATATTCTAATCCATCAATAAAAGTTTTTAATGCACCTGGGAATGAGCCATTGTATTCCGGAACTACGAAAACATACTTTTTGGTTTCCAGCATCACGTTAACGTAGTGGTTAAAGGCTTCGTTCTTCCTGTAGTTATGATAAAGAGCAGAGAATGCAAAGTCGGGAGGGAGCTGAGAAAGATTCACGAGAATAGTTTCACATCCCTGTTGCCTGAGGATATTCTCGTATAATTCAGTTATGAAAAGCGATACGGCATCATTTCGATTCGTGCCACAAATAAGTGTAATGGATTGACTCATGCTAAATGCTTCAGGTACTCAAGGGCACGTGGAATATCTTCAGGAGTGTCTATGCAAATACTTTCCGTTTGTGTTTCTGCTACTGTAATGGGATAACCATTTTCCAGCCAACGCAATTGTTCCAATGACTCTGCTTTTTCCAATGATGAAACGGGTAAGGTTGTTATTGCTTTAAGTACATCGCTTCGAAAGGCGTATAATCCCATGTGTTTATAATAGCTAAAATGCTTTATCCATTTTTCCCGTGGAATATTCCGTAAATGCGGGATTACCGATCGACTGAAGTAAAGTGCATTGTGATTTTTATCCATCACCACTTTAACTTCACCAGGGTTGTTAAGCTCTTCATCGGAATCAATCTTCTTTACCAGGGTTGCAATTTCAGTTTTGCCATCCAACAAAGTAGCAAGTTGTTCAATCTGGTCCGGTTGAACGAATGGCTCATCTCCCTGGATGTTTATTATGTAATCAAACTTTTCTTTTTGCAGGGCAAAAGCTTCATAACAACGATCCGTTCCGCTGGGATGATCCTCTCTTGTAATACTTGCATTGCCTCCAAATTTCACTACATGATCAAATATCTCTTTGTTATCGGTTGCTACAACGATATGATTAATATGTGAAGCCTTCTTCGTTTGTTCATAGACACGTTGTATCATTGATTTCCCTCCAATGTCAGCCAATGGCTTTCCAGGAAACCTTGTTGATGCATAGCGGGCTGGTATAACGGCTAAAATTTTTCTCATAAAATTGGGAGGGACCGAATACTTAATTGGTACATCATAAAATTGATAATCGCTACATCACACAACTCTCCTTACCTGTAAGCTCGTACCTTCATCACCGACTACTTCCACTTCAACATCCTTGTCTATATAGTCGCCCCTTGTGTAAGCGTCAAATATTTCACCATTGATCATCACCTTACCGCCGGGGCGCAGAACAGTGTAGGCAGTTCCCTTTTTACCGATCATGTTTTCTTTAATAAAACTTGAGTGATAGCCCTGCGAACGCTCTTGTGTGTCGGTAAGGGCAACACGTTTAAAGAAACTTGATTGTGGCAATTTTGCACTCGCATAAAACAGCAAGACCACTGCTCCAAGTATACCGCCCATAGTAGTAGCTGTGGCAAACAAAATGTCATGCATGGGTACAAACTCAAAATTGAAGAAATCATTATTAAGCATTATAAGGATAAGTGACATTACGATTAAGGTAATGCCACTAACTCCTGCAACGCCAAATCCCGGCAATACAAATATTTCGATTGCCAAAAGAACAATGCCAATGAAGAGTGCAATAATTTCCCAGTTGTCTGCAAGACCATTAAGATAATAGGGAACTAAATAGAAAATCAGGGCTACCAAAGCTGCTAATCCTGCAAACCCTAATCCTGGTGTTTGCATTTCGAAATAAATTCCGGCGAGGATAACAAGGATAAGTATTCCGCTGATGAAGGGATTCAGAAAAAAGGCTATAATCCTTTCTGTTCTTCCCAACTGAAAACGATCTAACTCATAAGTGGTAATATTATTTCTTTTTAGAATTTCTTCGATAGACTCCACCTTACCCTCACAATAGCCATATTTAATTGCTTCTGTAGTTGAAAAAGTAATGATCTTACCCTTTTCCTTTATAGAATCAATTTCAATATCTTCATCCACCATTCCTTCAGCAATTCGCGGATTGCGATTATTTTCTTCTGCTGTTGATCGCATGATTGATCGCATGTAGGATTGATATTTGTCCGGCGCCTTTTCACCCGAACCATCCACTACAGTAGCTGCGCCAATGCTTGCGCCGGGAGACATATAAATGCTGTCACAGGCGATGGAGATCAACGCACCGGCGGAGGCGGCATCAGAGTTGATAAATACCCAGATCGGATTTTTATATCGCATGATCATATCGACGATCTCTTTTGCGTCGGTGAGTATTCCGCCGTAAGTATCCATCTCAATGATGATCATATCGGCCTCTGTCCTGGCTGCATGATCCATTGCCAGATTCACGTAGCGTTTCATACGTGGATCGATCTCGCTTTTAATCTCCATTACCATTACCTTTTTTCTTTGCGAATAGGCATCGGTACTTACAAGGACAAACATAGAGAGGTAAATGAAACAGATAAATCGCTGCATAACTTTGAAACCCAATATTGGACTTGTAATTTGCATAAAATTTAAACATTCTGAAACGTTGGCAAGCAGCCTTGAACTGAACTTTTCATTTTCTTTTCCGTGTACAATTTGGAAAATGGTTGCTCTCCCAGACGAAAAAATACTTTTGCTGGAAATTCGTGATGAAGCGAGCCGCCAGGTAAGTTTTTCTGCCCTGCACTATTCGCTGAAAACATTCTTGTGGAAAGATTTTCAATTAGACGAATCGTGGTGGTCAGGATTGCTTGCAGCCTATAAGTCAGTATTTCTCCTTCAGAATTACACAAACCAGGATAATCCTGATGCTACTAAACTCCTGGCATTGGATGTTCATTCTTGTAAAATCTTATGGGAACAGGAGACTTTCTCGTTTTCCAACTTTAGTAACGAAAATGTGCTGGGCACGAGTGGAAGGGAAGATCCAAAACCTGTCTTATTAGACCTGTTTACCGGAAAGGTTATTGATGAAAATGTAAAATTAGATTACACTACTGATAAAATTTCAGAGCCCCTTCGTCCGTTTCAATACCAGGAGGGAACCGGCTATAACGATACGGTGAGTACTTTTTTGTCGAGCCGTTTTTCAATCAAGCCTGAAGGAACGGTTGAATACCTGGAACATGATGGTTTGATCGTCATATCATACTACCTTCGCGAGCAGAGTGGTTTGGTTAATTTTTTGTTGGTGTTGAATAATGAAGGCAAAATTTTGCTCCGGGAGAAAATTGATGAGCAGTTGAAAGGTTTAGGTGTAGATACTTTTTTCATCCTCTCAGGTTGTTTATTTTTCGTGCGCAATAAGCGAGAACTTTTAAGCTATTTAATATTATGATTGAGGCATTGCTTGTAGTAGGATTATCATTTTTTAATCCCCAGGTGCCCGCAGATTCTTTGGGTACTGAAACGATTGATGGTAAGGTGGTGGTAGTTCACCAGGTTGATGACAAAGAAACGCTGTATAGTCTGGCAAGACGTTATGGTACAACGGTAGATGCCATCATTCAAATTAATCCGCTTGCTAAAGATGGATTATCTATCGGACAAGTATTAAAGATTCCCTATTCGAAAAAACAGGTTGCCGCTGCTACACCGGGTGGCGTGCATAAAGTTGCAGAAAAGGAAACGCTTTATTCTATTTCAAGAATGTACAATGTTTCTATTGATGATATCAAAGAGTGGAATCACCTGACTTCAAATTCACTATCACTGGGGCAGGAACTTGTTATTAAGAAGACAAGTACTCAACCTTCGATAACTACAATCACACCGGCTAATGTTGAGACGACTACACAAAAAGGAGTTCACCAGGTAGAACAGAAAGAAACATTGTTCTCCATTTCGCGCCAGTACAATATTAGTGTTGATGATCTTCGCCGATGGAATAATATTGAAGGGGATGAACTAAAGATAGGACAATTGCTTTTTGTTGCGCCTCCCAAAAATAATAATGTTGCTGAGCAGCAAACCTCAACATCAGTTCCGGCTTCAGCTCCAGTTGTGAAAGAACAAGCAACAAGTAATAGTCCATCAACTACTGCCTCTTCAACTACTCAAACTCCCAAAAATACTTCAACCGCTTCTTCGCGCACCATCACCATTCCTGAAAATACCACCAGTGGTGATGAGGTTATTCAGGCCGGTCTTGCAGAATTGATTGAAGGAACAGAAGGCAATCGAAAATATCTTGCGTTGCACCGTACCGCGCCCGTGGGCACAATTCTGAAAGTGCGAAATGAAATGAACAATCGTGAAGTATTTGTTCGCGTCATGGGCAAGCTTCCGGATACAGCCCTTACAGACAAATTAATCATCAAAGTTTCTAAATCTGCTTATGATAGGCTTGGTGCAATTGATGCTAAGTTTAGGGTGGAGGTGACGTATTATAAATGATTAGCTAATTAGTGGATGCCTGCCTGCCCGCGATAGCCAACAGCTTGGCAGGCAGGTGAGAATTAGCGGATTGATTAGAACGCAAAAGGTGATCTAACCCTGTAAACATCCTCAGATTGCCTATTGACACATAGAAAATATGCTACCTTAAGAAAAATATTACTTATATATACACTCGTGTTAGGGTAGATGAATTCTTCGATTATATTTGAAAGTTGTGTAAATTAATTTTAATCATCCTTCAACAGATCAATCCTAAATCTTAATAACATGTTCGGAATAAAACACATTAAGTTTGACTCGATGACTTATGTTCTTCATTTTAAAAATGGCACCATTAAAAGGGAGGGACGAGGGCTTTCCTTTTTTTATTTCGCCCCTAATAGTTCTATTGTGGCTATACCAATGGGAAGTAATGATTTGCCATTTATTTTTAGCGAGACAACCAACGATTATCAAAGTGTTTCAATTCAAGGTCAGATCAGTTACAAAATTGGGAACCCTAAAACACTTGCAGATACTTTAGATTTTACCGTTACTGATAGCGGACAGTATAAAAAGAATGATATCGAGAAATTGAATCAAAGAATAATTAACGAGGCACAAACTGCTACAGCATCTTTTATTCATGGAATAAAACTCAAAGATGCAATACGCTCTGCTAAAGGTATAGAAGAAAAAATTTTAAATGGACTTAAAGCATCCTCGGCAATTACAATGTTGGGAATAGAAATTTTAGGAGCAAATATTTTGGCAATTCAGGCAACGCCTGAAATGTCAAGAGCTTTGGAAACTGAAACACGAGAAAAATTGCAACAAGAAGCTGATCAAGCTATTTATGAACGGAGAAACTTTGCTGTTGAGCAAGAAAGAAAAATTAAAGAATCTGAACTGAATACAGAAATCGCTGTAGAAGAAAAGCAAAAACAAATTGCAGAAAAGAAAATGGAATCTCAGGTTCAAAAAGCTGAGAATGACAGAAAACTACGGGAAATGAAGTTGACGGCCGATATTGCAGTTGAAAATCAGCGGAAGCAACTTATTGAACAAAAAACTGCAAACGACAAAAAGGAAGCTGAAACACAAGGGTACGTAATTGAGACTACGTTAAGGCCATATAAAGATATTGACTGGAAAACTTTAACTGCCTTAAACAATAATCCTGATCCAAAATTTAATATATCATTAGCCTTTAGACAGATTGCTGAGAATGCTGATAAAATCGGCAACTTAAACATTAGCCCTGAGCTTTTGGATTCTATTTTAAATGACAAGAGCAATAAAAAATGAGCATTGAGTATGCCATTATTGTTAAAAATAAGACAAGACTTGAGACTCTAATAGAACGCTTTAACACAAAAGCTCAAGCAAAGTTTTATATTGAGCGGCAGGGTGGAAATTTTAATGATTATGTTTTGGAACACGAAACTTTTCATAGCTCTTTAACCACGCTACAAACACAACTTTCAAGCGTAATAAAGCATAAAATCGTAGAGAGAGCTTTTGTTCCATCCTATATTTTCACAGAGAAAAATTTAATTGTAGTTATTGGCCAGGATGGTCTTGTGGCGAATACCGCAAAATACTCGAAAGGCATTCCATTGATTGCGGTCAACCCAGATAGGCAACGATATGACGGAGTTTTATTACCATTTGATACGTCAAATTTTTTATTTGGAGTTGAGTCCGTTTTGAAAAGTGACTATAAACACAAAACTGTACGTTTTGCAGAGGCCAGATTGAACGATGGCCAAAGGCTTCTTGCATTTAATGACTTATTCATTGGTGCTTCTTCTCATATCTCAGCTCGCTATAAAATATCATTCAATAAAAAAACAGAGGAACAATCTTCAAGTGGACTTATTGTTTCAACTCCAGCAGGTTCGACTGGGTGGTTAAGCTCAATTTTCAATATGGCTTATGGTGTTGCAAGTATGTATGAAAAAAATATTAAGCTTAAGCGACCAAAGCTTAAAGATAATGATTTGCTCTTTGCAGTAAGAGAACCTTTCCAGAGCATCAGGACACAAATTGGAATAACAGCAGGTATAATAAAAGGACAAGGAAGTCTATCAATTGAATCACTAATGCCATCAAATGGTGTTATTTTTAGCGATGGGATTGAAAATGATTTTTTAAAGTTTAATAGCGGAACTATTGCTACCATAGGACTTTCAAAAGAAAAAGCAATACTGGTGACTATTTGACTACAATTGATTCAACTTTTACCAATCAATACATCAGTACATCACTCACCCTACTAATTGATTCCTTATTTTGCTCTTTCACATTTCCTCTCTTTTCCAAGCGTGTAACAATAAGGAAGAGGATAAGCAGGAATGCAATGATTAAGAAATAAACGACAACCCTGGTGATTCGTTTTATTTTTACCTCGCGCTCATGCCGTGCCATCAGCTCACCGTAATTCCGGTGATGGGCTATTCGTCCGGCATTCATCATCTGCCTGCGCAAGCGTATTTCATTTCTTCCCATCGTACTTGATAGTAAGGTTGAATTTCTTTCTCAATTTATCCAATGCACGATACGTTCGCATTTTGGCGCCGCTTTCTGTAATGTTCAGAATAAAAGCAATCTCGTTAAAATCTTTGTCTTCAAAGAACCTGAGTTCCAATACTTCCAGCATTTCGGTTGGAAGTTCTTTCAAATATTCCAAAAGCCGCTTCACCAATTCTTCGTCCCATCCCTCATCACTAAGCTCAATGAGTTCTCTTACTTTTACTTCTTCAATGCTAAATACTTTATCACGGTTTACCTTTCGGTAGTGCTTGTTAATTTCATTGCTGGCGATCCGGTAAAACCAGGCTGAAACGGGAACTCCACGATACTCGAAGTTATTTACATTACGAAGAGCATTGAGAAATGTTTGAGAACAAAGATCGGCGGTAAGATCTTCATCATCGGTTTGGCGGTAAATGAAATTGAAGATGCGATCGAAATATTTCTCATACAATTCACCAAAGGCCTTTGAGTCGCGTTTCGATCGCTCCAGGATTTCGTATTCCTTCCGGATTTCGTCTTCGGTCATGCGAAATCAATTTAGCCTCTTAATCCGGGAAGAAAAAAAAGTCACAAGCCGTTTTGTGCCATTTTGTGTTTTTGAGATTTTGTGGCTTGAGTACAGTGACTATTGCCACAAAAGCACTAAGACACGAAAGATCACACAAGAATTTTTGGATTTAAGTTGGACAAGACGAGGCTGATCTCATGAATTTACTTGTTTTTCAAATCAACTTTCAATATTACAATATCCT
>CAZFRM010000019.1:43690-84099 GCA_964521255.1 uncultured Roseivirgaceae bacterium
GCAACTCATTATCAGGTTTTATATTATGCTCTTTATCATAGCCGCTCCATTGGCTGTTAGCCACATAGTAAAAGGTGTTATCGTAAACACTTTCTTAATACAGGGTCCCGCAGATTTCCGCAGATGTTAATTGAAAGCTTCTGAATTATCAGGAAGAATGGATTTTTATCTGCGTTTATCTGCGCAATCTGCGGGAGAATTATTTTAAATCAACTTTCAATATTACAATATCCTGCAACTCATTATCAGGTTTTATATTATGCTCTTTATCATAGCCGCTCCATTGGCTATTAGCCACATAGTAAAAGGTGTTATCGTAAACACTGCCCAAAGTAGGTTCATTAAATGCCGGATGGGCCTGATCGATTATGGTATATGAGATGAGTTTGTCTTGTTCTTTGTTAAGTACATAGCGGGTAACGCGCATAGGTTTAATAAAATTTTGAATGGCAATCAACGAGTTGTTATAATAGGAGAGACCGTCTACTCCCTTGAGGGACAAATCGAAATCTTTTGTCAGAAGCGTAAGCTTCATATCTTTCATGCTCAAACGGAAAATACCTTTAACATAATCGGCAATAAAAAGATAATTGCCATCGTCCGAAAACGTAATGCCTTGTATGTTCCGGAATTCGTCTGACGAATAAAATTGCTCAAGCTTACCTGTTGATTCATTTACTTTAAAGATCAGATTGCTTTTGCTATCGGAAGTATATACATCACCTTTTTTATCCATCGTCAAATCACCCAATACCAATTGAAGGGAGGGATTTTCCGGTTCGAATTTTTTTATCAGCTTTCCCGTTCGCAGATCATATTTAAAAACGGCTGAAGGCTGAAGCGCATTATAGTTTTCCATTTCTTCCATGGGTGAAGAACTTGCCCACAAGATTTTCTTTTTACCATCCACCTTGATACCGAACACAGAGCATAATCCATCTTGTCCGCTTTTTGTAAAGTCTTTAACTGTTCCGTTTTCCACTTTTATTATTTTTCTTTTATGAACACTGCCACCATAAAAATCTTTTTCTGATGCTGTAATGGATTCCAGGTGGAGTGATCGGTCTTTAATAACGAAGGCGGTATCGGATGTAGTAATTACTTTGGAAGCATTCTTTTTAATTTCCTTCAGTTGCTCAAATTCTTTCGTTCCTTTTAATGAATTTAATTCGGGAATGTCAATCACAAAATCAGATTGAATTAGAATAGCTTCTTTTAAAAACTTAAGAGCCTCTGTTTTTTTGTTGTTGAGGGCTGCAGCAATGCCGGCCTGGTACAAAATGCCCTGGTGGTAGGGATGAATATCGTGAGCTTTTATAATGTTTTCATAAAATTTAACATTATCTCCCTGTCCGCGCGCTTTCATAGCCTGAGTGTAGTATTGCTGAAGCTCATTTGATTGGGATTTAACAGGCAGGAAAGCAATCAACAAAAGAGAAGCGATTAGTACAGATTTCATAAACATATTAACAAAGTAGAATTAAGTATCACCTCTAAAATAGCCTTTTGGCTTTTCACTGTATCAACTTAAGCTTCGATATTTAATATTCTAAATTTGGAGCACGGGAAGTGAGTGATATTGTTTGACTTAATGGACAGGCACAAAAAATCATATCCCCTAATTCGGGGGATTACGTATCTTAGATATTGAGATTACTTTTGTGGTTAATTTATGTACCGGATAGTTTCTGTTGTTGTTCTTTTTGTGGGGTGGATAAATGTGGGTATTTCGCAGAACTTACACTCCATCCGCAATTTCACTGCTATTGACGGTTTGCCGCAGTCGCAAGTTCAAGGTATTGTAGAAGACGAAAACGGCTACCTGTGGTTGGGAACACAAGGTGGTGGGCTTACGCGCTTCGATGGGCGTCAATTTAAAGTCTATACCACCCTTGACGGTCTTGTTTCCAATTTTGTCTATGGCGTTCGCATAGATAGCGATAAAAATCTCTGGATTCTTCATCCCCGTGGTCTTACAAAATTTGACGGACTTAAGTTTACAAAGTTCCTTGATCTTGGATCGTTATACCTCACCAAGAATTTTCAGCGAATGTTTATTAAAGAGAAAACGGTATACGTGCTTTCTGGAGAAGGTCTTACAAAAATTAAAAATGATTCTGTTTACTATGAAGATAAACCAATTACAGGACAGAAGATATTGCTCGCTTTCCAGGCGCCTTCAGGCGAGTTATGTTTTTACCTGGATAACAATGAGTTTTTAATTTATACCGAAGATGAACAGTTTACCATTCCCGCTAGTGACGAAGGAAAATTATTCAATCCCTTTTGGCATAATGATGAACTATGGATTCGATCAGAAAAAGAAATACACCGCCTCAATTTTAAAGAAAAGAAACTTGAGAAAGTACCTGAACGGGTAGATCATTTCGTATTGCGGTATGATAACAAAAAAAATTTTTATTGGACCCGGGATTTAGATAATTTATATAAAGAGACCCTTGAGGGTACCCGTTTAAAAATAGACACGATTCTAAAAGAAGTTTCTGTAAGTCAGATATTGCCTGACTCGGAAGGAAACGTGTGGTTTGCGTCAGACGGAAGAGGATTGTTCAAATATCACTTGCAGGATTTTGATCGTATAAGTTCTGATAACCTTCGGGGTGTGATGGCGGTTCATGTTGACAGGGAGGGAACAAACTGGATTGGAACCTTGACAAAAGGGTTATGGAAAATCAGAAAGGATAAAAGTTCAACCTGTTATTATTACGAGAGTGAGCCACGTCGTAATGGGATTCATGATATAGGAGAATCACCAACGGGAGTGCTATGGGTAGCTACAGGAAACGGACTGGGCAGATATAAAAAAGAAGCTGATAAGTTTGAATGGTTAACAGATAAAAATGGACTTGGGTCAAATAATGTGATGAGCTTCACTTTCGATGAGAAAGGAGGAATGTGGATTGGTACGGTGAATGGCATTAATTATTTCGATGGCTCCAATTTTCAGCATTACAGCACAACCCAGGGTTTAACGAATAACATGACATGGGCTATGTCCTACCTGCCCAAATTGAAAACACTTTTTACCGCTAATGAATTTGGTCTTAACACTATAGCCAATGGTAAAGTGGGAACTGTAGATGTGCCTGAGCTTGAAAACACCATGATAATTGCACTTCATACTTATCGTGATTCACTCATGCTGGTTGGTTCTGCAGGTTCCGGAGTTTTAGTATTGGATCCTAAAACCTATAAGAGAAAGCTTATTACACGAAAAGACGGGTTAACTTCTGACTTCGTGTATTTCGTAACAACCGACG
The DNA here is from genome assembly GCA_964521255.1 of uncultured Roseivirgaceae bacterium. Lineage (GTDB taxonomy): Bacteria > Bacteroidota > Bacteroidia > Cytophagales > Cyclobacteriaceae > ZC4RG29. Next base: position 46,972 of record CAZFRM010000019.1, read on the forward strand.
AGGATGATAAGATATGGATAGGTACTGAAAAAGGAATCACCCGGCTTCAGCTTAATAATCAGTGGGAAATTATTGAGAACCTGCATTATGATGAAGCAAACGGCCTTAATGGAATTGAGACGAACATGGGGGCGTATTTCATTTCTAAAAAGAATAAATATTTCGGATTGGTTGACGGACTGTACGAGTTCAATGATCTCAGTAAACTGGAAGCAAAATCTTTTGATTTACATTTAACAGATGTTGAGATTTTTTACGGTGACTATTCCGCCCGTGAATTCAGTGACAGCCTTTCGGGTTTTTTTAAAATTCCGGTAACCCCAATTCTTCCTTCTGATAAAAATCATATCACCTTCCATTTTAACCGTGTTGATAAACGATATCCAAAGTCAGTTAAGTTTAAATACCTGCTTCAGAATTTTGATAAAACATGGTCGCAGCCATCTTCCTCAACACATGTAACCTACAGCAATCTTCCTCCCGGCGACTATACATTCAAAGTAATGGCTACCAACAACCGGGGTATTTGGTCCGAAAGCACGATCGCCTACAGGTTTACAGTCAAAGCTCCTTTCTATCAAACAGCGTCGTTTATAGCAGGCCTTATCATCTTCGTTGCCGGTAGCATAACCTTGCTCATGTACCTGCGTGTACGGCAGCGGGTAAAGAAGATGATTGAAACGGAGCGCATCCGTATGAAAGAACAGGAGAGTTTGCGCAAAGAAATTGCCAGGGACTTTCACGATGAAATGGGTAATCAGCTTACACGCATAATCAATTATGTAAGCTTGCTGAAGTTGAATGGGAACGTCAGTAGTGGCGGTGTTAATGGGAATGATGGAAACGGCCATCACTATCATCATTACGATCTGTATTCAAAAGTTGAAGAGTCGGCAAAAGTGTTATATACCGGTACACGGGATTTCATTTGGTCCATTGACCCTGTGAACGATGAACTTTCAAAGCTTTTCGTGCATATCCGCGATTTTGGAGAAAAGCTGTTTGAAGAGAAGAATATAAACTTCCGTGCTTATGATGAAGTTAAAGAGAAAGTGAAACTGCCGCATGGTTTTAGTCGTGAAGCCAACCTTATCTTTAAAGAGGCCATGACTAATGCTTTTAAATATAGCCAGGCAAAGAATGTTACCTTTTCATTAAGAAGAATAGAAAACCGATATGAATTGGTTTTTGAAGACGATGGTATAGGCTTTTGTACCGATCAAATAGAAAAATCAAACGGTCTTAAAAATATTCGTGAAAGGGCAGACAGAGTGGGCGCTGTTTTACGTATACACAGTGAAAAACATCGCGGAACCCGCATCACGCTCGATTTCATGATAACTAAAAAATTCAAGTATGGCCATGCCCTTTAAAAAACGTGTTCTGATTGTAGAAGATGATCAGGAGATAAGAAACAGCTTTTCATTGATTGTGAATAGTTCGCAGAAATTCGCAGTTGTAAATGCCTATGGTTCCTGCGAGGATGCCATAAGCAACATTAATCGTGATAAGCCTGAAATTGTGCTAATGGATATTGAATTGCCAGGCATGAATGGGATTCAGGGAGCGAAATATATTAAAGAGAAGTATCCTCATACGGAAGTTATAATGGTTTCCGTTTATGAGGATAGTGAGCTTGTATTTGAAGCATTAAAAGCCGGCGCTTCGGGGTACATCACCAAAAGCGCTAACTATTTAGAATTATTAACTGCACTAGAAGAAATAACGAAAGGAGGAGCACCCATGAGCAGCCGCATTGCCCGAATGGTTATTGACAATTTTCATGTCAATCCCAATTCACCACTTACAAAAAGAGAAACTGAGATCCTCCAGCTTATTGCGGAAGGTAAAACCTATACACAGATATCAGAAGACCTCTTCATAAGTAAAGAGACTGCCAAGACGCACATTAAAAATATTTATTCAAAGCTTCAGGTGAACAGTAAATCAGAAGCCATTGCCAAGGCTAATCTTGAAAAACTTATTTGAATAAAAATCTTCTGCATGCAGAGGATTTGAACATCAAGTGTCATTAACACTTACCGCTTCAAGCGTACGTTTCAGCGTCTTTACTTTCTGTCGGTCGTTGTGATTCTGATTTTTGACAGTACAATTCTCTTAATTCGTCTGACAGGTTTACCATAAACTTGGGTGAGGATGGATAAATCTTCATAAGTCGTGACCAATCTCTTGTAAATCTTAATTTATAAAAGTTAATATAGAGGTAAATTAATGTTCATGGTGGTGAGGATATTCAAATCTATATTGCGGCGCTTTTAAGAATTTTTTTAAATCAACCGTATTGGGTGATTGAAAATCAGGAATTCATTTGAAACTTTACAAGATAATCCTTCATCTACACGAGTAGAAAATTTCTTCATAAGTTTAGGTTAATGAAAAGTTTAAGAAGGATTCAGGCCCTCCAGGCGGGAGGGCCTTTTTATTTGCAATAACTTAACCATTTACTAATGGCCGTTAGCCGAAGCGTTAATAGGCATTATGTAGCAATGTCGTTTAGTTAAGCTTTTCTTTTTAATTAGCCTCATCCAACTTCTCCGAAGGAGAGGAGCTTAGGGAAGCTTAACTAAACGACATTGCATAGTCTGATCGTATCCAAATACTAACTAACCCAATTAGGGTTATCAATACGCCCTCCAAAATACCAAGTGCTTAGTCATTCTTTTGCGTCACTCTTTTGAGAGTTTTAGGGTAACATCCTAATGAGCATTAGGGTGGAGTTATTTTTTTAAACAAATCCTAAACGTATGAGGAAGATTTTACTATTCGGTTTTCTTTCTGCCATGGTTATAGGCCATGCGTTAGCCCAGGATCGGATCGTTAGCGGTAAGGTTACAGCATTGGAAGACAGGTCACCTCTTCCGGGCGTAAACGTGGTATTAAAAGGTACTTCTACCGGAACAGTGACAAACATTTCCGGTGATTATCAATTGCAGGTTCCATCATCCGGAGGGACATTGGTTTTCTCATTCATTGGCCTTCAATCACAGGAAATTGAAATTGGCGAACGTTCCGTTGTTAATGTAAGCATGGACCAGGACATTCAGCAACTGGGTGAAGTAGTTGTTACCGGCCTCGGTGTTGAACGTGAAAAAAAAGCGCTCGGTTATTCCGTTCAGGAAGTGAAGGGCAGTGAGTTAACAAAAACGCGCCAGACAAATGTTCTGAGCTCACTTCAGGGTAAAGTTGCCGGTGCGCAAATCACCTCGTCTGGCGGAGGTTTGGGAAGTTCTTCAAGGGTTATCCTGCGAGGACCAACTTCTTTACTTGGAAATAATCAGGCCCTTTTCATCGTGGATGGAATTCCAATCAACAATGGATCTGCTGTAAATGCTCAGGCTTCCGGTAATATTTACGATAACATCGTGGATGGCGGTAACCGGGCGAATGACATTAACCCGGAGGACATTGAGTCTGTTTCTGTTTTGAAAGGGGCAGCAGCAGCAGCGCTTTATGGTTCACGCGCAGCAAACGGTGTCATCATTATCACAACTAAGAAAGGCATGGCCCAAGGTGCAAAGAAAACGGAAGTGACCTTAAACTCATCCTACCTATGGTCTCAGGTCTATGTGTTGCCGAGGTTACAAAACCGTTTTGGACAAGGACAGTTTGGTGATAACCAGGGTTACCTGAATGATCAGGAAAGCTGGGGTGATCATTTTGATGGCTCCCTTCGTCCTTTCGGGGCTATTGTTAACAATCAACAACAATACAAGCCCTATGTGGGCCAGCCTGACAACATTAAAGATTTTTATGACATAGGAAAAACATTTCAAAATTCTATCTCACTCCAGGGTGGTGCAGATAAAACATCCTACTACATGTCTTTTACAGACCTGGCACAAACCGGAGTTATTCCTTCAACGGACTATCACCGGAACAATTTTACTTTGAATGGAAGTGCAAAGCTGACAAACAAAATCACCACACAGGCTTCAGTCAACTATGTGAAGATTAAAGCAAACCTTCCGCAAGTCGGGCAGGCCAATCAGGCGATTACACAAATACTGAATATGCCGCGTGACTATAGCTATGTGGATATGAAAGATTTAAACAATCCTTTCAATACCCCTGATGGTTTTTTCACACCCTTTGCAGTTAATCCATACTACACGCTGAAGCATGATTACAGTCACCAGGATATGAATCGTGTTTATGGTAATTTTCAGATCACCTATGACCCACTGGAGTGGCTATCGGCTACTGCCCGCGTTGGAACGGACGCTATTAGTGATGATAGAAATACCTTTCATGATATAGTGGTGTATAACAATCCGGATGGGCCTAACTATCAAAAAGCTTCCAACTTCGATGGAGAATACACGGAACAGAATCTGGGCTCCCGCGAAATCAATGCAGACTTTATAGTCACCATGCGCAAAACACTGAGTGAAAAAATACAGGCTAACTGGCTGGTGGGTTATAATTTTAATCAGCGCACCGGCAAGCTTTTGCAAACCACTGCGCCTAACCTTACCATTCCGGGTTTTGATAATCTTGCGAATGTTAATGGCAACTATGCGTCAGTCGGAACGATTGGAGAGCGCAGATTATTTGGTGTGTATACTTCCCTTGATCTCAGCTACAACGGCTATTTGTTTTTAGGAGCAACCTTCCGCCAGGACTGGTCTTCAACCTTGCCGAAAGAAAATAATTCTTTTGGTTACCCCAGCGTCAATTTAGGATTTGTAATCACAGACGCTTTGGAGATGACCAGCAACTTCCTGTCTTATGCCAAAGTTCGTGCGAGCTATGCGCAGGTAGGAAATGATGCCAATCCCTATCTTATCAACTCCGTTTTCACACAACCATTGGGCGGTACGTATGACTTTCCATCCGGAAACTTTACCGTAATTGACTTTCCCTTCAACAACGGTCAGTTTACTGTTCCCGGATTTACCGATAATAACACCATTGGCAACCCGGGATTGCAGCCGGAGATCACAAAATCATATGAGTTTGGTCTGGAACTTAAACTTCTCCAGGGACGGGTGAATCTTGATGTGGCATATTACAACAGCCTCTCAGAGTCACAAATTCTTAATGCAACAATTGCACCTTCATCAGGCTATCGCTCCCAGGTAATTAATGTCGGATCGATCTCTAATAAAGGTGTCGAAGTTACATTGGGCGGAACAATTCTCTCCATCGGAGATTTCAAATGGGACATGACTTTAAATTTCGCTAAAAATGTCAACCGTGTTGAAGAGCTGAATGCAGGCGCCACTGAAATTCCTTTGCGGGCTCAGGATCTTACCCCGGGTTTGAAAATTGTTAAAGGAAAACCGTATGGAATGTTTGAAGCGACAACGGTATGGAGAACGCCGCAGGGACAAATTATCGTAGGTGACAATGGATTACCGCTTGACGACCCTAACCCCGTTTACCGTGGAAGCATTCAACCGGATTGGACCGGAGGGCTTGTGTCATCCTTATCGTATAAAGGCATCAGCCTGTCCGTAACATTTGATACAAGGCAGGGAGGAAATGTTGTGTCTTCAACACTGGCGCAATTATACTTCAACGGACAAATTGAGGAAACAGCTTTCAACGATCGTGAAGAATGGATCGTACCAAATTCTGTCGTTCAGGTTGATACGGATGAAGGTGGGAATGCTATTTACGGTCCGAACACTACGCCCATTACCATGTATGATAACACGTACCGGGATTATTGGTCTAATATACAAGGCGGAACCAGGAATGAAGAAGTGTTGGTTAGTGCATCATACATTAAGCTGAGGGAGCTATCCATCAATTATTCCTTACCAAAATCGTTATTGTCAAGAACTCCATTCGGTGATATTACCCTGGGCGCTATTGGCCGTAACCTCTGGTTGCATTCAGGAAAGAACAATCACGTGATCGATCCGGAAGCCAATGCTTTTGGCGCCGGTAATATGCCCGGCTATACCAACCTTGCAGGTTACGAATTCTATGGCGTACCGACACAGGCATCGTATGGATTCAATTTAAGAGCAACATTTTAAATTATGAAGGGTATGAAATTACAACGAATAATATTTGGACTAATCGTGCTGGCAGGTGTATGCTCCAGTGGATGTGACGATATGTTGGATATAAATACAGATCCAAATAATCCTGCAGAATCAACACCCCAGCTCACTTTACCCGTGGGCCAGGTGGGATTGGCAACCACTATCGAATCGAGCTATAATATCCTGGGAAGCATGCTTGCCCAATACTGGACTACAGGCCCAACAGCCCCTCAGTATGATTTCATTGATAAGTATAACATCCGCACAACCGATTTTGATACGCAATGGATATTTATTTATTCATCTGTGCTCTCCGACCTTGAGTTTGTGAAGCGGTACGGGATAGACAACGATCAGCCTAATTACGCTGCAATAGCGCAGCTTCTTCAGGCATACACCTTTCAAATCCTTGTTGATCTGTATGATAAAATTCCATACACAGACGCTTTGAAGGGTAAGGAGGGTATGGTATCCCCGGTATTTGAAGATGGTAGCGCCGTTTACGATGATCTTATTGTTAAGATTGATGAAGCGTTGGGCTGGCTGGATTTTTCCGCTGCCGCTATAACACCCGGCAATGATGATCTTATCTATGGCGGTGATATGGGGTTGTGGCGGAAATTTGGAAACACCCTTAAGCTGAAAATATACATACGTCAGGCCCTGGTGCGTCCGAATGTATCACAAGCAGGTATAGCATCACTCTATGCCAGCGGTGCGGAATTCCTGTCGCCGGGAGAAGATGCATCTGTCGGGTTCAGTGCAAATGTGCATAATGAAAATTCCCTTTGGCAGGAATTGAATCAAACATCGTTTGAGAACATTGTTGCCAGCAACACCTCACTCGATGAATTAAAAGCTGTAGGTGATTCAAGGCTTGATGGTTTTTATGATCCATCTCCAGATAATGACCAGTACGTTGGATTGGTACAGGGAATAGGTACACAGGATGGTGGTCAGTTTAATGACTATGCGCGTCCTGACAATACAACGATCATTAACAGGACTGCCCACGTATATCTCATGACCGGATATGAAAGTTTATTTATGCAGGCAGAGGCTGCGGCGCGCGGTTGGAGCAGTGAAGATGATAAAGACTTGTATGACGATGCAGTGTCAGCTTCATTTGCTTTTTGGGGTGATGATGCATCAGGATTTATTAACACCGGAGCGGTTTATGAATATGATGGTGAATTGGAAACCATCTTCTATCAAAAATGGCTTGCCTTCAATGGTAAGCAAGGCCTTGAGGGTTGGATAGAATGGAGAAGAACCGGTGTACCCGAGCTGCCGGTATCGGTTCAGGGTCAACCTTTGCCAAACAAATATCCCTTACGTTTGATATGGCCCATTACAGAACGTTCGGCTAATCCAAATGTTCCCCAGATCACTTCAGTCGATACCCCGGTTTGGTGGGATACGACATTGTAAAATTTAAAAGACAGATAGAATGTTTATGAAAGCATCAATAAAAATATTTTATGCAATACTATTTGCCTGCGCAATAAGCGCCTGCGAGCGGGATTTGGAATCGGAAGGACTCACGGAAGGACTCATTCGTTACCCATCCATTACATTAAATGAAGGTGACGCCTATACGGTTATTGCCGGCGGCGGTACATTCGAAGACCCCGGCGCAGTTGCTCTTTTGGGTGAAGAAGACATCTCTGATGAGATTATTGTAGATGGCAATGTTGATACATCAACTCCCGGTGTATATCCTGTTAACTATACGGTTTCTGTTGAAAACGAAATTGGTGAACAGTCGACTGTAACGGAGACGCGCTTTGTTATCGTTACCTCTGAGGATATCAGTGATGTTGATTTGTCTGGTGATTACATCGGAACGGGCTTTTCAGCTAATCCTGCTACGGTTCATGTCACTAAGCTTGCAGATGGGTGGTATAATATACCAGATGTACTCTCCAGTGCTAATGGTATCAATGTAAATTTTGCGCATTTGGGTGGTGATGCAATCGAGATTCCGGAACAGAGCACGCCCTTTGGAGTTGTAACGACAAATGCAGCTGGAGCAAGCGCTACGAAAACCTCAAATGGTTTTACATGGACTGTATTCATTTCATGTTGTGGAAATTTTGGACCTATAACTTTTGTGAAACAATAAAAGATAAATCCTTATGAATAAGATATATGTTTTGCTGCTGGTGGGTTTTGGATTATCATCGTGCCTGACGGGTGGGTTTGACGAGAACCCTCAACTGGATAAACAGAACAATGAATTGGCGAAAGCGCCAAAGGTCGAGGCTATTAGGGTAAATGGACAGGTTGTTGAAAGAAACCGTCTTTCCCGGCGTGTGATCGAAGCAAAGATCGGCGATGTCTTGAATTTCGATATTACGCTGATCAGCGGAAAAAATGCCAGCCTGGAAGAGTTGGAATTCTTCCGTGTGTATTATTACCTGGAGGATTTTCAGGAAGCGCCGCATCCGGTAGACCCTGATACGCAAGGGGTATATCCGCTTTCAGGTGAAGAATTCAATTTTACTTATGCCTATACTGTACCGGAAGAAGATGATGACGGATTTCACTTTGATCCGGGGTACATCATTCAGGTGTATTGCCGGGTGAAAAATTCCCTGGGCAATTACGGTTACCGGTCAGTTGAAATTCACATTGTAGAATAATTTGAATTGAATTTAAAATTCAAACTGTAGCGCTAAAGAGTTGTAATCTTTAGCGCTATATATTTTTAATGGAAAGTTGATCCCAGGGAGATTGATGACCTTATCCTTGTGACGGCAAAGTTGAGAACGTTATAGAATAGGTTAAACTTTATTTTGTTGAAGAACCGGAACGAGCACATGTAGAGACGATGGTTGAAGTTGAATATGGAAGTTTGCACTAAATCCACACGGTTCTCCATCCACATGATATTCCACCGGTTCCTTCAATTGTATTTCCAGGGAATCCGTTTCTACTACTTCACAAAATGTTGATTGATCAATTTTTCCATTAAAGAATGCATAGATGAAATCCAGCCGGTAAGGAGGAATTTTATTGAGGATGCTAACATCCAGTTTTTGATCACAAACAGAAGCGTGTGGCGCTATACGTGCATTGTTGCCGTACTGTGATGAATTGGCAATGGCAATGATGAATGCCTTTTTGTGAAATTCCTTTCCCTTTGAAATCAGGGTTGCTTCAAATTCATTGAACTTCAAATATTCTTCCACGGCAAGTTTTGTGTAACCCGCTAAGCCACGCTTGCCACCTTTACCAAAATGATTAGCAATATGCCCGTCAAATCCGATGCCCGAAACGTTTAGAGAAAGTTTATTGTTTACGGTAAAAGTATCCATTTGCAATAGCGCACTTGTAAATAGAAATTCCGTTGCTTTAAGGATGTTCATAGGAATACCCAGGTGCCTTGCCAGTCCGTTACCTGAGCCCTTTGGAATTATTCCCATCGGTATCTTTGTGTTTATCATTCCCCGGGCTACTTCATTTACTGTACCGTCACCACCCACTGCGATGATACTGTCATAGCCTTCCGTTACACCTTGCTGAGCAAGAGTTGTAGCATGCCCAGGTCCTTGTGTAAATTCCATCGTGTATTCTGCATCTTGCCGGGTGCAAACATCAAGCATGCGTCCTTCCATTTGGGACTGAAATCCTTTGCCGGAATATTTGTTGATAATGAAAAGTATCTTTTTGTTTTTACCGTTCACAGATTATCAAATTGATCAGCAAGTTAAGCTTACTTAGGAATGGTAGAAAGATGGAATGTTTGAATATTTTAGAAATGAGCGAATGAAAAACAGTCGTTCGAAAGGACTCCGGACTCTTACGGAGAATAGTTGAGTAAGAATCTATTAAGTCTTGAGACACCACCTCGTACCTCGTACTTTTTACTCCGCAAGTTTCTCCTGAATGTATTTAACGGCCTCACCGAAGGTTTGCATTTTCTCTGCATCGTCATCGGGAATACGAATGTCAAAGGCTTGCTCAAACTCCATTACGATCTCCGCGTAGTCTAACGAGTCAATGCCAAGATCTTTAACAAAATTTGCGTCCGGGGTGAGTTCTGATTCTGCGATGCCGAGTTTGTCAACTAAAATCTGAGCGACTTTCTTGGGGACGTCTTGCATAAGGGGTGAATAGTTTGGCAAATGTATTAAATGGTTTTAAGCTGTCCAAACGGTATCCTTTCACTACCAGGGACGATTTCACGCAAAGGGCGCTAAGATTTTCGCAAAGGGCGCAAAAGCATTGCTGACTTTTCTTTGCGTTCATTGCGTACTAACTTAGCGTGAAACAAGCGTCCTGCTCCGATTTTATTTCACGCAGAGCCCGCTAAGATTTTTCACAAAGCGCGCGAAAGCAGTACTGATCTTATTATTTCTTTGCGAGCATTGCGCATTAACTTTGCGTTCTTAGCGTGAAAGAAGCGTGCTTTAAAACGACAAGCGTCCTGCTCCGATTTTTTTTCACGCAAAGGCCGAAAGTCATTCTGCTCTTAACTCTTTGCGTTTTCTTAGCGTGTTATCTTCGCGGACTTCGCGTGAACAATGAGCCATTCTTACGTTCGAAGACTTCATTCATAATGCCATCGCTGCCTTCTGACTCCCTGAAGCCTAAAGGCCGGCATAGGAGAACCACTGCGTGCAGGTCCCTTCAGTTAAAGGGCGTGGGTGGGCATTCATAGTAAGTACTGCCTTCAATAATCAAATCTGTGAACCTTTTCCCGACAATTTTACACAACACTTAGAAGCGAAGGGAAAACATCGTTCCAGCCCCAACCGTCGATTTCACGCTGAGGGTACCCTGATGTTCCCGCATTATTTGCCGCGACAAACTCAAGCCAATGCCTGAACCGGATTGTTTGGTGGTAAAGAAGGGTATAAATATTTTTTCCAACGCCTCTGGGTCTATACCGCTTCCATTGTCTTTAACAGAAATCACCGGGCGGGACTTTTCATTTACATAGGCTTTGAAAAGGATTTTCTTTTCCTCCTGTTCATCGAATGACTGAATAGCATTTTTTAGCAGGTTGATGAGTACTTGTTCAATCATCCCTTTATCCGCCATGATCGTGAGATCCTCAGGGTAGACTGAAATTTCCAAAAGGATATTATTTTCCGACAGTTCTCTTTTATGAAGCATGGATATCTCATGCAATAAAGACTGAACGTCGACGGAGGCTTTTCTTGGTTTGGGGATACTCGTCAGGCTTCTGAACTCACGCACAAATTGAATAAGCCCTTCACTTCGCTTACTGATGGTTTGCAACGACAAGTGAACGTCTTCCAATTCCTCTTGCGATAATGACGTGCCTTCCTGGTCGAGGTGGTCCTTAAGTTCACTCTCGATAGTCCCCGCCAGCGATGATATCGGTGTCACCGAATTCATGATTTCATGTGTGAGAACTTTCACAAGGTTTTGCCAGGCTTCCATTTCTTTTTCTTCCAATTCACTCTGAATGTTTTGCAGGGAGATAAGTTTAACGTTCTCGCCTTTAAGGGTAAGTTCAATGGCATAGATGGAAAGTTGAATGATATCGTCCTGGAGTTTAAGACGGAAAAGTTCTCTTCCACCGGTTTTCAGCTTGCGAAATATTTCTACGAGCGCTTCATTTACTTCACGGAGGTCACTTATGTTTTCGGCTTTCGTTGTCTTCAATAATTTTCGTGCTGCAGCATTAAAGATTTCAATGGTTCCATCTTCACGAAACGCTATGATACCAATGCCAACATGCATGACAATGTTTCTGAAAAAAAGCGATTCAGAGTCACGCTCCCTCCTTGAATTTCGGAGCCTGGTCATTGCATCATTCAGCTTATGGTATAGCTTTCTTGCATTTGGATCATCGCTGTTTGCTTTAAATGCATTTGAAGGATCATCAAATCGAATAGAATCCAATAAGGTTGCAATGTTTTCATTGGAGCGATCCATTAATTCCAGTAAATGTTTTACCTGGTAGATAATGGCGCCGAGAAGAATTAGGGCAATAAAAATTTCAAACTTTCCAAATAACGAATAGCCAAACCCCAGGATCGTTGCTGAAAGAAGAACGATCCTTGTGAAAATGGGTGACCGCCAGTTAAAGTCCATATTTTTCCATTCTGCGGTAGAGGGAAGCGCGCGTAAGGCCAAGCTCATCTGCAGCTTTGGAAATATTTCCATTGTGAAGCTGAAGTGCCCTAGCAATCGCTGCGCGTTCTACGTCATCAAGGTTTAGGGTGTCTTTTGGAGTTGAATTAGATAATGACCGACTCAGTAGAAAATCACTTTCATGTAAAGTGTCGGAATCCGTCATGATCAAAGCCCGTTCGATGGAATGTTGAAGTTCACGAATGTTGCCCGGCCATGCATATCGTTTAAGTTTATCTACTGCATCGCTGTCAATCTTTACTACACGCTTGTGATATTTCTTTGCATAATAATTCAGGTAGTGTTGAGCAAGCAAGGGTATATCTTCTACACGTTCACACAAAGGTGGAACTTGTACTTCAACCGTATTGATGCGATACAGAAGATCCTGTCTGAAGGTGCCTTCGTTTACCATTGCGTGAAGCGGCATGTTGGTAGCGCAGATCAATCGGATATCTACAGGAACAACCTGGTTGGAACCAACGCGTGTAACTTGTCGCGATTGCAATACGCTTAGCAGCTTGCTTTGCAGACCTAAGCTAAGATTACCGATTTCATCCAGGAAAAGAGTTCCCTTGTTTGCCAGTTCAAAGCGCCCGGGCCGGTCTTCACGTGCATCCGTAAACGCTCCTTTTTTATGACCGAAAAGTTCTGACTCAAATAAAGTCTCGGTAATAGCTCCCATATCAACCGACACAAAGCTGTTTTCATTTCTCAGGGAACGCTGATGAATCGCTCTTGCTATCAATTCTTTGCCCGTTCCGTTTTCTCCCAGAATCAAAACATTGGCATCTGTACGAGCTACCTTATCAATTAAGGCAAATACATTTTTTATGGCTGTGCTTTGTCCGATAATATCGCTGAAAGGTCTGCTGATCTGTTCCTCCAACATTTCCTTTGCCTTTTTAAGCTTATCCACTTCGTTATACGACTGCTTTAATTTAATAGCAGTACTGATAGTGGCTACGAGCTTTTCATTTTGCCAGGGCTTTAATATGAAGTCTGTAGCGCCTTGCTTCAATGCTCTTACCGCCATTTCAACGTCGCCAAATGCAGTGATCAGAATAACTACTGCTTGCGGATCGCGTTCAAGAATTTGTTCCAGCCAATAAAAGCCTTCCTTGCCGCTCGTTATATCTTTGCTGAAATTCATATCCAGCAGTATTACATCGTACGAGTCGTTGTTAAGAAGAAAAGGAATCTTATTCGGATTCTTTTCCATTATGACATGGTGGCCTTGCTTTTTCAACAGCATCTTGGCTGCAAGCAGTACATCTTCATCGTCATCAATCATTAGAATTTTGCCACCTTCAGTGCTCACAGGTATTTCTATTAAGTTTAAGTGAATGGTTAATACACGAAAATTTTATGCCAGTGCATAAAAGGCCGAAACTGACGTTTACTCAGTTCTTTCCTGTTCTATGGTGTACAAAGATGTTCAAAAGTGAACAGTTTTCAATCAGAATTCGCAGGAGTTTAAAGGAATATATTAAGGATGGTATTCAAAGATTTGAATCCTGTTTTCTTTTACTCCGATCAACCGTTCATCTGTAACCAGAACGGAATGGTAAGGGCCCTTAATCGCTTCCTCCCTTGCTTCCATAGTGAAGAGATCAGTGAAGTAGATCTTTCCATTATTGAAATAGTAAAGTTCCTGTCCCAGGAAATGAAATGAAGTAATGTCAGCCACCTTTATCGTTTTAAGTTTAAGACCAATGCTATTGTAAATCGAAATCCCTGACTGTTTATCAAGTAAGAATACGAAGTTTTGATATTCGCGGATCGAAAGAAATTGAGGTGGATTAGTTGAGGAAGAATCGATCTTAAATTCAGTGAGTATTTTGCTTTGCCTCGTATCAACTTTTTTAATGCTCCAGTCAGCTGCATCAAGAATCAAAATATTGTAATCTCCGGAGGAACATACCAGCCAGGGTTCGATAGCGAGAGAATTATCAATAGAGGTCTCACTTACTTTTGTTAATGAAGGTGTAAGAATTGTGTATTCCTGATGTTGTCTGTTAAACGTTAACAAGCGAACACCATTACCGGTGTCAAAGGAAGTGAGAGGAGTAGTGGAAACTTCTCCGATTTGTTTCCCATTCTTATCAAATTTTAAAAGGGTTGACGAAGTAAGTACATAGATATCTCCTGCGCGGTCAATAGCGACTTGTTCAATCCCTTTTATATCTACACTCTTTACCAGATTGTCTTGTGCGAACAAAGTACCTGTTAGCATAAATATAATTGCAATGAAGAATATTCTCATAGACGTTAACATGTGTTACAACCCCGCCATCGCTATGGCCGGCGTCCTCTTTGTTAAGGGGGATTTTGTGCGGGAGTGTGGTGTGATGGTGTGTGGTATCTTCCTCTCTAAATAATCAGGAATTGGTACATTGATAATTGACAATCAGTACATCATCCCTCAAACTTTTTTAGCGCAACATTTTTTCCATCATACACAGCATAAGTATCGTAGTGTACCCATTCTCCCAGATTAATGTATAGGCTATGCTCATTAACTTTTAATTCAAGGGGCAGGTGACGATGGCCAAAAATATAGAAGTCGTGATGTTCATTTTTCTCGCGCTCTTTACAATAGGTTAAAAGAAACTCCCGGTCTTCACCCATAAACTTTTCTTCTTTTTTTTCATTGCTGATGCGACTCTTACGCGACCAGTAATTAGCAATGGCCATACCAAGATTAGGATGAATGCGGGCAAATAGCCATTGACAGATATCGCTATTAAAAAATCTTTTAATGAATTTATAGGTCCTATCGCCTGGTCCCAATCCATCGCCATGTCCGATCAGCAATCTTTGGCTGCCAACCTTTAACAATTGAGGTTCACGATAGACAGGAATGCCGAGTTCTTTTGGAAAATAATCAAACATCCACATATCATGATTACCTGTGAAGAAGATGATGGGTATGCCTTCATCTCTTAACTCTGCCAGCTTACCTTGTAAACGGATAAAGCCTTTTGGAATTACATATTTATACTCAAACCAAAAGTCGAAAATGTCTCCCATGATGTAAATGGAATGGGCATCATGTCGGATGGAGTTTAACCAGGCGACAATTCTTCGTTCACGACTTAGACTCGACTCATAATTTGGAACTCCCAAATGAAAATCAGAAGCGAAATAAATCTTCTTACCTTCTGGGAGTTGTTGAACGGATGCAAGCATTGTAACGCAATGATAATAAACTAAAAGCTTAAAGTGTAAAGCGAAAAGCTTAAAGTTAGCGGACTACATTATTCAAGCATTCTCCGAAGGAGTCCGGTCTCTTTTGGATAATCTTTCGATATTCAATTATTCATTAAACAAAACGAGTCGGACAATTCTGCCCGACTCGTTTGCTTTAAGTTTTTAAATAACCTGATCAGCTCGTTTTGGATGGATCTGATTCGGCAACAGGTTCTTTTGCTTCTTCTTCTTTTTTAGGTTCCTCTTTAGGTTCATCCTTTTCATTCTGACCATTTGTAAATTTCTGGTAGGTAGTCGGATGTTCAAAAGGACGTTTCCCAATGAGTCTCTCCAGGTCTGCCTGGAAGATGATTTCTTTCTCCAGCAATTCTTTGGCAATCGTATCCAGGTGTTGCCTGTGCTTGGTTAACAATTTCTTTGTGCGTTCATAAGCAGCATCAATAATTCCTTTTGCTTCTCTATCAATTTTCTCGGCTGTTGCGTCTGAGTAAGGTTTTTGAAAAGCATAGTCCGATGCTTTTGAATCGTAAAATGACATATTACCAATTTCTTTATTCATACCATAAATTGTCACCATACTGTATGCCATCTTGGTAATACGTTCAAGATCACTGAGCGCGCCGGTGGATATTTTTCCAAATACAAGTTCCTCTGCTGCTCTTCCGCCAAAGGCCATGCACATAGTGTCATCCATTTGTTCAGTCTGATATAAGAATTGTTCCTTTGGCAAGTATTGCGCATAGCCTAATGCTGCTACACCACGCGGAACGATGCTTACTTTTACTAATGGATCAGCATGCTCCAGGAACCATCCGGCTACAGCATGACCCGCTTCATGGTAAGCAACAATCTTCTTTTCTTCCGGTGAAATGATTTTGGTTTTCTTTTCAAGTCCACCGATCACACGATCAATGGCATCCTGAAAGTCAGGCATGTCTACTGCTTTCTTATCTTTTCTTGCTGCAATCAAAGCAGCTTCGTTACACACGTTCGCTATTTCTGCACCGGCAAATCCTGGTGTTTGAGCAGCGAGCTTTCTCGCATCAAGATCCGGATCGAGCTTGAGTGGTTTCAGGTGAACTTTAAATATTGCTTCACGTCCAACAATATCGGGTTTGTCGATACTGATTTGCCTATCGAAACGGCCTGGGCGGAGTAACGCTGAATCCAAAACATCAGGACGGTTTGTAGCCGCGAGAATAATTACTCCTGAATCCGTGGCAAATCCATCCATCTCTACAAGAAGAGAGTTTAATGTGTTCTCACGTTCATCATTTGCACCTGGCAATTGACCCCGGCCGCGGGAACGACCTATTGCATCTATTTCATCAATGAAGACA
This sequence comes from uncultured Roseivirgaceae bacterium, assembly GCA_964521255.1. Lineage (GTDB taxonomy): Bacteria > Bacteroidota > Bacteroidia > Cytophagales > Cyclobacteriaceae > ZC4RG29. The sequence goes on from CAZFRM010000019.1 coordinate 63,653, forward strand.
ATGCAGGGTGCTTTTTCTTTTGCTTGCTTAAACAGATCTCTTACACGTGCCGCGCCAACACCTACAAACATTTCAACAAAGTCAGAACCTGATAATGAAAAGAAAGGCACCGCGGCTTCACCTGCTACTGCTTTTGCCAATAAAGTTTTACCAGTACCCGGAGGGCCTACTAATAAAGCGCCTTTAGGAATTTTTCCACCAAGCTTTGTAAATTTTGAAGGCGTTTTAAGGAATTCAACAATTTCACGAACTTCTTCCTTTGCTTCATCTAAACCCGCTACGTCAGCGAATGTGATTTTTACTTTGTTCTCTGCATCAAAGAGCGCTGCCTTGGATTTTCCAATATTGAATATCTGACCACCAGGTCCGCCACCACCCGTCATTCTCCGCATGAGCATCCAAAAACCGAAAAGCAACAGGAAGAGAAATCCCCATTGCGCTAATACACCGAGATAGTTTTCACGGGTAGTGGTTTCGTATTCAATGTTGCTTGTAGCATTTGGGTTTTTGTTCCGCAGTTCCTCAAACTGGGCGTCGAACCGGTCAGCGGAAACTATTTTAACCTTGAAATGAGGGCCTTTAGGGCTTACCCCAAGTGGTGTTTCTTCAAGATCCTGCTTGTACTTTGCGTTTTGCAGAGCTTCTTGCTTCAGCGTTATTTCAGCTATATCCTGATTCTTGATGAGCATAACCTTTTTCACGTCACTGCTCTTTACCATCTGCACGAATTCATCGTAACTTTTTTCAGGCAGGTCTGAGAAATTATTCAGGTAGAAAACTCCGAAAATAACAGCTATCGAGATCATGATTACCCAGATCTGATAGTTGCCTTTTGGAGCTTTATTAGGTATAAGCGGTTTATCTTTCTTGTCGGCCATTTCGATTAATAATCATTTAAATAAATAATATTCACACCATTTAACATCATTTTAGCTCTTACCGTTCGGGTCGATCTCTGTAATACGGGCATCACCCCAGAGTCGTTCAAGAGCATAAAATTCCCTTCGATCCTTTCTAAAGATGTGTGCTACAACATTGGTATAGTCGAGCAACATCCATTCTTTATTGTTTTTGCCTTCAATGTGCCATGGATTTTCATTCATGGCTTTGTAGACTTCCTCGTCAACAGAATCAGCAATCGCATCGATTTGCTTATCTGAATTTCCTGAACAGATTACAAAGAAGTCGGCTATTGCATTGTTTAATTTTCTAAGATCAAGAACAATAATATCGGCGGCCTTCTTTTCCTGCATTCCCTTCACTATCGCACTACTAAGTATTTCGGAATTGGCAGCCCTTTTTTTCTTCGTCATTTAAGGTATTTTCGATTTTATTTGAATTGCAGCTTTTTTGTAAGTCAAATAGGTACAAAACTAGTTAAAAACATTGTATAAAATTCCTGCCAAAACCCTTTTCATAGGTAAAAACTTAATTTACGTGCCAGAATGTCATTCAACAAATGATTTGGCCGCTCAAATCATCACTCAGCCTTCTGGACTAGAGGGAACAATAATCGTTACGGATAATCAAACCAAAGGCCGTGGCCAGCGTGGAAATCAATGGTTGAGTGAGCCGGGAATGAATCTTACTTTTTCAATTATTTTAAAACCTGTCTTTATTTCTCCTCGTGATCAATTCTTCATCACACGCGTAATTTCCCTGGCCGTCCATGATTTGCTCAAAGCATTGATCGAATGGCCAGCTTTTATCAAGTGGCCCAATGATTTGATGGTGAACGATAAAAAAATCTGCGGAATACTTATTGAGAATCAGTTAAGGGGAAATGAGATCACGCACTCGGTTGTTGGTATTGGATTGAATGTTAACCAGGAAAATTTTAGTCTTCCATCAGCTACATCATTAACTCAGATTACGAACAAGCAATACCATTTGCCTTCGCTGTTGGAATCCCTTCTTGAAAATATTGAAGCCCGGTATCTTGAATTGCGAAGTGGAAGACGAAAGGAATTGGAAGAAAATTTCCTTGGTGCCATGTATTGGCTTAATGAGTTGCATACATTTTCATCAAATGAAGAATTATTTCAGGGGAGCATTATCGGAGTGGACCCAATTGGCAAACTGTTGATTGATTTGAATGGCAAGGTGAGATCTTTTGATGTGAAAGAAATTGACTACGTATTGTAGAATCATTAATGTTTTCAATATCTGTCAATTCAAAAAAAATATTTCGTTCGATTTTTTAATAACGAAATTTCAACTACATCCTTTACGATTTCGCTGGGACTGTAATGTGTGTTTGAAGAATGTCTGTCTAAGACAAGACAACATGAAACTCATCAGTGTATTACCGTGATCTGTCAACCGTTATCCGTGAACATCTTCTCCTAGCAATTTGCCTTATCCACATCACAAGCTTCACCACTTATCTCCAATTTGCCTCCGACTTCTTTCAAAGCTTTAACAAATGTTTCACTTGCCTGAGCTCCTGAAACGCCGTATTGATTGTCGATGATATAAAAGGGAACACCACGAATACCAAGACCCTGCAATTCTTTTTCGCGGTCACTGATTTTCGTTAATAATTCTTTATCCAGGATAACAGCACGAGATTTTTCTTTATCCAATCCAACGGAAACAGCAACTGAAATCAGGTTATCATCTTTAGATAAATCGATACCCGATGTAAAGTAAGCTTTGAAGAACGCCTCCGTCATTTCGAGTTGTTTGCCTTCTTCTTTGGCGAACTGAATCAGCGCATGAGCTTTTCTTGTGTTTGGAGAAATGAGTTGCCTGTTGAAGTTAAACGTTAAACCTTCCTGTGCAGCAACACCACTTGTCCGGCTCGTGATCAGGTTGTATTGTTCAACGCCACCGAATTTTTCTGATAAGTATTCTTTTTGATTTAATCCTTCTGCCGGTGTATTTGGATTTAACTCGAAGGGATGATATTCAATTTCGAAATCGTATTCAGAAGAAAGTTGATCGATGGCTTTTTCAAGTCTTCTCTTACCGATGTAACACCATGGGCATACCACATCCGACACAACATCGATCTTAATCAAAGGTCTATTCATTTCTGTTTTTGTTTAATTCAATGCTAAACAACAAGCTTATAATGAATAGTTCAAACAAAGATCATTAGCCCTTTCTATACGCTTATGACCAAAGTCCTTAGGTAATTTTAGCGCCTTATCGTACTTTTGAAGCCTGTCCGCCACGCCTGGACTTACCTGGCAGGCGGGCCTCAAAGTTGGTTTAAAAACTAAATTACCATGACTGTAGACGAAAAATTGAAATTTAAAGTAAAAGACATCTCCCTGGCCGAATGGGGCAGGAAAGAGGTCACCCTCGCAGAGGCTGAAATGCCCGGATTAATGGCCATTCGTGAAGAATTTGGCCCCAAAAAAGCACTAAAAGGCGCCCGCATCGCAGGTTGTTTGCACATGACTATTCAAACAGCTGTGTTGATTGAAACGCTTATTGAATTGGGCGCTGAAGTAAGCTGGTCCTCCTGCAACATTTTCTCAACACAAGATCATGCTGCCGCAGCCATTGCTGCCGCCGGTATTCCTGTATATGCCTGGAAAGGTATGAATGAACAAGAGTTTGATTGGTGTATTGAGCAAACCCTGCATGCATTTAAGGATGGCAAACCATTGAACATGATTCTTGATGATGGTGGCGACCTTACTAACATGGTATTGGATCGTTATCCTGAACTGGTTCCTGGCATTCGTGGTATCTCGGAAGAAACAACAACCGGAGTTCATCGTCTTATTGAACGCATGAACAATGGCAAACTTCCTCTTCCTGCCATTAACATAAATGACTCTGTAACAAAATCTAAGTTTGATAATAAATACGGTTGCAAAGAATCACTGGTAGATGCTATTCGCAGAGCTACTGATGTGATGATTGCAGGTAAAGTAGCAGTTGTTGCCGGCTATGGTGATGTGGGTAAAGGTTCTGCCGCTTCTTTACGTGGAGCAGGTGCACGTGTAATTGTAACCGAGATTGATCCAATCTGCGCATTACAAGCTGCTATGGACGGATACGCGGTGAAGAAGCTTGAAACAGCTGTTGCTGAAGCTGATATTGTAGTAACCGCTACCGGTAACTGCGACATAGTAACCAGTAGCCACTTTGAGAAAATGAAAGACAAGGCTATTGTTTGTAACATTGGCCACTTTGATAATGAAATTGATGTAGCGTGGCTGCGTAACAACGGTTCCTGGGATACAGTAAAACCTCAGGTTGATCTTGTTACCCTTAAGAGCGGAAGACAAGTGATCCTTCTGGCTGAAGGCCGCCTTGTAAATCTCGGCTGTGCTACCGGTCACCCTTCTTTTGTGATGTCAAACTCTTTCTCCAACCAGACCATCGCCCAACTTGAACTTTGGAATCATGCTGACAAGTATGAGAACAAAGTATACATGCTGCCGAAACACCTGGATGAAAAAGTAGCACGCTTGCATTTGAAGAAGATCGGTGTTGAGCTAGAGATACTAAATGACAAACAAGCGAAGTACATCGGCGTGAAAGCGGAAGGACCGTTTAAGCCGGAGTATTATAGATACTAGGCCTCACCCTAAGTCCCTCTCCAAAAGGAGAGGGACTTGAGGAGCAATAAATAGATTGTTGTAAACTATTTTACTCTGTTGTCCTGAAACTGTTAACAAACATTTCTCTCTGCTTGCAAACATGAGAGGACCCGGAGCGAACCTCCGGGTTATTTATGACCGGGATATAACGGATTAAAGGATGGCCAGGATTGATTATTGGATTATAAAAGGATTTGAGGAATGCAATGATGAAATTCAATCCTTTGTTTTAAATCTTAACTCTAATCCATTTTCTGGCTTGTAAATTGCCTTTGTCGTATTCATATTTTAAATCGTAGTCTCTTTTTGCTTTAAGCTTTACGCTTTTTGCTTATTTTTAATACAATCCATGAAAATTGCAGCTGTTCTATTTTGTTTGAGTTTGTTCTTCACCGCTCACACTACGCGCCAGGATGACCATATTCAATTTGTATGCAAGCGAAAACAAATGTCCACCAACCGATGTCATTATAACTTCAAAGTGGATGGTGCGAAGTTTCGCTACATTGACATTGGCTGCAAGTTTAAAAAGAACGAAGACGTCATTAAGAAAGTGAAGTCGGGTGATTTGGCGTTGGCGAAGGATTGGGAGATTGAGTGTGGGGGAGGGGAGAAGTAGGCAGTTGGCAGTAGGCAGTAGGCAGTAGGCAAATGGGCAGTAGGCAAACTGTCTATCAAAAAAGTAGGCGGTGGGCAAAATGGGCAGTAGGCAAAACTGGACTATCAAAAAAAAGTAGGCAGTAGGCAAGTGCAGTAGGCAAAACTGGTGGGATAAAATAAATTCACTTACGCATAAAGCCGTTACTCATCGGCCAAAGCATGTTTTACCTTACTTTGATAAGGGCCAAATGATTCAATGATACTGATCTGCTGTTCCAGATCTTTTTCGCGCTTGTGATAGTACCGCAGATTTTTCAACATGTTGAAAGCCGCGCCTTCAACAAACTTTTGGGCTATGCTTATCCGTCGTGCAGGACGAGTATAGTGATCAACCTGGTTCACAATCATCTTACCGGCCAGCAGATATTCCTTAGGGTAGAAGGAGCCTGAATAATGTTCGTAATAATCAAAGAAGTGTACACTAATATGTTGCTTGCCCATGAAATTATAAAGAGCGCTATTGGCATCAAGACTTCCGAATACGTAAAGATCAGCAACACTTTCTACGGGAATGAATTTTGGTTGTCCTTCATTTCCATCTTCATCCTGTGGAGTGAATTTCAACGTATTGTCCTGGCGACTCAGGCGACCGGGATTGAACAGGTAGTAGCTTTTTTTCATTGTCTGAACCGGGATTCGTGGGATTTATGGATTACCAGGATTAGGACTTCGTATCTTCAGATGGTTTGTACTTTTTATTGATGAGTCTTTTGAATTGCAGGCTGCGTGAACCGAAGTTGATCAGGAGGCCTGTCTGCATGTTGAATGCTTCCAGGTAATTTAATGCCTGGGCGAGGTGCACGTCTTCCAGTTGAATGAGTGCTTTAAGCTCGACCATGACCTTGCCTTCAACAAAGAAGTCCACTCTTCGTGTACCGATGGCTATTTCCTTGTAATAAACCGGCATCTCAGCTTCGCGGTGATAGGCAATATTTCTTTTTTCCATTTCAATAGCCAGGGCCCGTTGATAGATAAGTTCTTGGAATCCATTACCCAGAATGCTATGCACTTCCATGGCACTACCGATAATGCTGTGTGTGAGATCGGAATGCATGAGGTCAGAACCGGGATTCGTCGGATTACGGGATTTGCCGGGATTATTAATAGATGGATTGTTGTTTGTATTTGAGAGGTTTTCCATAACGGTGATTATTTTGTTTGTGTTCAATGTTAATTATGGTTGTTCATTTTATTTTTCTACCTGTGCTCTATGTTTGTCTGAAGTTTAATCCCGGCAATCCATTAATCCCACGAATCCCGGTTCAGACATTTACTCAGACGAATAACAAAAATCATAATAACTACACCGCTGGCATATCTTTGCATGGATCACATCCGGGCATTGGCTTGCGTTGATAATATCGCCGACTTCCTTTTCCCATTGCGCAATTTCATCTACCTCCTGCGATGTGAGGGATGCTACTTCCTGCCGTTCCCTGAGCTTGGGGTACTCGATCAATCCAGTGGCCCCTTCAACGCCTTTTTGCATGAGTTTGTACAGGTAGTATTTAACCTGGGCTACATGCGCCGTTTCAACTTTGTTTGATTTTTTTACTTCATGCACCACTTTATTTTTTGCATCATAGAAATCGATCTTCACACCGTCAATTTCTATTTCAGTGAATTTTGCTGCACGGTCGGTGTAAGTGGTTTCATCGATGAGCTTTCCTTCGGCTACCAGATCTGAGGTATGTTCCATGTTGATGCCGTTGGCAAAGAGCCAGAGTTTGCGGCGACAGGTGTGGAGGTAGGCGATATGGGTGGCGGTGATTTGCATTTAAAATCAGGGGCTATGTTTCCACCAATCGTCACTTTCGTCATCCTCATCATCAAACCCATAATTGTATGAGTTTCCGTTTTCATCATCGTAATTGGCATCAAGGTGATAAGGATAGTATTTTAACCAGTCATTGCCGTATTTCTTTTTCAGGTGCTGAATTTCCATTTCAAGCGCACGCGCACGTTCTTCTTCATGAGATAATGTTTCATCGCTAAAGCCTGAAAAAAGCGCTGCATAAAAAGCGCACTGGCAATATTTACCCAATGAACACTTACCATGTTCTGTTCCTGCTTTGCATACTTCGAAGAATCCGTAATGCCATTGCTTTACTTTTGCCTGCTGATCGAAATTATCGCGAAGCGCTGCATACTGAATTCGTTCGGGTGCTTCTGTCTGCAGCACAAACGACCAGTTATAAGCATTGAGCATTTTCTTCAGGGCGCTCAGTAGCTCGTGCAACTGGTCATCCGAAAGCATTTCGTGCGGGGGCAATTGTTCTTTGCGTATACCTGTCCATTCCTCAAGGTCGCGCACCGGCGCGCTACGTTCTTCCTCTTCAGGCGAAACCCAGTCATGTATGTTCACCTCCTCTTGTTTCACGAATGGCCAGCTTACGTTTTCAGTAGCGTATGTGATGTCGGAGAGGAGATGGGTGAGGTAGTGGTGCATGGGAGTAGTAGTTACAACATTCTATCTTCTATTGATTCATTCTTTTTTTATACCCAGTTTTTCCATAGAGAATGTCATTAGTTACAATTACATTTCTTTTTTCATCTTTTTTATAGCTTGTACCGATTAACTCGTAGAAATAAACTTGAACCAATAGTTAATTCGCTTCAATGAACAGTTTTTCTCAATATAAATCACATCCGCATCCATTATCATATCAATCCTGTCCAAGCTTTCTGATAAGTTCTTCCTTCGTCCAATATGCTTTGCTTCTGTTGGTAAGACACTGATTAATAATTCGGAAACGAATCAGAGCGTTTTTGTTAAAAGGCATGGCAGATAACGGTTATGGCTATTGGCCTTTAAGTTAGTAAAAAAGGTCTAACCGCCTGAGGTCTGAGGAATCGTTCGAACATTTTTCCTTAAACGTATTCCCTCATTTTTCTGCCATCGTAGAACTCCTTCTCCACTTTTGATACACAATTTGTAGAATCATTCAGCAGAAAATTTCTTTGTGGCAATATCCTGTTTTTTTTAACGAGCTGTAACACAACCCATTAGCTAATCTTACACTTTAGGCACAGGATTCGTTCATAGCATAACAAAACGAAAATAAATTATTGTCTAACTAAACTTTATTAAAATCATGAAAAAAGTATTGTTTGCCCTTTTGGCTTTTTTGGTAAGCGCGTCTGTTGTTAGCGCTACAACCGTTTCTACAAATGACAATTCATCTATCGTAAATACTATCGATGAAAAAGTACAGATCAAACCAGAAGAGCTTCCTGAAGCTGTTAAGACGGCTCTAGCTGCTCCTGATTATACAGGATGGCAAATCAGCGCAGCTTATAAGCTGACCGAATCGGATATCTATGAAGTAGAACTGAAGAATGGTGATGAAGTAACTGCCGTTAGATTTGACAAAGACGGTAATAGAGTAGAATAATCATCAAGCTTAATCGGCTGAGCTTGGATTATAAACCAGAATCAGCCCATCAAACCTTAATTACCCCAAACCCTTCTCCCTGAAAAGAGAAGGGTTTTTTAGTTAATGCCTGAATCCATTTTCATTTTCCTTTTCTTTTTGTTGAACCTGCTTACGGACTTACTGACTTTCGCTCTTTCGGACTCTTTACTTAATATCGGATACCGGTTCTTCATCGTTAATTCAAGGTGTGGTTACTAATAATCCCTAAAACAGTGCTTTCAAGGAAAGTGGGAAGGATATTCCGACTTTCTTTTCTATTTTTCAGGGAGAATATTCCCCTATGGCGAAAATACTTTTAGTTGAGGATGACCGCACTTTCTCCAGAATTTTAGAAGGTTTTTTATTGAAGAATAAATTTTCTGTTGATGTGGCCTTCGATGGAAAAGAAGGGATGAAATTATTTCTTTCTTCCTCGTACGACCTTGTATTGCTGGATTACAGATTGCCTGATGTTACGGGACTGGAAATACTCCAGGAATTTAGACGGGCAAATCCCTCTGCGACCGTTATAATCATGACAAGTTTCTCCGATATACGCACGGCGGTAAAAGCTATTAAAGCCGGTGCCTATGAATATATTACCAAACCCGTTAACCCGGATGAACTTTTGTTGCTTCTCAGCAATGCTCTTGATAAAGAGAAGTCAAAAGAAGCAACAAAGCCCATCAACGGAACCTGGATGGACGATTTTGTAAAAGGTAAAAGTAACCTTTCCGGGAAACTTCATGAGTATATAAACATTGTCGCGCCCACTGATATGTCGGTGATCATTGAAGGCGAGAGTGGAACGGGAAAGGAATACGTAGCCGGATCAATACACCGATTAAGTAAACGTGCTAAAAAACCCTTTGTGGCTGTAGATTGTGGCGCTCTTTCAAAGGAACTGGCTGCAAGTGAATTGTTTGGTCATGTAAAAGGAGCATTCACGGGTGCCATCGGCGATAAAACAGGTCAATTCGTAACCGCGAATGGCGGAACGCTCTTTCTTGATGAAGTTGGAAATCTTTCTTACGAGGTTCAGATGAAATTGCTTCGTGCCATACAGGAACGCATCATTCAACCTGTCGGAAGCAATAAAGAGATAAAAATAGATGTTCGCATCATTACTGCGACGAATGATGATCTTCAGGCCGGTGTTCGCAATGGAGAATTTCGTGAAGACCTCTATCATCGACTAAATGAATTCAAAATGAAGGTGCCACCGTTGCGGGAACGCCAGGATGATTTGATAGAGTTCTGTGAATTCTTTCGTTTAAAAGCGAATGCAAATTTGAAGCGAGGAACAACCGGCTTTGAGGAGGATGTGTTGGAAATATTCAGAATGTATGACTGGCCTGGAAATCTCCGTGAACTAAAAAATGTTATCAAGCGCGCTGTGCTTCTTACTGAAGGTGAAATAATTGGATTGGAAGCTCTTCCGAAAGAATTAGTCGACACAGTTAAAAATCCTTCTCCACTTCAGCCCGTGGCAAGCGCTCCTATTTATGATCTAAAGGCGCTGCAAGAAGTACAGGAGCGGGAACTGATTATGAAAACCCTGCAGGAGGTACGTTATAATAAATCCAAGGCTGCCCGTATTTTGAACATCGATCGCAAAACGTTGTATTTAAAGATGGAGAAGTACGGAATAAGGTAGGAGTTGAATATTGGAGATTGATGAACACTTCACCTTGCTGCACCCTTACTTTACTTCAACGTCTTCCCTGATTTCGCTAACCAATTGTTGAACTTCGTTTATTGAACTGAAGATACGCTCAGCCAGTTCATGAATGTTTTTCCCATCAACAATTTCATCTTCGATGGTTCGTAAACGCTGCGAGATTTTATCGGCACCCACTTGTCCTATTCGCCCGGCCAGCCGGTGAACATGCTCGCGGATTTTTTTTACATCAAGATGCGTCATGTTTTTTTCCAGGGCAATTACATCTTCTTCTGTCTCACTTAAAAATTGGCTTAGGATCGATTGAAAGAGTTCTTCGTCTCCCATAGTCATTTCTCTGAGAATGTGCAGATCGCGTGAAGAATTACTCTTGCCATTTTCTTTGGCTATTGGTGTTGAAGTAATGCCTAACTGCTCCAGCAACTCACTTTCTTTAAATGGTTTGGTTAAAACCTGGTCAAATCCATTTTGTAAAAGTTCGTTACGTTCCTGCGGCAGGACGTGGGCTGTGAGGGCTACAATCCTTGTTTGTGGATTAGTTTTCTTACGAAGTTCTTTGCATAAATCAGCGCCATTCACACCCGGTAATCTTATGTCGAGGAGGATCAATCGTAAATCTTTATCAAGAGGTTCTTCAAGAACCCTGACAGGGTCTGTATAGGTGCGGTTAGGAATGTTATACTTTTCAAGAATGATGCTGCAAAGTTTCAGAATGAGTGGATCGTCATCCACTACCATAACCTTGCCTTCAAATGGTTCAAAGGATGAAGGAGTTGGTTCAGTCACTTGTTTTGTAGTTAACGCAGGCGCCTTATCAAAACCGAGTTCAACAGTAAATGTTGATCCAACACCGGGAATGCTTTCAACGCTTAGTTTTCCTTTTTGAGTTTCTACTAATTTCTTTACAATGGTGAGTCCTAAACCAGTACCTCCAAATTGCCTGTCAATAGCAGAATGCGCTTGTTCAAACTGTTGAAATACATTACTGACTTCCTCTTGCGTCATACCCAGGCCGGTATCGGTAATTTTAAATTGACACTCGGTATGATAGCCCATGTCTTTCATGGTAACGATCAATTTAACGGTTCCCCTGAGCGTAAACTTCACAGCATTACCCAATAAATTATACAGTATCTGACGCAGGCGGAACGGATCACCGAGCAGGGGAATGTCTTTTACACCATTAAGTTCAAGTGAAAGTTCAAGATTCTTTTTATCAGCTTGCACCCGAATTGCGGCTTCAACTTCATGAAGGAGTTTACGCAGGTCAAAAGCTTCTTTTTCAAAAGTTAATTTACCAGATTCAATCTTGCTGAAGTCCAGTATCTCATTTACGATGTGCAGCAGATGTTCGGAGGAACTGTGAATAGCATTTATGGAGTCGCGGTTTGATCCGTGTTCTTGTTTTAATTGTTCGGTAAAGCCGATGATAGATTGAAGCGGTGTGCGTATTTCATGACTCATGTTGGCAAGGAAGCGCTGCTTTACCTGGCTGAGTTCTTCTGCACGATCTTTTGCTTCAATGAGTTGCTTCCTCAGTTTGTTGCTCTTGCTTATATCAATTAATATTCTGAAAACGAGGAGGGAAGCGCCTATAAAACATACTATCAAAATAAGGGATATGCGCCGGATGCTTTCGTTAACCAGGACGGCTGCTTCCTCATTGTTTGCTTCTACAATGGTTCGTTCTTCTTTTTCTACTTCACGAAGATTACTCAGCAGTTGATTTATGACTTTGGTGTTAGCGTTTACCAACTGAAGTTCACGCTGTACCATTTGTTCATTTTGTGTGCGCTGATCATTTTCTATACTTTTCATCATGCGCCCGATTTCTGCTATGGCGCTGTCTTGCTGTGCCGAGTAAATGGTATCAACTTTTACACGTAATTCTTCCTGCACTTCAACGCGTGATTCTTCTGCTTTTTCATTCTTTTTCTTTCCGCCAAAAGTACGTTCCCACCAACTCTCATCGTCTTCAGCGGACGTGACCGGATAGGTTGTAGTGATTGTTTTCCGTTCCGTTGTGGTTACGCTGGTATCACGATTGGCCTGGCTCCAGGAAATTATCGAGGCGAGTGAATCCAGTTTAGTGGTGAATTTTTTGTTCAAAACAAATTCTGACTTCAACCGGAAGTAGGAGAGAAGCAACTTATCACGCTCTATAAGCAGCCGCTCCATCTCATTTAGCCGTTCCAGTTGCTCAGGGTCGGCCCAGGTCATGTTTCGCAAAGAGTCAAGGGTAGCCATGAGTGGCTTTGATTCCCGAAAAAGAGATGCATATTTTTTTCCCGGATTCCGAATAGCACTTGCTCGCTGAAGTTGATCCAGTTGGGTTATTTGCTGAAACAGAACATTTAGTGTTTGAAGCTTTTTATTTGGAACTGTGAGTTCATCTACCGTGGAGAGCAATCCCTGAAAGCTGTAATTAACAATAACCAAAGCAGCAATAATGGCGACGCAACTGAGTAAAAATGCAGCGATTACTTTGCTTTTTATTCCTTCCTGAAGGGGCTTTGCAGGCTTCATGATATCAACTGTTATCCGTCAGTAATAACCTTTTGAAAACGTATGGGTACTAATTTGACAGATTGACCTTAAATTGTTTAGCCACTAAGGCACCAAGCCACTAAATTTTTCATTCATTGAATACGCTACTTTGTGTCTTTGTGACTTTTCTGAGGCAATCTGTTAAAGTAGAACTAAATTACTACACGAATTAAAATTACTCAAAAGCCCTGCCAATGGTATTGCTTAATCGTTATAAGTTGTCTGTTATCTGTTAATCGTCTTATAAATTGATAACCGATAGCCATTAACTAATAACTACTCCTCCTTTCAAACCAGGGTTTCAAAATGGTTCGGTCGAGTACAATAAAGGCGATAATGATGTTAAGTACGATAATGATGTTCACTACCGTTTTGCCATCAAACTGAATGGAGGGAAGCGTCTGTTTTATATAATTGTTTTCAATCACAACGGTATTCAGGTCCAGACTTGTGGTACCATCAAATACACCTGCTGCCACCAGTAAAGTAGAGATGGCTATTGTTACGATTATACCCGCAAGCAGATAGATACTTTTCCTAATGGACACCGGACTTTTCTCAGGCTGATCGTTTAACCGGTCTAATACTTTTTGAGTGAATTGCAATGAAGGTTGCTGCAGCGATGTTCTGCGAAGTATGCGGTCTGCTTCTGTTAATGCATCAAACCTTTTTTTGACAAGGTCATCCGTATGAATAATTTTTTCAATTCTCACGGATTCTTCCGGGCTCAAAAGACCATCGATGTAATCCAGAAGTTTTTCTTCTATTTCTTGCGATATCTTTTTCATTTGTATTCCGTCTTTCAATTATTCAACTATTTTCTTATTTACTCAATCACTCATTTCTATTAGTGTCGTGTCAACAATAAGTTTCATGTCTCCTACGCAGCCCCTAACCCCGCTAGCTAGCGGGGCATTCCTGCGCGCTGTTTCCCCGCCAGCTGGCGGGCCAGGGGCCAAGCGATGGATGAACAGTCAACTTAAATATGACATGACCTTAAAGCGTCAACGCTTCTCCTTTAAGAATATTCTTCAATTCATCGGCCAACTTTAATCTGGCCCGGTGAATGCGGACTTTTACTGTATTGGCCGGCATGCCCGTAATGGCTGCAATTTCCTCCAAAGAAAACTCTTTCAAATAGAAAAGCGTAATGGCAAGTTTATCAGCCTCTGTTAAATTGCGCATGCCCTGCTCAATAAATCTTCCTTTATCTTTTCGTTCCACCATACCTTCGGCGCCTTGCTCATATTCAATTACAATATGTTCAATGCTTTGAAAAATATTTTTTTGCCTGCGTTTATAACTAATGGCTGTATTGAAAACAATACGGTACAACCATGTTGAAAATTTAGCCTGGCGATTAAAATTCCCCAGGTGTTGATATGCTTTTATGAAAGCATCCTGGGCAGCTTCTTCTGCTTCAGCTCTGTTATTGAGAATTTTTAAGGCAAGGGTAAATGCATAGCTTTTATACTGATCTACAAGCGGTGCATACGCCTTCTGCTCGCCCGCCAGAATCCGGTCAATCAATTGAAGATCCTCTTTATCCCTTGACATTCGAACCTTTGACGCAATCCAGGTTAATGAAGTTACACCTTTATATTCTGGTTTGCAGACACGTTTTTAACTAAATCTCAATTTAGTTGTAACGTCTTAAATATAACCTGCGTCAAAAGGGCAAAACTTAAAAATACTACTATGGATATTGTCGCAGTTTTAGGTGTTATGATCCCCATCATAGGCATTGTGGGAGGTCTCATCATGATTGTTTACTTAAGAAAATACGAGAATACAGAACGCATGGCTATGATTGAAAAGGGTGTTGGCCCTGAATTATTCATTTCCAAACGTAGAAGAAATACTTCTGTCGCGCTTCATACGTCGTTACTCTTTATTGGTGCGGGCATTGGACTTCTTGTTGCCTATTTTCTTGACAGGGCTTTCTATATGGAGGAAGTTGCCTATTTCTCTATGCTATTGATTTTCGGAGGACTGGGCCTTGGAGCAGCTTATGTGATTGAAGAAAAAAAACAGAAGCGATTAGATGAGAATGAAAAGGTATAAGCTTATACTTTCATTAAACGCAAAGGGAGAGAAAAAACATTCTCTCCCTTTTGCTTTTTTATCCCGATGCTACTGCTGATTGCGTACAGAAAAAATTAAAATAAGTTATCTGTTATATCATCGTCATTGTTGGCATCTCAACTCAAACGCTTCGGCCACTGATCAATCTAAAGAGAACAGCTATTACGGCTATGATAAGCAGAATATGTATCAGTCCACCAAGACTAAAGTAGAATGCACCGACAGCCCACCCGATCAACAGGATGATGGCCACTATATAAAGTAAGTTTCCCATGTTTATAAAATTTTAGTGAGAATTGTTCTTTTATAGCATTAGGCTATAACTCATCTTCTGAAAAATGTATGCCCACATTAAAAGAGACTTTCCAGGCTAATTCACCAGCCAATCTGTGGAATTTCCTACGTACCTGTGGAGAATATCCACATGATACGTATTGCACAACCGGTTGAAATTATTGGTAAAGGCACACTACAAATCCAGCCTGTTTCAATCTAAGACCACACGCCCATAATCCTTTAATCAGGTTCCGGGTTTGGCACAATATTTACTTATAGATAGTTAAAATACTATAGTTTATGGATGCTTTAATTATTGTTTTGGGAATCGTTTTAGGTTATGTGACTTTCGTAACAATAACCATAGGGTTAGCCCGTTTAATGTTCCCTAAAATTAACATTGACGATAACGAATTGCTTGGTGAAGGGATTGTGAAGCTGGCAAACAATGTGAAGAAGATGCGATCAAAAATTGTGTCATAGTCATATTCAAAAAAAAAATCATTGTGCTGATACGTTAAAGTTAAGCGCTTCGTTATTAAGACAGATAGTTTAAAAAAATCAAAGATACTACAGTAGTGTAGGTTAGGTTTAGGGTTTGGCCGCCAGGAGGGCGGCCTTCTTTTTTTATAAGGTTTTATCATAGCCTCACAGAGATTCCTATATAAAAAATTCACTCATATCATCTAAGTGATTTAACTGATCGTCACTCAGGTAAAACACCTACATATTTTCCCTCTGGCCTTACCTAACTTTTCGGCCACAAAAAAAACCAATCCTAATGAAACCAATCGTACTACTCGACCACCAGAGATTTGATGAATTTCTTGAAAATCAGGAAATAGACGCATTTGTTATTACTCCAGCGTACAATCAGGCCAACTTGAAGATTAATAATGTTGTTGAGGTTCGGCATAAGGCCACGTCAAAATCGCGTTATGGATATTACCTGGCAGTTATCGTTGGGATTTTGGGTTCCTTTGACCGTGACGTTTTAAAAGTTAGGATTCAAAAAATGGGAAACTGGAATTAGAGTCGTGTCATATTTGAGTTGACGGTTCATCCATCGCTTGCCCCTAGCCCGCCAGCTGGCGGGGAAACAGCGCGCTGGAATGCCCCGCTGGCTAGCGGGTTAGGGGCTGCGTAGGAGACATGAAACTTTTACACTAGCTATGCTTTCGCTTGCACCATACCACATAAAAAAACCCGACACTTTCTCAATGTCGGGTATAAGAAAAATTATTTACTCGTAAAGGCAAACGAACTGTCTACAAGTATCGGAATAGTTGAATTGAATTATTCTTCCAATGCCTTTACTCCAGGCAAAA
This sequence comes from uncultured Roseivirgaceae bacterium, assembly GCA_964521255.1. Classification (GTDB taxonomy): domain Bacteria; phylum Bacteroidota; class Bacteroidia; order Cytophagales; family Cyclobacteriaceae; genus ZC4RG29. The sequence continues at coordinate 80,208 of CAZFRM010000019.1, forward strand.
CTTTTCCTTCAAAATATTCCAGTAAGGCACCGCCTCCGGTAGAGACATAACTCACCTTATCACTAAAACCAAGCTGATTTACTGCAGCGGCTGAATCACCACCTCCGATCAACGAGAAGGCTCCTTTCTCTGTAGCTTTTACTACGGCCTCAGCAATTTTCTTCGTTCCCTTTGCAAAATTTTCCATTTCAAAAACGCCCATAGGTCCATTCCACAAAATGGTTTTTGAATCGGTAACGACTTTTGAAAATACTTCAGTGGCCTGCGGTCCGATATCAAGTCCCATCCAACCGTCTGTGATGGAATTATTATTAGCGATTGCTGTTGAAGCGCCGTTATCAAACTTATCGGCAATAATTGAATCGATCGGTAGCTGGAGATCTACTCCTTTGCTCTTTGCCTTTTGGATAAGTTCTTTGGCAAGATCAAGTTTATCTTCTTCTACCAACGACTTGCCTACATTTCCTCCGAGCGCCTTGAAGAAAGTATACGCCATACCACCACCAATGATAAGGTTGTTCACTTTGTCCAACAGCTTTTCAATGATGAGGATCTTATCTGAAATTTTTGCTCCGCCCATGATAGCGGTGAAAGGTTTCTCTGCCTTTTCCATTACTTTCTTTGCATTGTCAAGTTCGGCTGCCATCACGTAGCCTGCACATTTTTCTTGAAAGAATTGTGCTACGATAGTGGTTGATGCGTGCGTGCGGTGCGCTGTTCCAAATGCATCATTCACATATACATCACCATGTTTGGAAAGTTTTTCTGAGAAACCAACATCCCCTTTCTCCTCCTGCTTATAGAAACGGAGATTTTCCAATAACAATACTTCACCAGGCTTGAGCGCTCCTGACAGTTTGTAAGCTTCATCACCAATACAGTCGCCGGCAAGTTTTACCGGGCTGCCCAGTAGCGATTCAGTTGTTTGAACGGCATGTTTTAATGAATACTTTTCCTCCGGACCTTCTTTCGGTCTGCCCAGGTGTGACATCAGGATGCAGCTTCCACCATCATTAAGTATTTTTTTTATTGTTGGTATGGTGGCGCGAATGCGATTATCGTCCGTTACATTAAAACTTTTGTCCAGAGGAACATTGAAGTCTACACGGATCAGCGCTCGCTTGTCTTTAAAATTGATGTCGTCAATGGTTTTCATAATAAGAAAAGTAGTTGAGTATAAGAGTTAAATTTAATCGATGGCGAATTTAGTAAATAGTTTAAAGTTTAAGGTTCAAAGTTTAAAGTTAGCGCACTCAACCTTAGACTTTAAACTTTCAACCTTAATCCCCAAAACCTATCCCTAGCCCCCGTGCCGCCTGAACGATGTAGGAATTTTTATCCACGAAGCTGTTTTCTTTGGTTGCTTCTTCAAGAGAAACGGATGTGATATTATTATTTTTAAACGCCACCATCTGCCCGAACCTGCCCTCGAGTACAAGTTCAAATGCTTTTACACCATAAAGCGAAGCCAATACACGGTCGTATGCGATGGGCGTACCACCACGTTGTACATGACCCAGTACGGTTTCCCGAATCTCAGCGAGGCATCCAATATCTTTGAGCTGCTGGGAAAGTTGGTACGCTACTCCTCCAAGCCTGACATGCTCAGAACCTTTTTCGTTTTTCCCTGCCACTACAGTTCCATCTTTAGGCTTGGCGCCTTCAGCCACTACGATATTCATAAAACCTTTTCCTTTTTTATAGCGCAGTTGAATTCTATCCAATATTTTTTTTGCATCGTATGGAATCTCCGGTATCAAACAAATCTCAGCGCCGCCGGCAATAGCGGTGTGAAGGGCAATCCATCCTGCATCGCGACCCATTACTTCCATGATCATAACGCGATGATGACTCTCGGCTGTTGTGACCAGCTTATCAAAACTATCTGTTGCTATTTGAACGGCGGTTTGAAAACCAAACGTCACATCGGTGGCAGCGAGATCATTGTCAATGGTCTTCGGAACACCTACTATGTTAATACCTTTATCAAATAATGTTTTTGAAATGCGCTGCGAACCATCACCGCCAATATTAATAATGGCGTCAAACTTCAAATCCGTTAAGCGCTTTACCAATTCATCCGACCGGTCAATGAAGGTTATTGTTCCATCGGGATTTTCAATTGGGAATTTACAAGGGTTGCCTTTATTGGTTGTCTTCAAAATAGTACCGCCTTTCACATGAATGCCGGCAACGACATCATCGGTGAGCTTTATGATTTCCTGGGGATCATTGAATACACCATTGAAGGCCTCAATACTTCCATAAATTTCCCAGTCGTGTTCTTTGCGGGCACGTTTACAAATACCACGTATCACAGCGTTAAGGCCAGGGCTGTCGCCACCGCCGGTCAGTACAAGAGCTTTCTTTGTCATGAAGTTTTACATTACCAGTAAGAAAATTCAATTTGGTAAAATTCATTGAGAGAAGGGAAATAAATATTTGTTAAGATTGTTGTCCGACTAAAATTGTAGCATTCGTTTCAATCCCTTGATTTTCTTGATGTTTCTTTATCTGGCCTCACTCCTACCTCTCTCCGAAGGAGAGAGACTATGGAATCAAGAAAATCAAGGGATTACGTAGGTGTTCGTTTTTTTAGTCGGACATTAGTAATCACCGATCATCTATTTAATTTAATTTAATACTTTTTACATTAGCAAGATGCTTTACTACGTGTGCCCTCAATAACTTAATAACTAAACTACCCCTCCGCCGAGGCGCGGCGCAATCGATCGTTAATAGCTCTTCCAATGCCTTGCTGGGGAACCAGTTCTGCCAGTATGATTTTCACGGGCATTTTATCCAGCGTACGTAAGGCAGTAAAAAGATTTTGAGCCGCTTCTTCTAATGTACCAGCGGGTGACAAGACGAACGTGAAGGGAGCGGTAAAATTATTTTTGAAAGAGAGAACTGCAGTTTCTTCCAGGTTGTATTGATGGATCAGTTCGTGAAGATTGCCAAGAATAATTTTTTTATTTGGAGAATAGTGACTCTTCAACTGTCCGGGCGCTTTGGGATTGGAAGTGGAATGTGTTTGTACTTTTACTTCTCCTATTACATGCTCAATCTGCTCTACACTTAATCCTCCAAGTCTGAATACCACAGCGTCTTCTCCTTCAAAGCCAACAATGGTTGATTCAATTCCTATCGTGCAGGGACCACCATCAAGTATGTAGCCAATCTTGTTACCGAGTTGTTCATTTACATGCAAGGGTGTGGTAGGACTTACATAACCAAACGGATTGGCGCTGGGTGCTGCCAGGGGAAAGGGAAGATGTTGAAGTAATTCACGGGTAAGTTTATGATTCGGACAACGGATACCAACCGTATCCAGTCCCGCTGTTACCAGGTCGGGTATTACGGATTTTTTTTTCAATAACAGTGTTAACGGTCCTGGCCAGAATTCTTCTGCAAGCTTCGTTGCTTTCAATGGAATTTCTTCAGCATACCGTTCTACATAAGAAAGATCAGGAACATGTACAATGAGCGGATCGAACTGCGGTCTGTTCTTAACAGTAAAAATTTTGGCTACGGTATCCCCATTCAATGCATTGCCCGCTAATCCATAAACCGTTTCTGTAGGAATGGCTACCAACTCACCTGCATTAAGCAGATCAATTGCTTTTTTAATATCAGACCCTATTTCTGCCATAAGAAATTTTGCAAAAGTAGAAGAAAGAAAGGTACGAAGTACGATTTACGAAGTACGAATTCAGGGCAGACGCATCTAAATTTAAAATGCACAATTATCGGATGTATGTAAATCCCGAAGGGATGAAATGATTATAGAACATTTGCGATAGAGGGTATCCCAAACCCCGAAGGGGTGAAATATATCATCCCTTCGGGCAATGTCATTAAGTTAAGGAGCATTAATAGGCAGGTTTAAAGT